>JAXLUD010000006.1:0-150000 GCA_046329655.1 Ferruginibacter sp.
GAAAAAGAAAGCGGGAAAACCAACGCTAAGGTCAATTTTCCCGCTTCTGTGGGAGCTACAGGGATCGAACCTGTGACCCCCTGCTTGTAAGGCAGGTGCTCTAAACCAGCTGAGCTAAGCTCCCTTTTATTTTGGGAGGGCAAAGATAAGGGACACGATCAATTCAAACAAAATATTTTTCAGGCATTTAAAGGATTTTTTACCCGGCTTGTATGTGTGCAGGAAAGCTGCCCATTTTGATCATGAGATAAAGTGCTATTGCAACTGTTCGGCCGAACGGGTAACCGGCGCCTTGATAAAATCCCTCGGGTATTTTTTAATATACCGGCCCAGTATGCCCAGGAACTCAGGATAATCCCTTAAATGTATACCACGGCTTTTTACAGCCACATAAAACGCAAGTCCAAAGCTCACCGCAAAGTTCAAAAAACCGATACTGAAAACACCTGCCAGCGTGTAGAGCATTTCTTTTAATGATACGCCGTTATCAAGTCCGAAAAAACCAATCGCCGAATTGGCTGCTGAAATGGTAATATGCCGTATGTCGAAAGGAATGCCAAATATCTTTCCAAAAAAACCGGCCATTCCCAGGAAGAATCCCAGGGCGATATTACCCACCAGTGAACCAAGGTTATTCTCTATATAATGAATCAGTTTATACCTTCTTTTTTCTCCAAACGTGCTTTTAAATGCAGAGGATATACGGAGGCGGTCACCAATTTTTCCATATACCACATAATTCTCCACGTAACCGGCGATCAGTCCGCTCGCAAAAAGAAAGAACCCTGTAAAGCATGCATACAGCAAAGCAAGACTGTGAAAGGGTTGCTGATCTGTGAGCAATTTTTGTGCGGTTGCACCTTCGGCGATTTTAGTGCCCGTAAATTCAAAAAACAACATGGCCAGCAGGTAGGTAAGCGGGAAAACAACCAGCAGGTTACCTGCAAATGATGCCAGCTGCGTACGGCTTACTTTCGCCACGGTGATGGCAAGATTACGCAGGTCTGGTTTATCGCCCACTTTTTGCACATCAAATGAGCTGGCCACATTATTGGCCGTGTAAGCGGGCTGCTTGGTGGCAAGCGTTGAACCTGTGTCCTGTATTAAAATAAAACCCAGCGAGTAATTGGAACTGTATAAAAAGCCCTGCCAGAAAGGGGCCAGCTTCATGTTGCCCAGCAGGTTTTTGATAATGCCGATGAATGAAATGATGACACCGCCACCGGCCGCACTTTGAAACATTTTCCAGAACTCCCTGCGGGTGGTGGTGATATAACGTTCGCCGGTACGGCCGCCATGTTCTGCGATCTGGTAAGCCAGGTAACCGGTATTTTCACTGATAAATTCCTTGAGAGAATTCTTTTTATTCTCGTTGCGTACGACTGTTTTAAAATATTCAGTAAACCGCTCCGTATTGAACACATTATCCCCATCCAGCACATCCAGGATAATGAACAGCCGGTTGATCTGTTGCTGCAGCCTTTTTATGATAAAGGTTTGCGCAAGGCTGGTGCCGTATTCTTTCCGCTGATCGCTGATCCATTGTATACTCTGGTTGCAGTTGTGCAAAGCCTCGCTTATATTTCCGAGTAATAAAGTGAGTTTTTCCTGAGATACACCATTTGCAACAGCCTGCAGGTATTCATTCACCAGCCGGTTTTGTTCGAGAAAGGGATAAACAGCATCTTCAAAATTGTCGTACCGGTGTGTCATCTCCTTTTCTATCCCGAGTGCCGTTATGCGGTAGCTCAGCACCTGCAGTGATTGCTGCAGCTGTTTGATCAGTTTGGGTTCAGTAAGATTGATCTGTATGCCCAGTATCTCAAAAAACTGCTTCCACAGGTCCGGGTCAATCCCTTCCACCCATAAGTAGTCAGATTTTTTGTAAAACACCTTATTGATCACAAAAAGAAAATTATCGGGCCCCAGCAATGCCGGCAGGAATTTATGCTTTAGTTTTCCCATCAGCTCCTGCACAAAACCGCGGCCGCTCACAATACCACTTTCGGTAAGCGCCGTTACAATATTTGTTTTTACAAATTGACCGAGCAATGCCTTACGAAGTGAGAATAACAGGGAGCGGTCGTTACTTACCTGGTACAGGAGGGCCTTGAATTTAATTTCTGCCGCCTCTTTATCCCGGGGGTTATCGGGCCTTAATTTTTTTATCAGCTCCACCAAAAAATCACGGCCGCGTGCGCCTGTGTGCAGCGGTAATACCAGTGCAGGCTGCCCGGCAGACTGTTTGGTTCCTTCTTTTTTACGTTTTATCAGGCGCAGCATAGTAATTGTATCAGGTAAAACATTTTTTTAATGACAATTATTGTGCCCTCTTTGTTGCACGGGAGGTTGTTTAAAGTAAAAATCCCGTTATTTTTGTGTTACCATGAGCGAAAATCCCCATACAAAGAACCAGGAATGGCAGGAAACAGATGTGCTCACATCTGCAGATGAGTTCTGTTCCTTAATTGTATGGAATGATGAAATAAATACTTTTGAATGGGTGATTGAAACCCTGATAGAAGTATGCGGCCACAGCGAGGAACAGGCCGAACAATGCTCCATGATCATTCACACCAAGGGCAAATATGCTGTGCAGCACGACAGCTACGAAAACCTGAAACCGCAATGCGATGCCATTACCGACCGGGGCATTGGCGCCACCATTGAAGTACTGGCACGTTAATAATCTTTAGAGGAATTTCCATAACCAAAAATCTGTCTGCGGCGTATTGCCAATCGGGAAATCGTGTGTATGGCCTGAGTTTTCAAATCCATACCGGGCATAAAATTTCTGTGCACGAAGATTATGCTCCCATACGCCGAGATAAATGGCCTGGTAATTTTGATGTTTGCAATATTCCAGCAGGAAATCCATCAATGCCTGCGCTATACCCTTACCCTGGAATTCCTGCAGTACATAAATGCGTTTCAGTTCCATGGTTTTCCATTGTTTCATCAATGGAAAAGCGCTGTAATCTTCCTTAAAACGCATATAACCGGCAGGCACCCCATCCGCTTCTGCAAAAAAGAAAAAATCCTCGGGGTCACCCAGTTCTTTTGTAACCTGCCCTTCATTGAAATAGACTTCCAGGAACCCGTTCATATCTTCATCCGTGCAGGTGCCGGTAAATGTATCGTAAAAAGTTTTGCGGGCCATTGCGGCCAGCGGTTTCACATCAGCCAGTGTAATACGCCGGATGTTAATTGCAGGCATCATGTTTACCATTTCAGTTCAAGTAAATTATTCTTACGCTCTGTATCGGCCATTCTTTTACCGGGATCGATTTCCACCGATTTAAAATCTGTTAACCGGTGTTTTACTTCCACTGTATAAAAAGGATGTGTCCATCGCCACTCCTCATGCACTTCTCTTTTTTGTGCTGCATTTTCACTGGCCTTTTCACCATACATGAGGTTAAGCGGGATATAGTGCATTTCGGAACTGCCGTCATTATAAGTTACCTGCAGGTCGATGGGCATCGGCATCTGGCCAATTCTTTTCAGCCTGATCTTTGTTACACCGGCTTCTTCCCATAAACTGTCGATGGCATAGTTGATCGTTTTGGTGGTATTGCAGAAATATTCTTTGTACCAGTCGAGTTTTATACCGCTAGTTTTTTCGGCCACCATTACAAAATCATTGCTGTTGGGATGTTTGAAACGCCATTGGTTATAATATTCCAGCAATACTTTGTCTCTTGCCGCAGCGCCAATCACATACCCGAGCTGCTCCAGGAAAACTTCTCCTTTTGAATAGGCGGCAGTACTGTATGCATAGTTGGTATTGAAATGATCTGCATGGGTGGTAAGTGGTTCTTCATAACCGCTTTTGGCCAGCATAAAATATCCCAGGTAACCACCGCTGTGTGCTTCAGGCAATGAAGGAAGGAAATCCTGCAGTGTGCGGTTGGAAGGATTGCGCTTCAATGCCTCCTTATATTCATCAATTGAAACCGTTTTGTTGTAAAAACTGGTGATCACATCTTCTGCATAACTGGTAAAGCCCTCATCCATCCACGCGTACATGCTTTCGTTGGTGCCCAGCATCATCTGGTACCAGCTGTGCATCCATTCATGAAAAACAGTGCCCAGTCCCGGGCCCACCAGCAGTGTTCCCATCGGGTATTCCATGCCACCATCACCGCCCTGTATAAATGAATACTGCGGGTAAGGATATTTACCAAATTTACTTTCCATAAATGGCAGCGCTTTTACAGCAGCATCTGCCACCAGCGTCCACGCAGAATCATTTTTTAAGTCATTGGGCTTATAGTTGTACAGCACGTGCAGCACGGTTCCGTTATTGGGCATTTTACGCACCACATGTTTGTAGTCGGGATCCGCAGCCCACATAAAATCATGCACATTATTGCCCACAAAATGCCAGCTTCTTTTTTCTTTGGAAACAGGTTTTAATTCAGGTGTGTTCTGTGCATCATAACCCCAGCCGATTTCGCTGGCATTTACAAGCACGCCGGTACCGCCCAGTTTATAATCCTTATCAATATCGATCGTAACATCATAATCGCCCCAAACTCCATAAAACTCACGGGCTATATAAGGGGTGGGATGCCATCCTTCATAATCATACTCACATAATTTGGGATACCACTGGCTCATGCTTAAGCGTACGCCTGTAGTGGGATTATCCCTGCCGCTTCTCCTGATCTGCAGGGGCACCTGGGCATCAAATTCCATTTCGATCACGGTTTTGCTTTTGGGCAAAATGGGTTTGGTAAGATTTACCTCCAAAATGGTTTCATGGTATTTGAAAGGCTGTGCAACACCATTGATCTTGACTGAACTAATTTTCTGGTAACCAATTTCGTTTTCTTTGAGTTTGGAAATCCGGTCACGTACACGTGCATCCCAGTCCTGCCGGCCATTGATCACCGTTTTACCCAGCTCCTGGCTCCGCACATCCATACTGCTGCCCGGCTGAAATGCATTGAAGTATAAATGATAGAACAGTTTATTCAGCACATCAGGGGAATTATTGGTGTATTCCAGCTTTTGTTTACCGGTGAAGCGGTTGGTGCTTACATCCATATTGATTTGCATGGTGTATTTTACCCGCTGCTGCCAGCGGTCGGGCTGGGCCTGCGTCATGAGTAAAGAGCAATGAATAATGAATACTGTGATAAATAGTTTCTTCATGCGTATGATTTATGCTGCTAAAATATGTTTTAAATTATTGTCCCATCAGCCGTTCATTGAACTTTACTACCAGTTTAAATAAATCTTCGTGTTCATTCATGGGTAAAGTGGCTGCTTTATCAAACACATCATGATAAGCTTTGATACCACCGAGTGTATAAAAGAAAAATGCAGGCACCCCTTTTTCAGTAAAAAAATAGTGATCGCTGTTGGCGGCTTTGCCACGGGCATTTACTGCGGCGAGTAAATTATTTTCTTTATTTACCTGCTGCATGAGGGCAAACTCTTTGGGGAATTCTGTTGCATTTACCACGGTAATACCTTCTTCACCGGTGCCGGCAAGATCCGTGTTGATCAAGAAACGGATGCTTTTTAGCGGCACCAGCGGGTTTTCGGTAAAATATTTTGAGCCGATCAGCCCGGCTTCTTCCCCGGCGAAAAGAATAAAACCAATTGAATACCGCTGCGGATGCTGTGCATAATACTGCGCCAGGTTGAGCAATAAAGCCACACCGCTGGCATTATCATTGGCGCCGGGAAAATAAGTATCGCTGCCCAATCCGCCCAGGTGATCATAATGGGCTGTGATAAAAATAAATGAATCCGGTCGGGCTGTGCCCTTCACAAATCCGCATACATTGGCCGTTTCAAATTTTTTGATGAATTTATTTTCAATATTCACCTTAAAATTTTCAGGGATGCCATTCACTGCTTTTTTATCCACCTGTATCAGTGTATAACTGGCTGCTTCCGGCGCTACCTCCATGGTAAGTTTATCCTGAAGTTTAAACACCACCATTTCCTTGCGGTTGATAAACTGCACACTGTCGAGCGGCAGCAGTTTACCGGATGCCTTATCGCCTTTTGACTCAGCGCTTACGATAAAATCTTTGCCGGGGACCAGCTCTTTACCATTGACACTTACCTCCATTTTGCCCGGGAAAGTATTTACCGGATAACTGAAATCCTGCAAATAGGTATCACCCTGTAATGGCAGCAGGCGGTAGTTTTTAAATGCTCCTGATAAAAAATCCGCCGCTTTTTTCATACCGTCGTTGGTATAACCACGTCCCCAGAAATAGGGAGAAGTGAGCGTATCGAGCATTTTTTTACCGAATGAAAGTTGCTGTGCGGCAGCAGCATTAGCACTGGCTGCAAAAAAAATGATGGCTAAAATTCTCTTCATAATCTTTACGGTAAATATGGTGGAATGAATGAAGTAAAAACTGAACCTTCGTAAAGTATCAAAAATTATTTAATCAGCCCGTCCTTCCACCACGATCACGATCTCACCTTTAACAGGCTTTGCGGCAAAATAATCATGCACTTCCTGCAGGCTGCCTCTTTTGTTTTCCTCAAATTTTTTGGTGAGCTCCCGGCTTACGCAACACAGCCTGCCCGGCCCGAAATACTGAATCATCTCTGATAAAGTTTTAACCAGCCGCAAGGGGCTCTCATAAAAGACCATGGTACGTTCTTCTTCCGCCAGTTTTTTGAACATGGTTTGACGGCCTTTTTTCAGGGGCAAAAATCCTTCAAAGCAAAAACTGTTGATGGGCAGTCCGCTGTTGACCAGTGCGGGCACAAAGGCAGTGGCGCCAGGCAAACATTCAACCCTGATATCATTTTTAACAGATTCACGAACCAGTAAAAAAGCGGGATCGCTGATACCCGGTGTGCCTGCATCGGTGATCAGTGCCATTGTTTTGCCGGCAGCAAGCTGCTCCACCAGGTGCTGTACAATTTTGTGTTCATTGTGTTGGTGGTATGGAGAAACAGGCTTGTTAATTTGGTAATGGTTGAGCAGTACGGATGAGGTACGGGTATCTTCTGCCAGTATCACATCGGCATTTTTGAGCACATCAATGGCCCGGAATGTAATATCAGCTAAATTACCAATGGGAGAAGGAACGATATAAAGCATTTCCGGATTTTAGATTGTCGGTTTTAGATGGTGCATCCAGGTTGTTGATATCTGAAATCGCAAATCCCAAATCTGGAATTTTTATACAGCCGAGATTTCAAAATACTCCATCACCGGGTTTGCCAGGAGTTTTTTAGTGGCTTCTTCGGCAATCTTTTGAGCTTCTTCTTTTGAAGCGGCTTCCACCTGCAGGTCGATATGTTTGCCAATGCGTACATCGGAAATACTGCTGATACCTAAATTTTTCAATCCGCCCATAACCGCTTTCCCCTGGGGGTCCAGCAAATCTTTTAAAGGCATTACTTTAACCTGAACTGTGTAAGTCATGTTTATTTCTGTTTGTAAAGCAAAGATAAAATAATGTAGGCAAGGAATACCACGGGAACTGCCAGCCATTTCAGTAAAATGGCCGCCACCACCGCCAGCAGAACCAAAATGTACTTGGGCAGGTTATTTTTTATGGTAAAGTCCTTAAACTTGAGTGCCATCAGGGGCAATTTTGATACCATGAGCCAGCTGGTTACCAGTATCACGGCGTATAAAAACCATTTATTCAGCATTACGGCATACACCGTATCTGATAAATGATACCAGTATACAAGGGGCAATGAAGCCACCAGCAAACCTGCGGCAGGAATGGGCACGCCTTTAAACCCATAAGACTGCTCTGTATCGATATTGAACCTTGCCAGCCTGTACGCCCCGGCACAGCTGAAAATAAATGCAGGCAGCAGGTATATCATGGATGTTTCCATGCCTTCGGCTTCCCTGATATAGCTCATTCTTAAAAACTGGTACAGGATCACCGAAGGGGCTGCACCAAAGCTTACCACATCAGCCAGCGAATCGAGCTGTTTGCCCATTTCAGAAGAAGCACCCAGCAGGCGTGCCACGAAACCATCGAGGAAATCAATCACTGCAGCAATACCAATAAAAAGAGATGCATACACCAGTTTTTCCGACAGTTTTATGTACTGGCCGCCATCTTCAGTAAAGGCAATATCAATACCGTTCTGAAGGGCAAATACAATGGCGATGCAGCCAAAAAATAAATTCAGGAGTGTAAAGAGATTGGGGATTTGCTTCATGATACTAAGACGACAGACAACAGACCATCCGCAGAAACTGCCAGGGTTTTACCTGTCCTTTTTAATCGAATTTTTAAATGCCTGTATTTTTATTACCAGCTTTTCTAAATCAGAATAGAATTTATCAAACTGATTTTTTTGATCAATATATTTTCTTCTTATTGCAAGATACTAACAGTTCACTACTTCCAGTGCTGACCGCTGGGCTTAACCCAAAAACCTGCCCTGTTCCGGATCTGACTGACCTGTTGATCCTTCTGTTATGTTCAGTGATATTGAATCTGCGGCTCTTTTCATTTGAGCTGTAAGAGAAAATAATTCTTCCTTTGGGAAACCTTTTGTCAAAACATGAATATCATCTGCCATATCGATGGAAAGACTCCATATTTCGAGACTTTCAAATTTAAAAGCTATAGCAAATAATTTTACAGGGCAACAAATCTAATACCGGTGGCCAGTCGTCCATCTACCGCTTCATGAGCGCCTCGATCTCATCCGCCTCTATTGGGATATTTTTCATCAGGTCTTTGTTGCCATTTCTTGTTACCCAGAAATTGTTTTCGATCCGCACTCCCATCTGTTCTTCTTCAATATAAATACCCGGCTCAATCGTGAATACCATGCCCGCCTTAATAGGTTCGGTCCTGGTTCCGAGATCATGCACATCTATTCCTAAATGGTGACTGATGCCATGGTACAAATACTTCCTGTAAGCCCTGTCGTTCGGGTCTTCATTTTTGATATCGCTTTTCTTCAGCAAACCTATTTTTTGAAAAACAACGGTGGCTTCGTCACCAATTTTTTCTGTATAATCCACGATGCTGATACCGGGCTTTAAAATACTGGCCGCATATTTATGCAAATGCAAACAGGCATTGTAAACCGTTTTTTGCCTGCGGGTAAATTTGCCGCTTACCGGAACCGTACGGGTAAGATCAGCGCAGTAATTGCCATATTCCGCCCCAAAATCCATCAGCACCAGTTCGCCTGCCAGGCATTCCCGGCTGTTTTCAACATAATGCAATGTACGGGCCCTGTCGCCGCTGGCAATGATGCTGCCATAGGCCGGGCCTGTTGCACGCTGTTTCAGGAACTGGTGAAATATTTCAGCTTCAATTTCATATTCCATCACACCAGGTTTGATAAACTGCAGCAGGTGACGGAAAGTATTATCTGTAATATCGATGGCTTTTTGCATCACATCCACTTCAAGCGCAGTTTTAATACCACGCAGGTCTTTCATGATGCGTGCACTCCGTTTGTACTGGTGCAAGGGATAACGCCGGCGCATTTGTTCAATATAACGGTAGTCTCTTACCGGAACCAGGTTGGCCTTGCGGTCGTTTTCGTTGGTGTTTAAATAAATGGTATCGCTTAAATGTATCCATGGCTGCAATACACCATCCAGTGTATCGAGCCATAATATTGTTTGAATACCGGAGATGACGGTGGCTTCATCAGCCCGCAGGCGGTGGCCATCCCATTTTTCCTTTAACGCATTGGGACGCACCAGCACCAGCACTTCTCTGTATTTGGGATCCGGATTATCCGGAAAAAGTACCAACATCGTATCTTCCTGTTCTATACCGGTAAGCCATAAAAGATCGCTGTTCTGTTTAAACTTGTGGATGGCATCACCATTCATTGGCAATTCATCATTGCTGTTAAAAATGGCAATCGCATTTTTTTCCATGCGTTCAACAAACCGCTTACGGTTTCCGGTAAATATTCCGGAGTTTAAAGGAAGATATTTCATACTGATAGTTTATGGTGCAATATAGTGAATAGTGTGGTGTGAGTGGCCAGTTGTCAATGGTCAATTGTGAAGGGTGCATGACTATAATGACGACTGTCAACTCTCAACTCTCAACTCTCAACAGCCCTCACCCCTGCTGCTTTCTGACATATTTCGTAAGTATTACAATCACCTGCCCCTCAATTTTTCCTTCAATCTGTTCCTTGTTGTCTTCCACCAGTCGAATATTTTTAACTACCGTTCCCATTTTTGCATTGAGGGTGCTGCCTTTCACATCCAGTGATTTTATAAGTGAAACACTGTCGCCCGTTTGCAAAATATTCCCGTTACAATCCCGGTGCAATTCCACCGCAGCGTCATTTTCATGATCGCCGGTTTGTTTTGCCCATGCCAGGTTTTCGTCATCCAGGTACATCATATCCAGGTTATCGCTGGCCCAGCTTTCATTGCGCAGCCGGTTCAGTAACCGCCAGCTCACCACCTGCACTGCGGGAACTTCGCTCCACATGCTTTGGGGTAAATGATTGCTCCAGTGACTGCTGTCCAGTTCTTCTTTTTTATCCAGCTGGGCAATACATTTCGGGCATAGCAACAGGGTATCTTCTTCCCTCCGGTCGCTTTTAGGTGGCACTTCGTACACAGACAGGTCCTGGCTTGATTTGCATAATTCGCAGGAATGATCACTTCTCCTGGCTAATGATTCTTCTAATCTCATTTTTTATTATTTCGGATGAAGGTATGTTTTTTACAAAGGGTTTACAACCTTTAAAAGGTTATAAACCCTTTAACCCCATGCAACAATCCATACAATAGGCATTGTTGCATTGAAAAAAATTTAATCATTTCAAGTATTCAGAGGCAATTTTCAAACTTATCCAAAAAATCAGGCATTATTTGAAAGTGCGCAAACGTTTGCGTAAAAGAAATTTATTCCTTTCAATTTCACGGCTCCCGGTTGCAACACACTCAAATTATCAAGGGCTACTTTTGTGGCAACGATTGCAACACTATAAAAAAACTAATTTACCCATGTCAGTACCAACCATTATTTCCTTACCCAAGAAAGCCCTTGTTAACCTGGGTTTGAATACTGCCGCTGATATTCATTACCAATTACCGCCAGAAGAGCTCACCCGTCAAACCCTGCAACGCGGAGAAGGTGTGCTGAACGATACCGGCGCATTGGTGATCAAAACCGGGAAATTCACAGGCCGCAGTCCGAAAGACAAATACACGGTTAAAGACGATATTACCAACGACCATGTTCACTGGAATGATTTTAATATTCCCATTGATGAAAAATATTTTCTGCAGCTGAAAGAAAAAATGCTGCATTATTTAACAGCGAAAGAAATCTGGGTGCGTGACTGTTTTGCCTGTGCAGATGAAAATTACCGGGTGCGTATCCGTGTGATCAACGAAAACCCCTGGAGCAACCTGTTTTGTTATAACATGTTCATCCGCCCGGAAGAAAAAGAACTGGAAGATTTTAACCCGCAATGGCATATTATTCAGGCCCCCGGTTTTAAGGCCAACCCTGCCACAGACGGTACAAAAGCAGAAAATTTTGCCATACTCAGTTTTACACATAAAACCATTTTAATTGGCGGAACGGGATATACCGGCGAAATGAAAAAAGGCATTTTCACGATGCTGAATTTTGTATTGCCGCATCATGCCGGCGTGCTCAGCATGCATTGCAGCGCCAATATGGGAAAGGACGGCGATACAGCGGTTTTCTTCGGGCTGAGCGGAACAGGTAAAACAACATTAAGTGCCGATCCAAACCGCATGCTCATTGGTGACGATGAACATGGCTGGACGGCTGAGGGCGTATTTAATTTTGAAGGCGGCTGTTATGCAAAATGTATCGACCTGAGCGAGGAGAAAGAACCCGAAATATTCAATGCCATCCGCCCCGGCGCACTGGTGGAGAATGTTACATTTATTGAAGGCAGCAACCAGATCGATTTTACCAGTAAAAAAATTACTGAAAATACAAGGGTAAGCTACCCGCTCGATTTTATCAGCAATGCGCTGGAACCTTCTGTGGGAAAAACACCTAAGAACATTTTCTTTTTAACCTGTGATGCATATGGCGTGCTGCCACCCATCAGTAAACTTACACCCGGGCAGGCCATGTACCAGTTCATCAGTGGTTACACGGCAAAAGTTGCAGGTACAGAAGCGGGCGTTACCGAACCCAAATCAACCTTCAGTGCCTGTTTTGGCGCACCGTTTTTACCATTGCACCCGGCAAAATATGCCGAAATGCTGGGCGAGAAAATGAAACAGCATAATGTAAAAGTGTGGCTGGTAAATACTGGCTGGAATGGCGGACCATACGGTGTGGGCAAACGCATGAAGCTGACTTATACACGGGCCATGATCACGGCCGCACTGGAAGGTAAACTGGACGAGGTGGAATACGATACCACCCCCTGGTTCAAACTGTCGATACCTAAAAGCTGCCCGGATGTACCATCAGAAATATTGAATGCCCGCAATACCTGGCCCACTCCCGAAGCCTTTGATAAAAAAGCGCAGGAGCTGGCGAAAGAATTTGTAAACAATTTTGAAAAATATTCAAGCGGCGCCAATGAAGAAATACTGGCAGCCGCCCCCCGGATCAACTAATGCAGCACCAAAACTAACTAAACTAAAACGCAAGTTTGCATTGCCGGCCCCCCTGGATGAATTTCCGGGGGGATTTTTTTTTACAGGTGACACCTGTAAAAATACTTTTGCCTGTTTATGTAATCGCACAGAAGCTTTCATCCTTCATAAAAATCATTTATGAGAAAGCTCCTGATGCTCCCGCTGGTTGTTTCCGCTCTTTTTGCATTTGCCAATAACGAATCACCCAGGGTAAAAGCCGACCTGGATGCCGTAACTGTTTACCGTTCCGGTGCGGAACTCACCCACACTGCAAAAGTGAGTCTTGCCAAAGGCAATTCAGAACTTATCATCAGCAATCTGAGCAACACACTCGAGATAAACAGTGTGCAGATAAAAAGCAGCGATAATGTAACGATAATGGGTATGGAATTCGGTATGGATAATTTAACTGAAGCGGTCAAAAGCCCAAGAATAAAAATGCTGGAGGATTCCCTCGAAAAAATCACGGATGAAACAGACCGGCTAACATTAAATGAAAGCATTACTGCCGATCTGCTGAGTGTGCTTAAATCCAATAAGGAGATCAAGGGTAGCCAGACCGGTTTAAGCGTGGCCGAACTGGTAAAACTGATGGACTATTACAAAACCAAATCAGCAGAACTGCAGCTGGAGCTCGCCCAGATAAAAATAAAAAAGCAAAAACTGAAAGCCATCGCTGAAAAAATTAACCTGCAGATTGACGAGGAACAAAAGAAAAATAACAAAAGCAGCGGCAGTCTTATTTTACAGCTGAACTGTGCCGTAGCAGGCAGGTATGATTTTACCATCAGCTATATCACCGGCAATGCATACTGGAATGCTTTTTACGATCTCAAAGCAACGGGGATCAATAACCCGCTGAAACTGATCTATCGTGCAAAAGTATTTCAAACCACAGGTATCGACTGGAAACAGGTAAAGCTCGCCCTATCCACTTCCACACCAGCGCAAACTGGCAATGCGCCGGTATTCAATGCGTGGTTCCTGAGTTATATTAATCCTGTTCAGCGTTATGAACGGAATTTATCCAAAATGAATACACTGCAATCGATGAACAACGGACTCAGCTACGCTTACCAGGGAACCGCTGCAGGAGCCAATACAATACAAAGTGGTTATGACGCATTTTTAAAAGTCAGGGGATCTTCATCGGTTTACAATAGCAATAAACCGCTTTATATTGTAAACGGTGTGCCCATGGACGATGCCAGCGTGGAAAGCATTGATCCCAATTCCATCAAATCCACGCAGGTGCTGAATGAAGCCTCGGCCACGGCCATTTACGGGTCAAGGGGCGCCGGTAGTGTTATCGTCATTACCTTAAAAGACGGGCTGGATGATTATATTTCGGTAACCGACCGTGAGCTGGATGTTACCTTTAATATCGACCTTCCCTATGATGTACCCACCAATGGAAAGGCCCAGGTGGCCACTTTGAAAGAATATGATGTGCCTGCTTTATATAAATATTATGCTGTACCCAAGCTGGATAAAGATGCATTCTTGCTGGCGGAAGTACCCGACTGGGAAGGGCTGAACCTGTTACCCGGTGAAGCCAATATCATGTTTGAAGGCACTTATATCGGCAAATCATTTATCGATCCTTCGTCAACACAGGACACCATTAACCTTACGATGGGCCGCGACAAAAGAGTGGTGATCAAACGTGAAAAACTCAAAGATTACAGCAGTGTGAAATTCCTGGGCGCAAGTAAAAAGCAGGTATTCACTTACGAGCTCACCGTAAAAAATAATAAAAAAGATGCGGTGAATATGCTGCTGAAAGACCAATACCCCATTTCACAGAACAAAGAGGTGGAAGTGGAATTGCTCGAAAGCAGTAACGCCATGGTGAATGAAGAGATCGGTGTGCTCACATGGAAACTGCAGCTGGCTCCCGGGGAAGTAAAAAAAGTAAGGATCAGTTACAGTGTCAAATATCCGAAGGATAAAGTGCTTAACCTGAATTAAGTCTTCTGAAACAGTAAGGTGGAATTTATGAAAGCAGCAATTTCATTTCAGGGATTTCACCCTGTACCACCAGTTTCCCCGCTGTTTTTTGTACGATTTCTTCGGTTGAAACACCGGGCGCCCGTTCGATCAGCTGAAAGCCCTGTTCTGTGATATCCAGTACAGCTAGCTCTGTTACGATTTTTTTTACACAGCGCCTGCCGGTGAGCGGTAAAGTGCATTGCGGCAGCAGCTTGCTTTCACCTTTTGGGTTGGTATGCATCATGGCTACAATGATATTTTTGGCACTGGCTACCAGGTCCATGGCGCCACCCATGCCTTTTACCATTTTACCGGGAATTTTCCAGTTGGCGATATCACCTGTATCACTCACTTCCATTGCCCCCAGTACGGTAAGGTCCACCTTACCCGCCCTGATCATTCCAAAGCTCATGGCACTGTCGAAAAAAGATGAACCCGGCACCGTAGTGATTGTCTGTTTGCCGGCATTGATAAGATCCGGATCTTCTTCTCCTGCATAAGGGAAAGGCCCCATACCCAGCAAGCCGTTTTCGCTTTGCAGCACCACGTTCATTCCTGCGGGGATATAATTAGCCACCAAGGTTGGTATCCCGATACCGAGGTTAACATAATACCCTTCTTTCAGCTCCTGTGCAATACGTTGCGCTATTTGGTTTTTATCTAAGGCCATGGGTTGGTATTTAAACTTTTGATCTTACTGTACGTTGTTCAATCCTTTTCTCATAATTCACGCCTTTGAATATACGGTGTACATAAATACCCGGTGTATGCACCTGGTTAGGATCCAATGATCCTGCAGGAACAAGTTCTTCTACTTCCGCAATGGTGATCTTTCCGGCCATTGCCATAAGCGGGTTGAAATTTCGGGCCGTTGCCTTATATATAAGATTACCATCCGTATCACCCTTCCAGGCTTTTACAATGGCAAAGTCGGCATCAAAAGCATACTCAAGCAAATATTCTTTTCCATTAAAAATTCTTGATTCCTTTCCTTCGGCTACTTCGGTACCCACACCAGCCGGGGTAAAAATGGCCGGCATACCATAGCCCGCAGCCATACACCGGGTGGCCAGGGTTCCCTGTGGTATCAGTTCCACTTCCAGTTCGCCACTCAGCAGCTGTCTTTCAAACTCCGCATTTTCGCCTACATAGGAAGAAATCATTTTTTTTACCTGCCGCTGCTGCAGCATCAGCCCGATACCAAAATCGTCCACACCGGCATTATTGCTGATGCAGGTAAGGTGTTTAATACCTGAAGCGGCAAGGGCCGCGATGCAGTTTTCAGGAATACCACACAGTCCAAATCCGCCCAGCATCAGTACGGCGCCATCTTTTATATCTTTCACTGCATCTGCAGCATTCGCAAAAGTTTTATTCATGTTACTGTGGTGTTATAGAATCTTTTTTTGCCGGGGCAGCCTGTGTTCTTTGCAGGTAGCTTTCTTTTTCCCTTGTATACTTATTGATAATGCTGTCAAGCATGGGCTGCATGATCTCCGGATGTGATTTATAAAAAGCATAGCTTTTGTCAAAATCTTCCTTTGTGATTTTATGAGCGGCAAATATTTGTTTTTGCAGTTTAACGGCTTCCAGTTCCGGGTTTTTAGAGGAGTCTTTGGTAATGAACTGGAAGGTAAACACATCTGCCCGGAGCACATCCCAGAGAACCAGCTGCATTTTTTCTTTTTTCAAAATGCCTTTGGGAATATCATTGTTGCTGCTGCATGAAACAATCATGCATGCGATGGCAAACATCAGTAATAGGGGCCTCATTTCAGTTCATCTTTGTATTTGTTGGCGTTGGTAACATCCAGCTTCTGCAACAGCTCTGTTGCACGCTGTTTATCCTGTTGCTGCGCCTTTGAAAACAGTTTGATCAGTTCCGTAGATTTTCCCTGGAAAAAAAACTGGTTGATCATTTTATTGGGATTTTCTGTATAGAAATTATTGAGCAGGTTCAATACGTTCAGCACTTCAGCCCTTGCCTGGTTCTCATCTTCATACAGTTTATCCATGCCCATCCTGTAATAATTATAATACACATCATGAAAAACCGCATAACGGCTGTTGAGCATATTTTCAACCAGCCAGTAGCGGTTGCGTACCCCGTCAAATGCCTTCCAGCCGCTGATGCCACGGCCGTCCGGTGCGTTATTAACGATATTCTGCGCTTTTTGAAAATATTGTTCACCGCCACGGAGCGAAAAAGAATCATAATCAAAGCCGAGTATCATGTAAACATAATAAGCCATTACAGCGGTAAGGTTAGATGCCAGCCCGTCTGAACCCGATACCCTGTTTTCATTGAACTCGAGTTGCTGGAATTCCACGTATTTGAACGTGATACTTTCATCGCGGTAATTGATAATGGGAGAAAGATATGAAGTATTGTAAATGGGTCTTGCTGCCTGTATCGTAAGATCGGCATTATAGGTATTGGGATCGCCGGATGCTTCCAGGTTAAGCAGGAAATTACATTCGATCCGCTCATTGGGCTGAAAATTATCTCCCGTCCATTTACGGTTATTCAGGAAATTATTAAGTGCTGTTTGCAGGGTGCGGAATACAGAAGGGTTTACAGAATTTCCCACCCTGTTACTGACAATGGTGATATTTGCTTTGAGTTCCTGAGCCTGAACATACACGGCACTAAGCGCCAGGCAGCCTGTTAAAATGATTTTACGCATGCAATGCTTTTATAATGGTGTTCACAATATCCTTTGCCACCTCTTTTTTTGATTTCATTTCAAAAGGATATTCATTACCCTGTTTATCAAAAATAGTGATTTTGTTAGTGTCGTGTCCAAAACCGGCGCCTGTATCATTGAGTGAATTCAGCACGATGAGATCTGCGTTTTTGGAATGCAGTTTTTTAAGTGCATACTCCTTTTCATTGTTTGTTTCCAGTGCAAAGCCTACCAGTAACTGCTGTTTTTTTCTTTCTCCCAATGCGTTCAGTATATCGCTGGTCTTTGTTAGCGATATATTGAATTGATCCTCGCTCTTTTTAATTTTTTCGGTTGCTTTGATTACGGGTGTATAATCTGCCACTGCCGCACTCATTACGGTGATGTCAGAACTGTCAAATACATTCAGGCATGCCTCATACATTTCTTTTGCCGACTGTACTTTTACAACAGAGATACCGGGTTTTACCGGCACTGAAACGGGCCCCAGCACCAGTGTAATTGCTGCCCCCCTGTTATACATTTCCTCTGCAATTGCAATGCCCATTTTACCTGTAGAATGATTGCTGATATATCTCACCGGATCGATTGCTTCCCTGGTTGGCCCGGCAGTGATCAGCACTTTTTTCCCTGCCAGGTCATTTTGCCGTAAAAAAAAATCGTTCAGCCATTGTACAATTGTTTCAGGTTCGGCCATACGGCCTTCCCCTGTCAGTCCGCTGGCCAGTTCCCCGTTTTCAACAGGTATTACAGCATTTCCGTATGATGCAATTTTATCGAGGTTATTCCTGGTGGAAGGGTGATGCCACATATCTTCATCCATTGCCGGCGCCACGGCTACCGGGCAGGTGGCAGAGAGATATACCGCCAGGAGCAGGTTATCACAAAGCCCGCCGGCCATTTTTGCCAGTGTGTTACAGCTTAATGGTGCGATGAGCATTATATCGGCCCAGCGGCCCAGCATTACGTGGTTTGCCCAGGTATTATTATCAGCGATATCCGTAAGTACAGGATTTTTTGACAGGGTTGACAATGTAAGCGGTGTGATAAAATCCCCGGAAGAACGGGTCATGATAACTTTCACCTCGGCTCCCTGTTTAACCAGCAGGCGCACAAGTGATGCTGCTTTATAGGCTGCAATACTTCCTGTAATACCAAGTAATACCTTCTTGTTCTGTAACATAAAAAAGCCCGGCAAATATCATCTGCCGGGAATAAAATTATGATTTAATCTCTGAAAAAATCTGCTAAAATAAGTTTAGCTGAACAGGTCTTCGTCGTTTTTACGGAAATACACTTTGTCTTCCATAAATTCGGTGGTTGCCAGCAAAGCAGGATTAGGCATACGTTCATAAGCCTTGGATATCTCGATCTGCTCTTTATTTTCATGTATCTCTTCCAGGCTGTCGGTATGACTCGCAAATTCTTCCAGTTTGTTATGCAGCTCTTCCTTCAGGCTGATATTGATCTGGTTGGCCCTTTTCGCAATAATAGCGATAGACTCATACACATTGCCTGTTTTGTCTTTGATATCAGACAGTTTTTTGGGTTCTACCACACTGCTGGTATTAGCGCTTAGCTGACGACGTAATTTGCTCATTTTTTATTGCTTTAATATTGTTTTGACTCAGGTTGTTATAACTCTCTGCATCCTTCAGCAATTTGCTTTCCGGGAACCGGTCGGCAAAATCCTGGTATTCCGTTATCACTTTCTCGTACCGTTCAATTTGCTTTTCTTCCAGGCTGAGTTTTGCAAACCGGTACCAGGATTTAATGGTTTTCAGTTTGTAAACATCTCCCTTGGATGATTCCGGGTAATTGCTCAGCAAATTGGTAAATGCTATGGCCGCCGCCCTGTACTGGCCCAGGTTATAATAAAGATCTGCAGAACGTTCTTCCTTTTGTTCCAGCTTGACCCTGCATTTATCTATGATCTCCGTCGCCTCTTTATTCCTTTCAGATCCGGGATGTGTATTAATGAATGTCTGCATCATCCCGATGGCCTTGGTGGTATTCACCTGTTCCAGTTCCAGTTTAGGCGATTGCTTGTAAAAACAGTATGCATGCATATAATCCACTTCCTCTGCCTTACTGCTGTTCGGAAATACTTCCAGGAAACCTTTAAACAGGGCCTGTGCCTGCAGGTAATCCTTCATATAATAAAAACAGTATGCATCCTTATAATACAGCTCTTCAAATTTAGCAGTACCCTTAAATACCGGGAAAAGTTCTTCATACAGCTGCTGTGCCGTTTTATATTTTTTCTTTGCAAAGAACTCATCGGCCATCTTCAGCTTATACTCGTAATCCTTGCTCTTAAATATCTTATTATAATTTGTACAGGAAGCCGCTATTAAAACGATTAAAACTACTGCCGGTACTAAACGTATCAATTTCATATAAGGGATTGCAAAATTAAAGGAATTTACTCAAAAATGGCAGTAAAAGGGCAATTTGGCAAAAAAACACCGTTAAGAGTTTGATAAATAGGGCAAACAAAAGGCCCTCCCGATAAACGGAAGGGCCAATCATTGAGCAAAAAGTGGAAATTTATAACTGATTAGTTGGATTTAACGTCAACAGTATTTTTATCACCACCGCCGATTTCGCAGTTGGTAGTGATCCTGTCAGCGCTGATACCTTCTTTTTCAACCAGGTAAGTTTTAACTGCTTCAACACGTTTGTTACAGTTAGCCTGAGAAGCTTTAGAAGTTTCAGGATAACCGGTTACAGTGATATTACAGTTTGGACTAGCTTTTAATTTAGCAGCTACAGTAGCCAGCATCGCTTTTGCATCAGCGCTTAAAGCAGCACTGTTGTTTTTGAATGACAGGCTTGGGTAGTCGGTTGGGCATTCGCCTTTGATACCACCTTTGATCAGCTCTTTAATTTCGTTGCAGCATGCAGGATCCGGGCATTTACCAACGCCATCAGCGTCAACAGGCTGACAAGAAGTTGGAGTGATCAGCTCTTTATCTTTACAATCAGGAACACCATCACCATCTGTATCAGCAGTTACACCATGCGTGTTTACAGGACAACCGGCAGGTGTATTTGGCTCACGGTCTAAGTGATCGCAAACACCATCACCATCTGCATCAGGACATTCTGGTTTTGGAATCTTCACATTCCTGTGGTTCATCAGCTCGTCATATGCATAATCGAGCGGGTTCTGCCACCATAATGGTTCAACAGATTTTGCACCCAGGTTAAAGTTCAGGCCAACAGAAGCATAGTTATAAGAATCGAAATCGCCAGTTAAAGCAGCATCACCCCTTGGATTTTCCTGCCATTGCTGACCATCTAACAGATCATCTTTAATGAATGTCCACCTGTCTTCAATAGCCAGGTTAATTCTTTTACCCAGTTTAAAGGCCACACCGGCTAAAACAGTTCCAGAAGGCTTCAGGGTGTTCTTACCGATTTTCGGACGGCGGTCTCCCTGGTTTTCAGCTTCGGTTTCGTATGTTTTATCCATTCCGTTCCGCAGTGTTTTCAGCACATCTTTCCTGTTTTTGTAAGCACCACTGGCTGTGTTATTAAACAAATTCTTATAAGGATTACCGCCTGCATCCAGTGCATTCACCATAGTATGGTATAAAGAAGCTCCAATACCACCACCACCATATACCACAATGCCGGTTTTTTGCTTATGGAAACGGATATTATTCAGTGTAACAATACCCTGCAGACCTAAATCCTGCACTTTCGCTTTGTAATTATAAAAGACCTGATCGCCGGTAGCATTGTTTGCGATGGCACCATCGTTGAAAACAATCTGACCGTTTGGCAAACGCAGGGGAGCAAAGTAACGCTTACCGGCAGCCTGGTTAATATTCCATGCTTCGTTTTTCTGGAAATTTTCTGACGCCCTCCAGTTCATGCCCTTACCAACAGTGTTCATGTACTGCAGCCTCAAAGAAAAAATATAACCAAAAGCTTTTCTTACATGTACAGAGAAGTTTGGAGCTGTAAATGCAGTTGCGGCAACATCACCACTTACAGTGAAGATACCGGTTGATACACCTACTTCCCACTGGTTACGTGGTTTAGCGGGGAAATTGTAAGTCTTATTCCAGAATTCGTTTTGCTGCGGTAACCTTTTTGCAGGTATCACAGAGGAGTCATAAACGCTTCCGCTTCCGCCTACCTGGGCAAAAGATCCCAGTGCGAGCATCAGAAAAGCGCTTAGTAATAAGTTGTACTTTTTGCTTGTCATAATTTAATGATTAAGAGAATTTCTAAATGTGTACGAGTCGATTTTACTGCAAAAATATCATTTGAGGTTAATAAACCAAAATTTTTAATGCTTTATTTTAGCCCTAAACCATTCATAATACAGCAGTTTTGCAAGCTAAGACCCCCGGGAGAAGCATTTCGTTGCATATAGGTCCTTTTCCTCAAATGTTTTACAGCTAAAATCTGAACTTACACATCAAAAAATTTGATACCGTTTGTAACTGGCTTATATTGCCTTCTTTTACGGATCATGCAGTTTGTAACGGATATTATCGGAGAAGAATTAAAGACCTTTGAAAAACGGTTTGAAGAGGCTGTTAAAAGCAAAACGGCCTTGCTGGACCGGATTATGAAGTTCATTATCAGGCGAAAAGGAAAACAAATGCGCCCCATGTTTGTGCTGCTTAGTGCTAAATTACATGGTGAAATAAATGAAAAATCTTACCGCGCCGCGGCCCTTGTTGAGCTGCTGCATACCGCCACGCTTGTGCATGATGATGTGGTGGATGAATCGCTT
Source organism: Ferruginibacter sp. (assembly GCA_046329655.1). Lineage (GTDB taxonomy): Bacteria > Bacteroidota > Bacteroidia > Chitinophagales > Chitinophagaceae > Ferruginibacter. The sequence goes on from JAXLUD010000006.1 coordinate 22,022, forward strand.
GAAAGAAGGGGTTTTTTTTCAATCAATGCGATCTGGAAAAATAAAATCGCTGTACTGGTGGGAGATTACCTGCTTTCCAAAGGACTTTTATTATCCACAGGCAATGACGATTTTGAACACCTTCACATACTTTCAGAAGCCGTTAAGCAAATGAGCGAGGGAGAACTCCTTCAAATCGAAAAATCCAGGAAACTGAATCTTGATGAAGCTGTTTATTTTGAGATCATCCGCAGTAAAACCGCTTCTCTGCTTTCATCAGCCTGTGCGGTGGGGGCTTACAGTTCAACCGGTGACAAAACAATTACAGACCGGATGAAACGCTTCGGCGAAAAAGCCGGGATTGCCTTCCAGATAAAAGATGACCTTTTTGATTATGGCAAGGAAGATATAGGAAAACCAACGGGTAACGATATCAAGGAAAAAAAACTGACTTTGCCGTTGATTTACACGCTCAATAATATTGACAATTCAAAAAAAAGGGAGCTTATTTACATCATCAAAAATGAAAATAAAAATCCAGAAAAAGTAAAGTTCGTGATCGATACCGTAGTACAGACAGGGGGGATCAGCTATGCAGAGAAAAAGATGTATGAATACCGCGATGAGGCATTGGGAATCCTGTATGAATTTAAAGACGGCCCCGTAAGAAAAGCCCTTGAACAACTGGTAAGATATACAACCGACCGAAAATATTAACCGTAGCCCGCCATGCAAAAACGCTGGAAAATACTGCAGGCCGATCCCCAACATACGGAGTTGCTGCACCAGCAACTGAAAGTAAGTAAAACCATTTGCCGTATACTGGCAGAAAGGGGCATCAGTGATTTTCAACAGGCAAAAGACTATTTCCGCCCCCAGCTTTCTCAGCTGCATGATCCCTGGCTGATGAAAGACATGGATAAAGCGGTACAGCGTATCAGCCTCGCATTTGAAAAAAAAGAAAGGGTACTTGTATTTGGCGATTACGATGTGGATGGCACCACCAGTGTTGCCTGCATGTACCAGTTCCTTTGCAAAATATACGAACCGGCATTACTTGATTTTTATATTCCGCACCGGTACCGCGAAGGGTATGGCGTGAGTAAAATGGGAATCGACTTCGCGGCTTCAAACAATTATACCCTGATCATTTCCCTGGACTGCGGCATCAAATCAGTTGAACTCATTGCTTATGCCAAAACACTGCGCATCGAATTTATTGTATGTGACCACCACCTTCCCGATACCATTTTGCCGGATGCGGTGGCAATTTTAAATCCCAAACAGGCTGATTGTAATTATCCATATAAAGAACTGTGTGGTTGCGGCGTTGGCTTTAAACTGATCACCGCACTGTCGCAGCATTTTGGTATTGACGAAGCCCATTACTATTGTTACCTCGACCTGGTGGCCACCGCCATTGCAGCAGACATTGTGCCGATGACCGGTGAAAACAGGATCCTTGCGTTTTACGGTCTTGAAAAAATCAACAGCAACCCCAACCCGGGTATTAAAGCACTGGTGAACCTGGGTGGTATTCAAAAGAAATTATCCATCAACAACGTGGTGTTTGTAATTGCTCCAAGGGTGAATGCCGCGGGCAGGATGGACGACGCACGTAAAGCCGTGCAATTATTTATTGAGCCCGGTTACGAAAAGGCACTTGCATTTGCAGAGATGTTGCACAGCGACAACAGTGAACGTAAAGAAGCCGACAGTTCCATTACCGACGAAGCACTCGCCATTATACGGGCAGATGAATCGCTTATCAATAAAAAAACAACCGTGGTATTCAAAGACCACTGGCATAAGGGTGTGGTGGGTATTGTAGCATCCCGGCTGATTGAAACTTTTTACCGGCCCACTGTTGTACTTACGCAAAGCGGCGATGTGGTGGCAGGCAGTGCAAGAAGTGTTCCCGGCTTTAATTTATACGAAGCCATTCATGCCTGCAGGGAACATTTGCTGGGATATGGCGGGCATTTTGCAGCTGCCGGATTATCATTGCTGCCGGAAAATGTGCCGGCATTTGCCAATGCTTTTGAATCTGTTGTAAGCAATACGATTGCTCCGGAATTACTGGTACCTGAAATAATTGTTGATGCCGCCATAAATTTCACCGAGATCACGCCTTCATTTTTCAGTATCATCAACCAGATGGAACCTTACGGACCGGAAAATATGCGCCCCGTTTTTATAGCAACAGGTGTAACAGATACCGGCTATTCAAAAATTGTAAAGGAGCTGCACGTTCGCTTTGTACTGAAACAAAACAATATCACCCTTACCGGCATTGGCTTTAATATGGCAGAAAAATTTTACCTGCTGCAAATGAAAAAACCGCTGGACATTGTTTTTACCATTGATGAAAATGAATGGAACGGCAATACTACCCTTCAGCTGAAAGTGATTGACATCAGGCTGTCGTCTTAATTTATTTCAATGCCGCCTGATGAAGTACTTTGTTCCGCTCACAGTCGTCGCCCGGCAACAACAAATCCCCCGGTCTTATTGCCACCCCCTGCTTTTCAAGCAGCGCAAATTTTCGTGAAATAATTCTCTCCGCCCGCTGAAGTGCACGTCCCTGCTTTATGGATGGATAGGCGACACCATTTGCATGATGTGCTGCAGCAATGCGGTACATGATCTTCCAGTGCTGTAAAATTATTTTCCATGCCTGCAGTATATTTTTTGAAGGATCATACATATGCGTGGGTTCACTGCCACTGCCATTCAGTTCCACTATCATGAACTTTTTTCCTTCATATAATTCTTCCCAGCTGTTGAAACGGATATCGTACCTGCCAAAGTAAAAAGTGTTGTATGCAGCTGATATTTTATCGATAACTGATTCAAGCTGGCGGTTGTTATATGCGGTGCAGTCTGTAAACAAAGAGCCCCTTGCATGATTGCCAATATCACTCAGTAAAAACAATTCGCCTTTGGGTATAACCTTGTCAAGCATGTGCCGGTGCCGGGAAAAGAGAAATTTTTTTTGAAAATAATACCGTGGCACAGCCATGGTCAGCTGCCGGAGTGTCCGCAGTCCGTCTCCGGTAACCTGTACAGGATTCTTTTTTACAATACCACTGATAAAACCTTCTTTTTCGCCGGGATACCTGCAGTAAAAAACGCCAATTTCATGCTCATAGGGAATAGCTGCCTGCACCAGGTATTTTACCGGGGATGTGGCATGGTAATTTTCAAATTGCTGTTCGTTCTCAATTTTTTCAACGCCCCTGCCCCGGCCGCCAATATCAGGTTTGCAGAAGAATGGATAACCGATAGCGGAATCATTGCGTTTTTTCAGCACTGCATTAAATGCTTCCCCAGTATCTGCTAAAAATGTTTGTGGCAGCAGTTGCTGCGGCAGTTGCTGGTGTATGGTATATTTTGACTCCATAAGGTATCCCCCATTTTCCATGTTTGGGTTGGCGGCCACCATAAAAAAAGGCGATCTTGCTTTGATGGCATAGCCGATATACACAGGTGCAATGGGCGCATACAGCAGCCATTGCGGCCAGTACTCCCAGTGCAATATTTTGTGCAGAAAAAAACGCAGTGATACAATCAATTTTTAAAAATTTGCTGTGTGAGAATTTGTCCTGTCACCAGGTCGCTGTGTTTTAGTTCAGTAAGCCCGGGTTTCACAACGGCTTGCGAAATACTGAGTGTGCTGCAGCTCCCTGCCCGTTTTATAACCAGCCCGTTTTCTGTATCATCAGTTTTACATTCACTGTGAAAAGCCAGCATTGCACCGGCATCTACTGAAGGCTGTGCCTTTAAAAAATCTGCCAGCCAGCCCCGTCTTGCCGCCTGTATATTTTCATTGTATAAAGTAGCCGAAGAAAAAATATAGCTGGACTCCTGCAACAGCACCGTTACATGTTTTTTCAAACCATCCCATGTTAGCCTGTATAAAATTCCTTCTTCAAATAAAACAACAGAAAAAGGTTCCACGTCATCCAGCTCCGCAGCTTCAAAATATTTTTTCATACCTGTTGCTGCAAACAGTTCGAGCAACACTATCCCCCGGCTTTTTGTATAATGCGCTTTCTTTTCATGTTTCACAAATGCGCCATTGAAGAGCATGGCAATATTGCCGCAATTGTCTGCTGCAAACCAGCTGCCACCAGCCTTGCTGTCTTTCGCAAAATATATTTCCTTGTGGGGTAAATGCTGCCGCACCAGTAAATGCGGCGTGTAACGTGCCGGCGCCTCATCACGGCTGAACGTAAAAATATATCCGCCTTTTGCAGGCACAACGGTTACTGTGCACATGCCCTGCGGTATTTTAAAGTGGATGGCGCCACACCAAAACTGCTGTTCAGTTCAATATCAAATAAAGATTTAAAAGCGATCCGGATAAGTGCCATATGATGAATGGTGTGTTCAATATTGTAGATCACCTCCCGCATATAAGTTGTGGCAATGGTGGAAGTGGTGCCCTTATCCATGTCGTAACCCGAAGTGAGCAATAACTGTTTATCAGAGCGCTGCATCACCAGCGCAATGGCATTCATTTGTGAAACAGCGAATGCAGGATCTGTTTCAATAAGAAAATCACGCTGCCTGTTTTCGTAATTGATTTCACCACTGCCATAACCTTTCAGCATTTCCTGGAACAGTTCAATGATATGCCGTACATGCTGACCAATGCTTGCGTTGCCCATCAGTATGCTTCCGGTGCTGTATTGCTCCTTACAAATAAGATGCAATGCTTCTTCAATTTGACCGAAAAGGCCCTTTGTTGTTCGCGTTAACAGTTCCATCGTAATTGATTTAAAATTTTAACTGCAGCAGTGCCGGAATTTGCCTGCGCTTTATGATCACCAGTACAGTGCAGCACAATAATGTTGCGATTGCATAAATGAACAGCACAGGATCGCCGTCGAAGTAAATACCAATAGCCGGATTGGTAAGATGGAAAAAAATTGCACCGCACATCAGCCCGGCACCCAGCAAGGCTCCCGGCAAAACGGTACGGTTAATCAGCAGTAAAACGGATGCAATGAGCTCGAATATTCCAATGGAAATACGGCCCCAGGGTTCCATACCGAGTATGGTAAATAACTTAACCGACTGCGGGTGTGCTGTAAATTTGAACCACAGTGTTTGCAGCATAATAACCGCAGGAATGATGCGCAGTATCCAGTAAATGATTTTGTTCATGGTGTTTATTTTAAAAAGTTTAACCAGTTTTTATCCGCTTTCATTTTAAGGTTTGCCTCATCTTTATTCCACTTGGTAAGCGTATTGTTCACCCAGCTGTGATAGAATAAATACAGTTTGCCGTCTGTAATTTTGAATGTTGCAGGATCCACTTCCACTTTTTCGCCGCTGGCGCCCATGGCATAAGCACACCAGCCTCCGTACTGCGGTTCATATTTCTTCCAGTTGGCCAAAAACAACTCCCTGTTCGGCTGGCTGCTGAAATAATAGAGCAATCCTTCTGCTGATACGGTAAATTTTTTATCTCCTTTTACGGCTTTGTTTTGTGTGAAATAGGACACCACATCATACCCGCCGGCTGCCACGGCATTTTTATCAATATTATATTGCATTTTACGCAGCCCCGGTTGCGACCAGGCAAGTGAAGCAACAAACAGCAGCAATACGCTAACCAATGATTTTTTCATACCTGTTTTTTAAAACGAAACTTTATATGCCAGTTCCGCAGTGAATTCTCTTGTTAATCCATCCGGCCGTATTTCTCTTACCACAAAGGGCGCCGCCACAGAAAGCTCAATGGCTTGTTTCCTGTTTACCGCATATTTCCCAATGATGTTTGCATTGAGTGTGAGTCCGTCTGAGCCTGCTATCAACTGGCGTTTCCCGTATATATCTTCATAGCTGTCCTTTCCCAGATGATATACCGCCAGCAGGTTGGGTTTGAAAGAAAATTTACTGCCTTGTTTTGCCGCCGTATATGCTGCCCGCAGCAATACATCGGCTTTTCTTTTAAACTTATTGGTACTGGCAAAATCATTTGTAACAGCGTACTCCTTTAAAAAGCTATTTTTATTTTCACCGGTCAGTGGTATCTGCCATGCATTCGTAAATTCCCATTTATTTATTTGCACACTGTGCCCGATCAACAGATCAAATGTTCCCAGCGATGCCTGGTAAGCCATGGGCAGTGGCTTTCCCCCTGCCTTATCATTAGCTGCTGTTAAAGGAATTTTTACTCCTGCAAGCAACCTGTATCTTTTTTGCTTTGTGTTGCTTTGCCAAACACCTGCAGATATACTTGATATGATATCTCCCGCATTAAAATTACTGGCCAGTTTGCCCGAGGCATAACCAGCAGTGAATTTTGTATCCCATTGCAGGTTACGGGAAAGCTGCCTTGTATAGCTGAGATAACTGGTGTTCACAAATGTGTGCCCGTCGGTAACACCGCCGGCATTGCCGATGGTGATGCTGTTTTTTCCCATATCCCCAGCCGCATATTTCAATGAGCAGAACCCCGCATCGCTGCATCCCTGTGCGTTTACTTTATAAAAAGATGCTGTGATCAGCAATACAAAAAAATATCTCCGCATGGTTATGGTTTGAGTTCGGCTATGGCAAATAAATGGTTGTACTGCTGGCAGTGGATCAGCACGTAACTGTACAGTGAAAAATCAGTGCCCGAAGGCACCATATAACGCTGGGTGCCGTTGTTAGTTTTGAGTGCTCCCAGGTTAATGAATTCAAACGGTGTTTCTTTTTTTGATAAATACACTTTAAGATCGGGACCGCTGCTTACAGAAAACGAATCCAGCTGTAAAAAACTGTCGCCCACCGCAGTATAAATCCGTGCCTCCCCGCTTACCATAATCCATTGTGTGGGACGAAACACCCCCTTGTACTTCAATTCACCTGAATTAATTGCCAACAGCGGTAATCCGGCAGTTTTATCCTTACTGCAGGAGAAAAGGATGAGCAGGCAAACAGTATATAACAGCAGGTATTTCATACAGTTTTTAAAAATGGTTTGTACCATATACACCAAAAAATGCTGCGCCGTTTTGCAGAATAAAAAAATTTTTTAGACGCTGGGTTCCTTTTATTTTTACGCCCGCATCACCATCCCTGCTTTGGCAAATACAGCAACATATACGGAAACAGCACTGGTATCGGCACTGAAACTGCGTGATAAAAATGCTTTTGAATACCTGTACCATAATTACAAGGGGGCCCTGCTTACGGTGATAAAACAGGTGATCACCGATGAGGAAACTGCAGGCGATGTACTGCAGGAAGCCTTTGTACTTGCCTGGAAAAACATTGATAAATACGATGCAGCAAAAGGAAAGCTGTTTACCTGGCTGTATAATGTTACCCGTAACTGCGCCATCAACACCACCCGCAGCAAGACTTATAAATCGCAGCAAAAAAACGATTCTATCGGCAATTACGTTTCTTATACAGATAACCTGCCGGGCCAGGAAGTGAATATTAATAAGATCGGGCTGCGGCAGCAGGTACACCTGTTAAGGGAAGATTATAAGAATGTGCTGGAATTATCTTATTTTAATGGATATACGCATGAGGAGATTTCCAGGATTTTGAATATTCCTGAAGGAACTGTTAAAACAAGACTTCGGAATGCACTGATTGAACTGAGAAAAAAATTTGTGTAATGGACGTTAAAGAATATATCAGCTCGGGCCATATTGAAGCATATGTAATGGGGCTTTGCACGGAGGAAGAAAAAACCGCCACCGAAAAACTGCGCCTGCAATACCCCGAAATAAACGAAGCCATTATTGCTTTTGAAAACGAACTGGAAAAACAATTTGTCAATAATCCCTCCCCCACATCTGCAGCGCTTGATGATAAAATTTTAAACACCCTGCAATCCATCCAAACGCCTGCTGTTTCCCTGCTGCAGGCGCCCGTAAAACGCATTAACTGGTTAAAACCCGTGGCTGCTGCTGCAGTATTATTGCTGGCTGGCAGTGTTATTTTCAATTATACGCTCTATAATAAAACCAAACAGCAGGAACAGCTGCTGGCTGAAAGAACGCAGGAACCCTCCCTGCCTGCTGCAGATTACAGCATTATGAAAAACCCTGCCATCACGCCTGTGGCCATGTATGGTGTGGGCATTCACTCCATTTGCCGCTGCACGCTTTTCTGGGATAAAAAATCCGGCAAAGCCTATATCATGATCCATCACCTGCAGCCATCTGCACCCGGCAATACCTACCAGCTTTGGGCCATGGTGGATGAGAAACTGGTTAGTGTTGGACTGGTGGATGATAAAATCCGCGACCGCTTCATTGAAATCCCCGGAGTGCCGGCGGGTTCCAGCGGGTTTCATGTAACACTTGAAAAAGCCGGAGGAAGCAGCACCCCAACAGAAAATGAGACTTACCTGATTGGCCGGATTTGATTTTGTATCGGGCTTCATTCACAACACCGGTCATTGTTGCGTCGCACACTGTAGCGGCAGTGCATGCATCCGCATCTTTTTGCATCCGGGCATATTGCGTAACTTTAACCGGCGTGAGAACCTTAGCATACATAAAATATTTTTGGTACCTGGCTTATAACTGGAATATCAGCATCGCCCTGCATGTTATCCGCAATGAAATAAAAGGTGAAAAATACGGCATCCGTAATTCACCGGGGCCGATGAACTCAAATCACTCGAAAAAAGGAATCGATATTGAACACGCCACCATTTACATGCCGGTGAGTTATATCCTTAACAGCGACGAAGTAGATGAAAATTGCTGAAAACTGGTAAATATTTTGATATTTATTATGGTTAAACCAACACGTCCTGCAACACACCACACATCAACAGCACTACAGAAATTGATCCGCACTTCAGCGACACAATTAACTTTAAAATCACCAAACAAAACCTTCAACAACATGATAAATTCAACGATACGTGATTATATGCACCGGATGACATATTTTATTTTTTATTTAACCTGAATAAAGACTGAATACGCGGCATAATATCCTGAAAGCATCACAAACGCAATTACCGTACCATCACTGTTATTTATGTGAATGCGCTGCATAAAGAAAGCTTTACCATTGCCGGGGTTTTCTGAAGTGTATCATAAAAATCATGCGGTACCTGGAAGTATCCGTAATGCAAAACCAATAAAAAAAGGCAGCCGTAGCTGCCTTAGTATTTTAGATCCGGTGCTTGTTACCCCATCATTTCCACACTGCGTGAAATAAAACTGGTAAGGCTGTCTCTTAATAATCCCCTGTGAAAGCAGGCGAGTCAGCGAGGTTATGTACCAGTTTCTCCTGTGTTTCTTTTTCTGTTTTGGCCAGTATGCTTTATAAACAGATGATTTCCCGTTCACCGTAAGTGTTACTTCATCGGGATGGCTGCATAAAAAGCGCCCATGCCGCCCTGCATCGCTGCCATATCTTTCATCCGCCGCATGAATTCGGGCCGGGTTGCCACAACAGGCGGGGCTTCTGTACTTAGCCCTTTTACTTCCACCGTAACATTCAGGTCGGGCACTTTAATGCCAAACATCTCTTTCAGTTTTTCGGTATCGTCTTTACTCAGCACGCTTTCGCTGATTTCCTGTTTATCGATCAGGTTTTCTGTAATATCACTGTCCACCCTGGTAAAAGCCACGTTCTCCCATTTCATCTCCATCTGGTTAATAAAACCATTGTCGATAATGGTTTCCATTTTCACCACCATATAACCTTTGTCCGTCGCCTGCCTGATATACGCATCCTGCTGAACCGGGTCGGTGGTGTAAAGGATCACCTGCTTGCCATCCTTATTTTTTTGCAGGGTTTCTGTGGCCAGCTTGTATTCTTCGAGTGTTACAAAATCGTTGTTAGTGTTTTGCATCACCAGGAATTTGCTGGCTTTGTCAAGGAATTTATCATCTGTCATCATTCCGTACTTCACAAAAAGCCCGAGACTCTCCCATTTTTCTTCAAATGACTTGCGGTCGTTATTAAATATCTCTTCCAGTTTATCGGCCACTTTTTTGGTGATATGGCTGTTGATCTTTTTTACATTGGGGTCACCCTGCAGGTAACTGCGGCTCACATTCAGCGGGATATCCGGGCTGTCGATCACCCCGTGCATCAGCATTAAAAATTCCGGCACGATCTCTTTTACCTCATCCGTTACAAAAACCTGGTTGCAGTAAAGCTGTATCTTGTCTTTCTGCACTTCATAACTGGTCTTGATTTTGGGGAAATACAACACACCGGTGAGGTTAAACGGATAATCCACATTCAGGTGTATCCAGAATAAGGGCGGTTCGCTGAATGGGTACAGTTCCTTGTAAAAATTCTTATAGTCCTCTTCGGTTAATTCAGATGGTTTTTTTGTCCATGCCGGGGCCGGGTTATTGATCTGTTTATCCTCGAAGAAAATGGGCACAGGCAAAAAACGGCAGAATTTTTCCAGTATCCCGCTGACCCTGGCCGTTTCCAGGAACTCTTTGCTCTCATCGTTGATATATAAAACAATATCCGTTCCCCTGTTTTCCTTCTGTACTTCTTCAAGCGTAAATTCAGGACTGCCATCACATTCCCACCTGACTGCATTGGCCCCTTCCCTGAATGATTGTGAGATCACTTCCACTTTATCGCTCACCATAAAGGAGGAATAGAAACCAAGACCAAAGTGACCGATGATATTATTTTCATTTTGCCCCTTGTACTTGTTAAGAAATTCTTCGGCCCCGCTGAATGCCACCTGGTTCAGGTATTTGTCCACTTCTTCGGCCGTCATACCAATGCCCCTGTCCGATATCGTGAGCGTTTTCTTATCCGCATCAATTTTAATATCGATCCGCAGCTCGCCCAGTTCCCCTTTCGCTTCTCCAATGGAAGCCAGTGTTTTCAGTTTTTGGGTGGCATCAACGGCATTGCTGACCAGCTCACGTATAAAAATCTCGTGATCGCTGTATAAAAACTTCTTGATAATGGGAAAAATGTTCTCTGTCTGTACCCTTATATTTCCTTTTTGCATATACATAATTTTTGCGGTTCATATCTGCCTGTCAAACAAAATGCCACTTATAATAAGCTGACAGGATGGCAAATGTTAATAAATTCTTTACATCATTTACCGCCGCAAATGTACTTATCCTGCCATATCATGCTTCTGTGCTACTAAAACTACACTTACATTATATGGAAGTCTATTCTGACAGCCACCAGCATGATCTTATCATTGCTGGTTTTATTATCTGTCACATCCAACGCCCAAACAATTGCATGGAATTTTACAGCGGGAACTGCAACCCCATCCACCACTTCTCCATCCATTGCGGCCTCTTCTGACCTGGTACAGGGCAACAATAATGGTACTACCACTTTTATTACTGCCACTTCGGTTTCTTCAGGTTATACAGGTGCATCGGGTACCAATAACGCCGGTGCATTGCAGCAAGAACAGGTAAGCTGTCACCGCTGCAAGCGGAAGCGGTTGCGGTGATGAATTGGCTGCCGGTTCCCGGCTGCATAACGGCTACAGCGCACGCTGGCGCAAGAAGTACATCAACTGGTCCGCAGGCTTATACTTTAAGAAGCAGCCTGGATGCTTATGCAACTGACCTGGCAACGTGTTCCATCGCCAATTACGCTACGGGCACTAAAATCCAACACAGGACTTAATATTGCATCAGAGTGGGCACTGCTATCACTTTCAGGATTTATGATAACGCGGAACTGGATTCGCTTCTGCAATACAGCCAACTGGAGGCTCGGATGATATCACGCTCACTGGTTGCGGTGCCAGCACCAATGCCGATCTTTCAAATTTATCTTTAAGCACAGGAACATTAAACCCGGTTTTTGCTGCTGCCACCACCAGCTACACTTCAAGTGTGGCCAACGGTGTGAGCAATATCACTGTAACGCCCACCGCAGCTGATGCAAACTCCACCATTACAGTAAATGGCAATGCGGTTACCAGCGGTTCTCCATCAGGTTCCATTAACCTGAATGTGGGGGTGAATACCATTACCACCGTAGTAACAGCACAGGATCTTACCACCACCAAAACATATACAGTTGATGTAACAAGGGCGGCTGCAGGTGTGGCTTCCATTACCAATACGGGTGCACTTGCAGGTTTTGGCAATGTTTGTATCAACAGTACTGCAGGGCCTAATTCATTTACTATTGATGGGGCCAATCTCGATGGCAGCAATATCAATATCGCGGCATTAAGCGGTTTTTCTTACTGCGAAACTGCGGGAGGCACTTATACATCCACATTGAGTTTTTCTTATACCGGCAATTCCTTTACCGGTAAAGTGATCTATGTTAATTTCAGCCCCACAGCTGTTCAGTCATACGATGGAAATATTGTATTGAGTGGTGGCGGTGTTGCAGGATTTAACGTGGCAGCAACCGGCAGCGGAGTAAATACTGCGGCGGTTGTAACAACAGGCACACCAACAACTTTTGGCGCTACCACTGCAACATTACCAGGTACTATCACAACTGCAGGTTGCAGCCCGGTTACAGTATATGGAATTGAGTACAGTACCGTATCTGGTTTTGGTAACGGCACAGGAACACAGGTGGCTGCATCCAATCTTTCAGCAGGTAATTACAGTGTAAACCTTACCGGACTTACACCCAATGTAAGAATCTATTACAAAGCCTACTTAACAGATGGCAGCGGTACCATATGGGGTGCACAGCAGGCATTTAATTTAAACCCGCTGCCAGTACCTATGGCGCTGCAACCCAGCCTCACATTCACTGAAAATTTTGCAGATATTGCCAGCTGGAGTGATTTCTTTATTACAGGTACCGGGGCCAACCATTGGGATGGTTTAAGTGCCGTTGGTTCAGGTGGTATTCCTAATGGCACCACGCTCACCACAGCCACCAACCAGTTTATCGCAGGTAACCCTGGCACAAGTGGCGGGGTTCAAAGAGGCACAGAGCAGGTATCAGGTGCGAGCCAGTCAATCGTACTGCTCTCAACAGGTACTTCCAATAACACCACTTCTGCCGCCATTGATTTTTATGCCGACTTTACAGGTGTAAATGCCGGTACGCTGAGTTTTGATTACAGCACCATCAATAACGGTGCCGGTGACAGGCCGGGTTCTTTAAGGGTTTATGGCAGCGTGGATGGCATTTCATATACAGAGATCACCAACGTGATCAACTTCACCAACAACACACCGCTGAGCGATTCTAAAACAAATATTCCTTTGCCTGCAGCTTTCAATAACAATGCAAATGCACGCATCCGTTTTTATTATTACAATGGTGAAACAGGTGGCAGCAGCGGTGCCAGGCCAAAACTGGCGATCGATAATGTGAAGATCACAGCGATTGCCACCACACCCTGCGTGGCACCCTCAGCACCGGCTACTGCATTAACCTTTGGCACCATTACCGATGTATCTATTGCAGGAAGCTTTACAGCTGCAAGTCCTGCTGCCGACGGGTATATTGTTGTTGCAAGCGTGAACAGCAGTCTGGCCAATAACCCGGTAAACGGGCAGGTGTACAATATCGGTGATAACTTAGGAGATGGTACCGTGGTAAGCAATGGCAGCAGTGTTTCATTCACTGCCGCAGGCCTTAACCCGCTCACAACTTATTATTTCTTTGTAATACCGGTAAACAGTATTTGCACCGGCGGTCCCCTGTACTATACCACAACTATTTTGACTGGTTCGGCCACCACCATTGCAGGTTTACCACCCTGCGCAGCACCAGCATCACAACCAACCGGCCTGGTATTTGGCACCACCACTACCACCAGTATACAAGGTTCATTCAGTGCCACCACTGCTGATGAGTATTTAGTAGTGAGAAGCACAGCCGCTTCACTGGGTTCCAACCCGGTTAATGGCACTGTGTATAATACCGGTGATGCACTGGGCGGAGGTATTGTTGTACAAAGAGGTGCAGCCACTACGTTTACAGCCAACAGCCTTACACCCAATACAACGTATTATTTCTTTGTTTTTGCACTCAACTCCGCAGCCTGTATCAATGGCCCCGCCTATAATACAGCCAGCCCGCTGAGCAGCTCACAAAACACACAACCGCTGCCTCCTTGCGCAGCACCATCGGCACAACCCACCACGCTGATACTTTCATCCACCAATACAGCCGTTTCCGGAACCTTTACCGGGGTGGCAAGTGCAGATGATTACCTGGTGGTAAGAAGCAGTGCTGCAACCTTATCCGCAGCACCGGCCGACAATACCGATTACAATGTGGGGGATGCTTTCGGCGGAGGTATTGTAGTTGCCAACAGCAGCAATACCAGTTTTGTTGCAACCGGACTTACACCCGGCACCACCTATTATTTCTTTGTTTTTGCTGCCAATAAAATTTGCTCTGGCGGTACAAAATATGCAGCTGGTGCACCTTTGTCGGGCAATATTGCCACAACCAACACAGCGGTAAATAACTATTATTTCGGAACACTGCATTCGCACTCTGATTATTCAGATGGCAATACTGATAACCCGGGCTATACGCCGGCGCAGGATTATGCATTTGCCAAAACTGCACAGTGTATGGACTTCCTCGGTATTTCTGAACACAACCATTATACTGCAGAATGTACAATTTCTAATTATCATCTCGGTGTGAGCCAGGCCAATACATTTACCAGTGCCAATCCTGGTTTCCTTGCATTGTATGGAATGGAATGGGGCACCATCAGCGGTGGTGGCCACGTACTGATCTATGGAGATGGTATGGATAACCTCTGGGGATGGGAAAGCGGCAGTGGCGCATGGGGTGCTTCCAATAACTATGATGTGTATGTTCCGAAAAGTGTGTACACGGGTGGAACCGGCCTGTTTAAAACAGTAAACGACAATATCGCCACCAATACTTTTGCATCACTGGCGCACCCGGGCACAGGTGATTTCAATAACCTCGATGCGATTGCCTACGATGTGGTGGCTGATAACGCCATCACGGCTGTGGCGGTTGAAAGCGGCCCGTCCACTTCTGCAAACATCACTTATTCAAATCCCGGATCATCGATGTCGTACTTGTGGTATTACCAGTTACTGTTATCAAAGGGATATCATCTCGGACCTACCATTGACCATGATAACCATAAAACAACTTTTGGTAAAACCACTTATTCAAGAACAGCGGTGATTGCCCCGTCGGTTACCAAATCTGCCATTGTAAATGCAGTGCGCAACATGAATTTTTATGCCACGCAGGATTGTGATGCAAAAGTTGATTTCAATATCAATGCGAGGATCATGGGCAGCATTTTCACCGACAGGTATGCACCCAACATCAACGTAACACTCACGGATGCCACCACATCAACGGCATCTGCCATCATCCGCGTGATGTATGGTGTTCCGGGAAGCGGCGTGTTACCGGTTAAGATCGATTCTGTGATCGGCAGCACATTAAGCTTTACCAATATCAGCCAGAATAACCTTTCAACCGGTTATTATTATATTGATATCACCAACGGCTCGAGCCGCATTGTAACATCACCCATCTGGTATACCAGGGATGATGCAGCAGCTGGCGGACCACTGCCTGTTAAGCTGAGTGCATTCACTGTTCAGAAAGTTGACAATACAGCCAAACTGAACTGGACCACCGAGATCGAAACCAACTCGAGCCATTTTGTGGTGGAACGCAGCACCAATGGCAGCACCTGGAATACCATTGCAACGGTTGCAGCTAAAGGCAACAGCAGTATCAAAACCAATTATGAAATATATGACAACGCACCGGTAAGAGGCATCAACTATTACCGCCTGCGCCAGGTGGATAAGGACGGCCGTTTTGAACTGAGTGCCGTACGCAATGCGCTGTTTGATTCAAGGAATATCATTGAAATTGCACCTAACCCTGCAAAAGATTTCATTAACCTGTATATTGGAAAATTAACAGGCAGCCAGGCGGTAAGTGTGCAATTATTAAATGCTTCCGGCAAGCTGGTGTACAGCACCACTTCAACACAGCAGCATATACAGATCAGCACCATGAACCTTGCCAAAGGTTTATACTTTGCAAAAGTGATCACTGCCGAAGGGCCCACCACATTAAGGGTACTGGTGGATTGATCCTTCATTGACTGAATTAAAATAAAGCCTGCAGCAGTGCTGCAGGCTTTGTTTTTTAAAAATGGGAAGTATCTGTTTCCGCATACTCATTCTAAAAAAACAGGAAAAAAATTTGCGAAACCAAATAGTTGCACATATATTTGCAACCGAATAGTTGCCAAACAAGGCAGCACTTCATGAGACCGGACTGATTGCAGGTAATAATATACGGGGTTGCTGAAAACCGAAAAGAGTAAGCATAAATTTTAAAAATCAAAAAACAATGGCAAGTATCAATCCTTACATTCATTTCAACGGCAATGCCGAAGAGGCTTTTACATTTTACAAGTCTGTTTTCGGCGGCGAATTCGGACTGGTGGTACGGTTTAAAGAATTTTCAAACCCGGAACATCCCTTTCCTGAGAATGAGGCAGAAAAAATCATGCATATTTCCCTGCCCATTGGTAAAACAAGTACGTTAATGGGAAGCGATACTCCCGGGTTTATGGGGAGGCACAATGAAAATGAAACCCGCAGTAAAATTTCAATTACAGCAGAAAGTAAGAATGAAGCCGACAAACTGTTTAACGGGCTTTCTGCCGGCGGGACTATTGAAATGCCTGTTGGTGACAGCCCATGGGGTTCATATTTCGGAATGTTCAGGGATAAATACGGTATTGAATGGATGGTGAACTTTGAATCAAAATAAAACTGCAGCAGCGAACTAAGAATTTGAATGTAGCCAAAGTTCAGTCACACATCATGTATAAATAAGGTTTACAACCTTTAAAAAGTTGTAAACCTTATTTCACCACAACCGTCTGCTGTTCGTTCAGCAAGGGTAAATTTTTAAACTTCAGTATGATATTCGCCACCGTCAGCACATCTTTCTGGCAATAGGTTACAATCCTTTCAATATTTTTTTCTTTCCAGTAAACATCTGCCACCATACTGCCATCTATATCATCTTTGGGTGAGGGAACGCCCAGTGCCGCCGCCAGTAATTTTAAAGAAGTATAGTTTTTATAATCGCCAAAACGCCAGTACTGGAAAGTATCAATGGTATTGGTTTCCCAGGGTTTCATATTCTGAAAATCGAGGTATCCTGGTATGTGCAAACCGTTAATGAGCAGCCTGCGGCACATGAACGGGATATCAAACTCCTTGATATTATGCCCGGCAAAACTCCAGCGGTTGTTTTTTGCTTCCGACTGGTTAAGCGTGCTTACAAGTTCCTGCAGCAGCTTTTTTTCATCATCACCATAAAATGATTTGATACGGAGCTGCAGCTGCTCGCCCTGTTTAATAAAATAACCCATGCTCACACAAATGATCTTGGCAAACTCTGCCATTACCCCGGCCCGCTGTTCATAAAATGCGGCGGTGCTGGTATTCTCCGGCAGTAACCGTTGTGTTTTCTCTTCCCAGAGCTGCTGCCATTCATGACTCAGTAATTCAAAATCCGGTTGCTGCGGCACTGTTTCAATGTCGATAAGCAAGATGTTTTCGAGTTTGATATTTTGCATAGTGGTATGATTATATTGTAAAATACAAACCAGTTTGCGAAATACCAATTTAGGGTTTTCAAGCCTATCAAGGTTGGAAACCCTAAAAGGGAAACCCCGCCTTGCGGCGGGGTTGTATTTGCTGGTCATCCCCGTTAAAACTTATTGCACTAAAACCTTCTCCAGTGACCGGGTACCCAAACCCATCCGCCGCGGCGGTGTTTCCAGCGACCGTCCACCCATTTAAAACCGGCTCTCGGCGCTGCCCAGTAACCATCGGTATATATGTACTGGCCACCACGCCAAACATAGTTTCCATTTATCCAGATATGACCGGGTGACGGAGAAACGGGCCTTACTCGCATAACCGGTGCTGCCGGTCTAACTCTTACAACAAACTGTGCTTCTGCAACGGCTGAAACCGAAATAGCAAACGCCAGCATGGCGATCATCTTTACTGCTGTTTTTTTCATGGTACATGCATTTTGTAACAATAAGACCATCCCGCAGTAAAAAAGTTTAATCAAAAAAGGCGGCCCGTACGGGCCGCCTTTTAACTGTTTGAAAGCACTGTTATTTTGCACCCGGCGCACAATGTGCACGCAGGTAAGTGGTATAAAGTGTAGACAAATGCTCCCATGTTCCCTGGCCTTCAGAAATACTGTGCGTACGGTTGGGATAGGCCATAAACTGGAACTGCTTATTGTATTTGATCAGTTCATTCAGCAACTGCTCTGCATTATCATAATGCACGTTGTCATCCCCCGTGCCATGTATATACAATAAATTTCCTTTCAGTCCGCTGGCATGCGAAATGGGCGAGCCTTTCACAAAATCTTCCCTGTTTTCCTGTGGCAGCCCCATATAACGTTCCTGGTAAATATTATCATAGTTAAGCTGGTTGCCCACGGCTGCTATGGCGATACCGGTTTTAAAAATATCAGGATACTGGAACATCAGGTTAAGCGTGGAAGAACCGCCTCCGCTCCAGCCCCATACACCCACCCGGTCCTGGTCAAAATAAGATTTATCGGCCAGCAATTTTTTCATACCCATTGCCATATCCCGGATATTGATCACACCGATCTTGCGGTAAATGGATTTGCGCCATTTGGCACTTTTTAATACCGGTGTGCCGCGGTTATCAATGGCCACCTGGATATAGCCATCAGCCCGCATATCACCGCTGTACAGGAAATTGGTTTGCCCGCCATATGAATCATGCACCGTGGCAGATGCCGGCTCACCATAAACGTACAATACCACCGGGTACTTTTTATTCGGGTCAAAATTGGCGGGCTTGTTGATCCATGCATCCAGCGTAACATTGTCTTCCGTGGTGATCTGTAAAAACTCCACATCCGTATTATTATCCGTTTTGATGCTGCCAGCAATTGTTTTTGCCGGGTTGAGCGGTTTGTTATCAGGCAGGCTGATCCATTCCCTCACATTGGGTGTATTATGACTGGAAAAAGAATGCATGGCAAATTTTCCGTTGGGAGAGATATTGTAGCCATGTGTTCCTTTTAATGCTGCATCGCTCACCAGTTCCGGATCTTCCTTTGGTTTTTTCATCTTATCCAGGATGGTGGTTTTATTATCAATACGCACACGGTATAGATAGAGTTGGGTGGCATTGTAGGGCGATGCGGTGAAGTAGATATAATTATTCACCTCATCAATACAACGGATATTGTCAATATCATAATTGCCTTTGGTAAGCAGGGTTTCGGTTTTGCCATCGCGGCTGATCTTGTAAATATGGCGCCAGCCGTCTTTCTCACTCACAAAAATAAATTCCTGTCCTTTATTGATCCATTTCCAGGGCTGCTCAAAACTGTTGGCATCCACCCAGGCGTCATCATTCTCTGCCCAGAAAGTACGGGCGCTGCCGTCTGTGGCATTGCAATAGATCAGTTTGCTTTCCTGTTGTTTCCGGTCGAGCTGCTGCACCATGATCTCATTGGGGCCGCTCCATTCCATACGTGGCAGGTAATGCTGCTGCGGATCCCCTTCGATCTGCATCCATTTGATAAATCCTGATGAAACATCTGCCACACCAATCTTTACAGGCGAAGGGGCTTCCCCCACTTTGGGATATTCCACCGGAATCACGCGGGAGTAACTGCTGTCGGTGGTATTGAGCATATAATAATCACGGATCTTATTGGCATCCACCTGCCAGAAAGCGATCTTGTTGCCGTCGGGGCTCCAGCGAAAACCATCCCGGCAGTCGAACTCCTCTTCATACACCCAGTCGAATGTGCCGTTGATCAGTTTCCTGGTACCGTCGTTGGTGATTTTTTTGCTGATGCCTGAAGCAATATCCTCCACAAATAAATTATGCTCGCTTACATATGCCGCTTTTTTCGCATCGGGCGAAAGCTTGGCAAACATCAGTGACTGGGCAGGCCTGTCCTTCCCCAGCTGGGTAAGTTTACCGGAGGGAATATCCAGTATCCAGTAATCGCCCCGGGTATTGTACCGCCATACTTTTGCTGTATTGGTAAACACCAGCAGTTTATTATTGTCGGCGCTGAATGTATACGATTGCGGAGACAATGCTTTACCCGAAGCAGTGGTGAGCTGTTCTTTTTTTATAAGCACCGTCTCGGCCTCTGTTTTGGGGTCCACTTTTACGATATTACCAGCACTCACTTTGGTATAGGCATTGCCGTCGGCCATCCAGTTAATACCACCACGCTGTGCGGTGAGCAGCTGGGCAGCCAGTATAAAAACAAGGAAAAAAGATGCGGTTCTTAATTTCATAATATCCGTTTTAGGAACTAAAAATAAGTAAATCCTGCTAGCCCTTATTACCGCTGGCATAAAAGCGTTTATTTTTGCCGGATGGAAAAAGAAAAACTGCGTTTGGACAAATACCTCTGGGCCATCCGGCTGTTTAAAACCAGGAGCCAGGCGGCAGAAGCCTGTGAAAAAGGGAAAATAAAATACCACGGCCTTGCAGCCAAAGCCTCCAAAAATGTGAGTGTGGATGATGAATACGAGGTAAAGACCGAAGCCAAAAAATGGCTGATAAAAGTTACCGGGTTACTGGATCACCGCGTGCAATACAGCGAAGCCATCCAGTATTACATGGACGTTACCCCCGCAGAAGAAATTGAACGCATCAAATTCCAGGCGGCGGTTTTTCATACAGGCAAACGGCTGAGCAAACAGGGACGGCCCACTAAAAAAGACAAAAGGGATATTGATGAATTTTTAGAAGGTGCCTGATTTAATACCAGCTGTTTTTCTTGCGGTCGAATTTTTCAATTCCTATTTTAAACTGAACGGGATTTCTAAACTGGTTGGCCACGCTGCCCACTATATAACCACCGATTTTGTATCGCTCCCTCCAGAAACGGATGATCTTTTCCACGCCAAAAAACGCCTCGGCGTATTGTAAGTTTCGTTCGGGTGCGTATAACATTCCGCCACCGGCCACTTCCAGCAATTTCAGCTTTTTCAGCAGCGGGATCTTATTCAGTATCGCTCCATGAAACTGGTGCAGGTAATGCCCCTCGTAAAAACGGTTAAAGAGCGGGAAGGATGAATCCAGCGCCTGGAAGGTTTTGGTGGGATTTGAAAAAAGTATTGGATCACCCTGCCGCATGAATTTATAATCCACCAGCCGCAAATCTTTTTTACTGAAAAACTTGCCACTGATAAAACTGTAGTTCGCCTCACCGGCCAGTCCCATTTTCAGCTTCTGGCTGATACCATATTCCAGGTAATCAAAATCGATTTCGCTGTTTAAAAAACCTTTCACGCCTTTGCGCCAGCTGATGGAAAAAGTGGGCCATGCGCTGCCCAGTATTACTTTCTCCCGGGGCTCACGGATGTATTTCTGCCCTGGCGTAAAATCAAAACCTATTGTATTATAAAAGGCATTGTAGGAAGGAAAATACACCGCTTTGTTATTGGTAAGCGCATCACCGGCAACAGAATCCACCTTGTCGTTTGTTTTATAACCTGCCACACTTTTCCTGCCGGTAATTTCAAAACGGTTACGCAGCACCAAACCATTTGCCAGTTCAACTGAATGGCTGAGTTCAACACCTTCTTTCAGATAAACATTGCTGCGCTTTAACTGGTTGATCCAGGCATCACCTTCAAAGATCTGTCCGAAGCTGCGCCCTACCGACACAAAATAAGTACCCCGGCTAAACGGGTTGTACAGTTTTGAAAAACTTACTTCCCCCTGCAGGTCTTTATTGCGCAGGCCATAACTGAATTCTGTACGGAGCGTAATAAATTTCTTGTTTTTATACCTTTTGGTAAGGTAAAAATTGGTGGCGATCCTGGTGCCGCCAAACTGAACGGGCTGGTAAAATTCCGGTATGGTGGGAAATGCCATGAACCGCTCCTTGCGCCAGTTATATTTTGTTACCCCGTCCAAAAACAATTTCTTCAGCGTTACTTTATTATTGTACCGGTCAACCGAATCAAGATAGGCCACGGTGCTGTGTGCCCTTGTAACACTGTCGCGGTAATGAATAAACTGAATTTCCTTTTCAGTAAGCGGTTCGGTGCGTACTTTTTTCCAAAAGCTGCTGTCGCGTTCATAAGCTTCTTGCGTTGCCACACTCACTTCATCGCCAAAATGTTTTTTTGAAAAACTGGTATCCACCACGTAATGACTGTATACAGCGATGGTGCTGCCGCTTTGTTTGCTTTTTCCTGCTTTGGTAAGATAGGTGAATTCCTGCCGTACAGGCATCCACGCCCTGCTGTTCACCCATTCGTATTTTTGGTCCACCGAAAAATAATCATACTCCACCAGGTGAAATTTCGGCATTTCGAAATGGGTGCGCAGTATTACCCAGGCACTGTCCATGATATCCATTTCACCGCTTACCAGTGCATTGCCGAGTTTGGTGGGTGTGATGCGGATGGTATAAATATTCCGTCCCTGTTCTTTGCGGGTGTTGATGGTTTTATATTTATACGCCAGCAGCCCGCTGTAACTGACCGGGGAAAGCATGGGTATCTTTGCCAGTGCAGGCAGCTGTACCAGGTTCTTGTAAAAATTAAAATCGCCATCAGTGGTGGTTAAAAAGAAAAGTCCGTCGCGGCTGCCCCTTACCTTTACCCCGCTTCGTTCTTCCTTTAATTTCCCGGGGTAAGCCACATCCATGGTGAGAAAAATTTCCGCCATATTCATACGTGCTGCCGGGTTTATATTTTTAGCCGTATCCCGGGCCTTTTTCTTTTTTGTAAAATCGTTTTCATCCGAAGCCTTTATATAAACCTGGCAACTGTAGTTTTGCGCTGCACCCAGTATGGCATCTTTGTTCCGGATCACATTCCGCACATATTCTTCTGCATGGTCTTTTTTAATACCGGTTACCTGTACCGTGCCCATCATGCTTTCTTCATCCAGCTGCATGATGATCTGTTGTTCATAATTTTTGGTGATGGCCAGCGTGATCACCTGCGTTTTATAACCGATAATGGAAAACACCAGGTCGTACTTGCCCGGCTCCAGCTGCAGTTTGTAATGACCGTCTTTATCCGAAGTGGTACCGGTTTGCAGTTCCTTCACCCTTACAGAAACATAAGGCAGCGGTTCCATCCGGGCATTGGTTACGGTACCGGTTATAAGGTATTCCTGTGCTGCAGTATTGCCTGCAAAACAGGTGAACAATAAAATAAAGGGAAGCAGTTTGGATTGCACCGGCCGTTTGTTGGTAATGAATGTGTCACAAACTATAAAAAAAAGGAATTTGCCGGCAGCGCCGCTTTACAAGAATTTGTTAATTAAGTTTGCAGCATGAAAATTGATATCATTTCAGTTGTGCCCGATCTCCTGCAGTCGCCCTTCTCCCATTCCATTTTAAAAAGGGCGAAGGAAAAAGGCCTGCTGGAAGTGAACGTGATCAATTTGCGTGACCATACCACTTATGCCCGTGCGCAGGTGGATGACTACGCATTTGGCGGTGGTGCCGGTATGGTGATGATGATTGAACCATTGGTGAATGCCGTGGAAGCCCTGCAAAAAGAAACATCCTATGATGATATCATTTATCTTACCCCGGATGGCAAAACGCTGAACCAGAAAATGGCAAACGGGCTTTCGCTGAAAAATAATTTACTGCTGATATGCGGTCATTACAAGGGGATCGACCAGCGCTTCCGCGATCATTTTATCACGCAGGAAATTTCCATTGGAGATTATGTACTGAGCGGCGGTGAACTGGCGGCAGCGGTTTTGGTGGATGCGGTGGGCCGTTTGATACCCGGTGTGCTGAATGATGAAACCAGTGCACTCACCGATTCATTCCAGGATAATTTACTGGCGCCTCCCGTTTATACCAGACCGGAAGAATTCCGCGGATGGAAAGTGCCTGAAATATTAATGAGCGGCAACCATAAACTGATTGATGAATGGCGGCATGAGCAATCCCTGCTGCGGACCAGGGAACGGAGACCCGATATTATGGATGATGGCTCATAGCTTGTAGTTCATGGTTCATCGCAGATCAATTGAAAAGATTGATCCTTTATAAAATCTTGAAAGTATGCCGTGCAACCGGGCATTCTCCGGCATCAATGATGCTATCATCCATAAACCAACCCCCATGAACTATGAACCACCCACCATCAACCTTCCTCTCAATCCTTTTTCACCCCAATAATCATCAACCCCTTCTCCCGTATCATTTTATTCAGCTCCGGTAAATCATCACTGAATATTTTTTTCAGTTTACCCAGCTCTGTATCGGCTTGCGCACTTAGTTCGGCATAAGCATCCTTTACCTGTTTGGCCGGCGCCGCATTACCACTCACCGCAAAATCATAGAGCCCGGAAATTTTATCATCCAGCCGGATCGGATAGTTCAGCACATCCTGCCCGCTCTTCGCCCTGGTTTGATGTAATGCTTCCTCCACTGCCGTCATTTGTTTATTGATGGTATCAGCCTGCTGTTTGATCTCTTTGGGAAGATCTGCTCCCAGCCTTGCCGTAAAATCGTTGATTTGCTTACGGACTTCACCAATATTTTTGATCGCTTTTTGTATTTCGCTGAATTTATCCCGGACGGTGATTAAAAAATTAAACTGGTCTTCATAATCCTGCTGGCTTAATTTATAAACCGGGTTGGCTTTTATTAAAAATTCGCCTTCAGCAGAATCTTTGTCAGCTTTTATTTTGTATCCGTACATACCGGGCGCCGCTTTAGGACCACCCACCACACCATGCCACAATACCTGCCCTTCCACTTTTTCTGCCGGGGGGTAATACATATCCCACACAAACTGGTTCATTCCCTGTGCTGCTTCCATTTTGTTTTCCTTTTCCTTTGCATCCGTGGCAAACAACCTGATCCGTTTATGGCTCTTATCAAAAATTTCAATACTGATTTTTGAAGAGTCACTGTAATTTTTCAGCCAGTAATTGATCACCGCTCCATTGGGCGGGTTCATCCCGGCATTTGCTGCTTTCAGGTTTTGATAACCATCATAACGGTAAGCTTCATTCACAGGAAACAGGTGGAGGTTTTTACCCGTGATGCCCGGAGCCTTCTGCTGCACCACGGTTAAATCATCCAGTACCCAAAAACTTCTTCCCTGTGTGGCCACGACCAGGTCATTTTCCTTAATCGTCATATCGGTAACAGGCACCATGGGTAAATTCAGCTGGAAGGGTTTCCAACTGGCGCCATCATCATAACTGATATACATACCATATTCCGTTCCTGCATAGAGGAGCCCTTTTACTTTTTTATCCGCACGCAGGCATCGCGTAAAATGATTTGCAGCAATCCCGCTGGTAATCTTTATCCATGTTTTACCATAATCAGCTGTTTTAAAAATATACGGGGTAAAATCATCGCTCTTGTATTTTGTACCCACAAAGTAAGCCTTGCCCTTTACAAAGGGATCGGTCTCCACGCAATTCCACATCATCCATTGCCCGGCCGCCGGCGGTGTAACGTTTTGCCAGTTTTGTCCGCCGTCTTTACTCACCTGTATCAAACCATCATCGCTGCCAGTCCACAAAAGATCTTTTTCCAATGCAGATTCTGCCGCTGTAAAAATGGTGCAGTACACTTCAACACCGGTATTGTCTTTTGTAATGGGACCGCCGCTGCTGCGCTGCCGGTTTTTATCATTGGTGGTCAGATCGCCGCCCAACGCTTTCCAGCTGGCGCCTTCATTATCTGTGGCAAATAAAATATTTCCTGCGGCATACAATTTTTTGGGATCGTGCGGCGAAAAGAAAATGGGAAAATTCCATTGAAAACGGTATTTGCTCACATCGGCACCACCACCCAGCGGATCATCGGGCCAAACACTCACCGCACGGTTCTCGCCGGTTTTATGATCTAAACGCGACAGGTAGCCGCTGTAATTACCGCCATACACCACATCGGGATTTAATGGATCTGCCACCACATAACCACTCTCTGCCCCCGCAGTGGGCTGCCAGTCATCCTGCGAAATTTGTCCGCCATCACTTCTTGATAAAATGCGCACGGTGGAATTATCCTGTTGTGCACCCAGTATGCGGTAAGGATGATGATTATCGGTGCTCACGCGGTAAAACTGTGCCGTGGGCTGGTTATAATAAGTACTGAAATTATTGCCGCCGTCAAAACTGATTTGTGCGCCGCCATCATCGCCAATGATCATCCTGCTGCCATCTTCCGGGTCGATCCATAAATCATGGTGATCGCCATGCGGGGTATTAATGCTCCTGAAACTTTTTCCGCCATCATTGCTTTTTAAAAAATCCACATTGAGCACATACACGATGTTTTCATTTTTCGGATCGGTAAAGAGTTTGGAATAATACCATGCCCGCTGCCGGATATTGTTATCACTGCTCTGCAGGCTCCAGGTATCGCCGCCATCACTGCTCATGAATAATCCGCCATCCTTATTTTCCACCAGTGCATAAATTTTATCGGTATTGGATGCGGCCACGGTTACACCAACGATGCCCCATACGCCTTTGGGCAATCCTTTATTAGCCGAAATGTTTTTCCATGTTTCCCCGCCATCCGTGCTTTTCCATAATGCACCGCCGTTGCCGCCGCTTTCCAGGCTGTAAGGTGTGCGCTGCACACGCCAGGTGCCTGCATACAACACGGCCGGGTTTCCGGGTTCCATCACCAGGTCGCTGCAGCCTGTTTGTTCATTCACATACAAAGCCCTCTTCCAGTTTTTGCCGCCATCAGTAGTTTTGAATACACCCCGTTCTTCATTGGGACCAAATAAATGCCCGATGGCTGCCACCCATACTATATCCGGGTTTTTAGGATGTACAATGATGCGGATAATATGCCGCGTATCATTTAATCCAATATTACGCCAGCTTCTGCCGCCATCATCACTGCGCCAGATACCAAAGCCTTCACTCACATTTCCCCGCAGGGTGTTCTCTCCTTCGCCCGCATATAAAATGGTATTATCACTGGGTGCGATTGTTACCGCACCAATGCTGCCGCCAAAATATTTATCGCTGATATTTTTCCAGTTACTGCCCCCGTCGATGGTTTTCCATACGCCGCCGCCGGTGCTGCCAAAATAAAAAGTGTTTTTGTTTTTAAGATCCCCCGTTACTGCACCGCTTCTGCCACCCCGGTAGGGACCGATACTCCTGAATTTCACTTTACCGAGTAAAAGACTGTCATCATTCACAGCAGGAATGATTTGTTTTTTCTGGGCTTGTAAAGCGGCGGCGGTTAAAATAAACACCGCAGGCAGCAGTCGTTTTTTCATGTTGGTAAATTATAGCTGTTAAGATACAAACAGAAAATAAAAAAGTGCTTCTTTCGGGGAAGCACTTTTTATATTAAGTTCTGTTATGTTTATTGCGGTTTGAATATTTTTTCGTCTACTGCAATATTTACCTCAATGGTTGAATAGTTAATTGTACCCCTAGGGCTGGTTTGCGCATAGGCAAATACATAGCCGTTAGCATCCTTTTTAAAATCACTGTATACGGTTTCCACTTCTGTTTCTTCGCCGTTTATATTTGCAGTGCTTACAGATTTAATGCGGTAATAATCCGTGGCATCAATAAAAATAGTGGTAACCTTTCCAAACTTATTGGTCAGTTTCAGTTTAAAGCAATCTTTTCCTTCTGCTTTCTCCTTACCCAGCAGCTCAACGGTACTTCCTTTTTCTTTATAGTTCAGCAGCGGCCCCTGCAGGTCAAGAGAGTTCTGCCCGGCCTTCACCTGGTCTTCACCCACTTCCTCGGGTGCTGTTTGTCCCTGGAAAGGCATAAAACCCCAGCCCTTTGTCGGGGTCATGATCTGGAAACCCTCGCCCATCCCGGGCACACTGATATCGGTACGAACACCTACACCATGCGAAGCGGTGGTAACAACGCCCACATCAAAACCCTGCACATTCAGGTTGCCGGTCATTTTGATGGTTTTGATGGCCATCAGTTTTTCTTTGCCCCCGATGGCATTGATATATTTGTCAATTACTTCATCAACGGTTTGCGCCTGTGCAAACTGAACAAAAACCAGCGATAGCAGGAATAAGCAGAAAACAATTAAACTTTTCATGGTGAATATTTTTTAGGCTTGCAAGGTAACAGAAAAAAGGAAACAAATATTTTTTCATATCACCATTCATACAATGATAAAGCCACCCGTATTTTTGCAGCAAATCAGCATACATGAGCAGCTTTAGTATAACCGGTAATATAGTGGATATTTTCAGGAAAGAGATTTATTATGGTGAGGTCACGGTTAACAATAATAAAATCGCTTCCCTGCGCAAACTGCCCGCTGCCGGAACTCAGCCAGTAACGGCCCCTTATATCCTTCCTGGTTTTATCGACAGTCACGTGCATATTGAAAGCAGCATGCTGGTGCCTTCGGCATTTGCAACACTGGCCGTGGTGCATGGCACGGTAGGCACTATCAGCGATCCGCACGAAATTGCCAATGTATGCGGTATGGATGGCGTGCGGTTTATGATCGAAAACGGGAAGACCGTTCCTTTTAAATTTCATTTTGGCGCCCCCAGTTGCGTGCCTGCCACCGTGTTTGAAACGGCCGGTGCCGTACTGGACGTAAACGATGTGGACCAGTTGCTGCAAAGTGATGATATTTATTACCTGAGTGAGATGATGAATTTTCCGGGTGTATTGTATAATGATGCCGGAGTGATGGCAAAAATTGCGGCTGCGGCAAAATATAATAAACCGGTTGACGGGCATGCACCGGGGCTGAGAGGGGATGCGGCCAAAAAATACATCCAGGCAGGGTTGCCGGAAGGACAGGTTTGCATCAGCACCGATCATGAATGTTTTACGGCAGAAGAAGCGCTGGATAAACTGCAGTACGGCATGAAGATTTTGATAAGGGAAGGGAGCGCCGCTAAAAATTTTGAGGCCCTGATCGGTTTAATGCATGAACATGCTGAAAACATGATGTTCTGCAGTGATGACAAACACCCCGACAGCCTGGCGATCGGTCATATCAACCAGCTATGTGGCCGTGCGGTTGCAAAAGGGATTGACCTGTTCAAAGTGCTGCAGGCTGCCTGTGTAAACCCGGTGCAGCATTATAAAATGAAAGTGGGCTTGCTGCGTGAGGGAGATGCTGCAGATTTTATTGCAGTGAAGGATTTGAAAAATTTTGAAGTACTGCAAACCTATATTGACGGCAACCTTGTTGCGGAAGATGGAAAATCATTGGTGAGGGGGCATTGTGATGAAGTACTGAATAATTTTGATTGCAACAGTAAAGAAATTTCGGACTTCAGATTTCCGGTGGCGGATTTTGGAGATGAAATTTTTGCGATAGAGGCGCTGGACGGGCAGCTGATCACCAATAAAATTCCCTGCCGGCCGTTGGTGAACGGCGGTTTTTATGAAGCAGATATTGCAAATGATATTTTAAAAATGGTGGTGGTGAACCGCTACAACCATGCACCGGTTGCAAAAGCCTTTATCAAAAATTTCGGGCTGCAGCAGGGTGCGCTGGCCTCTTCGGTGGCGCACGACAGCCATAATATTGTGGCCGTGGGTGTGGATGATGAAAGCATTTGCAGTGCCGTAAACCTTGTGATTGAAGAGCGGGGTGGGGTGAGTGCGGTAAGCCACAGCAACCAAATGGTGCTGGGATTGCCTGTGGCCGGGTTAATGAGCAATGAAGACGGTTACCTGGTGGCAGAAAAATATACCGCCATTGACAGCATGACCAAACAGGAACTGGGCAGCACACTTACTGCGCCATTTATGACATTATCCTTTATGGCATTACTGGTGATACCGCATGTAAAACTGAGCGATAAGGGATTGTTTGACGGGGACAGTTTTACGTTCCTGCAATAAAATCATTCATTCTTTGCGCTCAGCACACGGATAGATACACTGTCTGTACCCTTTGGAGCAAAATACTTTGTCTTGAAATCCGCATCCTTTCCCGGTGCAATGGTTTCGTAAATGGTTTCAGTGTCTTTTTCTAACAGGCTGCCGGTTTTGCTGAAAAAACTCAGTTCAATTTCGATGTCCTTATAACTGGCAACGGTGGCTTTGTTTTTAAGCGTGCCTTTCACCACGGTTTGCCCGATCAGGTTTTTTTTATCATGACTGCTCACACTCAAAAAACGCACCGGGTCTTTTTTTTCCATATCCTCGAGGCTTTCCTTCTTCTCTTCGTATTTATCCTTTTTGGCAGCACCCGTGGTTTTAGTATCGCTGCCACCGCAGGAAACAGCGGTTATAAGCAGTAAACTGAAAACAGGCAGCAGTAATAACAGGCTTGTCTTTTTCATTTGAATGATTTGGTTGCAATAAAAATACATTTTTTGGAAATGCGGTGTTAAAATATCAAAAGGGTTTCCAGCCTTTAAAAGGTTGGAAACCCTTTTGACAGAAGCCTTTTTTTGTGTTAGTTTTGCCAACCGCCCGGTAAAAGTTCAGCAATGAGATGCCGTACAAGTGTGCGACCCGCCTGCCAAAGTTGTACGGCGGACAGGCGCAACGGCGCTGAATCATTTGCAGCTGCCGGCACCAAAAACATAAAAGGCGAAAGACCATGGTAATCAATCTCAGCAAACAGCATTCATTAGTAAGCAACTGGGTGGGTGAAATACGCAACGTTGATGTGCAGGGCGACCGCATGCGTTTTCGCCGCAACCTGGAACGTATAGCCGAGGTAATAGGCTACGAGATCAGCAAAACACTGGAATGGGAAGAAAAAGAGATCACCACACCGTTGGGAACTGCCACCACCAAAGTTTTAAAACAGCAGCCGGTACTGGCCACAATATTGCGTGCCGGCCTGGCCATGCATACAGGACTGTTAAACGTATACGATAAAGGTGATAATGCCTTTATCAGTGCTTACCGCAAGCACCATCCCGATGGCAGTTTCGAGATCAGCCTCGAATACATGAGCTGCCCGGACATTGAAGGACGCACCATTATCATCAGCGACCCGATGCTGGCCACCGGCGCTTCGCTCGTGAAATCCATTCATTTTTTAAAGGAAGAGGGAGATTTTGCGGCCATCCATATTGTTTGTGCCATTGCCTGCACGGTGGGTATTGAATATGTAAGACGGGAAGTGCCCAATGCCACGATCTGGTGCGCCGATATTGATGATGAGATCACGGCAAAAGGCTATATCGTTCCCGGGCTGGGCGATGCCGGGGACCTGGCTTTTGGCGCAAAAATGCAATCGTAACCCTGTTTGGTGCGGTATTTGCGTTTTTCTTTATGTTCCGTACCATTGATACCCAACCTTACCAAAGATTTTCAGCATCTTAGCGAAAACGGCGGCCCGTGGCCGGAACAAATGAATTAATTCTATGCAGCTTTTTGCTGCAAATCCTTATCTTTAAACTTCTGAACAGTTTAGAAAATGAGAAAATTAGTAGTAATTGTAAGTGCCCTTTTGTTTACCGCGGCCGCGAGTGCCCAGGACCCGCATTTTTCGCAGTTTTTTGCCTCCCCGTTAACCCTTAACCCGGCTTTTACGGGTAAATTTAACGGTGTATGGCGTTTGGCTGCCAATCACCGCGATCAATGGCCTTCCATTCCAAAAGCATATGTAACCTCAAGTGCTTCACTTGATTTTCCCATTTTAAAAAGCAAGATCCCCGAAACAGATGTTTTTGGGGTGGGTATTTCCGGATTAACGGATGCCAGCGCCAACAGCATTTTAAAGCTCAATTATGGTTCTGTATCGATGAGCTACCACCGGGCGCTGGATGAAGACGGTTACAATACCATCGGCGCAGGTTTCCAGGGAACCTATTCGAGCCTGAACCTCGATATCAGCAAACTGACCTTTGAAGACATGCTGACGCAGAATGGTTTTACCGGCACCACTTCAGACCTGATCACTAATGGTGCCAACCAGAGTTATTTTGATGTAAATGCAGGGGTGCTTTATTCTGGTTCCAGCAACGGGGTAAACAACTATTATTTGGGAGCCTCCATGTATCATATCAACAGGCCCAAGGTAAGTTTTAAAGATAAAAACTGGTACCTGAGCGGCAGGATAACGGTGCATGGTGGTGGTTCATTCCCCGTGGGCGACCAGTTTACCATTCATACTTCCATCATTCACCAGATACAGAACAAAGCCAGTGAAACCACCCTGGGTGCAGCCATTGCGGCCAACCTCAACCAGGACGAGGAAAAGCCTACCAGTGTTTATCTCGGCAGCTGGATGCGTTTTAATGATGCGGTGGTACCTTATATCGGGCTGGAATTTGGCGGGCTGCGGATTGGTGCCAGTTATGATTTTAATATTTCAAGTTTAAAGGCTGCAACAGGCAGCCGTGGCGGATCGGAAATATCGCTCATCTATATCAAACAGCCTGCTGAAAACAAAGGAATCCCCTGTCCTAAATTCTGACGGAAATTTTCTTTTTACAATACGAACTATATATGATAGCTATGGGCGGAGGGTATACAACAATACCTTTGCTGTTAACCAGGCCTATCAATTGCATCAGATTGATCTAAGAAGATATGGTGCAGGGGTTTATACCGTAGTGATCCGCGACTACGCCGGTAAGAAAATTAAATCCGGCAAGGTACTGGTACGCTAAGGGGTATACCGCAAAAGAAGGTAAAAGGCCCGGCAAAATTGCCGGGCCTTTTATATAAAACCCGTATTTAATCTGAAATGGTTTTGAAAAACAAGTGCAAAACCTATATCTTTATAACAGAAAAAAACTACTTACGCAAACTGCGCAGCAGTAATAACCGTGCCTGAAAAAAAAACAATGTCCTGCATATTGTGTATGCTTTGGAGTTGCACAAACAAAATGACAGATAAAAATCGTGTAGTTAACCCTGCAATTTTTATATATAACACTTAGCTGCTGAAAAAAATAATAGCCATATTATCCATTGCAATTCTTTTCTTTTCCTATTCGGGATACCGTTTTGTCTATATGATACAGCAGCATATGCTGAAAGAGGAGGCAGAGGAACAAATGCTGTCCCGGATGGATTCAAAAGATCTTATTTTGATCGATGCATCAGACCAGGCGATCCGCTGGGAGGAAGAAGGCAAAGAGTTTTATCTCCGCGGTGAGTTGTATGATATAGCCAAAAAGGAAACCAGTAATGGCAAAACAATGCTTTATTGCATCAATGATGCCAAAGAAGAAGAACTGGTTAAGAAGATGCTGAAGGATACCCAAACGCAAAACGAACAGCAGGGAAATAAGAACGGGAAGCATTCCCTGAAAACGGGCATCCATGATTTTACACTGCCCCCGGTAACAGGCATGAATATTCCTTTGCCGGCAGCGGACCATCACCATTTTTTTTATGTATTCACAATTATAAAAACAACTAAAGAGGTCAACACACCACCACCCAATTTTTTAAAATCTTAGTTTATGAAGCATTTTTACAAAAGCTTTTTGGTCTTTTTAATGACCATTACAGCAACCATGTTCATTTTATCCAGCTGTCATCACCGCGGAGAGGAATATGAAGGTGAGGAAGAAAATGAAGAATATGACGGCCCGGAAAAAGCTGCGGAATGGCAGTTTAACCGTACAAAAGACCCGGCTACCGGCAGGGTACCCAGCGACCTGATGTGGCAGGCTGTGCTTCAAACACAGCAAATGAAAGATGCCATGCTGCAGTCGAACAATATTGTTTCTGCACTTACCTGGACCGAACGCGGTTCTTATACCGATGCAGTAGGCCCGTCAAATGGCAATACCCGTGCAAATTCCGGTGTTACCAGCGGCCGCGTGGACGCTATCTGTGTGGATGCAGCCGATCCAACAGGAAAGACCGTGCTGATTGGCGGTGATATGGGTGGCTTGTGGAAGACCACCGACATTACGGCTTTCCCCGCAACATGGACTCTCGTGAATGATTATATGGGTAACCTGGTGGTTTCATCGATTTGCCAGGATCCTTCCAACCTTGATATATTTTACATGAGCACCGGTGAAGCCTATTATGGAGGCGAACTGGGTGTGGGTGTTTTCAAGAGCACCGACCATGGTGCCACCTGGAACCTGCTTCCCAGCACTTCATCCTTCACGCAAACCTCAGAGATCTTATGCGATGCTGCAGGTAATGTTTACCTCGGCACCAGGGGCTTTGGCTTGCAACGTTCCACCAATGGCGGTACAACCTGGACCGACATCACCCCAACAGGGTTGAGCAACCGTATTGGTGATTTAAAGATCAGCTCTACCGGAAGGCTGCATGTTACCACTGGTATTGCCACCACTTCGGCTTACAGGTATACCGATAACCCTTCTACTGTAACAGCTGCAGGCTGGACTGCTCCTGCAACACCTTTTACCAGTTTTACACAACGTATTGAAATTGCAGTAAGCCAGAACACCCTGTATGCGTTGCCCTGCAATACCGCTTACCAGGTGGCCACCATATATAAATCTACTGATGGTGGCGCCAACTGGTCGGCCACCGCAGGTCAGCCAACAGCAGGCTGGGCCTCACAGCAAGGATGGTATGCGCTCGCTGCTTGTATCAATCCTGCGGATCCCAATCAATGCATTGTTGGGGGATTAGATAATTTCAGAACATTAGACGGTGGCGCTACATGGACAAAAATATCTGCCTGGGTGGGCACCACCGGTCAGTATGTGCATGCCGATCAGCATAACAGCATCTGGTACGACAATGGAAACAAACTGATATTTGGATGCGATGGGGGTGTATTTTATTCTTCAGATGGCGGCACCACCTCACGTGACCGAAATGTTGGATTGCGTTTGAAAGAATTTTATTCCTGCGCTATCCATCCTTCTTCCACCAACTATTTCCTGGCTGGTGCACAGGATAACGGTACACACCAGCTGAATGGCCCCGGTCTTACGAGCTCCGTGGAAGTTACCGGTGGTGATGGTGCTTATGTTGACATTGACCAGGACCAGCCGCAATACCAGTATGGTGCATACGTATATAACCAATACAGGAGAAGTACCAATGGTGGCGCCAACTGGAGCAGTGTGAACTTCTCCAGCTCTGCAGGTCAGTTCATCAATCCTTTTGATTATGATGATGTGGGCAACCGCATGTACTGCTCTTACAATGCCGGTACTTATTTAAGATGGGAAGATCCCCAAACCGGGGCTACATTCACGCCGGTGTCAGTAACCAATTTCAACGGCGGTGCAGCGATGGGTATTACCGTATCACCATTTACAGCCAACCGTGTATACTTCGGTACTACCAGTGGCCGTGTGGTAAGGGTGGATAATGCAGAGCAGGCCACTCCCACAGAAACAAACCTCACACCTGCTGGTATGGCAGGTACTGTAAACAGTATTTCTGTGGGCAGCAGCGACCAGTTCCTGGTTGCCTGCGTTTCAAACTATGGCGTAAACAATGTATGGGTGTCATCCGATGGCGGTACCACCTGGACACAATGTGATGGTAACCTTCCGAATATCCCCGTTTACTGGGCGGTATTCCACCCGGATAATAATGGCAAAATGATCATCGCCACCGAAACGGGTGTGTGGGAAACCGAAAGCCTGAATGCAGGTGCTACGATCTGGGCCCCCAGTGTGAACTTCCCCACGGTAAGAACAAGCATGCTCCGTTACCGCAGCAGCGACCGTACATTACTGGCCTCTACGTACGGCCGCGGATTATGGACTGCCCCCATCCCAACAGGATGTACTTCGGCCGGTGTAATTACACAGCCGGTTAACAGTGCAGCATGTGTGGCAGCCAATGCCAGTTTCTCCATCACTGCAACAGGTGTTTCTTACCAATGGCAGGAAAGCACCAATGGCGGTGGTACATGGAACAATATCACAAATGGTGGTATCTATGGTGGTGCAACCACTACCACGCTTACACTTACCGGTGTAACAGGTGCCATGAATACATACCAGTACCGCTGCGTGGTAACAGGCGACTGCTCTCCCACACCGGTTAACTCTAACGGCGCAACACTTACTGTAAATGCGGCCACCAATATTACAGGCCAGCCATCACCCAGCACCATTTGCCAGGGCCTTAATACCTCATTTAGTGTGGCTGCCACCGGCACCACGCTGAGTTACCAATGGCAGGTAAGCACGGATGGTGGTGTTACATATAACAATATCACCAATGGCGGTGTATATTCAGGTGCCACTACGGTTACGCTGAATATTACAGGCGCCACTGCAGCAATGAATAATTACAGGTACAGGTGCGTGGTTAACAGTGCCTGCAGCCCGTTAAACTCCAGTGCTGTGATACTTACCGTAAATGCAACCCCGGCCATCAGCAGCCAGCCTGTTAATACGGCCATATGTGCCGGTAACAATGCCTCCTTTGCCGTTACAGCCTCCGGTACAGGCATCGGTTATCAATGGCAGGAAAGCACCAATGGTGGCGGTACCTGGACCAATATTACCAATGGTGGTATTTACAGCGGTGCAACCACCACCACGCTTACACTTACCGGTGCTGTGATTGGCATGAACACCTACCAGTACCGTTGTGTGATCACAGGTACCTGCAGCCCGGCCGCAACATCAACAGCGGCTGTACTGACAGTGGGCAGCACTCTGGTGATCAATAACCAACCCGGTAACAGCATCGTTTGCGCCGGGGCTACCGCCAATTACTCTGTAAACGTTTCAGGAACTGTAACCTACCAGTGGCAGGAAAGCACCAATGGCGGTGGTACCTGGACCAATATTACCAATGGTGGTATTTACAGCAATGCAACAACGGCCTCCCTTACAATAACCGGTGTTACTGCCGGCATGAATAACTACCTGTACCGTTGTACAGTTTCCGGCAACTGCCCGTCAATCAACTCCAGCAGTGCATCACTTACAGTAAACACGGCGCCTGGTATTACAGCCCAGCCCGTTGCCAGTGCGGTAATTTGTGCCGGACAAAACACTTCATTCACCGTAGGTGCATCCGGAACGGCCCTCACATACCAGTGGCAGCTGAGCACCGACGGAGGCGTTACTTATAACAACCTTGCCAATGGCGGTGTGTACAGCAATGTTACTACAGCCACCATGAACATCACGGGCGCTATTGCAGGAATGAATACTTACAGGTACCGTTGTGTGGTAGGAGGTACATGTACACCTGGTGCAACCAGCAGCGCTGCTGCCTTAACCGTAAATACACCGGTAAGTGTGAGTGCGAACCCGGCTAACAGCCTCGTGTGCGAAAACAGCAATACCAGCTTCTCTGTTACAGCCGCGGGTACATCACCCACCTATCAATGGCAGGTAAGCACCAATGGCGGTGTTTCCTTCAGCAATATCACCAATGGCGGTGTTTACACTGGTGCTACTTTATCAACCTTAACACTCAGCACGGTTACGGCAGCATACAACAGTTATCAATACCGTTGCGTGGTTACCGGATCTGCTCCTTGCGGTGCGCTCAACTCAGGCACAGCAACTTTGAGTATCAATAACGCTCCTGCGGCATTCACCATCACAGGTGGTGGTTCTTATTGCGCAGGCGGTGCCGGGGTTCCGGTTGGATTAAGCAACTCGGTGGCAGGCATTAACTACCAGCTGCTGCTGAATGGTGTAAATACAGGCACACCATTGGCAGGCACAGGTGCTGCAATAAGTTTCGGCAATAAAACCGCTGCCGGCACTTACACTGTTATTGCCACCAATAACAGCACCGGCTGTACCTTATTAATGCCGGGCAGCGTTACCGTGGGCATTTACCCGCAACCTGTTGTAGCATTGAGTGCATCACCTTACACAAGGGTATTCCCCGGGTTGACCACCACGCTCACGGTTACCGCAACATCCGGAACCACCCCGTACAATTATGCATGGTTTAAAAATAATCTTGCAGTAAGCAATACGGGTAATACATACAGCGTGAATGTGACCAATATGGGCGATTACAGGGTAACAGTTACAGACGCCAACGGATGTACAGCTCAATCACTCGTAGTGAATATTGCAGATTCTGCCAATAATAAACTGTTCATTTATCCAAGTCCGAACGACGGAAGATTTAATGTTGTATACTATAACCAGGGCAACACCACGGTTGAACGCACCCTGGCGATTTACAGCAGCAAGGGTGAAAAAGTATATTACAATAAATTCAGCGTTAACCAGCCTTACCAGGTAATTGCTATTGACCTGCGCAGGAATGGTGCGGATGTTTATTATGTTGTTTTAGGTGATGCCAGCGGCAACAAACTTAAAACCGGCGAAGTAATGGTGAGATAATTCAGGCAACACTGATAAAATAAAAACGCCCGCTTTCAGCGGGCGTTTTTATTTATTGGGAAATGCACTTACGTACCTGTTTCCCTTTATGTAAAACCGGTAGGGATAATCTGCTGCTATACCTGCCCCATCCACCCCGATACGCTTGCTGATACCAACCTGCTGCGGCTGCACATAAAATCCATCATCATACAATGCAATTTGCCGGCCATTTAACTCAAGGCCGGAATGCTGTTTGGAAATACCCAGGGCCTTTCCAAGATTTCCCGGTCCTTTGGTGAGTGAGTAATCAGCCTCCTTTTTCCCGGTGCGCTGCAGCATGATATCAATTCCGGTAACAGGCTCACCCGCCCTCACCAGCACCGCATCCGGAATATCTTTTTGATTGGTGACCACATTGAAGAGGTGATGCATCCCATAACAGATGTACACATAGGATGTTCCTGCTGCTGCATACATATGTTCATTGCGGCCGGTTCGTTTCCCGTTGTACGAATGCGAAGCCCTGTCTGTAATGGCTATATAAGCTTCTGTTTCCACAATTCTTGCGGCCGTTGTATGCCCGCCAATTTTTGTAAGCAGCAGTTTGCCCAGCAGTTCCCTTGCAATCAGCAGCACATCTTTCCTGTTGTAAAATTCAATGGGCAGTTTCTTCATTATATCATTAACTTTAAAGCTAAAATACAGATATCTGCGAACTGACATATCAACCATTTACTGTTCAGCATGCTAAAGGAAATTGTTACTGCAATACAGGCTTATTTTCAAACACACCGGTTTATCAATAAACATGGATTGTGGAAATGGATCATTATACCGGGCCTATTGTACATGCTGCTGTTTGGCACCGGCATTTATTTTTTCTGGCACAGCAGCAATGCTGTAATTGAATGGATGTTTGCAAAAACCGGCGTGCAGGGATGGATGGATAAGATGAACGAAAGCTGGCTCAGTTTCCTCCTGATCTTTGGAAGGATTATGGTGCACCTGGTTTTCCTGATGTTTTATTTCTCCCTGTTCAAATACATGTTTCTCATTATTGGCTCTCCCCTGTTTGCATACCTGAGTGAAAAAACGGAAGCAATCATAGAAGGCAAGGATTTTCCATTCAGTTTTAAACAGCTGATCAGGGATATACTCCGGGGCATCAGGATCGCTCTCCGGAATATGCTGTGGCAAACGGTTTATGCCATTTCCATTTTCATACTCGCTTTTATCCCTGTTGTGGGATGGATCACCCCGCTCATCAGCCTGCTGGTGGAATGTTATTATCTCGGGTTCTCGATGCTTGATTACAGTTGTGAAAGACATAAGCTTTCCACTTCACAAAGCATCAGTTTTATCGGTAAGCATAAAGGACTGGCCATTGGGAACGGACTTATTTTTTTATTGATGCATCTTGTACCGTTTGTGGGCTGGTTGCTGGCACCCAGCTATGCAGTGATTGCGGCCACCATCAGTTTATACGGCGATAAAGAAAGCAAACCAGTTATTTAAACACTATGCCTGCAGCAATATACCTTATACCATCTGTGCTGGAAGAAACAGCCACTCACACCATTGCACCTTACATCATGGATGCGGTAAAAAACTGCCAGGTGATATTTGCAGAAAATGAAAGATCGGCCCGGCGGTTTTTAAAAAGCATCTGTAAAGAGATCGTGATTGACCAATACGAATGGTTTGCCATCCATAAAGCAGAAGCGGAAGTGCTTTCCTCCTTCAGGCAAAAAATTAAGGAAGAGAAGCAGATTGCGGTGATCAGTGAAGCAGGATGCCCTGGTGTGGCAGATCCCGGCCAGCTGCTCGTGGAAGCGGCACAGCAACTAAACGCTCTCGTAAAACCATTGGTTGGCCCCAGCGCCGTCTTACTGGCTTTAATGGCCAGTGGCATGAATGGCCAGCAGTTTGAGTTTGTTGGTTATTTACCGATCGACAACGGGGAAAGACAGAAAAAAATAAAAGAACTGGAGCTCTCTTCTGAAAAAAATAAAAGCACCAAAATCTTCATTGAAACCCCTTACCGCAATAACCAGCTGGTTGAAACCCTGCTCAAAACATGCAAGGGCAGCACAAGGCTTTGTATTGCCGCATCACTCACCGGGCCGGATGAATATATCAAAACCAAAACTGCAGCAGACTGGCGAAAAGAAAAAACCGACTTCCATAAGAAGCCGGTCATATTTTTATTGCAGGCAGGATAACAATTACTGATCCGCCTCCACCTGGTAAACAATATATTCGCTGTCACCCCTCCAGGGCAAAGTGCCGTTTTTCTGTTTATACCGCACCCTTACCTTTTTACCATCATAATTTTCCAGCACATGCGCAATACTGTCGCTTGTAACAGAAAACGGGAACTCCTTTGTAATGAGGGAAAGGTTATTGTCTGTACTCACGCTGATCAAAAGGTATCCTTCCCATGTTTTAAAAACATTGCCGCGGCGGGATATCTTCTGCATCTTACCGCTTTGCAGG
Source organism: Ferruginibacter sp. (assembly GCA_046329655.1). Lineage (GTDB taxonomy): Bacteria > Bacteroidota > Bacteroidia > Chitinophagales > Chitinophagaceae > Ferruginibacter. The sequence goes on from JAXLUD010000006.1 coordinate 62,655, forward strand.
CCATTGCTGTAAGTAAAATAATATTTCCAGTATATAAATACGCCCAGTATTGCCAGCAGAATGAAGGAAAGCCAGCGTACAAATCTTTTGAAACTGCTTCCTTTTTTTGGCTGAAGTTTTACCGGCTCCTGTGCTTTGATATCTTCCATAAGCTGCTTCTTTTTTACTGCAAGTTAATTATAATCCGTATTTATCAACAAGATAAACCATGGCTGCCATCACAACTGCGCCTAAGTGCAGTTCCCGCTCGTGCACGTTTTCAAAAACATCCGTAGCGGCATGGTGGTAATCAAAGTAACGGTTGCCTGCAGTATGCAAGCCGAACTGGGCTGTTTTGAAATTAGCCTGCAGCGGACCAATATCTGCACCGCCTCCACCACCTTTGCTGAAGCTGAAACGGTCGGCATCCAGCATACCAAATAATTTTTTCCATTGTTCAACTTTTGCAAACTGTGCCTCGCTCATACCGCAGCTAAAGCCCCTGGGCGTTTCACCGCCGCCATCACTTTCCATCGCCATGATATATTTTTCATTTTTCAATTTGGCCTCCTCTGCATATTTGGTGCCGCCGCGTAACCCGTTTTCTTCATTGGCAAACAGCACCACCCGGATGGTGCGTTTCGGTTTATATCCAAGCGCTTTCAGCACCCTGATCACCTCAATGCTTTGTACTATTCCGGCGCCGTCATCATGAGCGCCTTCCGCCAGGTCCCAGCTGTCGAGATGCCCGCCCACTGTAATGATTTCATCCGGAAATGCTGATCCTTTTATTTCCCCGATCACATTGTGCCCGATGGTGTCGGGCAACATTTTACACAGGCTGTACATAAACAACGGCTTGTTTTTATAAGGTCCTTTTATGAGGCCACTTAACCTTTCTGCATCTTTCACGCCAATGGCGAAAGCCGGAATTTTTGGAAAGCTGTCGTTGTAACGCAATGCACCTGTATGGGGATTATTATCGCCCGATGCTGTTACTGACCGCACCAGCACACCCACCGCCCCGTACTTCGCCGCATTGGAGGCACCACTGCTGCGGTAACGTACCGCATCACCATAACCACCGCCCAGTAACGCTTTGTTGTATGGGTAATTGTATAAAACGATCTTGCCTTTTAGCTCATCTTTCCGCTGCTCCAGCTCAGCAAAATTTTTTACTTCCACCACGGTGCCTGAAACACCGCCGGGCCCGGTACCCTCCGCATTTCCGAGTTCGGCCACTGCAAAAGTTTCTTTTTTATTAAAAGAAGCCTGACGGTTTTTATCCCTCACCCAGTGCGGCACCATGCATTCCTGCTTGTATACATTTTCAGCTCCCATGGCGGTAAGGGTTTTTACACCCCAATCTTCCGCTTTATACATACCGGCGCTTCCGCTCAGTCTGGCCCCCACTTTTTTACACAATGAATAAAGATTGCTGTAGGCTTTACCATTCAGCAGTATTTCATCACTGATCCTTTTTATCATCAGCGAATCTTCATTTTGGGAAAAGGCAGCACTGCAAACCAGTAAAAAAGCTGCAGCCAGGGTTGTTTTTTTTGGAGTCATAACAGTGTTTGTGAACAAACTTAATAATTTATTACCAATACATGAATGGCTTCTGCGGGTGAATAATAAAACTGTAAATTGCATCCTGCTTTATTAAAAAAAAGCATTAGCTATGAACATAGGAATTGTTTGCTATCCTACATTTGGCGGAAGCGGTGTGCTGGCAACAGAACTGGGAAAAGTGCTGGCAGATAAGGGCCATAATATCCATTTCATTACCTACCAGCAGCCTGTAAGGCTCAGCGGTTTTCATGCCAATATATTTTATCATGAAGTAAGGGTGCCCACCTATCCTTTGTTTGATTATCCGCCCTACGAAACAGCACTCGCCAGTACCATGGTGGATGTTATCCTGAATAATAATGTTGAACTCCTGCATGTGCATTATGCTATCCCGCATGCTGCCGCAGCATATATGGCAAAACAGATACTGGCAAAAAGAGGCAAACATATTCCGGTCATCACAACCCTGCACGGTACAGATATTACCCTGGTGGGACGTGACAAAACATACAGCCCGGTAGTGACTTTTTCCATGAACGAAAGTGATGTGCTTACAGCTGTATCCAATAACCTGCGGGATGAGACCTATAAAAATTTCGTGATCGAAAAAAACATTGAGGTCATCCACAATTTTGTAGATGTGAAAAGGTTCAATAAAAAACCGGTGGATGCTTTTAAAAAACTGATTGCACCCAAGGGCGAAAGGATCATTGTACACGCCAGCAATTTCCGTAAAGTAAAAAGAGTGGATGACGTGGTGCGTGTGTTTATGAAGATCATAGAAGCCATGCCGGCCAAATTGCTGCTGCTGGGTGACGGACCCGAGAGACCTTACGTTGAAAGCATTTGCAGGGATTGTGTGCTGTGCGATAATATTAAATTCCTTGGCAAGCAGGAACAGATGGAAGACATCCTCCCCATTGCCGACCTGTTTTTACTCACCAGTGAATATGAAAGTTTTGGATTGGCAGCGCTGGAAGCCATGGCTGCGGCAGTACCTGTTATTACCACCAATGCAGGAGGTTTGCCGGAGATCAATATCGATGGCTATTGCGGGTATATGAGTGATGTGGGTGATGTAGAAAGCATGGCAAAAAATGCGCTGGAAATATTAAAAGACGACAGCACTTTGCAGCAATTCAAAACCAATGCACTTGCACAGGCCAAAAAGTTCGACATTGAAAATATTGTACCGGTATACGAAGAACTCTACAAAAAAGTAGTTTAATTATTTCCGGCGCAGCCAGCGTTCAGGATCCTGGTTGTTTTTTTCGTCGCTGATATAAAAATCAACCGCCCCCACACCATCCAGGTTGGCAGCGGCACGGCCAATTACCTGGCCTCTCTGCACGGTTTGCCCTTTTTGAACAGTCACGCTGGAGAGATTGCTGTAAGTACTGAAGTATTTACCATGCTGCAGCATCACCATCTGCATATCTTCAATATAAACCACCGAGGTCACTGTTCCCTCGAAAACAGCTTTTACGGGGTTCCCGATATCGGTGGCAATTGTAAGTCCTGATGTTACAATGGTAGATCCGCTCGGCAGCACATTGGGCCCAAATTTCATGAGCGTGTATCCTTTATCAACAGGCCATGGCAGCGCACCCCTGTTTTTTATGAAGTCCGCATTAAGCGCAATGTTTTCCGCATTCAACAGGATACTTTCCGGGGCTTCTTTCTTTGGCGCTGAACTTGTCTTAGGAGTGCTGGTCACTTTCGTGGTGGCTGACGGGCCTGCCGGGTTTGTTTCAGCGGGAGCAGGTTTGCTCACAACAGGTTTATCTGCCGCCTTTTTCACAGCTGCCCTCCGGGCTTCATCCATGGCACGTTTAATGGCAGCGGCGATGGCATTATCCACTTTCTTCTGCTGTTTTTTGATCGCAGAAATTTTATCATTCAGCTGCTTGCCCTGTTTCTTCAGCTCATTCATGATCCTGTCTTTCTCCACTTTTTCTTTTTCAAGAATGGCCAGTTCCTTATCCTTTGTGAGTAATACTTTATTTTTTTGTTCCTTGGTGCCTGTTAACTCCCCGATACGTTTTTTGCGCAGGTCCTGGGTACGTAAAATATTTTGCCCCTGCATCTCCCTGTACTCACGGTAGCTTTTTAAATAGGTCATTCTTTTGATCGCGTCATTAAAACTGGCAGCAGAGAAAATAAAATTTAAAAAATCATAGTTACTGCGGTTCTTGTATGCATATACCATGCTTTTGGCATATTCCTGTTTCAAGGTATCCAGCAAACGGTTGTAGCGGTTAATATCCCGCTGGGTGTTGTACAAATTATTGTCGAGGATATTGATATCCCGGTTGATATTATCAATAAGCCGGTCCTGCAGGTTTACCTTATCATTCACCAGCCGCCATTGCACATAATTTTCCTTTGATTTTGCCTTGTTCTCATTCAGCATTCTTTGTGTTTGTTCCAGCTCCCTCTTTAACTGCTGCTGCTGCTTTTCCAGTTCTTCACGCGTGGTGGTGGGCTGGGCAACGGTGATTGCCGCAAACAAAAAGGTTACTGCTGTAAACAATAATTTTAACATACTGAAAAGGGGGATTTATCAAAAATACAATTCATGCTTTAAATACGGGCTTGTTTAAAAACCCACACCTGTGCATAATACAGGTAACGCTTATTTGCGTTTATAATTTTTCGGCACCTTAAAAGCTACTGACAATTCTTTGTTAAACTCATACTGCTTGTAGTTAAACCGTATGTCTACTTTATTCTTTTCCGAAACGGTGATTTCCCTGTAAGTGGAAAAATCAAACCCGGCCTTATTTTCATAATCACCATAAGTAATATCGGCCGTCCGGTTACGGGCAATATCCACATCATCGAGCTTGCTGTGAAGCATCAGTGTATTGGCGGCAGACAATGTGAGCAGGTTCTTGAAATAAGGACCGATTGTAGATACAAGGATTTTGTCATCTACTTTTTTGTATGATGCCACTGTACTGTCTAAAAACACAGGATTACCCACCAGCAGGTCCTGTATGGTGCCATAACCAAAAGGTATCTGTGTAACTTCCTGTAAATAATCCACCGACCTGTATTGTACTTCCTTATCCTTTATGTTCATCAATATAACACTGTCTTTGGTAATAAGCAGGCGGTATACTTCCCAATTAAGGATAGTGGCAGAGATTGATATCCAGATGGCGCTGTCCCTGTAGATGCGCACTACCGCTGTGAGGTCGGGCAGTTTGCCCTTATTATCTTCATACTCCACCTTAATTTTTGCATTAAAGGTTTTATAGTCGATATGGTGGCTTTGAAGTTTTTGAATGGTTTCGCTGATCATTTTAAGTGAATCCGCCGCTGAAGTATTATTCACCACCACGACTGTGGTGTCTTTTGGAGCGATAGCCTGGTTGATCTTTTTTGTGGTACGGCAACTTTGTGCCATTATAAACACAAAACATGAAAGGGCTATTACTGCTAATTTATTCATACCTGGTATCTTGTAGGTTTTATTGAATGCCTGTGTGGCCAAATCCTCCTGCACCCCGCGTTGTTTCGTTCAGTTCAGTCACCGGCCGAAATACTGCTTTCTCGGTTTTCGCTATTACCATTTGCGCAATGCGGTCGCCATCATTCAGCTGCTGCACTTCATTGCTGAGGTTGATAAGTATTACTTTTATTTCACCCCGGTAATCACTGTCAATTGTACCCGGCGTGTTCAGGCAGGTAATACCCTGTTTTATTGCAAGTCCGCTTCTTGGTCTTACCTGTGCCTCATAACCTTCCGGAAGTTCGATAAACAAACCGGTGGGCACCAGCTGTCTTTCCATTGGTTGCAGCACAACCGGGTTTTCAAGTGATGCCCTTATATCCATTCCCGCGGCACCAGCGGTGGCGTATGATGGCAACGGATTTCCTGATGTGTTTACAATTTTTACCGGCACTTCCTGCATAGCGGCAAAGGTACTATTGCAAATGCATAATAACGGATATGCCGCATAAAAGAAGTTAAGAAACTGGTAAATGATTTTCAGTACAGCTGATGCTGCAGTGGAGTATGATTTAAAGTAACGAGTGCATCAGCGGATGGGGATATTTCAGGCTGCTTTCTCAAGCAATACAGTGGCGTAGGCCACAAGCCCTTCTTCCCTCCCGACAAAACCCATTTTTTCTGTAGTGGTTGCTTTTACAGAAATATCGCTGGGATCCATCTGCAATACTTTCGCGATTGCATCCTGCATAAGACTTACAAAGGGTTTGATCTTCGGCGCCTGGAGACAGAGGGTGCTGTCGATATTCACCACTTTGTATCCTTTTGCCTGCACCATTATGTATGTTTTTTCAAGCAGTATTTTGCTGTCGATATTTTTGAATGACTGATCCGTATCCGGAAAATGAACACCAATATCACCGAGACACAATGCGCCCAGCATGGCATCACAAATGGCGTGGAGCAGTACATCGGCATCACTATGTCCCAGGGCCCCCTTGTTATGCGGAATCTTTACGCCGCCAATCCAGAGATCCCTTCCCTCCACCAGCTGGTGAAAATCTATTCCTGATCCGATCCTGTATCCCATACAATTTTTTTAGGGGTCAAATATCAGTATTTTTTTCAGCAGAAAACAAAAGCGCACCAGGGAAACTGGTGCGCCTTTAAAAAGTATCTTGATTACGCTTAATTATTTCGCATCAAAATCAAACACTAAACCAAAACGATAGGTATTTGATAATGGGTTACGGTTAACACCACTGCCTGAAGGGAACAGGTAAGCGAAGTTCAGACCGAATACATTGTATTTCAAACCAGCACCTACAGAGAAAAACTTCCTGTTTCCTTTGTTGGGGTTTTCGTAGAAATAACCAGCCCTGAATGCAAACTGGTTGTTGTACCAGTATTCCAGGCCCAGTGCAAAATTGATTTCTTCCAGTTCTTCAGTGATTTTATTAGGCGCATCACCAAAAGATTTGAACCAGCTGCTTACAACACCCTGGCTGCGGTATTTAGCCAGTCCGGCTGAGTCACCCACAGCTGGAGGAGTTGGTACCAGTAATTTGTGCAGGTCAGCAGCAAAAGTGATTTTATTGCTTTCGTCAAACACTTTGGTATATGCACCACCAATACCGATATTGGCAGGAATATAATCTTTCTGGTTAGCATCGCTGGTATAAGATATTTTAGAACCCAGGTTGCTTAAAGTAACACCCCAGTTAAAACCCTGTCCGTTTTCTTTTGCACCATGGTGATAGAAGTGCAGGTCACCGGCAACAGCAGAACCAGCTTTATAAACGGTAGTGCTTGTTCCATAAGAACCTTTGGCAAGGCTGGAGTTGATATAACGCAAAGCGATACCCAATGAATTTTTAGAAGATAATTTCCTTGAATAAGCCGCATCAAACGCAAACTCCCTTGGACGGTAAGTTGACAGGTAGTTGCCTGAGTTATCAGTAAACTCGATATTACCGAGACTGAAATACCTTAATGAAGCTGAAATCGCAGATTCATCATCCACTTTATAAAAACCTGATAAAGAAGCCAGGTAAACATCATTAACAGCGAGGTCCCTTAACCAGGGCACATAGTTTACAGCCAAACCGGTTTTGCTTGAATTGAAAACAGTTTTAGCCACATTCGAGAAAGAAGCATTTGCATCCGGAGAAACAGCAATCGCTGCATCACCCATACCACCACTACGGGCATCAGGGGTAATTCTTAAGAAAGGTACTGCAGATGTAACAACATTGATTTGATTGGACTGGGCGTAAGAACCGGTCACAGCAACTCCCAGCAACATAACTAAAGTAGTTAGTTTTAATGATACTCTTTTCATGCGTTTTGTTTTGTCTTGGTTAGGTAGACTTACCTCAATAAGCGTTTAGTTTAATGGTTTGATTCTGTTGTAAAAATAATGGTTTTTGTGAAATGAACAACTAATTTATAAAATCTTGTTAAAAAACCATGTTCGCAGGGCCGACAGCAATATCTAAGGGTATAAAATCTTGCTTGCCCGGGATTTACAAGGATAAAAAAGTTATTCCCCCGGCATACGAACGCAATATATAACATCTGTATTGCCTGAATTAAAAAATATCCACATTTTTCTACTTTTCTGCAGTTCCTTCCTGTTTGTAAACAATAATGAAGGCTGCTGAAGCATTATAGTTGGAAGAAATATGGGAATATCATTCAACCGGGCTGCCCGTTTCAGCTAAAGTGATTATATTCGCATCTGTTACACCCCATTTATACACAATAAAGAAGAAAACCTTTCGTTAAACAATTTGATAAACGAATGAACATGTCTAAACTATTTTCAAGTAAAAATTTATTTGTAATTGCTGCCGCCGCTCTTTCATTGAGTGCCTGCAAAAGCGGCGGTAAAAGCAGCAACAAGTCATCTGTTACCGGCTGGAAGTATGATGACAAGAACATGGGTAATTTCCATGTGGCCAAAGTGAAGTACCCCAAAGCCGGTCCTGGCCTCGTATTTGTTCAGGGCGGTTCATTTGTAATGGGTGCCAAAGAAGAGGATGTAATGGGCGACTGGAACAATGTTCCCCGCCGTATTACAGTTCCTTCATTCTTTATTGACGAAACTGAAGTGGCCAACGTTCACTACCGTGAATACCTGTACTGGCTGGAAAATGTGTTTTCCGGCGACACCAATATTATGAGGAGGGCATTGCCCGATACGCTGGTATGGCGTGAAGAACTGGCTTATAACGAGCCTTACGTGGAATATTATTTCCGCTACCCCTCTTACAACTATTATCCAGTTGTGGGTGTAAACTGGCAGCAGGCGCATGATTTTTGTGTTTGGAGAACAGACAGGGTAAATGAACTGAACCTGATGGGCTCAGGATACCTGAAAAAAGATGCTGCCAAAAAAGAAATGAAAGGAGCAGGTGCCGATGCATTCAGCTCTGAATCATACCTGATGACCCCCGATAATATCCAGGGTAAACAGAAACCCAAGAAAGGAGCACTGAAAGACATCAATGGCAAACCCAGGAATTATGTGAAAATGGAAGATGGTATCCTGAACATGGGTTACCGCCTGCCTACCGAAGCTGAATGGGAATATGCCGCCTATGGCATCCTTGCACAAAACCCTTCTCCGCGTAAAAAAGAAGGCAAGAATGGTGAGGAATTGCTGAGCAACCAGCAGGTATATTCATGGAGCAATAACCCCAATGGTTTACGCGATAACCGCCGTGGCAGCTGGCAGGGTAAATTCCTTGCTAACTTTAAGCGTGGCAGTGGTGATAACATGGGTGTTGCCGGTGGTTTGAATGACCGTGCAGCCATACCGGGCCCGATCAAAGCCTTCTACCCGAATGCATTTGGTTTATACAACATGAGCGGCAACGTGAGCGAGTGGGTTGCGGACGTATACAGGCCATTAACCGCACTTGATGGACAGGACTTCAACTATTTCCGTGGTAACAAATTCCAGAAATATTATAAAAACGCTGCCGGAGATTATCAAAAAGACAGCGTGGGCACTACAGAAGTGAACCGCCTGAAAAAAGTGGACATCTCTGATGAAGAAGTGAAGAACCGCCCGAACTACCAGCGTAACAACGTGATCAACTACCTCGATGGTGACTCTGCCAGCCAGGTAACTTACGGTTATGGTATCACCTCCTTAATCAATGACCAGTCAAGGGTGATTAAAGGTGGCAGCTGGAACGACAGGCCTTACTGGTTATCTCCCGGAAGCCGCCGCTTCATGCAGGAAGACCAGGCAGCCAGCACGGTAGGTTTCCGCTGCGCTCAAACATATCTCGGCCCTCCGGAAGGTCCTGGATTTAAAGACGGACAAACCTTTGGTACCCGCAAACAAAACTCAAGAAAGAAAAAATAAGTTTAGACATAATAAAAGGCCCCTTCAAAAGAGGGGCTTTTTTATTGCCGCTATGCAGACAGTCATTTATTTGTTGCTTCTTGCTATTTTTGATTTATGCAAATCGAAGCGCTCTATAAAATATACCAGGCATACCCTTCTGTTCAGACCGATACAAGGAAATTAAAAAAAGACGACCTATACTTTGCGTTAAAAGGCCCTCATTTCAATGGCAATCTTTTTGCGCAACAGGCCCTTGACGCCGGTGCAGCTTATGTGATAACAGACGAGCCAACAGGCACGGAACCTGCTAAAACAGTGCAGGTACCGGATGTACTTACCGCATTGCAGGCGCTTGCCAAATTTCACCGGCAGCAGTTTACAATCCCCTTTATCGCCATCACCGGCAGCAATGGTAAAACAACTACAAAGGAACTGGTGCACGAGGTATTATCTTCCACCTTTATAACGTATACAACCGAAGGAAACCTGAACAACCATATCGGTATCCCCCTCACCATTTTGAAAGTAAAAGCCGATGCAGAAATGGCCGTGGTGGAAATGGGTGCCAATCATCAAAAAGAAATTGAAAGCTATTGCAGCTATACCCTGCCCACGCATGGCCTCATCACCAATTGTGGCAAGGCCCATCTGGAAGGATTTGGCGGCGTGGAAGGCGTTAAAAAAGGCAAGGGTGAACTGTTCGATTTTCTGAGAGCCAGCAAAGGCACTGCGTTTATTATGCAAGACTATTCATACCTGCAGGAAATGAGCAATGGCATACCACATATTTTTACTTATGGTACTGCCAATGCCGGGGTTACCGGGAAAATTACAGGGGAAACAGGCTTCTTGAATGTTGAAATTTTTGAAGGTGCTTCAACCGGCACCATCCATACCCACCTGGTGGGAGAATATAATTTACCCAATGTGCTTGCCGCAGTGGCAATAGGCAAATATTTTTCAGTAGATGATCATACAATCAAACAGGCCATCGAAAGCTACCAGCCATCCAACAGCCGCAGCCAGCTTATCACAAAAGATAACAACCGTTTTATACTGGATGCTTACAACGCCAACCCCACGAGCATGAAAGCTGCTATTGAAAATTTTGCAAAAATGGAAGGCAGCAATAAGATATTGATGCTGGGCGGCATGATGGAACTGGGAGAAGAAAGCATTCCCGAACATGAAGCCATTGTGCGTTTAATCGACAGCTACCCGTGGAAAAATGTGGTACTGGTGGGAGGCGATTATAACCAGTTTAACCACGCCTATACTTATTTAAACAACTCCGCTGAAGCAAAGGAATGGCTGGCTGAATTAAATCCTGCAGATGCGCTGGTGCTTGTAAAAGGAAGCAGGAGTATGAAAATGGAAAGGGTGCTGGAGTAAACACCCTTCCCATCAACGTTTCATTAAAATGTATAACGGATACCAAAACCGCCCCAGTTTCCTGTAAACCCGCGGCCGGTTCCAAATTCAAAAGATGGTTGCCAGTCGAGCGAAAGGTTCAACGGTGCATTGTTGACTTTATAGTCGAGCCCAAGCACCCCATCAATACCGATCCAGCTGCCGCCGCCATATTTAGTATTATAAAAACCCACGTGAGCGCCGGGGCCCACATACCATTTCAAACCCGGAGCACCATTGATATCAAAATGCAGTTCATACAAACCGGTTATCCTGGTACCCTGTGACCAGAAAAAACCAATGCCTTCCAGTGCCGCTTTATCATTTACAAAATGCTTCAGTGAAATACCGGCACCGTCTAAAAATTTAATACCTAATGCTGTTCTGTAATCATGGCCCTTACTTTGTGCCGAAACGGAGAGTGTTAAAACAAGTGCTGTTGCTGCTAAAAAAAATTGCTTCTTCATAATGCTGATGTTTTCAGGTTTACAAAATAATATTGCCGCAGCAATATTACATTTCACTAATTAATTTGTTTGCTGTGGGCAAAAAACAATAATTGTACCAATAATCACGGAGCAGATTATTTATTTATTTTAAAAGCCCGTACACATCTTTATAATATTTAATCCTGCCCGCCATATCATCATCTGCAGTGCTGTAAACAACAAACACGGCAACCGGCTTTTCAACAGGCATGGTTACGGGTTCCTGTTTTTTAAAACAAGATTGCAGGTACGCAGTATCGAGTGTATTGTTGAGTAAAAGATTGCCTAACTGAACAGGCTGTTCAAGCCGGATACAGCCATGACTGTAAAACCGGTAACCGGAAAGAAAAGCAGCCTGGTTGTTGGTATCATGCATGTAAACGCTGTAAGGATCGGTGATATTGAATTTTATTACGCCCAGCGAATTATCACAGCCGGTACTTTGCCTGAACCTGAAAGGGAAATTTGATTTGCTATAATTACGCCAGTTGATGGATGACGGAGAGATCACCTTCCCATTTGCATTTACAACCTGCATATTCATCGCATCAAGCCATGCAGGATGCTGTTTAACTTTTGGCAGTATCTCATTTAATGCGATACTGGGTGGAACATTCCAGTAAGGATACAGGATAAGCTGGTTGCAAAATGCCGCAAACCGCGGTGTTTTGGTGGCAACTTTTCCCACCACCACTTTCATCTGCAATACAACCGTATCGGCCTGGTAATATTTTAATGTTGCTGAAGGAATATTAACAAGGATATATTTTTCAAACCTGAAATGGCGTATCCACCTTAACAGGTTCATTCTTACAGCCAGTTGCCCGGCCTGTGCCTTATTATTTGAAATACATTGTGCCAGTCCCTTTTTAAAAAACAAATATTCCTTATCCGCCGGCTCCAGTTGTTTAATAAAAGATGACAGGTCTGCCGCAACAACAACCCCGGCAAGCCGGCCAAGTATAAAATCATTATCTGCAGTTTCATATTGCTTCGAAATTTCATCGTAGCCCAAAAAACCGCTGCTTTTTTTCCCCTGGAAAATATCTTTACAAAGGGCAATCGCCGCATCAGTGAAAAAAATATCCTTACTGCTATCGGCGCCGGCATGGATGCTGGCTTTCAAAACAGGCTGGTGATACCGGAATGGATCAAGACCAAGAAGCCCGGCACTATCAATAAAATACAGCAGCGCTTCCCTTAATTGCAGGGCAGCAGGTTCCTTCCCCATCCAGAAAACACCCGGCCCCCGCAACTTGTAAAAAGCCGCAGTAAGTTCCGGGTGTATCAGTGTTTTATTTTGCGCCGCTCCATTATTTGAAACCGCCTGTTTAAAAGGTTGCGCAAATACGATCCCCGGAAAAACCAGGCAGATCAAAAAACTAAGCAGGGCTGATTTTAACCACCACATCATTTTTGCTGCATCAATCAGCTTTTTTTATGCTGTTCACCAAAATTTTTTTCTTCAGCATATCATGCACGATCATCTTTCCGTATTCGTGGCCAAGTGTGCCGGCAGAAGATGGATCAAAAGACTGCGTTTGGGAAGAATAAAGCAGCGCCTTATCACAAAGACAGTACATATTGCTTTCCCAGAAATACCTGGTGGTTGTTTCGTAATAACCGGGAGAATATATCCTGTCAGACAATGTGCTGTAATATCCCCAGAAACGGTTGGAATAAACCGCATAGGGCGACTGGATGATCGTTGCCGGCCGGTATAACCGCTCCCGTTGTTTGTTCAGGAGAACGATGGTAATAACGGCATCCACATTGCTGTTCTTTAATTTTTCCAGCACCGATTTTTCATCCATATGCTGAAAGGCTTTGGGACCAATTTCCTTATATGCAGAAACGGCTGTATATCCCAATGCGTTCAGGTCTTCGATCATGTGTTCTTCCAGTTGTTCTTTCATGGCACGTTCAGACTCACGTATCAGTCCCACCACCATTATTTTCTTCACGGGTGTTTGTATCGCATCCGGTGTGCGCCATGATGAAGTGATTTTTGAACTGGCACAACCTGTAACCGCAGCAACCAACGGTAAAAAGATAAAATAAATAAACTTTTTCATGACTACTGGTTTTAAATGTGAGCGATCGCTGAAAACCCTGCCGCATTTACAGCGGCAGGGTATGTTTGAGCAGTGAACTTCCTGCTTACTCCACGGAGATATGCCTTGTGGCGCTTTTCTTTATGGCTTCCATCTTAGGAAGGGTAAGCGTTAATTCGCCATTTTCAAATGTGGCAGTGATTTTTTCCTTTACCACCCCTTCCGGTAAAGTAAAACTCCTGCTGAAGGAGGAATAGTTGTATTCTTTGCGTGTATATTTTCCGGCAGCCGTTTCCTTTTCTTTTTTTGCCCCGGCACTTACCGTGAGCATGCTGCCATACATATCAATATTTAATATTTCTTTTTTGATGCCCGGAACCGCCAGCGTGATCTTAAAATCATCCTTGTATTCCATAATATTCACAGCAGGCATCCGAAGCATATTTCCCCATGTTTCCGTTTCAGGCTTATCAAACCAAGAATTCCAGGGCCTGAAGAAATCGTTTAAAACAGCAGGAAATAAGCCGTCTTTTTTTGAAACTGCCTTGGTTGACATAACACCTCCTTTTTTCAGATGCTGGAAAATATGATTGCTTCCATACCGAATTTACTCCTGCCAGCACAGGCAAAAACAGGAGCCAGTTCAATCCATTTCATGAACTTGCTCATGATTTGTTTTTAAAAGAATGTGTAACTATGTAAGATGTTGCCGATGAATAGGCAATAAAAAAACTTCGCAATGCGAAGTTTTTTTATTTGCGGAGACGGCGAGATTCGAACTCGCGATAGAGTTTCCCCTATACACACTTTCCAGGCGTGCTCCTTCAACCACTCGGACACGTCTCCATTTTTGGGATTGCAAATGTAAATGATGCTGCGTTAGCTGCCGAATATTTTTTTGGCGTTGGCCGTCGTTACCGCCGCAACCGCTGCCACATCACATTTTTTTATCTCCGCCAGCTTTTGCACGATATACTTTAAATAACTGCTTTCATTCCGTTTACCCCTGAAAGGCGCCGGTGTTAAATAAGGCGCATCGGTTTCCAGCACAATATGTTCCAGTCCTGTTTTTTCCATCACAGTCTCCAGTCCTGATTTTTTATAGGTCAGCACGCCCCCAATACCCAGGTAAAAACCCATATCTGTTATAGCTACAGCCTCTTCAACTGTTCCGCCAAAGCAGTGAAAGATCCCGCGAAGGCCTTTCCCTGCATAATCCTTTACCACTTCAATGGTTTCCTGCATGGCATTGCGGGTGTGAATTACAACGGGCAAATTATACTGCAAGGCCAGTTCTACCTGCTTTCTGAATGCGGTGTATTGCTGGCTGGTATAGGTGGTATCCCAGTAAAAATCCAGCCCGATCTCCCCCACCGCCACAAACGGGCGCCTGGCAAACCAGTCTTCCACGATTTTCAATTCCGTTTCATAGTTTTCCTGCACGCTGCAGGGATGCAGGCCCATCATGGCAAAACATTTCCCGGGATATCTTTCTTCCAGTGCAATCATTTGCGGGTGCGTTTCACTGTCAATGGCAGGCAAATAAAAACGGGTTACCGCTTCATCTGCCGCCCGTTGCATCACGGCATCAATATCCGTATTAAAATCGCCTGTATAAAGATGACAGTGCGTATCGGTGAGTTCCATAAAAATATTTTGCGGCACAAAATTGCTTAAAAAATTTAACAGTGTGTTAAACTAAATCAAGCGGCCGCCGTCACATACCCGCATTCATTATTCACCTTTAATTATTTTTTATGAAAACTATTATGCCGCTTAAGCAATGGTTGCCTGTGCTTGCCATTGCAGGAACATTTGCCTTTACAGGTTGTAAAAAAGAAGCCAGTATCACCGCTGCATCCACAGACCCGGTATCACAGGAAGAAGTGGCCGCCACCGTTGCTGCCGCGGCGGATGAAGGCCAGTCGGATGCCCAGTTTGATGAAGTATTCAATATCACCGCGAGCATTTCTGCTGAAGATGCCGGGGAAGATATTGGCATGGGCACCAATGTATCCGGCCTGGGGGAAATGGGCACCCCGCTTTCGCCCAGTACCCAACGTTGTTTTACGGTTACTGTAGTGCCCAATATCCCGGGCGTGTTCCCCAAAACGGTTACCATTGATTTTGGTACCGGCTGTCTCGGCCGCGATGGCAAATACCGCAAGGGAAAAATCGTAAGCATTTTTACCAATAAAATGCGTGTGCCCGGCGCCAAAGTAAGCACCAGTTTTGTGGGATACCATGTAGACAGCTTCCACATTGAAGGCACGCATATCACCGAAAATACCAGCACCAGCAATATGCAGGGACTGAAAATAAAAGTACTGGACGCACAAATCACCAATACCATTTCGGGCAGGTGGCGCAAATGGAACAGTGTAAAAGATGTACTGCAAATTGAAGGCAACGGCACACCAAATTTTCCGCTGGATGATGTTTATAAAATCACCGGAAATGGCGCTGGCAGTAATGCTGCAGGAAATACATGGTCATCATTAGTGGTGGATCCCCTGATCAAAAAGTTCACCTGCCCCTGGTTGGTGAAGGGCACGGTAAGGCTTACAAGGAACAGCCGCCAGGCATTGCTCGACTATGGCAACGGCACTTGTGATAACCTCGCCATCCTCTATATCAATGGGGTTGGGCATGTAATTACTTTATAATATCAGAAAAAAATATTGCTTTTTTGAAAACAAGGTTGTAACTTCATCCCAGTTTTCATAGGGTACGGATTAAAAACGGGCCAGGGTGTCTACCCAGGCCCAATTTTTTTTTAAGCCCTTTTTCATTGGGGAAATTCATTTTTTACTGCGCTTAAAAATACCGCCGCAACACAAAAATCCAGGGGCGTTTTCATCAAAGCAAAACGGTTCACCATCGCAACCCAAAAGGCATCAACAGGATTTTATAGGGGGAGTTGAAAGCATATCCTATGCTGAACAGGCAAACAAAATTGCATCATCATAAAGCACAGCACTTATACCCTTCCGCCTGCAGGTATTGCAATAAACGGGGCAATACATACTGAAGCCGGGTGGCAGCTTTTTCACTGTCATGCATCACCACGATACAACCGGGATAAATAGCTTTTTGCAACCGGTGAAAACATTTTTGAGGAGACACAGCAGTATCCCAGTCGCCGGCAAGTGCAGACCACATAATAATTTTTCGGCCGGGATTGGCCGAAAGCAGCCTGCGCACCTGCGATCGCCTGATCCTGCCATAGGGTGGCCTGAAAAGTGTGCTGTTGATTAATTGATCAGCCGCTTCAATATCGGCCAGGTACTGGTCATTTTTTGTTTTCCATCCATTGAGGTGGTGCATGGTATGATTGCCCACCGAATGGCCTCCCGCAATCACCTGCTGGTAGGTTCCCGGAAATTTGCGCACATTATCCCCGATACAGAAAAAAGTGGCTTTTGCCTGGTATTTGGCCAGTTCAGCTAAAACAAAGGGGGTTATTTCGGGGTGTGGCCCGTCGTCAAAACTAAGATAAACCCTTTTTTCAGTGCCTTTCAGCTCCCAGGTACAACCGGGAAAAAGGCTGCGCAGCCACCAGGGAGTTGATACGAGATACAGGTCCATTGTCCGGTTTTTGATCATTTTCCCGCCGCTAAGAGCGCAGCGGGGTTTTATTAGTCAAAAATACATTTAAACTGCACTCAAAATCAATACAGAAGCCGCCTGTTAAAATCTTTAAAAGCCTGCAATTTTAGTGCGCTTGCAACGTTCTATCACTGGAACCCTGTTCCATTTTTAAAATCCGGTAAATACTTTATCAACGGGCAAACCCATTCCTATGAAAACAAGGAAATTCTACACTGCTTTTATTCCAGCTGCATTTGCAATATTGTTCAGCTCCTGTAAAAAAACGGACGCTTTTGCTGATAACACCGCAGCGCAGGAAACCACCTATGAGCTCAGCGCCGGCCAGGCCCTTGCAGATAATATTTCAGAAGATGCCAATACCGTTTTTATGGAAGCGGCCGCGGTGAAAAACCTGCTGGGCAGCAATACCCAGGCCATTACAACCGGCAATGTGCTCAACGGCGCTGTGGTAACAGTGAGTTCAGGGTCAGGTTTCCCCAAATCCATTGTGATCAATTTCAGCGATGGCATTACCACCAATGGCGTGGTAAGAACCGGGAAGATCAATGTTGTACTGTCTGATTCAGTAAGAAAAACCGGCAGTAACGCCGTGATCACCTTTACCAATTATTCCACCAACGGATTTAAAAAAGAAGGTACCATTACCTGGACCAATACCAGCACGGCCACCACAAAAGGATGGCAGCGCAAAATTGAAAATGGAAAAGTAACGGCGCCCGACGGAAGGTTCTGGCTGCACAGCGGCACCAGGGATGCGGTACAGATCGCAGGCGCCAACACACCCAATACGCTGCTGGACGACAACTATTTAATAACCGGTAATCAAACGGTTACCAACTCAGCCGGTAAAACCAGCAACTGCTACATTACCGAAGCCCTGCAAAAGAAAACCGTGTGCGACAATATTGGAACGGGCAAGCTGAAAGTGCAGGGAGATAACCATACGGCACTGATTGATTTTGGTAATGGAGACTGTGATAAACTGGCTACTGTATCCGTAGATGGCGGAGACCCGCGAACCATTAACCTGCGTTAAACTGGCTTGGTTGATATTTAGAGAACCGCTTCTGTAAAAAGGGCGGTTTTTTTAACTACCAGAAAAAAAAATGAATACCCGTTTAAACCATCCGCAAAGCAGGCAGTCAAATGAACCTAAACAAAACCATCATACATTTTATGAAAACAAAACAGCTTTTAACAGTACTTACCGCAGCAATATTTGCTATTGCCATCAGCTCCTGTAAAAAAACCAATAACGGGGCATCTGCGGATGAAGTTGAAACCACCTTTGAACTCAGCAGCGACCAGGCTGTAGCGGATAACCTTACCCAGGATGACAATGATGTGGTGGTGGAAGCCACTACCTCGGCTGATCTTGCAGGAACCAGCCCGGCAACACCTCCCGGCGGACCTGGCGGACCTGTGATTACCGGTAATTTTTTAGGAGGTTGTGCAGTAGTTACTGTAACAGGTAATTTCCCCGCCAAAAACATCCAGATTGATTTTGGAACAGGCTGTACAAGCCCCTGGGGTGTGGTTCGTAAAGGCATCATCAATATTGTGCTGACCGATTCTTTACGCAAAACAGGCAGCACCGCCACTGTAACATTCAATAATTATTATGTAAACGGGTTTAAGAAAGAAGGTACCATCATCTGGACAAATACAACTGTTTCCGGTTCCGGCACACCCAGCTTCAGGCGCCAGGTGCAGAACGGCAAAATCACTGCGCCTTCAGGTGCTTACTGGCTGCATACAGCAGATATCAGCATTACACAAACTGCAGGCGCCAGCACTCCAAACAATTTAACCGATGATGTGTTCAGTATTTCCGGAACAAGAACGGTTACCAACCCTGCAGGTAAAACACGTACCAGCACCACACAAAGCCCCTTGCAGAAAAAAGCGATCTGCGCCAATGTTGACCAGGGCGTGGTGAGAGTGGAAGGACCGAATCATTATGCGATCATTGATTTTGGCAACGGCACATGTGATAACCTGGCCACCATTTCAATTGACGGCAGAACACCCCGTACAATTATTTTAAGATAACCATACCTTATCCGCATAAGGAAGCTGCTTCGGTTGAAGCAGCTTTTTTTATGGCCGTATTCCCGCTTATCTTTGCGGCATGAGTAAAGTCAGAGTTCGGTTTGCACCCAGTCCTACCGGCGGGTTGCATTTAGGTGGCGTACGCACCGTTTTATACAATTATCTTTTTGCAAAAAATAAAGGCGGCGAATTTATTGTTCGTATTGAGGATACCGACCAAACCCGTTTTGTACCCGGTGCGGAGCAATATATTTTTGACTGTTTGCAATGGTGCGGACTGGAACCCGATGAAAGTCCTTTGCACGGGGGCCAGTATGGTCCTTACCGCCAGAGTGAAAGAAAAGAAAAGGGGATTTATCAAAAATATGCGGATCAGCTGGTAAAAGAAGGGCATGCCTATTATGCGTTTGACACACCGGAAGAACTGGAACAAATGCGCATTGATTTTAAGACTCCTGCCAATCCTTCCCCGCAATATGATCACCATGTAAGGATGAAGATGAAAAATTCGCTCACCCTTACGGCTGCTGAAACCAGCGCCTTGCTGGAAGCCGGCACCAAACACGTGATCCGCATTAAAATGCCGGAAAATGAAATCCTGCAGTTCACGGATATGATCCGGGGAGAGATCCAGCATGAAACTTCATTGGTGGATGATAAGGTATTGCTGAAAGCCGATGGCATGCCCACGTATCACCTGGCCGTGGTGGTGGATGACCACCTGATGGAGATCACCCATGCATTTCGTGGAGAAGAATGGCTGCCCAGCGCACCGGTGCATGTATTGCTGTGGAAATATTTATTCGGCCTGGATAAAATGCCGCAATGGGCGCACCTGCCGCTGATACTCGGGCCCAGCGGAAAACTGAGCAAGCGGGATGGCGCCAAATACGGGTTCCCGGTATTTGCCATGAACTGGACCGATCCCAAAACCAATGAGCTCACGGAAGGCTTTAAAGAAAAAGGATTTTTACCCGAAGCATTTATCAACCTGCTTGCATTGCTGGGATGGAATGCCGGAACAGAACAGGAGCTGTTTACAAAAGAAGAACTGGTTACACTGTTTGATATTGACCGGGTGCACAGCGGCGGGGCCAGGTTTGATTATGAAAAGGCAAAATGGTTCAACCAGGAATGGATCAAAAAACTGGAAACAGGAAATTACCTGCCGAAAATAAAAGAAGATTTTGAAGCAAAAGGAATCCCGGTGAAAGATGAAGCCGCGTTTGCAAAAATCATTGACCTGGTAAAAGACCGCTGTACCTTGCTGCCCGATTTTTATACACAGGCCGCCTTCTTTTTTAAAACGCCGGAACAGATCGATACCGCTGCCGTGCAACCAAAATGGAATACAGATAAAGCTGCGTTCTTCAGCGCATGGGCCGAAAAACTGGAGGCGCTTGACACATGGGAATTCAGTTCGCTGGAAGAAAGCTTCAAGGCGCTTGCCACCGAAAAAAACATCAAGCCCGGAGAACTGCAGCTCCCGCTCCGCATTATGCTGGTGGGTGGTAAGTTTGGTCCGCCGGTTTTTGAAATTGCCGCCATCATTGGCAGGGCAGAAACCCTGCTGCGTATTTCAAATGCCTTAAGGATTTTGTAATCAGCCTTCCGGCGCTGCAAACCATTTACGGTATAATTTTTTGAATAAGGGCTCGGTGGCTGCAAGCAGCAGCACTGCACCTGTTATTTCTGCAATAAAAAAGTACAAGGCCGTATTGCGCTCCGCACGCACCAGCCCCGGCTCATAATTGCTGTAATAAATGGCTTCATTCAGTGCCACGAACACCAATGGCATAAAAGGAGTCATAAACACAAACAGGTTGAGCCCGATTCCCTGCACAGCGCTTCTTTTCCCTGCCCCGAAAATGGATAAGGCGATCCCTCCAAAAACAATATAGTAAAAGACGATGAATGAGAGCAGGGATGTTTCGCTGCTGCCGTAACTGGCCAGCAGCATCAGGCCGGTAACAATAACCATCACCACGGCAGTGAGCAAGGACAGGAAAAAAGTTTTAACCGTGCTGTGCCTGAAAATAAAGACCAGCAGGGTGAGCACCAGTGTGCAATAGTAAAACACCCGCAGGTAGGAAGGCCATCTTTCTTTCCATTCATATTTACTGCTTACCGCATTATTAATGCCATTGTTTATTTTTCCAAGTGAATATTTCCGGGTGATCCTTGTTTCGAAATTCACTGTACCCTCATTATCATATCCGGGTTCTTCCCCGTCATAATAACCATAGCGGCTTTTTGCGGCCCATTTTGTTTTCAATGCCTCCATGCGTTTTGTAAGCGCCGCCCTGTCGGGTTTTACATAGTTGCGCACCACATTGCGGTACAACTGGGCAGCAGTGAGCACTTTGACAGCCGTATATTCATCCGCCCCATAATTGCTCACGAAATTATACCTGGGGCATTCAAAAAATATATAAATGGAATCATTCACTTTCACCACGCTGTCTGTCTCATTCAGCTTCGACCTTAGTTCGGCGGTATCGGCAAGTGAATAACTTACCGAAGTGGAATCATCCACCCTGATGGCTGCAGTATCAATGGCTGCACTGGAGCTCCGCCGTTTTTCCAGCTCCTCCCTGTCGAGCACTTTATAGCTCACCGGCGTCCATTTCAACGGCAGTATATCATATTCGAGCAAACAGGCATTGGTATTTATTTCATTCATGTCATGCACGATCTCTTCATTGCCAAACTGCAGGTTGGCCCGGTAGGTTTGCACGGCAGAAGGAATAAAACAAACCGCCACCATACAACCGGTGCATATAAAGAAAAGGAGCATGGTTTTTAACCCGTCCCATGGCTGCCAGTTGCCAAACCGTTTAAATACATTGAAGCGGAGCAGGTAAATCATCCATACCACAAAACCAATCAATGCCACCAATGCCGTAAATGTTACCCAGCCCGAAACCATACCCGGTTGTTTGGCATCAAAAAAAACCAGCAGGCTGAGCAAGGCGAGCACGGCGGCAAATACCACTGAGAAATAAAGTACCAGGTGGGTTTGTGTTTGCCAGGTGGCAGGTTTGTTGCGCAGCAGTTTTGCATCAAGCCTGTTTAAAAATGCGGGTACCAGTGGCCGGTGATTTTGCTCCATGTTGATGGGTTAAGATTTAAAAGAATCGTTTGGTACTATAAGTGATATCGCGGAAATAGGTGAGCGGCAGTTTTGCTTCCACCATGCGTTCAATGATATGCTGCGCAGTAAGTGCTGCAGAAATAATTGTATAAAACCCGCCGTTGAACTGCAATTCAATACTGCCTTCCTCAAAAAGCTCCAGGATGGTTTCCCGGCCGGCCGCTGTTTCAAATTCCACCGCGTTGCTGGTGATCTTTTCGCCCTTGTCATTACTGCTGTAAAGACAGTTACCGTTTTTAATAAAGATCACGGTATCGGCCACTTTCTCCACTTCGTGCAGCTGTTGCGAACTCAAAATAATCCCCATCGGGTTATGTGCTGCCTTCGACATAAAAATAAGATCGGTGAGAATCGTTTGCTGTGCGTTGATATCAAGGTTGGCAAGCGGTTCATCCAGTATCAGTAACTTAGGACGTTGCAGCAATATGCGGGCTATTTCAAACCGGGTGCGGTAGCCGCTGCTGATCTGGTTCCAGGTAAGTGCCGCATAACGGCCCAGGTTTAGCCGCTCAAGCATAAAATCAACCATCAGGTCATTCTTACTGCCGTGCACACCTGCAATGGCCGCACTGAAATGCAGGTTATCTTTCAGCAATCCATACCAGCGTGGGATGCGCTGCGGGATAAATGCAATATGATTTTTGACTGCATAATCATCCGGCTTATTCAGCAGGTGATATTGAATACTGCCTTTGTCGAGCGACAGCTGCCCGGCAAGACAGCGCAGCAAGGTGGTTTTACCATTGCCATTTTCGCCCACCACACCCAGCACATTACCCGTTTGCAACCCGATACTGATTGGCTTAAGACTGAAATGACCGCCGCTGTATGTTTTGGCGATTTTGTCTGCCGTGATCAGCGGGAACGGTACCGGTACCTGCTGGTGCAATGATGCTGCCCTGTCAAGTATCTTCGCGGCTTCTTCGGTAAAACCGGCGGGCAGTTCAGCGTTTTCTTCCGACTGGTGATATCGCCGGCTCCAGGCAATAGCTGTGCGGATAATATCTTCGTCTGCTGTATCCAGGCACAGGTCAAGGGTGCGTCTTACCGCAAGATGATTGTCTCCGTGTTTGAGATAGGAAGAAATCTCTGCCGCAGCGGATGTGCTCATATGAAGGAATTAGGGTGAAAAGAGATATGAATATAACAAACTATGGGATAGGATTTCTCACTACCTTTACTTTTGTAGAAATTTTATAAAAGGATTGCTATGACTACTATTGTTAACCGACCTGTACGAGTACTGGTTGCAAAAGTCGGACTGGATGGCCACGACCGTGGCGCCAAAGTTATTGCCACTGCTTTAAGAGATGCCGGAATGGAAGTGATCTATACAGGACTTCGTCAAACACCCGAAATGGTGGTGAACGCTGCGCTGCAGGAAGACGTGGATGCGATCGGCATCAGCATACTGAGCGGCGCCCACAATACTGTATTTCCAAAAGTGATGGCCCTGATGAAAGAAAAAGGAATGGATGATGTATTACTCACTGGAGGCGGCATAATACCCGAAGAAGATATTACATTGCTCAACCAGGCCGGTGTGGGAAAGTTGTTTCACCCGGGCACCCACACACATGAAATTGCCGACTATATTAAAGGATGGGTAAAGGAACACCGGAATTTTTAACCGGCTTTTTTTTCTGCCTGCATCATTAAATCCGCCAGCGTGGTATAACAGGCAATCCAGGCATCTTCCAGTTCTGCCGTCCATTCCCTTCCCAATCCCTGTTTTAAAGTCCACAACAATGCATTTCCCACCAACGTATAATGATGGGGCTTTACACCATAACCCGCATGACGGTAAGCCATTGCCGCGATCTCTTCACTGAGGGATTCCATATCATCCAGTCTTATAACAATACTGTTGAGCATATCCATCAGCTTATTGTATTGCAGCTGCATATCTGTTGGAAACATTTTACGCAGCCGGGGATGATCGGTAAAAAGTTTGGCGTAAAAGATATCTGCTATCAGCTCCGGCCTGATTCCCCGCAGCGATTTCCAGGAGCGTTTTACCAGCTGTATTTGAGATAATGTAAGTTCCATCATATTCATCTTCAAAATTCGGCCCTGTGCCCGGCGCAAAAAAATTCATCTTGCCGAAGTGCGGTTT
Source organism: Ferruginibacter sp. (assembly GCA_046329655.1). Classification (GTDB taxonomy): domain Bacteria; phylum Bacteroidota; class Bacteroidia; order Chitinophagales; family Chitinophagaceae; genus Ferruginibacter. Next base: position 86,909 of record JAXLUD010000006.1, read on the forward strand.
TTGCCTGTCGAGCCGGGTGATACCGGCCTCCTACCGTTCAAACCATTTCTTAAAAGCCGGGGCTTTTTCCCTGCTGATATCCTGCTCTATTTTCAATGGCCCTTTTAATGTAAGCGTGAGTTTCTGGTTTTCGTGCGGCCGGATGCTTAGTATGGCGTCAATATGCACAATACTCTGCCGGTTGGCCCGGTAAAAAATATGGGGATCCAGCAACTCTTCCACTTCTTCCAGTGTTACAAAATCAATGATATATTTTTCGCCGCTGAATGTTACGAGGTAGTTTAAGTTTTCCCGGTAAAAGCAGGCAATGTCTTTTGTAAAAACAGGTATCCAGTTGTTGCGCTGTTTTACCACAAATTTTTCCTTGTACTTATTGGCTGCAGCCTGCGGGTTGCTCATCATGGCCAGCAGCTGATGAATATCCCTGGGGTAGCTGGTTTTGCTTTTAACGATCTCCCTTGCTTTTTCTATGGCTTTTGCAAGTTCCTCCGTATCCACCGGCTTGAGTAAATAATCAATGCCGTTCACTTTAAAAGCCTTGATGGCATATTCATCATAAGCGGTGGTGAATATTACCGGGCAGCTGATCTGGTATCTTTCAAATATTTCAAAACTCACGCCGTCGCTCAGCTGTATATCCGCAAACAGCAGGTCGGGCTCGGCATTTTCCATAAACCATTTGAAACTGGTTTTTACACTGGGAAGCACCTGGGTCACTTTGATATCAGGGGCCACAGCTTCGATCTTAAACTGCAGCTCTTTTGCGATGAGGGTTTCATCTTCAATGATAACAGCGTTCATAACAAAGGAATTTTTACGGTAAAATATTGTTCGTCTTCATGTATTTCCATAGGGCGGATGCTGAGATAGCGGTACAGCGATTCCATATTGACCAGCCCCTGCCGGTTACTGGTTTCCACAAATTTTTTCTTCTGCAGGTTATTGCGCACCACCAGGAAATCGTTTTCAACAAAGAGTTCGATCACCAGCGGAAATGCTTCATCGGCGGTGTTGTGCTTGATGGCATTTTCCACCAGGTTCTGCAGGGTTACCGGGGCAATTTTGCGGTGATGAAATTCTTCATCAATATGCATATTAACCTGCAGCCCTTCATTAAACCTGGTTTTTTGCAGGCCGATATACAACTGCACAAATTTCATTTCCTCCCCCAGCGGCACCACTTCATTATCGCGGTTTTTTAAAATGTAGCGGTATACTTTACTCATCTTATCCAGGAAATCGCCTGCCATTTGCTGGTCAAGCCTTATCAGGCTGCTGAGCGAAGTGAGTGAATTAAAGAGAAAATGCGGGTTCAGGTGCTGCTTCAGGTTCTCATACATCACCAGCGCTTTTTCCTTTTCCAGTGCCTGTGCCTTTGTTTCGAGCAGCATCAGCTTTTCTTTTTGTTTTATCCTGAAACGGTAGAAAAGATACAGCGCCGCAAAAAACAGCAATACCGCGGCGGCATAAAACCACCCGCTTTTGTAAAAGGGTGTTTTGATCACAAAATACAGGATGGCTTCTTCCGACTGCCATGCATTGTTTTTGCCCACCACCCTTACATGAAATTCATATTTTCCCGGGGCCAGGTTATTATAATTGGCTTCGGCATTTTCACCGGCCACCGTCCAGTGGTTTTCGGCATTGCCCAGTTTATACTCCAGGTCGTACGGAAAAATATTCCTGTTGATCAGTGTGCCAAACTTAAAGCGCACCGTATTTTCGGTGGCATTTAAATAAATATGGCTGTTGTTGAGCAACTGGAAATCTTTATTACCCACGCTCATGAGGCTGATCAGTGGTTTTTCCAATGCAGGTTTTGTAAGGAGGCGCTCCGGGTAAAACTCAACAATCTCGTTATAGATGGTTCCTAAAATATGCCCGTCACTGGTTTTAGAAAGATGGTTATAGTAATTTAAATTACTCTCGCTGTAAGGAATCTTGAAATTATAAAACTTGTTGGCTGAAGGAATGTATACCGACACCTTATCGTACAGCATGGTCCACACCCTTCCTGTACTGTCGGGCATCATCGCGTGAATCCTGTTACCGGTAAGCCCGTCTGTCTGGTTCCAGAACTGCACTGTTTTTTTTACCGGGTCGTACTTATAAAGCCCTGCCCCTTTATTCAATACCCAGATATTACCAAAAATATCAGAACGCACCGACATGATTGTTCCTGCCTCTTTTCTTTTATCCTTTATAATATCGGTCACCTCCAGGTGATGCTTGCTGATGAGCTGTGCAATCTTATTATCGGATGTGATCATCCATACGGTATGTGCCGGAGTAACATGCAAACCGTAAACAGGCATTTTTGCCATCGCACTGTCAACAGGTATCACTTTGGTAATATTATGCTCCCTGTTCCAGTATAAAATTTGTTTACCGCTGTTATAATAAATGACTGAATCACCATCCGTAACGAGCTCACGGCAAAAAAAATCTTCATACGCTTTGGGAAGCACCGTGAAGGGTTTGAATACACCCGAACCCTTTACCAGCTGCCAGGCACCGGTACTGGTGGTGGCAACCACTTTATCATCCACAAAGCGGAGGGAATAGAGATAACCGGGCAGGTCACCTTTTGCGTTTTTAACCGCTTTTCCAAATTCAGTGATCTCGTATTTTTCAGTAGCGGGATCATAATGTATCAATTCGCCATTCCGGTTTACCATCCAGGTGCTTTTATCAGCGGGGTCCTGTACAGAAAGATGCAGGGCTGTATTTTTTAAAGCAGGAATAGTATTACCCAGCCGGTACTCTTTGTAGATATTTCTTTCGGGGTTACACCGTGAAATGCCGGCAACGGTACCCAGCCAGATGGTATTATCCGCATCCTGCCAGGCCGACCAGAAAAAATCCCCTGCAATGGAACGGTTATCATCGGGCCTGTGACGGAGGCGCTGCAGTTTATTATTGTGTGCAAGATCGATGATCATAAGATCGTAACTCCAGCTGCTGAACCAAAGCCGCCTGCTCCTGTCTTCAAAAATGGTGGCGGCTTCTGCATTGGGTACGGCAGACTGAATACTGATCTCCTGCATCACTTCCTTTTTTGCAGGATCAAACTGCACGATGACTTTTTTCTCATTGTCGAAAAACCAGCAGTGGCCTGCTGCAGACCTGCTCAGAGCCGACACATATTTTCTTCCAAAAAGCGGGTTCGCCGGTGCCGATTTAAAATTTGTAACCTGGTTACGGGCCACGTCATAGCATACCAGCCCGGATACGGTGGCGATCCAGAACTGGTCACTGTACGGGTCTTCAACCAGCCCGTTTTTGGTAATACCGTAGAAACGGAGTGAATCCTGCGAAGCGGTTGTATTCATCATCACTTCAAACTGTTTCTTTGCGGGATTGAATTTGTGCAGGGACCAGTTACTGGTAGCCCATACATTTCCCCTGCGGTCGCAAAGGATATTGCTGAAGCCCGTTACATGCCCCAGGCTTTTACATTCATAGCTGGTGAACTGGTCAAGGGCAAGATCATAACTGAATACTTCGGAGTTGGTGGCGCCCCAGATTTTTCCTGTATTGTCTTCACAAAGACTGTGCACCACCTCATTGAGCATGGTATTACTGCCTTTCCTGGGTTTGTACGAATAAAAATTAGCCCCGTCAAAGCGGTTAAAGCCGTTGTAGGTGCCGATCCAGAAAAAGCCATGCTTATCCTTTATCATACAATTCACCACGTTTTCACTCAGCCCGTTTGATTCATTCAGGTGTGAAAAAACAAATGTTTCATCCTGGGCACAGCACCACGTAGCAATCAGGTTAAAGAAAAGCCATACCGTCCATTTATACATACCTGAAAAATAAAACTAAAATCATTCAATGCAAAAGCCCTGACGCCAGGACAGGGCTTTTTATCAATGAAGCGTGGCAAATTTCAAATCAGCCGTTCAGAGATAAGTAAATTTATAGGTGCCTGTGGAAGGTACCCCGCCATTTACCGTATATGTAAGGGTGTATGAGGTGATATAGCCATTGGCATCTGTATTATAAGTATACTCATACACATACTTATTGGCACTGGTACGGGTTACTTTCTTCAGGAGATGCGTATTCTTTTTCCCGAACAGTTCATTATCCGACAGGATATGGTCAAACTGGTCGTACTCAAAAATATTCAGGTTGGTTTTGTTGGGCATGCCGGTATAGTACTCCGCTGTTACTTCATAATTGATTGCACCGGTTTTTACATTTACAACCGTTTGTTTGGTGGTGTTACCACCGGTGATCTCAGCAGTATATTTATAGCTTCCGTATGTTTTTTGCACCTGGTAACCATTTGCATCATACTGCTGGTTGATGGTATCCGTTCAGTTTACAGCGCCCGATGCATTGATGCCGCTGTACATAAACTGGTTTATTTTCCCGCCGGCCAGCTGCACGCCCGTGATATTATACACTTTCGCATTCGCACTGTTATAAATCTCGTACCCGAAAGGCGTGCCGGTGTAACTATAATTGACTGTAAAATTGTTATCGGCAGATTGCACCAGCCTGCCTGCGCTGTTATAACTGTAATTAACAGCCCAGCTGCCACCCACCTGTTCAACACGTGCCAGTTTGGGTGTGGCAGCCTGCGCTACAGGCGGCAGCATAACATCGTTTTTTTTGCAGGAAGCTGCGGTAAAAATAATTGCGGTTAACACCGGCATAATGCTGAAAAGTTTCATACTCCTGGTTTTGTTTTTGTTGAATGATGGCGCAAAATTGCGGCGTCATCCGCACCCGGGAAACTTTATCAAACTGTAATGCGGAGGTTTTATAATGAAGCGTATGCATTTAAAAATGAACCCGGGCAGCCTTATTCAAAATGATACGTGATATCATTCCACCGGCCACTGAGCGGAAAATCTGAATGCTGCTTTTTAAGGTATCCCGCCGCATCCAGTTCGTACTGGTAGGTTGCTTTATAGAGGATGCTGCCGTCATCCTGCTTCAGTTCATATGCAGCGGCCATATTTTTTGCAATTTTTTCCAAAAAGATCTGATGGAAAATAAGAAGCGTAATTATAGTTGAAAGTATTGCGCAGGTTGCCAAAGTAAGTGTAACTGCCGTTATATATTATTCCTGTACCGGCCTGCACCTGCTTAAACCCGGTTACATTACCATCTGCAATGCTGTACTGCATGGTAAAACCATTTCCGGATGCGGGTTTATACGCACGCTCCGTTACGTAATCATCTGCATTGTATATAAACGTATATGTTCCGTACAATACGCCGTCCGGGTACTTGATTTTGATACTGGTGATAAATCCTTTTCCGTTAACATCACAGTCAAAATTCCATTCAGGATTACCACTGTTCAAATCCTTCTCCGCAGCAGTTATTTTTCCGGGAATACTGTAGTCAAACACATATAAGAAGTTATTATTGCGCCATTCGCTTAACCTTCCCTTTGCGTCATACACATAGGTTTCCATTTCTGTACTGCCGGTGGAATTCTGCTGATCGGCCCTTACCATTTTCATTTCAGCAGCCGGCTGCTGCAGACTGGAAGGGGCTTTTTCCTTTTTGCAGGATGTAAATACTGATACAGCCAGTATTAAAAAACAAATTCGTTTCATTTTTTAAAATTTAAGATTGATTGATTCCACAAAATTGCGGCGTGAATAAAGCCGGGGAAAACTTTACTGCGCAAAGTGAAGCAGGGACAATTTGAATGTTTAAAACCGGCAACGAAACGTATGAAAGCCTGTTCGGGGACAGCGTTCCTTAAAACAGGCACAGGCGGAAGCATGGCAGGCCGGGCATAGTGGCGCCTGTTAAAGCTACCCGCTTCTTATAGGAGAATTTACTCGTCAAGTGAAAGATTGATCACCCTGCCATCGGTGATATTGATTATGCATACAGCGTCCTTGCCGATGAAAGGACTTAACATATAATCCCTGTTCGTGGTAATGATGCAATAATTGCCCCGGGAGATACAGCCGGATATTTTTGTACTCACCCCGGTAACAGATTCCCATATTTTTTTATTGGCAGTATCAATGCGTGTAACCAGCACTTTTGCATTACTGCCCAGCACATCCTGGTGTAACAGGAGATAACCTGCAGGATTTTCAAGATGTATCACCCTGTCCTCGTAATTATCCTTCACAAAACAGGGATTAAGATAGCTGGCTTCCCCGGTTTTTTCAATCCTGCCATAAGTATAGCTGTTGTGCAATCCCAGTTTTTTTACAGCAAAAGGGGTGCTGAATAATTTCATGCGGTAAGCCGCTTCACCCAGGTCATCATAAGGCGGTGAAATATTTTTTGCGGCGGCACTGTCTTTTGCAAATATGTACATTCTCCCGTTTATCGCATCACAACGGCTGCCATAATCATCCTCATGAAGCAACCGGCGTATGTTCACTTCTTCATCTTCGCCGTTTTCATGGATGGCATCCTTTTCCACGATTTTCATATCAGCCAGTGTTAAACGGTATTCTTCGCCGTTGCCTGATGTAAAATCAATGTACCCCCTGCTGATAAATGGCTTTATCAGTCTGCTGTCTGCAGGAAACACCGTATTGCTTTTGCCATTCGATGCGGCAATCCGGTCCTGGTTATTCACTTCTTCCAGGCTTGCTATATCATATACACGCAGCATATCGGTATAAAGCCAGATAAAACTGCCATCAGTGCCGCAGACCTCAATACCCGCATTACTCAATTCACCGGCTGAGAACAGTTTTTTCTTTTTATTCAGTTTGCCTGCAGCAACATCATACTGCTTTAACCAGTAACTGGTATGATAGGTTGTTTTGCGGTATCCACCGTTTTGCGAATAACTGGTGGCCGCATTTTCAGCCACCAGCAGCACTAGCAGTTTGCCATCTGCACTCACTGCCGGCAAATCTTTTACCCCGTAATTATTGAATTTTTGCAGGCACCCGTTTAACAGGAGCACCAGGGCGCCACCCAGCAGCAAAATAAAAAAGCGGACCCTGGTTGTTTTTTGGCTCAGCATAAAATAGGTATATAAATTGCTAATAGAGGTGTTTGAATGATCATACGCTATGGATGAACTAGCGGTCCATCCATTTTTTAAATACCGGTGCCCTTTCCCTGCTCATATCGATTTCAAATTTATGATTGGGTTCCTTTAAGCGGATGATGAGTTTTGAATTTTCAACGGGCTTAACAGTCTGCACCGCATCAATATTGATGATGAACTGCCTGTTGGCCCTGTAAAACTGGCCGGGATCCAGCACTTCTTCCACTTCGTCGAGCGTGGTAATATCCACGCTGTATTTTTCGCCGTTGAAAAGATAGATATAATTCAGTATCTCTTTCGAAAAGCAGGCAATGTCTTTCACCGGCACGGGCATCCACTGGTTACGCACGTTCACTACAAAGCGCTGTTTGTATTTTGCGGCAGCCGTTCCGGGGCTGGAAATCCCCATCAGCAGGTTTTGTATATCTGCCGTTGGTGCAGTTCTTTTATTTACTATATCACGGCATTTCCTGATGGCTTTGCGCAGCTCTTCTTCTTCCACCGGCTTTAACAAATAATCAACCCCGTTTACCTTAAAGGCACGCAAGGCATATTCATCATAAGCCGTGGTGAACACAATGGGGCAATTCAGTTGATAATGCTCCAGCAGTTCAAAGCTCACCCCATCGCTCAGCTGTATATCCATAAATAAAATATCAGGCTCTGCGTTGTTGCCAAACCATTTTTTGGCAACTTTCAGGCTGGGCAGAATATCTATAACCTCGATACTGCTGTCCACCTTCCGGATTGTATTCACCAGCACTTTTGCAATGATATCCTCATCTTCAATGATAACTGCTTTCATATCCTTATGATTAAATTAACGGGAGTTGAATGATAAAATCCGTTTCGGTTTCCTCAACCAGCACTGGTTTTTTGCTCAGGTAACTGTACAGCGATTTAAGACTCACGAGCCCCTGCTTGTTGGAAGTTTCGACCATATGTTTTTTTTGCAGGTTGTTCCTGATCACCAGGTATTCCCCTTCGCTGGCCACACGGATCACCAGCGGGGTTTCTGCATCGATCACGTTATGCTTGATCGCATTTTCAATCATGTTCTGCAGTGTAACCGGTGGTATTTTCCTGTTCATGGCATCATTCTCCACCGCTATATTCACGATCAGCCCTGTTTTAAACCTTGTTTGCTGCAGGTTGATATAGGTTTGAACAAAATCAATTTCCTCTTTAAGTTTTACCAGCTCACTGTCGCGGCTTTTTAAAATATAACGGTAGATCTTTGACATCTGTTTGAGAAAATTGCCCGCCAGCTGCTGATCCGTTTCGATCAAACCTGATAAGGAAGTAAGCGAGTTGAATAAAAAATGCGGGTTCAGCTGCTGTTTCAGGCTTTCGTACATCACCTGTGTTTTTTCCTTTTCCAGTTTTTGCGCTTTCCCTTCCAGTACAAAAACCTTTTGCTGCTGGCTTAACCGGTAACGGTATAAAAGATAAAGCAGGGCCAGCAGCAGCAGGGCAATGATGGTCCAGAACCAAATTGTTTTGTAAAACACTTTTGCAACATGAACAGCCAGCGTTTTTTCAGGCATCAGCCAGTTATCGCCCCCTGCGCCTGCCTTATAGCGGAACACATAATCACCACCCGGCACACTGGTGTACACTGCTTTGGGGTCCTGTGTATAATGCCAGTCCGTTTCAAGTCCGTCAAGTTTATAAGCATACCATGTTTGCCCGGGATTGCTGTAGTTGATCGCTTCGAGTGTAACAGTAAAAAAGTTTTCACCCGGCTTCAATGAAAGTGCCGGCAGGGTTTTATAATCCACCACCGTATCCTGCCTGCGGTTGAGTACCGAAATATTTTCTATAAAAAAAGGCAGCTGGTTTACGCCGGGGGGCAATGCAGCCGGGCTGAACTTGATATACCCCTTGTTCGATGGAAAAACAAAATAACCATCGCTGGTTTCCTGTGCCTAGTGTTCGGGGAATTCCATACTGGGAAAACCAAAAGATTCGTCAAACTGGTAGACTGTTTTCCGGTTGCTGTCAACCAGCGAGAGCCCGGCACTGGTACCGATCCACAACCGGTTATAGGCATCACATTTAATACCATTGGTCACATTGGACCTGAGGCCATTCTTAACCGTTAGCCAGTATGTTTTATTACTCAAAATATCCACGCCCCGCACACCATTAAACGTGGTGAGCCATACCACTCCCTTCCTGTCTTCCGCAATATCAATTACCAGGTTGCTGTTAAAACTGCTGTCACCCCCCGAACTGTTGTACCAGTATTTTACCGATGCTGTGGCAGGATCGTACACCGCATATCCCTGGCCTGAGAACCCCAGCCACAAACGTTTATGTGTATCTTCAAAAACACGTCTTACGCTGTAACCACAAAACCGTTTGAGAACAGGATGCCGGCAGATACTGTGAATTTTTTCACTGGCGGGATCATAATAATAAAGCCCGTCCTGCATATTGGTGCAAAACCACACTTTTCCTTTTGAATCCTTATTGATGTTCAGATAAAAGAGTTCAGGCAACGAATCTTTTGCCGTAAGAAAATGCATGCGGTCTGCCGCGATATCATAACGGTTCACGCCTTTGCCGGTGGCGATCCACACATTATTACCATCCGCGAGCACGGCCCTGGCAGAGTTATAGTAGATAACGGGAGACTTCCCTGATTCGTTCTGCCACACCCGGTATTGGCCGGTTGCGCTGTTATAGCGGGCGATGCCATCACCGGTGCTGAACCAGTAATTTCCCTGTATATCTTCTGTAAAACCGCGGGCAAACTGGTTGGCATCATAGGATGGAAACGGAAACAGTGCTTCAAAAATATTTTTTGAAGGGTGAAAATAATCAATGCCCCCCAGCATGCTGATCCATACTGTTCCGTCTTTTGAAAGATACAGTGCCCGTAAAATATTATTCGCTATGCTTCCAGGGTTCAGCAGGTTTTTTTGATAATAGCCCATAGCACCCGTTTGCACATTGTAACGGATAAGGCCTTTTAAAGAAGTGGCGATCCATACATTCTCACTGTCGGCCACAAAATCAAGAAACTGCTGCTGCACACCGTTTTTTATTACCAGGGGATCTTTATCCATTTCCCGCACTTCGCCGGAGCGCTGATCGATCCTGAGCAGGCGGAACTGGAAAACATTATTGATCCAGATATTTCCCAGCGCATCGGGCATCACCGCATCTGCGGCGGCGCCCTGCAATTGCGGCACAGTATAGCCGCTTACCCCACCGCTTTTGAGATCATACAAAAGATAAGCGCCTTTTGCGCCGAGATAGAGCCGGTTATCTTTTTTAAACAGGCTGAAAATTTTTGAAGGATTTATTCCCGCGGGCCATGATTGGAGCAAACTGCTTTTTTGCCGGTTATCCAGCCTGAAGCGCCATACCTGGTTATTGCCCAGCACCAGCAGTTCATTGGCTGCTGATTCAGCAATAGCAGTAATTCTTATTTTGCTGAACACGGGTACCGGTATAAACTTCCCGGTATTATAATTGAATTCACGCAGGCCTTCCTCACCGCCGATGAACAGGCGCCCTTCACTGCTGCAATACAATGCATACACAATGCCGCCCGGTGCCGAGCTGCTGTCGCCCATCACGTGTTCGTACTTTTTAATGGTTGTGCCGTTGAACCGGTTCAAAGCGCCATAGGAAGCAAACCACATATAGCCATACTTATCTTCTGTAATGGCATTGATGATCCCGTCGTTCAGCCCGTTTTTCACCGAGAGATGGTGAAAATTAACCGGGGCCGTTTGTGACAGCGCCGGTTGCCGCATCAACAATACCACCACAAGCAGGTAAACATATTTGATCCTTACTTGAAACATGGCTCACAAAATAGTTACAAAATCTGCAGGAGCAAAAAACTAAACCAGCCAGCTGCAAAACAGGAATTAAAGTGTGGCAAAAACCTGCTGAAGTGTATAAAGCATTACCGTGCCCCCTTTTTCATCCCGGCAAACACCACGGGACCTTTTTTACACTCCACCCGGAATTGCCGACACTTCAGCAACAGGAAATAACATAAACACCGGATAAAATTTTATCCCTGCGCCCTGTGATGAAATTTTACAGCATCAATCAGCGCACAAAAAAAGATATTATGCAAACAAGCTCTTCCATCATCATCAATACCGCTGACGGCAAATATTTTTTTCAGCCTGATGAGATCATCCGGCTGGAAGCCAAAAGCAATTATACCAGTATTTATTTCACCAATAAGAAAAAGATGCTCACGGCCAAAGTACTGAAGGATTTTACGAGCTTATTATCACCTTTTGGCTTTGTACGCACTCACCGCACACACCTGGTAAACCGGCAGCATATCCTATGTGTAACACCTGGTGGAAAAATTATTATGAAAGATGCATCCGTTGCCGAAATATCCAAACGCAAGCGCAGCGGTGTGATGCAAACATTGAATAACGCAGCATAAACCATTACCATTAAACATTCATTATGAAAAAGATCACGCTCTATTGCACCATTTTATTGCTAACCCAAAAGGCCCTTTCGCAAAATGTTGGTATCGGAACTAACAATCCAAACAGCAGCGCAGCGCTGGATATCAGCAGCACAAGCAAAGGACTGCTGATACCACGATTAACGACGGCTGAGATCAGTAGTATCAGCAACCCCGCAGAGGGACTGATGGTGTTTGACATTATTGAAAAAATACACAAATACTATTCCATTGCAAATGGATGGCGCAGCATTGGCCTTAGTTTCCCCACCGCATATATTGGAACCATCAATACACCGCTCCTGTATTTGCGCAATGACAACAGCGCAGCAACCGTACCAGTGATCAGCGCCAGGAATTACGGCAACTCAGATGCCATTTTTGGCATTGGCGAAACAACATTCAGCGGCATCAGGGGAGAAAATTACAGTAATGGCAAGGGTGTAAGCGGATATAACAGTATGAACGGGCATGGCGTACATGCACGGGGCGTGGATGGCACTGCATTGTATGCCGATATCCCCTCCGGCACAGGCATTGCCGGCAAATTCAAACAAACCAATACTGCCGGCAAAGCGCTGGAAGTGGAGGGCAATGTGAGAATTTTCGCCGGCAATACCAGCCCTGCAGCAGGCAAGGTATTAACCAGCGATGCAACGGGTAACGCCACCTGGCAAACCCTGCCCATTGCACCCAAAGTGGGCTTCTCAGTTTCGGGTATGACCAATGATGGCGCCGGAGTGCAACTGAATAATGTTTGGCAAAAAGTGCATTTTGCCTCCGAACATTTTGATATCGGGAACGATTACACCAACCGTTTTCAAACGCCCAGCAGCACATTCACCGTTCCATTTACAGGGCTGTACCAGCTGAATACCCAGTTAAGTTTTGTGGGAGGTGCCATCTCCGGCGAATATGTAAAAGCAGGGGTACAGTTTAAGCTGGAAAGAAACGGGGTTGCAACGGTGTTTGGCAGCAATATTGATTATATGGCCCAACCCGTAGTGGGCGAATGGAAATACATAAACCTCTCTGGTGCATTTTACCTGCTGGCAGGAGATAAAATATGGGTGGAAGCGCTGGCCCAGGACAATGACGACACGCATTATACCATCAATTATTTTGATCCTTCCAGTGTGTATTTTAACGGTTTCCTGATCATGACCAATTAAAAGCTGGACTTTTCCCGGTACTTGCTTTAAATCCGTGTTCGCGGCCAACCCAGCGCCAGACCCGATGCCCCCGGCTGATTATGACAACGCTGCAGCACTCAGAAGAACCAACCGTATCCATTAAATAAACTCCTGCCCGGAACCTATTTTGTAAACCCGGGAGAAAACAAATAACATGAGCAAAGAATACTAATCCAGTAACAGGCAGTCATGAAATACAAGGCCCCTCCGGGGCCATTTTTATTCTTGCTGCAAAAGGGCATTCAACAACAAGCCGGAGAATTTAAAGCGCAGCTAACCACGCTACATCACAAATTATATACACTCCATCCGGATATTTTTCCCGGCCTGTTTTTGTTGCAGCATTTTTACAGCAGCAAAACAAACCAGCCATGTCAAAATATTTTAAACATAAAATGCCGGCTTACAAAAAAGCCTTCCTGGGCATTACCTTATTTATCAGCATTACCGCAACCGTGTTATACTTTCTCATAAGAATTTTATTTGCCGGGTACGATATCAGCCTTGCGGAGGACATGACCAACCTGCTTCAAACACTTGGCACTGCCGTTATGATCAGCATCGCCGTATTTCTTTTATACCTGGCAGTGGAAACTGCAGATATACTGATGCAGCAAAAAATAAGGCTCAAATGGAGCTATGCAGGAATTGCCGCAGCACTCATCTCCATCGTTGTATTTATTGTGTCTTGCAGCAACCGGAAAATTTCCGGTATTAAAAAAGATCTCAGCACCGGGCTCACCACGCAGTACCACGGACTGGATATACAAAGCTGCACGCTGGTCATGAACAATGAAATCATTCATCACACCGATATCCCGCTGGGCGAAAGTTTTGACCTCGTCAACTCCGGTGTAAGCGGCTTCACCGTAAATGACGGGAAAGTACAGGCCGGCTGCGCTTTGACGATCACGGGTAAAAACGGGGATACCATCTTACAGGACAAAGACCTGTTCAAAAACAAGGGTTCATTTTCTGAAAAAGACGCACAAACCCTGCGTTGCAGCATCTCAACAGGCGCACCCATGAAATGGGATGAATCGTACAACGTTTCCGTAGCATTCTGGGACAAGCTGGGTGACGGGCGCATAGAAAACATGTTAACCATTCACACCATCGATATTCCATAAAACATTTTATAAGAGCAGGATGAAAAAGCATATCATTTCAGCAATTACGGCGGCAATACTGTTAAGCAGCTGCCATAAACCTGATCCTTCCAAATACGTTTCCACGGCATTCATTAATGCCAATATGCTGCACGGTTTTGCAGGCCGTATGCTGAATGATGAGATGACAGGTATCGTGCAAAATAAAAAGAACGGCACAGCCCGGTTCACCTGCACTGAATTTATCCGCCAGCAAACAGATGCAGCAACAGCAGCGCTGGTAAAGATCAGCGAACTGCCGGAAACAGCTGAAGCCGCAGCCATGCTGGATGCTTCTAAGGCGCTCTTCAGCTTTGCGGTGGATGTTTATAATAAAGAATACCGGGAGCTTGCGTTGCTTTACGATCAGGAAGCCGACAGCGCCACAACGAATACAAAGGCCCGGCTGATACAGCAGCGATATGAAGAACGTTTTTCGCAACTATACAACCAGCTGGGAGAAGCAGGCATGGCTTATGCGGCGAAAAACAATATCAGGATAACGAATGTACAGACCAGCCCTGGAGCCAGCGGTGCAAAATAGCCCGAACGGTTCAATGTAATATTGATACCGTTAAAGTAACTAATAAGCAGTTTCACCGGGTATTAGTTTTAAGAAACATCGGTAACAACGAATTTTACATCATAAAACAACACAAATGAAAGCAACCATCACAACAGGGATAAACCCTTTAAGCAAAGAAGAAATCAAACTGCTTTGCACAGAGGTAAAAGAAACCGTTTTAAGCAACCACCAGGCACGCAAGTTTACAGCAGCTGACCTTTGGAACATTCACAGGAGCAGAAAAACCGCCGCCATTAAAACCGGGGCATTTTAAAAACGCCCCGCGGGCGGCAAAAAAAAATTATGAAAAAAAATATCGGACTGTTCATGGCTGTGTTTGTATGCTGTATTGCCGTAAAAGCACAGCAACTGAAACAATTTGAACTGACTATCCCGGCAGACAGCATCGCCTATATCAGTCTCACCCAACAAAAGGTATTGAGCAGCAACCAGGCTGCGGCCAATAAACAAGCAGCGGATTTCGCCCTGGTGATCACCAAAGACGCTTTTGGCAAACAGGCAGAGTGGTATAATCTTTCAGGGAAAGACGGCAAAACCCCGGCCCGGGTAAACGGCACTAAAAACGGGATTGCAGCGATCAGCTTTGACAAAGAGCAGTTTGATCATTGCAACAGCACGGCAGACCTGGCAAGAATGACGGGACACATCACCAAAAATTCATTTTCGCATTTTTCAGGCATAGGGAACAGTAATGGCATCACACAACATTGTTTCATAATAGAAACAGAAGCAGGCAAACGCGGTCTTATCTATGTAACAGATGCAGGGCAGGGACAGTTAAAAGCAAGCTTCAAGCTCCAGTAATTTCGGGACGCAGCATAAAGTGGATTTCAGTAATTTTCAACAGGGTTTTTCTTCAGCGCATCGTAATTGATGCGCTTTTTTTTATTTTTGGAAAAAACACTTATGTACAACACGATCCTGTTTGCTGTTGATGCCGGCATTTGCACCATTACCATTAATCGCCCTGATAAATTAAATGCACTTAACAAAGCCGTAATAGATGAATTAAGCCTTGCGCTTGATGAAGTTTATACAAACCCGGCAATCAAAACAGCTATCCTCACAGGAGCGGGCCCCAAAGCATTTGTGGCCGGTGCCGACATCAGTGAATTTTTAAGTATGAATACTGAAGCAGGAACTGAACTGGCCCGCCGGGGGCAGGAAATGGTATTTAATAAAATTGAAAGCTGCCCCAAACCCGTTGTTGCTGCCGTAAACGGCTTTGCACTGGGCGGCGGCTGTGAACTTGCAATGGCCTGTCATTTCAGGCTTGCAAGTGATACTGCAAAATTTGGTCAGCCAGAAGTGAATTTAGGACTGATTCCCGGCTATGGCGGCACACAACGCCTTACACAACTCGTGGGCAAAGGCAAGGCCATGGAACTGATGATGACTGCCGGGATGATCGATGCGCATGAAGCCGCAGCAGTTGGCCTCGTTAATCATGTTACCAGCCAGGAACGCCTGCTCGAAGAAACCAGGAAAATTTTAAACAACATTATGACAAAGGGCCCCAATGCCATCAGCAAAGTGATCAATTGTGTAAATGTGGCGGTGGTAAGCGACAGTGCCTATACCAATGGCAAAAGCGGCTACGAAAAAGAAATTGAGGCATTTGGCGAATGCTTCGGCACCGATGAAATGAAAGAAGGGGTTACCGCTTTTTTAGAAAAACGGAAAGCAAATTTCAACGGCTGATACAGATCAATGAAATAAAACACTTGCAGGGAGCGGCTGTTTGGCTTGCCCCTGCAGGTGATAATTTACTTCCAGTCCGTTCCCCCCGCCATTATCATAATAGTATATTTTGATCTTGTGGAAGCCTTTCTCCAGGTATGCTTTATCTGATCTTTCTTCCATTCCGTGGTTGCCATCGTTGTTTACCACCAGCTGGTCATCAACCAGCAGCTGGCTGCCATCGTCACTCGTGGTATAAAAATGATACAATCCTGTTTTAGCAATCCTGATATAGCCATCAAATACAAAAGCATATTTTTCCGGGCGCTGTTTTAGCATTGTTTCAACCTTCGCAGTCGTTCCATTTTTCAGCGGCTGAAGCGCCTCCAGTTTTTTGATGGAAAAATTTTCTGCCTCAAAATATTTGTATTGAATACCCGGCTGTGCTCCGGCTTTCTTTATTGAATGCTGCAGGGAATATGTTTTAACCTGCAGCGATGAAATATTACTGCTGAGCCAACCGGTTTTAACAGCCATTGCTTTAACCAGCGATGTTTTTCCAACTAAAAATGGTTTTGTATAAACAGCTGACTGCAGGGTTGGATCTGAACCATCGGTTGTATAATAAACAGCAGCACCTTCAATTAAGTTCTCAATCGTGACAATGGGCTTCAGTGACAGGTCATATACGGCCCGGATAGCGGGGGTGGCAGTATATTTCCCAAAATCAGCGATCCTAATCACATACGCATAGGGAGCTTTGATCTGATTGGGATTGTATTCCGGCAGATCAACTTCCACGTTGGCACCCGCCTGTTTCCATTGCAGCAAATCTTTTGTGGAAAGAAAACTTAACTGCGTACCCTGTGGTAACTGCAGGTTTTTTAAAAACAGCTTCCTGTTACCGGGATAGGTTGGAAGAATCGCATAAAGAGAGTTTTCAGACGGATTGTATGTGTAAAAAAATTCTTTCACTGCGTAACCTGGGTCAGGATCAATCGTAATCTTCAGGAGCATATCACCACTGCGGTTTTTATAATCGCGGTTTCCATCACTCCATTGCGAATGCATCTTCCAGCGGGTGGTATTATAAATTGCTTCACCGTTTGTTTTGAGCCACTCTCCCATCTGCATCAAACGTTCCTGCATGATGGGCGGAATTTTGCCGTGTTCATCGGGCCCGATATCCAGCAAAAAATTTCCACCGCGGCTTACTTTATCAATTAACTGCAGCACCAGTGACTGGGTGGAATTATAATCCCATGCATCTTCTTCCCTGTTATAACCATAACTAAAACCCATGCCACGGCTTTCTTCCCATGCATGATCTTCAAAATCCAGCTCGGGCTGGTATTCGGGGGTATAAATACCGGCATGTTTAAAACGGATGCCACTGCCCCAGCGGTCGTTCACGACCACTTTTTCCTTCACCACGCTTTCATTGTAAAGCCATGATAAGAATTCCTTGCTTTTCCAAACATCAGCACTGGCATCCCAGTCGCCGTCTGTCCAAAAAACATCCGGCTGGTAATTATTGATAAGGTCTTTCATCTGCGGCCAGGTATGTTCTTCGGCAAACTTTGCTTTGTCATTTTTCCATAAAGGATTGAACCATTCGTATAAAGAATAGTACATGCCCGCATGCACAGTTGTTTTACGCACTGCTTTAAAAAGATCTGCGATCAAATCTCTTTTGGGGCCGATATCCACCGCATTCCAGGGAAAGCCCCATGTTTTATTCGCTTCCTTACTGGGCCATAACGTATATCCATCATGATGTTTGGATGTAAGCACAATATATTTTGCCCCGCTTTGCTCAAATAATTTCGCCCATTCATCGGGGTTAAACAGCTCAGCCTTAAAGTCATTTGCCAAATCATAATAACTGCGGTTGCCAAATTTTGCAGCATGAAATTTCTGGCGTGCCGTATCATTGGTTTGCAGGCCGTATTGGTACCACTCTGCATAGTTTCCCTTTGTACACCAGCCGGGCACCGCATATACCCCCCAATGGATAAAGATGCCGAATTTGGCATTGGTAAACCAGGCTGGCACGGGCCGTTTATCCAGGCTTTCCCAACTGGCCTGGTAAGGCTGGGCCCCGGCTTGCAAAGTATATACAAGCAGGAGGCAGGCAATCGTTTTTTTCATGCAAAATTATTTTTCGATAAGAGATTCATTGATATAGTATGCTTCTATCTCCGCAATACCCGTTGTATTTTTCTGGTCTTCGATGGTCAGTTCAATCGTATTGGCATCCACTGCGGGAAAACTGATGATCCTTTTTCTGCCGATGGTGGTTCCATAAATCTCCTTCACCAGTTCATCCTTGCTGTTAAACAGCAGCAGTTTAAAAGCAATACAATGCTGACCTTTGCGGATATCTTCACGCAGCACAACACAATTTATTTTTTTATTGCGCTTTATCTCCACACCGACTGAATGATTCACGGCTGCCATCATTGGCTGAACAGTTTGCATATTTCCATCAGTTACTGCCGGGGCTTTCATTAAAATACCCCCCCGCAAATAATAAGTGGCTGCTTTCTTGAAAACATTCTCAGCAAAACCTGCATCCCGCAATTTTTTAAACCCGTGGAGTGCTGCCGAATCATACATTGTTATAAGCCCGCGGTTATCAGGAGGAACATTCAGCAGTAAATTCGCTCCACGCCCAACGCTTTTCAAATACAACTGGAATAATTCCTGCGGGGTTTTCACTTTGCTGTCTCCTGTTTTATGATAGAACCAGCCGGGCCGGATACTCACATCACATTCGGCAGGAATCCAGTATTTCCCATTGACATTACCCCTGTTCAGCGTATCGGTAATGGGGGCTTTTGCACCCGGCTCAAATCCATCTGTATCCAGGTTATTCCAGTTGGTGGCGCCCGCAATTCCGTTTTCATTTCCCACCCATCGAACCTGGGGTCCAATATCGCTAAACACTACTGTAGCTGGTGATAGTTTTTTTACAGTTTCACGAAAGCGTTTCCAGTCGTACACCTGCTTCTTTCCGTTAGGACCCTCTCCGTTGGCACCATCCCACCACAGTTCCCAAACAGGGCCATAATTAGTAAACAGCTCTGTCATCATACCCACAAATACATCATTGTATTTTTCTGTACCATAATCCGGGTGATTCCTGTCCCAGGGAGAAATATATATCCCGAATTTCAGTCCGTACTTTTTGCAGGCTGCCGACAATTCTTTCAGCACATCCCCTTTGCCGTCTTTCCATTTGCTTTCTCTTACAGTATGCGTACTGAATTTGCTGGGCCACAGGCAAAAACCGTCATGATGTTTTGCTGTAATAATAATCCCCTTTGCCCCCGCAGTTTTTGCCACCCGGCACCACTGGTTACAGTCTAACTGTGCAGGATTAAACACTTCTTCTTTTTCATTCCCATGCCCCCACTCCAGGTCGGTAAAAGTATTGGGGCCAAAATGCATAAAAAGATAAAATTCCATATCGTGCCAGGCAAGCTGGGGTGCCGTTGGTTTTGGTATCAGTTCCTGGGCATAGGTTTGCAGTGACACTGCCAGGGCAAGTAAAAAGAGGATGCGTTTTTTCATAATTAGTCAGGTAACCAAATGTAATTAAAATAGGCTTTACCTGCATACCCAACATCCGCAAATAAGGGGCTGGATATTTTATGATGTAGTTCAGTTTTGGCCGGGGGGATAATCACTATCTTTGCGCCACTATTTTCCAAACACCAAATAATATTTACGTTTTATGGAATTCAGAATTGAAAAAGACACCATGGGCGAAGTGAAAGTGCCTGTTGATGCATACTATGGCGCACAAACCCAGCGCAGTATAGACAACTTCAAAATTGCGCAGGATATAAACAGGATGCCGAAAGAAATTATCCAGGCATTTGCTTATTTAAAACATGCGGCTGCTTTAACCAATTACGATGCAGGCGTGCTTCCCAAAAAGAAAGCCGACCTGATTGGCAAAGTCTGCAAAGAAATACTGGATGGAAAACTAAACGACTATTTTCCGTTAGTGGTTTGGCAAACTGGCAGTGGCACACAGAGTAATATGAATGTAAATGAAGTGGTTGCATACAGGGGTCATGTTATAAATGGCGGAAAGCTGGCCGATAAAGACAAATACCTCCATCCTAATGACGATGTAAACAAATCGCAATCTTCAAATGATACCTTCCCTACTGCAATGCATATTGCAGCTTATAAAATACTGGTTGAAACCACCATACCCGGTATTAAAAAACTGAGGGATACGCTGGACAAAAAAGCAAAGGCTTTTAAAAAAGTGGTAAAAATTGGCCGTACACATTTTATGGATGCCACACCACTTACGTTGGGACAGGAGTTCAGCGGTTATGTTTCACAACTTGATCACGGCATGAAGGCCATTAAAAACAGCCTGGCACACCTCAGTGAACTGGCATTGGGTGGTACCGCCGTGGGAACCGGGATAAACACTCCGCCCAGGTACGATGTAAATGTTGCAAAACATATAGCAAAGCTTACGAAGCTGCCTTTTAAAACAGCGGATAATAAATTTGAAGCGCTGGCAGCGCATGACGCCATAGTTGAAGCACACGGTGCTTTAAAAACAGTGGCGGTAAGCCTGATGAAAATCGCCAACGATATCCGCATGCTCAGCAGCGGACCACGCAGCGGTATTGGTGAAATATTTATCCCGGATAATGAGCCGGGCTCTTCAATAATGCCCGGCAAGGTTAATCCAACACAATGCGAAGCACTTACTATGATCGCCGCACAGGTAATGGGTAATGATGTTGCCATCAATATTGGCGGAGCAACAGGACATTTTGAACTCAATGTGTTCAAGCCGGTGATGATCTATAATTTCCTGCACAGCGCAAGACTGATCGGCGATGGCTGTGTTTCATTCAATGATAAATGTGCTGTGGGAATTGAGCCGATAAAGGAAAACA
Organism: Ferruginibacter sp.; assembly: GCA_046329655.1. Lineage (GTDB taxonomy): Bacteria > Bacteroidota > Bacteroidia > Chitinophagales > Chitinophagaceae > Ferruginibacter. Next base: position 107,906 of record JAXLUD010000006.1, read on the forward strand.
TTAAAAAGCACGTGGATAACAGCCTGATGCTGGTAACAGCCCTAAACACAAAGATTGGGTATTACAAGGCTGCTGAAATTGCACAAAAAGCGCATAAGGAACACACCACCTTAAAGGCCATGGCCGTTAAACTTGGTTACTTAACAGAAAAAGAATTTGATGAATGGGTAATTCCCGAAAAAATGGTTGGCAAGATTTAACCTGACAAAAAAATCCCGGGTACAGTACCGGGATTTTTTTTATCTAAAACGAGATCAGTCTATGAGGGAATTTTTCATTGCATAGAATACAAGCCCTACAGAGTTCTTCACACCAAAGCGTTCCATCAGCCTGTCCTTAATCGCTTCCACCGTACGGGAACTGATATCCATCTTGGCGGCAATTTCTGCCGCGGTAAATTCCATACAAACCAGGGTAAGCACTTCTTTTTCCCGCTCGCTCAGCACAACTTCTGAAGTGAGGTTGGGATTAAATTTTTGCTTGGAATAATTTTTTTTGATTAAAACCTTATTCACAAAAGGGTTAAGATAAAACCCGGTACGCATCACATCCACAATCGCTTTACGGATTTCAGCCGGTTCGGTGCTTTTCAGCAAATAGCCCGCAGCACCACAGTCCATCAGGTGCCCGACAAAGCGTTCATCCTCGTACATGGTAAGAATGATCACACGTATGTTGGGGAAATTCTTCGTGATCATTTTTGTGGTATCAATGCCATCTTTTTTAGGCATTTTTAAGTCGCAAAGAATCACATCTGGCTGAAATTCGGGGATCTTTTCAAGCAGTTCTTCTCCATTATCTGCTTCGAGAACAAATTTAAGATTGGTGTAAGAACGCAGGGATAGTATAACGCCTTTGCGAAAAATCTTATGATCATCAGCAATGGCAACTTTTATTTCTTCCATAGTTTTTTGAGGGTACCGTAAAATTACGGATTATGTTTCAATTTATTGGTACTGTATTGTATTTGATTTAACAAAGCCGGTTTTAGGGTTAAAACAGGTAAAAAAGTATCACAATCAGTTAAATAACCGGTTCCATTGGGACCTCGATCGTAACCTTGTAATAAGTATGACTGGGGTCGATTTCAAAAAAGATCCTTCCTTTAAGCACTTTAATCCGGCTGGCAATATTTTTAAGCCCCAGGCCCAAAGCACTCTGGTTGAGTTTTTCGAAATCCGCCTGAACAATACCACTGCCATCATGGTGCAGCCGGAAATACATATTGCTGCCGCTGTTATTTTGTGTAAGATGGATAAAGCCGGCATTGCTGTGTTTGAAGACATTGTTTACGAGCTCCTGTATAATACGAAACACGAGCAGTTCCTGTTCTACCCTTAGCCGGGTACGGTAGTCGTGAAAGCGTGCACTTGCATTGATACTGCCGCTGCCGCTGATTTTTGAAAACAGGTCGTTTACCGCGCTTTCCAAACCAAAGTTTTTGAGCGTGGGCGGCATGAGGCTGTGACTGATGTTCCTGATGAGAAGGATGGCGTCGTCAATGATTTGTTTGGCGCTGTAAATACTCTGTAATTGCTGGGCCTTCTCCTGGTTAACAAGATTTTCGTTTAAGTATAAACGTGCTGTTGCAAGCAATGGCCCTGCATCATCATGCAAATCAGCGGCTATCCTGTTACGTTCTTCTTCCTGGAAACGGATGGAAGCATTTAACAGGATTTGTTGTTTTTCTTCTTCGAGTTGTTTGAGCTGTGCATTATATTTACTTACTTTTCGATTATGTAGGATAACAAACGCAATAATGCCAAAGGCCAAAACCAACATTCCAAGAGTTCCGAAAAACAACATATAGGAACTCGTGCTATTGCTTATTTGGAGTATCTTAAGCATTACTCAAATCTGTATTAGAAACCCTCTTCATTAAATACATTTGAATTAGAAAAGGAGTTTTGGGTTATTAAATTGGGGCCTTGATTAGTTTCAACTGGTTGGTTTATAAATATCCCAACACCTAAAGCGATATTTTTTAAAATCGTAAATGTGCTATAAACGAGAGTATATTGAAAATAGTATTCTTCATTTTTCACAGATTCTGTTGAATATAGGAAAAGAAAAAAATTACCTGAACTATAAATTATAAACGCAACCGCTATCCAAAATATTTTCGTCTGGTAAATTGGCACAGATGTATTGATTTGTATTTTTTCATAAAGGAAATAAATTATGTATATCAAGAGTATCAAACATTCCGCAGCTAAAGGTTTAAAACTAAACTTATCAGCTGGACTTATGCTATAGTCGTAGATAGAGAAGGAGATAAAAAAAAGAGGGATGATCCGAATTATTTGCTTTAGAAATTTACTTCGGATATTATATAGAAATACGATTGATATTAGGACAAACTCAACTAATAGAAATATCCTTAAAAAAATCAACCGATAAACATCAGATTTATTAATAAATCTAAAGTAAAATACGGGTACGAATAGTATAAAAAGGAGTAAGGTGTAAATAAAAAAAACCTTTAAATCTTTGCTTTTTAAGCTTTTAAACTTTAAAATGCAAAGAAGAAAAGGTATAATTTCAAAAAAGAAAGTTATGTACGATAAACCTTTTATAATCAGTAATTTCCTTCAAAAATAAGAAAAACTGATTTAAAAAAACAATTTACCAATAACTGAAACAAGTGATTCGGCAATGTCAAAAATTCCCCACATGGTTTAATAATTTTAGTGGTTTAAAAGTAATTTCCGTTGTAAAAGTGTTTAGAATCCTGGTTGTGGCAAATACGCCAGCTGTCTGTGGAAATGTGGATAAATAGGCAAAATCCACTACAGTAAAGGGTTTCAGTAATTTTACAACGTAAAATAAGCAATGATGATGGGGTAAATATACGAATAAAAATAGTAAAATTACTATGAAAGATGTTCGTATCTTTACCATAGCAGTTTTACGATATTCGTTTTGTGGCAGCCCGGCAAAAAGGCCAGAGCAGATTCAGAGCTGATAAGTCAGAGATTCATAATCCTGTTTAAAAGGCCTGGTTCAGTGGTATTGGAATTAAAATGGGTACTAAAAGTTGATTGACACCGACAACACAAGCACAAAGAGATTTTTCAGGATAAGCGGATTTTAATCAGTTTTTATCGGATTGTTGGATTTAAAGCAATTCGTGAACCGATGTCAATCAACAGGAACAAAAATAGCAGGGTAACCCTGTGCCCGCAAGCGCAATACTTCTCTATTTTCTGCGTTCTGTTAATACCTCATAATTGAGTACTTGTGCATTTCGCACTCGTATCTTAACGGTAATAAAACAGCAGTAAAATTACGGGATATTTCTACGATTTATGGCGTCGTCAACACTATGTGGATAAAAAAAACAACATATATAAACAGCGGCTCAAGTTCACACTACCGGTAAAATTGTAACTTGAGCCTGATTCTACTAACCCCACCTCCAAACTATGAGCATTGAGAATTTTATCAAGATTGCAATTGCAGATGACCACAAGATTTTCCGCGATGGGATAAAAATGGCCCTTTCCGGCAAAGAAAACCTGAAGATGCTTTGGGAAGCTGAAGACGGGAAGGAAATGATGCATAAGATTTCAATCAAGAAACCGGACGTGCTATTAATGGATATCAGGATGCCCGAAATTGATGGCATCAACGCCATTCAACTGATCCGTAAGGAATACGAGGATATCAGGATCATCGTACTGACCATGTACGACGATCAGCAAATGATCAGTAAAATGATGGAAATGGGCGCCAATGCATATCTCACCAAAACAACAGACCCGGAGGAGATATATGAGGCTATCCTGACCTGCATGAATGACGACTTTTATTTCAACGACCTGGTGAATAAAGCAGTGATGGGAAAGCTGATGCAGAAAAAAAATGTGAGGCAGCATTACGGCACCAATACTCCGGTGCATTTTAACGAAAAAGAGCTGAAGATACTGAAGTTACTTGCCGAGGATAAAACCACGGAGGAAATATCAAAGATCATTTTCCTGAGTCCTCGAACAATTGAAACCATACGCCAGAATATGAAGACCAAGGTAGATGCCAAAACCATTGGCGGACTTATCATGTACGGTATGCGGAATAAACTGATCGAGTAAAAACTTAAAAAGTCACCACCCCGTTTTTCACGGCATAGATCACCAACCCCACCCTGCTTTTTACATCCAGTTTGGTAAATAAGGTATCCCTGTACGAGTCGATGCTCCTGGGCGTCATATGCATGGCGTGCGCAATCTCCTTATAGGTCATATCTGTACTGGCCATTTTCAAAAAGGTAATTTCGGTATCGCTGAGCATGGCTTTTTCCACTCCTGACGCGGTCCGGAAGAGACCTGCTATTTTATTGGTGGAATGATTTGTATAGTAATAATCGCCCCCGGCTACAGTGAGTAAAGCCGACCGCAGTTCAGAAGGGTGAATATCCTTTTTCAAAAAACCATGTACGCCAGACTGCAATAACCGTATCAAAGCAATTTCACTGTCGTACATAGTTAACACTACAATTTTAACTGATGGGAATTTATTTGCCAGCCATTTGGCCGTTTCATAACCATCCATTTCCGGCATGTTCAGGTCCATTAAAACAATATCCGGGAGAGCGCCTTTTTCAAATAAAGCAAGCACTTCCTTACCATTACCGGCAAGCGCCGTAATGGTAAATTCACTGAAGGAGCCGATAAGATTTGCCAGAGCGTCTCTCAAAAGAATATGATCGTCCGCCAGTATAAGTTTATATTTTTCCATCTTTATCATTTATGGGTATTTCAATCGCCAGGGTTGTACCCCGCCCGGGAGCACTCTGAATATTCATCGTCCCGTTCAGCACAGTGGTTCTTTTCTTTATATTTCCAAGCCCGGTACCTTCATTTTTTAGTGTGGGGTTAAAGCCCTTTCCGTTATCAGCAATTTGCATGCGCAGCCTTTGCGGGTAATAATCCAGCTGAATTCTTATGCGGGAAGCTACCGCGTGTTTTACAATATTATTGATTGCTTCCTGCAATATCCTGAACAATACCAGCTCTGTATTGGCATCCAGGAAAATGGTATTGCCGCTGGCATTTAAAGAAATATCATACAGGCCGGATTGTTTCAGTTTAGCCGCTTCGAACTCAACCGCGTTGAGAAATCCATTGTTGAGCAGCGCTTCACTGCTCATGCTGCGGCTGATATCAGAAAGGTCATTAATCGCTTCCCCGATCATGCTCACACTCTCCGCAACCTGTTTCATCACATATTGGGGCTCATGCAAACAAAGGGTGTTCAAATGCAGTTTTGCCAACGTAAGTTTCTGCCCGATATTATCATGAATTTCTCTTGAAATGTTCTGAAAAGTGAGCTCCTGTATTTCCAGCTGCGATTGCAGCAGTGTATTTTCATACGAGGTTTTAAGGGTCTCGATATCTTTAAAATATGCGTTTTGCTTTTGTTGATATTGAAACAAAAGAAATGTTGTAAATGAAATAAGTAATAATATAAGAACAGAGCAAATAATTACAAAAATCAAAATGCTTTGCGAGGATGAATTGAGCATAGACAAGCTTTAATAAAATGTAAATGCATAATTATAATTGCAATATTTGTTGAGGCAAAAATGTTGCCTACTAAATCATTATTGAGTTTCAATATTAAATAAGAGTGAATTGCGTATACAGGAGAAGATATTGCACAATAGAAAAATAGTCCTGTCACAATCCAAAAAGCCGGGTCCCTTTTCAGATCTAACTTGAGATTACTTTTAAACAATTCGTTAATATAAAATAAACATAAGATCAACTTGGAAAGATTTGACAATGCATGTACTTGAAAGTTTTTTTCAAAAAAACCCAAATAAAGTCTTAATGAAAAAACTGAAATAACTGAAATAAAAATTATCACCTTCACTTCTTTTCTATTTCTTTTTAGGATTTTCAAAAAAAAGTGAGACCAAAATAACAGATCAAAAAAGAAAAGTACATTTTGTATAGAGACGTAGATTGTTTTGCCATATAACCTTAACAGAAAGCCCAATATTGCATTTAATGATATTGCAAGAGTTATTAAAGTAATAATATAAAACCTATTTAAGTACAAATACTTGTTTGTCTTACTACTTTTTATCGAATACAATAAGGAAACCAGAATAAATCCAGTACCAACCCAAATCACTGTATCATATAAATTTCTCACAAATTAAATTTTACTATCAATAGTACTCATTATACTTAACTATTTCATCAGAAAAATCCCCCTCTTTCCTGTTTTTTTTCCCTTGCGCCCGTTAAAGCAGTTTTCCATATTTGTTGCATAAAGATAATCCGTACTATTTGTCCCGTTTTTATTCCGTACCCTATTATGCACCAGTTGAAAAACATATTTAAAGTGAGGCACCCGCCCTAGACCATATTGAGGTGAAATTGCATGGAAAGTTTTAGTGCCAGGCCTGAGAAAATCTACCATGTAATTTCCCTCATGTACCAGTACCCTTTTAAACTAACGAACAAGTATTTTACTGAATGGGTTAAGAATTACAGTAATACTTGTTCTTTTCTTTTGGGAAAATGCCGGAATTTACCCCGGCCCGGTATTTCAATAGCCGTCATTCCTAAAACCATATCGTAAAATTCCCATCCCCAACATAGGGTAATTACACGCTTTCTCGTTACTGAATATAATTTGAACTTGCAGTTCAGCGTTAGTATAGAGAAAACTACTAATCCAACTAACCCAATATATTATGATTTCGAGAAATGAATCCGGTGAGCCAATTAAAGTAATCATTGCGGATGACCACGTTTTGTACCGTGCTGGTGTTAAAACTGCACTAAGTGCAAAAAAAGATATAACCGTTATCGCAGAAGCCGACAATGGCATGCACCTGCTCAACATGCTTAAAAGCATTGATGTGGATGTAATCCTGCTTGACATACAGATGCCCGTAATGGACGGTATTGCCACACTGCCGGAAATTAAAAAGCTGAACCCCAATATTAAAGTGATCATGCTCACCATGGTGGATGACCACAGTATGATCACCAAACTGATGGAACTGGGTGCCAACAGCTATCTGACAAAGACAAGCGACAGTGAAATTATTTACGAAGCGATACGCACCTGTTATGAACAGGAATATTATTTCAACTCACTTACCAATAAGGCCCTGCTCAGCAACCTGAAACAGCGCAATTTTGCCGGTCCGCAAAAATTAATGCAGCAGGAAGCGCAGCTGAATGATAAAGAAACAACCATCCTGAGGCTGATGTGCGAGGAAAAAAGCACCAAGGAAATTGCAGATATTGTTGACCTGAGCCCCAGGACTGTTGAAGCCATCCGTGATAAACTGAAAGTGAAGACAGGGGCAAAAAGCACTGCCGGGCTTATCATGTATGCTGTAAAACATAAAATCATTGACGAACAACTGTAACCCCCATACAAATTAAACTAAGTCTCTAAAACTGTAATGAAGAAGTAAATGCCGCCAGTACTGGCGGCATTTTACTTATGTATATTTGCGCATGACCTGGTTCTGCTATAACGGTAAAATGTATAAGGAAAACGAAACCGTGCTTCATGCCTCCAGCCGTGGTGTAAGGTTTGGAGACGGTCTCTTTGAGACCATGAAGCTGAAGCAGGGCAAACTCATTCTATCCAACGAACATTTTGCCCGGCTGTGGAAGGGGTTGCATATCCTTCAATTTGAAATACCCAAACATTTCACACCTGAGAATATCACCGAAACCATACTGAAGCTTGCAAAAAAAAATGGGCACGAGAATGCGGCAAGGGTGCGGCTTACCATTATACGCGGGCCCGGAGGCCTGTATGATCCCATCAGCCAGCTTCCCGAATACATTATTGAAACATGGCCGCTTCCTGCCGCTAATGAAAGCCTGAACAGCAATGGCCTGGTACTGGGCATCTATGAAGAAGTGAAAAAAAGCTGTGATATACTCAGCAATCTCAAACACAATAATTTTCTTCCCTATGCAATGGCTGCCGGGTTTGCTAAAAAAGAAAAGTGGAATGACGCGATCGTGCTGAATACATACGGGCATGTATGTGAAACCACCATTGCCAATCTTTTCCTGGTTAAGAATGATACCGTTTACACACCGGCATTGAGCGAGGGCTGTATTGCGGGCATTATGCGGTCGCAACTGGTAGATGAATTAAAGACAGCCGGAATCAGCTGCATACAGAAAGAAATTTCCACGCAGGAACTGCTCACTGCAGATGAGGTTTTTCTCACCAATTCCATCTATAACCTTCGCTGGGTACAACGTATCGGCGAAAAAGAATACCAGCATGCCTTTACACAGAAAATATTTACCATGTTGCTGCCAACCATTTCCTAGTTCGTTTGTTTGAATCTGATATCAATACTATATGCAGGCCGTAAATATTTTTTGGTTCAGAAGGGATTTGAGACTACAGGATAATGCAGGACTTTTTCATGCCTTAAAAAACGGCATCCCGGTACTCCCCATTTTCATTTTCGATACCAATATTCTTCGTTTACTGGAGGACAAATCTGATAAAAGAGTAGCATTTATACACCACACACTGCAGGAAATTCAACAGGAATTAACAAAAAACAACGCTTCGCTGCAGGTATATGCTGGCACTCCTGAAGAAGTTTACAACAGGTTATTGCAACAATACAATATAAAGGCGGTTTTCACCAACCACGACTATGAGCCCTATGCCTTGCAGCGGGATAAAGGTATTGCGGACCTGCTTCAGTCAAACGGGATTTATTTTCATACTTACAAAGACCAGGTAATACTTGAAAAAGATGAAGTACTAAAAGATGATGGTAAACCCTATACCGTTTTCACCCCCTACAGCCGGAAATGGAAAGCCGTGCTCACCGATTTTCACCTCAAACCATATCCCACATCAAAATATTCTGGCAATTTTTTTAAACAGGCACCCCAACCCATCCCTTCACTGGAAGCCATCGGCTTTTCTGCTGCGAATAACGCCTTCCCTTCCAGCCAGCTGGATCAAGAACTGGTGAAGCATTACAAGGAACAGCGGGATTTTCCAGGCATTAATGGCACATCCCGTTTAGGGCTGCACCTGCGGTTTGGAACGGTCAGCATCAGGCAACTGGCAGCTGCGGCAAAAAATCTTTCTGAAACTTATTTGAATGAACTGATCTGGCGGGAATTTTATCACATGATCCTCTGGCATTTCCCAAAGGTTGGCAAGGGAAAAGCGTTCAAAGCTGAATATGATGCGATCGAATGGCGCAGGGATAACGGAGAATTTGAAAGATGGTGTAAGGGAGAAACAGGATACCCGATCGTGGATGCCGGCATGCGTGAACTGAATACCACCGGCTATATGCATAACCGGGTGCGCATGATCGTTGCCTCGTTCCTGACAAAACACCTTTTACTCGACTGGAGACTGGGTGAAGCCTATTTTGCAGAAAAGCTGCTTGACTTTGACCTGGCTGCCAATAATGGCGGCTGGCAGTGGGCAGCAGGAAGTGGTTGCGATGCAGCGCCTTATTTCAGGGTGTTCAATCCTTATTTACAAACCAAAAAATTTGATCCCGATTTTACCTATATAAAAAAATGGGTGCCCGAGTTCCAGGAGTTCAGTTATCCCAAACCAATTGTGGAGCATGATATGGCAAGGAAACGCTGCCTCGAAGTTTATGGCAAGGCACTCAAAAAAGATTTGACTGCAGGATTGAAAGACTAAGATTCAAGAAAAATATCTCCTGTATATTTTTTTCCGGGGTTCATACCGTCATATACATCCAAGAGTTTATGTACTGCTTTCCGGCCTTCATCTCCCAATGAGAGGGAATAATCATTCACATAGAGATCGATATGCTGCCGCATCACATCTTCACTCATTTCCTGTGAGTGTTTGCGGATATAATCATTCAGTTCAGGGTAATTTTTGTATGCATATGCGATGCTTTGCCTGATAAGCATATCCACTTTCTTTTGCACCACAGCATCCAAACCTCTTTTAATTACAATACCTCCCAGCGGAATGGGATTACCGGTTTCCTGTTCCCAGTAATCACCGAGGTCGGTGATCTTCTGCAGTCCTTTATCCTGGTAAGTAAACCTGTTTTCATGTATAATAACACCCAGCCCCTTTCCTTGCAAAACAAAATCTTCAATCTTATCGTACCGGAGAAACAGCTTGTTTTTTGCAGCCGGATAAGCGAGTGAAAACAATAAATGTGCCGTGGTATTTTCACCGGGTATCGCCACGGTAAATGATCCGGGGTTTGCCGCGTCATTTGCTGAAGGCAAAACTTCAGTTGCATGACCCTTTTTTATCAGCAACGGCCCCACTCCCCGGCCCAGTGCACTGCCGCTGTTGAGCACAATATATGTATCAAGCACCAGGGGCAACACGCCATAACTCAGTTTTGTGATGTCCAGGCGCCCCGATGTGGCCCATTCATTCAAGGTCTGCACATCATCAAGCACCACCTCAAATTCAAGACCAGCTGTATCGATCTTGTTATTTACAAGTGCATCAAAAATAAATGTATCATTTGGACAGGGAGAAAACCCAAGCGTCAGTTTCAAATTGATTAATTGATGGGGTGAAGGGTTATTTGATTGATCAGCGTTACAAGCTCTTTGCTCAGTGATTCAAATGCTTCTTTGATTTTCCATTTGCTTTTATCCCGTTCGCCAACATAGTTGCTGATGCTTCTTAATTGCACAAACGGGATATCTTCCATTAAACAGGCATAATGCAATGCGGCTCCTTCCATGGTTTCTATCTGTGGATTGTACACCGTAAGCAATTGCTGGCGCTGCACAATATCATCGGTAACTTTATTAACCGTTACTGCTTTTACAGTTTTCAATGTGGTTTCCCGGGGAATACCGGCCATATTCATCAGCCAGCCATCGGCATAAGGAAACTGGTGAGCAGGGATCAGTCCCGACCGGGTACAGGGTGTAAAAACATGTTTTTCTTCGGTACCCAGGTCGCCAAAGCTGTCCTGCTTTACAAGCACAGCCTGCCCCAGTTCAAGTTCGGTGGTGAATGCCCCCGCAATTCCTGCCTGAATCACAAAATCATATTCTTCTTTATACAGCCTTTTTGTAACATGATACATGCATGCAGCAGCGCCGACTCCTGTTACGAGGATATCCAGATTCGGATAAGCGTTAATAAACAACTCAATTTCGTTGTCGGTAGCAGCTACCAGCAGGATTTGCATGCCACAAAAGTCGCATTTATACTGCATTTTTGAGCGTTTAGAACTAACTTTGCGAAAATTTTGAAGCGGGATGGTTTACATTACACGTACAGAATATTTTAATGCGGCTCATAAATTATATAACCCGGGCTGGAGCAGGGAAAAGAATGAAGAAGTGTTTGGCAGATGTGCCAATGAAAACTGGCACGGGCATAATTTTGAACTGGATGTGACCATTAAAGGTATGCCCGACCCGGATACCGGTTTTGTATATGATGTAAAGAAACTCAGCTCCATTATTAATGAACATGTTATTGAAAAGCTGGATCACAAAAACCTGAACCTGGATGTGGATTTTATGGCCGGAAAAATGTGTTCCATTGAAAACCTGGTGATCGGTATCTGGAACCAGCTGGCCCCGCATTTACCTGAAGGCGTGGTGCTTTACCGCCTCAAACTCAGGGAAACACCCAAAATATATACGGAATACTTCGGCGATTAATTTTTGTTTCCTGCGAACAATTGGTATTTTTAATTGTAATTAGCTTCAATAGCCGCATGACTTGAACAGCAGACTTCTGTTTCAGCACCGGCAACATTGTCCCTGATTAAGACAGAATCACTATTTACCGGCATAGCCGCAAAAAATAAAGGGGGTTTTATTTATGGCTGAAAGAGTTGCTGTATACCGTAAAGAATATTTTAATGCTGCCCACAGGCTGTACAATTCTGAATGGGACGATGCCACCAACAACAGGATATTTGGCAAATGCAATAATCCCAATTACCATGGACATAATTATGAACTGGTGGTAAAATTAACCGGCGAAACGGATCCCGCAACAGGCTATGTGTACGACCTGAAAATACTGAGCGACCTGGTTAAAGAACAAATCATCGACCGCTTTGATCATAAAAACCTGAACGAAGACACGCCTGAATTTAAAACACTGAACCCGACAGCAGAAAATATCGTTGTGGTTATTTACAGGATACTCAGGGATAAAATTGACATGAAATACGATTTGAAATTATGGCTGTATGAAACACAAAAGAACTTTGTGGAGTATCCTGCATAATCATTTTTAAATAACAAGAATGGCTTACAAGAAAACAGACCAGTACGATGAATCCGTTACAAACGGACTGACAGAAACATACCGGGAAAGCATCCGGCTTTTGGGTGAAGATCCTGAACGCGAGGGATTGCAAAAAACACCTGAACGGGTGGCCAAGGCCATGCAGTTTCTTACCCAGGGCTACCATATGAATGCCAATGCCATACTCGAATCGGCCAAGTTTCACGAAGATGTGAGCGAGATGATCATCGTAAAGGATATTGAACTGTACAGCATGTGCGAACACCATATGCTGCCCTTTTATGGCAAGGCACATGTTGCATATATACCCAATGGCTGGATCACCGGGCTGAGCAAGATTGCCCGGGTGGTGGATGTATACAGCCGGCGCCTGCAGGTACAGGAACGGCTCACCCACCAGATACTGACTTCCATTAAAGAAACACTGAACCCGCTTGGGGTTGCTGTTGTAATTGAGGCATCGCACCTTTGCATGATGATGCGTGGCGTGCAGAAACAAAACTCGGTTACCACCACTTCGGCATTTTGGGGAGAATTTGAAAAGAATGAAACCCGGAGTGAGTTTGTAAAACTCATCAGTGCAAAATTGCATTGATAAGATTATCATTTACCTTTGACATCCCTCCGTTTGAGGGATTTTTTATTTTTATTTGTATTCTAAAACTATAACGAATGAAGCATGCTTATGTCTTTCCCGGCCAGGGTTCTCAATTCAGCGGAATGGGAAAAACCCTGTACGAAACCAATCCGGTTGCAAAGGAATTATTTGAACAGGCCAATGATATTTTAGGTTTCAGGATTTCTGATATCATGTTCGGGGGAACGGAGGAGGATCTTAAACAAACAAAGGTTACGCAACCGGCCGTTTTCCTGCATTCGGTTATTGCCTACAAAACACTTGCTGATGCCCGCCCCGATATGGTGGCTGGACACTCACTGGGAGAATTCAGTGCGCTGGTGGCCAATAACACCCTGCGTTTTGAAGATGCGCTGAAGCTGGTTTCGATCCGGGCAAAAGCCATGCAGGCTGCCTGCGAATTAAACCCGGGCACCATGGCCGCCGTACTGGCATTGGCAGATGAAAAAGTGGAAGAAATTTGCGGCAAGGTACACGTGGAAACAGAAGAAGCGGTGGTTCCTGCCAACTATAACTGCCCCGGCCAGCTGGTGATCAGCGGCAGTTTAAAAGGCATTGAAATGGCTTGTGAACAAATGAAAGCCGCTGGAGCCAAAAGAGCATTGGTATTGCCGGTTGGCGGCGCCTTTCACTCCCCTTTAATGCTGCCTGCAAAACAGGAGCTGGCAGCAGCCATTGAAGCCACCACCTTCAATACGCCCAGCTGCCCGGTTTATCAAAACGTTGCAGCACATGCCATATCTGACCCTGCTGTAATCAGGCAAAATTTAATTAACCAGTTAACCGGGGCGGTTAAGTGGACACAAAGTGTTCAGGCCATGGTGGCCGATGGTGCAACCCAGTTTACAGAAGTGGGACCGGGTAAAGTGCTCCAGGGGCTGGTACAAAAAATAAATAAGGAGATGGCGGTGAGCGGGGTGAGTTAGTGAATCGGCAGGTATCTTAATTTAAGTTTTGCACCTGTAAAATCTATTTCTAACCGGGCAAATCCACATACTTTGTATCCGTTTTGCATTGCACAGTTCCACATATACCCATATTTTATTAACCCTTCACTGATCACTGTATTTTCCTCAGGTGTCAGCAAGGGGTATTTTTGCGGGTATTCAACTTTTACCACCTGGGAATTTTTAGTGACCAATAAAAAGCAATGCAGTTTTTTGGGAGAAATCACCATGCCTGATTTTTGAAAAAATGCAAACAGGCTGTCTGTAAGTTTGTCAATACCCTCTTTCACTGTTGGGTTGTGTTCAGCTATTGTAAATAACTTACCGCCATCACATTCTTTATCTAAAAAGTCAGTCAGTGTATCGCTGTTATTTTGCGAAAACGTTAATAGCGGTAAGAGCAGGCACAGGAATGTTACTGCTGTTTTCATACAATGTATTAATTAAACCAAAGTAATGATTTTGGCTGAAAGATAAATTACTTCCACAATTGCAAAATTTGCATAAAAGTCCAACAAAGAAATAATGTACAAGTGTGCAACGCCACAGTTGCTGAATTAAGATCAAATGCCCGTTACATAAAACAAAATTGCCCCCAATGTTGCTGGGGGCAATTTTTATATCTGGTATATAGTAATTACAAAGTAGCCAGTACATCGTTCATGCTTCTTACCGCAGCGGCGCTTTTTTCAAAAGCGGCTTTTTCATCAGCGGTCAGATCCATATCAACAATTTTTTCCCAGCCGTTTTTTCCAATCACCACGGGCACGCCCAGGCAGATATCTTTTTGTCCGTATTCGCCATCCAGCGCAACACAGCAGGTAAATAATTTCTTTTCATCGCGGATAATGCTTTCCACCAGTGCAGCACCAGCCGCACCGGGTGCATACCAGGCAGATGTACCGATGAGTGCAGTCAATGTAGCGCCTCCCACCATGGTGTCTTTTACAATTTTCTCCTGCTTTTCAGCATCCAGGAACTGGGTTACAGGCACACTGTTCCAGGTGGCTTTGCTGATGAGCGGAATCATGGTAGTATCACCATGACCGCCGATTACCAGTGCATTCAGGTCGGCAGGACTGCAGCCCAGGTGCTGGCTCAGCTGGTATTTAAAACGGCTGCTGTCGAGTGTTCCGCCCATTCCAATGATACGGTTTTTAGGCAAGCCGGTAGATTTAAGTGCCAGGTATGTCATGGTATCCATCGGGTTGCTGATAACAATGATGATGGCATTGGGAGAATGTTTTAAAATATTTTCAGCCACACCTTTTACGATGCCGGCATTCACACCAATCAGTTCTTCACGGGTCATACCGGGTTTGCGGGGTAAACCGCTGGTGATAACCACCACATCGCTTCCTGCAGTTTTAGTATAGTCGTTCGTGCTGCCGGTAATTTTGGTATCAAAGCCCAGCAATGCTGCAGTTTGCATCATATCCTGTGCCTTACCTTCGGCAATACCTTCCTTAATATCCAGTAAAACCAGTTCGTTACACAATTCTTTACGTGCAATATTATCGGCACAGGTAGCACCCACGGCACCAGCACCTACAACAGTTACTTTCATGTACAATGTATTTATGTGTTATAAAATATTTTCCGGCGCAAAGGTAGCTGAATACCTGATTGGGCAAAAGCAGTTAATCCACATTTTTTGCTGATGTTGGTCACTGCAAACCAGTGATTATATGAGCTTGCTTAGCACGGCAACGATTGCATAGCGTAAATGCGCCCCGTGTTGCACCCGCTTAAATGAAGCAGGATAAAATAGCGCCGTATTGTTTTAACGATTTTCTAAGAGAGTTTGGCGGATTTTTTCGTTAGCCATATAGCTAAAAGTTTCGCCATGATAAAATTGCTGTTTGCCGCCTTGCTAAGCAACGGCTACCCGGCCATACCGGCCCTCCCCAACCGGTCAGCCACTTATTTCACTGCGCCTGCCATCACGGCGGTATACGACGCCAAAAAGAAACTGGTGGTCATCAAATGGCAGCAGAAAACATCGGGCATCAAAACTATTATTGTGCAGCGCAGCAACGACAATATTCACTGGAACGATATTGCGAGACTGGAAAATATGCAGTTCAGCTCCAATAAAAACTGGACTTGCACCGACAGCAATCCCTTTGACGGAGAAAACCATTACCGCCTGCAGTGTATTGCCCCCAACGGACAAACCGAATATTCAATAACGGTAAATGTAATCAGTGGCGGGAGCCATCACTGGATCATGTATCCTGTGCCTGTGGGTGATGAACTTACTTTACAGTATAAAGGGGCAGAAAAGATCACCGGCGTTATCAATGTTCAGATACAAAGTATTAACGGAACGATTCTTAACAGGCTGCGGTGCGCCAGTTATACCACCACCATCCGTATTCCTGTAAACAATCTTGGCCGTGGAATTTATGATATCCGGATCATGATCGCCGATGAAATTGTGTGGAGTCAGCGCTTTGTAAAGTAGCAGTTTAATGCAGCAGTTTTTGGAGCTGTTTGCGGCTTACATTTCCCTGGTTAAAAAACACCAGTTTATTATTGCTGTCATAAACAGCCAGCACGGGGATCGTCTTTGGCTGATAAAACCCTCCAAAAAAATATTTATGGTCCTTGCCGATAAGGATATTGGGATATTTTTCCAACTGGAACTTTTCCGAAAACAGTTTGATCTTGGCCAGTGTTTCTGTGGAGGAGAGCAGCAACTGCACCTTGCCGGCAAAACCCGGTATTGACAAAAATGTTTTCAGCTGCTCCTGGCAATGCCCGCATTCGGGATTGAACAGCATGATGACAGTGGGAAGGTTCCCTTTTAATACAGACTGGTTGAATACTACAGAATCCGTCGAAAGCATATTGAAGGACGGTCGCAGTTTTGTTTTCAAGTATGGCGGCGTTGTATCGGCCTGGCAAAATGCCGGCACACTTAGAGCGAGGAACAACAGGGAGATTAATAACCTTTTCATGCTGTTATTTTATAGCGGCGGCAATTTCCTCCACCGGGTGCTGTCCTACAAAACTGTCGACAAAATTGCCTTTTTTATCATATACAAATACCGAAGGAAATGACCGCACCTTATAAAATGTGCCCAGGAAATAGCTGGGATCCCGCCCCATCGTAATATTGGAATAATTACCCACCTGGTATTCGTCATAGAATTTTCGCAGGTAGTTAAAATCGAGCGGGCTCACCATCACGATCTGCGCCTTTTTAAACAGCTGGATCTTTTCGGTCAGTTCTTTGGTTTCGGCCTGGCAGTGTTCACAATCAGGGCTGAAAATCATAATCACTGTAGCCTTTTTCTTTTTCAGTTCCTGTTTGGTAAAAATGCTGCTGTCGGCCACATTAATCAGCCTGAAACTGGGCACAATGGGAAAGCGCAGGTACAATAAGGAGGTATCAGCCTGGGAAAACCCTGTTTTCGCCGCAACTGCCAGTACTAACACCAGTATATATTTCTTCAATGCTTTTTTTTGCTAAGCTAATTTTTTTGCCTGAAAATGAAATGTTAAGGGCCTGCAAGCTGGTTATTTCCCTTATTGCTGGAGGGTTTCACAGGGCTTGCGGAAATGCCGGGCCTGCCCATAATAAACCCTGCACCAAAAGGTACAAAGCAAATTTTTTCCTTTACTTTTGCCGCCTAAAATTAAATACGCTTTATGGCAACAACATCGGACATAAGCCGTGGTATGATCATTAAATTAGACGGCAGTTTATATTCCATCGTGGAGTTTGGCGAAAACAAAACAGCCCGTGCGGCTGCCAAGGTTTGGGCCAAATTAAAGGGGGTGGACAATAACCGCTCTATCGAAAAAACATGGAACAGCGGTGATAATATTTTCCCGGTAAGGGTGGAGAAAAAGGCTTTCCAGTATTTATATAAGGACGACACCGGTTATAACTTCATGGATAACGAAACTTTTGAGCAGATCGCCGTGGCAGAAAACCTGGTGGATGCCCCCCAGTTTTTAAAGGAAGGACAGGAAGTAGGTGTTTTGATCAATACCGAAACCGAACTGCCTATGACCGTGGAATTACCGGATAAAATCGTTTTGCAGGTAACATATACCGAGCCCGGTTTAAGGGGCGATACGGCCACCCGTACTTTGAAACCGGCCACCGTTGAAACGGGTGCCAGCGTGAGTGTTCCGCTTTTTGTGGAAGAAGGTGAACTGATCCGTATCAATACCAAGAGCGGGGAATACGTGGAAAGAGTAAAAGGTTAAGCTGATTAATCATGCATAAAAAAAGGGGTTGTTTTTAATAAACAACCCTTTTTCATTTTAGCTGATTTTTGCCATATTTTGGCCATTTTCTGCACATTTTAGGCTCATTTTTGGCCAAAAACGGCAGTTTTCAGTTTTTTTTCTTTTGCTAAAACTTGCAATTTTGAATAATCATTCATTACCTTAGCAGCCCCTATGAGTTCATCCAATTAACTAACCAAAAACTTATACATGGACATCAAGCAAATTCAGGAGTTGGTAAAACTGATCAATAAGACCAACATCGGAGAAATCACCATTGAAGAAGAAGGCGTAAAGATCACCGTAAAACAAAAAAAAGACCCCGTTCAACATATTGTAGCTAATGCAGGCCCCGCTACTTTCGCTGCCCCTGCGGCCGCTCCCGCCCCGGCTCCTGCACCGGCCGCAGCCAAACCTGTCGCTGAACCCAAAGCCGATAATCTTGTTACTATTAAAAGCCCGATGATCGGAACATTTTACCGCCAGGCCGGACCCGGCAAACCCGTTTTCGCATCTGTAGGTGACGATGTTACCCCGGGCAAAGTGGTTTGTATCATTGAAGCCATGAAGCTTTTCAACGAAATTGAAAGTGAGGTAAAGGGCAAGATTGTAAAGGTACTGGTGGAAGATGCCAGCCCCGTGGAATACGACCAGCCTTTATTCCTGGTTGACCCTTCTTAATTAATGATGAATCAGCAATGAGGGGTAAGCATCATTTTCATACCCTCCATTCCTGGTTCTCAATTCCTAATTTTTAATTTTATTATAGTGTTTAAAAAAATACTGATTGCCAACCGTGGAGAAATAGCCCTGCGTGTAATTCGCACCTGCCGTGAAATGGGCATTAAAACGGTGGCCGTTTATTCAACTGCCGATAAGGACAGCCTCCACGTAAAATTTGCGGATGAAGCCGTTTGTATCGGTAAACCCGCCAGCGTTGACAGCTATCTCAATATCGCTCATATCATGGCCGCTGCAGAAATCACCAACGCAGATGCCATTCACCCAGGCTACGGATTTTTGGCAGAAAACGCCAAGTTTGCCAAGATCTGCGGAGACCACGGCATCAAATTTATTGGCCCCACCCCTGAAATGATCAATGCCATGGGTGATAAAATAACCGCCAAGCAAACCATGATCAATGCCGGCGTGCCTGTTGTACCTGGTGTGGAAGGATTACTGGAAAATGTAGAACATGCCAAAGCAGCCGCCAAAGAAGTTGGTTACCCCGTTATATTAAAGGCAACTGCCGGTGGTGGTGGCAAGGGTATGCGGGTAGTATGGGAAGAAGATGAAATTGAAAAAGCATTTGAAACAGCACGTACCGAAGCTGCTGCCGCTTTCAAAAATGACGGCATTTACATGGAAAAATTTGTGGAAGAGCCCCGTCATATTGAAATACAGGTTGTGGGAGACCAGTACGGACAAGCCTGCCACCTTAGTGAAAGGGATTGCTCTATCCAGCGCCGCCACCAGAAACTGGTGGAAGAATCTCCTTCCCCATTCATGACCCCCGAATTAAGGGATAAAATGGGCGAGGCGGCCATCAAAGCCTGTCATGCGATTAATTATGAAGGTGTGGGCACAATTGAATTTTTGGTGGACAAGCACCGCAATTTCTACTTTATGGAAATGAATACACGTATCCAGGTAGAACATTGTGTTACAGAGGAAGTGATCAATTACGACCTGATAAAGGAACAAATAAAGATTGCTGCGGGCGATAAACTCACCGGCAAAAATTACATCCCTGCCATGCACGCCATTGAATGCCGGATCAATGCGGAAGATCCTTATAACGACTTCAGGCCCAGCCCGGGCAAGATCACGGTTTTACACCAACCAGGCGGTCATGGTGTAAGGGTCGACAGTCATGCATACGCCGGATACGTGATACCGCCTTACTATGACAGTATGATCGGTAAACTGATTGCCGTGGCGCAAACCCGCCAGGAAGCCATTGATACCATGAGCCGTGCGCTGAGTGAATATGTTATCGAAGGTGTAAAAACCACCATCCCTTTTCACCTGCAACTGATGAAAGACCCGAATTTCCGCAGCGGTAATTTCAACACCAAGTTCCTGGAAACTTTCAAAATGAAATAACTAAACGCACCATAGAAAAGCCGCTCAGCAGAGCGGCTTTTTGTTTATTATATGCAGCCTTACTTTTTTTCAACCTGCCGGCCATCCGTCTGCGGAGGACAGCCTGTTGCGCCGGTGTAAGGAAACGGTACATTTTTAAACGCAGTATGGTTTGCCGTTTTTTTTCTTCCTGCTTATATTCACTGATCAGGCCTTTTAAAATAAGTTTTTGCTCCTTTGTAAGTTTTAATTTCAGGAGGAGGGAATCATCGGGTGGCCGGGCCGTTACTTTGGGAAGGAAGAATGACAATGAAAAAAACAACAACAGGCACTGCTTCATTAAAACGGGTTTGCAGCTTTTGGCATTCCCTGGACCCTGCAGTTTAATTGAAGGAAAAAATTATCAGGCATACTCAAAAACCCGGTGCGGCACATACGCTTCCAGTTTTTTCTTTAATTCTGCCGGGCGGAATGGTTTGAGGATATAATCATTAAAGCCGGCCTGCTGAATGATGGTTTCCATGTTTTCAAGAAGCGTGGCGGTGAATGCAATCACGGGTAATGTAAGCCCCTGCTCCCTGATTTTTTGCAATGTGGTATAACCATTCATTTCAGGCATCTCCAGGTCGAGCAATATCAGGTCGAACTTATGATACTTCAGCAGTTCAAGCGCCTGTATGCCATGTGAAGCTTCCATTGAACGAATATACCAGCTGTCTAAAAACCCTTTTAAAATGGCTGCATTGATCTCGTTGTCTTCCACCATCAGCACCCGGATGCCGCGGATATCTTTAGGCATTTCTGTTGCGGCAGGCGTTGCGGGCAAAGCGTCAATGGAACGGGCAAGATCCAAATCCAGCGTAAAATAAAATTTGGTTCCCTTCCCCTGGGTGCTTTTAACTTTCATTTTGCCACCAAAAATATGTACCAGTTTTTCACTGATGGTGAGTCCCAGTCCTGTGCCACCGTATGTCCGCTGCAGGTCAACCCCGTGCACTTGCGTAAAAGCCTCAAAAATATCATTGAGTTTTTCTTCTGCGATGCCAATCCCGGTATCTTCCACTTCAAATTTTACGGTAATAGTTTGGTTTGTAAAATTTGCAATATCCACCCTCAGTTCAACCCCACCGATACTGGTAAATTTGAGCGCATTCGAGAGCAGGTTGGTGATCACCTGGCTCAGTTTAACTTTATCAGAAACAACATTTACCTTATCCAGTTTGGGATGATATACCGTTGCAAGTGATATCCCTTTTTTATGAAACTGCGAGTGGAACGAATGCACAATATTGTCCATACTGTCCTTAAGATGGAACTCGTGCTTGTTCAGTTCCAGTTTGCCTGCATCGATCTTGCTGAAGTCAAGGATATCATTGATAATACCCAGCATATGCTCGGATGAGTAACGCAATACGCTCACATGTTTTTTGATGCCGTCCTGCAGGTTTTTATCAGACAGCATCAGGTTGGCTGTACCGATAATACCATTAAGCGGTGTACGGAGTTCATGACTGATGCTGCTTAAAAACCGGGCCTTTGACCTGCCCGCTTCTTCAACATCCGCCCTTGCCTTTCGCAGTTCCGCTTCGGCCTGTTTAATCTCTGAAATATCCCTGATACTCAGTATCTGGAATTTATTACCCGCTTTTGAAATTGTGGAGGCTTTTATGTGAGCGTAAAAAACATATTTATTCCTGGTGGAAAAAGTGGCTTCACCATACCACTCATCGGGAAGGCCATTCATCAGCAATTCCATGTTGGGACTACCTTCCTGCAAATGGCGGAGCATGACCTGTGAAATGTACAGGTTATTAAAACATTCCGCTTCGGGCAATTCGAACATTTGACGTACCCGGCGGTTACAGTCAGTGATCAGTCCTGTTTGCTTATTGTAAATAATGCATGCATCAAGGTAAGACTGGAATAATCCTTCATAATAAGAACTGTCTTTCTCTTTGTCTGCAGCCTTGGATTGCCTGAATAACCCGGTCAGATTCATCGGAATGTGTTTTAATATAACCTAAAAACGCAGTAACCGTGATGTTATTGAGCGATACCTCTGTCGAATTTTTACTACTCGCCGTTCCTTAAAATAATTCGTAAAAAAAAACGTTACCTACTTAACTAACAACCTTATGCGAAATGGACCCCGAACAAGTATTTATTGACGAACGCCTTGACAATGCGGCGTTACAGGAATTATACCCTGATGATTACAGCCATGCGGCCATCGTGTTTCGGCAATTTGTGAAATCGGCACCGCAGCAAATGGCAGAGATTGACAAACATTTTTCCGATGCCACCATGCAGGTATTCAGGGAGAAAGTACACAAATTAAAACCGGTTTTCAGTTTCGTGGGACTGACCAGCCTGCAAAACCAGGCGGCGTTTATTGAGGAACAATGTAAAAACGGCTGCACTGCGGCAGATATAGCACCAGCATATACAATATTTAAAAATAATTTTTCAACCAGCTTCCCGGTCGTGGAAGAAGTGCTGCTAAAATTAAAGGATGAAATATAACTGTATCATTGTTGATGACGAACCTATAGCAGGAGGTTTTTTAAAACATTACTGTGAAAAGCAGGGCACGCTGCATGTGGCCGGCACATTTGAAAATGCTGCAGATGCACTTTTATTCCTGAAAGAGCAATCCGTGGATATATTATTCCTGGATGTTGAAATGCCCGGGCTGTCAGGTTTTGAATTGCTCGACCAGCTGGCCTACCTTCCAAAAGTGGTTTTAACCACATCCAAAACTGATTATGCATTCAATGCCTTTCAATATAATGTTACCGACTATCTTAAAAAACCGATCTCGTACAGCAGGTTTCAATCTGCAGTAGACAAAGTAACGGATTCACTTTCAACGGCAGTAAAAACACCGCCGGCTTTGGCAGGCAAAAAAGAAGACGTCTTTATAAAAACCGATGGCAAATTTGTGCGCCTGAACTATGAAGACATCCTGTATATTGAAAGCATGGGCGACTATGTGAAATACTGCACCAGCAATAAAACTTATGTAACCCACAGCACTTTAAAAGCAGTGGAGGAAAAAGTAGAAGACAGTTCTTTTATCAAAGTGCACCGCTCCTACATTGTAAATCTCAAGAAAATCAAAGACATCCAGGATAACACCCTGTTGATTGAAGGCAAAGTAATACCCATCAGCAAGTCTTTAAAGAGTGATGTATTACAAAAAATCGGTGTTATATAATCTTCCCTGCCGTAACACATTTTTTCCCGTCTGGCAAAACAGCCATTTTACCGAAGAAATGATCCCGTTTAACGAAATACAACTTTCGCTGGCCGGTTAAACCGCATCTTTGTGTTACCAAAATCAAACAAGGAAAACAACATATTTAACCCTAGAAAACTAAAGCGGAAACCCGATACCCTATCAGCAAAAATCAACCCAATGGAAACTGTGTTTACCTCACACAGATTATCCACAAGATGAAAGAATTTAGTGCAACTCTTTCGGATGGCCCTGCAAGCAGGGCCATTTACTTTTTATAAAATTACCCGGCAAGAACAGATGCCATTACGGCGTTGAGGCTTTCCCTCCAGCCGGGAATTGTTATACCGAAAGTTCCCTGTATGAGTGAGGTATCCAAAGCTGAGTAAAAAGGTCTTTTTGCAGGGGTGGGATATTGTGACGCAGGTATCGGGTTCACGATACACCGGCTGCCTGAAAGATCTTTAATTGCTACAGCAAAATCAAACCAGCTGATGATCCCCTGGTTTGAATAATGAAATACGCGGTTTTTAAAATCATACTCGGGTAGCTTTCCTATAATGAGCATAATGGCTGCAGCAAGATCTTTTGCGGAAGTAGGACTGCCGAACTGGTCGTTTACCACGCGGATGCTTTCCCGTTCTTTCATCAGGCGCAACATGGTTTTCACAAAATTGTTACCCGACTTTCCATACACCCAGGAAGTGCGGATCACCAGTGACGTGGGGTTATTTTGCAGCACCAGTTCTTCACCTTTTAATTTGGAAGCACCGTAAACATTCAGCGGGTTTACTGGGTCGGTTTCTTTATATGGCATTACGGCATTCCCTTCAAAAACATAATCAGTGGATATGTGAATAAGCGGTACCCCGTATTGCCCGCAAACGGCTGCAAGGCTGCCTGCCCCGTTGGCATTGATCAAAAAGGCTTTTTCCGTTTCTGCTTCTGCTTTATCTACCGCTGTGTAAGCTGCACAATTAATGCAATAATTAACCGGGTGCTTTTCAAAATAAGCATCCAGTGCTGCCCTGTTTTCTATTGGCAACGCTTCTTTGGAAGTAAACAGGAAACGATACTGTGTAAAAACAGTTTCCAGTTCAACAAATTCGCTCCCGAGTTGCCCTGCGGCCCCTGTTATCAATATTGATTTTTGTGCAGGCATCAGCTGAATATAAAATTATGCCCCGCGTTTTCCAGCAATGGATACACTGTATCTTTTTCTGATGTGATGATTTTCTCACGGGGAATCATCCAGTCGATTTGCAATGCAGGGTCATTATACAGGATTCCTCCTTCGGCAGATTTATTATAAAATGCATCACATTTATAAAACACTTCTGCCACATCGCTCAGCACAGAATATCCGTGGGCAAAACCTTTCGGTATGAGCAGTTGCCGCTTGTTTTCACCGGAAAGTTCTATCATGAATGATTGGCCATAAGAGGGAGAGCCTTTACGGATATCCACCACCACATCCAGTATAGCCCCCTGCAGCACTCGTACCAGTTTGGTTTGAGCATGTGGGTTTTGCTGGAAATGCAGTCCGCGAACAACACCGTATGACGAACGGGCCTGGTTATCCTGCACAAAACGGATGTCCTGTCCGGCAGCCCGGAATATATTTTCATTATAACTTTCGAAAAAATAACCACGGCTGTCTCCAAAAACAGCGGGTTCAAAAATGAGCAGGCCGGGAATTTCTGTCTCAATAAATGGCATGGGTAAATACGTTTAAACTAACTACCCGGCAATTTAATCATAAATAATCTCAGCTGTACAATTTCCTGAAGTATTCTATGGTTTCAGTAAGACCATCCTCAAATTTTTTAGTAGGCTGGTAGCCCAGCAGTTTTTTTGCGAGAGAGATATCGGCCAGTGAATCACGTATATCCCCGGCCCGCGGATCGCGGTATGTAGCGGCGAAATTACTGCCCAGTTGCAGCTGGCAGGCTTTATAAAGCTGGTTTATGGTAAACCGTTCGCCTACTGCAACATTGTATGCTTTATTAAATGCATCATTGTTATTTGTAAGCATCCCCTTCACATTTACCTGTACGGCATTTTCAACAAACGTAAAATCGCGTGTTTGCTCACCATCTCCATTAATGTAAACCGGGGTTTGCTGCATAATCCCCTTTACAAAAAGGGGAATCACGGCTGCATACGGACCGTCAGGATCCTGTCTTGGGCCAAAAATATTAAAGTAACGGAAGCCCATCAGGCGGATGCCATAAACATCTGCAAATACCTGGGCAAAGAGTTCGTTGGTTTTTTTGGTGGCTGCATAAGGTGACAGGCAGTTACCCACTTTGGATTCAACCTTGGGCAGGGTTGTTTCATCACCATAAACCGAGGAAGAAGAAGCGTATACAAATGCTTTTACATGGGCATCCACGGCCGCTTTTAATATATTGGCAAATCCGCCCACATTCACTTCTGTAAAGTATAATGGCTCCTTGATACTACGGGGTACAGAGCCCAATGCGGCCTGGTGGCTCACATAGTCTATCCCTTCACAAGCCCTTGCGCAGGTTGCCGCATCACGGATATCACCTTCTATGAACTCAAAGGCCGGGTATTGCTTCAGCGTATCCAGGTTGCTTGCAAATCCGTTCACCATATTATCCAGCACCCTTACTTTACCTGCCCCGTTCTTCAGCAGGTATTCAGCTATATGGCTGCCGATAAACCCGGCTCCCCCTGTTACCAAAAAACTAAAACCGCTTAAACTCCCCGTATGAAACATGTGTATGCAATATTGTTATTATAAACTCCAGTAAGTCCTGTTCTTTATTTTTCCCCTGTAAATTCCTTTCAGATCAGCCACCATTGCCTTATCTTTTGTAATGGCGCAAAAATAGGCATCATCCAATTTTTTATACTCGCTGTGAGGAACGGTTATTATTACCGCGTCATAATCTGCTCCTGTTGTACCTGCCAGTTCAAAACCATATTCATGCTTCACTTCATCGCTTTCGGCATAGGGATCGGTCACATCCACATTGAGTGAAAATGATTTCAGTTCTTTTACCACGTCGGCCACTTTGCTGTTACGGATATCACTCACATTCTCTTTAAATGTTGCGCCCATTACCAGCACTTTAGCATTCTTTACATTTCCGCTGTTCTGTATAATATGCTGCAATACTTTTTTTGCAACATAACCGGCCATACCATCATTAATCACGCGGCCGGCCAGGATTACCTGGCTGTCGTATCCCAGTTCTTTTGATTTATGGGTAAGATAGTAAGGATCAACGCCAATGCAGTGCCCGCCCACAAGCCCGGGCTGGAACTTAAGAAAATTCCATTTTGTACCCGCTGCTTCCAGCACCTCGAAAGTATTGATATCCATCTTATCAAAAATGATGGACAATTCATTCATCAGGGCGATATTGAGGTCACGCTGTGTATTTTCAATAATCTTTGCTGCTTCCGCCACTTTAATGCTTGAAGCACGGTGAACACCTGCGGTTACCACCAGTTCGTACACTTTGGCAATTGTTTCAAGGGATTCGGCATCACAACCACTCACCACTTTTACAATTTTTGCCAGTGTGTGTTCCTTATCTCCCGGATTGATCCGCTCAGGTGAATAGCCTAGTTTAAAATCTGTTACATTTTTAAGTCCGCTTAATTTTTCCATGATAGGCAAACAGTCTTCTTCCGTGCAACCCGGGTATACCGTGCTTTCAAACACGATATAATCGCCCTGCTTGATCACTTTGCCGATGGTCTCGCTGGCACGCTGAACAGGCACCAGGTCGGGCACATTGTGTTCATCCACGGGTGTTGGAACCGCCACGATATAGAAGCTGGCTTTTTTCAGCACTTCAAGATCATTGGTAAACTCGATATCACAACCATCAAAAGCACTGCTTTCCAGTTCCTGGCTGGGATCTATTTTATTACGCATCATTTCAACACGCTTTGCATTGATATCAAAGCCGATTACTTTAATTTTCTTTGCAAACTCCAGCGCAATGGGAAGGCCTACATAGCCCAGGCCGATCACAGCGAGGCTTTTTTTCTTTTCGACTAATTCATTGTACATAGGTGAAATGGTTGAATTTTATTTACCGTAAAATTCTTTGTGTTGTTTATATAATTCTTCCTGGGGAAGGTTTTTAAAATAGTCATACGTAATCTTCAATCCTTCGGCACGGCTAACCTGTGGCTCCCACCCAAGAATTTGTTTTGCCCTGGTAATATCGGGCTGCCTTTGCTTGGGATCATCTGTAGGCAGTTCTTTGTACACAATTTTCTGGCTGGTGCCCGTCAGCTTTATAATTTCTTCAGCAAAAGCCTTCAGGGATATTTCATCGGGGTTGCCAATATTTACCGGCTGTGCATAATCACTCATCAGTAAACGGTAAATGCCTTCCACCAGGTCGCTCACAAAACAAAAACTTCTTGTCTGGCTGCCGTCACCAAACACAGTGAGATCCTCACCTCTTAAGGCCTGGCCAATAAATGCAGGCAATGCTCGTCCGTCATTCAGCCGCATCCTGGGACCATAAGTGTTGAATATCCTTATAATCCGGGTTTCCACATTATGAAACGTATGATAGGCCATTGTCATTGCCTCCTGGAAACGTTTTGCCTCATCATACACACCCCTTGGACCAACAGGATTCACATTGCCCCAGTATTCTTCGTTTTGCGGGTGCACCAGCGGATCTCCATACACCTCGCTGGTGGAAGCCACCAGTATCCTTGCTTTTTTTGCAAGGGCAAGCCCTAGGCAATTGTGTGTGCCCAGTGAACCCACCTTAAGTGTCTGGATCGGTATTTTTAAATAATCGATCGGACTGGCGGGAGAAGCAAAATGAAGGATATAATCCAGCGGCCCTGTTACATGAATGAATTTGGAAACATCATGATGATAGAATTCAAATTCTTTCAGTTTAAAAAGGTGTTCGATATTTTTCAGGTCGCCGGTTATCAGGTTATCCATACCAATTACATGGCAACCCTCTTTAATAAAGCGGTCACATAAATGAGAGCCCAGGAATCCGGCAGCACCGGTAATTAAAACACGTTTAACAGCCACAATGATTCAGCTTAGGGGTTAACAATTTTTCTGCCCACACTCACATAGTAATAGCCCAGGTCTTCCATCTGCTTCAGGTCGAAAAGGTTTCTGCCGTCAAATATCACTTTGTTTTTAAGAAGACCGGTAATTTTATCAAAATCAGGCGTGCGGAATTCGCTCCATTCTGTTGCAATCACCAGCGCATCGGCGTCATTGAGTGCTTCATACTGGTATTCGGTTAATGTAATTTTATCCCCCAGCAGCGCTTTTACATTGCTCATCGCTTCGGGGTCGTATGCCGCAACAGAAGCGCCCTCTTTCAATAATGCCTCAATCATGTACAATGCCGGCGCCTCCCGTATATCATCGGTATTGGGTTTAAAAGCAAGACCCCATAAAGCAATTTTTTTACCCCGGAGATTACCACCGAAATATTGCTTCAACGAAGGCAGCAGGTGCAGCTTCTGCTTTTCATTTACCAGCATTACGGCATCCAGTATTTTAAAATCATAGTCAATTTCGTCGGCAGATTTGGCAAGTGCCTGCACATCTTTGGGGAAACAGCTGCCCCCATACCCGATCCCGGGAAATAAAAACCTGCGGCCAATGCGCTCATCAGTTCCCATCCCCCGGCGAACCATATCCACATCAGCACCCAGCCTTTCACACAACTGGGCTATTTCGTTCATAAAAGTGATCTTGGTGGCCAGGAAGGAATTGGCGGCATATTTTGTAAGCTCCGCACTTTTTTCATCCATAAAAATAATCGGGTTTCCCTGTCGAACAAAAGGAGCATACAGTTCATTCATCACCTTTTTGGCTTTTTCCGATGTGGTGCCAATCACCACCCTGTTGGGTTTCATAAAATCTTCCACGGCCACACCCTCCCTTAAAAATTCAGGATTGCTCACCACGCTAAAATCCACCCTGGCATTTTCTGCAATAACTGCATGCACTTTATCTGCTGTACCTACGGGCACTGTGCTTTTATCAACAATTACTTTGTACTCGGTAATTATTTTTCCCAGCTGACTGGCCACCCCAAGGATATATTTGAGATCTGCACTGCCGTCTTCGCCCGGGGGAGTTGGCAAAGCAAGGAAAATAACTTTCGCATCTTTTACTGCATCTGCCAGCTCAGTTGTAAAATAGAGACGGCCTTCCTTCTGGTTACGCAGAAATAATTTTTCCAGTCCCGGTTCAAAAATCGTTACCTGGCCGGCATTCAGTTTATCCACCTTCGATTTATCTATATCAACACAGGTTACGCTGTTACCCGTTTCTGCAAAACATGTTCCTGTAACCAATCCAACATAGCCCGTACCAACTACAGCAATTTTCATCTTTATTTATTTACAAATTCTAAAACCCTGTTTACAATGTATCCCTGCTGCTCTTCATCCAGTTCCGTATGCATCGGCAGGCTGATCACTCTTTCGGTAAGCCAGTCGGTAACCGGCAACTGGTAACTGCTGCCACCGAAAGTATCAAACATTTTTTGCCTGTGGGCCGGCACCGGGTAATAAATCATGGAAGGAATATTATTATCAGCCAGGTATTGGTGCAGGGCATCCCTGAATGCAGCGGGATTTTCCTTACCATCCAGTATTAGTGTATACTGGTGGAAGACGTGCTTGTTTGATGCATCTCTAAACGGAACGGTTATCTTTTTATTATCTGCGAATGCGGCATCATAGAAATCCGCAGCCTTACGGCGTGCGGCAATATATTCATCGAGGTGCTGCAGTTTAATATCGAGTATGGCTGCCTGCACCGCATCCAGCCTTGAGTTACAGCCCACCACATCATGGTAGTACCGTTTGCTTTGGCCATGTGACGCAATCATGCGCAGCTTTGAAGCCAGTGCATCATCATCTGTAAACATGGCGCCACCATCACCAAAAGCACCCAGGTTTTTGCTGGGATAAAAAGAAGTGCAGCCGACATGCCCGATGGTACCTGTTTTTTTTACTGTACCATTACTGAAAGTATATTCATTCCCGATTCCCTGGGCATTGTCTTCAATTACAAAAAGGTTATGTGCTGCAGCAATTTTCATGATGGCTTCCATATTGGCAGCCTGCCCGTAGAGGTGCACCGGCACAATGGCCTTTGTTTTAGGCGTAATGGCTTTTTCAACAGCGGCCGGGTCAATGCAAAAGGTTTTAGGATCCACTTCCACGAAAACAGGTTTAATCCGCAGCAAAGCGGCCACCTCAACCGTGGCGATATAAGTAAAAGAAGGGGTGATCACTTCGTCGCCGGGTTCAATCCCGAGTGCCATCATGGCTATTTGCAGGGCATCTGTTCCATTGGCACAGGGTATGCAGTGTTTGCTGTTGTGGTACCGTGCCAGGTTTTCAGCAAAGCTGCTTACTGCTTTTCCGCCAATAAACGCCGAGCTTTCTAAAACGCCCAGAACGGCCGCATCCACTTCTGTTTTGATCTTATAATACTGGGTTTTGGTATCCACCATTTGTATGGGCCTCATAACGTTTTTTTTAACGCTGGCAAAGATAGTATTCGTACCTCACTCAGCAAAGCCGTTACGATGTGGCAAAAGCCCATTATTTCAATAGCTTTGCGTGAAATTTATGCTGAGCCGGCTGATCTATAATATTTTTCTTTTCCTGTATTCCGCTGGTATACGGATAGCTGCATTATGGAGCCCCAAGGCCAAAGCATGGATCATCGGAAGAATGCGGCAACAGGTAACCATCCCCGCTTCTGCAAGCACCACAGTGTGGATGCATTGCGCCAGCCTGGGTGAATTTGAACAGGGCCGCCCGGTACTGGAAGCATTGAAACAGCAGGATCCCGCCTTAAGAATTGTACTTACTTTTTTTTCGCCAAGCGGGTACGAAACCTGTAAAAATTACCAGGGCGCCGACTATATTTTTTACCTGCCCATGGACAATCCTTTTGCTGCAAAGAGATTCATTGATGCGGTAAATCCATCACTGGTGCTGTGGGTAAAATATGAATACTGGTATTATTACCTGAGCGAACTGAAGAAAAGAAAGATTCCCCTCCTGCTGGTATCAGGCATCTTCCGCAATAACCAGCCATTCTTTAAATGGTATGGCAAAATCTGGAGGGAAATGCTTGGATGCTTCACGTATTTTTTTGTACAGAACGAAGCTTCACAAAAACGCCTCCACAGCATTGGAATTGACAGCAATGTTGTGATCAGCGGCGATACCAGGTTTGACCGGGTGGTTGCCATTGCACAGGCACAGCCTGATAATAACATCATACAAGAATTTTGCAGGGACCGCCAGGTAATTGTTGCCGGCAGCACCTGGGAAGATGATGAGATTATACTGGCCGCGTATGCGGATGAAACAGCGCACCGGTATAAACTTATTATCGTACCGCATGAACTGGACAGGGCGCATCTTGATGCGGTTAAAAAACTGTTCAGGGAATCTGTTTTTTATTCAGCCGCTGCAAACGACAAGCTTATAGCAGAGAACATCAGCCAGTATAAAGTTTTGATCGTGGATACCATCGGGATGCTGAGCCGCCTGTACAGCCTCGGAAGGATCAACTATATTGGCGGGGGCTTTACCCATGATGGCATTCACAATATCCTGGAGGCCGCTGTTTGGGGCAGACCCGTGATCATCGGGGAAAATTATGAGAAATACTTCGAGGCATCAGACCTGGTGGAAAATGGCGCTGCAGTAAGTATCAGTGATACCGTTGAGCTTAAGGAAACCATTGAAGAATGGGATAATGATGCGGACTATTATACAGAGAGTGCCGAAGCTGCCAGGCAATATGTAGTGGAAAACGCCGGGGCCACCGGAAAACTGATCCGATATATTCAGGAAAACCGTCTTTTAACCAGCTGAACGAATTGCTGAACGGTTTCATTGGCTTCGCTCCATCCCAGCTTTACTTTCAATTCCCTTTGTATCCAGTATTCGGCCTCGGGCAAAATTGAGAAGCCGTTAATTGTTTTGATACTGCGTTCGTACATATTCTCATCTCCCCTGAATAAAACACTGATAAAAAGAAACCGGTCGTTGATGCCGATGGCTTTTTTAAGATCCCTGATGGGTGATTCGGTTAATGTTTCCCCCAAGTCAATTTTTGACTGTCTTAACCGGTCGTTCAATGAAGCGCCGCTGTCGGCTACTGCATCATTGATTTCTTTTTGAGGCGTTGATGGTAAGGGAGCAGGCGGGGGAATATGCTGGGCCAGCGTGGGAATCGGATGTTCATCATCGTCAAAAATAATGGTGGGCTTATGCTGCACGCTGATTTTTTGCATGGCCTGGGCATTACGCTTGATCTCTTCAAGCTCTGCTTCAATTTCAGCTTCATCCACCTGCAATACCTGTACGGTCTTTTCTTCAGGCACAGGTTCTGTTGCAACTGGTATAATTGTTTGGGGAATATCCACCGTTACAGCCATATTGTGTTTCGAATCGGCCCCCTCCCGGAATTTCACCAGTTCTGCCTGCAGCATCTGCACGGTAAGCAATAATTGCTCAGCAGGCAATTTAGCCGCAAACTGCTGTTCTAATTTTTTTATGAGTGTTTCCACTCTTTCCATTGAATAACCTTTATTTTTGATGCCCTAAAAAGAAAGGGGCGGTGGAAAAAATCGTGCCTAAGTTACAAACTCAATCTTAAAAAAATACATAAATGTTTATCGAACCGGGGTTTAAGGGCGAACGCAGGGGCTGGATAGAAGTAATATGCGGGAGCATGTTCAGCGGCAAAACCGAAGAACTGATACGCCGGCTTAAAAGGGTGAAGATCGCCAATCTTAAAGTGGAAATATTTAAACCTGCCATTGACGTGCGGTATGATGTTGAAAAGATCGTAAGCCACGATACCAATGCCATTCTCTCCACCCCGGTCGACAACTCACAAACCATTTTACTGCTGGCGCAGGATGTGGATGTGGTGGGCATTGATGAAGCGCAGTTTTTTGATGCAGAGATCGGCAATGTGTGTGAACAACTGGCTTTGCGGGGCATCAGGGTTATTGTGGCAGGACTTGATATGGATTATTTAGGAAATCCTTTTGGGCAAATGCCTGCATTACTGGCAAAGGCCGATTATATTACAAAGCTGCATGCCATTTGTGTAAAATGCGGCAATATTGCCAATATCAGTTACCGTAAAGAAGCCCGCGGACCGCAGGTATTGCTGGGTGAGAAAGACATTTACGAGCCCCGCTGCAGGCATTGCGCCAGCGAAAAAGATTAAATGCTTCATAAAAAAAGCCATCCGCCGGAACGGATGGCTTTTTAACAGTGAAAACAGTTTTTATTGTTTTACAATTTTTGAAGTAATTACATTGCCGCCGTTCTCCACTTTTACCAGGTAAACGCCCTGTGGCAGTTTGGCGATATTTACTGCCTGGATATTGCTAGTGATTTGCTGCTGCAATACCAGTTTACCATTTACATCCACCACTTTTAAAATGGCTTTTGCATCAATCGCACCCGGCACACTGATGTTCATTACATCTGTTACAGGATTTGGATAAACCCTTAAAGTTCCTGTGGCTGTAATATCCGGTGTGCTTGCAATGGTGGCTGTGCCCAGCTGCACTTTCAGTGTATAACAGCTGCTGGCATTGTTTGCATTATTATATCCGTATACCCTTGCATAATAAGTGCCTGCAGTATAGGTTCGTGCAATGGATTCGCTGGTAGTGCCGCCGTTTTGAGAAATGGCCAGCTGCGTGCCTGCACTGTTTACTACGGTAAGGTCATAATCTGCAGGGAGTGTGGTGAGGGTTACAGTTGCCGTGCCGCCGGTTGTAATTACGAACTTGTAGTAATCATTATCCCCGCTCGGACTGATTAACCCGGTGATATCGGTATTGAACGGTATTAATGCCGCACCAGAAATGGTGCCATTGGTTGATACATCATAACTGCTTTGGCAGCTTGTAACCGCTGTGGCTGTAGCCTTAATAGTATAGCAGGTTGCGCTGTTGGCGCCATTGTAACCAATTACCTTGATATAATAAGTGCCGGCTGCCTGGCTGTTCAGTGTAACAGTTTCGGTAGCAGTTGAACCTGTACCAGATCCAATTTGTGTTCCGGCGCTGTTGTAGATATATAAATCGAAGTCGACACCTGAAGGGCCAACAAGATTGTATACAATGCTGCCTGTTGCAGTAGTGGTAATTTTAAAATAGTCCACATCTGTTGTGGTGGTAATTGCTGCGGAATTTGTTACCCCTGATGTAATAGCAGCAGCTGCAGCTGTTGTTTCATTGGGTTCGAATGCTGTACCGCAGGGGTTACCGCCTGTTGTGGTAAACTGGGCCTGGGCTGCACTGCTTGTACCTGCACTGCAATTTGTAATCACACGCCAGTCGTATACGGTACCTGCAGTGAGGCCAGACAATACAACAGAAGTGGATGTAGCGGCCGTGGCTGCATTTGTCCATGTTGAAGAAGAAGTAAGTTTGTAGTCAATTGTGTAACTCACTGCCCCGCTTACGGCGGTCCAGCTTACTGTTGCGCCGGTATTTGTAATGGCAGAAGATGTCAATCCGGTTGGAGTGCCGCAATTATTATAAGCTGCGCCAATACCCACCGCATACCATGCATTGGTGGTGGCAATTACCTGCGCACTGCCTGCGCCATAAAGGTCGGTGGCAGACTGGATGGCGTAGGTTCTTGCATTGGCATAGTTTGAACTGGCAGTCAGGTAAACCGTATTGGTACGGTATGCAATGGCGGCTGCCGCATCAATACCTATCCCGGTAACGGTGTAAGCGCTGCCAATATCATTGGTACCGCTTCCGCCCTGTGATAATAAGTAGAACCAGAAATTAAGCACCCCGCTGTTGGTATGCACACCGCCATTATCAGCTGTACCGGTGTACCAATATGTACCCAAATAGGTATCAGGCTGGCTGAACTGGTTGGGATTGCTCATATTCCTGAATGCTGCGCCAATGTTTTCCCCGATCATCCAGTTGCCGCTCGCGCCTTTGGCATAAAACTCAATCGCGGTACCAAAAATATCGCTGAAGCCTTCATTCATGGCGCCAGACTGTCCTGAATAAGTCAGGTTGGATGTTCTTTCAGTTACGCCATGCGTGATTTCGTGACCACAAACATCCAGTGCAGTGAGCGGTGTGTATGTGGTGGTGCCGCTGGTGCCGCCATCACCATAGGTCATGCGGCTGCCGTCCCAGAAGGCATTAATATTATTTCCATAACCAAATGCCACCAGGTTGGTGTGTACATAACTGTTGAGGGCAAACCCGGCATTGTCCACACTGTTGCGGTTGAATTTGCTGAAATAATAATCGTAGGTTTTTTCAGTTCCCCAGTGACCATCAGTTGCATACTGATCTTTGTTGGCATTTACATTGTTCCAGCTATTGTCTGCATCTGTAAAATCAACAGCAGCCGCATAATTGGTTCCGGCCAGCCGCATATCATATGTATTGATGCCATTACCCCTTCCTGTTTCACGAAGACGGTATGTTGAACCGGTGAAGTCGGTGGTAATGGTTTGAGTACCGCTGTAAGCAGTAACTGCTGTGCCGGTGGCATTGGTGGTGTGAATCAGTTCACGCCTTCCCAGTACTTTACCGGTAACAGCATCCACGTAAACGATCTGGCGGCTCAAAGGAAGCTGGGCATAAATATCCAGTTTATAAGCCAGCCTCAGTTCTGAAGGAACTACAGCTTCCTCACCACTGTAATAAACCAGTTCAGCTTTTGGATAGAAGCTGGCAGCAGGATCATTTTGTTCCCTTTTCAAAAATGCTTCTTCAGAAGCAAGCTCCCATTTGTAGGTTTTGGCACCAACAAATTTTTTGGCGCTGCTTAAAGCGGCTTCAGCAGAAAGAACAGGTGATGCAACCAGCCCGGAAGGAAAATCTTTCACCCATTGGCCGTTTTGCATGGTGAGTGCCCCGCCTTTTACATGCATGATGTAAACGGCATTTTCAACAGGGATGCCGTTGAGTTTCTGCTGGTAGCGGTAATGTTCAAAGCCCAGTTTGTCTTTTTCAATTCCTTTCAGCAAAGCATCGTTTGTTTCGGTAAGTCTTTTACTGTTGTCTGTAATAACAACCTTACCGGCCCTGAATGGCTGTGGCGCATTCTTAAAGTCAATTAACTCGGGTTGCATTCCTTTGCCCCCCTGTGTAATTTCCTGCGCATGCACTAAGGCAGAACAGAAAATACCTGACAGTAGCAGGCCTGTCTTCAGTGTTTTGTTCATAATAGTTTGGTTTGTGTTTTAGATAGGTGCGTAAAATATATTTTATATTTTTATCAGGCAATAGTAAAAATACTGCCGTATTAATACTGTGGATAATATTGGTGTAAACTAACAGTTATTAGCCCCGGCAGGCATCAATGGTCGTTTACGGTTATTCCTGCACGGTAAGTCTTACGCAAGCTTATTAGTTTGTAAATTGCAGCAATGAATAAAAGGGTTATCACACTGCTAAAAAAAGATATATTGCTGGAATTGCGGCAGAAGCATACTTTTTACGGCATCATTCTGTACATCGCCTCCACTGTATTTGTGATTTATCTCTCCATTCCCGATAAGCCGGATGCCGTAGTGTGGAACAGTTTATTCTGGGTGATACAGCTGTTTATTTGTGTAAATGCCGTTGCCAAAAGTTTTTTACAGGAAAGCAGGGGAAGGATGCTGTATTTTTATTCCGTGGCATCCCCGGCAGCCTTTATCATCAGTAAAATGATTTATAATATGCTGCTCATGCTCATCATGAGTGGTATCAGCCTGTTACTGTTTTTTATTTTTCTGTCAAACCCGGTGAGCAGTGTATTGCAGTTTACCGGTATTGTTTTACTCGGCGGGCTCAGCATCAGCCTGGTATTTACTTTAATGAGTGCGATTGCCGCCAAAGCGCAGCAAAATGCGGCACTTATTGCCATTATGGGTTTCCCGGTGATATTGCCCCAGCTCCTGCTGCTGATGAAACTGAGCAAGGTGGCTTTTGCCGAAGTGTTTAAGCAGGGTGCTGTGATGCAGCTCTCATTGCTGGTGGGCGGGCTGGATATACTGGTGGTGGCGATGGCCCTTGTGCTGTTTCCTTATTTATGGAAGGACTGATACCTTAAAAAGCTGGAGAAAAAAGACTTCAGGTAAATTCAAAACTCAAAACTCTCCCTATCTTTGCCCCACTCAAAAAAGTCGCCCCAACTGTGAAGAAAACCTGGTGGAAAATATTATCGGTTATTTTACTTGTGTATACAGTAATTGCCGGTTTTTTAATCAAAGTGCCCGATCTGCCCATCATTCATCAATCCATCAGGAACCTGTATTTCCATGTGTGCATGTGGTTTGTGATGATGATAATGTTTATCATCAGTTTTGTGTACAGCATTCTTTATCTCCGTTCTTCAAAATACCGCAATGATATTTATGCGTCCAACTACGCTGCCGTGGGAACTTATTTAGGCGTACTGGGCTATATTACCGGCGCCATCTGGGCCAATTATACCTGGCTTACCGATCAGTCGCAAAGCCTGGGCAGCGTACTGAAAGAGCCTAAACTGATTGGCGCAGCTATTGCCCTGCTTATTTACGGCGCTTATTTTGTTTTACGCGGTTCATTTACAGATATAGATAAAAGAGCCCGGGTGAGTGCGGTGTATAACATTTTTGCTTTTGCCATGCTCTTTCCCAGTATCTGGATTATTCCCCGTATGGTGGGCAGCCTGCATCCCGGGGCACCGGGCAGCGACAGCGGTAATCCTGCTTTGAATGCAGAAAAGGATCTTGATATTTCCATGCGTCTTGTTTTTTACCCGGCAGTTATTGGCTGGACACTCCTGAGTGTTTGGATATCCACGCTCCGGATCAGGATGCAATTACTACACGATAAAACACTTCTCAATGACTAAGTATCTCGGCAAGTTACTGGCCGTATTATTGGTGGTTTTTACCTCATTGGCCGCACATGCACAAACCCCTCCAGGTACGGTAGATGTCATGAGAGGCAGTGGAAAAATATACGTGGTGGTGGCAGTTTGTCTTACCATTTTACTTGGATTGTTCCTATATGTGTACTCCATCGACCGCAAGCTCAGCAGGCTTGAAAAAGAAAAATAAAATGGTTTGCCAGCCGTTTTACTTCCTGATATAACTAAACTATACTATAACAACGATTGCAAAACTAAATTAAAACGATTATGTCAGCAGAAACGCACTACAGCTTTTTTCAAAGCGTGGAAAAGAGCTTTGACAAAGCCGCAAAATTCACTAAATGGGATTCGGGATTACTGGAACAGATCAAGCAATGTAATTCTGTTCTCCGCATGCATTTCCCGGTTAAAGTAAACGATAAAATAGAGGTGATAAAGGCTTACAGGGTACAGCACTCACAGCACAAAAGCCCCTGTAAAGGTGGTATCCGTTACAGCCCCGAGGTAAACCTGGATGAAGTGATGGCGCTTGCCGCACTGATGACTTACAAATGCGCTATTGTAAATGTTCCCTTTGGCGGAGCAAAAGGCGGTATTACCATCGATCCCAAAAAATACAGTGCATATGATCTTGAAAAGATCACCCGCCGTTATACAGCCGAACTGGTAAAGAAAAATTTTATTGGCCCCGGCATTGATGTACCTGCCCCTGATTATGGAACCGGGGAAAGGGAAATGGCCTGGATCGTGGATACTTACCAGTCTTTAAAACCCGGTGAAATTGATGCTGCCGGCTGTGTTACCGGGAAGCCCATTTCACAGGGTGGTGTAAATGGCCGCCGGGAAGCCACCGGCCTGGGTGTGTTTTATGGAATTCGTGAAGTATGTAACATGCCCGATATTATGGAAAAACTGGGACTCCCCATTGGTGTTCAGGATAAGACTGTGGTGGTGCAGGGATTGGGTAACGTGGGTTACCACAGTGCAAAATTCTTCAGGGAAGGAGGTGCAAAAGTAATTGCACTTGCGGAATATGAGGGCGCTATTTTTAATCCGAATGGCCTGAATGAAGATGAGGTTTTCCAGCACCGGAAAAAAACCGGCTCCATATTGAATTTCCCGGGTGCCACCAATCTTGCAAAAAATACGGATGCGCTGGAACTGGAATGTGATATATTGATTCCTGCCGCACTCGAAAATGTTATCAATGCCGAAAATGCACCCAGGGTAAAAGCAAAAATTGTTGGTGAAGCTGCCAATGGTCCATGTACGCCTGAAGCCGATGAAGAATTTGCAAAAAGAGGTATTTTATGTGTACCGGACATGTACCTGAATGCAGGTGGGGTAACCGTAAGTTATTTTGAATGGTTAAAAAACCTGAGCCATGTACGTTACGGTCGCCTGGAAAAACGTTTTGCAGAAAACCTGAATAACAGGATGGTGGGCCAGATAGAAGAACTTACCGGCAAAAAAATGAATGAAGTGGAGAAGAATATGATCGTTCATGGCCCGGATGAAATTGACCTGGTACACAGCGGACTAGAAGAAACAATGATTGGGGCAACCCGCGAAATTATCCAGGTTTGGAAGGATAATCCGCAAATCCCTGACATGCGTACTGCAGCTTATGTAAGTGCCATTAATAAAGTGGCCAACAGTTATAATGAACTGGGTATCTTCCCATAAATTTTGTATTTTTTTTATAGCAGATCCCGGTTCACGCCGGGATTTTTTATGCATTGAACTATGCACAGTTTCAGGCATCCGGGTGATGGATATAAACACAGGAAACATAGTGTTTGCCTCAAGTAAGGCAGCAGGAGTACAAAAAAAACGGGCGAAGATAAAATGGACAAATGAGTACGTGCATAAATGGATTTATGCTTACTACTTTATATTGTTTGCTGTGCGGAAAATTATCGTGAATCTGATTACATGCAACACATTTCTGCCAGTGCACATTTTTCTGAAACTGTTATATTCAGTGGAGTGGAAAGGTCATAAAATAAAAAAGCCTCTCAGAAAACTGAAAGGCTTTAAATGAATATGGCAGCTACCTACTCTCCCACATTTTGGTGTAGTACCATCGGCCATGAGGGGCTTAACTTCTCTGTTCGGAATGGGAAGAGGTGAACACCCTCGGCAAAACCACCATAAGACGGTCATTGCTTACGCAATAAAATAAGGTGACATATTGGGATATGTAAAAGCTGTATGCTTATTTATTAATTCCAATGAGGAAGAAAATAAAAAATAAAGCTTACGGGCAATTAGTACTACTCGGCTTTGATGTTACCACCTTTATACCTATAGCCTATCAACGTCATAGTCTTTGACGACCCTTAAAAGTAAACTCATCTTAAGGAAGGTTTCACGCTTAGATGCTTTCAGCGTTTATCCTGGCCACACATAGCTACTCTGCATTGCACCTGGCGGCACAACAGATACACCAGCGGTGTGTACGACCCGGTCCTCTCGTACTAAGGTCATGTCCTCTCAATTTACTAGCGCCCATCACAGATAGGGACCGAACTGTCTTGCGACGTTCTGAACCCAGTTCACGTGCCACTTTAATCGGCGAACAGCCGAACCCTTGGGACCTTCTCCAGCCCCAGGATGTGACGAACCGACATCGAGGTGCCAAACCTCCCCGTCGATATGAGCTCTTGGGGGAGATCAGCCTGTTATCCCCAGAGTACCTTTTATCCTTTGAGCGACGGCCCTTCCATACAGAACCGCCGGATCACTTTAGCCGACTTTCGTCCCTGCTCGGCTTGTATGCCTCACAGTCAAGCTCCCTTATACTAATACGCTCTACGTACGATTACCAACCGTACTGAGGGCACCTTTGCGAGCCTCCGTTACTTTTTAGGAGGCGACCACCCCAGTCAAACTACCCACCATGCACTGTCACCCGTCAGGGTTTAGATTCTAAATCAAAGAAGGTTGGTATTTCAACGACCGCTCCACACTACCTGGCGGCAATGCTTCAAAGCGTCCCAACTATTCTACACATCCGTAATTCAAAATCAATGCAAAGTTGTAGTGAAGGTTCACGGGGTCTTTCCGTCCCGTGGCGGGTAACCGGCATCTTCACCGATACTACAATTTCACCGGGCTCGTGGAGGAGACAGTGTTCAACTCATTAGACCATTCGTGCAGGTCGGAACTTACCCGACAAGGAATTTCGCTACCTTAGGACCGTTATAGTTACGGCCGCCGTTTACTGGGGCTTCAGTCAGAAGCTTTGGCTTGCGCCGAACATCCTTCCTTAACCTTCCAGCACCGGGCAGGTATCAGGCTCTATACGTCATCTTTCGATTTTGCAGGGCCCTGTGTTTTTGCTAAACAGTTGGTTGAACCATTTTACTGAGACCGTCCGAAGACGGTACGCTTTATCCCGAAGTTACAGCGTCAATTTGCCTAGTTCCTTCTCCACGGCTCACCCGAGCGCCTTAGAATATTCATCCCACCCACCTGTGTCGGTTTACGGTACGGGCTGCAATCTAGCCTTAGAGGTTTTTCTCGGCAGCTTTTAGGACACTCCCATCAGCCGAAGCTTCAGTGTACTTTCGCACTTTGCCACATTCTGCGGATTTACCTGCAAAACGTATAGCTACATGCTTAAACGGGATATTCCGTGATCCCCGTGTGTCTTTCAATACTGCGTCACCCCATCGAAATTATAGCAGGTGTTGGAATATTAACCAACTTGCCATCAGCTGCCCCTTTCGGGTTTGCCTAAGGA
>JAXLUD010000006.1:155000-377692 GCA_046329655.1 Ferruginibacter sp.
ATCTCCTGCATCTCCGGTTTTTCCTTCGGTAATTCAGCCTGCACGGGTTTCTTTTCCTCAACAACCCCCGCAGCTTCATTTTTTACAGCCAAGGGCTGCTCTGACAATTTCGGCAGCGATGGCTCCTGCTGCAAAGGCTTCTCTTCTTTTACAGGATTTTCTTTTACAACATCAGCAGGTGCTTCTGCTTTGATATTCCCGTTCTTTTTATCTGCAGGAATGAACAAACGAATGGTATCTGTTACCCCGTTGACCATATCGGTAAATACCATCTCCGTACCATCTGGTGTATTGTTACTGAGCAAACGCCTTACTGCAGAAACCGGGGTTGCAGGCTCTTTTTTTTGTACCGTTTGCACAGGCATATTCTCTTGTTGTTGCACCGGGGCTTCTGTCTTCACGCTGGCAACGGTATTTTCCTGTTTTGTTTCGACTACAACAACCGGCTCCTCTTTTTTTGTGTCAGCCATTACCACATCCATTGTTTGCCAGTTAAAAAGCCCCCAGCCTTTTTCTCCAAAATTCTTCAATACATAACCCGCATCTTTTTTATCAATGGTGCATGTAACCTTTTGCTCAGGCCATTCGTTCTTAGGGAATCCAATGATCATGCTTGCTTTGCCATCGGGCAGTTTTGGTATGATCAGGTAACCTGAAGCGGAAGAGCTAAGTATCTTTTTATCCAGCTTTACATAAAAAGGTTGTTTGTTTTCTGTCTGCAGGTAAATAAAATGATTTTGCTGGGCATTGAGTTTCGCGGTGACAAAAATCAGCATCGCAAACAGCCGGAGTTTTTTAAAAAAAGATGTCATGAAAATAAATTATACCCGGGCTTTGGCCCCTTTGTTGTTCCTGCACGTTGCAAACCCGAAGGGCTTAAAAAGCAACCATAACGGCGCAGCAGCAGGATTATCCAACAGCGTTGCACACCCTTTTCAAAAATACTCATTAATGCAATGCGTTTGCCATTTATGTAAAAATTGACCCTGAAATAGGTCAAGTACCTTTATTTTTGACTACACAAAAAAATAATCATGAAAAAACTATTCGTATTGGCTGCGGCAGCCATCAGCCCGGTGCTGATGATGGCCCAGTTTGGACAGGAGCCGAAAGACACCAGCTGGAAAAAAATTTACAGGGCTACCACGACAAAGATCAATGACCTTGTACATACAAAACTGGATGTGCGCTTCGACTATGATAAAGCCTGGATGTATGGTAAAGAGTGGCTGACGGTAAAACCACATTTTTACCCCACCGACTCCCTTACACTGGATGCAAAAGGAATGGATATTAAAGAAGTGGCGGTGATGAAGGGCGCAAATAAAAGCGCTCTTAAATACAATTACGACGGCATGCAGCTGCGCATCTCACTGGATAAAACCTATACGGGAGGTGAAAATTACACCGTATATATTGATTATATCAGCAAACCCAATGAAGTAAAAGTAAAAGGCAGTGCTGCCATCAACGATGCAAAAGGCCTGTACTTCATTAATCCAAGGGGTGAAGAAAAGGATAAACCCACGCAAATATGGACCCAGGGCGAAACTGAAGCCAACAGTGTGTGGATGCCCACGATCGACAAACCCAATCAGAAAACCACGGATGAAATTTACATGACCGTTCCGGCTAAATATGTTACACTGAGCAACGGACTGCTGGTTAGCCAGAAAAAAAATACCGATGGCACCCGTACCGATTACTGGAAAATGGACCTCCCGCATTCACCCTATCTTTTCTTCATGGGTGTGGGTGATTTCAAAATCATCAAAGACAGTTATAAAGGCAAGGAAGTGAGTTATTATGTTGAGCCCGAACAAGCCCCTTATGCAAAAGGTGTTTTCGGTCTCACCCCTGAAATGATCAAATTTTATTCCGAAAAACTGGGTGTTGATTTCCCCTGGCAAAAATACAACCAGATTGTTGGGCGTGATTATGTGAGTGGTGCCATGGAAAACACCACCAGCACCCTTCACCAGGAGAGCGCCTACCAGAACTTTCGCCAGCTTACAGACGGCAACAGCTGGGAAACCGTGATTGCACATGAATTGTTTCACCAGTGGTTTGGCGATTATGTTACAACTGAAAGCTGGAGCAATATCACCGTGAATGAAACAATGGCCGATTACAGCCAGACTTTGTGGATGGAATACAAATACGGTAAAGATGCAGGAGATGAGGAAAACTACCAGGGTATGACACAGTATTTCTCTAATCCAAATGAAGCCAAAAAAGACCTGGTACGTTTTAAATATGCTGATAAGGAAGATGTGTTTGATCTCGTAAGCTATCAAAAAGGCGGCCGCGTACAGCATATGCTGCGCAATTTTGTGGGAGATGATGCTTACTTCAAATCGCTGAACAATTATTTAACCACCAATAAATTCAAAAACGGTGAGGCGCACCAGATGCGGCTTGCATTTGAAGAAGTTACCGGGAAAGACATGAACTGGTTCTGGAACCAATGGTATTTTGGAAGCGGGCATCCCATTGTGAAAATCGATTATAATTATGATGATGCGGCAGGAAAGGCCATGGTGATCATTGAACAAACTCAAAAAACCGACAAGGTATTTAAACTGCCCCTCGCCATTGATATTTATAATGGCACCGCTAAAAAAAGATACAATGTATGGATTGAAAACAAGACCGACACTTTCACTTTCAGCTATGCTGCAAGGCCAGACCTGATCAATGTGGATGCCGACAAAGTAATGTTATGGCAGAAAACGGATAACAAAACGGCGGAGAATT
Organism: Ferruginibacter sp.; assembly: GCA_046329655.1. Lineage (GTDB taxonomy): Bacteria > Bacteroidota > Bacteroidia > Chitinophagales > Chitinophagaceae > Ferruginibacter. Next base: position 157,758 of record JAXLUD010000006.1, read on the forward strand.
TTATTCATCAATATAAAAATGCCCCGTTATTCCTTGACAGGAGGGAAGCACTTGATTATTTTGCAAAGAAGAAAATGAGTGAGCTGGCCCTGGGACTGAAAGACAAATACGGTCCGCTGAGGGAATTTGCGCTTAATAAAATGGCCGAATCTGCCAGTGCGCCTGAAGCATCCGTTTTACAGGAAGCCACAGCACTCGTTTCAAAAGAGAAAAACAAAAAAGCAAAAGCTGCCGCCATCAGCCTGCTGGTGAAAACAGGTGATGCCAAATACCTCCCTGTTTATAAAGCAAACATCAACGATTCATCTTACAGTGTTGCAGGCGCCGCATTGAACGGGCTGGCTGCGCTTGAACCTGAAAGCGCCTATACACTTGCAAAAAAATACAGTGCTGACTCCAAGGGCGACCTGGCCACTTCTGTGGATGCGATCATTATTGAAAATGGTACAGAAGCAGATTTTGACTTCATTGCCACCCGCTTTGACAAGGCTCCGCTGAGCCAGGCTAAATTTGAATCACTGGAAGGTTTTTGCAATTACCTCGCCAAGGTTAAGAACAACGAGAATGTTAAGAAAGGCATCGATATGGTGGTGAAGTTCAGAAATGCCATTCCTGAAAATTTCAGAAGCTTTACTGACCCCGCCATTAAAACAGCATTGAAAAAAGTATCTTCAGTTAAAGGAAAAGAAATTGAAGATTATATCTCTGAAAAAATGAAGTAAGTTTCTATTAAAACTGAATAATAAGCCTGCGGTGCAAACTGCAGGCTTTTTTATTACCAGCTTCCGCTGGCGCCACCACCTCCTGATGTACCGCCGCCAAAACCTGCCGATGAACTTTCATTTCCGGAGGAGGAAGATGAGGATGATGCTGAAGAGTAGTCTGTATAGTTACTACTACTGTGACTGTACCGGTCATAATCATAATAATCCCTGCGGCCATAATCATCACAGGGCCAGGAAGAGGGGGACACCCAGTAACCCTGTCTTGTAAAAAAAGATACCACATAAACAATACCCCCTGCCAGCATTAATAACAGGATTGTCCAAAAACCACTATTATTTTCCTTTGCAGGCGGACTGGCATCGTAAGTATAACTTGCAACAGGAGCTGTTTGGGCCGTACTTAAATTATCATTATAAACTGAAGTCTTTGACCCCGACAAATAAGTTTCGATTTCATCCACCGCTGCATCGATTCCTTCGTAAAAATCTTTTGTTTTAAAATGGGGTACCAGCACTTCATCAATAATCATCTTACAGGCCGAGTCGGTAAGTATGTTTTCAATGCCTTTACCGGTGGCAATTCTCACTTTCCTGTCTTTATATGCAACAAGCAAGAGTACACCATTGTTCTTCGCTTTTTTCCCTATGCCCCATTTTTCAAATACCCTTGCTGCATACTGTTCAATTGATACGCCGCCCGTGCTGCTGATGGTAACAATAGCAATTTCACAGGAACTGGCCGCTTCAAATGTTTTACTCTTTTCTTCCAGCAGGCCGGCTTCTTTTATACTCAGGATATGTGCAAAGTCATTCACATATCCTGCTGGGACCGGGATACTGTCAGCATACGGCTGATGCCTTTTTTGCGCAAACGCCACAACAAAAAAAAATGAGAAAAATATCAGGCAAAACGTTTTCATACAATCACCAGTGCTTACCAGTCGCCGCCAGCCCCACCACCTCCAAAGCTGCCACCACCAAAACCACCGAATCCACCTCCGGAGCTACCCCCGCCGCCACCAGTCCAGCCGCCACCGCCGCCGCCTGTCCACCAAATGGTAGGGCCATTAAAACCACGGTAGCCCCTGCGGCTCATATAAGATCCGCCACCACCGCCCCTGGAGATGATGGATAAGGCAATCAGTACAAGAAAGATTACAAGCAGTATTTTAAATAGAGAAGGCCCTTTTGATCCATATCCTTTTGGAGCAGTGTATTTGCCCTGTGTGGCTTTGATAATGGCGTCTGTGCCATTACTGAGGGCATGAAAATAATCTCCGCCTTTTAATAACGGGATCACTTCATTGTTTACGATTTCAGAACAGGTATAATCCGGTAATACACCCTCGAGTCCTTTGCCTGTTGCAATAAAAACTTTGCGGCGGGTGTTATCAGGGCTTCGGTAAACCAGGAACACCACACCATTATTAAATTCTTTTACACCACCCACGCCCCATTTATTGCCCAGTTCCACCGCAAAATCGCCGGCATCCATTCCGGCAATATCATCTGTTGTAACAATGGCAACCTGCGTGGATGTTTGTTTATCAAATGCAACGAGTTTACGTTCCAGTGTTTCACGCTGGTCATCTGTAAGCAGCTGTAATTTGTCATTAACCAGTCTTGGCGGACTGGGTCTTTCAGGAATTTGCTGCGCCCTTACCTGTACAAAAACAAGTACGGTACAAAGAAGTATACAATGTTTGAGAAAGTTCATGTTCGTTTTTTAATTGCCAAAGACAATTTCATCGGGCAATTCATTTTTATCATCATTGGGCTGATAAGGATATTCTTTTTTCAGTGTTTCGCCAATCGCTGCTACGGTTTCACAAATACCGGCAATATGGTTTGCCTTATTAAAATGCTGCAGCATACCACTTACGGCATTTTGCCAAAATTCCCTGCCCACCCTTGCATGAATACCTTCATCGCCATAAACTGCCAGCTGGCGGTCTTTTAACGCAATATAGATCAGCACACCGTTGTGATCGTCTGTTTTATCCATTTTAAGTCCGTAAAAAACTTCAATGGCCCTGTCTACCGGGTCAACAAAACGGCAATGACTTTCGATATAAACCCTTATCTCGCCACTGGTATTTTTTTCAGCCCCGCGGATAGCGGCCACCACCAGCTCTTCTTCCTTTGCAGAAAGCAGCTTTTTCTTTCCCAAAAAATTGAATAGTGCCACGGTATGTTTATTTATTGAAATTGATTTCCGGGGCTTTGTCTGTTCCGGCATCAGCAGTAAACCCCTTTTTTTCCCTGAATCCGAATAAGGATGCCGCGATACTGCCCGGGAAGGAACGTACGGCCGTATTGTATTGCATCACCGCCTCGTTAAAATCCTTTCGTGAAAACTTGATGCGTCTTTCGGTGCCTATCAGCTGGTCCTGCAACCGGATAAATGCATTGGCAGATTTCAGGTCCGGGTATTTTTCAATCACCGCGATCACGCGATTGGCACTGTTGGCCACTTCGGCCTGTGCATTTTCTGATTTTACAAAATCATCGTATGCCGGCGAACCGCTCACATTTATCTTACTGGCATTGGCCCTCGCTTCAATCAGTTTGGTAAGTGTTTCCTTTTCGTAGTCGGAAGACGCCTTAACCGCATTTACAAGGTTGGGCACAAGATCGAGCCTGCGCTGGTAATCGCTTTGCACATTGTTCCATGTTTTGCGTACAAGTTCTTCTTTGCGTACAAAACCATTATAAGATGTATAAAAGAAAATGGCCAACAGCGCTAAAATAATGAAGGCTGTTAACCATATTTTTTTTCCCGATCTGTTAGCCATAATATTTAAAACTTAACTTCCGGAGCTTTTTCTGTTCCTGCATCTGCTTTGAAACCTTCTTTGGCTTTGAAGCCAAGAATACCGGCAATCAGGCTGCCGGGAAACGAACGCACTTTTACATTATAAGTATTGATGGCTTCGTTAAAAGCATTCCTGGAAGATTTTACATCATTCTCGATGCCTTCCAGCTGGCCTTGCAGCTTTGTAAAGTTTTCGGTAGCTTTTAACTCCGGGTATTGCTCGGCCACCACCAGCAGGCGGCTCAATGAACCTTTTAATTCTTCCTGTGCTTTTTGAAATTCAGCAACTTTTTCCGGCGTAAGGTCATCGGCATTGATATTTACTGATGTGGCTTTTGCCCTTGCATTGATTACATCTGTCAGTGTTTTCTGTTCAAAATTCGCCACACCCTTTACTGTATTCACCAGTTGGCCAACCAGGTCTGACCTTTTTTGGTATTCGCTGTTTACGTTGTTCCATGATTTTTTTACATTCTCATCCTGTGATACGAGGCCTCGCTGTGCCGAAATTCCCCACAAAACCAATACCCCAAGAATTACAATGATGATGATACCTGAACGTTTCATATTGTTATGTTTTAGTTATAGAATATAAAAGTAATAATTATTTCAATCCATGCTGATTAATTCTTTCATACAAAAAAAGGTAACCAATGCGGCTACCTTTTACTGTTGCGTTTATGATTTTGCTATGATTTAACAGCGGCGATACCGGGCAACACTTTACCCTCGAAATATTCCAGCATGGCGCCGCCGCCGGTGCTTACATAACTTACTTTATCTGCCAGGTTAAACTGGTTTACCGCAGCCACACTGTCGCCCCCGCCCACCAGGCTGAAAGCGCCATTGGCGGTGGATGCCGCCACAGAAAGTGCAACAGATTGGGTGCCGTTCTGGAATTTTTCCATTTCAAAAACACCCATGGGACCATTCCATAAAATGGTTTTGGACTTGCCGATCACTTCGCTGAAAATACCGATGGCTTTGGGTCCGATATCAAGGCCCATCCAGCCGTCAGGAATGGCATCGCTGGGGGCCGTGTTTGTATTGGCATTGGCATCAAACTTATCTGCAATAACAGAATCTTCGGGCAGATGGATGCTTACGCCTTTTGCCGTTGCTTTTGCTAAAATTTCAGTGGCTGTCTGCAAACGGTCTTCTTCACACAATGAGTTACCGATCTTACCACCACGTGCTTTCATAAAAGTATAAGCCATACCGCCGCCAATGATGATGTCAGTAGCTTTTTCGAGCAGGTTTTCGATGATGAGGATTTTATCAGAAACCTTGGCGCCACCGATGATGGCGGTAAAAGGTTTTTCTGAATTGTGCAGCACTTTTTCGGCACTGCTTACTTCCCCTTCCATCAGCAGTCCGAACATTTTTTTATCTGCGGGGAAGAATTTGGCTATAATGGCGGTGGAAGCATGTGCCCGGTGTGCGGTACCAAAGGCGTCGTTCACATATACATCACCCAGCTTGCTCAGTTTTTCAGCAAATACCTCATCTCCTTTTTCTTCTTCTTTATAAAAACGCAGGTTTTCGAGCAGCAGCACTTCACCGCTGCGCAGCATTTCGGCTGTCATGCCGGCCTGTGTGCCGATACAGTCATCCGCAAAGAACACTTTTGTTTCAGTGGCAGATCCGGCGGGATTCAGCAGTTCGTACAGGTGATTTACAAGATGTTTTAGAGAATATTTTTCGGTCGGCCCATCTTTGGGGCGGCCAAAATGGCTCATTAAAATCACTTTGCCGCCATCGCCCAGTATTTTTTTGATGGTGGGTATGGTGGCCTTCATCCTGGTGTCGTCGGTAATATTGAATTTGTCATCTAAGGGCACATTGAAATCAACACGGATCAATGCCTTTTGGCCGTTGAAATTGTAGTCGGAGAATTTGCTCATAATACGGCTGGCTTTGCAGGGGCAAAGCGCTAAACTTTTAAGGTTAAAAATAAACGGGGCTTTCAGTTACCTGAAAGCCCCGTGAAAATTGTTAAACAAAGAACTGAGCGCACAAGTGAGTGACACAACGATGCTGAACAAAGCTGTAATGTGCGCTGTATAAATTCATGTTATTTAATCAAAGTTGCGAAATGATGCACGGTACGCACCAGCTGGCTTACATAGCTCATTTCGTTATCGTACCAGCTCACGGTGCGAACCAGTTGTGTATCGCCTACGGTTTGAACGCGTGTTTGGGTAGCATCAAACAAAGAACCATAAGAAATACCGATGATGTCGCTGCTTACGATTTCATCTTCTGTATAACCATAGCTTTCGTTTGAAGCGGCTTTCATGGCTGCATTGATCTCTTCCACGCTTGTTTTTTTACCCAGCACCACGGTGAGTTCGGTGAGTGAACCGGTTAAGGTTGGCACACGCTGTGCGCTGCCGTCCAGTTTGCCTTTAAGGCTGGGTAATACCAGGCCAATTGCTTTTGCAGCGCCGGTACTGTTGGGAACAATATTCTGAGCGGCTGCCCTTGCACGGCGCAGATCGCCTTTTGCATGGGGTGCATCCTGTGTATTCTGGTCGTTGGTATAAGCATGCACGGTGGTCATCAAACCATTTACGATACCGAATTTATCTTCCAGCACCTGGGCCATCGGTGCCAGGCAATTGGTGGTACAGCTGGCACAGCTGATGATGGTTTCAGAACCATCCAGTGTGCTGTGGTTAACATTGAACACGATTGTTTTAAGATCACCGGTTGCGGGGGCAGAGATTACCACCCTTTTAGCGCCGGCTGTTATATGTGCTTCGGCTTTGGCTTTATCGGTGAAGAAACCGGTACATTCCAGCACCACATCCACGCCATGATCTTTCCAGGGAATCTGGGATGGGTCTTTTTGTGCATATATCTTTACTTCATCTCCATTTACCAGGATGGAATTATCAGTAGCTTTTACATCTGCATTAAAACGGCCTTGTGCGCTGTCGTATTTTAATAGGTGTGCAAGCACTTTCGGGCTTGTGAGGTCATTAATTGCCACTACATCTATACCCTGCATATTATAAATCTGACGGAAAACTAAACGGCCAATTCGTCCGAAACCGTTGATAGCTACTTTTACTGTACTCATAACTGTAATTTATCAGGTTAAAAAATTTGAGATGCGAAGTTACACCTATCTGCTATACAAAACAGCTGATTATTTTCATCTTTATTACACAGAAACTTGATTTTTATCAACTGCAAACGATTTCTGCTTAAAAGATGTAAATTATTTTGGCTGAAAAACTCCCGAGCATTATCTTTGCCGTCCTTTAAAAGGCATGCCGCGTTGGTCAAGGGGTTAAGACGCCTCCCTTTCACGGAGGAATCACGGGTTCGAATCCCGTACGTGGTACAAAAAAAGCCGCTCAGTAATGACTGGCTTTTTTAGTTCAGCTATTCCTGTTAAAACCGCCGACTGGCCTCTAAGCCGCCACCGGGGTTATTCCTTCAGCCAGTTTAAAAAAGCCGTTATCCTGGTTTTATTCACCACGATCTCCTCGCCTGTTTGCACCGACAGCTCCACGAAAAGCTTGCGCAGCCCGTAATGCATTACTTCTTTCACGGCAGCTTTATTAACGAGGTACTGCCTGCTGGCCCTGAAAAAATTTTCACCGCACATGGCTTCCAATTCATCCAGCGGGTAAGTGAGGTCGTATTGCATATTGCCGAACGTGTACAGTGTACTGCCCCTTGACCCCGTTCCAAAAAAAGCCACATCACTTGTTTTAACTGGAATGATCCTGTTGGCAGAACTGACCAGCAGGGTTACCGGCCTGGTTGTTTTTCCCCTTACTGCATCCAGCAAGTTTGTATAATCGACTGCTGCAGGGGTAAAAGCTTTTTCGAGCAGCTGGTATTTCAGCAGCGCTTTTTTGATGCTGTCTTTTGAATATGGCTTGAGTACATAGGCAATTCCATTATTATTGAAGGCTTCCAGCGCATGCTGGTTAAAGGCCGTACAGTAAATGACCGGGGCCGGGGTACCGGCTTCGCTGAACGCTTCAAAACTGTAACCATCGCCCAGCAGGATATCGCTGAAGATAAGATGCGGCGTTTGCCCGCTGCGCATGTAACGTACCGTTTCTTTCACAGAACTGAGCGTGGATGTTATCCTGATATCACCATTAATTTCTTTCAGCATCGCGGCAAGATCATCTGCCACCATTTTTTCATCTTCAATAATCACTACGTTCATAAGTAAGGTGTTGGTTTAAATAATTTTGATGCTTACGGCAAATGTTTCTCCGTTATTATTTACAGCAATTTGCCGGTTGCACAGCAACTGGTACCGCTCGTTAAGATTTTTAAGCCCGGTACGGGTGGTTACTTCAGCCATGCGCCGTTCCCTGATCTTGTTCCACACCGTGATCAGCTGCCGTTCTTCATCATAGTCTATAAAAATATGCAGCGGGTACTCACCGGTGAATGCATTGTGCTTGATGGCGTTTTCGGCCAGTACCTGCAGGGCAAATACAGGCAGTTTTCCTTTTGCCACCAGGAGTTTTTTATTGGTAACATCATAGCGCAGCGCATCTCCAAAACGCACTTCCTGCATCTGCAGGTACGAGAGACAGAGCTCCAGTTCATCCTTCACTTCTGTTACGCTGCTGGCGGCCGAAGTGGTGGATACCCGCAATATATCAGAAAGCCTGAGCAGGTAGGTTTCCGCTTTTTCCTGGTCTTTTTTTAAGAGCAGGCGGAGGGTATTGAGCGAGTTGAATAAAAAATGCGGGTGCAGTTGGTTCTTTAACTGGCTGTTCCTTGCTTCCAGGTTGCTTTGCCGCAACCGGGCATTCTCCCGCTCCGTTTTTTGCTGGCGGTAATGGAGCATCACCAGTTCGCACAAAAAAAGTATCATCACATTGATGGTGAGCAAATGGAGGAACTGCGGAAAAGGGAAAAACCCTCTTTTGCTGTTTTTCAAAAGGCCGTTATCCAAACGTGTAAATACAGTATCCCCCGGCAACAGCCCGGCTGTTTTTTGGGGGCTTTCAAAAAAAACGGGGCCACGAACAGCGTTCCCGTTTCGTACCATAAATTTTAACGGGGGCGGGTTATAACTCCTGAATACCGAGAAAGCCAGCACGGAAAAACCGATACAAATAACCAGGCTGAGTGTGGCCCGCATGGCAATATTCCTGAGCAGCCGGTAACGACCTGCTGCAGCCGAAATCGCAATATTGATCACCCAGCTTGTAAAAGCGATACAACAAATAAAGTATACAAATGGTAAAAAAACATGCACATCATTATTGGCGAATGCAGGAAAAGGCACGCCACCCAACAAACCAAATAGTGGAATGGTGATGGCAGCAAGAATAATATAACGTGACCATATTTTTTTATCCAGTCCCAGCATCATAAGCAGTTTTAAACGCCTGCAAAATTGTACGCACAACTGATGCCGCCCAAATACAGAAGGTTGGTTTAACAATTTATACTGTTAACGCATTAACATAATTTTTAGAAGCGGAAAACAAAAAAAAATTAACCGCCTGCTATGAGCGCCTGTTCATCACACTGCTTGTCCGCCTCAGTCTTCAATTTGTCCTCTTTGATGCCTTTAACATTTTGTTGCGGCCGTTGCAGGAAAAATTTGCAGAAAAGAAAAACAAAAGCATATGCGATCATCTACACCCAAATCTTTGCTGTTACTGGTTACAGCGGCTGTTATTATCGGAACGTCTTCCTGTTCAAAAACATCTTCATCAGACGATACAGACATCACCGGCAACTGGAAAAGAAGTTCAGAATTTGAAGGAGTGGGCCGCACAGAAGCGGTTACATTCACCATTGGTGATAAAACCTATATCGGCAGCGGTTATGATGGCACCAGCAGGCTGAATGATTTCTGGGAGTTTAACCAGTCAACCGGCACATGGATACGAAAGGCCGACTTTCCCGGAACAGCCAGGAACAGTGCAGTGGCATTCAGCATAAACGGCAAAGGATATGTGGGCACCGGGTACGACGGGCTGAACAAACTGAAAGATTTTTGGGAATACGATCCCGTAACCAATTCATGGAAACAGGTGGCTGATTTTGGCGGCACCGCCAGGTACGGCGCTGTTGCATTTGCCATTGGCAATAAAGGTTATGTTACCACCGGCTATGATGGCAATTACCTGAAAGACCTTTGGGAATATGATGCCACCAACAATTCATGGACCCAGCTGGCCAGTTTAACCGGCAGCAAACGTACAGATGCTGTAGCTTTTGTGTACAACAGCAAAGCCTATGTGGTAACCGGTGTTAACAATGGCAGTTACCTGAATGATTTCTGGGTATACGATCCTGCCACCAATGCATGGACTGAAAAAAGAAAGATCAGCAGCACCAGCGATGACAGCTATGATGATGATTACAGCGATTATATCACCCGCAGCAACGCCGTGGTTTTTGTGATGGGCAACAACGCTTATCTCAGCAACGGTTACCGCAGCGGTGTAATCGGCAGCACATGGGCTTATGATATTGCCGGTGACCAGTGGTATGAAAAAACAGGCTTTGAGGGTTCGGCAAGGGAAGGTGCCGTGGCATTTACACTGAATGACCGCGGCTATGTAACCACCGGCGCCAACAGCAGCAGCAGGTTTGATGACCTCTGGGAATTCTTCCCCAATGCAGATCAAAATACCAGTGATAATTAACTCCCAAAGCAAAAGATACAGTTTAGGTTAAAATAAAAGGGTACTGGTAAAGGCAATTTTACGCGGTGCCCTTTTTAAAAATCAATTGATGTTTACTAAAATTCAATTTTATTGTATTGCCCTGTTACTGGCACTTGCATACAGTTCCTGCGACAAGGTGGATATTGCTTTTGGCAATACAGGCAGCAGTGGTGATCCGGATATCACCTACTACGACAATTTTAATGTTGACATTGCCACATACAAACCTGATTCATTCATCACATCAGGCCATAATTTACTGGTGGCGGGATATCACAATGATACAGCGCTGGGCATTATGCAGGCAGGCACTTATTTACAGCTGGCATTACCGGGCACCAATCCACTGCTGAATGAAAGTGTGGCCTATGATTCGCTGGAACTGCTGCTGTATCCTAACGGGCAGTTTTATGGCGACAGCATCAAACCATTTACCATACAGGCGTTCCGGCTAAACCAGAACATCAGCAGTGATGCCGGGGATTCTTATTATAACACTACCTCGTTTGGATATTACAATACCCCTATCGCAAAACAGGCTGTTTCGCTCAACAGCAAAACCGGCACTGTGGTGGCAGTAAGGATATCAGACATTTTAGGAAAAGAACTGTTTGATAAATTCAGATCAGGAGACGATGTGGTGGCCTCATCCGAAAAATTCATTGATTATTTCCGGGGACTCTTCATAGCGGCCGATTCCATGCAAACAGGCAGTGTGGCCTATTTTACGGCCACGGCAGATTCGCCCGTTGTACGGATGCATTATCATACACTGGGATTGTTTGCAGAAAACAAACAGTTTGATTTCACCTATACCGCAGCCAAACAGTTTAACCATATCACAACAAGGTTTGCCAACCCGGCTTACGCCGCATTGAATTCGGCAAAAACCATTTTAGTTCCCGCCACATCCACGGGTAACAGGGCGGTATTCAGTACCGGTTTTGCAGGAGCCGTGAAGATATCCATCCCGGGCCTGCTGCCATTAAAAGAACAGCATCCTTATATCAAAGTGGTAAAGGCATTGCTGGTTATCCGGCCTGACACAAGATCATCCATTGCCCCCTACCAGTTACCGGCGGCTTTATACCTCTACCAAACAGATGAAACCAACCAGCCCGGCAACGGCATTTTTGAAACTGGCGCCACTTCCATGCAAACCGGCAACCTCGTTATTGATAACCTGTATGGTGAAAACACCTATTACAGTTATGATATCACCAGCTTTATCAATGAAAAAATCACCGAAGGACAGTTTTCACAATCTGCGCTGCTGCTGAACACTTCGCTCAGTTATGCAGATGCAGGTTTGCAGCGGCTCTTCATCAACAACCAGCAAAACAGCAGGCCCATACAGCTCAAACTTTTTGTGCTGGGACTTTAAACAATCATGAAAAAAATATTGTTGCTCCTATTTATATCTACAGGCTTAGCAGCAGCCGCCCAGAATATTTCCTCGCCTTATTCTGTTTTAGGCATTGGTGATATTGAAAATGATGATTACGGACGATACAGCGCATCGGGCGGGGCATCCGTTTCAAGAAGGGAGAATGGTTATTATAATTTTTCAAACCCGGCTTCACTGACGGTGATGAATTATAAATCCATCAATCTTGATTTTGGATTCCGAGGCCGGTCGGCCAGGTTTTTAGTACCGGGCACCGATACTTTTACCGCCACCACAAAAGATTTTATTGTTAAGCGGATCACCATGGCGTTCAAACTTACACCCTCCACGGCGATTGCGTTCGGACTAAAACCTTTCAGCAGTGTGAACTACCAGTACAGCGCCATCCATTCCATCAGCGACGGTGATGCACAGTATCTAAAAGCCACTGACGGGAGCGGCGGCCTGTATCAATCTTATTTTTCGGCAGCCAAACAGCTGAATAAACATCTTTCAGTTGGCGCTACCGCATCCTGGTTATTCGGTGCATTGCAAAACAGCACCGAATATTACAACAGCAATATCGGGCTTGACATTATCAAGAATGAAAATAAATTTTACAACGGCGCAGGGCTGCAGGCCGGGTTACAGTATTATTCCTCCCCGCTAAAAAAATGGCAGCATACCCTTGGTTTAACAGGCACGGCCTATACCAGGCTAAAGGGACAAAACACCGTTGACTATACCGAAAACAGCACCACCATCAAAACCCTGGACCCGGAAGATATCAGTTTCAAACTCCCGCTGGCATTCAGCACAGGCTATTCAATAAAAAACAATTCCGGCATCTCGCTGCACCTGCAGGGCAGTTACCAGAAATGGCCCGCACAAAGACTCAGTTACAGCAGCAGTTTTGTAAGGGATGCCTATGGATTAAATGCAGGCATGGAATATTCAAAGATGCTTAAGGAGGCGCCTGTTGAAAATTATTATATCGGATGGGGCGTAAAAATGGAACAGTCTTATTTAATGGTGAACAACCAGCGGCTGAATACATATGCTGCAACAGTAGGCGGCGGTAAAAATATTTCGAGACTTATCGCTGTAAATGGCGGGCTTGAATTCGGGAAAAGGGGCGATCATAAATTCAGCCAGATACAGGAAAACTATTTCCAGTTTTCCGTGGGCATCACCTTCAAAGATTTCTGGTTTGGCACAAAAAGATTTGGCAGGTTTAATTAAAAAGCATGAAATATCTCCTATTTGTTATTACGCTGATCGTGGCCGGTCAGCAGGCAAACGCACAACAGATCACCGGGCTATGGTATAATACCGACAGCAGCCGCATCTATGAAATCAGGCCTGCAGGCTCAGGGCAGTATGAAGCCATCCTGAAAAAATCGGCAAGAAAAACAGACAGCAGCGGTGTTACTGTAATTAAAACCCTGCGCTATAACGCTAAGAAAAAAAGATACGAAGGCATCATGTATGCAGCAGGAAGCAGTGATGCCTGCATTGTTAAGATCATCCCTTCGCAAAACAGCCTCACCCTGAAGCTGAGCCGCATGTACCTGTTCAATGTAATACTCAGGTGGAACCATGCGGAAGAAGACGGCCTGACTTCATCAGCACCTGTAATGTAAGAAAGGTTTCGTTCCGTGAATTAAGACAGCATTAACACCATTATTGCGTGCAGCATTGTCTATTTGTAAAAATTAACCTTTATGAAAAAAACAATCACGCTGGCGCTTGCATGCCTTACCGCTTATTCTTTTTCTTACGCACAAATTAAAAAAGACGCCGTATTGGCCGGTGGGGGGATTTCGTTTTACAGCTCAAAAGATTACGGCAACCCTAATCCGCCAGAGACAAAACACAAAAGCACATTCTTTAACCTATCGGTTGGAAAAGCCATCAAAGAAAATACTGTAGTGGGTATATATGGAGGATACGGACAAAACAAATCTGAATACAATTACAACAGCAATACCAAAAACACCAACACGGTTAGCAGTTCCGGCGCAGGTATTTTTTTCAGGAAGTATAAAATGCTGGGCAAAGGATTTTATTTTTTAGGAGAGATCGATGCCGGTTATACAGGATATAAAGAGGATTATGCAACACCCAACCCGGTAAACAATACCACTATATCAAGCAACGGCTTAAACCTGGTTCTCATCCCCGGACTAAGCTACCAGTTGTTCACAAAAATGCAGCTGGAAGTATTGATGCCTTCATTTGCCGGCCTGCAGTATGCCACCAGTAAAACCACCAATTCATCAGGCACTGTAAAGGGAAATGCATTCCAGTTCAGCACTGGTCTTAATAATGGCACGTTACTGAGTAACCTTTCCCTGGGATTCAGGTTTGTATTATAAAACAGGAAAAATAAAACCCCGATTTTTACCTGATCAGCACAAAGGAGCCTTTGCGCTGCAGTATATTCCCTTTGTAATCGGCAGCTGCTGCCACCCAGGAATATGCAGCAGCAGATGAAGCCGCTCCTTTGTGCTTTCCATCCCATCCTTTAGACGGATCTGAAGTATAAAAAACCAGGTTACCCCAGCGGTCAAACACGCGGAAATAATGGAACACCTGTATTCCCACAGGTATGGCTTTTAATACATCATTCCTTCCATCACCATTGGGTGTAAAAATATTGGGCACATAAATTTCGGGGCCCCGGTAAACTTTGATCTTAATGGTATCTGTTGCTGCACAGCCATAAGCTGTAGTTGCTGCCACCGTGTAAACAATATCCTTTTCAGGTTTTGTAACGGGCGACTGGACAAACGGATCGCTGAGTGCATATGCCGGGCTCCAGCTGAACATACCGAGTCCAATATTATTTACATCCTTTGCATACAGCTGCAATGGCTGCCCAATAGCCAGCGAAGTATCATGCCCGGCATACAATACTGCGGGTCTTGTTACAGTTACCGTTACTGAATCACTCTTCAGGGAAACACAACCTTTATCATCCGTAACATGCAATGCATATGTAATAGTGCCGGGCAGTTGTTGTGCAAGCGGGCTGGCTGACTGGCGATCATCGAGGTAAGATGCAGGATACCACCAGTACGCAATGCCTCCGGATCCTTCCAGCCGGGCACCGGCTTTAAAACAAATTGTTTTGTCTGCCCCGGCATTTGCATGCGGTGCAGGATTTACAAATACCGTTACAGAATCTGTTTGCGTGCAAATGCCTGTTCTTGCCGTAACATAATAACGGGTGGTGATCACGGGAAAAGCTTCAGGATTTTTTACCTGGCCATCGCTTATCGTTGCAGCAGGAGTCCACACATAAAAAACTGCATTGGAAACAGCATCCAGCACCGTGCGTTTTCCTTCACAAATGGTTTTATCTGCACCTGCATCCACCGTTACGGTATTGTTTAATGGAACCAGCACGGGCTTTGCCGCTGTGCATCCATTTGCATCTTTCAGCACAATATTATAACTGCCATTATTCAGGAACAACGTATTGCCGGTTTGAAAGTTAATTCCGTCTGCCGAAAATGAATAAGGCATATTGCCACCGGTTCCCGTAACCAATACGGTTCCATCTGCATCTCCCGAACAACTGGCGGCTGTTACCTGGGTATTACCCAGCAGCAGGTCGGGATAGAGTTGTGTGATATCAACCAGGATACTATCAGTACAACCAGCCGCATCTTTTATTCTTACGGTATAAATTCCGGCTGGTAAATTATAAAAATTACTGTCTGCCTGGTAGGGGCTGTTATTGATCGAATACTGAACAGGCTGTAACCATTCCCATCCGCCCGAAACTTTTATATATCCCGTTGCACCGTTCCTGCAATTCACGCCGGCTTTGTCAATAAAGTCAAGCATTTTTTGAATAACTGTTGCAGAGTCCCTGCCCCTGCAGGTGCCTTCTGTTGCGGTGCAATAATAAGTGGTAACCGTATTTACAGGCAATGCAAGCGGGTTCCGGATGGATACATTGCTCAAAGTCGGATCTGCATCCCATTTGTATTGTGAATAACCGGGTGATGCATTCAGCTGCACCGCATTTCCTTTGCACAGCACCGAAAGCGGGGGCTGTATGCCCAGCGTATCATAATCCCGCAGTTGCAAAATCACGCTGTCGGATGGCGTGGAAGCATTGCAGCCACCCAGTGCATAAATTTTAAGGAGTTCGGTTCCTTCCGGAATATTATCAATGACAGGCACGATATTAAGTATGACTTCTTTTTGCAAAGGCGGAATGGTAATTGTTTGTGGCAGCAACTGGAAATCCGTGCCGTTTACTGCTGTGCCTGTGTAGACAAGATTTACATTCAGTGGACTGTTATCTGCACGTGGCCGTATTACCTTTACCGTACCCGTGGCACAACCTTCCACGAGATAATTATTATTTTGCTGATCGACCTGTGAACTGCTTTGCATGCTCACCACATTAGAGGTAAGACTTTTTGCTTCCAGGAAAACACCGCTGTCGAACACTCCATCACCCACATCGGATATTACCAGTTTTAAATGATAGGTCTGGCAGGGCTGCACTTTTTCTTCAGCAGTCAGTACCGTGGTATGGCCATCGTGTGTAAAAAACTGGTTTACTGAATTGTCGACAAAATAGGCAATATTATTGGGGCACCCCCCGCCCGCCACATCATTCACATTGAATATGGAAACAGGAATATTTTTATTAGGCACCAGCGCAATATTCCGTATGCCGCCGGCAATACCCGGACCGGAAATAAAAAATGCGAACGCGTCATTGAACTGGCAAACATAATCGGGAGTATATTCTTCTGAGCTGAAAACATACCTGAATTTGATACTGTCGCCCAGGGGAACAAAATCAAATTCCAACACGGTGGCATCAAAAGTGTTTTCTACGGGGATACCGAGCTGCCGGGCTATATCTCCATCACCGGGAAGTTTATTATCCCATGTGGCCAGTGCGTTTTCTGCAAAAGCGATCCCATTGCCATTACAGCCCCATTGGCCCGGGGTTTCCGGGGTTTTGGCCCGGCCGTTGGTAAGCACAATACCACTGTCGATATTCAGTTTGGCGCCGCCGGCAAGGTTAAAAAAACCGGTGGCTTCCGGCCCCGACTTCAGGATAACATTGCTGATTACAACTCCATCTCCCACGAGCTTTTGCGCCAGCAGCAGCGGATCGGTTTGCAGGGAAATATTCAGTTGTGCAAAGGAAGAAGCAATACCTGCCAGCAGGAAAAAAAACAGCAGGGATATATGTTTATAAAAAGCGGGCAAGGCAGTTGTATGGCTGGTCAGGACATACAAGATATGAAAAGTTTTAATGGTTGGCAACCTTTAAAAGCTTGCCAACCATTAAAAGATCAGTATTTAAACACTTTTCCGTTCACCATTACCTGCTGTGTTTTTTCGTTGAACGTGGCTTTACCCCCGGTACGCACAGCGGCATTGGTCATGATGGTGGCGATGGAATGGTTGTAGCCTGCTTCCACCGGCGCATGCGGTTGCTGCCTGCTGCGGATACATTCCATAAAGTTGCGCATGTGATTACTGGTTAAATTATCGGCGCCGGTATTGGCAGATGCCACCACTTTTTCGGTTTTTTCAGTAAGGGATAGTTCAGGCAGCAGGTTGGCTTTCATTCCCATGGCCGCGGCCATGCGTTCTGACAGCCCACCCTTGGGAGAAACTTTATTGGTGATCAGGTTCAGCTCGCCGCCATTGGCATAATAAATTTCTGAGGGGTTTTCATCGCCATTGTGCATGCGGGATGCAAACGAAACCTGGAAGCCGGAGCTCATATCATTCAGCGGACCATAATCAAACACCGCCATGGTGGTATCCCAGTTTTTACGGCCATCTTTCCAAACATATACACCGCCATTGGCCACCACGCTGCGGGGATGCGGCAGCTTACTGAACCAGTGTACGGTATCGATCTGGTGACTCATCCACTGACCCGGCATACCGGATGAATACGGCCAGAACAAACGGTACTCGAGGTATTTGCGTGGATCCCATTGTTCAAAAGGACGATTGAGCAGGAAGCGTTTCCAGTCTGTATCTTCTTCTTTGCATTTTGCCACCAGTGCAGGCCGGCGCCAGCGGCCGGGCTGGTTTACATTCCAGGTAAGTTCCACCATGGTAATGGGGCCAAACTGGCCGGATTGTATAAAATCAGCCGCCGCAATATAATTACCACCGCTCCTGCGCTGCGAACCTATTTGTACAATTTGTTTGGAAGCCTTCACTGCTTTTAAGGCAGCAATATTATCATCCATCGTTTCTGCAAAAGGCTTCTCCACATAGGCATCCTTTTTTGCATTGACGGCTTCAATACAATGCAGCGCATGCTGAAAATCGGCCGTGGCGATGATCACCGCATCAAGGTCTTTCAGGTTGTACAGTTCATCATTATTCTTACAGGCGGTGATGTCGTGCCCCATGGCATTTTTAATAAACGCCTCTCCTTCCTCGCGGCGCAGTTTCCAGATATCACTCACAGCCACAAAATCGAAATTCAGTTCTTTATAATGATTTAAAAAGCAGGGAAACAATGTTTGCCTGAACCTGTCGGAAAAACCAACCGCCCCAACCCTTATGCGGTCGTTGGCACCTATAATATTTCCATAACTTTTTGCACTGAATCCCATGGCGCCGATATACGTTCCGGCTGCAGCCATGGTAGTGTGTTTAATGAATTTGCGGCGTGATGACATAATGGTGAGTTGTGAGTGGTGAATGGTCAATTGTGAATGATGAATGATTATTGCAGCGGTTTTATTTTAATGCTGCGGTACGAAACCTCGTTGCCATGATCCTGCAAAAGGATATGTCCCTTTTCTGCTTCGCCAAAGTTTTTCCAAACATTGTATTTGCTGATGGCAACCAGGTCGCGGTATTCTTTTGAACCACGGATATATTCCAGCACTTTAATGCCATTAAGATAATGTTCCACTTTATTGTTTGGATACACCACCACGCGGCCACAGTTCCATGCACCGATGGGGCGCAGGAAACGTTTTTGTTTATCAGCTTTTATCAGGTCGTATAAAGAAGCCATGGTGCGGTTGCCGTCTCTTCCCAGTTTTGCGTCGGGGTGAAGCGTATCGTCCAGCACCTGGTATTCCAGGCCAATGGCAGACCCAAATGCTTTTTCCTCGAGCGTTACAAAATATTTTACCCCGCTGTTGGCACCGGGCGTGAGTTTAAATTCAAAAGAAAGATCAAAAGCCTTGTACATATCATTGGTAACGATATCGCCGCCGTTGGTGGATTCTTTTCCTTCGGAAGATAAAACGGTAATGGCACCATCTTTTACCTGCCATCCTTTATCAGGAAATGTGGCAGTTTTTGTACTGTGCCATCCGGCAGTTGTTTTTCCATCGAACAATAAACTCCAGCCTTCTTTCTTTTCGTAAGCGGTTAAACTATTGGGTACATAATTGGCCACATACACACTTGCGGGGAATGGTGTGGGCTGCAGACCCGTTGTTTTAATACGGATATTTTTAAAGATCACTTTTTTCCCGGCATGACTTTCATTGCTGATGGCATGCACCTGCAGCCCGATAAAACCTTTTGCATCCAGTGTGTCCACCACGTAAGCACAGGCAATACCGTTTACCCAGGTCTTCATCTCATTGCCGATACACTCCACTTTGAAATGGTTAAATGCATTGGGTTTATATGCAAACTGGGCAGCGGCATTCAGCTGCATGGGGTATAACCATTCCCTGCGGCCCTCGTCGTACACACCACCCGTCCACCGGCGCCAGGAAGGATCTGCTTCGCACTGGCGGCCATATACTTTTCCTTCGCCGTTATTGGCGGCAGCATCAAAATGACTTCTTGTCTGCACACCCGAATTACCTTCCTCATCTTCCACAAAAAGGTCCAGCTCCAGCACAAAATCGCCGTATTCTTTTTCGGTACACAAAAATGTATTCCTTGTTTTGGCCACGGTATGCCCAACGATGGTGCCGTCTTCAACTGTAAAAGTGGCCTTGCCGCCCTGCACTTTCCAGCCGGAAAGGTCTTTGCCGTTGAAGAGGCTGGTCCAGCCATTTTGGGCAGGCAGGTTAGCAGAAATAAGTAACAATGCAAATAAGCCACTAAGGGATGATTTAAAAGGGATCATATAGCTGAAAAAACAGGTGAGAAAATTTATACTCCGTAAATGTAATGATTAAAAACATGCAGGCACCATAAACGGGGAAATTCCCTTAACAAAATTGTAACAGCTTAAAATATGGATAAGCAGGGGCGGACACATCCCACCGTTTCAAACCAATTGATATGCCTAACAGCCGCCAGTTAACCCTGCAGCAAAGCGCCCGTTATTTTTTCGCCCTTCTTTTCTGGATACCCATTACTTTCTTCAGCCTCCTGCTGGTAAAGAACACGCTTCCTTATTTCAGCTTCAGGCAGGATTTTATTTTTATAGAAGAAAGGGCCCTGCTGTTTCTAAAACCTGTTTATAAAATAAGTTTTTACATACACATCCTTGCGGGCATGTTTTGTGTGCTGGCTGCACTCACCCAGTTCTCTTCATCTATTCTTAAAAAAAGAAAAGCCATTCATATCTGGATGGGAAAGATCTATGTGGTGGTGGTGCTGGTACTGGGCGCCCCCACCGGGTTGTACATGAGTTTTTTCGCGAAAGGCAGTTACTGGGAGCGGCTGCTGTTTTTATTCATGGCGGTATACTGGTTTTACAGCACCATGAAAGGACTACAAACGATCAAACAAAAAAATGTGCTGGCACATAAAAACTGGATGATACGGAGTTACAGCATGGCACTCACTGCCGTAAGCTTCAGGGTATACCATATCCTGTTCTATTATTCCGGGATGGATCACCTGCACAATTATGAAATATCCCTTTGGATCAGTGTACTGGGAAACATGCTGATTGCTGAGCTCTTTATTTTCAGCCGGAGCAGGCATTACCTGAAAACATTTATCACGAATTAAGCAGATTACATGAATCATAAACCATCACCAAAAATGTAACACATGAAAGCAATCATCATTGCAGGCATTGGCCTGTTTGCCGCGGCCACCATTTATGGCATTACCGATTTTGCTGCCGACAAAAAGAAAGGCACCATCGACAAACTGTATAAGGAAGAACCGGCACCGGTTGTACAGGAAGAAAACACAACCACTGCTGCGCCTGCTACTGAAGCAGCTGAAAAAACAACAGCCGTTGCCAGCAGTGCTGTAAAAAAAGCAACCGCACGTAAAAAAGCAAAACGGTTTAAAGTGGAAGAGGTCAGGGAATTTAAATTATCAGAATTTTCCCGCGGCCGCATTGTACCTAAAGTGGTGAAGAAAGAAGTGCAGGAAGAACCTGTTGTGGTGGAGGTAAAGAAAGAAGAGTGATTTTAAAGGGTTGGCAATCTGCAAAAGGTTGCCAACCCTTTAAACTAATTGCGCAATGGCTTTCCTGTTTTCAGCACGCTCTGTATCCTTTCCAGTGTTTTCTTTTCGGCACATAAAGAAAGAAAAGCCTCTCTTTCCAGGTCGAGTAAATATTGTTCGCTTACGAATTGCGGTTCGCTTAAATCGCCGCCGCACATAACATAAGCCAGTTTTTTTGCCACTGTTACATCGTGGTCTGTTGCATAGTTGGCCCGCCGCATTCCGTTGATGCCCGCATGGAGGGTTCCCAGCGCACTGCGTCCCAGTACTTTTATATCGCTGCGCTGCACCGGCATTACATACCCGTCATCAAACATATCCAGCACGGCCTGTTTTGCTTCAGCAATTCTTCTTCCGATATTCACACTCACCATATCCCTTCCTTTCCTGTAAACACCCAGGTCATAGGCTTCATGAGCCGATGTGGCCACTTTTGCGGTTGCAATGGTTAAGAAACGGTTTTGCAAAGTGAGTGTATCCACTTCGCCATCATGCATTTCATCGGCCGCCCGCATAATAAATTCTTTGGTACCGCCGCCACCGGGGATTACACCAATGCCCACTTCCACCAAACCGGTATAGGTTTCTGCAGCAGCAATTACCTTATCTGCATGCAGGCTCATTTCGCAGCCACCACCCAGGGCCAGTCCGTGCGGTGCCAGCACCACCGGTATGGAAGAATATCGCATGCGCATAATGGTGTTCTGGAACATGCGTATGGCCATATCAATTTCATCATAATCCTGTTCAATGGCCAGCATGAATATCATGGCCACATTGGCACCGGCACTGAAATTGGCGCCTTCGTTTGCTATTACAAGGCCTTTGTATTTTTCTTCGGCCATCGCTATGGAACGCTGCACGCCTTCCAGCACTTCACCGCCGATGCTGCCCATCTTGGTATACCATTCAAGCCCGAGCACATCATCGCCCAAATGATACGTACGGCAGGCGCTGTTTTTCCAGACTGTTTGATTTTCAAAATTGCGCATTACAATAAATGCTTCGCCACCAGGAACAGGTCTGTATGTTTTTGAAGCCACGTCATAACACAGCTTCCGGCCATTTTCAATTTTATAAAATGAATGGTTGCCTGCTGCAATCATTTCATCCACCCATGCTGCCACTTTAAATCCTGCAGCTTTCATGGCCTCCGTTGTTTTGGCAACACCCAGTGCATCCCAGCTTTCAAAAGCGCCGATCTCCCAGCCAAAGCCGCCCATCATAGCATCATCCACACGATAAAGTTCATCACTGATTTCCGGAATACGATGCGAGATATAAGAGAACAAACTGTAATGAAAACGGCGGTAAAAATCACCGGCTTTATCCATACCGGTGCACAGGGCTTTCAACCTTGTCTTGAGATCATCAATGGGCTTGGCAGCTTCCAGTGTGCCGAATTTGGCTTTGGTACGTGGTTCATAATTCATGGTTGCCAGGTTCAGCGTCTGTATGTCTTTTGCACCATCGGCCCCTTTTGTTTTTTTGAAAAAACCCTGTCCGCTTTTATCACCCAGCCAGTTATTTTCAACCATTTTATTCAGCCATGCGGGTATATTGAAAATTTCCTTTGCTTCATCATCCGGGCAATTATCTGCCACACCCTTTGCCACTTTTACCAATGTATCAATGCCCACCACATCTGCTGTTCTGAATGTGGCAGATTTGGGCCGGCCAATCACGGGGCCTGTCAGCGCATCCACTTCATCCACGTTCAATTGCAGTTGTTCCATGATATTCATAATGGCCATCATGCTGAACACACCGATGCGGTTGGCAATAAATGCCGGCGTGTCTTTGCACAATACCGTTGCTTTGCCCAAATAAAGATCACCGTAATGCATTAAAAAATCTGTAACCGCCGGATCGGTCAACGGGGTTGGAATGATTTCGAGCAGGCGCAGGTAACGCGGCGGGTTGAAAAAATGCGTACCGCAGAAATGCTTTTTAAAATCGTCGCTCCGGCCTTCGGTCATTAAATGAATGGGGATACCGGAAGTATTGGAGGTGATAAGTGTGCCCGGCCTGCGGTATTTTTCAACTTCGGTAAAAACAGCCTGCTTGATATCGAGCCGCTCCACCACCACTTCAATCACCCAGTCGCAATCCGCTATATCTTTCATGTTATCGGTAAAGTTGCCGGTGCTGATCTTTTTCACCACATCTTTATGATATACCGGGGAGGGGTTCGACTTCACCGCCGCAGCCAGCGCATCATTCACAATTTTATTTTTTTCAGCAGGCCTGGCATCTGCAGGCAGATCTTTGGGCTGAATATCGAGCAATAATACTTTTACACCGATCCCTGCAAAATGGCAGGCGATGCGGCTTCCCATCACACCACTTCCCAGCACAGCTACTTTTTTAATGACTCTTTTCATATTAGCATCAATGGTTATTGTATTAACGAAAAAGATAAGGAAAACAAAAATAGTTGTTTAACTAACTAATTTAAAATCGAAGTTAGGGGGATTGCGTGAAAAAACGCATGGGACCGTATAATTAACATACTAAAATTTGAAAAACTACGTTTTCTTAACGCACCATTACCTCTAATACCCCATGCCAGCAGGCACAAAACAGGAACCATGTTTACACTTACTGGTATAGAAACCATCCAGCAGTCGCTGGCACGTTACTGGAAGATGCTGCAAACGGCATTGATCAATCAAAAAAAAAGCCAGGAACCTGGCGCACATCACCCGCATTTATCTGTAAGTTTTAAGGCAGAAGAAATCAGCAGTCCCTTATTTCTTTCCAAAACAACAGAAAATCTTTTTACCATGTTCATGGCCAACAGCCAGACGGGTTGCTGGGTGTATGATGAAAACAACTTCATCGTTTTTGCCAATAAAGCATATACAAGATCCACCAGTTTTACAGGCGATCCGACTGGAAAACATTTATCCGAAGTGTTTCCCGGTACGCTTTCAGAAAAACTGATAGCACGCAATAAAGAAATTTTTGCCGGTGGAAAAGCCGGTATTACGGAGCACGCTTATACCAGGGCGGATGGCACACCCGGTTATTTTATGTCGAGCACTTTTGTTTTTACATCGCCTGACGGAAAAAAATATATTGGCGGGCAGGCTATTGATATCACGGCAAGGCGGCATATGGAAAAAAACCACGAGCGGTACAAGTTTGTCATCAATGCCACATCCGAAGCCATCTGGGATTACGATATACAAACCAATGATATTTACCGCAGCGACGCCTTTTATAAAATCTCCGGTTACACAAAAGAACAGGTGGGCAATACACTCGACTGGTGGATGGAAAAAATTCACCCGGAAGACAGGGACGCGGTGGAGATGAATATTTACAATGCACTCAACTCGGGCAAAACCAACTGGCAGGATGAATACCGTTTTTTATATGCCGACGGCACCTACCGTTATATTTATGATAAGGGCTTTGCCATTTACGACAAGGGTAATCCAGTAAGACTGATCGGTTCCATCCAGGATATTACCGACCGCAAGCTGCTGGAGCAGCAATTACTCAGGGAGCAGGTACAAAAACAAAAACTCATCAACCAGGCAACCATCGATGCACAGGAAAAAGAGCGGGGCATGATCAGCGCTGAACTGCACGACAATGTGAACCAGTTGCTCATGAGTGCCCGCCTGCATATCAATGCATCCAAAACACATGATAATCCTGATGAGCTGATCAGTAAAGCATCCGAATATCTTTTAATGGCTGTGAGTGAGATCAGGGGATTGTCGCACAGGCTCAATTCAAATATTGTAAAAACAGTAGGACTGGAATCCAGCATCAATGATATTTGCCGCAACCTGAACCAGTTCAGCGGTATTGATGTGGATACCAATATTGAACAGGTTGCAGTGAGCCGGTTAACAGATGAACAGCAACTTGTAATTTTCAGGATTGTACAGGAACAAAGCAGCAATATTATCAAATATGCGCAGGCAGGCAATGTAACCATCACACTCACCGATCACCAGAAATACTGTTCACTGGCTATCAGCGATGATGGTATTGGGTTTGACAAGACAACACAAAAAGCCAAGGGCATTGGCTTTATCAATATCTTCAACCGGGTGGATGCTTATAATGGAAAAACGGAGATCATCACTTACCCCGGTAATGGCTGTACCGTTACAGTAACGCTGCCTTACAGCAGTAATTAACTTACACCCGACCCGTTGCCGATCACGGTTTCAGGTTTCACAAAATGCAGTTTGCCAGACGCGTCTTCGGCCATCAATATCATACCGTTGCTTTCAATACCACGCATTTTTCGCGGGGCAAGATTGGCCACCACCACCACCTGTTTACCAATGATATCTTCCGGCTGGTAATGCAGGGCTATACCACTTACAATGGTTCTTGTTTCAAAACCAAGATCCACCTGCAGCTTCAGTAACTTATCTGCCTTCTCCACTTTTTCAGCAGCAACAATGGTACCCACTTTCAGGTCGAGCTTTGCGAAATCATCGTATACAATTTCAGGCTTCAGATGGGTGATTTCAGATTTGGTGCCTTCCATTTTTGCAGCAGCTGGATTTACTAAGCCTGCTTTTAGTTTTTCAACCTGTCCTGCTATCTCTGCATCTTCCACTTTTCTGAACAGCAATTGCGGTTCACGCAAACTGTAACCCACACTCAGCAGTTTTACCTTACCTGCATTTTCCCAGTCGAGCAGCTTATCCACCACCTTCATCATGTGCAGCATTTTTTTAGCGGTGGATGGTAAAAATGGATTCACCAGTATGGCCAGGTTAGCGGTTAACTGCAAACATAAATGCATACAGTTATCAATAGTCTTTTGTGCATCCGGGTTTTCAGCGAGCGATTTTGCCACGATCCAGGGTTCTTTTTCCTGCATGTATTTATTACCGGCTCGGCTCAGGTCAATCACTTCAAACAGTGCTTCCCTGAATTTATATTCTTCCAGCAGGTTTTCAGTTTTTTGCTTTGATTGCTGTATCTGTGCCACCAGTGCCCTGTCCTTATCATCCAGTATCTCCTCGTGCAGCTTTGGCACTTTGCCGCCGCAGAGTTTATGCATCAGCACCCAGGTACGGTTTACAAAATTTCCGAAAATGCTTACCAGTTCGCTGTTTACAGCGTCCTGGAAACCCTTCCACATAAATTCACTGTCTTTTGTTTCGGGCGCTATCTGGGTAAGGTAATAACGCAGCATGTCCACACACTGGCCGCCGCCATTTTCCTTCTTTACAAAATCATCAATATAATCCCTCATTTCCAGTTTCCAGTTGCGGCTGGTGCTCATCTTATCCCCTTCCAGGTTCAGGAATTCATTGGCCGGAACATTGGCGGGTAAAATATTTCCATGCAGTTTCAGCATCACGGGAAATATGATACAATGGAAAACAATATTGTCCTTACCGATGAAGTGTACCAGTTTTGTATCACCATCATACCAGTACGGTTCCCATGCAGTTCCATTATTCAGCGCCCATTGTTTGGTGGCGCTGATATAACCAATTGGTGCATCAAACCATACATACAGCACTTTTCCATCGGCACCTTCCACGGGCACTTTAATTCCCCAGTCAAGATCTCTTGTTACGGCACGGCTTTGCAAACCGCCTTCAATCCAGCTTTTGCACTGGCCCACCACCGTTGGCCTCCAGTCGGCCGCATGTTCCTTCAGTATCCATTCACGTAAAAAACTTTCGTGCTTGCCCAATGGCAGGTACCAGTGGGATGTTTTTTTCTTTACGGGAGTTTTACCACTCAGTGTGCTCACGGGGTTTACCAGTTCATCCGGGCTTAATGTACGGCCGCAGTTTTCACACTGGTCGCCAAAAGCACGGTCACTCCCGCAATTGGGGCAGGTGCCTTTAATATAACGGTCGGCCAAAAATGTTTTGGCTTCTTCATCATAAAACTGTTCGCTTTCTTTTATTTCCAGTTCGCCGCGGTCATTCAGGTTTTTAAAAAACTCCTGTGCTGTTTCGTGGTGCAGCGGGTTGCTGGTACGGTCGTAAATATCAAAGCTGATATGCAGGTCTTCAAAATCCTGCTTCATGGCTTCGTGGTATTTGTCAATGATCGCCTGTGCCGTTGTTCCTTCCTTGGTGGCCTGTATCGGGATGGCCGTTCCGTGTTCATCGCTGCCGCACACAAACACCACATCCCTTTTTTGTGCACGCAGGTAACGTACATAAATATCGGCGGGTATATAGGCGCCGGCCAGGTGGCCCACATGTTTCAATCCATTCGCATATGGCAATGCACTGGTGATCAAATATCGTTTTGGAGTTGTCATACTTTTTATTCCTTTCAGCTCCTCGCTGTTGTTTTATTTTTTATGGGACCGGCAGCAACACATTACCGGTCATTCGTTGCGTCGCACACTGCAACAGCTGAATGACTGCCGGCCATGTTGCTACGCCTTCATCAATCCGCAAAAATACTTTAAAACGGGCCTTGCCCCAAAAGAAAAGGCCCCTGCAAAAATGCCGGGGGCCAGAGTCTGAACACTAAACGAAAAATCATTGATGGAGCTCCGATATGTTTACCTGGGGAACCAATACTTTGTTGCATGTTTCTGTCACAATATCCTTCGCGAGCTTAAATTTAATATTTTGTTTTAAATTCAAAGAAGAAGCACCTATATTTATTGTATAATCTCCTTTTTCCGCGATCCAGGATGTGGTGGCCGTATTGAACGAGGCCAGGTCGCCCTCTGTTAATATAAAAGAAATCTTTTCTGTCTGCCCCGGCTGCAGCAGCCCTGTTTTTGCAAATCCTTTCAGTTCGGCCGATGGCTTATCCAGTTTGCCTGCCGGAGCGCTCACATACAACTGCACCACTTCCTTACCGGCAAGTTTGCCCGTATTGGTGATATCAACGGTTACGGTAAGCTTTTTATTCATCACCGGGCTGCTGATTTTAATATTGCTGTATTTAAAATCAGTATAGCTCAGGCCATAGCCAAATTCGTACGCAGGTTTTACTTTAAACGTATTGTAATAACGGTAACCCACATAAATGCCTTCTTCATATGTTACTTCGGTAGGCACCAGCTTCATGCCCAGCATGCCGGTGGTGGTTTTTTCAGGGAACAGTTTGCCGGGAAAATTTTTGGCACTGATCTCATCTTCATATTTCACCGGGAATGTGGAGGCCAGTTTGCCACTGGGGTTTACCTTACCACCCAGCACATCCGCCACGGCGTTTCCTGCTTCCATGCCCGGTTGCCAGGCAAGCAAAATGGCATCGGCCTTGTCCCGCCAGCTGGCGGTTTCAATTACACCACCTGCGTTGATAATCACCACCACTTTTTTATGCTGCGCATGAAATGCCTTCGATATCTTGTCCAGCATTTCCATTTCAGCTGCTTTCAAATTGAAATCGTTTTCCACTTTCCGGTCGCTGCCCTCACCGGCATTTCTGCCAATGGTGATGATGGCGATATCAGCAGCAGCAGCTTTTGCCTGCAGCAGGCCGTTATCAATTTCCATTTCAGGAATCCTTGGTGTGGGGTTCATGAATTCTTCAAAGAAATTTTTCTTGGGCTGTTTTGATTTTTCTGTAGTTATATATTCCGTATACTTTGTTTGCAGTGCTGCATCGGGAATATAACCGCCTTTTGTAAGTCCTTCTGCAAGGGTCACGGTATATTCTTCGTTCACATCACCGCTGCCGGTACCGCCGCTTACAAAATCGTAGGATGTGTTTCCAAACACCGCAATATTTTTAGCTGTTTTTAAAGGCAGGCTGTTTGCATCATTTTTCAGCAGCACCATTCCTTCTGCAGCGGCTTTACGGGCCAGCAATGCATGGGCTTTCAGGTCGGGCGTATTGCTGAATGCATATTTTTGATACGCGGGTGTTCCCAAAATATAATCAACGATCCTGGCAGCGTTTTCATCCACAATTTTTATATCCAGGCTTTTATTGTTCAATCCTTCTGTTATGGCTTTTTTCTGATCGGGAGTGCCCGGCATCAGCAGGTCGTTACCCGCTTTCATCTGCGCCACCGCATCTTTACCACCAAACCAGTCGGTCATCACCATACCCTTGTATCCCCACTCCTTTCTTAAAATGGTGGTCAGCAGTTCATAGCTTTCAGAAGCATAGGTACCGTTGATATAATTGTATGAACTCATCACCGTCCATGGCTTCGATTCTTTAATGGCTATCTGGAAAGGTTTGAGATAGATTTCTCTTGCAGCCCTTTCGCTGATGATGGAATTGCTGGCATTGCGGTTGGTTTCGGCATTGTTCAATGCAAAATGCTTGATGGAAGTGCCCACGCCATTTGACTGCACCCCTTTTACCATGGCAACCGTCATCTTCCCCGCGATCAGCGGGTCTTCAGAATAGTATTCAAAATTTCTTCCGCCCAGCGGGTTGCGGTGAATATTCAGGCCGGGGCCCAGTATCACATCCACCCCGTATTCCTTCACTTCATTACCCATGGCAGCGCCTACCTGTTCCACCAGTTTTGCATCCCATGAAGATGCCAGCAGTGTGGCCACGGGCCATGCGGTGGCATAATACGTTCTTTTATCTGTTTTGCGGGTGGGGCTAATACGCAAACCAGCAGGCCCATCGGCCACCACGGTATTGGGCAAACCCAGCGCCGGAATGGCAAAAGTGGTTCCGGCAGCGCCTTCCACTTTATCCATGGTTTGTCCAACCAGGGCAGCCCCCTGTTTCATCCCGGGGATATTCATACCCATACCCACCACCAGGTTTACCTTTTCTTCCTGTGTCATTTTCGACACCAGTGATTTGGCTTTATCAGACTGGGAAAATGCAGTTCCGGCAGTTGCCAGCATACAGCAAAAGGCAAGCGTTTTTTTCATATGCAAATTTTCATTGTGTTAATGTGACGCAATGATAATATTTATTTTTGGAACAAGGAAATATTTTCTTTGCAGCAGCCAATGTATTTTTACAATATGGCTTTTAAAGATGAATTGCTCTCGCATTTTAAAAACGGGCACGAACAGTACCTGCGGCATGTATCGGTTGACTGCATCATATTTGGTTTTCACAGCAATGAGCTCAAAGTGCTGCTGCTGGAAGCGAAATATGCCGGGGCCTGGGCCCTGCCCGGCGGGTTCATCAAAAAAGACGAGCATATGGATGATGCCGCCAAACGCATACTGAAGCACCGCACGGGGCTGGACGATATTTACCTGCAGCAGTTCCATACTTTCAGTGAGCCGGAACGCAGTACTAAAAAAATCAACAAACAGTTTTTGAAAAACAGCGGCGTGGAACTGGAAGAAAGCTGGATGTTTGAAAGATTCATCACGGTGGCCTACAGCGCCATGGTGGATTTCAGCATGGTATCGCCGGTGCCCGACAGTTTTTCGAGCGACTGCAAATGGTTCAATATTCACGAAATACCGGCCATGATACTGGACCACCGGAATATCCTGGATAAAGCATTGGAACACCTGCGCCTGCAGCTCAATTACCAGCCGCTGGGCTATAACCTGCTGCCGGAAAAATTCACTATGCCCGAACTGCAGAAATTATACGAGACCATTTTAGACAGGAAACTGGACCGCCGCAATTTCCAGCGCAAGATCACCGGCACGGGAATTTTAAAAAAACTGGATGAAACCAAAAAAGGTGTGGCACATAAGGCTCCTTATTACTACAAATTCGACCTGCGAAAATACCAGAAGGCATTAAAGGGCGGTATGGGATTTGAATTGTAGATTTACAAAGCATGAACCGTAAAAATTTTATTTCAACCATATTGCCCCTGGTGGTTGCAGGCAATGCTGCAACAGCCGCAGTTGCGGCCGACGACCCCGAAGCCCTCATTAAAATTCCGCCTTATCTCAAAAAAGGAGATGTCATTGGCATTACCTGCCCCGCCGGTTTTATCAGCATGGAAGATGTGATGCCGGCCGTAAGCAGGATGCAGGAATGGGGCTTTGCTGTAAAAATGGGCAATACCGTTGGCAAAAAAGATTTTACGTTTGGTGGTACGGATGAAGAGCGGCTGAACGATTTTCAGCAAATGCTGGATGATAAGGAAGTAAAAGCCATCATGTGTGCCCGTGGCGGCTATGGCGCTGTACGCATCACCGACAAAATTGATTTCCGGAAATTTGCTGTCAGCCCAAAATGGGTCATCGGCTTCAGTGATATCACC
Organism: Ferruginibacter sp.; assembly: GCA_046329655.1. GTDB lineage: Bacteria > Bacteroidota > Bacteroidia > Chitinophagales > Chitinophagaceae > Ferruginibacter. Next base: position 188,878 of record JAXLUD010000006.1, read on the forward strand.
GTGCTGCACGCACACATTCACAAAAATTTTGGAGTAGCCACCATCCATTCCAAAATGTGTAATAGTTTTCCTTCAGACTGGAGTAAGGCCGACGCGGTGCAGACTGATACCATCGAATCCATCAAAAAATCGCTCTATGGCGATATCATGGAATACAGCGCCACAGCCAATGAAAAAAACAAACCCGGTTCGGCCATGGGCATTTTAGTGGGCGGCAATCTTAAAACCATTGAATCGCTGGCCGGCAGCAAAAGCGATATCAGCACCGATGGAAAAATATTATTTGTGGAAGACACCGGCGAATACCTCTACAGCATCGACCGCATGTTCTGGAATTTAAAACGCAGCGGCAAGCTCAGCAGGCTGAAGGGTTTGATAGTGGGTGGTTTTAAAATAAAAGCAGCTGACACACCTGATGACGAATTTGGCAAATCGCTGCAGGATATTGTACTGGAAAAAATACAGGAATACAATTACCCCGTTTGCTTCGATTTTCCAGTGGGCCATCAAAAAAATAATTATGCCCTGAAATGCGGAAGCCGGCACCTGCTTACAGTAACTGCTGCCGGCTCCTCACTCAAAGAAACCCGTTAATATCATCGGATAAGAATACTGCTGCCGCTTTGCACCACTTTTTTCCCTGTCCATGGATCGGTATAATCCAGGTGCCATACATAGGTGCCTGCCAATGCCGGTTTCCCTCTAAAGTTACCATCCCATTTCTCCACGGGATTATTGGTGGAGAACATCAGCTGACCAAAGCGGTTGTAAATACGCAGCGTAAATGCTTTTGCCTGGTCGGCATTCATTGCATACAGGTGATCATTTAACCCGTCTCCATTCGGTGTAAACGCATTGGGTATTTTGATCAGGCAGGCCGCCAGCACTTTGATCAAAACGGCATCGGCCGCCGTACAGCCTTTATTATTTACCGTTAAAGAATAAGAATTGGTAAACAGGTCGGTACTGATATAGGAACTGCTGGCGCCATTGCCCCACAAATAAGTGTAGTTGCTGTTATAGGGCACTCCGATCTGTATGGTAACACCCGGGCAAAGAATGGTATCACTGCCGAGGTTCACAAGCGGCACATCATAAATGATAACAGTTTTGGAAGTTTGCACTGCACCGCAATATTTATCCATTCCGGAAAGTGTTACGGTGTAAATATTTTCTTTGGTATACGCATACTGAATGGCAGCTTTGTTTTTTACAATCAGGCCATCGCCGTTATCCCATGCATAATCCATGATAGATTTACTGAGCACCGATTGCAATGCCACAGTTTTGCCGGTGCAATAAGTCGCTCCCAATCCTGTGAAGTCGATCGTGGGTTGCGGCATTACCTGTATTTTATCAACCGCCACATCGGAGCAGCCATGGTTATTGGTAATGGTAAGTTTGATATTATAAGCAGCACCCGAACCATACACATGCGGCGGCGGGTTGGCCCCGGTAAACTGCGTGTTATCACCGAATGTCCACAGGTATTGCAGATTATTGCCTGTTGATAAATTTGTAAACCCAACCGGCAAATTCATGCAGGCCGTGTCTTTGGGGCTTACTGTAAAAGCCGCTTTGACAGCATTATCCAGCGTGATGGTATTGGTAACTGTATCACTGCAGCTGCCATTGGTTACCACCAGGCGGATACTGGTGCTCACTGTTGTTACAGGGTAAATTTTTGTAACGGTTTGCCCGGCAGCGGTGCTGCCATCGGCAAAAGTCCATATCCAGGAATTGACACCGCTGCCACCGGGGTGGGAGAAAACAACGGTATCAGACACACAGCCAAACCTTATTGTACTGGTAAATGCGGCAGATGGTTTTACCAGCGCATTGAATGCAATGGTTTCTGCCGTATTCTGTGAGGCATTGCAGGTATCGATGATACCATCGCCGTCTGTACCAGTTTTATTATGCACCAGGTAATTGCCCACCACATTTACAGGCTGGGCAAACTGCAGCAGCACCCAGTTGGTATATCCCAGGGTGGTACAGGTGGCATCTGTAACCGCAGCTGTTATATTCACGGCTGAAGGACCTGTAATATTATAATCGGAACCATTGGCACTCACAGAAGCGCATTTGATGGGCTTGCTGTAAAATAATTTTACAAACGAGGGATTGCATTTATCAAACTGTACAGAATCAAAAACAGGCTTTGTTGCCTGCGTGGTTACAAAACCTTTGCTGTAGCCAGCGGCTATAAATGCCAGGCAGGTATCAGACAAAGTATTTCCATCTGTACCATTGCCCACCCGCACATTAAAATTACCTGCGGGCAAGGGATTGGCCAGGTTCATGATAATTTGCGTGGTATAATTGCCGGTTGCGCAACTATAGCTGACAGTGCTCACCGGCCAAACACCCGGTGTGATGGAAAGCTCACTGCCTGCGGCTGTGATGCTGGCACAACTTACGGGTTTATCAAAATTCAAGGTTACTTTATTGGGATTGCATTCGTCGAACTGTACCGACTGTATCACGGGTGCTGTTGATGGTGTTACTGTAAATGGAAAACTATAGCCGGGCGCCATACTGTTATTGCAGGTATCAATAAAGGTATTACCATCAGATCCATTGTTCACCACCAGTTGGTAGTTGCCCGGGGGCAGGGGATTTTGCAGGTTGATATGCAGCATATCGGTGTATTGCTGCCCGGCAGTACAAACAGATTGCAGCGAGGCAATGGCGGGGTTGCCCGGTGTGATTGAAAATTCGGAACCCGTTCCCGTAACACTGCTGCACCATACTGGTCTCGTGAGTTTAACATCCAGCACCGTGGGCACACAACCGGTAAAAGTTACCGTGTCCACCTCCAGCGCATTTACTGCAGGAACGGTAAAAGGAATTTGAAAACCTGTTACCATCAGTTCATCGCAGGGATCGGCAAATGTATTCCCGTCGGAACCCGGGTTTACCTCCAGGGTATAGTTGCCCGGGGGCAGGGGATTCTGGAGGTTAATGGTGAGACCGGTGATATTATTATACCCGGCCGCACATTGTGATGTAACACCCGTGATAACATTTGTTCCTGGTGTGATCGTGAATTCGGAACCGGAACTCGTTACCGAACTGCACTGAATATCTTTTGAAAAATTAATGGCCAGTGACTGGGCCGCACAACTGGCTACCACGTTACTGATTACCGGGGGAGTGTTATTGGTGATCACCGCGGTTCCACCGGCAAAGGTTAAAGTGTAACCCTGGCCGGAGTTGGACCAGTTATTTACCATCAGTAAATAATCGTGACCCACTTTTAATGTGGCCAGCCGGTTATATGGAAATGTGCCGCCGCCACAATTGATACTGTCGGTGCCGGCAGCGGTACAACCTGTAATACCGGTAGGACTGCCACAAAGATTCAATGAGACCATCAGGCTTTCATTGGTGTAAACCTGGCTTAAATTGGTAACATTTGTGATATCAAAAACTTCCCAGTCAAAATCATCTGTAAGGTTAAGTGGCTTAATTATAAAACCTAAAGTGCCGGCCTGGTAACAATGTATCTTATACCAGAATGCATTATCGGAAGCATTACTACTGGCACAGGCGCCCGTACCTGAAATGGGAGGCCCTTCGCAACTGGTTACATTGGTTTGCCTGAAAGTGGTGGCGCCACATACTGCAATGGCGCTTTCAGGTGTCATGCCCGGGAGCGAGCAGGGAGCCGTTGGCCGCTGGGTGATACGTAAGGGTTTTGTTTGTGCCATGCAAAAAAATGGCAGCAACAGCAAACCAATGGCCAATAATCTCATAATACAGTTTTAGTTTGGGTAAATTTACTCAAAAAGCATACCCCAATTAACCCTATTTTGCAAAAAATTTGCACATGATCAAAATACCACCCTATTTAAAAAAAGGAGATACCATTGGCATTACCTGCCCGGCCGGCTATATGGCTGCAGCTAAAGCCCAAACCTGCATCTATACCCTGCAGCAATGGGGGTTCAATGTAATGGTGGGCAAAACACTGGGCAGCGGCTCGCTGAATTATTTTTCCGGAACCGATGAAGAGAGGCTGGAAGAGCTGCAGGCCATGCTCGACAGTGACCATATCCACGCCATTCTTTTTGGCCGTGGCGGTTATGGTCTTGGACGGATCATTGATAAAATAGATTTTACCCGTTTTAAAAAAAATCCCAAATGGCTGATCGGCTACAGTGATATCACCGTACTGCATGCACATATCCACGCCAACTTTAAAATTGCCACCTTACACTCACCCATGGCCGCCGCATTCAATGACGGCGTGGAGGGAAACGAATATATTGCATCCCTGCTTAAAGCAGTTACTGGTAAAAAAACATCTTATAAATGTGCGGCACATCCATTTAATAAAAAAGGAACTGCCTCCGGCGAACTGGTAGGCGGTAACTTATCCCTGCTGGCGCACATCACCGGCACTGCATCCGATATCAGCACGCGGAATAAAATACTGTTTATTGAAGATATCGGCGAGCAGGTTTACAGTACCGACAGGATGCTGTACCAGTTAAAGCGCAGCGGTAAACTGAACGGACTCGCAGCTTTGATAGTGGGAAGTTTTACGGATGTAAAAGATACCGACCGGCCTTTTGGTAAAACAGTGTATGAAGTAATTGCCGATGCCGTAAAGGAATATGATTACCCGGTTTGCTTTGGTTTCCCCGTGGGGCATTGCAAAGAAAACTATGCGCTGAAATCCGGCGCCGGCTTCGTGTTAAATGTGGGCAAACAATGGTCCGCACTTAAAGAACAACCGTAACAATTTGGTAATACCGGAAATTTGGAATCCTTTTTTTCAGCATTATAACTTTGTGAAAAATGAACCAACTTTCACAACCGGAGTTGTGGGGTAACATTCAAAAATTTAATCCAGACGATCCCCACTCGAGTCTCCCCTTCTCCAAAAAACTGGCAAAAGAAAACAACTGGTCAGCCTCCTTTACTTCAAAAGCCATCGAAGAGTACAAAAAATTCATGTACCTCTGCTGTGTTTCCCCCACCGGCGCTTCACCTTCTGATGTGGTGGACCAGGTATGGCATATGCACCTTACTTACACCAGCAGCTACTGGATTGATTTTTGTAAAAACACGCTGCACAAAGACATTCATCATTATCCCAGCAAGGGCGGTGCCATTGAAAATGAAAAACACAAAAACTGGTACAACAGCACCCTGTTACTCTACGAACAAACTTTTGGCACAAAACCACCGGCATCGGTTTGGCCGCAGGGTAATGATCCTGACATTGACGAACCGGTGTATGATAAAAAACTGTTTACCCGTACCAGCATCATTTTTTTCATCATTGCCGCGGTATTGATTGTGTCAACAGACATGTACCATCTCAGGGGCAAAGATTTTCTCCACTACTTTCCAGTATTAGCAGCCATCGGCCTCATCATCATGCTCATCCAGCTGCGTGATAAATCTAAAAGGCTGGAACAGGTGATCAGCGATCACCTGCCAAGGCAATTCAGCAAATGGCAAATGCTCAAATTCCTGAACGGGCCGCACCGTTGTTACCAGTCGGCACTGATCGAGCTCGTGAGAGACGGTAAATTGGAAGTGCAGCGCAACAGTTTTAAACTGCTCACCCAATCGGGCAGTATGGCCAATCATGAAAATCCCCTCTGGGAAAACCTGGTAAGGGATTATCAAGCCGGTGAAACATTTACTTATGAAAACGGGTTCAGCCTGTTTGACCAGGAAAGGATCAAACATCCGGGTTTTGAAAAACTGTTCCGGCTCTCTAAAAAAACCGATTTCCTCAAACTCATCATTCCCGGCTTTGTGTTAGCTGCTGGTATTTCCCGGGTAATGCAGGGACTGGCCAACAACAAACCAGTTGATTACCTCGCATTGGAACTCATGCTGACAGGATTTATTTTCACAGGGGTGCTGGGTATGTACTCTTATACCACCCGTGTTTTTAAAATTGTAAGGGAAATATGGTCGGCCGATAATGCATATGGTTACAGCAATGATCTTTCAGTGAACTACGGCATACTGGGCATCATGGCGGTTTCGGGTTTTGCTGAGTATACAATCCTGAACAGCCTGTTTGAAAAGAAAACACCGCAAAGCGGCAGTTCCTTCTCTTCGGGATGCAGCAGCTGTTCGGGTGGCAGCAGTTGCGGCGGTGGTGGTTGTGGTGGCGGATGCGGAGGTTGCGGCGGCGGCGATTAATGCGATAAGAGACTGTCCATGGTATGCTGGTATACATCAAAATCGAAGAGATTATGGTGTGTACCATTTTTAATTGTTACAAATGCATCGGTGCTTTTAATGACCTGTTTTAATTTTTCAGCACAACGGTAGGGGATCACCCAATCACCGGTTCCATGAAAAATGGTGACAGGATATGGGACCTGCCGCAGGTATTCATTGCTGGGCAGTTTATATACCGACATGCGCTGTGTGGGATAGATGGGTGCATAACAGCCAAACAGTGCAGGGATGCTGTAATAAGGCGTTTCCAGTACCAGTTGCCTGCTCTTTGTTTGTGAAGCCACATAAGCAGCTATACCGGTGCCGAATGATTTGCCATATAAAATAATACTGTCACCACGGTATTGCGTGGCCGCCAGCCGGTAAACAGCCATGGCCTGTTCATACAGTTTTTTTTCGCTGCGCTCACCGGTGCTCTTTCCATAACCCGGATAATCTTCCATCCATACCTCGTATCCATGCCGCAGAAAAACTTCTGTAAACTTTGCATAGCGGCCAATATTTTCCCTGTTGCCGTGAAAATAAAGCACCAGGCCTTTACGGATACTGTCTTTGGGAAAAAACTGCACCATATTAAGCGTGTCTTTTTCATTGAATGCAATTTCCTTTTCAGCAAAAGCACCTTCGAACTGGTAATGATAACTGCGGGGCAGTGAAACCGGGTGAAATAAAAAATTTTCCTGCAGGTAGTACAGCGCAATGCCAATAAGCGAATAGATGATAATAATAATTTTGGTCCAGCGGAACAGTTTAGTGCCGAAGGTTTTTTTTACCGGCACAGGCTTTGCCTCATTATTCATGATAACTTTATCCATTAGTATTGCAGTATGTCCCTTATAAAATTATGGTATTCGTGAAAGCTGGGCAGGTTATTATGCCCGCCGCCGGGTATCCGTATCAATGTTATTTTACGCGGGTTGAGCGCCTGCAGTTTTTCACTGTTTCTGATGGGTATCAGCCAGTCTTTGGTGCCATGAAAAATATAGGTATGGCAATTCACTTTTTTGATCCATTTATCCGTACGCAAATGATATCTTAAAATATATTTCACGGGGAGCACCGGTAAAAAACGTTCAATGGTTTTCCTGAAACTGAAATAAGGCGCATCCAGTATCAGGTAACGGGGCGCATTGTCTGCTGCCAGTTTCGCAGCAAAACCGCTGCCCAGGCTCCGGCCATAAACGATCAAGTGATTTTGCGGGTAGGTTTTGGTCAGTTCGTTGTACACAAACTGCATGTCATTCAGCATATCTTTTTCATTGCGCTTGCCCGTGCTTTTGCCAAAGCCGCGGTAATCCACCAGCACCACATCATAATTATACCTGTAAAAATCTTTGGCATACTTGGCCCAGCCCTTAATGCTGCGGCTGTTGCCATGAAAATATAAGATCAGCCCCAGCGGGTTTTTGCAATGAAAATGCAGCCCGTTGATGCGTACGCCCGGTTCCACATCAAAAAACAATTCATTAAAAGGCGCATCATATTTGTATTCGAAATCAGGATGCAGTTTTTCGGGTTTGAAAATAAACCGTTCCTGCACCAGGTAGGCGATGATGGAAAGCACTGCAATCCCCGCGATGATATAAAGAATAACCTGGAGCAAATTTTGTGACAGCCTGTTGTTGCGGTGTTGGTTTTAGTAAGTTGTTAAATTACTTATTCTGCCTGTAACCACAAACAATCCGCAAAACTCATCCCGGGAATTCCTTTTTCCATGCTTCGGTGCCGCCAATCAGGTTGATGAGATTTGTAAAGGGAAATTTGTCCTGCAGCCGCTGGATGGCGAGCTGGCTGCGAATGCCTTTGCGGCAGTAGATCACCACGGGTTTATATTGACTGATTTTCTCAATGTGTGCTGTTACCGATGACAAAGGGATGAGCTCACCGCCGATATTGAATGCTTCATGCTCTTCCGGCTCCCTTACATCCACCAGTTGAAAGTCTTCACGGCTTTCCATTTTATGCTTCAGTTCCCTTACGGTTATCGATGCTGTCATATACCAGTGCTGTCTTCAGTATTCTGCATTCTAACTTCTATCCTCTCTCTTCAGCCTGCCCTCACTCCTCTTCCTCATCAATATACACACGCTTCAGCCTGAGCTTGCTTACCGGCGCCACAATGAGCGGGAATTTTTCCACCTGCACCTTGCTTTGCTCCAGTCCGAATCCTTTTTCCTCACTCAGCGACAATTCCTTTAACCAGAAATACATCCGCATCACCAGCCGTTCCACAAACGGCAGTTCATTATCCTGGCTCAGGAATTTTTCCATCACCACAAACTGGAAGTCGCCGGTAACATTATTGCGTTGCTGGCTTTCATACCGGCTTACCACGTTCACTTCACGGTTTGCTACCAGGTCTTCAACCACTTTTTTAAACATAAGATTGATACGGGGCGCCATACGGAAACCGAGGCGGAATTCAACCCTTACAATATCATTGGGAATGATGTGTTCCACCACGTATTCGCAGGTATAGGGATCATCCAGTGTGTCCACATGCACAAACCAGTAAATATCCGCACGCTTGGGTTTGCCACTGAGGATGCTGTAAATAATTTTATGTTCAATTTCCTTCGGGTTATTGGCGCTCGTTAAATACACCAGGTGTGTGGCATATTTTGGAACGGTGATATCGTTGCTGAGTTCTTCCAGTTTGGGAATGTATTCTTCCAGCCGTACAAATTCAACATAACGGTTTTTGATCTTGCGGGCACGGAACCATACATACATAACGAGGAAGAGTCCGCCACCCACAATCAGCGTAACATAACCGCCATGATGGAATTTATCCAGGTTGGCAATAAGGAAGCTGATCTCGATGGTAAGAAATACTCCCAGGAACAGGTAAATAAGAAATGGCCTTACCCTGTGCAGTACCAGGTAATTCGAGAACAGGATGGTGGTGGCCAGCATACACAATGTAATGGCCAAGCCGTATGCCGCACCCATGGCACCCGAATTCTGGAAATATAAAACAATACCCACACAACCCGTGAACAGCAGCGTGTTGATGCCGGGAATAAAGAGCTGGCCCCTGGCTTCTGTTGGATAAATAATTTTCATTTTTGGCCACAAGTTGAGGCGGATGGCCTCACTGATCAAGGTGAACGAACCGCTGATCAATGCCTGGCTGGCGATGATAGCAGCTGCGGTGGCAATCACAATGCCCGTAAGTACAAACCAATGCGGCATTACTTCAAAGAAAGGGTTCTTTAATAATTCTGCACCGGGAATATCTTTAAGGTGTTCGCTGGTGGCAAATATTTTTCCCGAATTATGACTGAGCAGCCAGGCACCCTGGCCCAGGTAATTTAAAATCAAACAGAGTTTTACCATTACCCAGGTGTAACGAATATTACCACGGCCGCAGTGACCAAGATCACTGTACAAAGCTTCGGCACCCGTGGTACACAGGAATACAGAACCCAGCAGCCAGAAACCTTTGGGGTAAACCGTAAGCAGTTTAATGGCATAATACGGGTTGAATGCTTTTAAAATACTCCAGTCGTCGGAAATATGTGTAAGTCCCAGCACGGCCAGCATGGTAAACCATACAAACATGATCGGCCCAAACATTTTACCAATACTGGCAGAACCAAACTGCTGCATAAAAAACAGCAGCGCCAGTATACCTAATACAATAATGATAATGGTATTGTCGGCAATATCATGCAGCTGCGGAATATTACGCAAGCCTTCCACGGCAGCCGCCACAGAAATTGGTGGTGTGATCATTCCATCGGCCAGCAGTGCCGCACCACCGAGCATGGCCGGTATCACCAGCCATTTTTTCCGCCTGCGCACCAATGTGTACAAAGAGAATATACCACCCTCACCCCTGTTATCAGCTTTCAGGGTAAGTGCCACATATTTAAAAGTGGTTTGCAGTGTGAGGGTCCATATAATACAACTGAGACCGCCAATGATCAGGAGCGGTTCAATTTTTTTTCCGTTAATGATTTCACTGAATACATACAGCGGGGAGGTACCGATATCGCCGTAAATGATTCCAAGGGCAACGAGTAAACCGGCAGCGGTTACTTTGTTTACATTATGTGCTGACACACTGTTTAATTTTAATGGTTCAGGTGAGGATTTTTTGATGAGGCCGGCAGTACAGCGCCTGTCATCATCGTTGTGTCACTCACTTCAGCAGTATACCCGCCTTGGCCTTTTACCACAGCGGTTATTCCGTTTCTTCTAAAATATTAAATACAAATGTAGACTGAAAATAAATACTGCTGTGGAAATTTTTCGTACGCAAACGTTTGAGTAAGTTTTTGGGGACAGATTAAACAAAAACTCCGCTGTAAGTGCTACAGCGGAGTTTGATTTTTTTTTGAACGTCGGTTAAATTGCCCATGCCTTATCCCCTTTTTTATAGGGCAGTGCACCGTCGTACCTGCCGGGGATGGGCAGGAAACGAAGCGCCTGTTTGCTGCCAATTTCACTGGAAAAATATCCCCACAAAGTAAGCTGCTTCATCATGGTGTAATAATGAGAAGGGCTGCCCACATAATCGGGATCCATTGTCTTTTCTGCCTTTTCCCTGGCAGGTTTGTCTTTTTCATCCCGCTGCTTGTTGTATTCTTTCGCTTCCTTCTCCAGGCTTACAAGGAAGGTTTTGCGTTGTGCGGCATCACAATCCATAAAGCCTTTGCCATTCAGTTTTTTACAGGCTTCATTGATGCCGGCCAGTCCGTCACCAAAGGCTTTTTGCTGGGCATCAGTATAACAATCGGTAACGATCACCTTCATAAACTCACCAATTTGGGTGGCCTTGGCCCCCGGGATATCGGTAGCAGGTAAAATGGTTTCGCCGATCTCATCCAGCAATGCAATATTTTCAGGTGTAAATCCGGAGGCGGAACTGCCGCCGCTGGTGCACCCGGTTAAAAAAACATCGGCGCCTATTACTGCACCACCGGTTAAGATGGCGATCATTTTTAAGAGTTCTCTTCTTTCCATAACTTTTAATTTGTACACAGAGACACAAGGCCGCCGTGTAAATTTGTTTTCACTAAGCAATACACATGACTACTGAGTGAAGAATTAGTGTAATTCGTTTAATTCGTGTTATTCTAAAGGTTCCCTTTTTTCAATTCCTTCACGGCAAAATCAGCCGCACGTGCTGTTAATGCCATATAGGTTAAAGACGGGTTTACACAACTGGCACTGGTCATGCAGGCACCGTCGGTTACAAATACATTGGTGGCATCCCAAACCTGGTTATTGCCGTTGAGCACCGATGATTTGGGATCACGGCCCATGCGTGCGGTTCCCATTTCATGAATGCCCTGTCCGGGTGCATAGCCGCTGTCGTATGTGTTAACATCTTTCACACCGGCAGCTTCCAGCATTTCTTTGGCATCATTCATCATATCGATGCGCATTTTCTTCTCATTTTCCTTGATCTCCACATCCATATTCAGCACCGGTAATCCCCATTTATCTTTTTTGCTCTTGTCGAGTGATATTTTGTTTTCGTGGTAGGGCAGCATTTCTCCAAATGCCATGATACCCATGTTCCAGTTATCAGATGGTTCACTCAGCGCATTTTTCAAATCAGCGCCGATGGTAAACTCAGCAATATCCAGTCCGCGGCCACGGTGTGCACCGCCCTGGTAGCCAAAGCCACGCACATAATCTCTTTTATCACCATCCCAGTTACGGAAGCGGGGCACATAAATACCGGTGGGTCTTCTTCCAAATTCATATTTATCTGAATAGCCCTCCACTTTACCATTTGCACCCAAACGGAAATGATGATCCATTACATTATGTCCCAGTTCGCCGCTGCTGCTGCCCAGTCCTTCGGGCCAGATATCCGTGGCGCTGTTCATGAGTATCCAGGTACTGTTGAATGCAGAAGCGCAGAGGAAAATGATTTTGGCCGTATAAGTATATGTTTTATTGGTTTCAGCATCCAGTACTTCCACACCGGTGGCACGTTTCTTATCCTTATCGTATAAAACTTTGGTTACAATTTTATTGGCTTCCAGCGTGAGGTTGCCGGTTTTCATGGCAGCCGGTAAAGTGGCGCTTTGTGTGCTGAAGTAACCGCCAAAGGGACAACCCCTCCAGCAGCGGTTGCGGTACTGGCAATTGGTACGTCCCTGTTCGGGCCTTGCTTCTGTGATATTGGCGCTTCGACCGATAAACATGTGGCGCTTGCCGTTATAATGTGTTTTGATCTTTCCTGCCACATCTTTTTCCACGATATTCATATCCATAGCGGGCAGGTAATCGCCATCGGGCAATACATCCAGTCCTTCGATACTTCCCTGTATTCCTGCAAAGCGCTCCGCATAACTGTACCAGGGCGCAATATCTTCATAACGGATGGGCCAGTCAGTCCCGATACCTTCTTTTAAATTGGCTTCAAAATCCTGTTTATTGAAACGGTAACTCTGGCGGCCCCATAATAATGAACGGCCTCCCACATGATAACCGCGGTACCAGTCGAACCGCTTGGTTTCGGTATACGGACTTTCCGAATCTTTACACCAGGAATCGATCACGGTTTCATCCAGCGGGTAGTCTCTTTTCAGCACCGGGTATTCCTTGATCATTTTTTGCGTGCGGCTGCCGCGGTGGGGAAATTCCCATGATTCCTTCGTGGCATTCACATAGTCTTTTACATGTTCAATATTCCGGCCGCGTTCCAGCATCAGTACTTTCAGACCTTTTTCTGTCAGCTCTTTGGCAGCCCAGCCACCACTGATACCCGACCCGACAACAATTGCTTCAAAATTAGTTTCTGGCATTTTTAAAAGTTATAAGTTTTAAGTTATAAGTACTAAGTTGTAAGATTAGACATCGCAGAGCCTTACCGCTTTTTTCAACGCTTTTATTTTATCGTCGTTTTCTTTTGCGGTTGGAATAAATTCCTGCGCCAGGTATCCCTTAAATCCTGTATCCACCACGGCTTTAATAATCGCAGGATAAAAGAGTTCCTGTGTATCATCAATTTCATGGCGGCCGGGCACCCCTGCTGTATGGTAATGCCCGAAGTATTCATGATTTTTTTTGATGGTGGCGATGATATCCCCCTCGCTGATCTGCATATGGTAGATATCATACAGTATTTTAAAATTGGGAGAACCCAGTCTTTTGCACAGCTCGATGGTCCATTTTGTATTATCGGCCATATAATCAGGATGGTTCACTTTGCTGTTGAACACTTCTATCTGGATGATCACACCACGCTTTTCTGCAAGTCCCATAATTTGCTTCAAGCCTTCCACGCAGTTTTTTAACCCTGTTTCCTCGTCCATCCCCTTGCGGTTGCCGCTGAAGCAAATAAGATTTTTATACCCGGCATCGGCCACGTAATTGATATGCTCTGTATAATTTTTAATGAGTGTGGCGTGGTACTGGGTATTGTTCCATCCTTCCGTAAGGCTGATCTCGGCGCCATTACACATGGATGAATCGAGCCCCTGCTCTTTCAGTATGTTCCATTCTTTCGGGCCCACCAGGTCGATGGCTTTTAAGCCGATCTTTTTTGCCACCACGCAGAGTTCATCCAGTTTTAAAAAATTATAGGTCCACCTGCAAACCGAATGATTCACATTGCCCTTGAGCGCATAATTTTCGTTCGTGTCTGTATCCTGCATGGAAGCATGAAGTTTTGAGCTCACTGCCAGGCCGGCTGCACCCGTGGCAATTGTTTTGATTATATCGCGTCGTTTCATCATCAATGATTGGCTTTTGCTGTGCTCTTGTTATCACTGAATAAAAGGAAGAACAATAAGGCGATCGCGGCAGCAATACCTGAAGGGATCAGCCATACATTTTTCCATTGTATCACTTCATTCACTTTATACGCATCCACAATTTTACCTGCCACCCAAAAACCCACCAGCATTCCCAAACCGTAGGTGGCCAGTGTGATCATGCCCTGTGCAGCAGAACGGATTTTTTCACCCGCCACCTGGTCGGTATAAATCTGGCCGGTAACAAAAAAGAAATCATAACATATTCCGTGGAAACCGATACCCAGTATCACGAGCAATGAACCTGCGCCTCCGGCAAAGCCAAAACAGAGATAACGCAATGTCCAGGCCAGCATACCAAACAGCAGCATTTTCTTCACGTTAAAGCGGGCGAAGAACCAGGGCATCAAAAACATAAAAAGTGTTTCAGCTGCCTGGCCGATACTCATATAACCTGCCGCATTCTTCACTTTCAGAATTTCTTTTGCAAAGGGTTCGGCATTGGAATAATAAAATGCCAGCGGAATGCAGATCAGCATCGATGCCAGGAAAAAGACCAGGTAATTTTTATTCAGCAGCAGTTTCAGTGAATCCAGTCCTAGAATTTCCTTCACACTCACACTGGAACCCTGCTTTGGCGGCGGTGTGTTGGGCAAAAAGAAACTGAATACGCCCAGTAAACCCGACGTAATGCTGGCATATAAAAATGTATTGCCCAGTTCTTTTCCGCCCCATGCCATCCATCCTACCAGCAGGCCGGCAATAATCCAGCCAATGGTGCCCCAAACCCGGTAAAAAGAAAATTCCTTCTCCGGGTCGCTGAGCTGTTTGAATGCAATCGCATTTACCAGTGCCAGGGTGGGCATGAACAACACCATGTATGGCAGCAGGTAGGAATAAAAGCCGGTGAAATGTTCCTGCTTGTATAATAAATACATCAATACCGCACCTGCAATATGCAGGATACCCAGCATTTTTTGTGCGGCCACATAACGGTCCGCAATAATACCAATGATAAACGGTGCGATAATGGCGCCCCATGATTGTGTGCTGTAAGCCTGCCCCACTTCAGCGCCGGTTGCACCTATACTGCCCAGGTAACTGTTCATGGTAACAAACCAGATACCCCAGATAAAAAAGTTGAGAAACATCATCGCAGACAACTGCACCCTTGTGGCTGTATTCATAGCAAATAACCGTTTATCCTGTTTAAAGATTTTTGAGTGCATAAATATAATTTTTAAAACCGAACGGCAATCAACTGTTTCAAAAAAATTACCGAAACCGTTTGCAGTAACAGGGTGAAAAAAAATTGCTTTGAAATGCATTTAATCTCTAACTTTCCTCATTAAACCAACCATTGCTGTATGGGAGATATTCAAATAAAAGTTCAGCCGAAAAAATATGATGTGGTGATTGTGGGCAGTGGTGCCGGTGGCGGTATGGCAGCCTATCAGCTGAGCAAGGCAGGACTGAAGGTTTGTTTGCTGGAAGCGGGCGCCATGTACGATCCGCAAAAAAACATCACACAATTAAAATGGCCGTATGAAAGTCCGCGCCGCGGCGCCAGCACCAAATTCAGACCCTTTGGTGATTTTGACGGCTGCTACTGCGGCTGGGAAGTGGAAGGCGAACCCTTTACCAAAGAAAAAGGTACCGACTGGATGTGGTGGCGTGCCCGCATGCTGGGTGGCCGTACCAATCACTGGGGAAGGATTTCATTGCGCTTTGGGCCAAAAGATTTTAAACGCAGGAGTATCGACGGACTTGGGGATGACTGGCCCATCGGTTATGAAGATGTGAAACCATATTATGACGCCATTGATAAACTCATTGGCATTTTTGGAACAAATGAAGGACTGGAAAATGATCCCGATGGGATTTTTCTTCCGCCGCCCAAACCCAGGCTGCATGAACTCTATATCAAGAATGCCGCCGGGCGGTCAGGCGTTCCTGTAATCCCTTCGCGGCTTTCCATCCTCACCAAAAAAATCAATGAAGACCGGGGCGAATGTTTTTTCTGTGCGCAATGCGGCCGTAACTGCAGTATGGCCAAGGCTGATTTCAGCAGTACCAACGTATTAATTTATCCCGCATTAAAAACAGGCAATATTGATGTGGTGGCCAATGCCATGGCACGTGAAGTAATCACAGATAAAAACGGGCTGGCCACAGGTGTTGCGTATATCAATAAAGACGACGGGCAGGAATACCAGGTAAATGCGAGGGTGGTGATACTGGCTGCCAGTACCTGCGAAACCGCCAGGCTGCTGCTCAATTCCAAATCACAGCGCCATGCAAACGGGCTGGCCAACAGCAGTGATGTGGTGGGACGTTATTTGCACGACAGCACCGGGGCGGCATTGGGTGGTGTATTGCCACAACTCTTCGACCGCAAGCGGTACAATGAAGATGGTGTGGGCGGCATGCATGTGTATACACCCTGGTGGCTCGATAATAAAAAACTTGATTTCCCGAGGGGATATCATATTGAATACTGGGGCGGGCAAAGCATGCCCTCCTATGGCTTTAGCTGGGGCATCGAAAACCTCAACGGTAAATTTTTAGTGCACGGCAAACAAAAAGAAGCCGGTGGTTATGGCAAATCTCTCAAGGAAGATTACCGCTTTTTCTATGGCGCCGGCGTGGGTATGGCCGGCCGCGGTGAAGCGATACCGCTGTTTGATAACCGCTGTACGATTGACGAAAACACGGTTGACAGGTACGGTATTCCTGTTTTGAAATTCAATGTAAAATGGACCGACCATGAAATAAAGCAGGCCAAACACATGAAGGAAACCTTCAAGGAGATCATGCACAATATGGGTGCCGTGGTTACATGGGGCGGTGATGATGACGAAAAAAACAACTGGGGTCTCAGCAAACCCGGCGAGATCATTCATGAAGCCGGCACAGTGCGTATGGGCAATGATCCCAAAACAAGTGCGCTGAATAAAAACAACCAGACACATGATTGTAAGAATTTATTCGTGGTGGATGGCAGTGCCTTTGTAAGCCAGGCTGATAAAAATATCACCTGGACCATTCTTGCACTAAGCATGCGGGCCAGCGATTATATCATTGAAGAACTGAAAAAAGGAAACCTGTAAAACAGTTATGAGTTATGAATGATGAGTTATAAATACAACATTATAAAAGCTCAGTTCATTCACCACTTATAACTTATTACTCATAACTTATAACTTTCCAAAATGGACAGACGCAAATCACTTAAACTTATTGCAAGTTCAGTAGCCACCACGGCTTTGCTGGATGCCTGTAACCCGGCTGATAAAAAAGCGGAAGCCCCTTCTTCCACCGGTGCTTTTGATGCGCAAAAATTTTCGCTTGACCGGGCAAAGGAAGAACTGGAGCGGGAGAACAAGCTATTGAAGGAGAAACCATTCTTTACGGATCATGAAATGGCCACTATTGCGGTATTGTGCGACATCATCATCCCGAAAGACGAGGTCAGCGGCAGCGCCACCGAAGCCGGGGTGCCGGAATTCATCGCTTTTATCGTACTCGACAAACCCGAACACCAGCTGCCCTTACGCGGCGGTGTAAGATGGCTCGATCTGCAGTGCCTCAAAAAATTTGGCAATGATTTTAAAAGCTGCACACCGGCCCAGCAAATTGAAATAGTGGATGCCATTGCCTACCCGGCCAAAGCATTGCCCGAAATGAAACAGGGTGTGAACTTTTTCAGCCTCGTGCGTAACCTCACTGCCACCGGTTTTTACACATCAAAAGCGGGTATTGAAGACATCGGCTACAAGGGCAACACCCCCAATAAATGGAATGGCGTACCGGAGGAAGTATTGAAACAATACAAGATGGCTTATACAGAAAAAGAACTGAAGGAATGTATCAGTTTCACTTAATCAAACGGGCATAAAAAAAATAAAACATGAAATTAAAAGTTGGAATGATCGGCGGTGGTAAGGATGCTTTTATCGGAGCCGTACACCGCATCGCACAAAATATGGATGGCCAGATAGAACTGGTGGCAGGCGCATTAAGCATTAACCCGGAAGTGGCTGTTCAATCCGGCAGGGAATTATACCTCGATCCGGACCGCATCTACACCGATTATAAAGTAATGCTGGAGAAAGAAGCGGCCATGCCTGCGGAAAAAAAGCTGGACTTTGTAAGTATCGTTACACCCAACTTTGTGCATTTTGAGCCCGCCATGATGGCGCTGGATAAAGGCTTTAATGTGGTGATAGAAAAACCCATCACCTTCACGCTGGAGCAGGCCAAATTATTAAAGGAAAAAGTGGAAGCCACCGGCTTAACACTGCTGCTCTGCCACACTTACAATGGTTATCCCATGGTAAAACAGGCAAAGCAAATGGTAAAAAGCGGTGTGCTCGGAAAAATAAGAAAAGCTTACGTGGAATACCCGCAGGGCTGGCTCAGCACCTATCTTGAAGGCACCGGGCAAACGCAGGCCAGCTGGCGCACCGACCCTAAAAAAAGCGGCAAGGCAGGCAGCATGGGCGATATCGGCACGCACGCTTTTAACCTGGTGGAATATGTTACCGGGCTGGAAGTAACCCACCTCTGTGCCAATGTAAATATTGTGGTGGAAGGCAGGATGCTGGATGATGATGGCGCCGCATTTTTAAAATTCAATAACGGCTCAACCGGGGTATTAATGGCCACACAGATTGGTGCCGGTGAAGAGAACAATGTAAAGATCCGTGTGTATGGCGAAAAAGGCAGTATTGAATGGAAGCATGAAGACTGCAATACGCTGCTGGTAAAATGGCTGGATAAACCCACCGAGATATACCGCACGGGCGCTGGTTATAACAGCAGTTATGCAGCCCACAACAGCCGTGTGCCAGCAGGTCATCCCGAAGGTTTTCTCGAAGCATTTGCCAACCTCTACCGCAATTTTGCCCTTACCGTACGTGCAAGGAAAAACGGGGAAACCCCCAGTCCCGAATGCACCGATTTCCCGGGAGCGCATGAGGGCGTACGCGGAATGGCATTTGTAGAAAACATGGTTGAAAGCGGGAAAAGTGATCTGAAGTGGACGGAGTTTGTGGTGTGAGATAAAATTTCCCTTACTTAGGTTCAATATTTGCCAGAAGTATCGCTGTCCTTAAAACTGAATATTCAACATTGATATTTGTACCTTGAACATTTAATTAACAACAAGGTAATTAAGCTCGCATTTGAAATAAAAGGGAGGAAACGTAAAAAATGATCAATTCTCAAATTTAAATATTCAAGTTGAAATGCCAGTGTCCTCAAAACTGAATATTGAACATTGATATTTGTAACTTGAATATTTTATAATCCAGGCACAGCAGTGCCACTCATTATAATTATGCAAACAATAAAAGGCCCCGCAATATTCTTAGCACAGTTCATGGGCGACAAAGCTCCGTTCAATGAACTCACTTCTATTTGTAAATGGGCAGCAGATTTAGGTTTTGTTGCCGTGCAAATTCCCACCTGGGAAAGCAGGCTCATCGACCTGAAACTGTGTGCCGAAAGCAAAACCTATGCGGATGAGTTAAAAGGGAAAATAAAAGCATGCGGACTCGAAATTTCTGAGCTGTCAACACATTTACAGGGGCAGCTGGTGGCGGTGCATCCTGCCTATGACGATCTGTTCAATGCATTTGCACCAAAAGAAGTGCATGGCAATAATAAAGCCAGAACCGAATGGGCCATACAACAGGTAATGTACGGTGCCAAAGCTTCGCAAAATTTAGGATTAACCGCACATGCCACCTTCAGCGGCTCATTGCTCTGGCATACCTTTCATCCATGGCCGCAACGCCCTGCGGGTTTGGTGGAAGATGGTTTTACAGCGCTGGCAAAAAGATGGACTCCCATCCTCAATTATTTTGACGAATGCGGCGTGGATGTCTGCTATGAAATTCATCCCGGCGAAGATTTATTTGATGGCGTGACCTACGAAATGTTCCTCGAAAAAGTAAACAACCACAAACGTGCCTGCCTGTTATATGATCCTTCGCATTTTGTGTTGCAGCAACTGGATTATTTGCAGTATATCGATTTTTACCATGAGCGCATCAAAGCTTTTCATGTGAAGGATGCAGAGTTCAATAAAACAGGAAAACAGGGTACTTTTGGCGGCTATCAAAGCTGGCTGAACCGTGCCGGGCGTTACCGGAGTCCGGGCGACGGGCAGATTGATTTTAAAACCATTTTCAGCAAACTTACACAATACGGGTATAACGGGTGGGCCGTGATGGAATGGGAATGCTGTATCAAACACCCGGAAGACGGTGCTAGGGAAGGCTGTGCGTTTATTAAAGATCATATCATCCGAGTAACAGAAAAAGCATTTGATGATTTTGCGGGTGTGGGAGCAGACGCGGCTTTCAATAAAAAAATATTAGGCTTACAATAATTAAAATTAAACTGAGATGAAAAAAACGATCTTAATTTTTTCGGTGGCAGCCATTTTATATTCTTGCGGTGGCGGCAGCAGTTCTTCCGGCAGCAGTACTGCATCTTCAAATCCTGATGCCGACAAAGGCCTGGAACTGATTGGTAAATCCGATTGTTTCGGATGTCACAAAGTAAAAGAAACATCTGTTGGACCGGCCTACAATAAAGTGGCACAGAAATATGAAGCCACAGAAGCCAATATCAGCACGCTTGCAGATAAAGTAATGAAAGGCGGTTCAGGCAACTGGGGTACGGTGCCCATGGCCGGCCATCCTGCCATTACAAAAGAAGACGCCGTGCTGATGGTGAAATATGTTTTATCATTAAAAGACCTGAAATAAAAAATGAAGCAGATTATTTTAACGCTTGCGGCAGCCGCATTGCTGGCGGCCTGCAATAATGCTGATGAAAAAACTACAGCCGCTGCGGCTGAAACAAAAACAGCAGACAGCGGCTGGGTATCATTATTTGACGGCAAGACCACCGAAGGCTGGCACAGTTACGGAAAATCATCTGTAGGTGAAGCATGGAAAGTGGCCGACGGTTCCTTGTATCTCGACACCACGAAAAAAGAAGGCTGGCAGATAAAAGGCGGCGGTGATATTGTTACCAACGGTGAGTTTGAAAATTTTGATCTTAAACTGGAGTGGAAGATCGCACCCAATGGTAACAGTGGTATCATCTTTTATGTAAATGAAGATACCAGCAAGTATAAGTATGTATGGAACACAGGTCCTGAAATGCAGGTGCTGGATAATAACGGCCACCCGGATGCAAAGATCATCAAACACAGGGCAGGCGATCTTTATGATCTTATCAGCTGCAGCAAAGAAACGGTGAAGCCCGCAGGTGAATGGAATGAAGCGGAGATCATGTCAAATAACGGCAAGCTGGACCTGTTCCTGAATGGCACCAACGTGGTTTCAACCAATATGTGGGACAGTGCCTGGAAACAAATGCTGGCCGGCAGCAAATTTAAAGACATGAAAGATTTTGGCTCCTATAAAAAGGGCCGGATCGCATTGCAGGATCATGGCAACGCGGTTTGGTACCGGAATATCAAAATCAAAAAACTGTAACGGTTCTGTTTTACAATAAAAGGCACCCAATGGGTGCCTTTCTTATTTCATCCGATCACGGTATTTATCTCAGAGTTCCCTGATCCAGATATTCCGGTAGCTGATGGGGTCGCTGGGGTCGCCATGATCCTGCAGCCGGATGGGTGCCGCACCATGCTTTTTATAATAAGGCTTGCCAATATACACTGTGGTACCTTTGATTTCTGTATTATTTTGCACCAGCACACCATTGTGAAAAGCAGTAACACGGGCAGGGCTTTTAACCGTACCGTCATCATTGAACCGGGGTGCTGTCCATACAATATCATAACTCTGCCACTCTCCCGGTTTTTTACAGGCGTTTACCAGCGGAATGGTTTGCTTGTAAATACTGCCGGCCTGTCCGTTCACATAGGTCTTGTTTTCATAATTATCCAGCACCTGTATTTCATAACCTTCATCACCAGGCCCCGTAGCCGCCAGGAAAACGCCGCTGTTGCCGCGTGCCTGCCCGCTGCCGCTGATATGTTCCGGTATCTGCCATTCAATATGCAGCTGGTAATCGGTGAATTTTCTTTTGGTCTGGATATTACCGGTACCTTTTTTTACCGTCATCATATCATTCCCTACCAGCCACTTCGCCGGCTGCATGGTATCTTTTGTACTTACCCATTCATCCATGTTTTTACCATTGAATAAAATAATGGCATCTGACGGAGCCCCGCTGTTTGTACTTCCGGGGGTGACCTTAACAGGTTCGGGCGACCATACTTCGGTGAGTTTTGGGTCACCCTGTGCCAATCCGGCAAGGGTGAAAAATATCATGCTGATTGCGCATAGCAGGAATCTGATTTTCATTTGAAGCAATTGTGTTTTTAATAGTGTGTTACAAATGTATTCAATCCCGAAAACAAAAAATCCCGGAAGCCCGGGATTTCATATAAAAAGGAAAATATGATTACTTGCAATGGTAAGAAAATTTCAGCCTGCCTTCAGGGGCCGGGATACTGCTCTGGTCGTCGCCCAGCATATAAGTGCTCAGTACATAATTATCGCGGCTCATTACATAACCTTTAAATACTGAAACGGTGGAATCAAACGGAACGCCGGCTGCATAATAGCGCACTTTCAGACTTTTAACCGCATTGGCAGACTTAGTGCCGAAATTGAAAAACTGGTTGAATTCTGCAAAGCTGTTTTCATCAGGAAACAGGTACATGAAATTCCTGGGGGCAATATTCGTGTAAAAAGTAAGTTCGGCGTCTTTAATTAAAGTACCTGTAAATTCATCCGTTGAAACCATACTTACCAGGTTGCCTCCCGAATAAGTGTAGGTTACTTTCTGGTAATAAATGCCCGGGGTTGAAGGATAATCCCTGTAAAGTTTTTGCGAAAGACGGCCATTGCCGTCATAAACATAATCCACTTCATATTCGGCAGAACCCGGAACAGTGGGATCAACCAAACCATGGAACAGTTTGATCCTTTTTGTGCCGGTTTCCCTTACATAATACTGGTCGGGATCAATATAAACTGTATCGCTGAAATATTGCGGCAATGAATTAAAGTCGATGGTAAGGGAAAGGCTGTCGAACTTTGTGATATCAGTTACTTCATCCAGGGAAGTGATCACAGCACTGAGCGAACCAAGTCCGGACCCTGTGGCACTGTCGGCATACGCTATTTTACTGATGCGGCAATCGGTGCCAATAATGATTCCATCCGCATCCCCGTTATTTTCATCACTGTATTCTTTCATACAGGATGAAAATACTGTTGCGCCCAATAACAATAATAATGCTGTTCTGATATTTTTCTTCATAGTTTTTACTTAACGTTGAGTGGGTGTCAGATTATTAGTTCACCGGTAAATTGAAAACGCCTTCTGTAACAGTTTTGGTACTGGTACCACTGCCTGCACTGCTCCTGATTGTTCCGCTGAACGTACCAACTACCCGGGTGGCTGTAAGCGTGGTAATGGTAATGGTAAAGGGATCAGGTGTGCTGAAAATACTGGCCGGGCTCCATATGGCATTCGTGCCATCAGTATAATCTGCCCATAATAAATACCCGCCTGCAGTGCTTCCTGCAAGGGTATTCACATAAGTGCCCGTGTTAACTGTGGTACTTACGCTCGACCTGTCAATTTCAAGATAAAATTCATCGGGGAAACTGGCATAGAGTTTTCCCCCGTAGATCAGCAGGTCGCCGGGTACAAAATATGTGCCTTCCGCCTGGTCGGTAAACACATTCAATACACCATCAATTTTACACTGGAATACTGAAGGTGTGCCCGATGTTACATTTACCTGGAATGTGCAGCTGGATGTACCCGCCTGTGGCGTAAGTGTGGTGGCTGTTGCATTGGTGGGTGTGCCGCTTCCGGTTAAGGTTACATTTTGTAAACCGGTGGTGGTAAATAAACCGGAGGCACTGAAGATCATTCCATTTACCGTATTGGTAGATAATGTATAAGTACCCGTACTGGTAACATTTACCTGTACCACGGCCGTATTGGTTGCATTAAGGGCGGTGCCCGCAAAATAAGATCCACTTACAGTAATAGGTGCACATGCCCCGGGACTTCCGCTTAAAGTAAATACGGCAGGCGAGGGCGCCGCTGTAAAGGTTACAGCAAAATCACAGCTGCTGGCTACATTGGGTTTAAATGTAAAAGGGCCGGCTGCAGCAGGTGTGCCCGAAGCAGTCAGCGTAATTTGCTGTGCACCCAGTGCCAGTGAACCGCTGCCGCTGAATGTTACGCCATTGGCTGTATTGGTTGAAATATTATAGCTGCCTGCTGTTGTTACAGTCACATTTAATTTAACGGTATTGCCAGCAGCCATTGCAACAGTTGCGGCATAGGTTCCGCTCAGGGTAAACGAGGTACAACCACCAGGTGATCCATCAAGCGTAAAAGCAGCAGGCCCCCCACCGCCGGCAGGATCAACATTGATGGCAAAAGTGCAGGCTGCTGTAAAATTGCTTACGGTCACAACTGTAGGCCCGGCATTAACAGGTGTACCTGTACCGGTAAGCACTACGTTTTGCAAGCCGGTGGAAGTGAAAACCCCGGTACCGGAAAATACAAATCCATTGGTGGTGGCAGCTCCGATTACATAGTAACCCGGCACAGTAACATTTACCTGGATGGTGAGTGTGTTGCTGGGAGCAAGCGGCACGCCGGCCACATAGGTGCCACCGGCAATAGCGCCGGTACAGGCATTGGGTGCCCCGCCGATTGTATACACAGCACCGCTGGTATTAACAGGCACCACCGTAACAGCAAATTTGCAGGTGCTGGTGCCATAGGTTACTGTAAAAGTATTTGTACCGGCTGCAATGGGTTTTCCGGTGGCATAGAGGCGGATAGTATTGGTTCCAAAAATCACGCTCCCTGCCTTGCGGAAGGAAAAGCCATTGATGGTATCTGATTTGATATCAAAACTGCCGGGATTGGAAACATTAACCTGTACATCCACAAAATTCGTTGCATCCAGTGTGGAATCAACTTTATAAATCCCGTTGAGGGTTACCGGGGCACAGTTACCGGTGCCGTCTTTTTTAAAACTGCCTGTGGAAACCCCGCTCTCATCAAAATTCAGTTCTTTCTGGCAGGATAAAAACGCACCGACAGTAAGTATGGCAATAAAAAATGATTTAAAAATTTTCATACCGGTATTATGTGTTAGCTTCTGATAATAAAGATAAGTGATTTACAGCACCTGCGATTCATCATTCACCACGGCTTTTGTCTCTACCACATGACCTGTTTCTTCCTGTTTACGCTGCCTGAAAAAGCGTTTCTGGAAAACTAAAATTGCAATCACCCCAGTGGATATGGCCGCATCGGCCAGGTTAAAGATGGGCCGGAAAAAAACAAAGTATTCACCTCCCCAAAAAGGCATCCATTTGGGAAAATGACCTTCAATTACAGGGAAATAGAGCATATCCACCACATTGCCATGTAAGAATGAAGCGTATCCTTTAGAAGAAAATTTTGCCAGTCCGCCATAACCCAGGTATTCCCCGGTAGCGGGATCGGGCATCATTCCTTTATCGAAAATTAAACCATAAAACGCCGAGTCGATGAGATTGCCCAGTGCGCCGGCATAGATCAATGCCGCACAAATGATAAAACCCTTATGGTATTTTTGTTTGATGATGCTGCCCAGGTACCAGGTACCAAATATCACCGCGGCAAAACGAAAAACAGTGAGGGCGAGTTTACCCCAGTTTCCACCAAATTTCCAGCCATAGGCCATTCCGGGGTTTTCAACAAAATACAGCTGGAACCGTTCTCCCAGCACTTTGTGCGAATCATTGAGGGCAAAGCTGGTTTTAATATAAATCTTCAGCGCCTGATCGGCAATGACCACTACAGCAATAAGCAGGGCAATATGTCGTGCTTTCATAATTGAATGTGGGCAAAGATAGCGGAAAACAATGATGGTTCATGGCGGTTGGTTCATGGCAATTGGTTCATGGTTCATGGAGGGTTCCTGTTGAAATGTGAACTGAGTTAAAAGTCAAAGCACTATCAACTATCAACCATGAACTATGAACCATGAACTACCAACCTCCCCACCTACTCCTCATAATACACCCGCTTCACCCTTTGGGAAATACCCGTTAATATTTCATAGGCGATGGTATCACTCCATTGAGCCAGTTGCGTTACCGGCAATTGCGCTCCGAAAACGATCACATCATCTCCTTCGGCGGCATCCACGCCGGTAATATCGAGCATCGTCATATCCATGCAAACATTTCCTATTACCGGAACCAGCTTTCCGTTCACCAGCATCTGTCCGGCACCGTTGCTGAGGTTCCGCGGGTACCCGTCGGCATAACCAATACGCACGGTGGCAATCTGGCTGTTACGGTCCACCAGGCCTTTACGGCTGTAACCCACGCTCTCTCCTTTCTTTACTTTTTTGATCTGTGAGATGGTGGTCTTTAATGTGCTTACATTTTTTAATTGCTGCTGCATGGGTGCATGCCCGTCCACCCCGTACAAACCAATCCCGAGCCGCACCATATCCAGCTGCAGGTTTTTGTGCCGGTGGATGGCGGAAGTATTGGCGATATGCTTTATAATAGGATAACCGAGTTTTTTTTCGAGTACCGAACAGCCTTTTAAAAACTGCTCTGCCTGTTGCAGGGTGAAGGCATCATGCGAAGGACTGTCGCTCGCCGCAAGATGGGAGAACACCGTTTGTATTTTAAACTGCGGGGAAGATTCCAGTTTTGCTGCCAGCTGTTTCATATCAGACGGCTCAAACCCCAGCCGGTGCATACCGGTATCAAGCTTGATATGAACCGGATAATGGCTGACAGCATTTTGCTGCAGGTATTTTTCAAAAGCATCCAGTATGCCAAATGAATACAATTCGGGTTCAAGATCGTATTGCAGCAGCATATCAAAAGTAGATTCCTCGGCATTCATCACCATGATGGGAAGGGTAATGCCGGCTTTGCGAAGTTCCACCCCTTCATCCGCATAGGCCACCGCTAAATAATCCACTTTGTGAAACTGGAGCAGGTTGGCAATCTCAAAACTGCCGCTGCCGTAACTGAATGCCTTTACCATGGCCATCAGTTTTACGCCCGGATTAAGCAATTGCTGGTAGGCATTGAGATTATGCGTGATGGCATTGAGGTTGATCTCCAGCACGGTCTGGTGTGTTTTTTGTTCCAGCAAATGGCTAATCTGCTCAAACTCAAACACCCGGGCGCCTTTAAGCAAGATCGTTTCATCATGGAAATGCAGGGTGGGAAAAAGCCGTACAAACTCGGCCGTATCCTTAAAGAAAACCGTATCATGCAATTGATCAAAACAATCCCGGTAACGGGAAATTTCTGAACCAATACCCATAAAACGGCTGATGTTTTTTTGTTGCAGGATGCCGGCCATCTCATGGTACAGTTGCTGGCCCGTTTTACCGCTTTGCAGGATATCACTTACGATCACTGTTTTTTTGGAATGCTGTTGCTGCTGTTGCAGAAAATCAAGCGCAATGGATAACGAAGTGAGGTCGGCACTGTAGCTGTCGTTGATCACCGAACAATGATTGATACCCTCCTTCAGTTCCAGCCGCATTTCAACAGGCTTCAGCTGCAGCATGCGTTGTGATATCACCTCGTCCGGTATCTGAAGCTGCAGCAGCACACACCAGCAGGTAATGGCATTTTTAATGGCCGCATCATTGGTAAAGGGAATGGAAATGCTGATCTTTCTTTGCCGGTACACCGCCTTGATAACAGTATTGTATGCCTGCACCTGGATGGTGCTCACCTGCAATACGGCCTGTTCCGACTGGCCCCAGGTAAACAGCTCAGGTTGTTTAAGCCGCAATACTTCATCCACCACCGTTTCATCCTTGCAGTAAATGATCACGCCGGCCCCCTCAAATAATAGCGCTTTTTCGGTTACCTTCTCCTGCATGTTATCAAACCCTTCGCTATGCGCTTCACCGATGTTGGTAAAAACACCCACGGTGGGTGCTATCACCTGCTGCAAACGCGGCATCTCCCCT
The DNA here is from genome assembly GCA_046329655.1 of Ferruginibacter sp. Lineage (GTDB taxonomy): Bacteria > Bacteroidota > Bacteroidia > Chitinophagales > Chitinophagaceae > Ferruginibacter. The sequence continues at coordinate 216,853 of JAXLUD010000006.1, forward strand.
TTTTCAGAAATACCCGCTTCAAAAATGGCCAGGTTATGCTGCGCATTCATTTGCCATACACTCAGGGGCACGCCAATTTGTGAATTATAACTTTTAGGACTGCGCACGATATTATAATCTGCCTGCAGCAACTGGTACAGCCACTCTTTTACGATGGTTTTTCCATTACTGCCCGTAACACCGATTACCGGGTAAGTAAACTGGCTGCGGTGGTATGCCGCCAGCGACTGCAGGGCCGACTGCACATTTTCTGTAACGATAATATTGGCTTCGGCCAGTTCTGCGGGTTTTATGCTAAAGGCACTGTCGGTAATAAAATTTCTAACCCCGCGGAGATAGAGTTCTTTGATAAATGCATGGCCCTTGCGCCGGGGGCCGGCAATGGCAAAAAACAAGGTGGTGGAAGGAAACAGCAGTTTACGGCTGTCGGTGAGCAGGTGTTCAACAGCAGCACTGCCATTATGCTGCAGGAGGAAGGTACCTCCCGTTTGCTGCTGTATTTGAGCAATGGTATACATCTTTGTTAAAGATAATTACTCCTCCACATCTTTTGGCACTCCCTTGCGTTTATGCCAGATGGAATACAAAATTGAACCGCTGATACAGGCCACAATCACCACCAGTGATATCCATACCGGCAGGTGCAGTTTTGCCGCATCAATACCTGCATATTGCAACAGGGGCAGCAGCATTTTTACGCCGATAAAAACAAGTACTATAGCAATGCCCTGCTGCAGGTAATCGAATTTGCTGGCGGCACCACGCAACACAAAAAACAGGCTGCGCAAACCCAGCACGGCGAATATATTGGAAGAGTAGATGAGCAGTTTTTTATTGGGATCGGGAATGATGGAAAACACGGCAGGGATAGAGTCGACTGCAAACACGATATCGATGAGCCCGAGCATCACCACCACCATTGACAGCCGGGTGAAATAGGCTTTTTTATTTTTGGTGATGATGAAACGGCCATGGGGCTCTTCATCGGTGGTACGCATGAATTTTTTCATGAAGCGGTAAGCCCAGTTCTCTTCGGGATTGAATTCTTCCTCCTCGCTGCTGCCAAACATTTTAAAACCGGTATATACCAGGAAAAAACCAAACACAAACATGATCCACCCATAGCGTGCCACGGCCGCACTGCCCACGGCAATGAATAATATACGGAATACAATCGCCATCAAAATCCCCAGCAGCAGCACACGGGAAAAATTATTTTCCTTCACTTTGAAAAAGGAAAAAATAATAATGAAGACAAAAATATTATCGATCGAAAGCGACCACTCCAGGAGGTAGGCGGAGATATAGGAAATGGCATCCTGCTTACCATGCCCGCCATCATTTTCGTACCAGATGAAGGCACAAAAGGCAAAGGAGAGCATTACCCAGAATACCGTTTGCAGCAAGGCGGTTTTTAAACTGATGACCTGGTTTTTTTTACTCAGCAATCCAAGATCAAATATCAGCGCAACAATAATAACGGCACTGAACACGAGGTATATCAACTGGTCTTTATCCATTACTTGCTGTATTTTCTTTTACGCCTCCACTGGTATACCACCGCGGTAATAAACACCAGTGCAACCGGTGCGGCAATATTCACCAGCTGCCATAAGCTGCGTTGTTCATTCATTTTTTTGGTATCGAGCAAACGCAATGTATAGTCCTTGGCTTTTGCTTCTGAAAGATCAGAAGGGTTAACAAGGTAATCAATACAGTTTTGCAAAAACTCCCTGTTGGCCGGCTGAAATGCATATTGTGAACCGATAGTAAACGGATTCACCCCCATGGGCAGCGGCTCATTTTTCGAAACCGTATTCAGCACCATATCACCATCTGCCACCACAATTATTTTATTATCCGTGAGCGACTGGCTGATAAACTGTTTGCCCTGGGCCGCGAGGCTGTCGGCCATATCTTTTGAAAGCCTGTTGTTGTACAACGATGTAAACTTACCCTCCAGCAATACTGCTACGGGGATATCTGCTTTATTAAAACTGGCGTCGTTTTCTTCTTTCTGGGTTTCGGTGCCTGAAATAAGTGCCGGGGTGGCCAGTTTTTTTCCGTTGGCGGAAGTTTCCAGGAGGATGGTTTTCTTAATCCCTTCAGCCTCCACCGTGTCAATTGAATTTACAAAGCGGCCGCTTACAATACCCAGGTTTTTATTGATTACATGGCTTGAGCTGCTTTCAAACAAGGGGAAATAATTCCACTTTAAATAAGTGAACTGGCCGTTACCGTTTACATCAAAAGGCAAAAATTCACTTTCTTTTGCCAGTACCAGGTCGGGATTGATCCTTGCACCGTATTTAAACAATAAATCATCCAGTTCAAGTCCGCGGTCGTAGGCAATCACCTGGTTCAGTAAACGCAAACTGTCCATTTCGGCATTCAGCCTGTCTGCAAAAACCAGCAGTCTGCCACCCCGCATTACAAACTGGTCGATCTTGAGTTTCTCTTCCGGCGTAAATGGTTCAGCTGGCTTTACAAGCAGCAGTAATTTAAATGTATCCGGTATCAGCGGGGCCGTTCTTAAATTCAGCTGCTGCAGGTTATAGTTTTGCGGAATAATATTTTCGGCGAGGTCGTACACCCGCACGTCCATCGGTTCGCCGTTGCCGGTAGCATAGGCCACCATTTGCTTTTCGGTTTGTGAAAGCCGGTTGATGGCGTCGGAGAATTTATATTCCATCATGGCTTCTGCGCTGTTCATCTCTCCCGGTGTGATGCCCACATTGCCCCCGGCAAAAAAACCTTTTTTCTCAAACAGCTGCACGGGCACCACATTGCCCTTGTATCTTACCATGGCATAGGGATACACCAGTTGCTGCTGTTCGCCGGCCTTGATTTGTGATTTAAGATTGATGGGAAACAGGCCCGTGGCCGAAAGTGTATCGGCCCATTTAATATTTGTGCCTTCCACATTCTCTTCAGGACTGATATAATTGTATTGCAGTTTACTGCCGGCAATTTCTTTGAACTCGTTCAGCAGTTCTCCCGTACTGTTAGCCAGTTTTTTAAACCCGCTGGGAAAATCGCCTTTTAAAAATATATCCACCTGCACCACCTCATCCAGGTTACGCAAAATCGTTTTGGTGGGCTTTGATAAAGTAAACCGTTTTTCATTGGTGAAATCGATCCTTGTATGATACATGGATGCCAGCCAGTTCACCAGTACCAGCGCCCCAACAGCTGCAGGAAGCCAGAGTATTTTACTGCCGTTCTTTTTAAACAGGGCCATTTATTTTTTATGCAGGTTTTTTACGGTGATCAATAATGAAAGAAAAATGATGCTTACGAAGTAGATCATGTCACGGGTATCAAGCACACCCCTGCTCATACTGCGGTAATGAAAATCGATGCCCAGCATTTCGATATAATAATCGGGGCCATTGGCAAATACGGCAATGTTGCTGAGTGCGCTGAATCCAAAGTAAAGAATAAGACAGGCGAACACACTGATCAAAAAAGCCACTACGGCATTACTGGTAAAACCACTGCAGCAAAGGCTGATAGCCGCAAATACAGCTGCCAGGAAAAAAAGACCGATATAACTGCCGGTAATGCCACCCGTATCGATGCCGCCCTGGGCACTCAGCTGTTTGATGGTAAACACATATATAAAGGTGGGCACGATTACAAAAAGCAGTACCAGCACAATGGATATATATTTACCCAGTACGATCTGCCATTTGGTGAGTGGTTTGGTTTGCAGTATTTCAAAAGTGCCAGATTTGAATTCATCCGATAAGGACCGCATGGTGATGGCGGGCACCAAAAACATCAGGATCCAGGGGGCCAGTTCAAAGAATTTATCCAGGGAAGCATAGCCGAAATCGAAAATATTACTGTTGCCGTTTACATTCAGAACAAACAGGAATAAACCTGTTACCAGCAGGAACAGCACAATGGCGATATATCCGGTTAGGTTGCTGAAAAACTGCTGCAACTCCTTTTTACAAATACTCCACATGTTTTTAAAATTGCTGCAATTTACTATTTAAGCGCTTAATATTCAGCGCCGAATTATTCAATATTATCTTTTATGAAAATGTCTGAACGTCATTTTTTTGAATTTTTTAAAAAATTTTAACCATTTAAGCAGCATTTCCAAAAAAGGGCTTGTCATTTATGGCGGATGGGTTGTTTAACAACTGCAACCAACATGCTGTCCGGCATCTTAAAGCGAAGGGGTTAATTTTTTAAGTTTTATTAACTGCACAAACAATCGGCTTTAAGATGTGAATTAAGAAGTTGTTTACCCAAAACCAACTGCTGAAAAGTCCCGCCACCAGGCGGGTCTTTTTTTATGGATAATTCCCGGGGCGGCATCTCAGCAAAAAACTATAGTTATGAAGAAAATGATTATTGTACTGGCTGCCGGTATTATTACCACCGCAGCCATGGCACAGGAAAACAACAAAGCTGTGCCACCACCGCCTCCGCCTCCAGCTGACCTGACTGAAATGCCTGCTCCGCCACCCCCCCCGCCTCCTGCTCCCCTCCCACCTGAGCCGCCAAAAGTGATGGCCAAAGTGCACCAGGTGGATGCATCCAATGCCAATGACAAAGGTTATGTGATCAGGGTGATGAAGGGCAAGGAAGAAAACATCATACTGGTAAGCAAAAACGGCGTAACACAAAAAATAAGGATGAGCGTATGGAATGCCAAACCGCAGTACTTCCGGAATAAGTATGGCGAATTGCCTCCACCGCCTCCGCCGCCGCCAGCACCACCTGCTCCGCCATCACCACCCGTGAAAGACTAAATAATTAGCGCCTGTGAAAGCAAAAACCCTCCATTACGGAGGGTTTTTTATATATGCTGTCTAAAGAATGTAAACTTTTATACGGCAAAGCTTTCGCCACAACCGCAGCTGCGGCTTGCATTGGGATTATTAAAGAAGAACCCCTTGCCGTTCAACCCGTCACTGAAATCCAGTTCTGTATTCACCAGGTACAAAAAGCTTTTAAGGTCGCATACCAGCTTAATGCCCTTGTCTTCAAAAACCTGGTCCATCGGTTTTGTTTCGTTGTCAAAATCCATTTTGTAACTCAGCCCGCTGCAACCACCACCTACAACACCCACCCTTAAAAAATAAGAGGGGTCGCTGTCGATTCCGGCGTCTTTCATCAGGCTGATCACCTTGTTCTTTGCCTTGTCGCTTACAAAAATTGAATTTTCCGTTGCTACTGCACTCATAATATCCTCCTTTCTTTAGTGAACTACACTTTCATCAAACTTCAATGCTTCCATGCCGTTTTTAACACGGTAGTCATTGATAGCGGCTTTAATGGCATCTTCTGCCAGTACCGAACAGTGAATTTTTACCGGGGGCAGGTTCAGTTCTTCAACGATCGCCATATTGTCGATCTTTAATGCCTCATCCACAGACTTGCCTTTCAGCCATTCTGTGGCAAGAGAGGAAGATGCGATGGCCGAACCGCAACCAAAGGTTTTAAACTTGGCATCGGTGATCATGCCGGTATTGTCATCCACTTCAATCTGCAAACGCATTACATCGCCGCATTCGGGTGCGCCTACAAGCCCGGTTCCTACATTTTTCTTTCCTTTATCCAGTGTACCCACGTTTTTTGGGTTCTGGTAGTGGTCAATAACTTTGTCTGAGTATGCCATGATTAATATTTTAGATTTATGATTTTAGGTTTTCCGATATATAAATCTGCAACCGCAAATCGATACATCTGAAATTGCTTTTAGTGGTGCGCCCACTCAATCGTATTCAAATCAATTCCTTCCTTATACATTTCCCATAAAGGGCTCATTTCCCGCAATTTTAAAACAGTATCGGTAACGGCCTTGATAGTATAATCGATCTGCTCTTCGGTGGTGAAACGGCCCAATCCGAAACGGAGTGAACTGTGTGCCAGGTCATCGCCCAGTCCCAGAGCCTTTAACACGTAACTGGGTTCCAGTGAAGCAGAAGTACAGGCCGAACCCGAACTCAGGGCGATATTCTTATTAAAGCCCATCATCAGTCCTTCTCCTTCCACATATTTAAAGGAAATATTGCTCACATGCGGCAGGCGGTGTTCGCGGCTGCCATTCACATACGCTTCTTCCACTTTCAGCAATTCAGTTTCGAGTTTATCACGCAGTTTGCTGATGCGTTTGGTATCCTCTTCCATATCCAGGCGGCACAATTCGCAGGCTTTACCAAATCCCACAATTCCGGGTACATTCAGGGTACCGCTTCTCATGCCCCTTTCGTGGCCACCGCCATCCATCTGGGCAGTTACTTTCACCCTTGGGTTTTTGCGGCGTACGTATAAAGCACCCACTCCCTTGGGGCCATACATTTTATGTGCACTGAAAGCCATCAGGTCGATCCCGTCCTTCATTACATCCACCGGTATTTTACCCACGGCCTGTGTGGCATCGGTAAAGAACAGCACACCATGCTTTTTTGCAAGGGCACTGATCTCTTTCACCGGCATGATCACCCCTACTTCATTATTGGCATACATGATGGCAATAAGAATGGTGGTGGGTTTGATGGCCGCTTCCAGTTCTTTCAGGTCAATCAGTCCATCGGGGTTTACCGTGAGATAAGTCACTTCGCCACCCGCTTTTTCAATATGTTTACAGGTATCCAGCACCGCTTTATGCTCGGTGGTTACCGTAATGATGTGATTACCCTTGCTGGCATACATTTCAAAAACGCCCTTTATAGCAAGGTTATCGGCTTCGGTGGCACCGCTGGTAAAAATGATCTCTTTGGGATCGGCTCCCACCAGTTTGGCCACCTGCTCCCTGGCGTAATCCACGGCTTCTTCCGCTTCCCAGCCAAAGGGGTGGTTACGGCTGGCCGCATTACCAAAGTGTTCTAAAAAATAGGGGGTCATTGCTTCCAAAACCCTGGGATCCATGGGCGTGGTAGCGTTATTATCCAAATAGATAGGCAACTTCACCATAAAAAACTGTCTTTTTGTTTCTGTCTTGTTAACGCAAATTTACTGTAAAAGGTTCTATTTTAGGCTTCGGCTTTGCCTGCCACTGGTTAATTTACCGATTTCGTAAAGACGGTTTCGTAAAATGTGTAAAAAGCGGGATTCTTTCATCAGCCTGTATACTTCGCAACCAAAACCTGGCATCATGAAACGCTCCTTATTGCTGCACCTGCTTGGTCTTACCCTGTTAAACATGCTTTGGTTCCCGTATGCACATACGCAGGCGCCCCGGGAGCTGCGTGTTTACTGTTCACAAAACAGTTATTTGCCCGGCGAAACCATCGCTTTCCAGGTGTTTAATCCTTCTCCTTCGGCTGGCGCCAACCATTCGCTGTATGCCGAACTGGTTAATTGCAGGGGCCAGGTTTTTGATCAAAAAGTACTGCCACTCCGTTTTAACAGTGTAAACGGCCATTTTATCATGCCAGATATAAAAAATGATGACGGCCTGTTGCTGCATTGTTACACGATGCGAGGGGAAAAGATTGAAGCCAGCCATATCAGTAAAATTTTTATGCCCGGGAAAGAAAATACCGGGGAGATTCCTTCGAAAAAAATCAGCCTGCAATATTATTTTGAAGGCGGCACCTGGGTGGCGGAATCCCCCAATAATATCCTGGTACGCTGTACAGATGAAAACGGGTTTCCCGTGGTGGTAACGGGAAAAGTGATTGACAGCCTGCGCCGTATTTATGGCGGTTTTCAGACTGACAGCGACGGCTATGGCAAGGTCAGGATCAACCCGGAGGCCGGTGTGCGGTATTTTCTAACGGCTGCGGGCACACCGGGCCAGTATGCCGGCGCTGCACTGCCGGAGCCGGACACTACAGGTGTTACCATGGGTATTGAAATCACCGACAGCAGTGTTGATTATACAGTGGTGTCGTATAACAGGCAGGAACCAGAGCCGCATTACAAGCTGTCTGCCTACCTGAATACCGACACTATTTATACTTCAGATGTGATCTTTCCGCAAGGACTGAGCATGGTTACAGAAAGCATATTGCGAAACCAGCTTACCGAAGGCTATATCACTTTCTTACTTACTGACAAATGGCAAAAAATCTGTGCCCGGAGAACGATCTATCATGCCAGCGCTGTTTCCAGTCCGTTTCAGTTTATGGTGGAAGACACCATCAGTCACAAACGGGCCCTGGTGGAATTGCCCGGCTTCAATGGTAAAACAGGAGCGCTGAATCTTATGGCATGTGATGAGAACAGCGCATCAGCCATCTTACAGCAATCGGGCAGCAACAACGTTTCGCAGCAGTTGCCTGCTTTGATACCGGGTGCTGAAAACAACATTCCCTATAACGACCGCCTGATCGCTGTTACCACTCCTCCATCGGGTTACGATCTTGCGGATGATACAGTGAACCGCTATTTGAATATCAGCGGCAAGGTTTATGATAACGAAAAAAGGCCGTTGAAAAATAAGAAGCTGAATTTTTTTATCGTCCAGAAAAATCTCAAAAAAATATTTTACACTGCCAGCTCCGACAAATATGGAAACTTCAGCATTCCGAATGTGCGGTTTGCTGATACGGCCCGGCTGTATTACCAGCTTGCTGATAAATCAGATGAAAAAAATGATATCCAGGCCGACCTCAGCATATCGCCCTCGTTGAACGGAACAGCAGGAAGTATGACATTGGTACAACCCTACTGTTTAGCAACAGCCGGTAACCCCGAAGCCGTTGACAGCACAGTAATCACAAAAGCGTTTGTTTATATCAAAGACAGCAAAACAATGGAGGAAGTGCTGGTAAATGGAAAGGCTAAAAAAACAGACAGTGAAAAATTTGCGGAAGATTATATTTCAGGCGCACATAACCAGAAAAATTTTGCCAGGGATGAATTTGACTTTATCAAAAACCCCGAGGTGGTGGACAACAAATACCTGTTTGATTTTTTAAGGGGCAGGATGGGGAGCCTGATCATCCGGTTAAACGCAAAGGGAGAACTCAGTATTACCACCAGGCATGGCAGCACGGTAGGTATTTACCTGAACGATATGGAAGTGGATGCACTGGATTTAAACACCATTGCATACCTTATGGTGAGTGAGATAGCGCTTGTGCGTTACTATAGTATGCCATTGAAACCAAGAATGATGGACTCCATGCAGATTGCTAAAACCGGTTCAAATGACCCGGGTGGCGACCTGATGATCTATACCAAAAGAGATTTTACTCCTGCCGAACCAGCCATCAGGGGCCTGCCCAAAAAAACCATTAAGGGATATTCTCCCGCTTTAAATTTCAGTACGGCAACTGCAACCCGGTTACCTTCCAGCATTTACTGGCGCTCGGCGAAACTGCCTGCAAAAGACGAAGTGATCCGGATCGGCTTACCGGCCGGTGCGGCATGTATCCTCTTCATCCATGCGGTGAACGAGCTGATGGCCCCAGTTGAAGTGGCAAAAAAACTCAGTTTCGATTAAGACAAAAACTGCTACTTTTAGTGAAATATTTCACGATATGCTGAAGGCTGAACATATTGGTATTGCCGTAAAGGAACTGGCCACTTCGGTACCAATTTTTGAAAAACTGCTCAACACGCCCTGTTACAAAACCGAAACCGTAGAAAGCGAAAAAGTAAATACCGCCTTTTTTAAAAAAGGGGAAACGAAAATTGAACTGCTCGAAAGCAGTCAGCCCGACGGGGTGATCGCCAAATTCATCGAAAAAAAAGGCGAGGGCATGCACCATATCGCTTTTGAAGTGGCAGATATTTATGCTGAAATGGAGCGCCTGAAAAACGAAGGTTTTACCCTCCTGAATGAACAACCGAAAAACGGGGCCGATAATAAACTGGTTTGCTTCCTGCATCCCAAAGGCACCAATGGTGTGCTCGTGGAATTATGCATGGAGAAAAAGTAATTCAGCGGCTCTAAAAAAACGGGTGTGATTACTGAATAACCACACCCGCAGAAGACCGTTCTTTTATTTTACTTCAGATCGTATGCATTAATCACATTTCCCACGATGATATAAACCCTGTCTGTAGCTTCATCCACCACAAATTGCGGGGTGGTATCACTGAACGTGATCTTTTTGGTAATGGCGCCTTTATCTTTATTCCACACCAGCATACCGTTTCCTTCGGGCATTTCAGACAAAATATACAGGTTGTCCTTCGTAGCCTGTGATGCCAGGTATCTTTTGGAAGCCTCATCATACAAACTGTTACCTGTTTCATTCATCGAAGCGCCGCTTGTATATTGCCCGGCGCCTTTTTCCAATTGCCCTGTATTTCCAAAAATGCTGCCGGGAGTACCAGCCGCAATGTTACCCAGTCCGCTAACCTGCCTTGCCGCACCATACGTGGATAAAGCGGCACCGGCAATTTTCATCAGTTTCTTTTTGGTGTTGCCGATATCTTTAAAATAGTTGTTGTATAAAACTTTGCCGTCTGCAGTTTGCAGTGCAGCCACATTTTGATTGGTATAGATCACCACTTTGTCATTACGCACATCCACACCTGCAGCTTCTTTCTCATCATCAAATTTTTTCAGGTCAACATCTTCTGCCAGTAATTTATACGAATTGTCAGAAAAATTAAATGCATGCACTTTTCCTTTCGCGTAGGCGTATAAAATTTTATTTTTTGCATCGGTGCCAAAATTGGGTGTGCCTTTTAATTTGATATCCTTGTTCCATACATCTTTCCCTTTTTCGTAGGTAAGCACATTGGCCCTCTCGCTGGTAACATACATCACGCCTTTATCGGTGGGCTCGGCCAGTATCAGGCCACCATCCACTTTCTGGTCCCAAATCTTTTTTCCTTCATTGTCCACCCAGTAAAAAACGGTCTCATCATCTTTTACCGCTTCAATGGCCAGTATCCCGCTGGTTGTAAATTTTGCCTGCGTGATATTTCCCAGCTTGCTGTCTTTTTTCCAAAGGATATTACCGCCTGCATCCATGATATTGATACCGGCTTCATTGCAAACAATGTATTTATCGCCCATGGGCACAATACCGTTCAATGCATCCCGCATTTTTATGGGCTCGCTGAGGGCACTGTTGCCATTGGCCGTATTCAGTTTATCGATATATTTTTTATAGCCGATGAAAACAGTGGAACCATCTTTGCCCAGATAAGCATCATCCACATTTTCATCATACTCTTTTTTCCAGGCCAGCTGACCGCTTTTGCTGATACAAAAAACTTCTTTTTTATTTACCAGTAACAGGTTCTGGCTGTTGTCAACTATCGGCGCCACATTAAATGCAGAGGCCGTATATGATTTAACGGCACGCTTTAGTGCGCCAATTCCTATCCCGCCAGTTTTTTCTTTTGCCAGCGCTGTTGTCCACAAAACTTTCGCTGTGGCAAAATCAATCAGGGAAACAGACAGGAAGCCATCCTTTACACTTTCTATCAGCAGCCCGTTCAGCTGCGGAATAATCAATGTGCTGCGGACTTTAATGCCTTCGTCTTTACTGTCGTACACCACTTTTCCATCGCGGGCCTGTATGATAAAAGTATTCTTATTCTTTGCCAGTGCAAGTGTTTTCTGCCGTTCGATCTTAATAAAGGGGGTGCCTTCTATCACGGTGATATCATCTTCATCTAAACCCAGGAAATCTTTGTTTTCCCAGATAATGGTTCTTTTCTCAGGGTCAACCGCAAAAAGTTTCAGGTCGTTCCCGGATATCAATTCACCGGAGGAAGCCTGCAGCAGGAATTTGGTATTGGCGATCACATTGCCGGCCGATATGGCAAAAATGGGTTCTGTTTTCTGAGCAGACACTTTTACAACAGCCGTGACCAGCATAGCAGCAGTTGTAATTCTTAAAATGGATTGTTTGATATTGACTGATTGTTTTTTCATTGAGATTTTGAGCAGCAATTTGTTTAGAAAGCGCCAAATATATAACTATTTAATAATCGAAAAGTGTCTAGAGAAATAAACCCGATACGGGCAATAAATGTCTTTATATGATATATTAAACCGGGTCATAAAAACCAGGTCTTCCCCCTATTTTTGCGTTCTTTTTTACACGATGGATACCCGTAATACAAAAACATATTTTCTTTTTCAGCCCAAACATATTTTAACCAAAAGGCCCGTACTTGAAATAAAACAATGGATCAAAACACCGGCAGGCATTACAACCGGCCATCAACCGCTGAATAAACAAAGCATTAAAACATTTTTTCCGGCCATTACTGATGATGGGGCAAGGGCGCTGTTTGCATTTTCCCCTGCCGAACTCGAAAAAATGGAAGGGGCGCTGTACCAGCAGTTGTCATATATAAATACTGAAGCAGAGCGAAATGCCCTTGTAAAAAAAACCTTTGCCAAACATCTTCAGTCGGCCTTTGCTGCATTACGCCAGCAAAAAATGCCGGAACTGTACCACCATGTCACTGGCAGTACCGCCAACGCGGTACAAACCGTGAAATGTTCGCTTCATCATTACCCGGCAGAACTGGCTTTTAAAATAATTCAGCAAAACGGAAAGTACAGGCTGGCAACCTATGTGGTGACGGGCAGGGACAGGATTGAAATGGAAGCCTGCACCAGGTTTCATTTTCTGTTGCTGCACGATCATACTTATTACCAGCTTACCGCCAAAAGCCATGAAGCGGCCGCATGGCTGCAATTGCAGGACAAATTGAGCTGGGATGAACAGGAGCTGCATTTGCTCGAAGCGGCTACCAGCCGTTTAAAGGAGTGGGAACTCAGCGTGGAAAACAATATCACGCAAAACGCGGCCGAACTGATCACAGAGCCGGAGCCGCAGGTAATGCTGAGCGAACTGAACAATACATTTTTGAAACTAGAACCCCGGTTTGATTACGATGGTTATATGGTTGATGGCCCGTTTGAACCTGTTACCATTATACAAAACGGTCATAAACCGGTATCCGTCATCAGGCACCGTGAAAAAGAACAGGAACTGGTTGAGCTGCTGCGTTCGCTGCATGAAAAATTTTCGAGGCAGCATAACGGCTTTTTTTACCTGCATTTTGACGAAGCACAGAAAAAAGGATGGTTTCTCAACGTGTACCATAAACTGCTGGAAATGGGTATCGGCCTGGTGGGAATTGATATGATGAAACATTTCCGCTTTTCAGCACACCTGGCCAAAACAATATTGGGTGCCCAGCAAACAGAAGGCAACTGGATCTCTTTTTCCATCACTGTGCAGTTTGGAAAAGAAATCATCCCGCTGCAGCACCTGCAAAAAAGCCTGCTCACCGGGCAGAAAGCGGTTATGCTGAAAGACAGCAGCCTGGGTGTGCTGGGTGAAGAATGGCTGCAGCAGTATGGCACACTTATCCGGCATGGTAAAATACGCGGCACCGAATTACTGGTGCCCAAATGGCTGCTGATGAGTGAAGAAACAGCTGATAAGGAAAGCACAGGAGCCGCACCAGTTAAAACCGGTATCAGCGCAGCCTGGTACAGCAAATGGCAGCAATGGGAAAAACAAAACGCCTCCCTGTACCCGCTCCCCAAGAACCTGCAACTGAAACAACTGCGCCCTTACCAGCAAAAAGGTTACGAGTGGCTGCGCCTGTTATCAGAAATCGGCGGAAGCGGTTGCCTGGCAGATGATATGGGACTGGGCAAAACCATTCAAACCATCGCATTCATACTGCATAAAATGGAAGAAGCACCGCAGGACAAATTTTTGGTGGTGGCGCCTGCCAGCCTGGTTTACAACTGGCAGGAAGAACTGAAAAAATTTGCCACCGGGCTCAACATACGCATCTACCACGGCGCTTCAAGAGATGCTGCTGCCGTCACGGATGAAGGCGGCACTGTTGTAATAACAAGCTATGGTACTTTAAGGCAGGATATTGAATTATTGCAGCAGGTAAACTGGAATACGGTGGTGATTGATGAAAGCCAGTATATCAAAAACCCCGCTGCACAAATCACCAGGGCGGTGTGGCAACTCAGCTCACAAACCCGGATTGCATTAAGCGGCACACCGGTAATGAATGGCACCGAAGATCTTTTCAGTCAGTTGCATTTTTTACTCCCCGGCCTGCTGGGCAGCAACGAATTTTTCAGGCGCGAATACGCTATCCCTATTGAACAAAAAGGTGATGCGGTAAAGGCTGCGGCCCTCCAAAAACTGATCAGGCCATTTGTGTTGCGCCGTACCAAGGAACAGGCAGCACCGGATCTTCCATCCAAAACAGAATCGGTGATATGGTGCGAAATGGAGGAAGAACAAAGGGCGGCTTATGAAAGCATCAAAGAAAACGTACGCAGCAGCGTGTTTTTTGAAATCGAAAAATCAGGACTGAATAAAGGAAAATTGTCGGTGCTTGCCGGGCTTACCAAGCTGCGGCAGGTGTGTAACAGCGCTGAATTGGTAAAGGATGCAGATGTGTTTTCATACGAAAGCATCAAAACCAGTATGCTGGTGAATGAACTGAAGACGATTATTCCGCAGCACCGGGCCCTCGTGTTCAGCCAGTTTACGGGTATGCTCGACCTGCTGGAAAGGGATCTTGAAAAAGAAGGCATCCGTTCTTTACGGCTCGACGGGCAAACCGCCATTGCCAAACGGCAGGAACTGGTTGCCGCTTTCCAGGAAGAACAAACCGATGCGCCGGTTTTCCTCATCAGCCTGAAGGCAGGCAATGCCGGGTTAAATTTAACGAAGGCCGACTACGTGTTTTTATTTGATCCCTGGTGGAATACCGCGGTGGAAAACCAGGCCATTGACCGCACCCACCGGATCGGGCAGCAAAACTGTGTTTTTGCCTACCGCATGATATGCAAAAACAGCATCGAGGAAAAAATCATTAAAATGGCAGAGAAGAAAAAGAAACTTGCTGAAGACCTCGTGACTGCAGAAGAAAGTTTTGTAAAAAGCCTCTCGCTCGATGATATTAAATACCTGCTGGAATAGACGGTTGTGGAGCAGGAAGTCAAGTTTTGAAAACCTGATTTCCTGCAGGACTGTAAACCTTTACTCATAAAAGATATGGGTTCTCCATTTTTTCTTCGCCAATGGTGGTAGCCGGTCCGTGACCGCTGTACACCAATGTTGCATCCGGCAGCACAAATAATTTTTCACGGATGCTGCGGAGCAGGGTCTCGTGGTTACCGCCGGGCAGATCGGTACGGCCAATGCTGCGCTGGAACAGCACATCTCCCCCAATTAAAAAACCCTGGGCCTCGCAGTAAAAACACACATGCCCCGGTGAATGTCCCGGCGCTTCGATCACTTTCAGCCGGTCATTGCCCAACTGAATCATATCGCCTTCTTTAAAATGCAAAAAACGGCCCGTATAATTATCAAAGGGCATATTCCACACCAGCCCGCTGGTAGGCGCATATTCCAGCACAGGCAGTTCCTTTTCGTGGAGCTGCAGGGTAAGTCCCCATTTTTCAGCCACGTATTTATTTCCAAAAACATGGTCCAGGTGGCAATGGGTATTAAGCAGCATTTCGGGCGTCAAACCGTTCTGTTCAATAAACCCAGCCATTTTATCTTTTTCGGCATCAAAATAACATCCGGGATCGATAATGGCACACTGGTTAAACTCATTGTACAGCAAATACGTATTTTCCTGTATGGGACTAAAGACAAATGACTTTATTTTTAACATTTCGGGCAGATATTTATATGGTTTGGATTTACCGCAAAACAACTAATTTTAAGGTAGAAACGATTATATATGCAAAGTAAATTGTCTTTGCATCTGCTCAAAGAAGATTTTACGATACTTATTACCGATTAATTAAGATATTATGATATTGCCAACGAAAGCCTCTGCCAAAAGCCGTCACTGTATTTTTTTCCTTGCATGCTTCGCCTTCTCTCTTTTACCCTTTGTTTCCGGTGCGCAGGTGAATGCCGTTGAGTTTGGAAAGAACCGGGTGCAGTTTAAAAAATTCAAGTGGAGTTATTATCAAACCAAAAACTTCAATGTTTATTATGCACAGGGGGGTGAAGAACTGGCCAAATTCATTGCGCAGAGTGCTGAAAAAGAATTGCCGCAGATAGAAACCGCCGCCGAATACAGCCTGCAGCGCCGGGCAAACATTGTGGTGTATAACAACTATGCCGATTTTCAGCAAAGCAATATCGGGCTGGGGTTCGACTGGCAGAATACCAGCGGGCAAACCAAACTGGTAAACAATAAAATGGCGGTGTATTTTGATGCTGACCATGCAAAACTGCGCACACAAATTCGCACGGGAATTGCCCGTGTGCTGACCGATAATGTATTATTTGGCGACGACCTGGGTGAATTTGCCAGCAACCAGGCCCTGCTCGACCTGCCCAAATGGCTGACCGATGGTTACGCCGCCTACCTTGCCGAAAACTGGAGCACCGACCTGGATGATGAACTTAAAAACGAGATCCTGAGCGGCAACTATAAAAATTTCAACCGTTTTGTTTTTGCCAAACCTGAAATTGCAGGACATGGCTTCTGGTATTTTATTGAAGAAAAATATAAAAAGGAGAACGTAACCTTCCTGCTGTACCTGGCACGCATTTACAAAAACCTCAACAAAGCCAGTGTGCAGATCTGTAAAAAGAAATTCAAAGACCTGCTGGCAGAGTTCATGGAATACCAGGATGAAAAATATTACAAGGATGTTACCAAACGCAAAGCCTATCCCAAGGGAAGTTATATTGAAGGATTCGACATCAATAAAAAAACCGATTACTTCCGCTTCAATGTAAATCCCAATAAAAAAAGCCGCTCTTACGTGGTAACACAGTACAGGAAAGGTATTGTGCGTGTGCTTTACAATGATGAAGACGTGAACAAAACCCTGCTGAAGATCGGCGCCCGCACACAGCTGAATGAGATCAACCCCAATTACCCCATCGTGGCATGGGATCCCAAGGGCACCCGGATCACGGTGATCTACACAGAGGAAGGAAAGATCAGGATGTTTGTGTACGATATCGTGACCAGGGTAAAATATTTCAAACTCGACCTTACACAATACTTCGACCTGGTGCAGGATGTTAATTACATGTACAACAGCAACACCCTGCTGATAAGTGCTGTAAAAAACGGGCATACCGATATTTACACGTTCGACCTGCAGAAAGAAAAGGCCAGGCAAATCACCAACGATGTGTATGATGACAGGGATGCTTCCTTTGTAACATTCCCCAATAAAACCGGTGTGCTGTTTGCCAGCAACAGGCCCAATGCCAGTGCACGCGGCGGGGATACTTCACTGCCCAGCGACAACCATTATAATATTTTCCTGATCACCGATTTTGGCGACAAACCGGAACTGAACCAGATCACACAGCTCTCCCATCTTAAATACGGGGATGCCCGTATGCCTTCGCAGTACAATGTGAACCATTTCACTTTTGTGAGTGATGAAAACGGTATTGGTAACCGTTATGCAGGTTTCTTTACCACTAAAAAAGAAGGACTGGACACACTGGTGCTGATCGGCAGCGATATCCTCCGCAATCCATCTGCAAAAGAAGTGGACAGTGCGCTGCGTGTAAACAGGAAAACGGATGTGGATTCTGTTGCGGTGGTGTCGGTATCATCTGATTCTGCCTACACATTCCCCATAACCAATTACGAAAGCCGGCTGTATGAATCGAGGACGGCAGGAGATAATGACCAGGTAAGTGAGGTAACCAGGCAAACCGATGAAAAGGTTTTGTACAAACTCAAGATCAATGAAGATGCATTGCGCCGCAGGAATGTTACCGCCCAGCCCACCGAATACATGAAAAAGAAAATGTCGGAATACAATGCAAAGGGCACGATAAAAACACCGGCACCGGCGGCGGATACGGCCAAAAAAGAAGATGACTTTTTCCAGAGTGAATATGCCAATGAAAAGAAAGAGAAAAAAGAGGGCGGACAAACTGTTCCCGGCATACAGGAATCCGACAATGAAAGTGTGCTGAAATCCATGAAACATTTCCCTTACAAACCACCCAAGTTTTATGTAGAGAATGGTGCATTTGGCTTTAATAACTCTGTATTGATAAACAGGTACGAACCTTATTTTGGACGAAACCAGCAGGGTCCCATTCAGCTGAATGGCTCCACACCGCTCAACGGCCTGATACGTATCGGCACATCTGAACTGATGGAAGACCTGAAAATCACCGGTGCCTATAAAATATCCACCAATTTAAAAAACAATGAGTGGTTTGTGAATTTTCAAAACCTGCGTAAAAGGGTTGACTGGGGATTTTCTTACTACCGTAATTCACAGTCGATCGGTATTGAACTGGACACTTCAGGCACCGGCAGTTTTGTGGTACCCGGTAAAATGTATACCAACCTGTACCAGGGCAATATCAGCTACCCGTTTGATGTGAACAGGAGCATCCGTTTCACCACCGGTATCCGTTCAGATAAAGTGGTGGTAAGCGCCATTGATAAAGCCATTACACTGGAAGCGCCGGACGATAAAACACTTTATTCAGTCAGCCGCCTTGAATATGTATATGACAACACGCTGAACCCGGCCATGAATATCTGGAACGGCATGCGTTATAAAGTATATTTTGACTGGAACATGCAGATCAATAAAGTGCTGCAAGCCGACGGGCCCAATACATTCAATCTCGGTTTTGATGCGAGGTATTATCATTCCATCTTCCAGAATTTTATCTGGGCCGGCCGTGCTGCAGGTGATTTCAGTTTTGGCAACCAGAAAATCCTGTACTTCCTCGGCGGCGTTGATGGGTGGATGATGTTTGGTCCCAATATCAAGCCAAAGGATGGCAGCGACCGTTACTTCATCACGTCAGAATCCAACAAACCTGCGGCCGATCAAACCTATGCCTTTCAGAGCCTGGCCGTAAACATGAGAGGGTTTAAGCAAAATATAGCCAATGGCAACAATGCACTGGTGTTTAACAGTGAATTCAGGCTGCCCGTATTCAGTACATTACTGAAGCGCACCATCAATAATGCGTTCCTGAGAAATTTCCAGGTGGTGCAGTTTATTGACCTGGGAACGGCATGGAACGGGCAGTACAATAAACTCTCCAGGCCAACCATCAGTTATAATATCGATCCCACAGCACCTCCTTATCCTCCAACACAGGGGCCCATTACTGTAACAGTAAAAGCCGGTGGTATCGGGCCATTTGCAGGTGGTTACGGGTTTGGCGTAAGAAGCATGTTACTGGGTTATTTCTTAAAACTGGATGCAGCCTGGCAGATGAATGGTATTTTCAAAGGAAAGCCACAATTGTATTTTGCAATGGGACTTGATTTTTAAACAACCATTTTATTATATGGATGCCCGGTCATACTGACCGGGCATTTTTTATGGCTGATGTAGTTTTATAATCCCAGCCAGGCACCTGCTGCTGCCGCAACAATGGCGGCAACAACATGTATCCTGTAATTGATTTCAGATGAGCCGCAAAGCCGGATGCCATTAACAGCAGCGGCGAGCGCATTTTTAAAGCCTTTCATTTTAGCCGGTTCATTCATTTGAGTGAGGAGATCATTGCAGGCTTTCCCAGTTTTTCCGACACCACCGCATCGGCCCTGTTCCATGAAAGCCAGGTATAATGCTGCTGCTGTTCGATAAAATGCTGTTTACGCATTTCGAAGAGCTGCCGGGGAGTGAGACGGCTCCTGTATAAATAAGCACCCTCCCCATTTGCAACGGGTTCGGCTTTGTCGAGCACATCAGGATTAGCTTCCAGCAGCGGCAGTGTTTTATCACTCAATGAAAGCAAAAAATACACATCCACCGGTACCGTTTTTTTCCGGGCAAGATTGTATGCAGCCATGGTTTCATCCCAATGAATACAGGAAGCAGCTACCAGCAATACAACCGCGAACCAGCCATTTACCCGCCATAAATAATAAGGTGTTTTCTTATAGTGGATCTTGATAAATACCGTCAGCAGTCCCGCCAGCACCATCAGCAGGAAAAACAGCACACCAATTCTTTTATACGCCAGCCCCATATGACTGATATAATAATAATCACGCAGCAGCACAGAAATTACCAGGATGGCATTTTGAAATATCCAGCCATATGCACCATACCGAAGCCATTTGTTACGCCTGTAAAAATTGAGGTTGCCCCGAAAGAAAAACAATACCACGGCCATCGCCAGCAAAATGGAAAAAATAAGCATGCCTGTTCCCTCGTGCACAATATCTTTCAGGTTCATACCCGGTGTGTATGAAAAACCAAACCACAGGTATTTGATATCGATGAGATTGATGACCAGCAACAGCAGGTTCAGCATGGTAAGACTGATAATACCCACCGTATTTTCATTGCGCAATGCAAGCACACCATTTGCAAAACGGCCCATCAGCAGTGTAAGCAAATCGAACCGGGCACTGTTTTTCCATTGCAGGAGATTGTTTTTTTTGCGGGCAAGATCGTTGCGCTTTTGAATATCCGTTTCCGAAAATTTATTGTACCCCGCTTTAAGCAGCAGCCCGCCGCTGATGAGCAGCCCCAGCAACAGGAAACCAAACCGGTCCCATGCAAACCAGCCGAACAACCTGCCCATGACATTTTCCGCGGCAGCAGCAATATCTGCAAGTGCCTGCTGAAAAACCGCGTTGGCGAGCGAATAGACAAGTAGGAAAAAACCTGCGATCAGTAAAGGGATGATGATAAACCTGGCCGCTTTGCGCAACCTGCCGGGCGTTTTTTCAGGCCGCCGCAACAGCCGGATATTTTCAAAAAATGAAACCAGCAGGAGTGTAAAATTTCCCAGTGCAGATGCTGCGGCATACCAAACCGAACGGTGAAGGTATTGTGTAAACACCACCACCAGTAAAAGTGTTGTGCTGAATGCGATCTTGCTGAGCAGGGTGTTTTGGTATAAAACCGCAAACAACGATACGAGATGAGCCAGCAGCAACCACTTCATTTCCGGCCTGGTAAACGCAGCAGGGTACAGGTAAAAAACGGAGCCTGTTATAAACACGTCAAAGAGTATGGCATTCAATGCCAGTTTTTCATTCCAGAATACAATATTGAATACGATGGCGCCGGAAAGTACCAGCAATAATTTAATGAGAGGTAAGTGCTGTTTCATGATGTTTGTTTTGCGGATGTTGATTTGATAAGCGGGCAATGGCTGCAGGCAGATGGCATCCTTCCGGCTGGTTCCATTTCCAGAAATCTTTCATCTTTATTTTTTGTTTTGAAAGCGGTGTTACAAAAAAGAACTGCCATAATTCCCATAACCATACCCTGCGGCCGATATTGGTATACCAGCGCATGGCACTCCTGAGCCTTTCATCCCTGTGAAAAAACAGGCGCCATACTGCCCTGGGCCTGGCCTGCATGCTCACTTCGAGCAATTTTACCAGCAGTATCACCATCCATGGTTTTAAATAAGTGGTGGCCATTACCTGGTGTTTATAATCCCATTTGCGCTGGTCGGTAAGTATGATCTCCCTGTTTTTTACCTCTTCAAAATAGGGCGTCCAGCGGTGCGGTGTTACATACAGCAGCTGCACCTGGTCGGGGTCGTAGGTAAGCAACTGTTTAAGACTGTTATAAAAGTCTTTGAATTTCTCATCGCCAAAGCCCACCACATAAGTGGCCATCGATAAAATATCGTGCTGGCGCAGCAGCCTGATGGCTTCCATATCCTTTGAAACAGTACCGGCCTTTTTAATTTTTTCGAGCACCACGGCATCGTAATTTTCGATACCCAGTAAAAAACGTTCGAAGCCGGCTTTTTTATAGAGGTGCAGGAAAGGTGCATCCCTTACAATATTATCTGCCCGGATAGAACCCACTAAAATGAGCTGCAGTTGTTTTGCAATGAGGGCTTCTAAAAATGCTTTCCATGGTTTGGGGTTGGAAGAAGGATTTTCATCGGCGAAATTGATTACTTCAACACCGTATGTTTTATGCAGCATTTCAATTTCATCGGCCAGTTTTTGCGGATCGCGGTGGCGCCATTTTTTCCAAAAAAGACTTTGCCCGCAATACGTGCAGGGATAGGGACAGCCTCTTGAAAACTGTATCACCACAGCTTTGCGTTTTCCCCAATAGGTATAATGATAACCTTCCATCAGCTCCCATGCAATGCGGTAATCATCGAGGTTTTGGATATTGCCCGCTGCCGGCGTTTTAATCACCACCCCGTTCAGCCTGAAAGCGATACCTCTTACAGTTTCAGGCATCATTTTATTGGCGAGTACGGTTACAAGGTTGAGTGTTACGGCTTCGCCTTCCCCGCATACAACATAATCAATAGCGGGATTGTTTTCCAGTATTTCCTGCCAGTGATAGGTGGGAAATACACCACCGATAACAATCGTGATTTTTGGAAGCAGGTTTTTGATACGAACCGCCAGTTCATTGATGATGGGCTGTGCGGCAGTGGAACCTGAATGCCCCATCATCACGAGGTCGGGCTGGCGCACCAGTGTGATGGCGGCCACTTTAACGGTTTTATAATTGTAATAATCCGCATCGAGCAATTGCACCTGGTGGCCGGCATCAATAAGCGGACCAGCAACACTTAATAAACCCAGGGGCGGCAAATGTTCGTTTGCCAGGCGGCTGCCAATAGACAGGTGCGGGGGATTGATGATAAGTATATTCATAAAAGTGTTATTGTTGTTGATGATTGGCACCGGGATTGGTGATCCCGCTTTTAATAAAATTCCGGAACAGCATTACAGCTGCAATGGCTGCAACGATTACCGATAATGCCACCGCATATTTGCTTTGCTTAAACTCAGTCCCCAGCGAAACAATAAAGAATACCGCACCGGCCAGTGCACAAATCACAGCAGTCGCAAGCATGGTATGAAACAATTCAGCACCTTCCTGCCCGCTCAGCTGTGCCACCAGGGCCACGAGCCAGAGCAGGCATGCAAGTGGTGCACTGAATAAAAAAGAAAACAGCAGCGATAACCCAAATACATCCGGATCAGACTGGCTGCCTTCCAGTATCACAATCATGACCGTGCTTAAAATAGCATTCACAATGGCGGCTGTAAACCATATTCCCAGGCAGATAAAAAAATTTTGTACGTATTTCATAATTTAAAAAGTGCTTTGTATTTCAAAGTAAAAAGACAAAAAAATTTATTTTACTGTTCCGATCATTTTTTCCAACGCTGCCAGGTGTGTTTTAAAAGCCTTTTCACCCGTTTTGGTAATGGAATAGGTTGTATTGGTTTTGCGGCCCACAAACCCTTTCTGGATTTTTACATAACCGCTTTCTTCCAGTGTTTTCAAATGACTGGCCAGGTTTCCGTCGGTTATCTGCAGCAATTCCTTCAACTCGTTAAAGTTGATCTCGGCATTCACCACGAGGGCACTCATGATGCCCAGGCGTATGCGGCTGTCAAAAATTTTATTTAAGTTCTCAATTAAACTCATCGCTTCTTTATCTGGTATCAAAAATCCATTATCATAAATTGATCTCCCGTCCGCTCTCCCAACTTCTATCTTCTAACTCCTCACTTCCATCTGCAGCCTCCTTCCCCTACCTCCTTTCATACTTATTCCACATCACCGCACCATAAACAATATGCAGCACGCCAAAACCCATGGCCCAAAAATGCAGACCATACCCCACGAACCATAAATTAACAATGCCCAGCAACAGCATGCCATAACCGAGGTATTTTATTTCACCGAGCGTGTATTTGCTGCCATTGATCAGTGCCAGTCCGTAAAAGATCAAACAGCCGGGTGCCACCAGGTCGTATTGTCCCAGCTGCATCATGCGAAAAAGAAAAATAGCACCGGCTCCCAGGGGCACGGCCGTATTCCATAAAAGCCGGATGGTAGTGCCGCCCCACAGCGGAATCCCCGTTTTTTTGCTACGGAGAAAAGTAAATAAAAATGCCAGTGAAAATGCCGCCACAAAAGTGAGCGTGGCGATCCAGAACAGTTCATTCATAAGCTGGCGGCCACCTGAATCAATCAAATGGCTGAGCTGGCAATCTCCCTTTACCCAGCAATTGATCTTCTGGCTTGCAAACCATGCACCCACCAGCGCACAAATACCGGCAGCCAGGCCGCTTAAGCCACTCAGGCTGATGAAACGGCTGCTCCGTTCCATCATCTTTTTAATATGCTGCAGGTCGTCGAAAGATTGTTGTGGAGTATTCATACAAAAGCACTTTGAAATACAAAGTAAACGGTTGAACCTGATATTTGCAAATTATTTTTGACTTATTTATTTGCGGCATCCTGTGCAAATTTTACCAGCTGCCAGTAAGGTGGCCGGTAACCGTTCTGCCTGTGGAACGCTTCCGCCTGCTGCTGCACCATTTCCCTTACTGTTTTATGCATGGCCACAAAGGTTTGGTTTTTCAGGGCCCGTGTGGCATTCATACCCTCGGGGATCATCCCTTCTTTTCCAAACCGGTTTTTGATCCAGCTCCATGCTTTGATACATCTTGCCACCGGCAGCATCCAGTGATTGTATGAGATGGTTTGACCCTGGTTGGCTTTCTCCAGCATGGCATCCATGGCCGCATTATCGATATGGTCTTTATACAATGTTCCGGGATCACGCCATTCGGCCACAATACTTAACTGCGGATCATATTCCAGGTCGGAAGGCATTTGCGTAACAAAATTTTCCACGCCAAAATCATGCAGCCAGTTTACCACACCCGCAGATGAAATGGTGGAGATATGCTGCCATAACTGAACGCCTTTTGTTTTATATGCATAGGAAGCCACTTCGGAGCAGAACATGGCAGCAGAATCGTAAAAATTCATTTTGAAATCATAGGGTATATGACGGCGTAGTGCTGCTTCATAAGCCACTTTTGCTGCATAATGTGCCAGCAGCGAATCCTGTTGCATGACGGGCAAATCATTCCGCAGCCGCAGCACCATAAAACGCAGTTTCTTATCCTGCACATATTGCTCCACCGATGACAGCGCCACTCCCTTTTCGATATGCGCTTCAATCAAATAAGGCCTGTTTGTTTTTTCCTCCACATAGATCAGTGCCACATGGGAAAAATTACCGGGATAATCATTGCCCCTCGATATCAG
The DNA here is from genome assembly GCA_046329655.1 of Ferruginibacter sp. Taxonomy (GTDB): domain Bacteria; phylum Bacteroidota; class Bacteroidia; order Chitinophagales; family Chitinophagaceae; genus Ferruginibacter. Next base: position 241,787 of record JAXLUD010000006.1, read on the forward strand.
CGCCGACACTTCTGCACCACCTCTTGAAACCAGCAGGTCGCCGCTGTGAACCTTTACGCCAAAAATTGTAGTGAAGGGTGCTGCGGATCTTTCGGGCTGTACCAGTACATCAGCAGTGTCAACCGGTGTATTCGTTTGCAACAGCACTTCTTCGGTGGCGGCTCTTAGTCCGTATAATAATTTATACAGCGTGTTTTTTACAGCGGTATCCTTTACATCCCAGTTTCGTGATTGCTGTTTGACAAAGGAACGGAACGCATTGCTGCTGCGCACATACCAGCCCGGGTCGGGTGTTGCTGCGGCATAAGCCGCTGCATGAAAAAAACTTTCTTCGATGGCAAAAAGCCGCGGATCGTTATACTTTATCATTGTATCGCCCAGTGCAAACAACTGGTGCAGCAGTTTTTTTTGATAAAACCCGGTAATGGTGTCCATGTCAGCGGCAGGCATTTTCTTAGCCGCCTTAAACTCCTGTTCCATTTGCAGCCATACAGCATCCTGGTTCCAGGCAAAGGGTGTTTTGTTTTGTGGCAGGTTAAGGGCATCATCACTGCTGCCCGGAATCAGCAGCACCAGGTATAATGCCGCGAGTGCAACCAGTGCACGCAATAAATTTTTTTTGACACGTTTCATTTTTTACAATGTATTGAGCACTGATAAAATGCTGTTGCAGGCAGCTGAAATTTCGGCGGTACTGATATTGAGCGGGGGCACTATCCGTAAACAGGCAGATGCAAAAAGAAACCAGTCGGTAAATACCCCTCTTTCAATCAGCGCATCGATGACCGCTTTATTTTGTTCAAAACTTTCGAATTCAACGGCGATCATCAGTCCGCAGCTGCGCACCGATTTTATTTTTTCATGTTGCAGCAGTTTCAAAAAAAGACCTTCTTTTTCTTCTACGCCTTCCACCATCTTTTCTTCCAGCAACACATTAAAAGCAGCCAGCCCGGCTGCACAACAAACCGGGTGGCCGCCAAAAGTATTGATATGCCCCAGCACCGGGTTATGCGTAAGACTGTCCATTGTTTTTTTATCGGCCACAAAAGCGCCCAGCGGCATGCCGCCCCCCAGTGCTTTACCCAGCAGCAATATATCAGGCACCACATCAAATTGTTCAAAAGCCCATAGCGAGCCGTTACGGCCAAAGCCGCATTGTATCTCGTCCAGCACCAGCAATGTACCCGTGGCCGTGCATTTTTTTCGCAATGCTTTCAGCCATCCGTTTGCGGGTTTAATAACACCGGCCTCTGCCTGCACAGTTTCTGCAATTACACAGGCACAATCCGTGGTGATATTTTCCAGGTCTTCAAAAGAATTATACCGCAACTGCACAATACCCGGCAACAAGGGCCTGAATGCATTGCGCCAGTATTCATCCCCCATAATGCTTAATGAACCCTGCGTGCTGCCATGATATGAATTTTTAAAAGACACCATTTGAGTACGGCCTGTAAACCGTTTGGCCAGTTTCATGGCGCCTTCGGTTGCCTCGCTGCCACTGGAGGTAAAAAAGACGGAGTTGAGTGATGGCGGCAGGTGCTGTGTGAGTAACGTGGCATACTGTATCTGCGGGCTCTGCACCAGTTCTCCATATACCATGATGTGGAGGTAATCATCCAGTTGTTTTATTATGGCTTCAATAACTTTTGGATGACGGTGGCCCACATTACAAACACTGATGCCGCCAATAAGATCAATATACGTTTTGCCGTCAGCATCCAATAAGGTGCAGCCTTCGGCTTTTACAATTTCCAAAGCCAGGGGTGCTTCGGAAGTTTGGCCTACATGATCTAAAAATAACTGCCGGTTGGTCATGCGCCAAAGGTCGGAAAGAAAGCTTAATTGGAAAAGAAGTTAGATCCCAGCCTGCAGGAGCATAAAACCAGGTGCTTTACAATACTTTTCCCGCTTTGAATTTTGCGACTACAACTTTTTTCGGCTTATCCTTATCGGTTTTACCTTTCCCGTCATCTTTTTCCTTTTTAGTTTTACCACTTTGCTCTTTATTTGCTTTATTCGATGCAGGCACCGCGGTGGTATCAGCTGTTTGCGCACTGCCGCTGACTCCCGCAAATAGTACAAATAAAAAAATCAAAGTAAGTTGCTTATGGCAGTACATAGATTTGCCTGACGCATACCAGTCTTTTAGCGGGTGTTGATTTTTTAAAAGCATGTTTTTATTTTTTAAATGTTGAAAGAAGTTTATCCTTTACGTCTTAGTTTATGCCCAGCCAAGTAAATCGTGCTGTTATTAACACGAATGTCATTCCCTAAAAAACCCGTAATGGTGGCTTGCCGGGTAACGCCGCTGGCATATTTAAGCGTTATACAAAAGTCTCTGATCGTATACGTACCACTGCCGGGCATTGTTTTAGCCGAAGAAAACATATCAATTGCAGTGCAGAAAATTCCGTAATCTGTAAAGGTGCCAGTTTGTGAAAACGTAATTAATGACACTGGATCGCTGCTGCCTGTTGATGCACTATTTGGATCGGCATAGGTAGACCATGAACCATCCAGTTTGGCGCCATTTACTGTTTTGCACCTGAAATAATTTTGATCACCTGTAGAAGCTTGTACAGTAATCTGATCAGGGTTTTTAAAAATTATTTTTGTTTCGGGCGTACCGGCATACCAATGTATTCCGGCTGTATTTCCGCTGATTGAATAGGTGCCCAAATCAGCAGACTTACTACTCCCAGCCGTTATTATTTCAGGTAACACATTGCTCACTTTCCCGTTACTGTAAAAAACCAGCCATATAGGTGTAGCCGTACTCTTGTAATTAAAATCGCTGGTATTAATGTTCATGCCATTCCAAACACCTTCCAGTTTGTTAGTATTACCAAATGCGACTGCAGGAACTGGTATTAAGTTGGCTGTTGCAGATGGGCTGGCAGATGGACGAAAATCTTCAGCCTTGGTCAGTGTAAGATTTTGAAAAAAAGTTTCAATATCATTTTGATAACTTACACTGTTCGTAATACAAAGAACAGATGATGTTTGACCAAAGCCGGAAAAACAGGTAAGTACCGCAACTGGTGAAAGGCTACCGCTTTTTATCATGGCTTCGCCCACAGTAACGACCCTGCCATCAAGCTCGTAGGTAGTGTCTACCTGCACATCGTTTTCAGTTTTAAAGGCATCCACCACCAGATAATTCCATTGTGATAAAAAGGCATCCTGTGGATTGGCGGATGTAGTAACACTTCCATAGATACTTATGATGCAGAAAGATCTTGTGTTTTCATCTGATTTGGTATAAGATACCATATTTGACTTAACGCTTTTGGTATAACCCTGAGGTGCCTTGTATTCAGCAATATCAAATTTTTCTGTTTGTGCCTGAAGCAAGTTTGAAATTAAATAGAGTATAAACTGTAAAAATATTTTCTTCATTGTATAATTATTCTTTTTATTAAAAATTTAAAAGTCCTTGTTTAAAAAAACTCAACTTATTTTATGAATTGAATTCAGCGGATACTTCTGAACCATGAACATTCAACCAGGGGCTAGAAGAATCAGTATTGAAAATATAAATCGCTGCCAGTTCAAATTCTGTACTTAACAAAGGGCATTCAACCGCTTGACATCAATTAACTTTATTCCACCGCCCGCCTAAATTCCGTTAACGGAAAATTGATAAATTCACATTACTTTTAAACAGACTTCTGCATTTAGAGGCAATCGGTAAAGACTATGCAATTACAATACATATCCAAATACAGATTATTCATTACCACTTTTAATATTCGCATGGCAGCTAATTTGAAATTCTTCACAGCCCTGTGTTTCTGGCTTCTTATAAGCGGAATCAATATTCATTTCGCCAGCTAACTATTTATTTCATGATATGTTTTTTGGACTTTGTCTTTGGAGTAGTTTTTTTTGCCGGTTTTAAGGGAACCAAATCATCATCTCCTGAATATTTTGGAGAAGGCTTTAAGGGTACTAAATCATCATCATTATTTTCACTGGTTGGATTTGAAGACTTAGGTTTTATACTATTTGCAGGCTGTTCGGTGTTTGAAGATGACTTAAAGGATTTCCTATTCTGCATGTTATTAATGTTAAAAGGATTTGCCATCATAGTCAAAGAAAAGCGCCCTTTCAGATGGTGTTCTTCAGATGATTTACACTCAGCTGCATTACCTGCATCATATAATATTTCATCAAAATGACCAACAAGCAAACCGCCGCTTTTATTATCAAAAGTGTCGATATACACAGTAAATACTTTATACACAGGATCTTTTCTTTCACATCTTTCCTGTTCTTTGATATAGATATTTTTTTCTACTCCGCATATTAGATCACCAAATAGAGCAGAAATGCCTCCCTGAGACATATCATCCGTATAAGTAATTATATTTTTTCCAATATGAGGATTTGCCAGTATAAAATCAAACTGACCTTTTTTAATATCTTTACATACCATTCCAAAGCTTAGCATTCCTTCGTTCTGAAAACCAGTTGTTGGCGTCCATGGTTCTGAATTATCTTTTTTGAATTTTTCCAAAACTTTTGGATCAAGCAATCCAAAACCCATGATTTTTTTACCCTCAAATTCAATAATAAAGTAATCACTTGTTATAAGAAATATTTCAGTGACTAGTATAAATTCTGCCTTTGTTTTTTTGTTTTGAATTTTAACTGATATATGAATTTGCCTGTCTGTTAATGGAATAATTTGCGGAGCCGTATATAAGACTGAGCTATATTGATATGGCAATATAGAACCATACTTTGTCATCTGAAAAGTAGGAGATATAAACTCATTCAACTTCCACTCCCTGATAACGTAGTTATCTAAGTCATGATCAAATGGTGAACCATAGGGTGTTAATGGCAGTAAGTCATCATCCGGATCTTGCAAACTTTTGTCTTTATAGTACCTGTCAATGAGTTTGATTTCCACTGTCTGCCCGCGTGATACTTCTAACTTTTCCGGTTCTAATATCAATCTAATATCACTTTTAGTCAGAAATCTATCACCGGTATTATCAATGGTGGCTTTTATAGTTTTATTTATTTTATCTATACTTGGCACTGTATTTTTATTGATTCCTTTACCTAATATTGAAATCATTTCAGGGGAGGTTCCATTAATTTCATCTGCTGAATATCTTATAGTTAAGCCAACAGGCTGGCTCAGTATTAGGTTTTGTGGTGATAGTCTGCACCCATTACCGCATGCCATGGTTCCATTATTTGCAATCTCTTCGAGTGTAAACTCCGTATCACCTTGCAAAGCGGCTGGAGGAAAATCAAAAGTAAATTTACCACTGCTGCTCGTGATTTTCCCCCCAGCTTTACCAATGCTAGCTTTAGTTGTTGTACCAATAAATGCACTCCTTTTGCTTTGATTAAGTAGATAATCGTAATAGGCTTTATCAGCATCGGGGTTTTGTATATTTTGTGCAAGAGTGGTTAATTTGTTATCTAACAAATCCTTTGTTATTGCTTTTTGTTCTGGCGCTAAATCTTTCATGGCATCGTTCATCATTTTTTGCAGGTCCTCCGTATTCAGTGCTTCTGCTTTTTTTGATTTTTGCTTTTGTGCATGTGCAACTAATGCAGTGCAGCAAATAATAATAGTAAGTATCTTCTTCATGTTTATTTATATTTCTGGTATAATCTTTCTTATCTTGAAGTAATATCTACTGTACTTACAGCGAGTCTGTTCACTCCATCCACCCAACTGGGCGCTGTATTTAATATGTTTTTGTCATAAACAGGTAGAATACAGATATAATAATGATACCTGTAATTGTCTACAAATGAAAATGCCATGCTTTTGGAAATAGTACACTTAAGGGAATTATAAGTTGTATTGTTCATAACACCCTGTGTGCTGAGTGTGCCAATGGCTTTTTGGTTTGAATTAGTTCCATTTTCTTCTTGGTATATTGTAAAACTTAAGGCATAGGATTTATTGTTGTCGTAATAATTGGCTGTAATATTTATTACGGTTACACTGTCCTTTAAGGTAAGAGGTGCCACTAACCTCGCAGGAAAAGCTAATTTTTGCATGTATTGCACTTCGTTTGATGGCGCGGATATATACTTTTTGTGACCTGGATCGGTTGAAGGAGCAGTAAAATCTGTTGGCTTAATGTTCTGTGTAACTTGAGCATTTAAGTGAATAGCTTTTAATAAAATTATCAGGAAAAATATTTTTTCCATGTATCCTGTTTTTAATTCTGAAAATTCGGCTTTTATTGCTTTACAGAAAATGCCAGACAGCCTAACCTGCTGCCATCCGCAGATAGTGTGCTCTTATCAATAATGACATACTCGCCTGGTTGCAAATAGCCCTGTACCGGCATGATATGGCGGTAAGAGCCTGCCAATCTGGGACTGCTTTCAGTATAATTACTGATTTGAACCGGGATATTTTCAGCTTTGTTACCATTAGAGTGAAGCGGAATAGAAAATGACCTTGTTGAAGTTCCCGTTTCAAGTTTGTACATTTCAATTTCTGTAGCCTTGCAGTTAAAATCAAATACTAGTTTTGCCGCCTGCAGGCTGGTATACTGCCTGGGAGATGAGGCTCCGTCAATAATAAAGATGCTGCTATTTTGCATCATTTTCTGGGTCACTTCTACTTTCGTTTGTACCGGCTGTTTCTTTGTACTACTGTCGACTGCAGTTTTGAGTGCAGCCAGATTTTTTGATTTTACGACAGGATTTGCCACTTCCTTTAAAAGGGAAGCAGTGGTCTCCTCTAATCTATAATAAGTATCGACACCCAGGATATAAATACCATTTTTACAACTTATACCCTGAGCATTGATCAGGCAAAAAGTAAAGCATAAAATAACTGGTGAAAGTAATTTTTTCATTTAATTTAATTTTTATTTCAACAAAGCAATTAGTTGTTTGAAATCAAGATTATCCAACACTTTTTTTACGGCTCTCATACACCTGGCATCATTATCCTGTGAACGCAGTCCGATAGTAATAAAATGGGGAGCAGCGTTTTGCATACCATCTTTAAAATAAGCACGGTTAAACTGGACATAACTATACCCACATGACGGTTCATTTATCAAACTGCCAGCCAGGCTCTGCCAGTCGTTCTTATTAAAACTTATATTTAATGCCCCTAATACAATACAAGGTTTTGCAAGTTGCTGCGGTGTAAGATTTTTTACACAAGCATCAATATTATCAACTGCAGTTTGCCAGGTATCCGTTTCAGTAGAAGTACTGGCTTCCTTTTTTTGATCTTCGTAAGTTTTTTTAAGCGTTGTTACCATTTCTTTATAATCTGCTGCGCTCAAATTTTGTTTCAATTCATCCAGCTTAATATCCCCTCTTTTTAAAAAAGCTTCCCATGTTTCGCCTGCAATAGAACTGGAGGAAGCTACCTGCATATTTTTAAAAGCACCCAACCTTTCCTTTTCCATTGCCAGTACATCGGCAACGCTTACAGGATTAAATAATGGTTCTGTTTTTTTAGTAACTAGATAGGTATTGCCCTCTTTGCCGCAACGTACATACCATTCGTTTTTACCATAGGTGTCGTTTTTTGGCGGAAGAATGTAAATATTACTGTTGTGCAGCTTGTGCGTTCTTGTATTGTTTTTTCCATCTTCATATCCGGGTTCAAAAGGTTGCAATTCGTATGTATATTCATCAGCAACAGTACTAATACTATTCACCTGAACCTCTGGCCACAAACCCGTTTCATCTGCTCCATGTACTCCACCGCCCTTATTACAAGATTGATGCGGTAAATAAATACTCCACCCATAAGTTGTTCCTGCTTCAGATTTACCGATGTTCACTTCATCAAGATTACCAATAAAACCCTGTGTACTTTTAATTACTGGAATAACGATGCCGGAAATTTCATTCAGGTTTTTTACAGCTTCGCCTACCTGTTGGATACCTGGCGGATTGCTGCTGCTTACATTTTTCCGTAATGTTTTTTGAACAGTAAGTGTGGTTGCCAGTAATTCTGTATTGCTGGCATTGCAATTGCCTGAAGGGATAACGGCAGGCTGGCTTTCAGCTTCGCTTATTAATTGCACCTCTCTAAAAACAAAAGCACTGTCCCTTTTATCCTGCAGCAGGCTCCGCAGTTTATCAGCTGGAAAAGCTGATTTAAACGCAGTGAGAATATTCACCCCATTGGGAATATTGGGTGTAAAGTTAAAATTCCAGCTAAAGTACATATACTGCAATGATGTGGTCGGCTGATTTTTTTCCATGTAATCCGGATGGATGGTAACCCATTGACTGGCACCCTGCCATGGATAATCCAGCAATTCGGATATACTCAAAAAATCCTCCACACCCTGTTCATGGTAATAATATCTCGTAAATGCCGGTTTATTCAAAATATAATCAGGTTTCTTTGCAATAAAACTATCAACAGCACTAAGAAAATCTGCTTCGGTTTTTTTTGTCCGCCAGTTTTGACTGACCACAAATGTGCCGTTATCTCTTGCATAAGCCTTATTGTGGATGATACCCAGCAATTGCTTTACGGTTAAGTTTTTAAATAACGGATACCCGGGTTTTGCGATGATCACCTGCGCTTCACCCGGAGCGTATTCCATTTTATTGGTTCCTGGAAAATACAGACTGCATCCTTTAAAGGCTGTTTGGTTGATTGGTTTTTTAACGAGGTACACCATTTTTCCATCAATTAAATCTGTACCCGGCATATTATATTTTTCTTCCGATAAAATTTGTTCCGGGTCAAAACTGTTCAGCCATACCCGTAAATCAACAGTACTGTTGCCGACCGTTTTCCGCAATTGACTGTTTTGATCACATTCGTAAGGCTGTAATGAAATTTCCAGGTAGCCAGTAGCCAGTCCTTCTGAATTAACTCCAGTAGCTTGAGCATACCACTCTCCATAGTACCCTGTTACACTTTTTAATACTGGAGCCAATACATTAAAAACAATTTCTGCTTGAGCCTGTATAAAACTGGTATTGCTTTTTTTCTCCTTACCATCCGGTCCTTTGTATTTATCAGGATGGGTGTTATGAATAATGTCAGTGGGCAAAACAGCAAGTTCAGCAGTAACACATTGTGAGTGACAGCGTGAGCTAATAATAGAAATAACCAGTATACCGGTTATTTTAAACCAATGATTTAGCATTGCAGTAAATTTGTGTTTTAGAGTTTTTACTATTGGGTAACCGACATTTTTGCTTTTAAACTGTCTTTCTTCACGTCCTCTCTATTTCTTACTTTTCCGCTCTCTCTGGTAATTACAGAATCCGGCATGTTTACCACTTGCGTTGCAGCTTTATCAGCTTTTTCATCAATTTTCTGATCTTTTTTCTGGCTGAGTTTTTCTTTGAATTTATCTTCAAACTGTCCTTTTAGCTTTTTTAATAGTTGCCCGTTAGAATTATTGACGAAACACATAAATAAAATAAATGCAGTAATATTTTTCATTTTTAAAGTCTTTTTGGTTCAGTAATAGCAATATGATTTTGCTTCATAAAAAATCAGTTTTTATGAATACTAATGTAATATGAGTAAATGCTAATGTGCCGGTTCTTCGGAAGGTACCACACCCAGCTGCTGCATTAATAAAAGTTGATCGGCAATCATCCAGTGATTCACAATCATACTATCTTCAATTTCATAACAAATCACAAGAGGTATATCCACCTTTTTACCAGTGGGTGGTATTTCGCCCAAATAACCAAGATGTGTAGCCTTCGTTCTGGCTCTTACAATTACACGGTTCCCTTCGGCCGTTATTTCTTCTACTGAAATGCCGTAACACGGGAAAGCCTTTTCAAAGAATTCAATATGGCCAATCAGGGCCTGATCTTTAATAAACTTCCCTGACAGTGCCCTTGATTTAGGCACTCCGCTCATTTCAGTAAAATAGTTAATTATAAATTCTTTATTTTTTTGTATCTGGGACATAGAATATAGTTTAATTTCTTATGTAAATATTCTTTAGTGTGCCTTTTCATCGGCTGGTACCACACCCAGTTGCTGCATTAATAAAAGCTGATCAGCAATCATCCAGTGATTTACAATCATGCTGTTTTCTATCTCATAGCAAACCACAAAAGGGAAGTCCACATCTTTACCCGTTGGCGGTATTTCACCTAAATAACCAAGGTGCGTGGCTACGTTCCTGGCCCTTATAATTACACGGTTTCCCTCAGCAGTTATCTCATCGATAAAAAGTTTATAACAAGGAAAGGCTTTTTCAAAAAATTCTATATGGCCAATCAGGGCTTCGTCTTTAACAAATTTTTCAATCAGGGCCCTGGTTTTCGGTACACCCCCGGCTATTTCATTAAAATAGTTGATAATAAACTCTTTATTTTTTTGAGCCTGATCCATTAGGAATAATTTTTGGGTATAGTTATGATTTAATGTGCCGCTTCACTGGCAGGCACCACACCTATCTGTTCCATCAACGCAAGCTGATCGGCAATCATCCAGTGGCTGATGATCATATTATTTTCTATCTCGTAACAAATCACGAACGGGAAATCCACTTTTTTACCGGAAGGAGGGATTGACCCCAATGCCCCGAGGTGCGTACCTGTAATCCGGGCTCTCACATTCACTCGGCTGCCCTCTGCAGTCATCTCGTCAACATGTACCTTGTATCTGGGAAAAGCCGCTTCAAAAAACTCAATGTGACTGATCAAAGCTTCATCGGTCATGTATTTTTCAAGAAATTGCCTTGTTTTGGGAACATCGGTTGCAAAATCAGTAAAGTAGTTGATAAGAAACACTTTGTTTTTTTGTGCTTGTTCCATATTGCTTTATTTATTGTAAAAGTAATAGTGCAACAAGCTGTGCAGTTAACTCATTTGTTGCTATTTTTTATTTATTTGTTGCACAGGCCGGGTTTGCCGCCATTGCGATGGAGTGATCCCATATTTTTCCCGGAACACTTTTGTAAAATTGCTTAATGTACCAAAGCCGCTTTCAAATGCCGCTTCACTCACTGTAAAATCGGCTTCCAGCATTTCTTTTGCTTTTTGCAGCCTTACAGATTTAATATATTGCGCCGGGGACAATCCGGTTATTTTTTTAAGCCGCCGCAATAGCTGAGCACGGCTCATTGACAATTCAGTACTGAGTGCGTTTGCATCAAATTGCTCATCGGCTATTTTTGCAATAACTACGGCATTTATTTTTTGCAAAAATTTCCCCTCTTTGGGGTTTGTTTCATTAAGCAGGTCAGCGCCGGATTTGATTTTTGAAAAATAAGTCTTTATACCTTTAATAACTGAAATATAATTGAAAGGGGACTCTGGAGGAATAGGAATGCCATTGGGCTCACTATTCTTTCCGTTAGTGGCCAAAAGAAAGCGAATCTCAAAAACAGTTTCCTTTTCACTGCCGGAATAAATTTTTATCGGATAAGGGCTTTTTCTAAAAATTCCTGCCACAATTTTAAGGTTAATACCTGTATTGCGAAACGTCACCAAACATTCTTTACAATTTTCAACCGCTTTTGCCTCAATAAAGAAACAATTACCCGGCGGAATCAGGTCAAGAATGGAAGTTGCTATTTTTGAAAGCCCATTTTCAAGCATTTGCCCGGGTTCTTCAAGCGTTATTTGCTTTTCAGCAGCTGCAAAAGAAATATTCAAGTTCTTATCAGCATAAGACTGCCGCAACTGAGAAGAAAGCCGGGCTAATAAAGTAATTATATTAGTGGGATATTTATTTTGCATGGTAGTGTATCTTACATCAAGATAAATAAAATATATCATTTATAAAGCGTATACATGTAAATGTTAAAAAAAGGCAGCCAAGATATAAGTGGCACCCTTACTGGTATTAATAAAACAGCACTTGTTTGTTAAATAGAGCTGCCCTTATATATTATATTGCCAGATAAAAAATTGGAGCTGATCTGTGACCTGTTCCTTTTTTTCAAAATAGAATAGCAAAACCATTCCCAGTAAAGCTTATTAAAGATAAAAAAAAGATTCTAACAAAAAAATAAAAACATACTTATGCCGGTCATTCTTCCCGTAAAAGGTATCCTGCCCCAGCTGGGCGACAACTGTTTTATTGCCCCCAATGCCACCATTGTGGGTGAAGTGGTAATGGGTAACGACTGCAGCGTCTGGTTCAATGCGGTGCTGCGGGGCGATGTGAATTTTATCCGTATGGGCAATAAGGTAAACGTGCAGGACGGGGCCATTATCCACTGCACTTACCAGAAATACGGCACCAGCATCGGAAATAATGTAAGCATCGGACACAATGCAATCGTTCACGGCTGCGTTATACAGGATAATGTGCTGGTTGGAATGGGTGCCATTATAATGGATAATGCCCGGATCGGCAGCAACAGCATCATTGCGGCCGGGGCCGTGGTGCTGGAAAATACGATTGTGGAACCCGGCACTATTTACGCCGGCATCCCCGCCAAAAAAGTAAAAGACATCAGCCAGGAACTGATACACGGCGAAATAGACAGGATCGCGAATAATTATTTGATGTATGCAGGCTGGTTTAAAGACGCCCCCTCCGCCCCCTAAAGGGGGAACTGGTGAAGATTGATAGGAAGTCGGTGGTTTGCGTATTGGAAGGTGGGAACGACGGAGCCATCTGTTGAGTAAAGATTTTTTGTAGCCAGCATTTGTTCAATGATCGGGCAGATGTGGCGACGCTCCGTTCAACTGTTATGCCGCCATGCCGCTTTTATGCAGCACAAAAAATTTATCTTTAGTACATGAAAAAAATAGTTTTATACACCGTGATGGCCTCTTTTTTACTGAGCGGCTGTTTTATCAGCAATATCTTCCGTAAAAAAGAAAAATATGGCTGCCCCAGCGATGGACGGAATGTAGGCGCAGAAAAAATTTTATCGGGCGAGAAACCGAAGAAGGCCAAATACCGTGGCGGCAAGAAAGCTGTGGGGGAATAAGGTTTTAACAACCGCAACAACATTAAACACTATATCCTGAACTGAAAACTTAAAACGTAATCTATGTGCTACCAGCTTAAAACCCCCAGCGGCTCTACCGAAGCGGTGATTGATGACAATTGCGGTATCTCAAAATTTTATGCCATTGCCTCCACGCTGGCAGAAGACCTGCAGGTAAAATTTTTAAACCAGGTGGATGATGCGGAATCGCTCGACTGGGATTTCCAGTATAAAGACAGTTATCTTACCCTGCATTACAGCATCTTTAACGGTGTAAGCATTTTTCCGCAGCAGGTAAAAAGTGCCAAAAGGGAAAATAATGCAGTAATGGAAGTGGCGCATTTTTTAGAACGCAGGGCATATTGAAGCATTTTTTGATTGCAGATTGTCGATTGCAGATGTTATTAAACAGTAAAAGCTTTACAAAGTATAAAGTGCCTATAAATCCGAAATCGCAAATCTAAAATCTGAAATCAATACTTTCTTTCTTCAATACTATCTAAAATATTGCGGTAGCTCACATACCGGTCCTCACTGATTTTGCCGTTCACAACGGCTTTTTTTATGGCACAACCCGGCTCTTCGGCATGCAGGCAGTTATTGAACTGGCAATCCTGTATCAGCACTTTCATTTCGGGGAAATAATGAGAGAGTTCCTGCTTTGATATATCCACGAGTCCCAGCTCCCTGATACCCGGCGTATCGATCACTTTTCCGCCAAAGGGCAAATCGTACATCTCGGCAAAAGTGGTGGTATGCAATCCCTTCCCGCTCCAGCCGCTTACATCCTGTGTTTTTAAATTCATGTCAGGAAAAAGTTTATTCAGGAAAGAAGACTTGCCCACGCCACTGTGACCACTGAGCAAACTGAGCTTATCCTTCAGCAGTGCTGATAATTCCTCCACGCCTTCACCACTTTGCATGCTTACTTTTTTAACAGTGTAGCCAACGGCTTCATACATTTCCTTCCATTCACTGAATTGCTCTTCTTCCTTTTTCCTGAACAGGTCGGCCTTATTAAAAACAATGATGGTGGGGATATGAAATGATTCGGAAGAAATTAAAAACCGGTCGATAAAGCCCTGCGATGTTTTGGGTTCTTTGAGTGTGGCAAACAGCAGCGACTGATCGAGGTTAGAAGCAATGATATGATGCTGGTATTTATTGGAGGGTGAAGTACGGGTGATATAATTGGTACGCGGGTGAATGGCCGTAATGGTGACCGATCCTTCCAGTTCATTTTCCGTTTCGATCTCCACCATATCACCCACCGCCACAGGATTGGTGCTGGTGATCCCCCCGATCTTGAACTTGCCCAAAATACGTGCATTGAAAGTATGGCCGCTTTCGTCTTTCACAATATACCAGCTGCCGGTGCTTTTATAAACGCTTGCTTTCATGATGCACAAATGTCACGAATTAAAGCGAATTACACGAATTGGTTTGCGGACCCGAACGCTGAAACGGCCTGAACCCAAACAAAAATAACGATCAGGCCGCCGGAGTGCCCCGTCCTTTTGCATAACCACCCGGCCGCATTATGGGAATTTTCTAAATACGGTAAACCGCAGCAGCAGTTCCAAAAAAAGCAATGCCAGCGCTGCCATCACGAAGGGAAAGAATTTTTCTGAATAGCGGGTGATGGATGAAACTTCCACTTTCGATTTTTCCAGTTTGTCAATATCACTGTATATTTTCGACAATTCATCATTGTCTTTTGCCCTGAAATATTTGCCCCCGGTTTCCGCGGCGATTTCTTTCAGCAGTTTTTCATCAATCGTCACTTTCGCGGTTTGCATCTGCACACCCATTGGTGTATTCACCGGCTGGGGGGCATATCCTTCGGTGCCCACCCCGATGGTATACACTTTAACGCCGAAAGTTTTGGCTATTTCTTTCGCAGTTCGGGGATCAATCAGTCCTCCGTTGTTTTCCCCGTCGGTAAGCAGCACCACCACTTTTGATTTTGCCTTGCTGTCACGCAGCCTGTCAACACTGGTGCCCAGCCCGCTGCCGATTGCAGTACCATCTTCGAGCAACCCGTTATGGATATTTTCAATGGCGCCCAGCAGCACATTATGATCGGTGGTGATGGGGCATTGCGTAAAACTCTCCCCGGCAAAAATCACCACGCCGATACGGTCGTTGCCCCGGCTGTTCACAAAATCTGCTGCCACTTTCTTGGCGGCTTCCAGCCTGTTGGGCTGAAAGTCCTGTGCCGTCATACTGCCGCTTACATCAATGCACAAAACAATATCCACACCCTCACCATCTGTTTTCTGCATTTCAGATCTTGTTTGCGGCCTCGCCAGTGCCACAATGATACACCCTATTGCAAGCAGCCGCAACACAAAGGGCACATGACGCAGCAGTGTTTTTGCAGAAGAAAGTCCCGGGGCGCCGGCATCGGAGATACGCAGAGCACCAGACTGCTGATCGCCTTTTATGAAATACCAAACAGCCAGCAGGGGCAGCAATGCAAAAGCTGCAAAAAACCAGGGCTGGCTGAAACTGATATCGTTGAAATAATCAAAAAGCACGTTTGTTTACGATTGTTGTGAGTGGTTTGTATGGGTGGTTTGATGGCCTGCTGCGGTATGTATATAACTGATCACCGATTTTATTTTATCCAGTGCCATGATGCTTTCTGCTTCAGCCGGCAGGTATTTGGCAAACTTTACCGCATCACCGGTACGCAAGGAAGCGGCGGCAGCGGCAATGGTATCCTGCGGCAGGTGGCTGCCGGTCAAATGCAGCAGCACATCACCCGTGGTTTTATTCATTACACTGAATTGCTGTTTGCGGCTGATATACCATTTGAATATATGCGCCAGCGCCGAATGAAACTGTTTGATATCACCGGGCTGCTGCAGGTTAAGGGCTTTTAATTTTTCCAGTTCCTGCATGGCTTCATCATATGCCGGCAATTTTCCTTTGAATACAGGCGCCGGTTTCTTTTTGTGGTTTTTAAAATAGCGCCAGAGAAAAAATGCTGCCAGGGCCGCCAATAAAACTCCGCCACCTATATAATACCAAAAATAATCCCTGATGGTTACATCCATGATGGGCTTGATATCACGAAGCTGGTTACTGCTGTCGGCGGCGGCATAACCCACATTCACCATAAAGGAATCAGTAACTGCGTTCACTGCCGTGCCGCTGCTCAACGGTTCAAAAACCACCGGCAGGGCCGGTGTGTTCCACCTGCCCGAATCAAAACTGGTGAGGGTAATGGTTTGCTGTAAAACGGTTTGGCCGTTTTCGGAAGAAGTATCAATCTTTGAGCGGTCAACCAGTTCAAAATGCGGTATCGAATCGGGGATACTGAGCCAGCGCACCTGGTAGGACCCTGCAGGAAAACTGGCCACTATTTTACAGTTCAGCTGCTCGCCGATTAATATATCCTGTTTGTCGATGAATGTTTTTACAGTCTGCGCCACCGGGAACAAATAACCGCACAGCAGGCAGGGCAGCATTGCCCATACCTTCCAAATAATGTTATCCCTTCTCAGCTTCATGATCAATTTTCCGTTACGCAATTATCAATACCCTAGTTTCGTTTAATAAAAAACTGCTGCAGTATTTTCACATAGTCATCATCGGTACGCACATGCAGTAATTCGGCACCGGCCTTCCTGAAATAATTTTTTGCTTCTTCGCTCTGCCGCATAAAATGCTGCTGGTAATTATACCGCACCATGGCATTGCTGCTGTCGATCCATTGTGTTTTGCCGCTTTCCGCATCCTGCACCTGAATCAGGCCGGCTTCCGGCAGCTGCATATCCATTTTATCATACACCCGGATGCCGATGGTATCATGTTTTGCTCCGATCACTTTCAGATCATTCTCATAACCGGCGGTTAAAAAATCACTCAGGATAAATGCAATGCTTTTTTGTTTGACCGATGTGGTGAAATATTTAATGGCCTCATCCAGGTTGGTGCCTTTTTTGGTGGCTTCAACTGTAAGCAGTTCACGCACGATATACAATGCATGCTGCCGGCCTTTTTTGGGTGCGATGTATTTTTCAATTTTATCACTGAAAAATATCACCCCCACTTTATCATTATTGCTCACAGCGCTGAAAGTAATCACGGAAGCCATTTCAACGATCAGGTCTTTTTTGAGCCGGGCCACGGTACCAAACAAATTACTGGCACTGGTATCTATCAGCAGCATCACAGTAAGTTCCCTTTCTTCTTCAAACACTTTGGTAAACGGGTGGCTGAACCTCGCACTCACATTCCAGTCGATAAACCGCACATCATCGCCTGCATAATATTCACGCACCTCGCGGAAACTCATCCCCTTTCCCTTAAAAGCAGAGTGGTATTCCCCCGTAAACAAATGCGTGGTGATCTTCTTGCTTTTTATTTCAAGCTCGCGGACCTTGCGTTGTATTTCTTCTGTAGTTAAGCCCCCAACTCCCTGAAGGGGGCTACCGGGATTATTAGAAGTGATATTTTTTTTACTTTTAAACAAGTGCTGTAAAAAGGGGTTAAAAATATTTTTGCACCTAAGCCCCCTTCAGGGGGTTGGGGGTTTTCTCACGGCACATTCACTGCCCGCAATATCTCATCAATGATCTGTTCCACGTTTACATTTTCTGCTTCAGCCTCGTAGGTTAAACCAATACGGTGGCGCAGCACATCCTTGCAAATGCTTCTTACATCTTCCGGTATCACATATCCCCGTTTGTTTAAAAATGCATAGGCTTTGGCTGCCAGTGTAAGGTTAATGCTTGCACGCGGACTTCCGCCAAAACCAATCAGTGGTTTTAGTTTTTGCAGGTTGTATTTTTCAGGAAAACGGGTGGCGAAGACAATATCCAGGATATAGTTTTCCACTTTTTCATCTACGTACACCTGCCGTACCAGTTCTCTTGCGCTTAAAATTTCGCTGGTGGAAGCCACGGCCCGGATGGGCGCCATCGCCATCCCCACCGTATTCTGGCGGATGATGAGTTGTTCTTCTGCTTTTGTTGGATAACCCACCACCACTTTCAGCATAAACCTGTCTACCTGCGCTTCAGGTAAAGGATAGGTTCCTTCCTGTTCAATGGGGTTTTGTGTGGCCAGTACGAGAAAAGGCTCTTCCAGTTTATAAGTAGTATCGCCAATGGTAACCTGCCGCTCCTGCATGGCTTCCAGCAATGCACTCTGCACTTTTGCCGGGGCCCGGTTGATCTCATCTGCCAGGATAAAATTGGAAAAGATGGGACCCTTGCGCACCATGAATTCATTTTTTGCCTGGTTATAGATCATGGTACCCACCACATCGGCGGGCAACAGGTCGGGCGTAAACTGGATGCGGCTGAAATTGGCATGAATGGTCAGCGAAAGTGATTTAATCGACAAAGTTTTTGCCAGTCCGGGCACCCCTTCCAGCAGCACATGGCCATTGCTCAGCAGCCCGATCAGCAGGCGCTCCACCATGGTTTGCTGCCCCACGATCACGCGGCCCAGTTCATCATTGATCCTTGTAACAAATCCGGCAGCATGGTTGATCTTTTCGTTCAGCAGGCGGATGTCTTCAGCGGTTTGTAACATATTATTTTTTTTTTTTGAGCCGGGCCACACCGCTGTTTCAGCTGCATGGGCGTCGCACTCTTGTACATTGTTTCTTTATTCGGCTTTTATTGCACAATAATACGAATGCTTATTTATTGCGGACAAGTTGCCCTCTCCTCTATCTTCTGTCTTCCATCTTCTAACTTCTATCTTCCTGTTTCCCCTCGCCGCAAAATACAAACTCTCCCTTTACAAATATGCTGCCATAATGATAAACGGGGCAAATATCTGTTAAAATCAGAGTAGCTTTAATGTAAAATATGGTTATGATACAGCAACATTTAATCACCACTTCCAATATACTGGAAGGCTACCGCATCACCAGCCACCTGGGATTGGTAAGAGGCATTACAGTACGCAGCCGCAGTTTACTGGGCAATATTGCGGGCGGATTTCAAACATTGTTTGGCGGAAAAATTTCCATCTACGTGGAGCTTTGCGAAAAAACAAGGGAAGAAGCATACCAATTAATGATCCAGCATGCGGCCGAACGCGGCGCCAATGCCATCATCAATATGCGTTATGATGCCAATGAAGTAATGAATGGCGTTACCGAAGTGCTGGCCTATGGTACTGCGGTGGTGGTGGAAAAAATTTAAGCGCCCCATATCAGCGGCTGCCCAGCCATATATCCAGGGTTCCGCCGCTGAGCAGCATTTGGTGGGTGATTTGATAACGGTTAAAAGGAATTCCGTTCCATTTTATAGCACGGATTACATTATCTGAAGGATTTTTTTTGTGTACCCTGATAATTGTTTGTTTTCCTCCGGGCACCGACAATACGATCTCATCAAAAGCCGGCGCACATAGTTGGTAATTCGCCGCAACAGGATCCACCGGGTAAAAACCGATGGCGGCAAAAATATACCAGGCGCTCATCTGGCCTGCATCGTCATTACCGCTCAATCCACCCGGCCCGTCACTATATTCTTCTTTTAAAATTTTTTGTACTGCCAGTTGTGTTTTCCAGGGTGAAGCCGTGTAATTGTATAAAAAAGGAATTTGGTGACCGGGCTCGTTGCCATGCCAGTATTCATTTTTCAAAAAAAGACTGTCGAGCTGTAGTTCAAATATTTTCTTTCCGCCCATAAGCCTTGCAAGGCCCGGAATATCCTGCGGCACATAAAATGTATATTGCCTGGGTGTGCCTTCTGTAATGTAGGGTTCACGGCTGTCGGCTTTAAACGGACTGTACCAGCTGCCATCACGGTAACGGCCACGCATCATGCCTGTTTTCCTGTCAAAAACATTGACATAGTTGATACCTCTTTTTTGCAGCAATGCGTAATCCGCAGCTTTATGCAGCGCCTTCGCCATCGTGCTGAGTGCATAATCATCATACGCGTATTCGAGCGTGCGGCTTACCTGTTCTTTTTTGTGAAAGGCTTCCTGCACCGAATCTTCCATCGGTATAAAACCATAACGCAGGTAAGAACTGAGTGCCCGACGGCCCATGCCGTTTTTATACGTATTAAAATCAGCCGGCGCTTCAAATGCATTTTTCCGCATCAGTGCATAGGCAGCCTGCACGTCATAATTCCTGATGCCGCGGTTAAAAACCGAAGCAATAAATGCCGTTACATGATCACCGATCATGGCCGCGGTATAACTGTTCCAGCAGGGAAAAATGGGCAGCCACCCGCCCTGTTGTCCTTTCAGTATCATGGAGCGGACAAAATCATTGGTTTCGCCGGGATGCGTAATTGTAAGCAGTGGCAGCTGTGCCCGGTAAATATCCCACATGGAAAAATCGTCGTAGTAATTGCCGTCATTTATTTTCTTCAGCCCGCTGTTACCCGAAAATGCAGGATAGCTGCCATCCGCATCATTGTACAATCTTGGATGCTGCAGCGCATGGTACATGGCAGTATAAAATATTTTTTTATCCGTGGCAGATGTAGTCTGTATCCTGATTTTACCAAGTTCCTGCTCCCATACTTCCCGGGCGGCTGTTTCCACCTGCTTAAAATCCCAACCCGGTATCTCGGCGTTTAAATTCGCAGCCGCACCTTGCATGCTGCAGAAAGAGGTACCGGTTTTGACCAGCAATGTCTCTCCTTTTTTCATCGCAAAACCCAGGTATACACCCGCATTGCTGCCCGCATGGGTAATACTGTCACCAACTGTATTATTACCGGCCCTGAAAACACCCTGCACCGCATTTACTTTTTGTATTTGCATATAAAACCAGCCGTTAAAACCTGCCGCATTGCCCCAGCCCTGGTAAATCCGGTGAACAGGATTGTATCCCCATACAATACCTTTTTCCATATCCGCTTTTACAAAACCTTCTTCGCGGTCGCTGTTGGGCATTACCAGCAGGTATAAACTATCATCCTGCAACAATGTAAACGACAGGATGGAACAACGCTGTGTGGCGGTGACGGCTGCCTGCAGTTTGCCTGCCTGCAAGGAATAAAAAGCAGGATTGGTGGTTTCATTTTCATGAGAAAAAGGCACTGCATACGCTGCCAGCCGGGTATTGAGTTTCCCTGCAACAGGCATGATGGTGAAACTGCCATAGTCCTGCGTGCAGGATCCACTGATCCAGTGGCTGCCCCTGAATCCGGTAAACAAAGAATCTTTATAATAATATGGCGGAATGCATTTGTTTTCTGTTTGCCGGGTTTGCGGTGTCCATTGTGTCATGGCAAATGGCAGGGTAACCGCGGGAATGGTATTGGCATTTTTTTCACTGCCCGCCTCGCTGTGTTTAAGTGCACTTAAGGTAGTGGCCGGTGCCGTACCCGATAATGGCTGCACATATTGTATTAACTGCTGGCTCCGGGATTGAAGCGCTGTATTTAATATGCACAGGCACAGAATTTTTTTCATCAGCATTATATTATTTATTGCCGGAGTTGTTAACCTGCAGTGCAATATTAAAGGGCTTTGGCAACAGTAAATTTTTATGCGTGAAATTTTTTACATCCTGCAATAATACCGCCGGCATTTCCTTTACAGCCGGAATGCGCAGGGCATCCAGCTGTAACCCTTCCACATCATTAAAAATACAGGCTGCTCTGAAATCTTCACGGAGATATCTGACAGTCACATTTTTGAATGTAAGCCCTTTTACATGGCGCACATAAAAACCCCAACAGGGCAGTTCGCCAAACATCGAAAACTCAGGATAAGCACCTGCAGCTTCTGTAATACTGTTTACTGAATCCAGCGGGAAAAAGGCTTTTGCCTTACTGGCCCCGCCTTCATAAATGATCTCAATATTTTCAAGCTTTACATTCTCTGCCATATGACCCGGAATTCCTGAAATAGAAGAAGGAAAAACATTGTGCGGATATAATACGGCACTGCTGTCGATACCGGAATTATTCCAGGGTGAAACACTTTCGTATTTTTTGGCCGTATCGGCCTTCCATACGGGCGGGTAACGCAATTCGGGGCCTTCCATCGGGTAACCTTTATCCGGTTTTTGCAGTGGCACCAGTACTTTTACATTACGGATGTTAACATTGCGCAAAACACTGTAGCGGTCATCTTTATTACGATGACCCAGCCTCACAAAAATGGCATTGCCGGTATTGACCGCACGGATATTCTTTACATCGATATCATCCAGTTCGCCGCCATCAACGGTTTCAATGGCGATGGCAGAACGGTAGGTATCGTATACTTCAATATCCTGTATCGTGATTTTTTTAAACCCGCCTTTAGATGCGGTGCCCAGTTTTATTGCACTGGCACTGGAACGCACCCTGCAATGTGCCACGTAAATATTTTCACAACGGTCCTGCGGGTCTTCCGATTTTAAACAGATGCCATCATCGGCGGCATTGATATTGCAATGGGTAACCCTTGCGTTTTTACAATCCACCAAATCGATGCCGTCATTGTTCCAGAAAGTATTGCTGAATACGCTGATACTGTCGATGATGATATTGCTGCAGCTTTTATAATTCTGCACCCATGCGGCACTGTTCTGGATATGGATATTTTTGATGGTAACGCCATCACAATTTTTAAATTCAATGATACGTGGCCGGTTTTTTTCGCTGGGCCGGCGCTGGTGCCAGGGATTGAAATCTTTCCATTCATCGTCGTAAATTTCACCCGAGCGCAGTCTTTTGTACAGGTCATCGATCAGCAGATCGCTTTGCCCGTCGATCAGTCCTTTCCCCGTGATCGCAATATTTTTTGCATGATCCGCCACAATAAAGGCAGATGCCTGCAAGCCCGGGCCATAATCCATCCGGTTGAAGCTGGCCAGCAGCACGGCTTCTTCATGTATATTCAGCTCCACATTTGATTTAAGGCGGATCACGCCTGATAAAAACCGCCCCCTTGGTATCATCACCGTACCGCCGCCTGCTGCAGCCGCATCATCAATGGCCTTTTGAATGGCGGTCACATTATTGGTAACCCCATCGGGTTTGGCACCATAAGCTGTGATCAGATACTGGCCTGGCTGCGCCGTTACGATAAAACCCGAACAAATAAAAATGAAGAATGCAATGGATCGTTTCATGTTATGCAGGCAGTTTTTATCAGTTGTTGGTGCAGCTTTAAGCAAGCATGCAAACAGGTTGGCCCTGCATGGCTTTGTACAAGCAACGTTGTTCTGTCTGGACTGTGAAAATGAGCCTTTTTTTACTCGGTTTGGTTCATGAAGGCATTTTAATTTCCGAAACCGTTTTCGGCAATGGCTTCCTTCAGGGCCAGTTAACGAAGATGCTGCCCGTTACTGTTTTAAGTTTTATTCCCTTCCCTGCTGCCAGCACCTGCATTTTTTTTACAGGCAGCAATTCCTCCCTGCTCCATTTTTCACCTGACCGTTTCCACAGCATCAGTGTAACAAAATATTGCGCACCCGCAGTGGCAGTGGCAGCTGTATTGATCACGTTACTTTGTTCGCTTTGCGGGTGCACGCCCGAAGTGCTGACTGCATCGATGGATGTCCATCCCGAATAATTCACCATCGCCAGCTGGTATTCGCCATTGTCGGTGATCACCACATCATGTCCTTTGATTTTTTTCAGGGTGGTTTTTACAGGCACATCCAGTTGCGGCAATGCATAGTGTCCCAATTTTATTGCACAGGAGGTATCAGCTGTAATACGGTCCACCCGCAAAATCCCGTTGGGCAATGTGATATCAGCGAGATTAAACGCTATGTTAGGATTTGTTTCCAGCACGGCATTCCTGTAATAAATACCGTTCTCATATTTTTTAAAATCATAGAGCCGTAATGGTTCCCATTCCTGTTTTTTATTCTGAACGATATAATTCATCGCCACCACACCCGGCACACTGTCGGCCTGCCAGGGGAAGGCGCTGTTATAGGCAAGCCGGTTATAATTTTCACTGGCCCTGAAAGGTTCATTGGCGCCAATGGCTTTTACCCTGCACCAGGCACGTATTTCACTGGCGCCAATATTTGGATAATCGGTGATGAGAATATGCGAACTGTCCTGGTACCTGTTATACACTTTCCCTTTTTCCAGTTCTTTTTCCCAGGCTCCTTCATTTTCGGTGGCAGTCCAGAAGGGATTGTCTGCCGGTATCATCAATCCCAAAAATGCCTTGCCCATCCAGAATGCGCTGCCGCGGCAGCTGTATGGCTGCACAGCCGGTTCAAAGGCGCCATAAAAACCCAGCGTGGGCACTTCGTCTTTTAAAAAACCGGGATGCTGCAAAAACTGCTGCAATACTCCTGATGCGATACGCCGCATCCAGCCATAATTAATGCCCGGATCATTTTCCAGTCCCATCAATGGGAAAGGTATTACCGAGCCAAAGCGGTAGGGCATGCTGCGGCCCCACATGATCATTTTGCCGTCGCGGCCAAACAGGTAAGGATAATTATATTTCACCTCGCTGAAATTGCGCATGAATGTTGCGGCATATTCCGGGTAATATTTTTTTCCAAAAAATTCGCTCCACACCGGGCCATACATCTGGAAGGCCCACATGCTGTAATAATCATAAGCGGGCGCATCATTGTACCAGCCATTGCCACGGTAATGCGCCAGCGATTTATCCAGGTATTCCATCAGCAGTTTTTCATTTACGGGATAGCCCCTGCTCTTGAAAAAACTCAGCACAAAAATGTTGAAGAATTTCCAGTTGCTGCCTACGGTTTTACCATCGCCATAACTGAGCATGGTGGCAGCAAGCGCATCCTTCCTGTCCTGCGGAAGCGGATCAAATAATATTTCAGGAATATAAAACAGGGAAACTGACAAAGCACCGAACTCCACCAGAATCTGACTGGGACCACCACCCTTTGCCTGTGGTTTGATAAAGGATGGTTTTGTTGAGTCGAGCAGGTTTAAAATATTATGACGGTAATATTCGGCTACTTTAATCCCATGGATCTCCAGTTGCGGATTCTCTTTTAACAGTGGTGCGGCAATAAATAAAGTGCGGCAAAGTCCTTCAAGTTTTTCAGTGGGGATTTGCGAGGCCGTTCTGGGATAGCTTTTACCGGGTTGTTTGGGAAACTGCATCGGGTCATCAACGCTGTGGATATAACTGAATGCACCTTCGAGTAAATACATCGCCGCATCTTTCCAGTGCTTGCGGGTCATACCGGTAAACGGGCTGCTTTTAAAATCGGGCTGATCCACCTTAAAAACTGTATGGCCATTTACCAGTGCTGAATAGGCAGGATCATGAACGGGCTGCTGCGCCATGGAGGCAACACAAAACAGGAAAGCGAAGAATAACGCTGCAAGGTTTTTCATAGTGATATATATTTTTTACCCGGCTGTACTTATTTGCCTTTCAGCTTTAAGACTGTAAAGGAATAAGCCGGCAATATGACCGTATTGTTTTGCAATATTTCCTGCGTGGTAACCGGTTTGGCGGTTTTATCATCAGGACTTCCCTGCAAAACTGTTTTTTGAATACTGTAATCACTGAAGCTGACATTTTTACAATCAACGGTTGTTTCAACAGGTAAAAGGTTTACCAGCTTCACAAACAATTCCCCTGTTTTGGTATTCCTTACCACGGACCTGGCGATGCGTTTTTGCACATCCGTGTTATTGTGATCGACACTCATTACACTTTCGATGTATTCATCACCGGTATTGTTGCCAAAAAGTTTTTGCACTTCATAACCCGTTGTTGGCTTTACTTCGCTGTTGTTGAAATAGATCATATCCGGGTTCCATTGTGTGCGGCCTTCTTTGGCCAGCAGCGGCGCATAAGAAGTCATGGTAACCACATCGCCGTTCTTCTCCACGTTGCATAAATACAAAGCTTCTGCCAGTGCGGTTTCGATATTGCTGGAGCGGTTTCTCACATGCGCTGCATATTCACCCAGGTATACTTTCGGTTTGGAGCGGTCGTATGTATCATAAAAATCCTGGTTATTGATAAGCCAGGCCGGCGGCACATAATAATGTTCATCCACCATGGGCACCGCAATTTTTGAAGCAAAATCCCATCCAAAACTATAGTCACTTCCCTCGTAAAACGGTCCGACCGTGCCGATAACAGTAATGGCAGGATATTTATTTTTAATCGCTTTATAGATCATTGCAAAGCGTTCCTTAAAAACCTCCGATACCAGGTCTTCATTGCCAATACCGATGTATTTAAGATCAAAAGGTTTTGGATGCCCTGCGGCTGCACGCAGCTTTCCCCATGTGGTGGATTTACCTGCCGTAGCCCATTCTATCAAATCGAGTATGTCCTGTATATACGCATTCATTTCGCTCATGGGAATGCCGCCCTGCTGCCCTGCAATACCGGTATGTTCGTTATGACTTGAATTCTGGCAGGGCACTCCTGCAGCCAGTACCGGCAGCGGTGATGCGCCAATATCTTCACAAAACTGGAAGTATTCATAATACCCAAGCCCCATGGTTTGATGATAGCCCCATAAGTTAAAATCAGGTTTGCGTTCTTCCAGTTTGCCAATGGAATTTTTCCAGCGGTAAATATTATCAATGCCGTTGCCATGTGCCAGGCAACCGCCGGGAAAACGCATAAAACGGGGTTTGATATCCGCAATGGCCTGGGCAAGATCGGCCCGTAAACCATTCTTCCGGTTGTTAAATGTTTTTTGCGGAAACAGCGAAACAAGATCGATGGCTGTTTCATTTTCTTTTGCACTGATGGAAAGCCGGGCAGATTTAAAAGAGGTGGTTGCGATCAAAACGGCCTGGTATTGTTTCCAGTCCGGCGTATTCACTGCGAGTACAATCTCGTTAGAAATTTTATTGCCGTTGCTGTCTGTTATTACAACGGACAAACGGCTCTTCTTTGCAGCCCGGGCAAAAAGGGAGAAATCATATTTTTCGCCGGCAGTTACTGCAATTCCATCAAACCCGCTGTTGCTGACCTGGCTGCCCTTTTGCAAAACAGCATAGTGGGAATTATTTTTATGAATGGGCCGCAGTGTGTCGATCCTGATAGTTCCGCTAACTGTTTTCCACTGGCTGCTGCTGTTCCATTCTTTCCTGTCTTTTGAAGAATACTCAAAGTCCCTGTTCTGGATCAGCTCAGCATACAAACCACCATCGGCAGCATAATTCAGGTCTTCAAAAAAAACGCCGACAAGGTCACTGCTGATCTTTTTTTTCATATCCATATTCACAGCCAGCGAAACATGCACCGGTTTTAATCCGGGATTTTTTTCTGCAAAACTTTGTGCCGTTACACTGTTTTGTATGTTTTTGTATGCTGCCAGGTCGGCCTGGCTGATGAGCGCCTGTACAAATTGCCAGGGGAGTTTATAGTTTTGGGAACCCATGTGTGCAGCATCGCCGATGACAGGAAATTTCGTTACCGCTTCGTTATATAAAAAATAATCCTGTGGTTTCCACAATATCAAATCATTTGAATACGCCACCCCCACCACTTTATGTTCGGCTTCTGTAAAAAAATAACAGGCCCATTCTGTGGCATTATTCTTTACTAAAACGGGATCGAACATTTTTTTACTGCTGCCCCAGCGGCCATAATCACTTTTTAAAAACGAATATTCATTGCCGATGCTGGTCCAGCTTTTACCATCGGTACTGTAGGCAATATGGAGGCCATTCTTGTTATCATTTTTGGTGGTGGCATACCCTTTTATAAATACCGAATCGGGCTGCTGTGCAAATACACCTGCAATCAGTTCAAGCAATGTTATTGTGAGTAATATTTTTTTCATCTTTACTTTTTTGGAGCTTACATTCTTTATGAAAGAAGATCAAAGTTATGCCTGCGAATTTAAGCACCCATCCTGTACCTGTTCAATTCACAGGAGCTTTGCCGCGATATTATAATCAAACTGCAACGCAATAAATGCTTACGGAGCATAAGATTTGCCAACAATGATCTTATCACCGCTATCATCCACTTCAAATAAATGCGGTATGCGGATATACCTCCCGTTCACATTTTTATGACTGTGCAAGACCATCAGCAGTTTTCCCTCCAGTGTTCTGAACAGCATACCATGACCAAAATCGGGTGGCGTAATGGGTTCTTTCTCCTGTATCCATGGCCCATCGAGTGTGCCGCTGGCAGAATAGGCCACGCCCTGTGTGTACACATCATATACCCAGCTGGTCCATATCATGCCCAGTTTGCCTGTTTGTGTTTTAAAAACAAAGGGGCCGTCGGTTACTTTATTGAATTTGTCTTTTCCCGGTGCATCTTTTTCCCTGCTCCAGGGCGCATCGCTGGCGCGGAATAAAATTTTTCCTTCACCAACCGTACCGCTCAGATCGGGTTTCAGTTCTATTTTTTCAACGGTGCCATTCCAGTTCTGCAACCATTCCCAGCAATAAATCATATAAGGTTTATGGTCTTTATCGATCCATAAAGAGGCGTCCAGCGTGGGTTTGTTTGCGGGCAGGTAGGTAGAATCTTTCATGGGCACATATGGCCCTTCGGGTTTATCGCTCACGAGCACATGGCAGGCCCGCCGCTCAATAACGTTGCCCTTCACAGAATCGATTTTCACATTCCTGTTGGTGAATGTGGCAAAATAGTAATACCTGTTTTTGTATGCATGCAGTTCGGCTGCCCAGATCATGGGGCGTGGGCCCATCCATGAATTGCTGTCGGTTTGTGCCACACGGTACGGACCAGTCCATTTTTTCAGATCAGCGCTTTTCCATAACATGCCGCCCGTTCCTGTCATATAATACATGGAAGTTTTTTTATCGGCCAGTATAAACGGGTCGCTCAGCCGGATGGAATCCAGCGGAATGTTTTCACGCAAACGCTGCTCCCTGTTTTGCGCAAACAGCAAACTGCAGTTTGTACAAATTAAAAGCGTAAGCAAAATATTTTTCATAAGCGTTTGTTTAAAAGGTTGACAACTTTCCCCGATCCTGCAGCGCCTGGTAAAAGCCTTATAAAAGTTGTCAACCTTTATTTAACCGGCGCAATACCTTTATGTGTTGGCTGCACTATTTTAATGCTGCCATCTGCATTGAATTCCATTTTATCAATACATACCTCGCGGTTGTATCCAGCTGCACGGCCCATATTGATGCCATTGGGATAATTGAAGCGGTG
Organism: Ferruginibacter sp.; assembly: GCA_046329655.1. Taxonomy (GTDB): domain Bacteria; phylum Bacteroidota; class Bacteroidia; order Chitinophagales; family Chitinophagaceae; genus Ferruginibacter. The sequence goes on from JAXLUD010000006.1 coordinate 270,739, forward strand.
GTACACAATATACCATTCGTCTTTACCCGGAACCTGTATCACCGAATTATGGCCGGTTGCATATATACCGGCAGCCGTATCTTTTGCCAGCACCAGGTTATTTGCAGGAATAGTGATGGGACCTTCAGGAGAATTGGCCGTTCCATAACGCACCCGGTAGTTTTCACTCCGGGTATCATCTTCGCTCCACAAGAAATAATATTTGCCGTTACGCCAGAAGACCGTTGTGCCTTCGCGGAAGGTTTTGTCAGTGGGTGTAATGATTTTGGTTGAACCTTCTTTAATAGAAACCATATCATCATTCAGTTCGGCAACGGCCATATAACTGTTGCCCCAGTACAAATAAGTTTTACCTGAAACCGGGTCGGTGAAAACATCCGGATCAATTTCCTGTCCGCCTTTTATTCCTTCGGGGCGTTTATCAATTAACGGTTTACCCATATCTGTAAACGGACCGGCAGGGTCATCGGCCACCGCAACACCTATTTTTTGTGCAGCGCAGAAGTAGAAAAAATATTTGTATTGCCCGTTTATTTTCTTTTCGAGAATACAGGGCGCCCAGGCATTGCGTTTGGCCCAGCTCACATCTTTATCAAGATCAAGGATCACACCTTCATCTTTCCAGTTCACTAAATCCGGGGAAGAGAATGTTTTAAAATAAATGCCCGACCAGTTATTGAAACCATCACTGGTGGGATAGAGATAGAATTTCTTATTTTTTTCTGACCAGGTGATATCAGGGTCGGCATACAACCCATCAAACAAGGGATTGTGATTTTCGATGACCGTTACCTTCCATTGCTGTGGCTGCTGCCCTTTTATTTTCACTGTATAATTCACGGCACCCCTGGTAAAATTTTGTGCGGCCGACGGCAGAACCTGTACTCCCGGTATTGCCATAAAACCGGGATTGAAAGCAGCGAGTTTAGTGCCGGGTTTTACAAAAAAACAAACCGCTCGTCCAGCTGTATCTGTTTTGGTGTTGATCTTTTTTATCTGTGCTGCGGAAGCCCCGCTCATCACACTTGCTGCAGTACCCCATTTACCCATCAGCCTTACTGCTTCATCTGCAGTTACCGGCATCACCGTTCCATGCCGCGGATGAAAGTTCATACTGATATCCTTATCCACCACGGTGAAATTTTTAAAATCAGCTGTTTTGGTAAACTGGTATTTGCCGCTGGTGTACATATCATACATCAGGATAAAACCACTGCCATCATTCAGCTTAAAAGTGCCTGCACCTTCCACAGGGCTTTTGGTTTGCTGTACATAGTCTGCACTTTGCATTACATAACCTCCGGTGAGTTTATCCGATGCCGCAATTTTAATACCCGGCAGGCGGTCTTCTGTTTTAAAGAATAAATAGAACTTACCATCTTTCTCCGCTATATCGCCGTCAATGCAGGCTGCATTATCCGGGCTGAAAAATAATTGTGCTGGTTCCGTTTCCAGGTCGGTGAAGGCTTCATTGGCATAAGCATAATAAATTTTATCGGGATCTTTTCCATGCTTTAATGAAAAATACACCATATACTTTTTTGCCTTTGCATCATAAATGGTTTGTGGTGCCCACACCCGCAGCAAACTGTCGTTTCCTGCAAAACGGGTTTGAATATTCACAACAGAAGAAGTCCAGTTGATCAAATCGGTTGATTTCATCAGCACCATGGCCCGGTTCGAGTTCCATCCCAGTGCAGAAACCATATCCGTTGCCACCATATAAAATGTTTTACCATCGGCGCCACGTAAAATATGCGGATCACGCACACCTCCGGTGGAACTGATGTTTTCTGAAAGGAGCACAGGCTTATTATCATTGAGTGCACGGTAATTGTAACCATCAGAACTGATGGCAAAGCGGATGCTTTCATCTGTTTTGCTGTTACCCGTGAAATAGGTGAAAAGATAAGCGCTGAATTTGCCCGCCGCTTTTTGTGCAAACGGCAAATAATGACTGAGCAGCAGGCAGCAAAGCAATAAAGATGTTCTGACGAGTTGTTGCATATTATTTCTTTTGATACACCCTTACATAATCCACTTCAAATTTTTGGGGGAAGAAGGTGCCCGACGGATCGCCACCATTCATTCCGCCGATGGCCAGGTTCAGCAGCATGTAATGCGGTTGTTTGAAAGGATTGAAATTACTGCCATCTTTATTCACCAGCAAATCAAGACTGGTTTTATTCAGCAGCTGCTCATCGCAATACAGGGCGATATATGTTTCCGTCCAGTCCATACGCCATACATGAAACCCGTTGGCCCATGTTTTACCCCCGAGCGAATCGGTTTTAAATGTATTGCTGAACCATTGTGCTTTCCTGTCTGTACCCAGGCAGGCAATATTGGCCAGCAGCTTTCCACGGTAATATTCCATGATATCAATCTCTCCATTGCCGGGCCAGCCTTTGCTTACACCCAGCGTCCACCAGGCAGGCCACATCCCCTTGCTGATATCAATGCGTGCCCGCATTTCAAAACGGCCGTACTGCCATTGCTGCCTGCCTGCTGTTATCATACAGGCCGATGTAAAATGAATGCTGTCGCGTTTTTTGCGCCAGTCCCTGCTGCCGGCTTCATAGCGGGGATTGGGCTTCGACTCTTTCCTTGCTTCGATCACGAGCAGGCCGTTTTTGCAGTACGCATTTTCCTGCTGGTACCATTGTGCTTCTTCATTTCGTACAAAACCGCGTTCGTAATTCCAGTTGCTGGTATCGGGGTTCCCGTTTTTATTAAATTCATCAGACCATACAAGTGTATAATCTTCGGGAGCCTGTACAGCTGTTTTACTGCCCGTAACCTGGCGGTTACAGGCAGTAGCCCAAACAACTGTTCCTATTATGAGAAAAAAATTTTTCATTATTTATCTATCAGCCGGATGATATAACTGTAACTGTATTTTTTTTCTGTTAAACGGTACTGGCTATGCGGCAAAGCGCCCCAGCTGTCATCGCCGCCCACGCCTCTTTGTTTGTAATCGATATTCAGGTGCACGGTATTATCCGGGCGAAGGTCTGATGGATGCTGCTGCTTCTTCGTCATACCCGGATCCATACTTTCAGTGGAGTGATGCAATGCGCTGAAGCAGATGGGCTGAACACCTTCAACCATTATGCCATTGCCTTTTTTACTGATAAGCGACAGCCAGCGCACATCTGTTTTATAACCATTTTCCTGCGGGCGGATATAATTATCCGTGAACTGGTTTGAAACATTATCTGCATACAAACCTGTGTAAGCTGCCGTGTTCCGGTCGCTGTAATTTTCCCAGGGACCGCGGCCGTAGTAGGTAAGACTGTCGTACATAGGCGGCAGCTGCATGCGCATGCCAAAGCGGGGCATTTCGGGCAAATCCCTTCCGGTCATATCCATGGCGGCAGTTACTTTGATGCTGCCATCGTTCTGGATAAAATATTCAACCGTATAGGGAACAGCAATACCGGTTAACTCGTATTCCACTTTTACAGCAATGCCATCTGAAGTTTGTTCACCTGCGGTGATGTTTTTTACTTTCCTGTTTTGATGTGCCGAACGCCAGATACCGAGGTTATTGGGCATGCCATTACCAAAATCATTGTCGGTGGGTGCACGCCAGAAATAAGGCTCCGGGAAACGGTTAAGGTCCATACCCTTCTTTGAATGATAATTGCGGATAACCCCGGATTTTAAATCAATTTCACCACTGATATCACCGCTTTCAAAAGCCAGGCGGTTTGCATCTTTTTTCACCTGCAATGTTCCTGTTACCTTTTTAGCTCCCGCAAAATAATTCCCCTTTAAGCTGAACTGTTCTGTGGCAATGATATGATTCAGCGGCAGCAGGCCGGTTGCTGTGGCAGTGGAAATATTGGCGTAAACGTTCACAAAATATTCCGCATCATCGGTGATTTTTTCTGCAGGGATTGCAATGGTAATATCTTTTTGCTGGTGCGGAGCAATGGCAGCATCAAATTTGCCTGTATGCACAGGCACGCCATTTTTCAGGAGCACCCAGTTAAAATTGTATTGGCTGGTATTGGTAAAATCAAAGAGGTTTTTGACGGTGATCACGCCTGTGCTGATATCTTTAGAGGAGAAGAAAATATTCTGGTAATATTTTTTCACCTCGTTAATACCGGGATGCACCGTGCGGTTGGCAGCAATCAGCCCGTTGGAACAGAAATTTTCATCGTTCAGCAAATGATAACTGCCCAGGTCACCGCCATAACCCCAGTACACTGTTCCGTTCTGCGTGGTTTGTTTATAGCCCTGGTCAACCCAGTCCCAGATAAAACCGCCCTGCATGTGTTTGCTGCTGAAAATAATATCCCAGTACTCATTAAAATTACCATTGCTGTTACCCATGGCATGTGAATATTCGCACATGATATAAGGACGTTTTTTGCTGCTGTCGGCTGCATAGCGTTTCATATCATTCACACGGGGATACATCGGGCAAACAATATCTGTATTAAAATTTTCACCGGCACGTTCAAACTGCACCGGCCGGCTGTTATCACGCTGCTTGATCCATTTGTACCCGTTTTCAAAAGCAGGCCCGTTCCGGCACTCATTACCTAAACTCCATACAATTACCGACGGATGATTTTTATCCCTTTCCACCATGCGCATGTGCCTGTCGAGATGTGCCGCAGCCCACTCAGGTAAAAAACTGATATGTTTTGAAGGAGGGTCAGGATCCAGTCCATGACTTTCGATATTGGCCTCATCCACCAGGTACATACCATATTGATCGGCCATCTTATACATCATCGGGTCGTTGGGATAATGACAAAGCCGGATGGCGTTGATATTGTGCTGGCGCATGAGCTGAAAATCTTTCAGCAGCAATTCCCTTGATGGCACATGCCCGTTCACATCATCATGTTCGTGCCTGTTAACGCCATGCACGTAAGTGGCCACGCCATTGATCAGCAACTGGGCATTTTTGATTTCCACCTTCCTGAAACCAATTTTAGCCCCGGTATATGTTACAGTAACAACGCCTTTGCCATTGGTATGTGTGATGATGCAGTCGTACAGGCTGGGCGATTCACCACTCCACTTTAAAGGGTTACTGATCTTGCCTGAAAATGAAATTGTTTGCAGGCTGCTGTCTTTTGCCAGTGTATAATTCTTTTTCTGTGAAAATATTTTTTTGCCATTTTTGTCAAGAATATCCACTGTTACAGTTCCATCACCCGTTGTATTTCCTGCATACTGACGCAATGTAACATCGGCGCTGAACAGGCCGTTTTTATACTGATCATCGAGGCCGGCTTTTAAAAAGAAATCCCAAATGGTAATTTTTGGACTGGCCACCAGGTAAACATCCCTTTCAATACCGCTGATGCGCCAGAAATCCTGGTCTTCCATATAGCTGCCGTCATGCCAGCGGAATACCTGTACTGCCAGCAAGTTTGTTCCTTTTACGAGGTATCGGGTGATATTGAATTCAGCAGCTGTTTTAGATGCTTTTGTCATACCCACTTTTTGCCCGTTCACATATACAAATGCACAACCGGTGATGGAACCAAAGTGCAGTATCACTTCATTGTTATTCCAGTTTTCGGGTACGGTAAACTGTTTCCGGTAAGTACCCACAGGATTATTTTCACCGATAAAGGGCGGATTTTTGGGATAAGGGTAAGTGATATTGGTGTAGATCGGTGTGCCAAAACCTTTCAGCTCCCAGTTAGATGGAACCGGTATATCGCTCCATGATCTTTCATCAAGACCAGGGCTGTAAAAATCCCTGATACGGTCTGCATATTTTTCGGCATACACAAATTTCCATGTGCCATTGAGCGACTGGTAATAAGGCGAATTACGGAATTCATCTGTCACTACATCCTGCTGTTTATCAAACAGCATATAATCAGCATGGGGCGCTTCCTTATTCAGTTCGTACAACTGCGGGTTTTCCCAGTCGTTGTTCTGGGAAAAAGCTGTGCACGCCATTAATATGGCACCAGTACTCAGCAGTAATTCTTTTAAAAAATTCCTTTTCATATTGTATAGTTTAATGCTTGTTATTAAAAAACTGCAGGTTCCATTCGGGCAACCATTTCACCAGGGGCTTTGTATTGCTAAACTGCACCGGCAGCCATACATACCGGCTGTCTTTGAGGTTACGCGGATTCCACTGATCTGCCATAAAAATGAAACTGTTTTTCTTGCCTTCCACCGGCAATACAAAGGTTGACTGTGCGCCAAAAGTAATATCAGCTCCGGCACCTTCCATCGGGTTATACGACAATTCTGCCCATGGTCCCCACACAGAAGCCGCTTCATGGATGGAAGCTTTATTGGGCGCCCAGCCGGTGCAGCCACTGGTAATGAGATAATATTTTTTATTGTAAACAAACAACGCCGGCGCCTCCCGGTGATTGCTGAAAAGCATGGTATCTGCTGTTGTGGCTGTAAGATAATCGGCCGAAAGTTTTACAATACGCAGGTCGTAGTTTTCCCGGGAAGAATAAATATGGTAGGCACTGCCGTCCTCATCTTTAAACAGCGTCATATCCCTGCTCATATTGCCATTGGGGCGAAAGCTGTGCAGGTATGTATAAGGCCCTGTTATTTTATCACTCACGGCCACCCCTGCCCTTGCAGCGCTGTAACCTTTACCCCGCATTTCGAGATGAAACCACATTACATATTTACGGGTGCTGCTGTTATAAATAACCTTAGGACGTTCCATTACGCAACCCGCCGCAATATCATGTGCCGTATCATTGTATACAGGCGATAATGCCAGTGCTTCATGTTTCCAGTGACAGAGGTCTTCAGAAGAATATACATTCACGCCTTCCGAAGCAGAGCGTCCTCTTTTCTCCCCAAACCAGTAATATTTGCTGTTGGCATAAATTATACCGCCTCCGTGTGCATTCACCAGTTCACCTTTGTCATCATTCCATATTTTTCCCGGAGTGAACTTTGCAGTATCTGCAACGGGATTATCTTCCTGGCTGGCTGTATTGATATGCCTGTTGCAGGACAAAGCCAGTATCCAGGCAACTGATATGAAGATATAGTGTTTCATGTTTTAAAAAATTAAAAGGACCCGCTGTGGAAACAGCAGGTCTTAATTAACTGCTATTAATTGCTATTTGACAAAAACTACATGGTTTGTTCTTTGTAATGCACTTCATCCTGTTCCCGCAATTTTGCTGCCGCCCATTCAGCCGTAATATCCCGCTGGGGATTGGCAAGCATTTCATATCCCACCATAAATTTTTTCACCGTTGCCGAACGCAGCAATGGCGGAAAAAAATGCATGTGCAGGTGCCATTCAGGATAAGGTCCGTCATTTACAGGGGCCTGGTGTATGCCTGCAGAATACGGGAATGAAACCCTGAAAAGATTATCGTATTTGGCCGTAAGCTTTTTCATGATGGCCGCATACGCCATTCTCTCACCTGCAGTAAGCTGTGTGATATACTGCACGTGTCTTTTGCTCACGATCATCGTTTCATAAGGCCATACCGCCCAGAAGGGCACCAGGGCCACAAAATGTTCGTTCTCCAGTACAGTACGTTCCTGTTGTTTTAACTCCAGCTGTATATAATCAGATAAAAGGCTCCTGCCTTTTTCTTCGAAATATTTTTTTTGCTGAACCGTTTCTTTGTGCACTTCGAGTGGTATGGAATTCTGCGACCAGATTTGCCCGTGCGGATGCGGGTTGGAACAACCCATGATCTCACCCTTATTCTCGAATATTTGTATGTACCTGATAGATGGATCTGCGGCAATACTTTCAAACTCTGTTGCCCACAGATCGATCACTTTCCTGATGCCTTCAACAGGCAGTTGCGGCAGTGTCAGACTGTGATCGGGAGAAAAACTGATGACACGGCAAATCCCTTTGGCACTTTCCGCCTTTAACAATCCTTCTATATCCACGGCACCATCCGGTGTGTCTTTCAGCAGCGAGGAAAAGTCATTGGTAAAAACAAATGAATCATTGTACACGGGATTCACACTGCCATCGGCCCGTTTGTTACCGGGGCACAAATAACAATTGGAATCGTATGCCGGCCTTGTATCATCGGGCAATGTTTCCACCTTTCCCTGCCAGGGTCTTTTGGTGCGGTGCGGCGAAACCAGAATCCAGTCGCCGGTAAGTAAATTATATCTTGTATGAGAATGCTCTTTCAGGTTAAACATGTGCCGGTTCTTTTTTTGATATTACCCTTGTGCCGTCTTCGAGGGAAGCCACGTAATAACTCAGGTCAAGACCGGTTGCTGCTTTGTATGCAGGGGTCAGCTCCTCCACCAGTTTTTCAATCGCTTCCTCCTTTACAATATTGATGGTGCAGCCACCAAAGCCGCCGCCCATCATCCTTGCGCCGAGCACGGCTTTATTATTTCTTACATGATCCACTAAAAAATCCAGTTCCTTACAGCTCACTTCGTATTCTTTGCTCAGCCCGTCGTGCGTGGCAAACATTTTTTTGCCCAGGGCGCTGATATCGCCTTTTTTTAAATCGGCACAGGCCTGCAGCAGGCGGTTATCTTCATCCACCACATATTTGCAGCGCTGGTAAATCAGCATGTTCCTGGGCAGCACATATTTATCCAGCATATCCGAAGTAATATCCCTCAGTGCCTTCACAGCAGGCACCCGTTCCTTCACCCAGGCCACGCCCTGTTCGCATTGCTGCCTTCTTGTATTGTATTCTGATGAAGAGAGTTTGTGTTTTACATTGGTGTTCAGCAACAGGAGTTTGTAGCCATTCAGTTTCAGCGGCACATATTCATAAAACAAACTGCGGCAGTCGAGGTTGATCACATGATCTTTTTTACCAAACAGCGAAGCAAACATATCCATCACACCGCATTTAACCCCGGCAAATTCATGTTCGGCATGCTGGGCGATATGCGCCATTTCGGCCTTGGTGAGCTGCAAGCCGAATAATTCGTTCAGCGCAAATACCGAGGCACATTCCAGTGCGGCAGAAGATGAAAGCCCGGCACCGATGGGAATATCCGCCGCCACCAGTAAATTAAAACCGGTGATTGGCGCATTTGTTTTTTGCAACTGGTCAACGATGCCCAAAATATAATCGGGCCAGTGTTTGTCGGTTTTAGCAATATGATCCAGCGTGGTTTCGTGTGCCTCATCAAAATCTGTTGCAAACAATGAAACGATATTATCGTTTCGTTTTGTAACGGCCACATACGCCGATTTGTCGATTGCGGCGGGCAGCACAAACCCGTCGTTATAATCCGTATGTTCCCCGATAATATTTACCCGGCCCGGCGAACGCACGATCATGGGTTCGTCTGTTGTGTCAAAGATTTTCTTAAAACTTTCCGTAATTGTTTTTTCATTCAGCTCCATAACTCATTTTTTAGAATCCGTATACCTGTACATTTCACAGGCGGCGAGTAAAAAAGCGCCCACACCAAAATTGGCTGTTGCATTTTTATCCACTACCTGGCCGGGTATGGCCCGCTCACCGATTGGCTGTACATAGCCGATCTTTCCATCGGGCTGCAGGGCCACCGTTGTTAAATAGTGCCAGCTTTTTTTCACCACCGGGGCAAATTCTTTTTTGCTGAGATACCCGTTATTCATGCCCCATAAATAAGCATAGGTAAAAAAGGCCGTGCCGCTGGTTTCATAACCCGGCGATTGTGATGTATCCATCAAACTTCTTGTCCAGTAACCTTCAGGCTGCTGGTATTTTTTCAAGGCTTCGGCCATGCCGGTGAATTTTGCGATGTATTCGTTGCGGTGCGTATCATCCGCAGGCAGGTCTTTCAGCACTTTTGCCAATGCGGCAAACACCCAGCCATTACCCCTTGCCCAAAAATCTTTTTTACCTGAAACGGTGCTGTGTTTGGGAAACACGTATTTGGCATCGCGGTAATAAACTTTTTCAGCACTGTCGTACATGATGCTGTTGGCATAGCTGTAGTATTCATACAGTTTGTCGAGGTATTTTTTATCACCGGTGAGTTTATACATTTTTGTCATTACCGGCATCACCATGTACAACCCATCGGCCCACCACCAGTATTTGTTTTCTGCGGTGCTTACCTGGTATCCCATCACCTCTTTGACCCTTGCCAGTTTTTTTTCATCGGGCTCCAGGTTATACAGGTCGATATAGGTTTGAAAACATACCTGCCAGTCGCCAAACAAAACATACTCATCTTTTTCGCCGTAGTTGAATTTCCATGCAGACTTATCCGTTAAACGGGCACCCTGCCAGTTATTCTTTTCTGCCCATGCGAGGGAATAGTTTTTATACGTTTCGTTTTTTGTGAGCGCATACACTTCCATATTACCGGTATGATAAGCCGCGTTGTCCCAGAATGCACGGCCATGTACCGGGTTTTGTGTTTGCCAGTAAGTATTTGCTTTATCAATAATGGCGGCTATGGCAGGTTTGCCAGCGGGTGCACCTGTTTGCCGGGATGCATGACAAGCCGCAAGCAGGAAGATGGCACTTACCCAAAAAATATTTTTACACTTCAGCATATCGCCATTTTTTTAACTGCTGTTGTAAGCATGGCTGCCGTTTGAACAGCCATACTCAGCAACAGTTTTATCATACTCATTAAACTTACCATCCCGGGTTCTGGCGCATGGCCGGCATTTTCTGAATTTCAGGATCCGGAATGGGCAGCAGGTACATTTCCGGGCGGAAGTTGTGCCTGCGGATAGATTCCAGCCTGTTATAGGTAAATGTGCCATTTGAATTTTTTACCACCTGCATCACTTTGTTGAACTGGTTGGATACAGTCATGGCAATTTTCCAGCGGCGGATATCATGCCAGCGGTGATCTTCAAATGCCAGTTCCACGCGGCGTTCGTTACGTACCGCTTCACGCATTTCAGCCTGGGTCATATTGGCTTTTAATCCATACAAGCCATCGGCACCACGGTCGATACCGGCCCTTCTTCTTAACTCGATCAGTTTGGGATAGGCCAGTGCTGTCTGACCGGTTTCATTGATCGCCTCTGCATAGTTGAGTAAAATTTCTGCATAGCGGATCAGCGGCCATGCCCTGTTGGTATTGGCACTGCTGTTGGCACTGATATTTTCATCACACATTTTGCGGGCGAAATAACCGGTGGTGGTGCCCACGCCATATGCATCGGAAGTTTGTGTGGGTGCAGGAATGGTGCCTGTACCGTTTACAAATGTCCAAACAGGCTGTTTGTTGTTGGTGGTGGTACTGAAATACAAAGCACCATTGTAGATAATGGAATAATTAAAGCGGGGGTCTCTGTTTACATAAGGGTTGGCGGGATTATAACCTGAAGCCACATTCACGGAACCATCACTGTTAAAAGGCTGCAGCCCGTTCTTCATGGGGAATGCATCCACGAGGTCCTGCGTGGCCATACTGTATTTAGCACCGCCCCTTGTAGGCGGATTGTAATAACCTTCCATATCCCTGTTGGCAGGGCGGTAATAACCAAAAATATATTCATCCTTGAATGCAGGCAATAAACTGCGCTGCAGGAAAACATTGTAAAAACCATAACCTGCAGCGGTGGTGCTGTCAACATACAGTGCATACTGGTTGCTGTTGATCACGGCATTGGCTGCATCTGCCGCCGCCTGCCAGTAACTGGTATTGGCGGTTGGATAACTCACCAGCGGCGCAAGGCCTGCATCAGCTGTGATGGCACCACCATTGAACAAAGGACTGGCAGCATATAGCAGCACCCGTGATTTCAATGCCATGCAGGCACCTTTGGTGATGCGGCCAAAATCAAGACTGTTGGTATAATCCGTAGGCAATAATGTTGCAGCAGCATCCAGTTCATCTGTAATATATTTCACGGTATTGGCAAAGGTGGTCCTGGGCAAATTGATGATATCATCTTTACCATAAACATTATCCCCTACAACCGGCACGCCACCATAACAGATCATCAGCTGTGCATAATACCATGCACGCAAAAACCTTGTTTCACCTTTCACCCTTGTCTGCAGGTCGGCAGTTAAAGGTGTGGTAGGCAGTTTTTGCAGCATCAGGTTGGCACGCCTGATATTGGCATATGGTGTGTTCCAAAAATCGAGCAATGCCGTTTGGCCCGCATAAGCCGTGGGTGAAATACTGCCGTTGTACAGGATCACGGCACCCTGGCCGGTTCCGCTGAAATTATATTCTGCATCATCTGTTGCATGTTCGGTATTACCGTGTGTGCTCCAGCGGCCTTTTGTAAAACTGAAGGCGATATCAGAATAGATCCCCGTTAAAAAAGCCATGGTACGTGCACTGTCGGAAAACACGGCGTTCTCATCCAGCGCAATCGCCTGCCCGTCTAAAAAGTCGCTTGATTTTTTACAGGCAGCAAAACCTGTAATGATCAGCACTGTTATCAATATCTTTTTCATATATCTTTTTTTATTGCGTTTAATTAAAAGGTTACACTTAAACCAAAGTTGATGGTGCGCTGCGGCGGGTAAATGGTACGGTCACTGTTGGTGCTGATCTCCGGATCAAAGTCGTAGAGCTTATCCAGTTTTGTCCAGGTAAACAGGTTATAACCGTTGCTGTACAGTTTTACATTTTCCAGCTTCAGGCGGTTGATCCATTTTTTAGGCAGGGTATAACCGATCTCTGCTGTTTTTAAACGCAGGTAGTTGCCCGAAATAAAATAAAAAGTGGAAGGATAGGCGATCGCATCACTGGCGCCGGCCAGTAATGACAGGCGGGGGAATTTTGCATTATCACCCAGCTCCGGTGTCCATGCATATTTATGCACTTCGGTAAGGTTGGCCGAGAAAGGACGGATGGCTTCGGCCACGGCACGTACATTGAAATTCATGGCGCCCTGGAAAAAGGCATTTACACTAAATCCCTTGTAGGTAAATCCTACCTGGAAACCATACGTGGTATTGGGCACATTGGAGTAGCCGGTTACCTCCATATCAAAACCATCAATCTTGCCATCACCATTCAGGTCTGCATATTTCAGGTCGCCGGGATAAGGTTTGATCGAAGGCTGCGGGCTTTTTGCAATATCGGCACTGTCTTTATAATAACCGATCCAGCGGTACACACGCTGCATGCCGATGCTGTGGCCGGTAAAGGCCTGGTAAGCGTTGGCGTAAGTGGGTTCATCTGCAAATTTGATCTTATTCTTTGCAACTGAGTAAGTGCCTTTCACACGGTAAGAAAAGTCTTTGCCAATATGACCATTATAATTCAGTTCAATTTCATAACCGGCATTATCAACAATACCGAGGTTCACCGGCGGCAGGTTCTGACCAAATACGGCCGAAACGGTTCCTCTTGTGGTTAAGATATCGTAACGCTGGTTTTTAAAATAATCCACCGTACCGGTTAACTTGTTATTGAATAAACCGAAATCAACACCGATATCCAGTTTCTTTTCTTTTTCCCAGGTAACCTGGTCGTTACCCAGTGTTCCCTCGCGTATGCCGGTAAAAGTATTGCTGCTGGTACCAAAGTTGATGGATCCTGAATTGCTCCATGAAGGCAGGTAATAATAGTTGAAGCTGCTGCCGATCTTATCGTTACCCACCAGGCCGTATGATGCCCTTAACTTAAGATTGTTGAGGAAATTGAAATGTTCTTTTACAAAATTTTCTTTGGCCACATTCCAGCCGATGGATGCCGCCGGGAAAAGCCCATAGCGGTTGGCTTTAGAAAACCTGTCGGATCCGTTGTAGGCCGTATTGAATTCGAACAGGTATTTTTCTTTGTAGTTATATCCTGCACGGCCGGTAAAGCCGCGGTAATTGTTCGGGATAAAATTATACGTACTGTTGGAGCTGAAACGGATATCCGTTCCCTGGTTCACCAGTCCGAGCGCATACACACGGTGTGCACCAAAAGTTCTGTCATAATTCAGGCTGGCCTGCAGCGTGAGTGTGCGGATGGTGCTGCCTGCACTGTAACCGCTGAAGAATCTTCTTACCCGGTATACATTGGGATCCCTGGGAGTGTAAGTGTTTGCCACGGGATCGTAAATAAATGATGGGAACTGGTCACGGGTCATGCTTCTTGAATAACTATAGTTGCTCACGTATGCAGCCGTTGCCTTAAACGAAAGCCCTTTGGTAAGGAAGTCGAGTTTTTGTGTGGCCGATGTGATCAGGTTCATATTGTTTTCATAGCTGCGGTTGTAACCATAATGTGTTAAGCGGCCCACGATATTATTTACATTGTAGCTGCTGCTGGTACCACCGCCGCTGATCTGCCAGTTGCTGTATCCATAACTGCCGTTAGGATTATAAACAGGATAGTTGAAAGGCGCCAGTGAAAGAAAACTGCTGTATTCATAAAACACATCATTGTAACCAAAGGGGCTTCCTACATTGGGTGTATTGATCTCACCAATATTACCATAAAGATCCAGGCGCAGGTCGGTGGTATTGGTAACTTTAATATCCAGGTTGCTGCGGTAATTGTAACGCATGTGATAGTAGTTGCCGTTGATGTCCTGTGCCTTGCTGAAATTTTTCACCATACCGTCCTGGAACAAACCACCCAGTGAAATAAAATACTTCACCCTTTCTGTACCGCCGCTGATATCAAAGTTGGCACGGTACTGCTTACTGAATTTTTTGAAGAGAATGTCTTTCCAGTTATTATTAGGATGACCGTATGGATCATCGCCGGTACGGTAATGGTCCAGGTCTGATTGGGAAAACCGGGGCGTAAAACCGGTTTGCGGGTTGATCTTGTTATCATTGATCTGCGCCTGGTTGTACAGCAATGCTGTTTCATATGCATCCAGGTATTTGGGCATCCTCGTGGGTTGCTGCAGACTGTTTTCGAGCCTGGCAGAAATTTTCGGTGCGCCGATCTTTCCACGCCTGGTGGTGATGATCACCACACCATTGGCACCTTTCACACCATATACAGCCGTGGTGGATGCATCTTTTAAAATACTGAGCGATTCAATTTCGTTAGGATCCAGTCTTGCAAACTGGTCGTAACTGTATTCAATATCATCCACGATGATCAGTGGTGAGTTGGAACCGGTATTGTAAGAACTCTGGCCACGGATAAAGAAGGTGGCACCATCCGCACCGGGACGGCCGGTGGGCTGCACCGAAAAGAAGCCGGGCAGTTTACCCGATAATGTATTTTGCAGACTTGCAGAAGGATTCTCCCGCAGTTCCACACCGGATACCGAACTTACCGCACCGGTCAATGTTACCTTTTTTTGCTTGGCATAACCTACCACCACCACATCTTCCAGGCCTTTTGCTTCGCTGCTGTGAAGCACCACCGTTACTGATGAGCGTGTGCCCACATTCAGTTCCTGCGCCTGCAAACCGAGGCTGCTGATGATAATGGTATTGCTTTTGCCTTTGAGTACGATACTGAATTTTCCACCGGCATCCGTTACGGTGCCATTGGAACTGAGTCCTTTTTCAATTACAGATGCTCCTGCAACCGGCCCGGTGCTGTCTTTTACAAAACCGGTCACCGTTTTTGTTTGTGCCTGTATTTGCAGGATGGCAAACAACTGCAGTGTGAGTATAAAAAATATCTTTTTCATTATTCCTGATTTTCTTTTTTAAAGTATTGAATTACCATCCTTCGTTTTGGATCAATGCCCTGTTCTTCACGGTTTCATCGTATGGCAGGGGCATGTGATAGAGTTTGGTGTCGAACAGCAATGTGCCCACCTGCACTTTATCATAAATACGGGCTGTGCCTAATTTGGTGATCTTCATACCATATACGGGGCCTGCCAGTTCGGTGGCCGCGGTTTTCCACCTGCGCAGATCCCAGAAGCGGTGTTCTTCAAAACTTAATTCAATCCGGCGCTCATTTTTTATAAGGTCTCTCATTTCTGCCTGCGTAATACCTGTTTTAATACCATAACGGGTACTGGCACCTGCAGTAATGCCTGCACGCTGGCGGATGAGTTTTATTTGTGTAACCGCATCTTCCACCCGGTTCATTTCATTGAGTGCTTCGGCATAATTCAGAATAACCTCTGCATAACGGAAAAGTGGGAAGTTGTGACTTTGATTAGAATAAGTTGTTCCGGTGGGGAAGTTGCCCAAAAATTTCTTCAGGTAATAACCGGTTTTTGTTTGAATGGATGTACCGGAAGTGTTGGGTTTGTCAAGCCCGCCTTCAAATGTTTCCACCCTGCGGCCCAGCCATGTTAAACTGTCATAGAAAACAATAGCACCCAGCCGCGGATCCCTGTTAAAATAGGGTGCAGCGGCTGTATAACCGGATGCGGTATTAATGCTTCCGTCAGTATTAAAAGGCTGCTGCCCGTTGATCATGGGAAATGCATCTACAAAATTTTGTGTGGGGCTGGTATATCCCTGGCTGGTGGCCGTACCTGCATATCCAATGGGTGCCTGCGAGTTTTCGAGGCTGGTGCTGTTGGCACTTTGTTTGGCCAGTATGATCTCCACATTTTTTTTGGTGGTGAACACCGACATAAAATTGGTAGTGGCCGTTGCAGCATTGGCCGGCGGCGTGGTGGGGAACAGTTTATAATAATTGATGGCATTGAGTTCTTCAGCAGCATCAATTACTTTTTGCCAGCGGCTGGGGTCTGCTGTTGTATAACCCGTAAGCGCTTTCTTCACGGGGTCGGTTTCAATACCACCGCCATTGAAAAGCGGGCTGGCTGCGTATAACAGCACACGGCATTTGAGTGCAATGGCTGCGCCTTTGGGTATACGGCCCCAGTCGGCATCGGCAATGGCTTCTTTACGCAGACTGTCTTTTACAATATTGCATTCGTTAACGATGTAATCTGCGCAATCTGAAAAATTATTGCGGGGTATCTGCAGGTCATCATCCAGTTTAAAGATGCGGTCGCCAATAAGCGGCACACCGCCATATCTTTTCAGCAGTTCAAAATACATGAGTGCACGGATAAAACGGGCTTCTGCCCTCCAGTACTGGCGGGTAAGTTTTGCATTGGCAATGGTGGCACTGTCTGTTTGCACAATGGGCACCGCCCCGATGTTCTGCATAAAAATATTGCACCTGCGGATGCCGTAGTAGCTGTTGGCCCAGTAAGGATCCGGGTTATTCAATACACTGATGCGGCGGTTGGTATAATATTCCACCAGCGTATTGTTACGGCTGGGAATGGCATCACCGCTGGCTGCATCTAAAAAATCGCTGCCGATACGGTTAAAACCTCCGGGTATATAATTGTACAGGTCGTTCAGGTTAAAGGCAGCAACAGTGCCCAGGCGGTCGAGTGTGTCAAACACGAGATCGGCACCAAACCAGTCCTTGGGTTCTGTTTCCAGTTTTTTACAACTGGTGGTACTGATGGCAAGCATCAAACTGCCGCATACCAGGCTTGTTAAAAATATTTTTGTAGACTTCATATAGCAGGTTTTAAAGTTTAATGTTGATACCGAAATTGGTTAAGCGCTGCATCGGGTAACTGAAAGCGCTGATGATCTCGGGATCCCGGTCGTCCAGTTCTTTTGAAGCGAATGTTAACAGGTTATAGCCTCTTGCAAAAAGGCGGATGCTTTGCAGTTTGATATGTTTAAGCAGGCTTTGCGGAATGCTGTAACCAATCTCCACCTGTTTCAGCCTTACATAATCGCCATTGCGCAACCAGTAAGATGATTGTGCCTGGTTATTGGAATTGATACCAATATTCAAACGGGGATAGCTGGCAGTTGCCGCATTGGCGGGCGTCCACCTGTTAAGGTTATTTTCATAAGCCTGGCCAAAGCCGCCATTCTGGAAAGCCCAGATACTGCTGCCTCCCACATACACATCACGGTTGGTTACGCCCTGTACCAGTGCACTGATGTCAAATCCTTTGTAGGATGCTCCCAGTGAAAGGCCAAAGAAAATCTGTGGTTTGCCCACGCGGCCAATGGGTTTGATATCGAACTGGTCGATCACGCCATCGCTGTTCAGGTCTTTGTATTTAATATCTCCGGGTTGTGGTGTGTAACCAACAGTGGTGGCGCTGCTGTTGATTTCGGCGGCAGACTGGAACAGACCGTCGGCTACATAACCAAACAGCTGGCCAACAGGCTGGCCGGTACGTTTCATCCAGTCATACGGGCGGAACACTTCATCGTTGAACAGCACTTTTGTTTTTAAGATGGTGGTATTTAGTGCAGCAAAATATTCAATGCCTTTTTTAGTGGTTTGCTGCCAGCTCAGTTTTACTTCGGTGCCGGTGTAACGGTTTTTGCCAATATTTTCACGGGGATAATCATTACCGATCATGGTAATGCTGCGTCCGCGAACCTGCAGCAGATCGTACATGGTGTTGTTGAAATATTCCACGGTAATACCCAGGCGGTTGTTCAGCAAGGAGGCATCCACTCCTGCATTCAATTTGTTCGCCTTTTCAAAATCGATGTTTGGGTTGGCCAGTGTTTGCTCCGTAATGGCTGTTTGTGTGGCGGCCGATGTACCAAAGTATACGCTGCTGGCATCGAAGAAACGCTGTATATAAGTAAAGTATCCGGGATCATCCCATCCGGTTTTACCAAATGAAGTGTAGAGTTTTAATTTATTGATCCATTTTTTTGCAGCGATAAAAGATTCTTTTTCCATGTTCCAGCCCAAACCAATGGCAGGAAACAATCCTCTTTTATAATCGCCGTGAGAAGGATAACGGTTAGAACCATTATAACCAAATGCAGCTTCAGCCACATATTTTTCTTTATAGTTGTATGCAACACGGCCGGAGATACCGCTGATGGTATACGCCAGGTCGCCATTGCTTACTGAGTTATCGCGGTTGGCAAGCAGCAGTGCATTGATGCCATGCTTTTTATGAATGACTTTATCATAGCCGGCAGACAACTCCACATAATTACTGCGGCCCTGGTAGGCAATACCATTTCCGTTGGCCTGTGTGCCATCTGTACCATATTTATTATAGGTAACAGGTGTGGTGGTGGTGATCATCTGGTAAACCGCAAATGTTTTATTACGGTTATTGTCTTCTGATAAGGTTGCATTGAAAGCTGTTTTTGCCTGCACCCACAACCCTTTTGCAATACCATCCAGTTTTTGTTTCAGGTAAAAATTGGCCAGCATGTCGCGCTTGTAATTAAGCCTGTAACCGCTTGACACCGCCTGTGCCAGTATATTATTCTGAAACTGGCTGGTACCGCCATAAGTGCCGTTATTATTATACACAGGATAGGCATTGTTGGGTGTATTTACCAGAGTAGAAATGATGGAACTGGTGGTGGAACCCGGCTCACTGCCATTGAGTATCCTGCCCAGCAGGTAAATACCGCCGGTAAGACTTTTGTTCACGCTGATGTCCACATTGCTGCGGATCACATAGGATTTAAAATCGTTGTTGGTATTATAGGTGTTTTTATCGTTGGTTGTCAAAAAACCGGTTTGGTTCACATGCTCCAGCGAAACATAATAGCGGGCAAAATTATTACCGCCGCTGGCGTTCAGTGAATACCTGTCGAAACGGGAGCTGGGTTTTGTTACCAGGTCTCTCCAGTTCACATCCGGGTGACCGTAAGGATCGGTTCCATTTTTATATGCATCCAGGTCGGCCTGGGTATATTTAGGCGCCAGCCCGTCGTTCACCAGTGCTTCATTATATAAGGTGGCATAATTATATGCATTGAGTACTTTGGGTGCACCCATTGAACGCTGGAATGCGGTTTGTGCGGTAAAGGAAATGCTTTGCTTTTGTACCCTTCCTTTTTTTGTGGTAATAAGCAATACGCCGTTACTGCCCCTTACACCGAGCATGGCCGTGCTCAGCGCATCTTTTTGCAGCGTAACACTTTCAATATCTTCCAGGTTAAAAATGCTGAGGTTGGCCACCACGCCATCGATCACCACTACCGGATCCAGTCCTCTTAAAGCAACCGAAGCACCGTCGGCACCAGGCTGACCTGAAGATTGCGTGGCAAATAAGCCCGCCATACGGCCGGTGAGCGCTGATTTTGCACTGGTAACCGGGGCTCTTAAAATATCTTTTGAATACAGAGCCTCGGTTGAAGTGGCCGTTAAATGAGCCGGCGCCTGCGTATAAAGCAGTTCAACAGGCGGCTTTTGTTTCAGTACAACAGTATCGGCCGTTTTTTGCTGGGCTTGCAGGCCGGGTATAAAAAAGCCGGTAGCAGAAAGTGCATAAAGCACCCGCTTAAAAGGTGAAGACATGATGATTTGTTTAAACGTATTAAAAAGAATGGGAACAGCAGGCAGCTGGCTTTCCGCCTTTGGAAGGGGATGTTGCCTTGGCCGGTAATTGGACAGGTTTTTTAAATTCATACAGCAATAGTTTTAGCGTTCGTTAGAAAATCGGGTATAAAAGTAGAACCACGAGGGGGGCAAAACGGGGGGATGAGCAGTAAAATAAGGGGGTAAATTCGTAAAATGAGGGAAAATGAGGGGGTAAAAGACGGTCTTGTGGGATTTTTGGCAAAAATTATAGAAGGGGCCGATAAAGCATAATTACCCAGCTCAGGCTAGAAAAAGCCTCCTTAAACAGCCTGTTATTTTAATATGAAGCTGGTTTTATTCCTTTTCCCGGGTGAGTTTTTCGTTGAGTTTGTAGTTTTTCCCGAGGGTTTTGCGGTATTTTTCGATGTACTCAGAAGGTTTCAGTCCGAATGTTTTGGTAAACTGCTCCCGGAAATATTTAATATCCCGGATGCCTACGTAAAAAGCGGTTTCGTTGATATTATAATTGGTATTGATAAACATTTCAGCGGCCTTGCGCAGGCGGATGAAACGGATAAAGGCATTGGCGCTCTGCCCGGAAATGGTCTTGATCTTTTTATAAAGATTACTATGGCTCATGCCGATTTCCCGGGCCAGCACCTGTATATTAAAATCATCATCATCCAGGTGTTTTTCCACGATGGCGATACAATTTTCCAAAAACTGTTTATACTCCCCGGTAATATTCAGGCTGTTTTCCTGGTGGGTGATCTCGTTATAAAAATATTTTTGCAGGTTTTGCTGGTTACGTATCAGGCTTTGCACCCTTGCCACCAGCATATTTTTTTCAAAAGGCTTGGTAATATAATCATCCGCCCCGTACTCGATCCCTTTCAGTTTTGATTCGGGCGAAAAACTCCCTGTGATGAGAATAAAAGGAATATGGTTCAGCACGGGGGATTCTTTTACTGCCCTGCAAAAATCAATCCCTGTCATATCATTCATCACCACATCGCTGATGATAATATCCGGCTGCAGTTCCCGGGCAATTTTCAATCCTTCTTCTGCACTGCCGGCCTCCTGTACAATAAAGCTGTTCTGAAAAACCTGTACCAGGTAGCTCCGCATCTGTACATTGTCATCTGTAATAAGAATAGATGGTTTTTCACTCACCAGCGATTCCATACCATCGGTGGTTGTTTTTTCTTCCGGCTGCACAGCGGTATCTCCTGCCGCGATCTCATCCAGCAGCGCATGTTCTTTTTTATCTTCCTGTAAAACTTCCACCCCACCCAGGTGGTCTGTTCCTTTTTGCAGCTGTACTGTAAAAACGGTGCCTTCCCCGGACCTGCTTGTATAACTGATCTGCCCCCGGTGCTTGTCAATAAATTCCTTCACGAGATAAAGCCCGATACCAAACCCGGGCTTGGCAGGACCTTCTTTCTCATTTACCCGGTAATACTTTTCAAATAACCGGTTGCCTGTATGCGGCGGAATGCCCGGGCCATTATCACGGATCTTTACGGTGATGACATCTTTATCTCCGGCAACAGCAAAAATGATATGTCCTTTTTCGGGCGTGTATTTAAGTGCGTTGGAAAGCAGGTTATAAAAAACGATCTCCAGCTTTTCCTTATCACCATACAGTTCCAGGGTTTCATCGGGGCAGTCAAACACATAATTGATGGAGCGTGCCTTTGCCTGTTGCACAAAGTACAGGTATGTTTCGTGGCATAACTGGTAAAAATTGAATTGTGTTACCTGCAGGGGGCCCGTATCACTCTCGGTTTTTTTAAAGAGCAGCAACTGGTCCACCAGGCTAAGTAAACGCCTGGCATTTCGGTGCACAATACCCAGTTCTTCTTTTGCCGCATCTTCATTTTCCTTTTGCAGCATATCTTTCACCGGGTTAATGATCATGGTCAACGGTGTGCGAAACTCATGTGTGATATTGGTAAAAAAAGACTGGCGGTTCTCATTGATGGCTTTTTCCTTTTCTGCATTCAGCTGTGTTACCTGTATTTCGTACTTGAGTTTTGCCTGTTGGGTACGGTAGCGGTACACAAGATAGCCAGCTGCAGCCACCAGCACCAGGTAAATAAGATAGGCCCACCAGGTACGGTACCAGGGTGGCAGGATAATGATTTTAAGCGTTGTTTCCTTATCGTTCCATACGCCATTGCTGTTGGTATTTTTTATACGGAGTGTGTAACTCCCCTCTCTCAAATTATTATAGTTGATGTTACGGATATTCCCGGCATAGTTCCAGCCCTTATCCCATCCCTCCAGGTAATAGGCATACAGGATTTTTTCGGGAGATGCATATTCCAGCGCATTAAAGCGCAGCGAGAGCACAGCTTCATTATAAGGGATCCGCAGCCCGGCCAGCTCTTCGCCGGCAGCATTGAGAATAAATTCATTCAGCTCCGGTACCTGCCTGTTGTTAACGGATATATCGGTGATGTACAGGGGTGGCATGTAATTGCGCACTTTAATATTTCCCGGGTAAAAAATATTAAAGCCGTTAATACCACCAAAAAGTATTTCGCCAGACGACAATTTTAATGCAGCATTGTAAGAGAACTGGTTGCTCTGGAGCCCGTCGCCCTGGTAAAAATTCTTAAACGATTTTGCCGCCGCATCAAACTTTGAAATGCCATAGAAAGTGCTCAGCCATAAACTTCCGTTGTTATCCTCCTTTATATTGAGTACCGAATTATTGCAAAGCCCTTCCTTGTCTGAATACTGGTATTGTATTTTCCCCACAAGCCGGTCGAATAATATCAGTCCGCCGCTCTCTGCCCCCAGCCAGAATTGATGTTGTTGGTCTTCCCAGATTGCCCTGATGGGTTTACCGGTTTCAAAAAAACGGTGCTGTTTATTTGCCCGGTCAATTTTTATCAGCTGGTGGCTGTTACCCGCCCAGAGATCTCCCTTTGTATCTTCAAAAAAAGATACAAGGTTATTGAGTTGCTGTGAAAACACTTCAAACTTATCCGCCGCCGCATTGTACCGGTACAGTTTCCCGTTACTGAACGTGGTTGCCCATAAATGGAGGCTCCGGTCTTCATACAGCAGCCATACATTCTTGTTTTCCGCCCCCAGCGAATCGTTAAAACAGCTGTAGTGTTTAAAGCTTCCTGATTGTTTATTAAAACGGTTGATCCCCCCGCCAAAAGTAGCCACCCATATTGCACCCTGGTGATCTTCCAAAATACTCGTCACAACATTATGACTCAGTGAAGCCGCATCATTGCTGTTATGCCTGTAATTTTTAAAACTGCCCTTGCTGCGGTTCCACACACTCATACCGCTGCCATCGGTGCCGATTAAAATGCTGCCGTCTTTTGCCTCACAAAATGAATAGATAAAATTCCCGGGCAGGCTGCTGGCAGCAAACGGGTCGTGGTTGATGGTTTGAAAATTATTTTTGCCGGGATCAATAATATTGCAGCCGCCCTTGATGGTGCCGATCCACAACCTGTCTTCCCGGTCTTTTATAATTGAATACACCGATTCGCTGGAAATTTTATTATTCCCTTCCTCCGGCAGCATGAAGCGGGTGGCGCCCGATTTATTTTCCAGGATACTGATACCACCGCCATCTGTGCCAATCCACAGGTTACGGTCATTGTCAAAACAAAGGCTCATTACATTTGAGCCACTCAGTTTACCATTCTCTTCCGAATAATACCGGTCGTAAGTATTGGAGGGAATATGATACCGGTACAACCCTTTTTCGGAACCAATCCATATAATATCATTGCCGTCAGGCAGCATACAGTTCCCGACTTTAACTTCATTGTTTACCGGTGAAATTTTACCTGCAGCAATATCATATTTATACAACCCTTTTTCTGAAATAAACAGCCAAACCGCAGCGGGTGTTGCCAGTATGCACCTGAGGTTGTATCCTGTATTGATATTACCGTTTTCAATCAGCGGTACCTGTCTGGCCATTTTTTCGTTTGCCTTTTGAACGATCAGTCCCCATCCATTACTGCCCACAAGGATATGACCGTTTTGATCCGACGTTATGATATTGGCATTAAAGCTGGCCCGTTGCGGCTCTGCCGACTGGTAAGGTATGAAGCGGGCCGGTGAAAACTTTGCGGTATTATTATTGTAGATACTGATCCCCTGCCCTGTGCCCACCCAAAGATTATTGAAGCGGTCTTCATGCATGGTATAGATATAGTTATGACTTAGCGAACTGCTGTCACCGATCTTGTTCCTGAAAACCTTAAACTGGCTGCCATCATAACGGTTCAGTCCGTCGTATGTTCCAAACCAGATAAATCCTTTTTTATCCTGGTAAACACACCGCACAGAATTATTGGAAAGCCCGTTTTGAATAGAAAGCCTTGTTACGGTAAGACTGTCTGCTGCAGACAGCAGGTTAGAAAAAAACAACAGTAAAAAAAACAACAGCCATTTATGCATACCATTAACCAGCATTTCTGCACTTGAATGCATCAAAGTTAGGCTATAATAATAAAGTGAAGGAAATGACCGGGTAAGAACAGCACAGGTTTGCAAGTGTGATAACAGGAAGACCACTTCATTAAGCCATTATACTTTTCACTGAATAATATGTAAACAGTATACATGATAAAAAGAAAAGACCCTTCACAATGAAGCGTCTTTTGTACCGGAGAGTTCGCCGTGGCGAAAACTGCCGTCCGCCGCGGCGGATATGAATCCGATGCTCAATGCGCTAATGTCTTTATAAAATCACGGCCTGCACCCGTTTTCAACCACTTTTCATACTTCATGGCCTCTTCTTTTTCAGGAAAACTCCGGGTGTAAATTAATTTCCAGGGACGGTAGCGGGCTGTCCAGCCATTACCTAATTCATTAGCGATAAAATTCTTTGCTCCAGATTTGAGGTAAATCCGGTATAATGCTTATTATACTTTTCACTGAATAATATGTAAACAGTATACATGATAAAAAGAAAAGACCCTTCACAATGAAGAGTCTTTTGTACCGGAGAGCAGACTTGAACTGCCGACCTTCGGGTTATGAATCCGATGCTCTAACCAGCTGAGCTACCCCGGCTAAATATTTTTCACAAGTTTTATTTTACCAGCACACTTGAACTGCTGTCCGCCGCAACGGATATGAATCCGATGCTCTAACCATTCGCCGCGGCGAATACCCCGGCTAATATTTTTCACAAGTTTTATTTTACCAGCACACTTGAACTGCTGTCCGCGGCGGCGGATATGAATCCGATGCGCTAACCATTCGCCGCGGCGAATACCCCGGCATCCGTTTTACGGGGTGCAAATATAGGCCATTTTACCAAAAGGGGAAGGCTAATTGTTTAAAAGTTGGCGGATTTTACCAGCAACCTTGCCGGCATTGGGCAACATGGCCTCCTCAAGTATCATATTCATGGGAACGGCGGGCAGGTTGAGGGCGCCCAGCACTTCTACCGGGGCATCAAGGCTGTTAAAGCAGGCTTTGCTGATACGGCCCGCAAGCGCCTCGGCAAAAGAATTATTTTGCTGCTCCTCCGTCACAATTAAACATTTGCCATGCTTTTTAACGGTTGCAAAAACTAGTGCTTCATCCAGCGGGAATAATGTTCTTAAGTCAATTATTTCCACCTGTCCTGTAAATTGGCGGGAAGCGGCTTTTGCCCAATATACACCCATGCCATAGGTAATAACGCAACAACTTTCGCCGGTTTCCACGGCTGTTTCAGTTGCTGGCTGCACAACAAGCGCCTTCCCCAGCGGAATGACATAATCGGAGGAAGGTTCAATTGTTTTTGCATCTTCCGTACCGGGCACTTTGCTCCAGTAAAGCCCTTTATGTTCCAGCATTACTACCGGGTTGGGATCGAGGAAGGCCGCTTTCATCAGTCCTTTCATGTCAGCAGCATTGGAAGGATAAACAACTTTGATCCCCTTGATGGATAATAATGTTGTTTCCACGCTGCCGCTGTGGTAAGGACCTCCGCCGCCATATGCTCCAATGGGAACCCTGATAAGCGTTTGCACCGGGAATTTTCCGCAGCTTAAATAACAGCTCTTGCTGATCTCGGTTACCAGCTGGTTAAGTCCCGGGTAGATATAATCGGCAAACTGTACTTCCACTATCGGCTTCAATCCAACAGCACACATCCCCACAGTGCTGCCGATAATATACGCTTCCTGTATTGCTGTATTAAATACGCGGTGATCCCCGAATTGCTCGGCCAGTGTTGCGGCTTCCCTGAAAACACCGCCCAGCCTGCGGCCAACATCCTGGCCATATAAAATGGCTTCGGGGTATTGTTCCATGATTTCCCTGATGGCGAATAAGCCTGCATCCACCATCAGTATTTTCTCTTTTCCCGCTGGGGCACGCAAACCTTTTTCTTCCAGCGCCGGCGTGTGTGCAAATACAAAATTCTCCACGGTTAATGGATCCGGCTCAGGTGCCTGCGATGCCCGGGCAAAATCAGCGGATACAATTTCTGCAGCGGCTGTTTCAATTTTTTGTATCTCATCTTCTGCAATACCAGTTTCAATAAGTTTTTTACGCAGCTTGGGGCCGGGATCATCCAGTGCATGTTTGGCAAGATCTTCTTCTGTGCGGTAAAACTCCTTTCGCACACCACTGGTGTGATGACCCAGCAGCGGCACTTTTGCATGCACTAAAAAAGGATGCCGTTCACGCCTCACTTCATCCACCACATTTTTCATCACTTCGTAACTCTGAAAAAAATCACTGCCATCAATACTGATGCGGTTGATTCCCCCAAAACCTTTTACAAAATCGCTGGCGCCCGTAAGCCGGGCCTCTTCTTTCGTAACGCTGATGCCCCAGCCATTATCCTGAACCAGGTAAATGATCGGCAGCTGGTGCAATGCGGCAAACTGCAAGGCCTCACTCACTTCACCTTCTGTAACAGATGCATCACCCAGTGAACAAATGACTACAGGTGGCAGATCATTATTCGTTGCCGCTTGTTCTTTGACAGGTGGTTGGTTTTCAGATATCCTTTCCAAAAAACGGATGCCCTGCGCCACACCGGTTGTCGGAATGGCCTGCATACCCGTGGCGCTGCTTTGATGAATGATGGCGGGTTTACCAGGCCCCCTGTAATTGGGATGGGAATAATATTCACGGCCTCCGGTAAAAATATCATTGCCTTTTGCCAGCAGCTGCAGCATCAGTTCATAAGGTGTAAAACCAAGCCCCAGCAACATACTTTCATCACGGTAATAAGGGCTTACATAATCCTGCGGCAGCAGCTGGTATGCTGTTGCAAGCTGGATGGCTTCATGCCCCCGGCTGGTGGAGTGTACATATTTGCACAGCTGGCGGTTGGCTTCGTAAGTGGCAGCCATATTTTTGGCCACACACATATGCCGGTATGCGTTCAATAAAATTTCTGGCGCAATCATCAGCCAAAAGTAAAGGATTAATTCCTGTGCTGAAAAATGTTTGCTGAAATAAAAAATCTGCTGCAAAGCGGATTTGAATATTATTTTACTTCAACCGTGAGCAGGTTATCTTTTTCAAGATAGGCTTCCAGTATATCACCCACCACGCATTCACCCACGCCGGCGGGTGTACCCGTGAAGATGAGATCACCAATATTAAGGGAAAAATAATTGGAGATATTTGCGATCAGTGCATCAAAGCTGAAGATCATCTGGCCTGAATTGCCTTTCTGCACTTCTTCTTTATTCTTGAGCAGGTTGAAATTCACATTCTTCCTGTTGAATGCAGGAGTGATATCTACAAATTTGCCAACAGCGGCAGAATTGTCAAATGCTTTTGCTTTTTCCCAAGGCAGTCCCTTTGCTTTCAGATCATTCTGGATATCCCTTGCGGTAAAATCGATACCAACAGTAATGCCATTATAATAATTGGAAGCATGACGTTCCTGTATGTATTTGCCGTTCTTGCAAACACGCAACACCAGTTCGCATTCATAATGCAGTTCGTTACTGAACTCGGGGTAATAAAAGGGCGTATGGCTTTGTAACAATGCGCTCTTGGGCTTCATGAAAATTACCGGCTCATCCGGAATAGCATTACCCAGCTCTTTTGCATGATCTGCATAGTTACGTCCAACACAAATTATCTTCATCAGTGCTTTTATTTAAGATATTCGGTTCAGTGGCGAAAATAGGTAAATAGCTTAAAAGAAACAACAATATGTAAATCTAATATGTTTTTACACTTTCGGGATACTGATATTATTAAATGTTGCCATAGTTTGCCCGATACCGGCAGTGATAAAACTCTCAATGATCTCCACGCATTTTTCAATTTTCAATGCCACAGTTGCTTCTTCATCCCTGCGCCATTTACCCAGTACAAAATCGGCCTGCATTCCTTTTGGAAAATCACTGCCGATACCAAAACGCAAACGGGGATACTGATCGGTACCAATGGTGGCCTGTATATCTTTTAACCCATTATGTCCACCTGCTGAACCACCGGGGCGGAGCCTTATCTTATCCAGCGGCAGTGCCACTTCGTCTACGATGGTGAGTGTGTTTTCGGGATGAACTTTTTCCTTATCCATCCAGTACCTGAATGCCTTCCCGCTCAGGTTCATGTAAGTGGTGGGACAAATACACACAACCGGTTTTCCCCTGAATTTTATTTCGGCCACATAGGCCAGCCTGTCGTTACGGAAACTGCCGCCATGCTTTTGAACAAATGCATGTACAATATCAAAACCAATATTGTGCCTGGTTTTGGCATATTCGCTGCCGATATTGCCCAGGCCAACGATGAGAAATTTAGACATGGTGTGTGAGTGGTCAATGGTGAATTGTCAATAGTGAATGGCTGATGATTTTTTGCAGTAATCTTCCTGTATTGACCATTCACCATTCACAATTCACTATATAAGTGTATCAAATATCTGTTGTAAATCTGACTCTGTTTTTACCAGTACATCCCGGGCCTTACTGCCCTGGTTGGCACCCACAATTCCCGCGGCTTCCAGCTGGTCCATTAAACGGCCGGCACGGTTATAACCCAGTTTCATCCTGCGCTGCAACAAGGAGGTGCTGCCGATCTGGCTGGCAACAATCAGGCGGGCAGCATCTTCAAAAAGCGAATCCCTGTCTGACAGGTCCGCGTCTTTGGATTCCAGTTCTTTTTCATCCACATACTCGGGTAATAAAAAGGCCTGCGGGTAACCACGCTGCTCACCGATAAAGTCAACGATCTTGTCCACTTCCGGTGTATCCACAAAAGCACACTGCAGCCTTACCAGCTCACCATTGTAACTGATGAGCATATCACCCTTGCCGATCAGCTGCTCTGCACCACCGGCATCAAGAATCGTTCGGCTGTCGATCTTACTGCTCACTTTAAATGCGATACGGGCCGGGAAGTTGGCTTTAATAGTTCCGGTAATTATATTTACAGATGGCCGCTGTGTGGCAATGATAAGATGGATGCCCACAGCCCTTGCCAGCTGTGCCAAACGTGCGATGGGCATTTCAATTTCCTTACCTGCAGTCATGATCAGGTCTGCAAACTCATCAATCACCAGCACGATAAATGGTAAAAACTGGTGGCCTTTTTCAGGGTTGAGTTTGCGTGCTGCAAATTTTTCATTGTATTCACGGATATTACGGCAACCGGCTTCTTTCAGCAGGTCGTACCGGTTATCCATTTCAATACAGAGTGCATTCAGTGTGTGCACCACTTTTTTTGTATCGGTGATGATGGCATCTTCTTCTCCCGGCAGTTTTGCGAGGAAGTGTTTTTCGATCGCCTTATAAATACTCAGCTCCACTTTCTTGGGATCCACCAGTACAAATTTGAGCTGAGAAGGATGTTTTTTATACAGCAGCGATACCAGCAATGCATTTACCCCTACCGATTTACCCTGCCCGGTGGCGCCCGCCATCAGCAGGTGCGGCATACTGGCAAGATCCACGATAAAATTTTCATTGTCGATCTTTTTACCAATGGCAATCGGCAACGAAAATTTATTATGCTGGAATTTTTCTGAACTCAGCAGTGTTTTCATACTCACCACCGATTTTTTTGCATTAGGCACTTCAATACCAATGGTGCCCCTTCCGGGAATGGGTGCAATGATACGGATGCCCAGTGCAGCAAGACTCAGCGCAATATCATCTTCCAGGTTTTTGATACGGGAGATACGCACACCCGCCGCAGGAATGATCTCGTATAATGTAACCGTAGGACCAACCGTTGCTGATATTTTCTGTATCTGTATATCGTAATTCTTCAGTGTGTTGATGATCTGGTTTTTGTTGTTCTCCAGTTCATTGGTATCCTGTACAATTTTATCTGTGCCGTGGTTTTCCAGCAGGTCGAGCACGGGGTATTTATAATCACGCAGGTCGAGTATGGGATCGTAAGGCGTGGAGGTGACTTTTTTTACAGGCTCCACCACCGGTTCCGCAGCTGCATGTATTTCCGGCGTGGTTTTTATTTCCAGTTCCAGGGGCGAAATTTCTTTTGCAGGGATTTTTGTTACAGGTGTGATGACAGGTTTTGCATCTTCCTCCATCTGCAGTGTGAGCGGCTCATTCGCTTCCAGGATTTCTTCTTCCTCTTCATCCAGTTCGTCGGGTTCTTTTTCCACCAGGCTGATCTCGTGTGAAAAATCACTGTTCTCCACCGGGGGCACCACCATCACATTTCCTTCCTGCCTGAGTGCATTGTTGCCGGTTTTTTTAATGACTGTTTTTTCATCCTCCACATCCCACTCTACCGGCGCTGCAATGGTTTCAGCATCGGCCGGGGGTGTATCAGCGGTTGTTTTATTGAGGGATGAAGGCAGTTTGAATACGGGGTTAAAACGCCAGATGATATAAGACAGTACCGCTACCGCCAGCAAACCAATCGTGCCAATCTGCCCGATGGTTTTGTACAGCCACTCCTTCATCATATTACCGGCCGAACCGCCCCATGGAAATGCTTTTGAGCTGAGCAATACCGCTGCCGTTACGGCAATCACCGGCAAACCCACCACCAGGTATTTAATATTTTTCCGGAGTGAAAAAACTTTCTTTCCAAAAAACAGGTTTACACCTGCCACAAAAAACAATGTGCAAAAAAGAAAACTGGCAATACCAAAACCTTTGCGGATAAATATCTCCGACAGGAATGCACCTAAAGTACCCAGCAGGTTCTGTACTTTGATATCATTGGCCAGCAGCATCCGGTAGCTGAACTTATCCTGGTCATCGGCCCATGTAAACAGGTAAGAGGTAAATGCAGTAAAAAGCAGTATTGCGGTCAGCAGTAACACACTGCCGGTTATTTTATGGGTACGCTCATCCTGTAAAAGCTGTTTCACTTCCACCTTTTCCTCTTTTTCCTGCTTTAACGGGGCAGAAGCTGCAGTATCAGGTTTTACAGATTTTGTTTTCTTTGCCATCGGCAACAAAGATAAAGAAAACCATTGCTGTAAAAAGCCGTAGACAGCGGCAGCTTCCTGTTTTATTAAAAAAATTGTAGGTTTGATGATATTCCCGCCAATGCGTAAAAAGATCTTCTTTATAATTTTTTTTGCTGTACTTAAAACAACCGCCTTTACCCAGGTGCTGGCAGACAGCAGTTATATCGACATCATGTCGTTTCGTGATTCGATGAATATTTCCGGCAAAGCCCTGCTTTTTTTCGACAGTAATGAAGTGGCAAATATGGGTAATATACTGCAGCAGCAGTTTGTGCCGTTCAAGAATTACCGGGTGAAGAAATATATTCCGCAGCGACTGGTTCCAAAATACGTTTACATCAAAGTGGCTGTGTACAACAGTTATATTGCCGACACCAACGTGTATTGTTTTCCCGGCAGTCTTTTTGATAATATCAAAGTATACCGGCAAACCGGGAAGAATGAGCTGGAATTTTACGAAGATGCTTCCCGGACAGGCTTTGCCGATTTTAAACTTGCTCCTGGTGAAAAAACTGTTTTTCTTTTCCAGCTTGATTTTTGCCGCCACGACTATAACACGCTTTCTCCCCAGCTTATTGGCACCAGGTACCTGGATGCCTATAAGCGCATGTACCGGTCAAAAGTGGAAAGCACCAAAATTTTTGGTTACCTCACCAGCGGAATGCTGTTCATCATCATCCTGTTTGTAGGCGCCAATTTTTTCCTGTACCGCAAAAAAGAATTTCTCTATTACCTGGGGTATGCTTTCTTTAATTTCTGGCTGCTGTTGCTGATGGCCGTGCTGAATTATATAACGGGCAGTCTTTCCAGCTTTTATTATGGTTTTCTTGACCTGGTGCTGCTCATCCTCAGCAGTATCTTTTACCTGGCTTTCACACGCTACTTCCTTGAAACAAAAAAGAATTACATCCTGCTGGATAAATCTTTTAAAATAACTGAAATATTCCTGCTGGTACTCCTTATCCTTTTTTCCTTTGTACATTATTTCACCGGCTGGTATTTCCTGGAAACTTTCCTGGAAAACCTGATGAAAGTGATCCTCCTGAGTATCGGCATACTTTTTATTATCATTGCTTTCAAACAAAAGAAAAAACTGCTCACTTATCTCGCCATCGGCAATGCCTTTGCCATTTTCTTTTCCATCCTGTCGCTGCTGATTATATGGTTGCGCATATCGGGTCCTTCACTGTTCCAAAACGCCATTTTCTATTACAACACGGGCACTGTATTTTCACTGGCATTCTTTTTACTGGGCCTTACCTATAAAAACAGGATGGAACTGATTGAAAACCTCAAACAGCAGGCAGCACTCAAACTGGATATGGAGCGGCAGGAACTGGAAAACCAGATCTCGCTGATCAAGGCGCAGCAGGAAGAGCGCAACCGCATCAGTGCAGATATGCATGATGACCTGGGTGCCGGTATGACCACGATCCGCCTCTACAGCGAGCTGGCCAAAAACAGGCTGGGCACCACGCAGGTACCTGAGATCGAAAAAATATCTTCCTCGGCCAATGAACTGCTTACCAAAATGAATGCCATCATCTGGAGTATGAGCAGCAGCAACGATTCGCTGGGAAACATGGTGGCCTATATCAGGAGTTATTCACTGGAGTATTTTGAAAATACCGGTATCCACTGCAATATCCAGCTGCCCGAAGAAATCCCCAACCTGGTGGTAGCGGGAGCCATCAGGAGAAATGTATTCCTGGTGGTAAAAGAAACCCTCAACAATGTTTTGAAACATTCGGGCGCCACCGAAGTGCAAATCACACTGGAAAGAGTGTCTGACGGATTGAAACTTTATATCCACGATAATGGCGTGGGGATCGACTTTGAAAAACTCCGCCAGTTTGGAAACGGCTTAAAAAATATGAAAAAAAGGATGGATGATGTGGGCATTAAATTCAGCATCGAAAATAAAAACGGCACGCTGGTAACACTGCACAGGGTGATCACCGATTTTGCCCCCCTTTAATACATCCCATCGCCAGTAACAGCCAGCCAGCAATAAAACAAACGCCGCCAATGGGTGTAACCATCCCCAGTTTTCTCAACCCCTCCACATTACTCAGCAGGTAAAGAGAACCGGAGAATAAAATGATGCCGGCGATAAAAAAATTACCCGCCCACACAAGCTGCCTGTTCGGAAATTCCTTGTACAAAATACCGGTCAGCATCAGCGCAAATGCATGATAAAAATGATACCGCACTCCCACTTCAAAAACCTGGAGCTGCTCGGTTGTTAACCTGGCTTTAAGCGCATGGGCACCAAATGCGCCGAGTATGACTGCCAGTCCGGCCAGCAAGGCTGCTGTAATGATGAAATTTCTCTTCATGCTATCCGTTTTTTATAATATCA
Organism: Ferruginibacter sp.; assembly: GCA_046329655.1. GTDB lineage: Bacteria > Bacteroidota > Bacteroidia > Chitinophagales > Chitinophagaceae > Ferruginibacter. Next base: position 304,602 of record JAXLUD010000006.1, read on the forward strand.
TTAATGGTGGAAGCAGACAATGCGTTTACGGGCAACACATATTTTGCCTGCAGGTAATAGGGATTTCTTTCCTGCAGTTTGCCTGCAATAAAAGTTTCCAGTTGTTCGCCGCTCATTCCTTTTATCAGGGGCCGCTTATCCTGTTCACCGGTTACCCTTTCGATGATTTCCTGCGGTGTTGCGCTGAGATGCACCGTGATGCCGCCGGCATTCATCCATTCCATATTGTGATTAAAACAGGGTGTGCCGCCACCGCATGCAATGATACAGTTACTGCGGCACGCAAATGCATGCAGGGCTTCCGTTTCAAGTGCACGAAAAAAAGGCTCGCCTTTCTCTTCAAAAATTTGTGCAATGGTTTTTTGCTGCTGCAACTCGATTACCGTATCGAGATCATAGAAACGGTAACCGCTTTCTGCTGACCATACCTGGCCCCAGTAAGATTTACCGCTGCCCATAAAACCTGTAAGAAAAATATTCATCCCTGTTTGCCAAGTTAATTCAGCAGCGAAAGTACATAAACAAGGCCAGCTTTATGGATGCGGCACCTGATCAGTTCTTTTTATTCCATGGATTATAAATATCATTGGGCGAGGGAGAAGTGGAATGTGAATTCACCTGCCCGGAGGAACTGCTGGTACTGGAAGATTTCTTTTTAAAATCGCCCCGCTTCCATGCCTTGATGAATTCGGCCCATGCAAAAGGATTGAAAATATTTTGAGGCGGTGCCTGGCCTGAATAATACGCTTTATTGGCAGCCTGCCGCAGGTAGATATTGGATGCTTCCCTTCCATCGGCCGGTAAGGTGGCCACTAATGCACGGCGGGATGCCACATCATTGTTTTTACGGGCAACAGCTATATTATCATCCGGCACGGGGTTATTCACAAAATCACGCTCAAACTGTTCCTTTGATGGCCGTGATTTGATGATGGTGGCCGGCAGGTAAACCGTATCATTGATCATGAGCTGTATTACACTTTGCTGGTTGCCCTCGAGCGTTTTTGGGATGGTGATGGTTTTGGGTTTAAATCCCACGCTGGTAAATTCTATCTGGTCGCCCTTGAGCACCACGATGCTGAACACACCACGGTCGTTGGTAATAGTACCGCGACCCTGGCCTTTCACCACTACGCTCACCCCTTCCAGTCCCTTCAGGCTGTCGGCCGTCATCACAATACCATATAACTGCACCACTGAATCTTTAAAAGACTCAAACTGCGCTTTTGACTGCACAGGTTTAAAAAGACAGGCCGTAAAAACTATAAGTAAAAATTTTCGCATGTATTACTGTTGAAAAAAGAGATGCGGTACAAGAGTGCGACGCCTATACAGCTGAACAGCGCTCCCATGCTCGTGCCCAAAAATACCCAACATTCCTTAATTAATAAACAAAGTAACACCGGGAGTATTTAATTTTGCAGCCTCACCATTTTTTTAACAAATAATTGAACGATGACAAAAGAAGACATACTGAAGGCGCTGAGTAATGTGCAGGAACCTGATTTAGGGAAGGACCTGGTTACACTGAATATGGTGCAGGATATAGCAATAGATGGTGATAATGTATCATTTACCATTGTGCTCACCACACCTGCATGCCCCATGAAAGATATGATGCGTACCGCCAGTGAAAATGCCGTGAAGCTGCTGGTGAATAAAGCAGCAAAAGTGCAGGTGAACTTTACGGCCAATACCAGCAGTAACCGTGCCGATGGCAAAGCGGTATTGAGCGGTGTAAAAAATATTATTGCCGTTGTAAGCGGTAAGGGGGGTGTGGGCAAAAGCACGGTGGCCAGCAATTTTGCACTGGCACTGGCAGCAGGCGGCGCCAAAGTGGGATTGATGGATGCGGATATTTACGGACCCAGTCAGCATATTATGTTTGGCGTGCGTGGTGAACGCCCCATGATGAAGGATGATGGCACCGGCAAGGGAATGATTGAACCCATTGAAAAATTTGGCATAAAAATGATGAGCATCGGTTTGCTCATTGATGAAAAACAGGCCGTGGTTTGGCGTGGCCCGATGGTGAGCAGCGCCATCCGCCAGTTTGTTACCGATGTTGACTGGGGTGAACTGGATTACCTGGTGGTGGATATGCCGCCCGGCACCGGCGATATTCATTTAACCATGGTGCAAACCGTGCCCATTACAGGCGTGGTGGTGGTTACCACTCCGCAACTGGTTTCGGTGGCAGATGCCCGTAAGGGTGTGGCCATGTTTGGACAGGGACAATTAAAAATCCCCATTATCGGGCTGGTGGAAAACATGAGTTATTTCACACCTGCAGAACTGCCCGAAAACAAATATTATATTTTCGGAAAAGACGGAGGTAAAAACCTGGCCGATGAATTTGAAATGGCATTTTTAGGCCAGATACCGATTGTGCAAAGTATCCGTGAAGGCGGCGACCAGGGCGTTCCGGTTATGGTGAGTGATGACCATATTACCCGTAAAGCTTTTGAAGAGTTTACTGCCAATGCCGTACGCAGTATTGCCATGCGCAATGCACAAATAGCGCCCACGGAAATTCAGAAAGTCTATGTTTAAAGGAATCTTAATATAAACGGCCCCGCAGTTGCGGGGCTTTTTTATGACCAGTGTTATTTAAATGATCCCGGCTGCATAATTATAATCTATTTTACTGCTGATAATGATCATACCCCGGCAGGCAAAGCGGCAGTAAGTTGCACAAAACTATTGTCATGCTCCCTGATATTGAAATTGCCCAGTCGGCCGCCATACGCCATATAAAGGAAATCGCGGCATCCATCAATATAAGCAACGATGACCTGGAATATTATGGGAAGTACAAGGCAAAACTGCCGCTGAAATTAATCAACGAAGAAAAAGTACAGCAAAATAATCTCATCCTGGTAACCGCCATCACACCCACACCTGCAGGTGAGGGAAAGACAACCATCACAGTCGGACTTACCGACGGGCTGAATAAAATTGGAAAAAAATCCATGGCAGTATTGCGGGAACCTTCACTGGGACCTGTGTTTGGGATGAAAGGCGGTGCGGCTGGTGGCGGTTATTCCCAGATCATCCCGATGGAAGATATCAACCTCCATTTTACCGGCGATTTTTCTGCGATTGAAAAAGCCAATAACCTGCTGGCTGCGATGATCGACAACAACCTGCAAAACAAAAAACGCAATTTACAGATCGATCCACGCAGTATTGTATGGAAAAGAGTGATGGATATGAACGACCGTGCGTTGCGGCATATAGTAATCGGTTTGGGTGGCACTGCCAATGGCATTGTACGGGAAGACGGGTTCAACATCACACCCGCGTCAGAGATCATGGCCATACTATGCATGAGCAATGGTGTGGAAGACCTGAAACAAAAACTGGGCAATATTTTTATCGGCACTACCGTAAACGGTGAGCCGGTTTTTGCCAGGGACCTGAATGCGGTAGGCGCCATGGCGATATTACTCAAGGATGCTATCAAACCCAACCTCGTGCAAACACTCGAAGGCAATCCTGCTATTTTACATGGCGGTCCCTTTGCAAGCATCGCACAGGGCACCAATTCGGTGCTGGCCACAAAAATGGGATTATCATTGAGTGAATATGTGGTAACAGAAGCGGGATTTGGCGCCGACCTCGGTGCTGAAAAATTCTTTGATATCAAATGTACTTCGTCGGGACTTACACCCAAGGCCGTGGTGATGGTGGCCACGATCCGTGCACTAAGGCATCATGGCGGTGCCAAAAAAGATGCACTCACTATTGCCTCCGCTGATAAGGTTGAAAAAGGCTGTTCCAATCTTGGCAAACATCTCGAGAATATGAAGCGTTTTGGAATGGAAACTGTGGTGGCCATCAATCTATTCCCGGGAGATACAGAAGAGGAGATCACCGTGGTAAAAAATTTCTGCAAAGTATATAATGTAAAAGCGGTGGAATGCCGTGGTTTCAGCGAAGGTGGCCCCGGCATGACTGAACTGGCGAATGAAGTGGTGCAGATCGTTGCCAAACATAAAAGCCGTTTCACCCCGCTGTATGATAAGGATTTTACCACCGAAGAAAAGATCTATACCATTGCAACACAAATTTACGGTGCGTCAGAAGTGGCCTATTCTGTAAAAGCCAAAAGCCAGCTGAAACAGATCAAGGAACTGGGTTTTGATGCGATGCCGGTTTGTATGGCAAAAACACCCAAAAGTTTATCGGATGACGAAAACAAAAAAGGCCGTCCTGAAAACTTCACCATTACGATCCGTGAATTTGAATATGCTGCAGGCGCCGGTTTTATCATTCCAATTCTGGGAGAGATCATGCGCATGCCGGGATTGCCGAATATTCCTGCCGCAGAAACCATGGATATTGATGCCAATGGGAAAATCACCGGACTCAGTTAAAATTCATCATTCCTTAAAATGATTGCTGCGGCTTTTTGGTACATTAGTGCATGAAATATTTTTTTGCAGTGGCAGCTGCCTTTTATTTACTCTCCTGTTCAGGTACTAAAAAAAACGCCGCCATGAATACTGAAACGCAAAAGCTGGCTGCTGCCAGCACCGGTACTGCATTCGATAAACAGGGCCATCGTGGCTGCCGTGGGTTAATGCCTGAAAATACCATTCCGGCCATGCTGCATGCCCTGGACCTGGGCGTAACCACTTTGGAAATGGATGTGGTGTTTACTAAAGACAGTGTGGCCATTCTTTCGCATGAACCATTTTTTAACCACGAGATCACTACATTTAAGCCTGGCACATACGTACAATATCCAATCGCTGAAAGAGATGAAAAGAATCACAACATCTTTAAAATGACCTTTGCTGAAACGCAGCAATATGATGTGGGCCTTAAATCCCATCCCCGTTTTCCGCAGCAGCAAAAAATGGCCGTGCATAAACCTTCGCTTGCTGCAATGTTCGACAGCGTGAAGACATACATGATGACAAGAAGGAGGCCCTTCCCTTATTTTAATATTGAAACAAAAACACAGCCTGCAACAGATAATATTTACCACCCTTCACCCGAAGTATTTGTTGATTTACTGATGAGCGTGATTGATGAAAAGCAGCTGCGTGATTTTGTAACGATTCAATCGTTTGACATAAGGACCTTGCAATACCTGCATAAAAAATACCCAGACGTAATATTGTCTGTGCTTATTGATGAAGGAAATACAAAAAATATTGGTGAAATTGTAACGGAGCTTGGTTTTATGCCTCAAATATTCAGCCCGCATTTTTCCCTGGTTACTCCTGAAGCGATCAATGCATTGCATTCACATAAAAGAAAAATTATTCCATGGACAGTGAATAACAAAGCTGAAATTGAAAAATACAAAGCGATGGGCGTTGACGGAATCATAACAGACTACCCCAATTTGTTTAATGAGTAATTCCCAACCATTCCTGCGCATTTTTAAACAACAATTTTTCCTGCAGGCTTTTTTCAAAATTCATTTCTTCAATTAACTTGCCCGGATGCTCTTCCCCTAATGGAAAAGGATAATCACTGCCCATACAAATTTTATCAGCACCCATTACATCAATGATATACTGCAATGCTTTTTCATCATGCACCAAACTGTCGATCCAGAATTTACCAATATAATCTCTTGGATTTACAATATTATCCACCTGTACCAGGTCGGGCCGCACATGAAACCCATGTTCAATTCTTCCAATGGTAATGGGGAAACTGCCGCCGCCATGGGCAAACGCGACTTTCAATTTTGGAAACTGTTCAAATACGCCTCCGAATATCATACTGCAAATAGCACGGCTGGTTTCTGCGGGCATACCCACCAGCCAGGGCAGCCAGTACTGTTGCATTTGAGCTTCACCCATCATCTCCCAAGGGTGCACAAACAACGCACAGCCCAGTTCTTCAGCACGTTTATAAAAAGGAAAGAATTTTTTACCTGATAAATTTTCTCCATTGATATTACTGCCAATTTCGAGCCCGGGCATTTTTAATTCAGTCACACAACGTTCCATTTCCTTGATGGCAAGATCAGTATCCTGGAGCGGTACAGTGCCAATCCCGGTAAAGCGCTGAGGTTTTTTACTCACTTCATCCGCAATATGATCATTAAAGAACCGGCTGGTCTCCAGTCCGTCTGCTGGCTTAGCCCAGTAATTAAACAGCACCGGTATGGTGGAAAGCACCTGTATGTCAATACCTGTTTCATCCATTTCCCTCGCACGCAGCGAAACATCGAAACAATTCTCTTCCACCACCCTGAATACTTTATCGCCCTTCATCATGCAGGCTTTGCAGTTGTGTTGCTCTACATGTATAAATTCGCCATAGCCGAATTTTTGCACCCAGTTGGGCATTTTATCCGGCATGATGTGGGTGTGTATGTCAATCTTCATAGTTAAAAGTGGAGAGATGATAGTTGAAAGTTACCTGTTAACTTTAGTTTTGGTTGTTTTAACAATGCTTACCAGAATTTTTATTAATTCTTCGGCATCAGTGTTTATGCTATTGAATTCATGCTTAGCAATATAGTCCGTATCTTTTAAAAGCATCAACCAATATTGTGTTTCATTCGCTTCTTTGAGTGCAATATTTTTTTACTTAAAAAGTCCAGTTTCGATTGAGCATGCTCAGCTTCTTTGAGCAAGCACCGATAGCAGTTCCGCTGCGCAATAATTGCTTAGCCAATACATATTCTCTTTTTTCCTCTCCTAACCACTTATACAGTTTAATAATACGAACCGCAAACAAACAGCTCTTTTCGCCTACTATACTTTTCGCCATAACTAATATTTTATTGTATCGCACAACTATCACCTCTCAACTTTCCACTATCATCCTTTCTTCACCGGCGGGCTCATCACTGCACCGCATTTGTTACAGGTTCGCTTCTGTTCATCTTTGTAAAAACCTTCCATTACTGGCGGCAGTTGCGTTACAATATCCGTGATCACTTTATATTCTTCATACAGTTTATTGCCGCAGTTTTCGCAGTACCATAAAAAACCGTCTTCTTCTGTTTCACGCACTTTTTCAATGACCAGTCCGACGGTGTTGGGGCCGCGTTGCGGACTATGTGGTGTTTTGGGAGGCAGCAAAAACATATCCCCCTCGTTAATGGCGATATCCCGCTGCACACCATTATCGATGATCCGCAAAATTATATTGCCCTCCAGCTGGTAATACAGTTCCTCGCTTTCGTTATAATGATAATCCTTACGGCTGTTGGGGCCACCCACCACCATGACGATAAAATTTTCAGCGTCTTTATAAACACACTGGTTACCCACCGGCGGTTTCAGCAGGTCGCGGTGTTCATCAATCCATTTTTTTAAATTGAAAGGTGCTGCTACTGGCATAACAAAAGTTTTAAGATTGTAAGTTATATATTTTTGAGATAAGGGGGATACAGGAAGCTGGATACTGGATGCTGAATGCTGGATACTGGATTTAGTATCTGCGCTGATAATCTGTCATTTTCTATCAAGTATCAAGCATCCAGTATCCAAAATCAAAGATCTCGTATCCAGTATCCGCCATCACCTTCCATATTGCAGGCAAATTCTTTATCTTTAATCCAATGAACCTGTCAATTCCATATCATTTAGAAAATTATATCGGCGGCAATTTTATCGGGCCGTTGAGCGGGCAGTTTCTCGATAATATCAATCCGGCCACCGGTGAAGTATACGGGCAAATACCCAACAGTGATAAAAAAGATATTGCGATCGCCGTAAGCGCAGCTCAAAAAGCATTAACAGCATGGAGCAACAGCGCCGTTGAAAAACGATTTTCCATTTTAAACAGGATAGCCGACCTGGTTGATGCAAACGCCGATGCACTGGCACTGGCCGAAACCAATGATAATGGCAAACCATTATGGCTGAGCAAAGCCATGGATATAAAAAGAGCAGGTGACAATTTTCGTTTTTTTGCAACAGCCATCATGCATTTTTCGAGTGAAAGTCACAGTACAACCGGCAGCGATGCCATCAACTATACTTTGCGCCAGCCCGTTGGTGTGGTGGGTTGCATCTCCCCCTGGAATTTGCCACTGTATTTATTCACCTGGAAAATTGCACCGGCACTGGCTGCAGGCAACTGCGTGATTGCGAAACCGAGTGAAGTAACACCGGTCACTTCCTTTTTACTGGGAAGAATTTGCAAGGAAGCAGGCCTGCCTGATGGTGTACTGAACATCATACATGGTGACGGCCCTTCCTGCGGTGAGGCCATCGTAAAACATCCCGGAATCAAAGCGGTGTCGTTTACCGGCAGCACCAGGGCAGGAGAACGAATTGCATCCATTGCCGCACCCATGTTTAAAAAACTATCGCTGGAACTGGGTGGCAAAAATCCCGCTGTTATTTTCGCTGATTGCGACTGGGAAAAAATGCTGAAAGAAACCATCCGCTCCTCGTTCAGTAACCAGGGACAGATTTGTTTATGCGGCAGCAGGATATTAGTGGAGAAAACAGTTTATGAAAAATTCAAAACAGCCTTTATAGAAAAAACCAAACAGCTTACCATTGGTGACCCGCTGGATGAAAGTACCAGGCAGGGTGCCATTGTAAGCAAACAGCATTTTGATAAAATTATTCGCTGTATTGAAACTGCCAAACAGGAAGGCGGCACCATTCTTTGCGGCGGAAACCCGGTTCAACTGAACGGACGTTGTGCAAACGGGTATTTTATTGAACCCACCATTATTGAAGGACTGAACCAGCAATGCCAAACCAACCAGGAAGAAATTTTTGGACCGGTTGTTACCATCCAGCCTTTCGAAACAGCAGAAGACGCAATACAACTGGCCAATGCCACCAGCTATGGCCTGGCAGCCACCATCTGGACACAGGACATCAGCAGAGCAAACCGCATGGCGGCAGCTGTGCAAAGCGGGATAATCTGGATCAACTGCTGGCTGCTGCGTGACCTGCGCACGCCTTTTGGCGGCATGAAGAACAGTGGCGTGGGGAGAGAAGGCGGGTGGGAAGCATTGAAATTTTTTACTGAGCAAAAGAATGTTTGCATACAGGTATAAAACAGCAACGGGCTCTTCTGATAATAAAGGCGAACACAGGAAAATCATAACAGCTCATACTTTTAAAAATCTGCATTCTTACTGTTTATGAAAAAAGACACGATCAATACCGGCAATGCTGCAAAACCATTAGGGGCATATCCGCATGCAAGGCGTGTGGGCAATTTATTATTCCTTTCCGGTATTGGCAGCAGGAATGCGGCAGACAATTCCATCCCCGGGCTTAAACTAGATGCGGAAGGCAATATTGCCGCATATGATATCGCCGCAGAAACCCACCAATGTTTTGCCAACGTAAAAGCCGTGCTGGAAGCCAGCGGCAGCAGCTGGAATAATATTGTGGATGTAACCGTTTTTCTCACCAATATGAAAAGCGACTTTGCTGTTTACAATAAAATTTATGCGGAATACTTTACAGATGTGCAGGCCTGCAGAACAACCGTGGAGGTGAAAAGTCTGCCAACACCTATTGCAATAGAATTAAAAGTAATAGCAACGGTCTGAACCCTTGTTCAAAAGATTGAAAGACTTAAAAAGATATTATGCAGTTTAAGAATACAATTGAATTTGCCGGGGCGCTGGATGAAAAAGATTCTTTAAAAGATTTCAAAAATCAATTCTATATCCCCCTCATCAATGGAAAGGAAAGCATTTACTTTACCGGCAATTCACTGGGGTTGCAGCCCAAATCCACGCAGGACTATATATTAAACGAACTGGAAGACTGGGCCAGCTTTGGCATGGAAGGACATTTTCATGCACGCAAACCATGGATGCCTTATCATGAAATGTTTGCAGCGCCGCTTGCAAAAATAGTCGGGGCCCTGCCCGAAGAAGTGGTGGCCATGAACCAGCTCACGGTTAACCTCCATTTGCTGATGGTAAGTTTTTACAGGCCCGCAGCAGGGCGGTATAAAATAATCTGCGAGGCAAAAGCATTCCCCAGCGATCAGTATGCCCTGGAATCACAGGTTAAATTTCATGGCTTTGATCCTGCAGCAGCCATTATCGAAGTGGCGCCAAGACCGGGAGAAAATACGATCAGCACAGAAGATATTGTTTCCACGATCGAAAAAAATGCAAATGATGTTGCACTGGTTTTATTTGGCGGGGTGAATTATTATAGTGGGCAGGTATTTGATATGGCAGCCATCACGAAAGCGGCGCATGCTGCTGGTGCATACTGCGGGTTTGACCTGGCACATGCAGCGGGTAATATTGCATTGCAACTGCATGAATGGAATACAGACTTTGCCTGCTGGTGCAGTTACAAATACCTGAACAGCGGGCCAGGCGGGGTATCAGGCATATTCATTCATAAAAAACATATCAGCAATAAAGATTTGCCGCGATTTGCAGGCTGGTGGGGTTACACCAAGGAAACCCGTTTTAAAATGGAAAAGGGATTTGACCCCATCCCCACTGCCGAAGGATGGCAGCTCAGTAATGCCCCTGTTTTATCCATGGCCGCACACAAGGCTTCGCTGGATATTTTTGAACAGGCGGGTCCGGAAAACCTTTTTATCAAAGGACAGCTGCTGAGTGATTATTTATTATTCATCCTGGATGAGATCAATAAAAACGCCGCTGAAAAATTAATTGAAGTGATCACACCTGTACATGCAAAGGGCTGCCAGGTGAGTATGCTGATGCAGCAACGGGGCAAAGAAGTGTTTGATGCATTGTTGCAACAGGGCATTATTACCGACTGGAGAGAACCGAATGTGATACGTGTGGCGCCCGTGCCATTGTACAATACATTTACAGACATATTTACATTTGGCCAGGTTGTAAAAGGAATTTTGGAGCGCTGATCTTGATGACCAGTGTAAATACATTTCAGAAGAAATCCTGGAAAATCATAAAATCTGCGTCAAAAAAAAATGAAGACGCTGATCAATATGATCCTTTATGATTGAATTAAACAAAACCGTTTAAAATGTTCATTAACCATCACTATCAACAAAATCTGTGTTCTTTCTAAAATGAAAAAAGAAACTGTTATTATCGGTGCCGGGCTGGTTGGTTCACTGCTTTCCATTTATTTATCCCGCAGGGGATATAAAGTGAAAATATTTGAACGAAGGCCTGATATGCGCAGGGAAAGCATCAGCGCAGGGCGTTCGATCAACCTCGCTTTAAGTGACCGTGGCATCAAAGCGCTTGAGGAAGTCGGCATCATGGATGAAATAAAAAATATCTCCATACCCATGCACGGCCGCTACATACACAACGCAGATGGCACTACGGGTTTTCAGCCTTATGGAAACGAGGGACAATACATCAACGCTGTTTCGAGGGGCGAGCTGAATAAAAAACTGATGGATCTCGCTGAGAAAAATGGTGCTGAAATATCTTTTAATCAAAAATGCAACTCCGTCAACTGGAAACAACAAGCAATAAATTTTGAAAATATTGTCAGCGGTCAACGATCTGTTATCCCCTATCAACTCGCTTTCGGCAGCGATGGAGCGTATTCTGCCGCACGCCTGGCACACCAGCTGCAGCACGACCGCTTTCAGTACCAGCAATACTTTATCGATTTTGGATATAAGGAACTCTGTATTCCACCGGGACCAAATGGTGTATTTATGCTGGATAAAAATGCCCTGCACATCTGGCCCCGCGGGAATTATATGCTGATTGCGTTACCCAATATGGATGGCAGTTTTACCTGTACCCTGTTCTTTCCTTTTGAAGGCGATCCTTCATTTGCCAGCCTGGGTACAAAGGAAAAAGTAAATGATTTTTTCAGTACAACTTTTGCCGATGCATTCAGCCTGATGCCATCACTGGCGGAGGATTTCTTCCATAACCCCACGTCATCCCTGGTAACGGTAAAATGTTTTCCCTGGGTAAGGGAAGATCATTTTGCCCTGATCGGCGACGCGGCACACGCCATTGTTCCTTTCTTTGGCCAGGGGATGAACTGCGGTTTTGAAGACTGCAGTGTGCTGAACAGCTTAATCGAAAAACACGATGAAGACTGGAATAAAATTTTACCTGAATACCAGCAGCTTCGCAAACCTGATGCGGATGCCATTGCCGAACTGGCACTGAATAATTTTGTGGAGATGCGGGACAAAGTAGCCGATCCAAAATTTTTACTCCAGAAAAAAATTGAAGCCGCCTTCAGTAAAAAGTACCCGGGGAAATGGACGCCGGCTTATGCACAGGTAACTTTCAGTCCGCAAATACGCTACAGCGAGGCGCTTAAAAACAGTGCAAAACAGGAAGCCATTATGCGGCAGGTGATGACAATACCGGGTATTGAAACAAACTGGCAGGATGAAGCCGTGGAAAAAATGATGCTCAAATTATCAGAAAACTAAGCCATGTACAAACTTCCCTATTTCACAGAAACAGATCCGGCAACTATTACCGGATTCATAAAGAATAATCCCTTTGCGATCATCACCGGCATGGGGGACGAATTTCCTGTTGCTTCACAAATCCCTTTGGAAATTGAAGAAAAAAACGGGAAGATGATCCTGCACGGTCACCTGATGAAAAAATCTGATCACCACCAGGCCTTTGAAAAAAACAGCCATGTGCTGGTTATATTTCCCGGCCCGCATTGTTATGTAAGTGCCAGCTGGTACACCAACCCGCTGGGCGCCAGTACCTGGAATTATATGACGGTGCATGCAAAGGGAAACATAACATTTACCGATGAGGCCGGAACCATTGCTGCAGTGAAAGCCGTGACAGAACGCTTTGAAGGCACCGGTTCTGCTGCATCATTTGACAAACTGGATGATGCCTATATCAACAGCATGGTGAAAGCCATTGTGGGTTTTAGTATTGAAGTGGAATCGCTGGAAGCGGTTTTCAAACTCAGCCAGAACAGGGATGATGTATCCAAAAGGAATATTATTGAAGCGCTGAATAAAAGAGGTGATGAAAATTCAAGAATGATCGCAGCAGAGATGGAACGCAGGCTATCACAGTAAATGTTCTCAGATGCATTTGACACAGGCTTGCATGATTTATATGCGCATGCATTTTCGTACCCCGAATCATAATCACCCTTTTTATCGGCGTCTCCCTTTTATCTTTTGACGCGGATTTCTATGATGGGTATGATTTTAATAATGCCGATCAGAGTAATCATATTTATCTGCGTCTTCTTATACCTGCACTTGTTTTCTTTACCTTTGCCGCATGACCAGGAAACAACTCGTTGAGCAGATTCGTCTGAAAAAATCATATTTATGTGTGGGGCTTGATACAGACCTTACCAAAGTCCCAATGCATTTACAAAATCATCCTGATGCTGTTTTTGAATTCAACAAAGCCATCATTGATGCTACCAAAGATGTATGCGTGAGCTATAAACTCAACACAGCTTTTTATGAAGCGATGGGACTGAAAGGCTGGGAAGCCATGGAGAAAACGGTGAACTATATTCCCAAAGACATACTGACCATTGCCGATGCCAAACGCGGTGATATCGGGAACACCTCCACCCAATACGCCAAAGCATTTTTTGAAGCGCTTCCATTTAATGCCATCACCGTTGCACCATATATGGGAGAAGACAGTGTAAAACCCTTTTTACAATTTGAAAATAAATGGGCCATTGTGCTGGGCTTAACCAGTAATCCTGGCAGTGAAGATTTTGAGCAGCAAAAAATTGTGGGTCCTGTTGGCGGGAGCACTGAATTTTTATACGAACGCGTATTGAAAAAAGTAAGTTCATGGGGAACACCCGGCAATTTGATGTTTGTGGTGGGTGCAACCAAGGCAACAGAGCTGGCTGAAATCAGGAAGATCATCCCGGATCATTTTTTACTGGTGCCCGGTGTGGGTTTCCAGGGTGGCAGTTTGGCCGATGTAAGCAAATACGGCATGAACAGTGATTGCGGTTTGCTGGTAAATGCATCGAGGGCCATTATCTACGCCAGTGAAAAAGAAAATTTTGCTGAAGAAGCCAGGATCATTGCAAAACAATACCAGGAGGAAATGAGCAGCTATCTTTGATTCATATTCCCCGGTTGATTTTTCCCGCAGCCATAACCGTACCGATCAGCTGTTGCAATGTTTCCGGGTCTTTTGTGCCCAGCAGTAATTTCTTTCCATCCCTGAACACCAACTGCAGCCCTTTTTTACCCGACTCAGAAGTGTTGACGGCTCTTCCGGTTTCCGGGGATCCATACCGGATACCCCATCCGCCGTACTCATAAAATGAATTGTACTCGCGTATATAGGCATCACTCAGTTCATGCCAGTGAATAAAAGTTTCAGTTCGCTGCAGGGGATAAAACCGGTAGCTGATACCTTCGCCGCTGTAATTTGTTTTTAACCGGATGGAAATAATGAACAGCCATATCCCCAGCACAAAAACCTCGAGCAGCACCAATACAAAATCAGGCGCAGGATTGGTACCAAAGGGTTTTCCAAAAACCAGTTGCTGCACAATGGCATAAATAAAAAGTGCATTGATGGCAATTACAATCAGCCACACCCATTTTATCCTGAAACGCTGCACTTCATTAAAAGCTGTCATATGCTTTGTTCTTTTTTAATCGCTTCCGCCAGTTTTGCAGCCCATTTTGCATATTCTTTTCCTGACGGATGCAGTTGATCGGTTGCTAAAAATTCGTCTTTAGCGCCATCCGCACGCTGCGAGGCAGTAATGTCAATATAATGTGTGCCAAAGGAAGCCGCACCGGAAGCACATACATTGTTATATGCATCAATTTCAACAGCGATCTGTTTACGGTCACGCCCTGCAGCAAATGGCGTAACACCCCAGTCGGGAATACTCAGTACAAAAACATGCTGCGCCTTATTAGCGGCAAACTGGATGGCCCGTTGCAGCAGGTGTTCAAATTCCACTTTAAAATTGCTGACAGCCCTGCCCCGGTATTGGTTGTTCACCCCAATAAGCAATGAAACAATATCATAAGTGCCGGTGATGTTTTCGGTATTGATGCCGGCATCCAGTTCATCGGTGGTCCAGCCGGTAACGGCAATAATTTTGGGTGGTGCGATAACAGCAGCACCTGCGGCCCCGTTTAGAAGCGCTGCCGTTTGATTTGGAAAATTATCTTCCGGTGGCACCTGCTCACCAATGGTATAACTGTCGCCGAGTGCCAGGTATGAATAGACGGTCATTGAAAAACGAATGGTTACAGATAAAGTTAAAGAAATTAAACGCCTGCATTTACAGTTCACAGTCCACAACGAGATCAATAATCTTTTTTGTTAAATATTCTTTACAATTAGTAAAATATACTTGTCATATTGTAAATCATACTTTACATTTGTGAAAAATTCAGGTATGCTTAATAAAATGTTACTGCCAAACAGGTATAAAAGAATTGGCTGGCTGCTTCTGATCCCTTCAACCATTTTTGGAATACTGTTAATTTACACCGGTTTTGAAGGCTGCCAGCTGAAGGCAACTGTATTTGCCGTTTTTTCAGACGAAGTTTTCGGCTCCTCTAAAACCTTACACTTCATACAAACTAACATAACAAATACGCTTGCAGGGGTTTTCTTTATTGCAGGCGCCTTAATGGTAAGCTTCTCCAAAGAAAAAAATGAAGATGAATATATCGCTGAAATACGGCTCTCTTCATTACTCTGGGCCGTGTTCATCAGTTATGTATTGCTCTTGCTTGGCTTTATATTTGTTTATGGCACCCCATTTTTAAGTGTGATGCTTTATAACATGTTTACAATACTGGTTATTTTTATTGCCCGGTTCAACTACCTGTTATACCGGAACGCAAAATCTGCCGCCGATGAAAAATAATATCAGGATTGAAAGGGCTGTGAAGGGACTTACACAGGAAGAACTTGCCAACAAAGCATCGGTAAGCAGGCAAACAATTAACGCAATAGAGGCCGGTAAATACGTTCCGTCTGCTGTACTGGCTCTCAAGATTGCCCGTATATTCAATAAAGCTGTGGAAGAAATTTTTATTCTGGAAAAAACAGATTGAATGTTTTCATCTTCTGAATATTCCCGGGATATTGATATCAGTATTTCATGGCCAGTTTAAATTTACTCCACAGGTCGTTATCAAAACTGCTGGGGCCTGCCACGGCTGAACCGGCATCATCACCCAGGCGCACCACCACCACATCGAGGCTGGGCACCACGTAAATTTTTTTATCATCTTTTCCCAGCGCCATCACCATATCTGCCGGCGCAGCGGGTGCCAGTGAAGTGGGAAACACGATCTGTGATTGCGGTATCATACTGCTCGTCTTACCATTCAGCCACCACAAATAGCCATAACTCAGGTTATAGGTTTGAGACGTGTTCACCATTGCAGTATAATAATTGCTGTCTGTTAAAATTTTGGTTCCGTTCCACTCTCCTTTGCGCAATGCAAGACTGCCAAATCGGGCGGCCTCCCGGGTGGTGCAATACATAATATGGTTCAGCCAGAATGCACCCGGCATGCCAAGTTTGTCAAATAATTTTTCCTTGCAGTAAGTGTTCCAAGCCTTACCGCTGGCAGTTTGTATTAAATCATGCACCAGGTGGTACGGTGCATTATGATACGCCCATCTTGTACCGGCATCTGCCTTATATATTAAACAGGATGGCGAAGTGCAGTCGGGGTCGGGCACATTATCGTCCAGTCCCGTTGTCATCGTTAGCTGGTGTTTTACCGTAATCAGGTTTTCTTTTGCCAGCGCAAGGCTGGTCCACCCGGCACCTAAATACTGCGAAACCTTGTTATTGATATTGATGGTGCCTTCCTGCTGTGCAATGCCTGCCACCAGGGCCGTAACACTTTTACCGGCACTGGCTATATAGTATTTGGTATCTTTTGTCCACCCGTTCCAGTACTGTTCTTTTACAATTTTCCCATGCTGCAATACGATCAGGCCATAGGTTTGTTTGGTGGCGGCATAATCAAAAGCTTCCTGCAATTTGGCAGCATCCCAGTTAAGGGAAGCGGCTGTTTTGGTTTCCCATGTATCACCCGTTAACGGGGGAAAATAATAAGGATCCGCAGGAACCGGGTCGGTGGTAACACCGCCTGTATCTTTCTGGCAACTGAACAAAAAAAGCAGCAGGGTAAAAGGGAGCAGGAATTGTTTCATATAAGAATTTTGGAATAGACTTTTCAGCCATAAAAACGTTTAACAGGGTATTTTATTTTCCCTGCTCAGGGTTTCAGTTTGGCCGGTTTTCCTGGTTTAAAACTGCCTGTGGGTGCCGTCCACCAGGGATGGATTTCATAACCCAGCCGGCCGGCAGCAATGGCCGGATCGGTATTTAACAATTGCTCCAGTTCTTCTTTGGCCGCCACATCAAAAATAAAAATGCCCCGCCAGTCGCCATCATCACCAAACGGACCAGCCACTTTCAGTTTACCTGCCTCATACAGTCTTTTGATATTGGCCATATGCCCTTCCTGGATCCTGGCCGCGGTGGCAGAATCCTGCGTGCGGTTGGCACCTTTTACCAGCATTACAAACCAGTATTGTTTGATCTGCGTTTCCGGCTTTGGCGATGCAGCCTTCTTTGCCTGGCTGAAAGAAAAAGAACTTATCAGTAGAATTCCTGCAACAAAAAGTATGAATCGTTTCATGGCATTAAAATTTGATGAAAACTAAATATAGTTGGTAATACAACAAAATATTATTGGGGGCGGATGGTATATATTTGCTGGTAATAGAAACACGGGTAACGCTGATGTAACTGATAAAACGGATCTGTATAAATCCGTTTCAATCCGCCTCATCTGTGTTTCGATCAAAAGCCCGATAACGATTGTAATGTACAAGAGTGCGACGCCAATGCTGCTGATTAAAGATTGGTTGTCCGTCTCATAAAAAAATATCTATGGCACAGGATTTATTTCAATCTCCCGATTATTTCAATGTGGATGAACTGCTTTCTGAAGAACATAAACTCATCAGGGAAACTGTACGCAATTATGTAAAAAAAGAAATCTCTCCCATTATTGAAGACTATGCACAGCGGGCCGAGTTTCCGCAGCAGATCGTAAAACAAATGGGGGAACTGGGTGTATTTGGACCAACCGTGCCGGAGCAATATGGCGGCGGCGGACTGGATTATATCAGTTACGGACTGATGATGCAGGAACTGGAACGTGGCGACAGTGGTGTGCGCAGCACGGCCAGTGTGCAGGGCAGCCTGGTGATGTTTCCCATTTATGCCTATGGCAGCGAGGCGCACCGCAATAAATATTTACCCAAACTGGCCAGCGGCGAATGGCTGGGCTGTTTTGGTTTAACTGAACCCAACCATGGCAGCGATCCCTCTTCCATGCTGACCAACATTAAAGATGCCGGCGACCATGTACTGCTCAACGGAAGCAAAATGTGGATCAGCAATGCGCCCTTTGCACAGGTGGCCGTTGTTTGGGCACGCAATGAGCAAAATGAAATACAGGGCTTGATAGTTGAACGCGGCATGGAAGGTTTTAGCACCCCCACTACGCATGGCAAGTGGAGCCTGCGTGCCAGTGCCACGGGTGAACTGGTATTCGACAATGTGAAAGTGCCCAAAGAAAATATTTTGCCCAATGTAAAAGGACTGAAAGGTCCATTGAGCTGTCTTACAAAAGCACGTTATGGCATTGCCTGGGGCGCCGTAGGTGCAGCAATGGACTGTTATGATACTGCTTTGCGTTACAGCAAAGAGCGCATACAGTTTGGCAAACCCATTGGCGGCTTTCAGCTGCAGCAGAAAAAACTGGCGGAGATGGTAACAGAGATCACCAAGGCGCAATTGCTTAACTGGCGCCTGGGCAGTTTGATGAACGAAGGAAAAGTTACCCCGCAGCAGGTGAGCATGGCCAAGCGCAATGCCTGCGAAATTGCCACCAATATTGCAAGGGATGCCCGCCAGATGCTGGGCGGCATGGGTATTACCGGCGAGTACAGCATTATGCGCCACATGATGAACCTGGAAAGTGTGATCACTTACGAGGGCACACATGATATCCATTTACTGATCACGGGAATGGATGTAACGGGCTTTAATGCTTTCAAATAATAACATCAGTAATGTAATAAGCTGAGTTGTATCAGTGTTTTTTCAATACCATAAAATTAAATTTGGTAAAGAAGATTGCCTGCGAAGGCGCAGGGATGCAATTCGTGTAATTAAATCTAAGACCATGATAAAAAATATTTCAGTCATCGGAGCAGGCACCATGGGTAACGGCATTGCCCACGTTTTTGCGCAAAGCGGTTTTTCAGTGAACCTGATAGACACCAACCCCTCGCAACTGCAGCGGGCCATGACCACCATTGAAAAAAATATCGACCGGCAGATTGCAAAAGGCACGGTTACAGAAGACCAGAAAAAACAAACCCTTGCCAATATTGTTACCGGCTCGCATATACCCGATGGCATTGCGAATGCTCAGCTCATAGTGGAAGCTGCGACAGAAAATGAAGCACTCAAACTTTCCATATTTGAACAGCTGGATGTATTTGCTCCCAAGGACTGTATACTGGCCTCCAATACCTCTTCCATTTCCATAACAAAAATCGCGGCGGCCACCAACCGCCCCGGTATGGTGATTGGCATGCATTTTATGAACCCCGTACCGGTGATGAAACTGGTGGAGATCATCAATGGCTATGCCACCAAAAAAGAAGTGACACATACAATTGTTGAACTGAGCAAACAATTGGGTAAAATACCCTGTGAAGTAAATGATTACCCCGGCTTTATTGCCAACCGTATTTTAATGCCCATGATCAATGAAGCCATTTACAGTTTGTACGAAGGCGTTGCCGGAGTGGAAGAAATTGATACAGTAATGAAACTGGGTATGGCCCACCCTATGGGACCTTTACAACTGGCCGACTTTATTGGGCTGGATGTTTGCCTCAGCATAATGCGGGTGCTGCACGACGGCTTTGGCAATCCTAAATATGCACCCTGCCCGCTGCTGGTGAATATGGTTACTGCAGGTAAATTAGGGGTAAAAAATGGTGAAGGGTTTTATACTTATACGCCGGGCAGTAAGGAGCTGGTGGTGAGTGAGCGATTTAGGTAGAAACAACAAAATGAAAATATTTTCACTACTTTTACTGTCAGTAAAAAAGCCGTATGAGAACTATTTTCTTCGTTGCCTTGTTTTTCATTATCCTGCTGACAAGCTGTAAAAAGAATGGCCCGGTTGATCCATTCAATAATAGCTACACGGGTGCGCTGGACTCTGTGGCTTTCTTCAGAACAGACGACAGTGTTCATGAATATGACCAGTTCACAGTAATGCGTAACTATTTTGATGATCAAAAGAGGATTACTAAAATAGAATATGGAACCTTTGCTAATCCGTCATCCAGGCTTTTCATTTATGCAGGGAACAATCCACTTCCGTTTAAAATGACTGATTCTGTTTTGTATACAGACTATGCCTATGTATCCAGCCATTTATTTAATTACGATAATCTTTCCCGGCTTGTTTTTGATTCCATAATAACTTATACCAGATATTACGGCTCTCAAAGTGTATTCAATATGCTGCAATATAGCCTCACAACAAAATACGGACAAAACTATTATACCAAATTTAACTCCAGGTATCCCACATTATGTTCAAATACGGACACCACTTCACTAAATAATAGTGGAGACATTATCCAATTTAAAAAGACTTGTGACATACGTCATAAGCAAACTGTTAACGCATACTATCCTGAAATAAACCCATTATCCACTTTAAATATTCATCCGCTGTATGACTATCTTTCAAACAGCTGGTTTTGGATTGGAATCCAAAATCTCAGCTTTAACCTAGCCCAGCCTAAAATGATGTATAAAAAAGCATCGGGCACCAATACTACTTTTTACAGACATTGGCCTGATGACTGGAATGAACTGCTTTTTACAATTGAAAAAGATGCCAATAACAGAATTAAGAAGTTAATTATTTCTAACTATACATATTCAAGAGATTTTTCCGGCAACTGGTATCTTGATTCGAAATTTTATTCTGGATACAAATTCTTTTACCACGACTAAATCTCAAATAGTAATACCACGGCTCAGAAGATTCACTCCCCGCATCTTTATGCCTGAGGAACCTGGATGTGCAGCTGCAGACTTATGCCAATGACCCCTCTGTTTAAAATTAAAAGTTGTCAGGCTGAGCTTGTCGAAGCCGGGCTGTATCAGAAAAGCACTCACAAAACTTCATAATAATCGTTTACAGAGACACAGTGCCACAAATGTTATGTGCTGAGGCTTAGTGCCCCTGTGAGCAATAACACTTTGAAAATCTTTCCTGATTTTTTTGCTTCACCGTATCTTTGCGGCCGATGAACCTGGATGTGCTGCTGCAGACTTATGCCAATGACCCCCGCTGTTTTAATATTGCGGATGGAATCCTGTTGTCGCAACCGAAGCAAATCCATCTTTCCGGTCTTCACGGAAGCGCAGCGCCCTTTATAGTTACCAGTATTTACAACAACCCGGCCTGCGCACAGCTCAATCACATCATTATTTTACGGGATGCAGAGGAGGCCGCCTATTTTCATAACACGCTGGAGAACCTGACCAGTGCGCTGAATCTTTTTTATTTCCCTTCCTCTTTCAAGAATAAAAAAAATTACCGCCTGCTCAACAGCAGCCATGTGATGCTGCGTACGGAAGCGCTCACCAAACTGGCCGGTGGCGGTAACCGAAATATCATTGTAACTTATGCTGAGGCCCTGTTTGAAAAAGTGGTGCTGAGTAAAACACTCAGTGAAAATATTATTTCCATTAAGCAGGGAGATGTGCTGGATGTAAACAAGGTGCTGGAAAAATTTGTGGACTATGGTTTTGAACGCACTGATTTTGTATATGAACCCGGGCAGTTTGCCATCCGTGGGGGCATCCTGGATATTTACAGTTTTGGCAATGAAAAACCCTACCGCATTGAATTGTTTGGTAATGATGTGGACAGCATCCGCATTTTTGATCCCGAAACACAGCTGAGTGAGCGGAAATTGTTATCTGTTACCATCATCCCCAATGTAGAAACACAGTTTGACAGCGGCGAGAAAGTTTCGCTCTTTGAGTTTCTTCCGGCAAACACGGTTGTATGGACTGAAGACTGGAATTTCATCAAAGAAAAAATAGAACAGCAGGAGGAAGATTTTGAAATATGGAATACCGAAGTGGCGCATAAACCACACAGCGACGAAAATGACGAAGACATCAATGTAAAAGATTTTACAGCGGATGATTTTGTAAAAGCCACCGTTATTGAAGAGCAGCTAAAACTGCGGCATATAATTGAGATAGGCAACAAACCTGGTTTCCCGTCAACTGCCCAGTATTCAATTACCAATATTCAATATTCAATTGCTTCGCAACCTGCCTTTAACCGCAACTTCGACTTATTAATAAGAAACCTTAAAGAATACGAGGCGAAGAAGTACAATATTTACCTGTTCGCGGATAATCCTAAACAGCTGGAACGGCTGCATGTAATTTTCACTGACCTGAAAGCGGAAATCAGTGTGATCCCTATTCCAACTTCCATTCACGAAGGCTTTATTGATGATGATTTAAAACAGGTTTGTTATACCGATCACCAGATATTCCAGCGTTACCATAAATACAAGGTGAAGCAGGCCTTCAGCAAAAACAAGGCACTTACCTTAAAAACACTGCGGGAACTGCAGCCGGGAGATTATGTAACACATATCGATCATGGTGTGGGTGTGTACAGCGGCCTGCAAAAAATTGAAGCCAATGGGAAAATGCAGGAAGCTGTTCGCATTCAGTATAAAGATGGCGACCTGCTGTATGTAAATATTTCATCGCTCCATAAAATAAGCAAGTACAGCGGCAAGGAAGGCAGCGTGCCCAAAATGAACAAACTGGGCAGTGATGTCTGGAGCAAGCTCAAAGAAAAAACCAAGAAGCAGGTAAAGGATATTGCCACCGATTTAATTAAACTGTACGCACAGCGTAAAAGCCAGGAAGGTTTTGCACACAGCCCGGATAATTATATGCAAACCGAACTGGAGGCCAGTTTTATTTATGAAGACACACCCGACCAGAGCAAGGCCACCGTTGATGTAAAAAGGGATATGGAAAAACCGGGGCCGATGGACCGGCTGGTTTGCGGTGATGTGGGTTTTGGAAAAACAGAGATCGCCATACGTGCCGCCTTTAAATCCTGCTGCGATGGCAAGCAGGCCGCGGTGCTGGTGCCCACCACTATTTTGGCATACCAGCATTATAAAACCTTCAGCGAACGTTTAAAAGATTTCCCGGTTACAGTGGATTATGTGAACCGCTTTAAATCTTCCAAAGAAAAAAAAGAAACACTCAAAAAACTGGCCGAAGGAAAGATTGATATCATTGTAGGCACCCATGCCTTACTTGGAAAAGATGTGAAGTTTAAAGACATGGGCGTGATGATCATCGACGAGGAACAAAAATTTGGTGTGGCGGCCAAAGAAAAGCTAAAACAGCTGCGTGCCACCGTGGATTCGCTCACTCTTACAGCCACGCCCATTCCACGCACCCTGCAGTTCAGCCTCATGGGCGCCAGGGATCTGAGTGTGATGAATACACCACCACCCAACCGTCAGCCCATACAAACAGAAGTAAGTGTGTTCAATGAAGATTTTATTCGTGATACTATTTATTATGAAACAGAACGTGGCGGCCAGGTGTTTTTTATCCATAACAGGGTAAAAGGTTTATCAGAAATGAAAATGCTGATACAGGGATTATGTCCTGATTTAAGCATTGCATTTGCGCACGGGCAGATGGAAGGGGATGAACTGGAGGATACCATTCTTGATTTCATGGATAAACGTTATGATGTTTTGGTGTGTACCAATATTGTTGAAAGCGGCGTGGATATCCCGAACGTAAACACCATCATTGTAAACAATGCCCACCAGTTTGGCTTAAGCGACCTGCACCAGCTGCGTGGCCGTGTGGGCCGCAGCAACAAAAAAGCATTCTGTTATTTGCTGGCGCCGCCGATGAGCACCTTACCGCCCGATTCCAGGAAACGTTTGACCACGCTGGAACAATACAGTGACCTGGGAAGCGGCTTCCAGATTGCGATGAGGGATTTGGATATCCGTGGTGCCGGTAATTTACTCGGTGGCGAACAAAGCGGTTTTATTGCCGAGATCGGTTTTGAAATGTACCAGAAAATTTTAGATGAAGCCATACGCGAACTGAAGCGCACACAGTTTAAAGATTTATACAAGGAAGAAATTGCACAGCAGGATGATTATGTAAGTGACTGCAGCATTGATACGGATTTGGAAATTTTAATACCGGATGATTATGTAGAAAGCATTACAGAACGGTTAAGTCTTTATACCAGGCTGGACAATTGTGAGAATGAAAAAGAACTGCAGGAATTTCATGCAGAAATGACCGACCGTTTTGGTCCCATACCTGCGCCGGTGGAAGATCTGTTTACAACAGTACGATGCCGTAAACTGGCGGTTGATCTGGGCTTTGAAAAAATGCTGCTGAAGAACGAAAACCTGAAATGTTTTTTTGTAAGCAACCCCGACAGTCCGTATTTTACCAGCGACATATTCAATAAGATGATCGAATTCCTGCAAAAAGGAACCAATAAAGGCAAACTGAAACAAACCGGTAAATTATTTTTACTGGTGGTGGAACCCATGAAAGACATGAGCAGCCTGTATGATTTTTTACAACAGATGCACCGGTATATTTTTCCGGCTTAAGTGATAATATCCCTATTTTTATTGCATGAACACTAAACCGTATGGCTTGCTGAGCCTGCCCGTAATGGTGGCGGCACTGGGTTTCTTTGTAGACATTTTTGACTTGCTTCTCTTTGGTGTGGTGCGTAAACCAAGTTTTGCTTCATTGGGTTTATCTCCGGAAGAAATTCTTACCAAAGGTGAATTGACCGTCAGCATTCAGCTCATTGGCATGGTGGTGGGTGGTGTTATTTGGGGCATCATCGGTGATAAATACGGAAGGCTTAAAGTGCTGTTCGGATCCATACTGCTTTATTCTGTTGCAAATATCATTAACGGTTTTGTGCAGGATGTAAATACGTATATCATCATCCGTTTTATTGCGGGTGTGGGACTGGCCGGTGAACTGGGCGCCGGCATCACACTGACATCTGAAATTTTACCGGCATCAAAACGTGGCCTCGCCGGAACCATCATCGCCACCTGTGGCGTTTTGGGAGGTATCAGTGCCGCATTGCTTTCTAAAATAATTGCAGACTGGCGCACTTTATATTTTATCGGCGGTGGTATGGGATTGCTGCTGCTGTTATTAAGAATATCTGTTGCAGAAAGCAGCATGTATGCTTCCATTGAAAAAAGCAGTGTGCAGCGGGGGAATTACCTGCAGTTTTTTCAAAAAAGGGAACGGTTTTACCGGTATGCAAAAGGCATGCTGATCGGGATGCCTGTTTGGTATTGCATCGGGATATTAATATTCTTTGCGGACGAGTTTGCAAAGCGCATGCACATTCAGGGCGTAACTCCCGGCAATGCCATTTTATTCCAGTATATCGGCCTGGGGTTTGGCGATGTAAGCGCCGGGCTCATCAGTCATGCTTTTAAAAGCAGGAAAAAAGCATTGTACTTTTTCTATGCCGTGTTTGCCCTGTTTATGCTGCTGTTCTTTTTACAGAACGGTCATTCCGCCGGCTGGTTTTATTTTGTTTGTTCCGGTCTTGGTTTTGGCAGCGGCATTTCAGTGCTCTACATCATCACCAGTGCAGAACAATTCGGTACCAACCTGCGGGCTTCCGCGGCAACTTCCATTACCAATTTTGTAAGAGGTTTTACCCCGGTGCTGCTTTTTATTTTTTCAAAAACAAGGGGCGGCAATAATGAACATTATCTTCCTGCTGCATGGATCATCGGCAGCGTGGTAATGCTGGTATCGTTTACCGCCTTATATTATACAAAGGAGAGCTTTGGCAAAAATCTAGATTTTATCGAAGAGTAAGGCTACCTTTTCATCACTATCTTTTCGCTGGCATCAGCCAGTACCTGTTTTTTAAAATCAAGCAGCCTGGGATAATCGGCGGCTTTTACCACCCTTTCCTTTACCTGGACGGTGGCGATGCAAATCAACTCATGTTTTTCCGCATCCCATTTGTAGGTTGCATTGTAAGCGGCAAAAGGATACTGCAGATTTTTATCTTTTGGCAGGCTTTCTGCCGTGTATCCAGCAGGCATTTTATAGATGGTGGTATCGGTTTGCTCATAAGGGCAATCAAAATAATAGTCGTGCCGGCGCTTCTCCGTTTCAGGAATATCCTTGTCAAATAACTGGTAAAGCCTGGGTTCTAAAAACAATTTACTGCCCGCTTTAAAGGAAGCGATATTCTCATACTCCATTTTTGTACTGATGAGGTAAGGATTGGCTGATCTCGGTGAGAAACTCAGTTCAAAATTATCCGGCTGTTTCCATTCGGTATGGCGTATGAACAGTCTTTTCTTATCATCTTCTTTCAGATCATGAAAACCCATCAGCAGGTCATTGCGTTCATCACCGGTGGAACGGTATTGTGCGGTAACCAGCGCCCCGCCATCATCATTCACATTTATTTCAGTAGAAAAACTGATGGCATTGCTTTTATATTTACTCAGGGGTGTATTCACCAGCACGCCGCCATCGTCTGTAACCAGCATGGCTTTTCGGTTTTCGGTAAAAGGCCCCAGTTCTCCAAAAGGCAGCGTGGTGCTGGTACATTCCAGCCAGGTGGTATCAGCAGCATTGGGAACGCATAATATTACATGATTAAAAGTATTGGCCGGAAAATCTTCCAGTACCAGGCCGGGCTGCATGCTTCCTTCAATGATCACCACGTTCGACTTAACACCCACTGCATCCAGCGCTGATTTTAAAAAATTGCTCAGTGCCTTGCAATCACCATATTTCTTGCTGTCAACAAAACTAGCAGGGAAGGGTCTTAACCCGCCAATACCCAGCTGTATACTCACATACCGCATGTTTGTTTGCAGGTAATCATAAAGTATCCTCGCTTTTTCCTTATCCGTTCCGGCATTTTTCACCAGTGCTTTAAAAAATTCTTTCCGGTCATCTTTCAGATCGGTGGTTTTGAGATAAAGATCCCTGATCCATGCGCCAAAATTTTTCCAGCTGGTCATATCACCCGCATAACTGTCTAACTGGAATTTATTCGGTGCCAGCAATAGCTGTGGCACATAATAATCACTGCCGCCGGAATTTTTTTCTGACCGGTATGCCGGGAGATTTTTTACTTCCCAGCGGTATAATTCCTTCCCGCTTTCCTTTAATACCTGTGGCTGGTAATTACAGTTGAGCAGTTTAAACCTGAATGAAAGATCCGCAGGCGCCTCTACTTCAAATACTTCTTTTTCCACTGCATGATAAGGTGGCTGAAAATTATAGCCGGGGTACGAAAAAAGTCCTTTGTACCTGACCGTATAATTTTTTTCGATTGTAATGGGATAAGAGGGCGCATTAACAGAGATATAGGTCACCTTGCCCTCAGGCACCAGGCCTTCTCCATAATTAATGGAGGTCATATCCTTTTTGCTGTACGTGGTTTTTTTAATGCCCAATGCATCGTACACTTTGATCTCGGCATCATCGAGCGACTGGAACTCGTAAGAGAACTGGTCAAAATTGAGATACCGGCTTCCGGCCTCATTTAAGATGGTCACCACTTCATGCACTTCATAGCGGGCCGTGTTGATGTCTTTAATGATGAACTTAACGGATTCTTCCCTTGTAACCACATCCGCATTTTTGCGCAGGGAATCGGGAATGGTTAAAACGGAATAATTGGGCTGTGCATTTACTGTTGCTGCTGCGAGTACAGATAAAGCAAGAATGAGCTGCTTCATACGGGATCTTGTTACTGATTACACAGTAAAGATATTAAATATACAAGATCACCGTATCAGCATGACTGTTCCTTTTTTTGCGATGGTATTGCCGAGGTAATCTTTGCCCCTGGCCATTACCACATAAACGCCGCCGGGTTGTTTTTGAGACAGGAACATGCCATCCCAGCCATTGCGGTAGTCGTTGGTATAAAACACCAGCTGTCCCCAGCGGTTAAATACTTTGAGGTATTCAAACTCCTGTAAGCCTACTGGTACACCCCTGAAAATATCATTGCGTCCATCGCCATTGGGCGTAAATGCATTGGGGAGGTAGATATCCGGGCCTTTATAAATCTTCACCACCACATCATCATAGCTTTCGCAGCCCTCGGGTGTAAATGCCTTCAGGGTGAATATTTGCGTGCTGTTTAAAATGGCAATGGGTGTTGCGCTGGATGCATCGTTTAATAAATTGGCCGGGCTCCAGGTATAACTCAGTCCGCCGCTGGCATGCAGCATCACCGGCTGACCTGCTGCAGCAATGGTATCATTTCCTGCAAAGGCATTGGTGCCGTAAATATGAATATCCTTTTCCAGTTTGCCGTCATAACAACCTGTTGATGCTGCGGTGGCAAATAATTTTACTTTATAGGTGCCATTGGCGTTGTATGCATGGGATGCATTTTGTGTATTGGCAATACCGCCATCCCCAAATTCCCATTTCCATTGTGTTACGGTGTTTGAATTGTCCACGGCGCTAAAACTTACGGGCGCAAATTTGCAGGCATCTTTAAAGCTGATGGTAACATCCGGCACAGGGTTTATATAAAATGTTTTGTAGGCCGTATCACTTTTACAACCCAAACCGCTGGTTACAACAAGACCCGCTGTCTGGCTGCCCGTGGTAAATGTATTGCTTGTATTTTGCTGTGTACTCCATTGCGTGTTGTTGTACACCCACGACCAGGCGCTGATACTGCTTCCTGTAACCGTTGATGAATCGCTGAACTGCACGGAAAGTCCGTTGCATAATGGCGCACTGATGCCAAATTTTGCCAGCGGTTTGGGATTGACGGTGATCACTTTCTTTAATGTATCTGAAGCACAGCCTTTGCTGTTATGTACCACCAGTTTTACCGTATCGGTTCCTGCATTGTTATAAATGGTGGTAATGGTTTTTTGTGTACCCGTGATGCCACCGTTCACCCGCCACCACCATTGACTGATGGGTACATTATCGGATGTATAGGAAGAGTCGGTAAATATTGTAGCGGCTGACTGGCAGATGATATTTCCTGTAGTGAAATAAGCCGCGGGTTTGTTTACAACAAATGGGCTTTTTATTACTGGAGTGTAACAACCCATACCCGTATAAGTTGGAAAAGCAATCAGAAGAACATTTTGTGCACCCGGAGATGGAAACGTAATAACAGGGTTTTGAATATTGGGGAAGCTGTTAGTTGCACCATTTATAACCCATGTCCAAGACAGATTTGCCGTATCACCCAATGCCTGACCTATAGTTGCAAAAAAAGAAGTTGGTTGCCCTAAGCATACTGAATCAGTAAAAGTAAAGTCAGCTATTGGATGTCCATAAATATGTATGGTTTTATCAAGTGTATCAGACACACAACCTTCCTGTGTAGTTACAACATGCCTGATAAGCTTGTCTCCCGGAGTTGCGTAATTAAAGTTGATTGCATTTTGTGTACCGTTAAAAATTTGTCCTCCGCCAAAATCCCAGTAATGATATAAAAGAGTACCTACTGTTACTGAAGATACGTCAGTAACCTGAGCAGGCGGATTGGAAGTGCCGTTACCTGTAGGAGCACAAATACCACCTGTACTTATAAAATCCACATTGGGCTTAGTTCCCACCCTAACGGTTTGTGCATGAGTGGCGATGCACCCGTCTGCACCAATTATTTTTAGCTTAACAATATAATCGTTCCCGGTAGTATAAGTATGTACAGGGTTTATGTTAACAGAATCAAGCGGGCTGCCATCGCCAAAATCCCAGTAAAACTTTGAAATGGTACTGAATGATACAGTATTGTTTATAAAATTAACAGGCTGGTTTACACAAAATTTTTGCCCGATGGGGAAATAAAAATTAGGGCTTAACGCTGTTTTAAAACCCTGGTAATTATTTTCACCTCCTGTGCTTCCTGTAAAACCCCAGTATACCAATGGGTTGCCTGCAAAAACTGTATTGATAAAATCTCTCACTGCTGTAACCCTTACTGTTCCATCAATTGAGGCTGTTAATGTATTCGTGGCAGCGTCCCACTGTATCCGCAGTGAATGCCATGTGCCATCCTCGACATTATTATTGCCATTAATTACAGTTACCGGGCCTGCAATATTATTGGCGGTGGAGTGATTCAAATCTCCGTTAAGCTGTATAGCGATATGATCGTAAAAAGGATCGTTGTCAGGTGATGAGTTTTGATAGGTATCAATGGTAACACCCACTGCAGGGGAAATACCCTGGTAACCTAAACCGCTGCCCTGGCTGCCCACACTCGTACTTATTGGCTGTAACACAAAAGCAATCCCATCCGCACCAGGACTGTCGTGGGTTCCCAAAAAAACATCAAAATTAAAATCGAAAGACTGGCTAAGATTGATTTTATTATTGTTCCATACAGAACCTGTTTGTCCTCCCAATGAATCAGTTAGCCTGTACTGATTACAGCTTACCTGTAAAGCATTGCCATTAACTGTATATTGAGCAAAGGACTGACAGTAAAAAAAGAGGGTAATTGCAGCAAAAAAAATGTTCTTAAGCGTAGCTTTTGTCATGCTATAAAAATAATTTTTTTATTCGTTTTACAGCAAGCGCAAAAAATAAGGCTGTCTCAAAAATAAGACAGCCTTGTCATTTTTAAAAGATTTATTAATCCCACCCTTTTTTAGCCACTCCGTCCGCCACGGCTTTCAGTGCAGCTGCTTCACCCAGCATGGTGGTCATTTTGTTTCCTTTTCCGTCGTGACCCTGTGCCATATACCCGCCACGGGCAGTTTTTGTAATAACAGCATCCTGCATGGGAACGTTTTTCTCTTTCGTCTTCATGCAATAGGCAGTAATCATGTTGCTCATTTTTTTCTGTTTATTGTTATTAAAAAAGATATGAAGTATAAACTTCAGGGGCTCAAGCTACTTAAAATGACGCATTTGCCCAAACGGGCTGCTGCCGAAATAGTTTTTGTCAACATTTCCAGGAAAAAACTACCGGGGCTTTCCCAGGCAATACCTGATTTAAATCCGGCATATAATGCTTTCCCCTGCTTCCAAACCCGTTGTATGCCTGTATTTTAAACAGCAGGCTATATTGAATTATTTATTTACTGCAAGTCCGGGTAATGAAAAAGGGGCCAGGGCCCCCAGTTTCATATAGCAGAATATGTGAGTAATTTTTTATTCTTCCGGTGTTGAATGGCCGGTTACAATATACCGGACCTTGTTGTCTTCCACCATTTCCTGGTAGTAAACACCGGCTGGTGACAGGTAATATTTTTCTTTTTTGATGATGACCGTTTTTGAACCTTCCGGCAACTGGTCAATCTTACTGCCGGTTTCGGGCAATGATTTTGCAGCTGCAGGCTTTGTACTGTTTTCCCTGGCTGCAGGTTTGGTTGCAGATGGACTATCCGTTTCCTCCGCAGCTGCACCGGTATTCAGCACGCCATCGGTTCCCACCACTTTATAACGAAGTTTATTATTGTCAGTGACCTCTTCCTGGTAATAGGTGCCGCCCAGTTCATAATATTTCACATCATCAATAATGGTAACTTTTGCACCTGCTGGCAGGCGTTTTACACTGGCGCCCAAGGGTGGCTTCACCACTTCGTAACCGCCGGATGAATAAGGCCGGTAGTAAATGCCATCGTAATAATAATAGGGATCGGCCCCTAAATAAAATGGATAATAACCTACCGGCAATACATTAATGCGCACCCCGAACGCAGGACCGAAATGAATAAAAGCGTGCGGTTGTGCATATACCACCGGGCGGCTGTAATAAGAACGATACCCATATGGCCGGCCAATATTTACCGAAATAATCGGGCGGGCGGGCCTGTAATTATAGGCATAATAATTACCGCGGTAACGGTAACTGCCATACCTGCGCTGCGCCTGCAATGCAGTTGCGGTCACCAGCAATACCACGGTGAGCGCAACCAAATAAATTTTAGTGCTGCGATTCTTCATACAATGATTTTTTAAGGAGACAATGAAATTACATAAATGCTGCACATGCTGTTGTTAATGGATGGTCTTTAACAATTGAGCACAAAAAAAGAGGGCCGGGCCCTCTTATGATAAGTGGAACAATTATCTTAAACATCGATCTTGGCGTACTTCGCATTCTTTTCAATGAACTCGCGGCGTGGCGGCACTTCGTCGCCCATCAGCATGCTGAATACCCGGTCGGCTTCGGCGGCGCTTTCAAGTGTTACCTGTTTTAATGTACGGGTACCGGGATTCATGGTGGTATCCCATAACTGTTCGGCATTCATCTCACCCAAACCTTTGTAACGCTGGATCGTCACACTGTCGTCTTTACCACCACCAATTTGATAAACCAGTATTTTCCTTTCCTCATCATTCCATGCATATTCCTGTTCCTTACCTTTTTTAACAAGGTACAATGGCGGCTGGGCGATGTACACATAACCCTGTTCCACCAGTTCTTTCATATAACGGAAGATGAAGGTGAGGATCAGCGTGGCAATATGGCTTCCGTCCACATCGGCATCGGTCATGATGATCAGTTTATGATAACGCAGTTTGGAAGTGTCGAGCGCCTTGGGATCTTCCGGCGTACCGATCTTAACACCCAGTGCGGTAAACATATTGCGGATCTCTTCATTGTCGTATATCTTATGCTCCATCGCTTTTTCCACGTTCAGGATTTTACCACGCAATGGTAAAATGGCCTGAAAACTCCTGTCGCGGCCCTGTTTGGCGGTACCACCGGCCGAATCACCTTCCACCAGGAATAATTCGCATTTACCGGGGTCTTTATCCGAACAGTCGGCCAGTTTGCCGGGTAAGCCACCGCCAGTGAGCACGCTCTTACGCTGCACCATTTCACGGGCCTTGCGGGCAGCGGCACGGGCCTGGGCGGCCAGTATCACTTTTTGAATAATGGTTTTGGCTTCCTTGGGATTTTCTTCCAGGTAAGCTTCCAGTACACGGCTTAAAGTGGTATCCACCACACCCATCACTTCGCTGTTACCCAGTTTGGTTTTGGTTTGGCCTTCAAACTGGGGCTCGGGCACTTTTACAGAAATAATGGCGGTCAGCCCTTCACGGAAATCATCGCCCTCAATTTCCACCTTGGCTTTTTCAAACATGCCTTCTTTTTCGCCATAGCTTTTGAACACGCGTGTAATACTGCGGCGGAATCCGGCCACATGCGTACCACCTTCAATGGTATTGATATTATTTACATAGCTGAAAATATGTTCCTGGTAACCGGCATTATAGATCATGGCTACTTCCACGGCAACATTGGTGGACGGGTCATGACCTTCACAATTTACCACCCTTGGTATCAGTGAAAGCCTGTTGGCATTTTTATCGATGAGCTCTACAAATTCAGTAATACCGCCTTCGCTGTAAAATGTTTTTGTATAAGCCTTTCCTTCTTCATCCAGTTCCCTTAAATCGGTAAGGGAGATGCTTATTTTACGGTTGAGATAAGCCAGTTCACGCAGTCTTCCTTCTAAAATATCTTTATTGTATACTGTCACAGAAAAGATAGAGGCATCGGGCCAGAAATGCACCCTTGTGCCCCGCTCCTCCGTGGTACCGATTTCCCTTACGGCATATTGCGGAATACCGATGGCGTATTCCTGTTCAAATACCTTTCCTTCCCTTTTTACCGTTACATGCAGTTTGGTGCTCAACGCGTTTACGCAACTCACCCCCACACCGTGCAAACCACCTGATACCTTGTAAGAATCCTTATCAAATTTACCACCGGCATGCAGTACTGTCATTACGACTTCGAGCGCACTCCGCTTTTCCTTGCTGTGCATGGCAGTGGGGATACCACGGCCATCATCCTGCACGCTGATGGAATTGTCTTCATGAATGGTTACGCCGATATTTTTACAATGCCCGGCCAGCGCCTCATCGATTGAGTTATCTACCACCTCGTATACCAGGTGATGCAGGCCTTTATTGCCGATATCCCCGATATACATCGCGGGACGTTTACGCACCGCTTCAAGGCCTTCTAAAACCTGTATACTGTCTGCACCATATGAAGAAGGCGTTCCGGGTGTTTTTTCCATTGTTTCTGTACTCATAAAATATTAAAAAACAAATAAATTTTGAAGCGAAAAAAGTATCTGCAAATATACTGAAATAAGGGGGGAAAAACCGGTTTGCCGCACTGCCGAAAGCGGCTTTTTTCCGATAGTTTTCCACAACCTGCCGGGGCAGGATTTTACAGCCCGTTTAGCAAATGGGTGCACTGATTTTTATCAGCCGGGATACCTGTTTTTGCCCAAAAAGCATGATTGTTTCCCGAAATCGGGAAAAATAACAGTGGCATGACATAGCGGTACAGTAATTACCCCGTTAACAACCTATCTTTGCTGTTGAAACAATGAACGAGCATTTAGACATATTACAACTGGCCTGCCGCCAGCCGCTGATGCAAAACGAAATGCAGCTGCTGCAGCATAAGGAAAAACAAATCCCCGGCAGTGTAACATATTCCATTAAAAGATACAGCAAACCTGTTCAATGGAGTATTGAGGATACCGGTATGTTCATTTATCATACAGAAAAAAACAACCCCGAATCCAATTCCCTGGAGCTGAAGTTTTGTGTAAGCGGCAATGTGTATTGCAGGGAGAAAAAAGTGGAATGCGATTACTGCCGTTTCAGTTCTTCCAAAAACTGTATGGAAAAAGTTGACAGCGTGGATGTGCTGAGTTTCAGTTTTACCCCTTCTTATTTAAAACAGTTTGCCAGCGGCAAAAAAAGCAATACTACTTTGTCGGATGATGTATTGTCATTCCGCCATGCGGCTGCCTTTACAAAAATTTTGCCCTTATGCGGCAAAACCAGGCTGGCGATTGAAGCACTGCTGAACCATACCTATACTGATTCGCTCGAAAATATTTTCCTGAACGCTCAAACACAGATCCTGCTGTTGTACAGCATGGATTGCATGATGGGCGACCCCGAGGAAAAATTCACCTGCAAGTTCCTGGCCAATGAGGCCGACAGGGAAAAGATCTCCAAAGCCCGTGAAATATTATTGCAGCATATCGGCGAACCGCTTACAATTAAGGCACTGAGCCGTAAAGTGGCCATCAACGAATGTTATCTTAAAAAAGGCTTCAAGGAATTATTCGGCACCACCATTTTTGATTTCTATCAAACACAAAGGATGGAGCATGCCAAATACCTGTTGTATGATAAAGGCCTCAGTGTTACAGATGTTTCATCCATGCTGGGCTACTCTTCCATTTCGCATTTCAGTACTGCTTTTAAAAAGCATACAGGCATCAAACCCTGCGAACTGCTGATGCACTAACATTGTTTTTCCCTTTACCGTAAACTGAGTTTCTGATACCGTAACGCATACGGCATGAACTGGTTTTTCTTTGTGCAATATTTCTACACAACAGAAAAATCAATCATGATACCAAAACTATTACACACAGCTTTAACCCTCGCAGCCTTTTTTTGCATTACGCAAACAGTCCGGGCACAGGACTTTTCAATAAGCGGAAACATTGTAACCAGTGACGACAAGTCGGCATCACAGGTAAATGTTCAGCTCGCGGAGATGAATAAAACCGTCGCAACGGACCATGCCGGTTATTTCAGTTTTACAGGACTGGCTGCCGGCAAATACACAGTTGTATGTTCTTATACAGGACTGGCTACACAAACCAAACATATCCTGCTCAGCGCCGCCAAACCCGCAGCTAGCCTCAAAATCATTCTGCTCGAAAATCATACGGAGTTAAAAGAGATCATCGTTGCGGCCACCATCAGCAAAACCGATAAGCCGGTTTCACTGGGTAAAATGGATATCAAACCAATGGACCTGCCCCAGGCCACCGCATTGATTGAAAAACAGGTGCTGGAACGCCAGCAGGTGCAAACACTGGGCGACGCATTGCAAAACCTGAACGGTGTGTATGTTTCAGGCAACACGGGCGGCTACCAGGAAGAACTTTCATCCAGGGGTTTTGCCTTTGGCAGTAACAATACTTTCAAAAACGGGGTTCGCTTTAATAACAGCATGATGCCGGAAGTAAGCAGCATCGAAAGCATTGAAGTGCTGAAGGGCGGCAACGCAATTTTGTTTGGAACCGTGGGAGCGGGCGGCGTGCTGAATCTGGTCACAAAAAAGCCGCGGTTCAATAACGGTGGCAGCATCAGTTTTCAAACCGGCAGTTATGGCTTTTATAAACCCTCGGTGGATGTTTACGGCGCCATCAATAACAGCAGGCATTTTGCATACAGGCTCAACAGCAGTTTTACAAAAGCAAAAAGTTTCAGGGAGGTGGTAGAATCTGAACGCTACCATATCAACCCTTCACTGCAAATAAATATTGCGTCACGTACAACCATACTCATTGAGGGGGATTATACTCAGGACCGTCGTAACCTGGATTATGGAACCGGTGCCATTTATTATAAAATTGCCCCAACCCCCCGCAGCCTTTACCTCAACCTGCCCTGGAGTTATAATAAAGCCGAACAAATGGCAGCCACTGCAACCATTACACACAGGCTGAATGAGAAATGGCAGCTGAAAGCGGTGGCAAGCACCCGTAAATACTTTAATGAACTTTTTGGTGCTGCCAGACCCAATGCCAACAGCCAGTTCATTGATTCATCTGCTGCAAACTACGGACGCTGGGTCCGCGGGCTTGTAAAAGGCAAAACAGAAGAACGCTATCATTTCGTTTCGGTGGATATCACTGGAAAATTCACCATGGGAAATATAAAACATACACTGCTTGCTGGTTTGGATGCCGACCGTACCAGCACGGATAACTATATATTTGATTACACCCGTATCCGCAGCGACAAAAAAAATATTTATGACACCATTAATATCCTTGGTACCAAACAATACCAGCAGCGGAATGATATCCCGGATGTGCCATGGACATTTTATACAGCAGCGCCTTTAAGCCGCATGGGTGTTTATGTACAGGACTTTGTGGAAATGCATGAAAAGCTGAAATTACTGGCGGGCATCCGTTACAGCCTGTCTAAAACCAGTACCAGCGACAGCATTTATGCAAACGGCAATAATAAAATGCACAGTGAATTCAGAACAGAGGATGCTTTCAGCCCCAGGCTTGGTATCATATACCAGCCTTCGAAAAAAATATCGGTATTTGCCAGCTATACCAACACATACGAACTGAATACCGCAGTGGATACATTTGCAAGGGTATTGGCACCTTCCATCATCGACCAGTATGAAATGGGTGTTAAAACGATGCTGCTCAGCAATAAAATCTCCATCAATCTTACCAGCTATATCATCAATAACAACAATGCCGTGCAGAGCTACCCCAATCTTGCAGCCACCGACAGCCGCAGGGAAAGCGGCGGGCAAACACAGAGCCGCGGCATTGAACTGGACATCCTCACAAAAAATATCCATGGGTTTTCAATCAATGCCGGCTACAGCTACAATGATACCCGCTATGTAAAAAGCACGCTGTATGTGCCGGGCAGCAAACTGAGGTATAACCCCAATCATACTGCCAACCTGCATGTGTATTATGCAGTAAAACCGGCCGGTAAATTCAGCGGACTGAATGCCGGGCTGGGCGCCTATTACGTGGGGGAAAGAGTAGCCGGCCGCAGTGTAACCAAGGCCAATCCCAATTACGCACTGATGCCCATACCTGCTTACTTTCTTTTTGAAACAAGCATCGGGTATAACTGGCAAAACATGAGCGCAAGAATCAAACTGAATAATATTTTTGACGAGTTAAGTTACAATGTGCATGACGACAACAGCGTAAACCCCATTGCACCCAGGCAGTTTACTGCAACCGTTGCATATAAATTCTGATCTTTTCCCAAATACGCATGAAATAAAAAAGCAGCTGAATGATACAGCTGCTTTTTTATTTGACAAAGATGAGCGGCATCACGGTGCCGCCTGACTTTCATCATGCAGTCTGTCACCGAACTGTAAAAACAGTATGACAGATTTCATGATCATACTCAAATGACATTTCTGTGATAATGCTCTTCCATTGTAAAAATAGTTTTGCGGTATAAAAATTTCCCGAGATGAAGAAACTATACATGATCACGGCAACACTTGCAGCAACCACCGTGGTCAATGCACAAAACCAGCAAACTGCCGACACTTCCTGGTATTCAAAAAACCTTTCAGAAGTTATTGTAACAGGACAGTACAAACCGCAATCAGTAAAAAACTCCGTTTACCAGGTAAGGGTGATCAATAATGAACGCATCCGCATCAGCGGCGCTGCCACCGTTCAGCAGGTATTGAATACGCAGCTGGGATTCCGTTTCAGCAATGATGCCGCACTCGGTATTTCAGACGTAAGCCTGATGGGTATGACCGGCCGCAATGTAAAAATCCTGCTGGATGGGGTTCCCATGCTGGACCGTGGCGACAGCCGCGAAAGCCTGAACCAGGTAGACATCAACAGTATCGAAAGAATTGAAATAGTGGAAGGCCCGATGAGCGTGAGCTACGGTTCGGATGCACTGGCGGGTGTAATCAATATCATCACGAAAAAAAACAGTCCCAATAACCTGGGTGTTACGGCAAAGATCCAGGAGGAAACCGCAGGAAGTGAATACCATCCTTTCAATTACCGCGGGCTGCATAACCAAAATATCGGTATCAGCTACAAAAAAAACAACTGGAACCTTTCCGCCGGAGGCACACACAATGCATTTGACGGGTTTGGCGGCGATGCTTATGGCAGGGGCAGAACATGGAAATCAAAGGAGCAATGGCTGGGCAATATTAAACTGGGTTATGCAAAGGCCGGCTTCAACATCTATTACAGGCTCGACGGGCTGGATGAAACCATCACTGCAAGGAATGCCATCAATTTAAATAATAACAAAGCCATTGACCAGTATTTTTATACCAACAGGTATTTGCACCAGGTGCAGGGCAATTATACATTCAATCCCAAACTGCAGCTTTCTTCTGTGCTGGGATATACCGACTATACCCGCCGCACAAAAACATTGCGCCACGATTTTGAAACCGGTACAGAAGAGCTGACCACCGGTGAAGGAGAACAGGATGTATCAAAATTCAACAGCCTCGCATTTCGCAACACTCTTTACTGGCAGCTTTCAAACAAAGTGGCTTTGCAGCCCGGACTGGATATTAACCGTGACCAGGCCAGCGGCGAACGTATTAAAGACAATCCGGTGATCACTGATATCGCGTTGTTTGCGTCCGCAGAGATTAAACCCACTGATAAGATCAACCTGCGGCCCGGTCTGCGTTTTATTAAAAACTCCGTTTACGATGCGCCGCCTGTGATACCCTCCTTCAACGCAAAGTTTAACCTGAACAAACAGCTGGACCTACGCCTGGCCTATGCCTACGGCTTCCGCTCTCCCGCATTAAGGGAATTGTATTTTGCCTTTGTTGACATCAACCATAATATTGTGGGCAACCCGGATCTGAAAGCAGAGTATTCCAATAATTTTTCCCTGGCTGCCCACTGGACCGCAGTGCCAAAAAATGGCATGCATTACAACGCTTCACTCACCACTTATTATAATGTATTTAAAAACCTGATCGATTTTGCACAGTCAGCTTCCGATTCAACCTTATACACCTACTTTAATGTGAATGACGCAAAAACAACCGGGCTGAGTTTTGAAAACAGGATTAGCTGGAAAAAAATCGACGCCACTTTTGGGTTTAACTATATTGGCTATTACAGGAAACAATACGACGACAAGGATTACAGCAGGATCGATCAAAAAGATTTTCTCTGGAGCCCTGAAATAAATGCTGCCATCAGTTATGATGCCACACCGCTGAAAACAAAGTTCAGCCTGCTGTACAAATTTACAGGCACCAAACCGCAGTACGTATATGGCAAAAACAGCAGTGGCCAGCAAGTACTGTACATTGCCAAAATATCTTCTTTTAACTGGGCCGATTTTACCGCCACCACAACAGTGAATAAACTGGTAAGCGTATCAGCAGGTGTGAAAAACATTTTCAACATAAACAATGTAAATAATACCGCCACCAGCAGCGGCAGCATACACAGCGGCGCCGGCCCGGTACCGGTAAGCTATGGCCGCAGTTATTTTGTGGGACTGAATTTTCAATGGAATAAAAAATAAACATTCATTTCTTTAAACAGCAATACAATGAAACATTTATCATACTTAACCATCCTTGCCGCACTGGCCTTTGCCAGTTGCAAAAAAGATGTTGATCCGATCATTCCCCCCACCAATGATGCCGAAGTGCAGCTTAATGGCATTGCAGCCGCTGAACCAGGCAGCGCAGCGGGTAATGCGGTGTACCTCGACCTGGCCGCCTCACAACAAAAGGCCGTACTCCGTTCAAGCTGGGATATCGGGTTTTATTGCGGAACCGATTTCAGGGTGGTATTGAACACAACATCCGTAACAGGCGCCAAAGTGCTGGGTACAACCGATATCAATGCCGTGGGCGCAGCAGATACCATCGGGCTTGCGTTAACCACCAGCCAGACCAACCCCCTGCCCGAACAGCTTGCCTATTTTGATGATATCAGTGGTGACCTCACTAAAACAGTGATCCCTGCAATTGCGGCAGCTGATGCAGATAATAAAGTGGTGATCATAAACCGCGGCACCGGGGGGGGTATTGCTGCAAGGCCATGGATGAAAATACGCATACTGCGCAACAACAATGGCTACACACTGCAATATGCACGCATCACCGAAACCACTTTTAAAACACTGTTGATACCCAAAAACGATATTTATCATTTCAGGAATGTTTCGCTCGAAAACGGACTGGTGGACAACCAGCCTGAAAAAGATAAATGGGATATTATGTGGAGCTATTCTTTGTTCCAGGCAAATTTTGGAGCAGGCAATGTGCCCTACAATTTTTCTGACATGATCGCTGTAAACTACTTGTCGGGTGTTACCGTTGCACAAAAAGTATATGGGGATGCTGCCACCGCTTTGGCTGCGTATAACAATTTCAATAAAGACAGTGTGGCAAATACCACCATGCTATCAGGCAAATGGACAATCGGCAGCAGCTGGCGCAGCACACAACCTGCTACCGGCGCAAGGCAGGACCGCTTTTATGTAATTAAAGATGCTGCAGGAAATTATTACAAGTGGAAATGCGTGGCCATGGGTGTGGGTACAGATGGCGGATTCAGGGGGAAACCACAATTCAAATATTCACTGATCAAATAAGTCCCGCTTTAAAACAATAACCTCAGGGATGCATGGTATGCATCCT
Organism: Ferruginibacter sp.; assembly: GCA_046329655.1. Classification (GTDB taxonomy): domain Bacteria; phylum Bacteroidota; class Bacteroidia; order Chitinophagales; family Chitinophagaceae; genus Ferruginibacter. The sequence goes on from JAXLUD010000006.1 coordinate 345,906, forward strand.
TTTTTTTGTCCTGTTGTGAAACAGTGAATGATTGCCGGAACAGCAGTGGCATAAAATGCAAAAGTCTCCGCAAATAAAACGGAGACTTCTGTGTAAGGCACTAACAAGTTTTTCAAATACTTCATTTCAGGGATAAAGTCTTCATGTACCCAGGATATTGACTGCTTTTTTACAGGATATTGATTCCCGGATATGGATTTTAAAAACGGAAACCAGAACCGGTTTAAAAAAGTGACGGGAGTAAGACTACCCCCGTCTTTACCCTAATAAAACCCTAAACCAGCAAAAAAATTAAACGCATCACTTTTAATAACCACTTTATATTTCAAATGATATTGGAGGATATATTTAAATAAAAACGGGACTTTTTGCAACATTATTTTGGTAAAACCCATAATCCTGAAAAAGTTCTCACTGGAATAGTTACCAATACTATGCCAATGGCCGAAAATGTGGATAACTCAACCTGAAAATCAATACCAGCAAGGGTTTCAGGGAATTTTACCCTGCAGCCTTCGTAATTATCCTGCTGTATTTTCCAGCGCCGGCAGGTATTTATTACATTCAAAATCATGTAATACGCTCGGGCTATTTCCGTACCTTTGCACACCTGTTTTAAATAAGATTTCAGCAATAATTTATGAGCACCCGGTACAAAGAATATCAGCAATTGAATCTTCCTGGCATCAGTGAAGAAATCCTGGCAAAATGGAAGGCCAGCCAGGCATTTGAAAAAAGCGTGAGCTTACGTGAAGGCAACCAGCCCTTTGTGTTTTATGAGGGCCCCCCCAGTGCGAACGGAATGCCGGGCATTCACCACGTGATCAGCCGCACTTTAAAGGACCTGGTATGCCGTTATAAAACCATGCAGGGTTTCCAGGTAAAACGCAAGGGCGGATGGGATACACATGGACTGCCCGTGGAGCTGGGCGTTGAAAAAGAACTGGGCATTACGAAGGAAGATATCGGCAAAAAAATATCGGTTGAAGAATACAACCACAAATGCCGCGAGGCCGTACTGCGGTATAAAGACAAATGGGATGAAATCACCCAGAAATCGGGTTATTGGGTTGACCTGAACAGCCCTTATATCACTTTTGAGAATAATTATATCGAAAGCCTTTGGTGGTGTTTGAGTGAGCTGTATAAAAAAGGTTACTTGTATGAAAGCGTGAGCATACAGCCTTACTCTCCTGCTGCTGGAACAGGTTTATCCTCACACGAATTAAACCAGCCGGGTACCTATAAAGATGTGAAGGATACGAGTGCGACGGTGATGTTTAAGTTAGCTGACAGCGGGGAGTTGAAAATTGACAGTGTTGATGGAGATATTTTCCTGATGGCATGGACGACCACTCCCTGGACCTTACCTTCAAACTTAGGATTAACTGTAGGACCAAATATTGAATATGCGCTGGTGCAAACATTCAATCCCTATACTCATCTACCGGTAAATATCATCCTGGCAAAATCACTTATTGGCAAATACCTGAAAGCGGAAAACGAAAATGGTGATTTTGAAGCTTATGCAAAAGACGGCAAGAATATTCCGTATAAGATCATTTCAACTTTTAAGGGTACAGAACTGGAAAATGCCAGCTACGAATGCCTGTTACCCTTTGAAGCAAACAGTCTTGAAAAAATACAGGAGATAACACCCGGTGCACAACCTTTCCGTGTTATTTTGGGTGATTTTGTTACCACAGAAGATGGTACCGGTATTGTGCACACGGCTCCCGCCTTTGGTGCAGATGACTTTAAAGTAGGTAAGAAAAACAACCTAGGTATACTTACGCTCGTTGATAAAGAAGGAAAATTTGTGGATGGTGTGGGTGAATTCAGCGGCCGCTATGTAAAAAATTACAAAGACCAGCCGGATTATGTGGATGTGAACGTGGATATTTCAGTAAAGCTGAAACTGGAGAACCGTGCTTTCAAAATTGAAAAATACGAACACAACTATCCCCATTGCTGGCGTACAGATAAGCCCATTATTTATTACCCGCTGGACGCATGGTTCATCAAAACCACGGCGGTAAAAGACCGGATGGTGGAGCTGAATAAAACCATTAACTGGAAACCCGCCGCCACCGGCACCGGCCGTTTTGGCAACTGGCTGGAAAATATGGTGGACTGGAACCTGAGCCGCTCAAGGTTTTGGGGAACACCATTACCCATCTGGCGCACAGAAGATGGTGAGGAGGAAAAATGCATCGGTAGTGTGGAAGAATTAAAAGCTGAAATGCAAAAGTCTGTTGATGCCGGATACTTGAAACTGGATACTGGTGAAACACCAGCATCCAAAATCCAGCATCTTGCATCCGACCTCCACAAACCTTATGTAGACGAGATCATTCTCGTATCTGCCACTGGCAAACCCATGAAGCGCCTGCCCGACCTGATCGATGTATGGTTCGACAGTGGTGCCATGCCTTATGCCCAATGGCATTTCCCGTTTGAGAATAAGGAAACATTTGAACAAAACTTCCCCGCAGATTTTATTGCCGAAGGAGTTGACCAGACTCGTGGCTGGTTTTACACCCTGCATGCACTGGGTGTATTGCTCTTCGATTCGGTGGCTTATAAAACCGTGGTGAGCAACGGGCTGGTACTGGACAAGAACGGTAATAAAATGAGCAAACGCCTCGGCAACGTGGTGGATCCGTTTGAAACCATTCATAAATATGGTGCCGATGCCACCCGCTGGTACCTGATTACCAATGCCTCACCCTGGGACAGCCTTAAGTTCGATATCGGCGGCATACAGGAAGTGCAGCGTAAATTCTTCGGCACCTTATATAATACATACCAGTTCTTTGCCCTGTACGCCAATGTGGATGGTTTTGCCTTCAAAGAAAATTATATCCCCGTAAAAGACAGGCCTGAAATAGACCAGTGGATTTTATCATCGCTGAACACCCTCATCAATACGGTGCAGCAAAATATGGATGAATACGAGCCCACCCAGGCCGGCCGTGCGATAGAAGATTTTGTGGATGAACACCTGAGCAACTGGTATGTGCGCTTGTGCCGCCGCCGTTTCTGGAAAGGTGAATACGAGCATGATAAGGTTTGTGCATACCAGACACTGTACGAATGCCTCGAAACCATTTCGCTGCTCATTGCCCCTGTTGCGCCATTTTTTGCAGACTGGTTATTCAATAATCTCAATGCAGTGAGCGGCCGTTTTCAACATGAGTCAGTGCACCATGTACTGTTCCCCAAAGCCGCTGCAGAAGTGATCAATGCCGGCCTGGAAAAACGCATGCAGCTGGCGCAGGATGCATCCTCTTTAATATTATCACTCCGCAAAAAAGTAAATATTAAAGTAAGGCAGCCATTACAAAAAGTGATGATACCGGCGCTGGACGAAACCATGGTGCGGAATATCAAAGATGCAGAAGAGATCATCAAGGCCGAAACCAATATCAAGGAAATTGAAATACTTGCTGCCGACAATGATTTTATCCGTAAAAAGGCCAAGGCCAATTTTAAAACCCTGGGCAAGCGGCTGGGTGCAAAAATGAAATGGGCTGCTGATGAGATTGCGAAGTTTGACAATATGACAATTGGTCTGCTCGACACGGGAAATATTGAACTCAAGGCCGCCGATGGAGAACTGGTTGCCATCACCCGGGAAGATGTGGAAGTGAGCACCGATGAGATACCCGGTTTTGAAGTGGCCGGCAAGGGATCGCTCACCGTTGCCCTGGATATCACCATTTCAGAAACCCTGAAAAAAGAAGGTGATGCCCGTGAATTTGTGAACCGGATCCAGAACATCCGTAAAGAAAGTGGCTTTGAACTTACTGACAGGATTGCGGTGAAAGTGTTGGTAAATGAGGCATTGCAGCCATCGTTAATTGAATATAAACCCTATATTTGCGCCGAAATTCTGGCAGATTCGCTTGCTTTTGAGCCGGTTTTAACAGACGGTATTGAAATTGAAGTGAATAGTGTCATATTAAAAGTGAACGTACTAAAAAATTAGTGTAGTATGGCAACAAAAAAGAAAGTGGCCAAAGCAGCTAAAAAGCCTGCCAAACCCGTAAAACCTGCTGCAAAAAAGCCTGCTAAGCCAGCAAAAAAGGCGGCTCCTGCTAAAAAAGCGGCAAAACCAGCCCCTAAAAAAGCAGCGAAACCAGCTGCCAAAAAGCCGGTAAAAGCAGTAAAGCCTGCTCCTAAAAAGGCGGCGGCCCCAGTAAAAAAACCGTCCGCGCCAGTATCAAAAAAAACTATCCCGGCTAAAAAACCGGTTGTAAAATCTATGCCTAAAAAAGTAGAAGTAAAGCCTGCCCGTCCGACAGGCGGGAAATCTGAAGTTAAGGAAGTAAAAAAAGCCGCCCCTGTCAAAGCTGCAGCACCTGCGCCCTCAACCGCAGCCTTGAAAGCAAAAGACATTAAAGTGGCCCCTCCCAAACCTGTGGTAATTCCAAAAATAACCACCAAAACCGCACGCAAATACCAGCCTGATTTCACCAAGTCGGTACTGGACCAGCCTGCACATGACCCGGGTGCTCCCATTGTTCGTTACAGCGATGCCGAACTGACTGAATTCAGGGAACTGATACAGCGTAAACTGGAAGCTGCCAAGAAAGAACTGGCTTACCTGCAGGGACTGATCACCCGTAAAGATGAAACAGGCGGAGATATGGACGACAGCCGTTACATGACCATGGAAGACGGCAGCATCAGCATGGAAAGGGAACAGCTGAGCCAGATGGCCAGCCGCCAGATCACGTTCATCGATCACCTGGAAAAAGCGCTGATGCGTATTGAAAATAAAACTTATGGCATCTGCCGCGTAACCGGCAAGCTCATTGACAAAGCACGTCTCCGTGCAGTACCGCATGCAACCCTGAGCATTGAAGCGAAAATGGGCCACGCAAAATAAACATCCTCCTTACAGGGATTGAAATAACAAGGGAATGAGTAACTTCATTCCCTTCTTTCATTTAATGATTCCAGCAATATTACCATGTTTAAAAAGTTAAGAACCGTAGTGTACCATACCCCCGACCTGCAGCATGCAAAAGAATGGTATGCTGCCATCACCGGGATTCAGCCATATTTTGACGAGCCGTTTTATGTGGGTTTTGATATCAATGGCTGTGAACTTGGGCTTGACCCTGATATGAGCGGTGTTAGCAGTGGCAACCACAGTTTTGTTTACTGGAGCGTGGATAATATTGAGACAAGCTTTAAAAAACTCCTGGAAAATGGCGCCGTTTGCGTACAACCCATCACGGCGGTTGGCGGGGATATAAAAGTGGCCGTTGCCAATGATCCCTGGGGCAATGCTGTAGGGCTGATCGAAGGCGCATAAAATACCCTTTCAACGGTATGCGTCACTACAACTCATTTTCATTTCTTTATTCAAAAAAGAAATGAGTAAGATATTCACCTTCCTGCTCCTGGTTGCAAGTACTGTCGCATCGGCCCAGTTATCAGAAAAACAATTGAAAGAACTGCACGAGCGCACTGCAAAGGCAGAAAGCAGCCGTGTACAACTGGAGGCTGCAATGAAAGAAAGTCAGCGCCGGGCTGACTCCATCAATATGGCCGCATTCAATGAGCAAAACACCCGTAATCTCAATGCATTTGCAGCAGCCCGTAAAGAGCAGGAACGCAAATCAATGATCCGGATGTACTGGCGGCTGGGCTTTGGCGCCATCATGATGGTGATACTCGTGGTGGGCTGGAGCAGAAAAAGAAAAACTGCCTGACCAGGAACAGCTTGCCCATTTGATTTGAAGGAAAGCCTTATTTTTATACATATGGCTGAAGCAGAAAAAAACAATAACCAGCAGGTGATCTCCTATTTCCGTTTGCGCCAGCTTATTGGCATACTGGGAATTTCCTTACCACTGCTGATGATCCTGTTCAATTACATTTCATTTAAAAGCTGGCAAATTGAATTTTCCATCAGCGATTATTACAATAACGGGAGTGCCGGTTATGTTTTTGTAGGCGTACTGTTTGTGCTGGGCTTTTTCCTGCTTGCATATAAGGGCTATGAAAAAATTGATGACAGGGCCGCAGATGTTGGTTGCGCCGCCGCCCTGGGTGTGGCACTGTTCCCCACCACCAGCAGCAATTACACGGTACACGTGATGCATTTTGTATTTGCACTGCTGCTGTTCAGCACTTTTATTTTTTTCTCATTGTATTTATTCAGGAAAACTTCCGGCGTTAAGAAAATCACCCGGCAAAAAGTTTACCGCAACCGTGTATATGTTACCTGCGGTATAATCATGATCGTATGTATCGTTGGCATTGCACTCGCATCACTGGGACTGATGGGCGCAGCTGCATCCAGGTACAAGATCGTATTCTGGCTGGAAGCCATTGCGCTGGGTTCATTTGGTTTTTCCTGGATTGTGAAGGGGGAGCTGCTTTGGAAGGACGCTGCAAACGGCAAGCCCTGAGCCGGCTTATTTCACTTCCTGCATTTCCACCAGCCTGTTATAAAAACCATTTTGTGCAATCAGTTCATCATGCGTTCCTCTTTCCACAATCTCGCCTTTCTGCAGCACAATGATCTCATCCGCATGACGGATCGTGCTAAGGCGGTGCGCAATCACAATACTGGTACGGTTGGTCATTAAATTATTGATGGCATCCTGCACCAGTCTTTCACTTTCTGTATCCAGCGAAGATGTGGCTTCATCCAAAATAAGTATGGGCGGGTTTTTAAGCACGGCCCTTGCAATGGTAACACGCTGTCTTTCGCCACCGCTTAATTTACTGCCTCGGTCGCCGATATTGGTTTCGTAGCCATTTTCTTTTTGGGCAATAAAATTATGCGCATTGGCAATTTTCGCAGCGTTTTCTATTTCGTCATTACTGGCATCTGTCATCCCTAATGCAATATTATTCGCAATGGTATCATTGAATAATATCGGTTCCTGTGTAACAATACTCATCAGGCTGCGGAGGCTTTGAAGGGAATAGTCTTTAATATTCACCCCGTCGATCAGTAATTCCCCACTGCTTACATCATGAAAACGCGGCACCAGGTCGGCCAGTGTACTTTTACCAGCACCGCTGCTGCCCACCAATGCCACAGTTTTACCTTTTTCGATCGTGAGGTTGATATTCTTCAGTATTTCTGTATCCTCATATTTAAACCCAACATTTTTAAATTCGATCCTGCCTGTAAATTCCTGTATCTTTTTACCATTGGGATTATCATCCACCACCACGGGGGCTTTCAGCACTTCTTCAATTCTTCCAATGGCAGCAGCACCTTTTTGCATATTGCTGAAAGATGTTGAAAGCGTTTTGGCAGGATTGATGATCATGTAGAACAACCCAAGATAACCGATAAACGTGGCGCCATCCAGTGCAATACGCTGGTTCAGCACCAGGTATCCGCCGTAACCTAAAATAGCACAGAAGAGCATGATGCCCATTACCTCGCTCAATGGAGAAGCAAGATCACGCCTGTAACCAATGGTGTTTTTGGCAACCAGCAATTCGTTACTTTCTGTTTCGAATTTATCTTTCAGCAGTTTTTCTGCATTAAAAGCTTTTATCACACGCAGGCCGCCGAGGGTTTCATCAACCGTACTCAGGGTTTCGCCATATTTCTCCGCAACTTTTTGCGAATGTTTTTTTAGCGATTTGGATATGCGGCCAATGGCAATTCCCATTACAGGTATCAGCAGCAGCAGGAATAATGTAAGTTGCGGACTTACAAAAAACAACGTCCCCAGTGTGAACAGGATGGTCAGCGGATCCCTGATCCATCCTTCCAGTGTACCTACCACGGAGCCTTCCACTTCACCCACATCATTCGTCATGCGGCTCATGATATCGCCCTTTCTTTTTTCTGTGAAGAACCCGATCGGAAGCCGGAGTATTTTATTGTACAGGTCTTCACGCAGATGATTTACAATTTTATTTTTCAGCGGATTTAAAATATAGTAAGACAGGTACAGGAAAAGATTCTTCAATAAAATAAAGGCGAGCATCAAGGCGCAGATTATACCCAGTGTGGCCAGCTTTCCCTTTGTTTGTATGGAAGTAAGCAGCCAGGTATTGATATATTGTATGGCAGGGTTTGAACTGCCCCTTGTGATGGAACTGCAATCAACACATTTAGGATCAGGATTTTCAAAGATCAGCTGTAAAAAAGGCATTAACATGCCGATAGAAACAATAGAAAAAACGATACTGAGCAAAGTATAGGTAAAATAAAGAACGATTTTGCCTTTATAAGGCTTCAAATAACCAAAAACACGGGAATATCTCTTCATCTGTAATAAATCTGAAATTAAACGGCAAAGTAACTAATTTTACAACGATTAAAGCAACGTAATATGCTAGAAGGTAAAAGACAAAAACAGGTGGCCGGCCTTTTAAATGAAGAGCTGAGCGATATTTTTCAGCGGCTGGGCCTGAATATGATCGATGGCGGCATGGTGTCGATTGCATCTGTAAAAATCACGCCCGACCTGTTTGATGCCCGTATTTACCTGAGTTTTTTTAAGGTGGCTGATCCGCAGGCGGCGCTCAAAAAAATAGAAGACAGGAGCTGGGAAATAAAAAAAGAACTTACCGAAAGGGTGCGCCACCAGTTGCGCAGCATGCCCAAGCTTACTTTTTATATCGATGATACGCTCGAATACGTGGACAAGATTGAACAGCTGTTTAAAGACATCAATAAAGAAAAGGGTTCTTAGTTAATAGTTCATAGATCATGGCAGTATGACACATGTGTTATTCAAGCCATGAACCATCATCCATGAACCATTATCCATGAACCATCATCCATGAACCACCCACATGTATTTAACCTTCGCCTGGAGATATTTCAAAGCAAAGAAAAGCGCCAATGCCATTAATATCATTGCGTGGGTTACCGCGGGAGTGATTGCATTTGCCACCTGCTGCCAGGTGCTGGTGCTGAGTGTGTTCAACGGCTTTGAAGGTTTGGTGAAATCCCTGTATGCTTCTTTTTACACTGATATGAAAGTGATCCCTGCTAAAGGGAAAACGATTACGCTTACCCCTGAGCAGCTTGCACAGATCCGGCAACTGCCGTTTATACAGGCAGTATGTCTTGAAGCCGAAGAAAAAGCCCTGATGCAAAACAACGAGGCTGACGGTGCACAAACCGTGGTTTTTTTAAAAGGGGTGGATGAAAATTATGGCCGGGTAAGCGGGGTGCCGGGCAAAACATCCAAGGGAAGATTCAATACCGGCACAATGGATGAACCGGGTATTGTGATGGGAGCCGGGATAGAATATGCGGCTGCAGTAAACCTCAATCCCGCCACCGCCACCCAAAGCCTTACCATTATTCTTCCCAAAAAAAACAGTGCCGGCAGCGATCCCATCCAGTCACTGAGTGAAGGTAATGTGGTGCCGGAAGGTGTTTTTTTTATCCAGCAGGATTTTGACAATAAATACGCGATCACCAACCTTGATTTTGTAAAGCGGCAAACGGGCATGGCAGCGGATGAATACAGTGCCGCAGAACTGAAGCTGAAAGATAAAACGGATATCAACCTGGCAAGGGAAAAGCTCGCCAACCTGCTGGGAAACAACTACCGTGTGCAGACCTTATATGAACAGAACATGAGTTTGTACAATACCATGCGCATGGAAAAATGGGTGATCTATGCGGTGCTCACACTTATTTTGATTGTATCTGCATTTACCATGATCAGCGCACTCACCATGCTGGTGCTGGAAAAACAAAAAGACATCAGTGTGCTGCAAAGCATGGGAGCACATACTTCAGCGGTTCAAAAAATATTTCTTACCGAAGGATTATTACTTGGAGCCATTGGCACCGTTTGTGGTATTTCACTGTCGGTAATCCTCTGTCTCCTGCAAATGAAATTCAAAGTGGTAAAGATCGGTGGCGGGTCTTTTTTGATTGACTACTTCCCCGTAAAACTGGTAATAACTGATTTTTTACTGGTGGCGGCAACTGCCGGAATCATTGCGTTTATAGCAGCATGGTTCCCGGCACGCAAGGCCAGCAGGCAGCCTTTTGAATTAAAATAAAAAAGCTGCCCGTTGCGGGGCAGCTTTCAATTTATCGGATAGAAATTTTTAATAATCGCCCAATGTTTCCGGTAACTGTGCCAATGCTTTTTGCAATTGCTCATCATTCGGCGCAATTCCATGCCATTCGTGGCTGCCTTCCATAAAATCGATTCCTTTGCCCATGCCGGTTTTCATCATGATGGCAACAGGTTTGCCCTTGCCGGTTAAAGCTTTGGCATTTTCAAGGCCTGCAACCACGGCATCCATATCATTCCCCTCCATTTCCAGCACCTGCCAGCCAAATGCTTCAAACTTCGATTTAAGATTACCCAGGTCCATTACTTTTTTGGTAGGACCATCAATTTGCTGGCCGTTATAATCCACTGTCGAAACGAGGTTGTCAACCCCTTTATGAGCCGCAAACATGATCGCTTCCCAGTTTTGTCCTTCGTCCAGTTCACCATCACCGTGTAATGAGTACACAATACCTGCGTCGTTATTTAGTTTTTTGGCAAGAGCAGCACCAATGGCAACGCTCATCCCCTGCCCTAATGAACCGCTAGCCACACGAACACCCGGCAAATGTTCATGCGTGGTGGGGTGTCCCTGTAACCTGGAGTTAAGCTTGCGGAATGTAGCCAGTTCACTTACCGGGAAATAACCGCTCCTGGCCAGCACACTGTAAAAAACCGGCGATATATGGCCATTGCTAAGGAAAAACAAGTCTTCCCCGGTTCCGTTCATATTGAACTCGGGGTTGTGTTTCATTATTTTAAAATAGAGGGCGGTTAAGAAATCCGTACAGCCCAGCGAACCACCCGGGTGGCCGCTTTGTACGGCATGAACCATACGCACAATATCCCTTCTCACCTGTGAGGCGGTTGCTTGGAGGTTTTCCGTTGTCATGAATGTATAAGTTTGGTCTTAAAAAGTTGTGCAAACCTACTTTAAATTGGTAAACTTGAAAACTAAAAAAGCAGCAGCGGGCCAAACAGTTAATAATAAGTTCACAATTTATACGTTATTTCACTGTACACATGAGCTCCTTGAAACTGTACCAAAATTAATATACTTCACCGGGCAGCCTTTTGATCATTCAAAGGCTCTGAAATGTGAAAATGTTATTAAGTATTTTAGCCTAAATATTAGGTTAGCTTAAAACATATTTAATACTTTTGCGGAAGATTCAAGGTTATCGTTATCAATTACCCTTAAAGTAAACTGAATGGATAATATTTTACTAAGTGCGGCGCTTGCGTTTCTGATCACTTTTTTTGCCATTCCTGTTATTATTCAAATTACTAAAAGCAAAAAATTATTCGACGAACCTGATGAGCGTAAAGTTCATAAAACGGTGATCCCCACCCTCGGCGGCGTGGGCATTTTTGCCGGTTTTATCATTGCTACTTTAATGGGGGTTCCGTCCAATATTACTTCAGAACTGCAGTATTTTGCAGCGGCTTCCATTGTTATTTTCTTTTTAGGCCTTAAAGACGATATCCTGATATTGTCTGCCAGTAAAAAATTCATTGGCCAGCTGCTTGCAGCTGGTATCATCATCAAATTTGGCGGCATCCAGCTCAATAATATGCATGGCTTTTTAGGGATATATGAAATCCCTCGTATTGCCAGCATTGTATTAACAATTTTCACCATCATTGTGATCACCAACTCATTTAACCTGATTGATGGGGTGGATGGTTTGGCGGGAAGCCTTGGCGTACTCACGACCCTTGTTTTCGGAACCTATTTTTATATGGCCGGTCAGCTTACCTATGCCGTGATGGCTTTTGCCCTTACCGGGGCCACGATAGGGTTCCTGATTTATAATTTTTCGCCTGCCAAGATTTTCATGGGAGATACGGGTTCGCTCTTACTGGGACTGATCAATTCTGTACTGGTAATAAAATTCATCAATGTGGCTGGTAACCCGGCGGTGAAAGTACCGCTGGAAGCTGCTCCGGCCATTGGTGTTGCCATCCTGATGATTCCCCTCTTTGATACATTAAGGGTGTTTACGCTGCGTATCCTGGACCGCAGATCACCATTTAGTCCGGACAGGAGTCACGTACACCATTTCTTGCTTGACCTTGGTTTCAATCACCGCATGATCACTTTTACCTGCGTGGGTGTAAATATCCTGTTCATAGCTGCCGCTTATTTCTTCCGCAGCCTGGGTACCACCACGGTGCTGGGTATTTTACTCGCCGCCTCATTTGCTTTTATCGGCATCGTGTATTACAGCAGGCCTAAAAACAAGACTGCCAAAACCGGCAATGCCGTTCCCGGGGGAGCTGCTGCTATCTTAAAGCCGCGTAAAGTATTTTCACTGGTACAGGAAGCCGTGGAGGCCGATTGATTTTTTTCACTTATTTAAACATATTGCGCCATTTACCAATGGCGCTTTTTTTATAGCTTTGCCGCACAAAATTTACTATTATGGCCGAAGAATTAGATAAGGTAATCAGCGATACAGAAGCTGCGATGACAAAAGCGATCAACCACCTGGAAGCAGAGCTGGTTAAAATACGTGCCGGGAAGGCAAACCCCACCATGCTGGATGGAATTATGGCAGAATATTATGGCAACCCCACTCCTATTAACCAGGTAGCCAATATTTCGGTACTGGATGCAAGAACCATTTCTGTGCAGCCATGGGAAAAAAACATGCTCTCTGTAATTGAACGGGCCATTGGTGCTGCCAATATCGGAATCAACCCGCAGAATGACGGCACTTCCATCCGCCTGTTTTTGCCTCCTTTAACCGAGGAAAGAAGGAAAGAACTGGTAAAAAAATGCAATGGCGAAGGTGAACATGCAAAAGTTGCGGTGCGGAATATCCGCCGCGACAGTATTGAACATATCAAGAAACTGCAAAAAGACGGACTGAGTGAAGATGCGGCAAAAGATGCAGAAGATAATATCCAGGAAAGCACCAACAAGTATATAGCGCTGGTTGAAAAACACCTTGCGGCCAAGGAGAAAGAAATCATGGCGGTTTAAGCCTAAGCCACGAGCTAAAATTATTTTATGAATACTGCAAGGGAAACATGGTTTTTATTGCTCTCTGCTCCCTTTTACATTATTCTTATCAGTGCCGAAATACTGCTGAGCAACTGGCAGCATAAGAAATTTTATTCTGTTAAGGAGACTTTGTGGAATGTATACCTGATGCTGCTGAATGCAGGTCTGGATGCACTGCTGCGCTGGGCTTTTTATATCAGTGTGCTGATGTGGTGCTATCATCACCCATTATTTAAAATTGAAACAGCCTGGGTATACTGGCTTTCACTTTTTGTTCTTGAAGACCTTGCTTTTTATTTTGAACACCGCGTGGATCATTATTGCCGTATTTTCTGGGCGGTACATGTAACCCATCATTCATCAGAAGAGTTTAACCTGAGCACCGGTTTCAGGTCGTCGGTACTGCAGCCTGTTTACCGGTTTATTTACCTTGCCCCGCTTGCATGGATGGGCTTTCACCCGCTCGATATTGTATTCATGTACTCAATCACTCAAACGTATGGGATTCTGGTGCATACCCGTTATATCAACAAAATGCCCCGCTGGTTTGAAGCATTTTTTGTAAGCCCGAGCCACCACCGCGTACACCACGCCAGCAATGTGATTTACCTTGATAAAAATATGGGCATGTGCCTGATCATCTGGGATAAAATCTTCGGCACATTCCAGGAGGAGTTAATAGAAGAGCCGGTTAAATATGGGCTTACTAAACCTGCAGCACAACCCGACCACCCTTTTCATATCATCTTTCACGAATGGGAAAATATTGGTAAGGATATCAGTAAAAAAACATCCTTCACCAATAAACTTAAATATCTTTTCATGCCGCCGGGATGGAGTCATGATGGCAGCAGCAAAACTTCTGCAGCACTAAGAAAGGAGCTGAAAGGAAAACAAGTTTAAGCTGACTTACTACTTTTCCGGTTGGCAACATACACACCTGCAAGGATGAGTAATAAACAAAGCACCTGCTTAAATCCAACCTGTTCCTTATAAATAATACCCCAGATAATTGCCACAAACGGTATCCCGTAAGTAACCATAGAGGCAAACACTGCACCCGCACGTTTGACCAGAACATAAAAAATGATGGATGCAACGGCAGTACCCATGATACCCAGTACAGCGGCTGCACCGGTAGACCAGAGCACACCTTTACTGGTAAGATCCAGATTGAAATAGCCGGTAAAGTATAACACCAACAATGCAGGTATGGCATTTAATCCGAGAGCCACTGCAGCTATTTGCAATGAGCCGATATTTTGCAGGTGACGGTGCACCATGTTTACATTGATACCATAAAAAAAAGTAGCCAGCACCACATAACTTATATAGAGCAGGTTCTGGTTATTGCCCAAATGCCCTTTGCTCAGCAGCAGCAGGATGCTGCCGGTAAATGAAATGACAATACCCAGCACTTTATTCAAAGAGGTTTTGCTTTTAAAAAACAATGCCCCGGTAACGATTACAAATATTGGAGTGAGGGAGTTCAACGTACCGGCCAGTGCACTATCAATCCCTTCTTCTGCAATGCAAAATAAATAGGCAGGCAGCAGGCTGCCTAACAGCCCCGACATAAAGATTACAAAAACCTTATCCCTGGGAATATGCCTTAGAAATTTTACAGCGGTTGGTAACAGTACAATACCGGAAAAAACGATACGCAGTGACGCCACCTGGTATGGAGAAAGACTTACCAGTCCTTCCTTCATTAAAACAAAACTGCTTCCCCAAATAACAGAAAGCGCAATAAAGATGAGCCAGTTAAATAAGCCTTTGTTCAAAGTCTGAAAATTAGGCAGCAAAGTTGAAGGTTTTTTCAATCACAATACAAAGTAATTTTTAACCAACCGTAATTTCTGCATTTTCAAAAATTTCCAGCATAATTGTTTGCATTTTTATCGTAATATCGCTACTTTTATAATAACCTTCTCCGTGGTATAACCGCTTATTTTCTTAACTAAAAACTTAAAAACAATGGGATTTGTAAAAGAATTTAAAGATTTTGCCATGAAGGGCAACCTGGTTGATATTGCCGTTGCATTTGTAATGGGCGGTGCCTTTGGCAAAGTGGTAACATCCTTTACCGAGGGAATGGTTGCACCACTGATTGGTTTATTGGGCGGCAAAGACCTTAGTACCAATAAACTTATCCTTAAAGAGGAGATTAAAGACACAGCCGGGGCCATTACACAACCCGAGGTGGCCATTAAATGGGGGGCTTTTTTAACCGCAGCGATTGATTTTATAATCGTGGCATTTGTGATGTTCCTGATCATCAAAGCAATCAACAGCATGAAGAAAAAACAGGAAGAAGCACCTGCAGGCCCTTCATCAACAGATGCGCTGCTGATGGAAATAAGGGATTCGCTGAAAAAATAATTATACAGAATACAACTATTTGCGAGCATTGTTTGTCTTTGGGGCAGCAATGCTTTTTTTATTTACACAAATCACTATTTATGAAAATAATCTTATTGAGCGCTGCGGCCATTATCGTTGCCGCCAGCGTAAATGCCCAGGACGCAACCGTGAAAGAACTACAAAAAGATGCCGGCAAAGAAGTGAAAAGCGCTGAAAAAGAGGGGTGGAAAAAAGGAGGCACCTTTATCCTGAATATCAACCAGGGCAGCCTGAGTAACTGGGCTGCCGGCGGCGAACAAAACACCCTTGGCATCAACAGCATTTTAAACTATGGTATCAATTACCGTAAAGGAAGAAATACATGGGATAATTATTTTGACCTGGCGCTGGGTTTCCAGAATGCCACGAGCTATGGCCGTTTCCGCAAAACCGACGACCGTATTGATATCACCAGCAAGTATGGCTACCAGCTTTCTAAAAAATGGTATGCAGCTGCACTGGTCAATTTCAACAGCCAGTCGCTGGAAGGCTATGATTACAATACAACCCCCAATACAAAAATTTCCAACTTCCTGGCACCGGGTAAATTATTGTTCTCATTGGGTGCCGATTTCAGACCCAATGACAAATTCTCCCTTTTCATTTCACCGGCCACCACCCGCTGGGTCTTCAAAAACGACCCCGACTTCTATAATGTGACCAAATTTGGTGTACCCGCCCAGAAAAAAGTATACAATGAAATAGGCGCTTATTTAACGGCCAAATACACGCAACCCCTGGCCAAGTGGGCCACGTATACCACGCGGCTGGATCTTTTCAGCAACTATAAAAGAAACCCGCAAAATGTGGATGTTTTCTTTACCAACCTGCTTACCATGAAATTCAACAAATGGCTGGCCACCAATATCAGTGTGGACATGATATATGATGACGATGTAATACAAAAAGTGCAGCTGAAGGAGATCCTGGGTGTCGGACTTACTGTAAAATTGTAAGATAAATGTGGAATAACAGGCCCGGATTCTAAAGCAATTATCAATACATTTGCCTCCCGCTGTTTGGCGGGAGGCTTTTTAATTATTTTGATATGGTGAACACTGCTTCTTACCAGATAAAACTGGCCGATTTTGAAGGACCTTTTGACCTGCTTTTATTCTTCATCGAAAGGGATGAATTGGATATTTATAATATTCCCATCACCAAGATCACGAATGATTTCCTTGACTTTATTCATACCACTGAAAAGCTGAATATTGAACTGAGCAGTGAATTCATCCTCTTTGTCAGCACCCTTATGCGCATCAAGGCCAAGATGCTGATTCCGCGTAAAGAGCTGGATGCCGAAGGCAATGAAATTGATCCCCGCCAGGAGCTGATCGATAAGATTCTCGAATACAAAAAATTCAAGGAAGCTTCTGCTAAAATGGCCGAAATGGAAGGCCTGCGGATGATGATGGTAAAACGTGGTAACCTGCAGAAAGAGCTTTCCATTATTGGAGAAGAAGCCGGTGAAGGCACCGAAATACAAACCGTTACCCTCTTCAAACTGATGAAAGCATTTGAACGTGTGGTGGCAAAGCTGCAGGAACGCAACAACAAACCTGTGCATACCGTGGTGCAGTATAACTATACCATGGAAGGATCCAGGGCTTATATGCATGATATTTGCCGGAAAGAAAAAACACTTTCGTTTGAAAAGATATTTGAGGTTTGTGAAAACCGCATCCATGCACTTTTCCTGTTTTTGAATATGCTCGAAATGGCGCAGGCACGGTATATCACCTTATTGATTGGCGAGGGCAGGAATAATTTCATTGTGGAATGGAACGAAAACCGGGAAGAAGAAGTAGCCGGGGAATTGCCCAACGATAATCCCACTACCTGGAACTGATTAATCCCCCTGAAACAGGGGGTTCTTTATTTATAACAGGCAATATTGGCAGTTTTACAATGTGGCATTCATTTTGATGTTTAAACATTAAATTTTAAAACATGAAAACAGAACTCTATAAAGCAGCCGACAGGGGCAGTGCCGATTATGGCTGGTTAAAACCCAATTATTACTTCAGTTTCAGCCAGTATTACAATCCCAAAAGGATCCATTTTGGTTTATTACGTGTATTGAATGATGATTATGTGGCAGGTGGTGGTGGATTCCCCACACACCCGCACGACAATATGGAAATTGTCACCATTCCTTTTACAGGTGCCTTACAACATAAAGACAGTACCGGCGGGCAGGGTGTGATCAAAGCCGGGGATGTGCAAATCATGAGCGCAGGCACAGGTGTGCAGCACTCGGAGTTCAATGCATCGGCAACAGATCCTGTAACACTGTTTCAAATTTGGGTATTCCCCAAAGAAAGGAATATCACCCCCCGTTACGACCAGCGCAGTTTCGATATCAATGAAAGGGTAAACAAATGGCAAACAGTTGTTTCACCTGCTGAATCGGATAATGCTTTATGGATTAACCAGGATGCGAAATTTTCACTTACAAAACTGGAAGCAGGCAAGTCCATCAGTTATACAAGGGCTTTTGATAAAAACGGGATATTTCTTGTGAATATCAGCGGTAAAGTTTCTGTAGCTGATATCACACTTGAAAAAAGAGATGCGGTGGGAATTTCGGAAACAGGCAGTTTTACGGTTATAGCTGCGGAAGACACTGAACTTCTTGCAATAGAAGTTCCAATGTATTAACCTGTTTTTGCACAGGGTTGAAAATCTTTGTAAGGTTTTCAACCCTTACTTATAAATACTTAACAACACAGGTTTCCCCGGTTTGTCAATATACTTTGCCAGTTCGGAAAGAAAGGCTGGCGCCACAGTAGGGCATCCCCAGCTTTCACAAATAGGAAAAGGATCTGTTTCACCAATGGGCACACAGGCATGAGAATGCAGCACCACATAGCGGCTGGCGGCATTACTGTTAGTGGCATCGAGTCCGTACAGTTTATACGCCAGTCCGAATTTACCCGTATAAGAATTCCCGATTTTATATTTCCCCAAGGAAGAACAAAGACTGCCCTCTGTATTGGAGAATTGTATTTCACTGGTATTTGTTTTACCGCTGCCATGTGTTACCAATCCCGAAATCTCAACAGAATCCTTCATCAGATTATAAACAAAGAACCGCTTTTTTCCTGATGACAGTTTCATATCCACCAGGAAACAATAATCCGTATTACAACCCTTTGCTTTTGCGTATGCACCCAATGCCGTTGCATGCATTTTAACTCTTGCCGCCGTTTCTTTTGCGGTTTCGTCATTCGCAGCAACAAATTTTTTAACTGCCGTATGTTTGCTGAATTTGGGTTTGTACCAGAAAAAATAAGCCAGTGCAGATAAACTGGCGCAAAACAGCAATGCTGTAAAAAGGGACCGCATAAAAAATTTCATGGAGTTTTACCGGGCTTTGATGCTGAACGGTAGTGTTTCCATAAAATTATAAAGCGGCCTGTTAAAGAAAGTTGAAAACTATTCCAGACTTCATTCAAAACAGAAAGCAGTTACCATGTTTTGATTTCATACACCTTAAAATCGAAATTATCCCCGTTCATAACATAATAGTCATCCAGGAATACCAGCTCTTTATTGCCACCCGGAATAATATCTATGAAAGCATAATCTAAATCCTGCAGGCTGGTTGCATTAGTATTGATCTCCAGTGAATCATTTCCCCGGAAAACCCTAAAATGGCCATACCCATTTTTGTTGTAAAATTTGAATACAACCTTACTGCCGTAAGTATCTGTAAAACTTGCAGTATCCTTTGTTTGCCTTTTGAACCTGTTAATCCTGAATTCTATTCCGTTCACGAGGTGCTGTTGCTCAAAAGCTTTATATAAAAAACTGTCGGAATATCCCGGCATCATAACCATTAATTCCGGGTCGGATTTCTTTTGCTTTGCGAGATAACGGTCAATTTCCTTTTCATTTTTCATGAACTGGATATTGGCATAACTCCGCCTGGTTTCGAGTGTGCCAATCAGCCTTACTTCTATAGTGCCGGGTTTGTCTTTTTTGATAACCGCTTTTTCACTGGCAGATGGTTTTTCCTGCTTCTGCTGCACACAGGAAAATAAAACAGCAGCCATCAAAAATGAAGCTGCTGCTTTTATATATAATCTCATTGGAAATGAATTCAGGAAAACAACATAACGGAATTGCGGCTGACCTCTCAGTAAAATACACTTACTGTTTAAGCAGCTCTGTAACACTGATGCTGGCCATTTCCCTCACTGCCTCTGCTATACCATTTGCATCAATGCCAATTTCAGCATACAATTGTTTGGGAGTACCATGTTCTACCAGCTGATCGGGTATACCCATTATTTTTACAGCTGCATGATATCCGTTGGCACTCATAAATTCCAGCACAGCGCTGCCAAAGCCTCCCACTACGGTACCATCTTCGACAGTGATCACTTTATTGAATTTGCTGAATACTTCATGGAGCAGGGCTTCATCCAATGGTTTTGCAAAACGCATATCATAATGTGCAGGGTTCAATCCCTCTGCTTTTACATCACGTATGGCAGCAGCTGCAAAATTACCGGGGTGACCAAAACTGAGTATCGCCACTTCTTCGCCGTCTTTTATTTTCCTGCCCCTGCCAATTTCGATGGCTTCAAAGGGATACTTTTCGGCCATGGTATCTTTTTGCAGTTCGGCAATAACGCCTTCGCCTCTTGGATAGCGGATGCTCACAGGCAGGTTGGTGGATTCCAGCTGGGCGGTGTACATCATATTACGCAACTCCCTTTCGTTCATGGGTGCACAAATAACCATATTGGGAATGCAACGCATATAGGCAATATCATAACAGCCATGATGCGTGGGACCGTCCTCTCCCACCAAACCTGCACGGTCCAGGCAGAATACAACCGGCAGTTTTTGGATCGCCACATCGTGCACCACCATATCGTATGCCCGCTGCATAAAGGATGAGTAGATGTTGCAGAATACTTTCATTCCCTGTGTGGCCATGCCTGCACTGAGTGTAACAGCATGCTGTTCGGCAATGCCCACATCAAATGCACGGTGCGGCATTTTTTCCATCATGTATTTTAATGAAGAACCGCTGGGCATGGCGGGTGTGATGCCAAATATTTTTTCGTTTTGTTCCGCCAGCTCAATCATGGTGTAACCGAATACATCCTGGTACTTCATGGGCTGGGGAATATCAAATTTCTTTTTATGGATTTCGCCGGTCACTTTATCGAACAAACCGGGCGCATGCCAGAGCGTTTGGTCTTTTTCTGCAAGGTCGTATCCTTTTCCCTTGGTGGTAAGAATATGGAGAATCTTGGGGCCGGGAATATTTTTCAGGTCGTTGAGTGTGTCAACCAGTTTGACAATATTATGTCCGTCGATGGGACCGAAATAGCGCAGTTTTAATGATTCAAATAAATTGGCGCTGCTGCTTACCATACCTTTCACCCCTTCGGCAAGTTTATGTGCCATGGCACGGCTGAAGGATTTACCCACGGGCAGTTTGCCCAGCAGGTGCCATACTTCGTCCTTTACCTTATTATAGGTTTGGGACGTGGTGATATCTGTGAGGTATTCTTTCAGTGCGCCCACATTGGGATCGATGCTCATGCAGTTATCATTCAGGATAATGAGCACATCCGCATCAGCCACTCCTGCGTGGTTCATGGCTTCAAAAGGCAAACCTGCAGTCATGGCGCCATCGCCAATCACCGCAATACTCTTACGCTTTTCGCCCTTATATTTTGCTGCCATGGCCATGCCCAATGCTGCAGATATGGAAGTGGAAGAATGCCCTACGCCAAAAGTATCGTATTCGCTTTCGCTCCTTTTGGGAAAGCCGCTGATGCCTTTGTATTTACGGTTGGTGGGGAAGATATCCCTTCTGCCGGTGAGAATCTTATGTCCATATGCCTGGTGCCCGACATCCCATACCAGCTGATCATAAGGCGTGTCGTACACATAATGGAGAGCGGTACTGAGTTCCACCACTCCAAGACTGGCGCCAAAATGGCCGCCATGCACACTTACCACATCAATAATATACTGGCGCAGCTCATCACTGACCTTGTGCAGGTCTTCCCGGCATATTTTTTTTAAATCGGCAGGGGAATTGATGGTGCTTAAAAGCGGGCCTGGCTTTATTTCCATAGTATTTTTGTTACCGGGCAAAGGTACATTTTTTATTTGCCCGGCAGGATGTTTAAACAAACTTTAACGGCAAAAGTTCGGTCCTTCCCTGAACTTATTCGGTGTTATAAGTGAGAATGACAACTGCATGTTTTTCGAAGCTGGCACTCAGTCTTACTTCATAACGTTTATGGGCCGTTTCTATTATCATTACAGCGGTATTGGGCGGAATGGATCCCAGGTTTTCGGCCTGCATCAGTATTTCCACTGGCTTACCAGGGTCACTGAGCCTAATATTGAAACTGAGTGGTTTGATGCTGATCCGCTGACGCTGCAGCACCGGTATCTTGTCAACAAATACCGACACCGTATCATCATCCACAATGGCATTGTCATAGAGCGTAATGGTGGCAAGGGTATCGGGCAGCTTAATAATTTCCTGTATATCAAGCTTCCTTTCCAACGGTATGCTGTCTGTAAACGGGCTTTGTAAAAGCGCTGGCGGTTCCGGCTCAGGAATTTCGATATCAACATTGCCGGAAGGGGCTTGTTTTCTTTGTATGTAATCGAATATTTTTTTCTGTACAAACTGCTCTAGAGGATACTCCGGTTTTTTTATTTTTTGCAGTACCACCAGTAACTCCTCACCAGGAAAACAGGAAGTATCATTCCCGTTGCCCGTCCAAGTGCCGGACAAATATTGTGTTTTGCCTATTTTATAATAGTTAAGGCTGAAAATCTTCTCACAGGGCAGAAATCCTGGCGGTAAAACAAAATATGCATAGCCCAGTTCACGGATATCAATAGTCTGTGTTTTTTTATTGCGTTTCCCGGCCATATCGAACAGCACAAAGCGGCTGGTGTCCTTAAAGGCAAATGTGTATCCCCGGAGAATTTTACCCGACTGGTTTACCTGCATTTCGATACTTTCCACACCACTGTAACCGGGTGCCTTACGGCTAATTTTACCACTCCAGATTCCGGTAAGAGATTGCCCTTGCAGCACTGCTGCAGACATGGTGCACAGTAACAAAGCAAAGAAGCGTTTCATCATTTTACTAAGGCTTCATATTCAATATCAGACCAGGATCCGGGCAATTTTGCAAGTATTTTGCTGCTTCCGACTGCCTGCACACACCGGGGTAATCCCCTTCTTTCAGTTCCATATCTTCAATTACCTGGAAATGGAGATGTGGCGGCCAGTACCCGTTTTCCAATGGAGCGCCAAAATGGGCAAAAGGCTGCCCGCGTGTGATCACCTGTCCTTCCCTTAAACCGGCGATATCCTTCAGGCTGAGATGGCCGTACAGGGTATGAAAAGTCACCGTGTCCAGCTGGTGCTGCAAAATGATCGTGGCGCCATAATCACCATACCCGGCATTATTGGCAAAACTATGCACCATGCCGCCTAAGGGAGCGTATACAGCAGTTCCCGCGGCACTCCAGATATCAATACCCAGGTGTAAACGCCGGGGTTCGGTAATATTATGATGGGGGATACCGGATGTGCCCAGTTGTTTTTTTTCAAAATCAAAAAGGGCGCTGCGTTTGTACATCTCCCGCAATTCGTTATAGCCACCTATTAAATAGCGGGCATTTGTTTTAACCAGTTCCTGCTGGATATAAGCAGCAAATGCTTCGGTGTCGTTAAAAATAAATTCGGTGAGGGAGGGGTTATTTTTGGTAAGATCAAGCGGGGCGATGATATCCGTACCTGTAAAATCAACCACTTTATGAAAATGGATACGATGCTGCTTTAATATTTCGTACAGGGGTTTCATATTTGCTGCTATAAAATTATCAACAAAAATGAATGATTGGCCCAATCTCCTATTTTTACAAAAATTTTTTGATGAAGTATAACGTAAGTGATGTTAAAGCACCCGTACATATCCATACCTGCCGCAACTGCAAACATTCATTTACCGGCAAAATATGCAACAACTGCGGGGAGAAAGTATTCAATGAAAAACATTTAACCGCGAAACATTTTTTTCACCAGGTGATTGATTTTTTCTGGCACTGGGAAAACAAAGTTTTAAAAACGATCAAACTCAACACTTTCAAACCAGGCTTTGTTACCAGGGAAAACCTGAACGGCGTTACGGTGCCTTATGCCAAACCGGTACAGCTGTACCTTGTAATGAGTGTACTGTTCTTTTTAGGCGTAGGCAAAATCGGTTCCACAGACTATATACCGAACCTGTTCGATTATCAATATTATTCCATCAGCGACTATAAAATTTTTAAATGGGCAAAACCAGCTGACGAGGCCGTGGAGAACAGTATGCTCAATCTTATCAGGGCGAAACAAAAAGCTATCACCACCCACCTGGCCGAAGATTTTGCACATAACGGAGCGCTTGACTCCGCTGGCGGCATGTGGCTCAGGTCAAAGACTGTTAACGACAGTTTTTATATTAACCGGCAGCAGTTGCAGGTATATGCCAATAACCTGGGCAGCCGTTTATTCAATGAAAAATTTGAAAGCCATATTGCCACTTACGGCAAATCGCTGATCTTTTTCATACTGCCGCTGATAGCCGCATTTTTCTTCCTGCTCTTTTTTAAAAAAATACGGTTTTACGGCGCCGCACTTATTTTATCGGTGCATTTTATGGTATATAATATGCTGATGTACCTGGTTACATCTGCTATTTTTTACCTTCCGTATAAATGGTTTGGATCCAAAGCCGGCGGCTATCTCATGGCGCCGTTCGACTGGGTTTTTTACAACAAATTCACCGAGCCGGTTTCCACCTTTGTGTTCGGGTATAGTTTTGAATTCATGCACCTGGTTTTCTGGATGCCCTGGTTCTTTGTGGCATTTAAGCGGCTCTTCAATACTGTTTGGTGGAAAAACCTGCTCATCTCCTGGCTGTGCAGCAGGGTATTTTTCTATTTTATTTTTGGGGTGCTGAAAAAAGGGCTGATCGCATTTACCGTGTGGAGCATGCACTAAACCCCTCTCTATCTCCCCCCAAGGGGAGAGGAAAAGGAGAAGATTAAAGTGAAGATTGATTTTACAGCCTTTTTAAATCACCACGTTGATCATTTTGCCTTTTACAAAAATGATCTTCTTTGGCGCCTTGCCTTCCAGCCATTTTTGCACCACTTCGTTTTGCAATACCTGTGCTTCCACCTCTTTTTGACCGATCTCCACCGGCAGTACAAGATTGGTACGCACTTTACCATTGATGGATACTGGATATTCCTTACTGCTTTCCACCAGCAATGCCGCATTAAAAGCAGGATAAGCTGCATCTAATATACTTCCTTCATTACCCAGCTGACTCCACAGTTCTTCTGCAATATGCGGCGCATAGGGTGTTAATAAAATGAGCAATTGTTCCAGCACTTCCTTTTTATGGCATTTGGCATCGGCCAGTTCGTTCACACAAATCATAAACGTGCTTACGGCCGTATTAAAACTGAAGCGCTCGGTATCTTCCGCAATTTTTTTAATGGTACGGTGCAGGATCTTTAATTCGGCATCGGTGGCCTTATCATTGTTCCAAACTTTACCTTTCAATTCATCATTAAACAAACGCCATAATTTTTTTAAGAAACGATGTACGCCTTCAATACCTTTTGTATCCCATGGTTTACTGGCTTCCACCGGGCCCAGGAACATTTCATACATGCGGAAAGTATCGGCGCCGTATTTATCGCATAAGTCTGCGGGATCAACTGTATTGAAATATCGTTTTGACATTTTTTCTGTTTCGATACCACAAACAACTTTTCCCTTTAATTGCCCCTCCTCTTCAGGAAATAAAATTGCATTAGCATATTCTTTTCTCCATTTTTTAAACTCAGATTCATTTAAGATAGTACCATCAACAAAGTTTACATCGACCCTCAGTTCTAAAATTTCAAACCCCGAACAGTCATCTAATTTAATATTGAAACCTTCAATAGTATTTATTTTCTCAATAATCTTCTTCATTGTTCCCAACTCATCTTTTTTATACTCTTCGACATAGGAATTTGAGAAGAAAATTGGAGTTGTATTACTGTTCTTGCTTTTTAAGGAAGTTTCGTCATGCCAATGAAAATGTGGTTTAGCGAGAAGCCTGCTGCTCCCCTGTATCATCCCCTGGTTCACTAACCTCTTATACGGCTCATCATAACCAATCAATCCCAAATCAAACAACACTTTCGTCCACATGCGGCTGTACAACAAATGCCCCACGGCATGTTCGGTACCGCCAATGTATAAATCCACCTGGTTCCAGTAATCGCTGGCGCTGCGGCTGCAAAATTCAGCATCGTTGTTGGGATCCATGTATCGCAAAAAATACCAGGATGACCCTGCATAACCCGGCATCGTACTCGTTTCCCTTCTGCCCTCCGGTGTATTTACCCATTCGGTAATATTTGCCAGCGGGCCTTCGCCTTCTGCACCGGGACCGTATTTATCAACATGCGGCAGTTCTAATGGCAATGCTTCTTTTGCAATCACCGGTGTTTCTCCCTGCCATACAATCGGGAACGGTTCGCCCCAATAACGCTGGCGGCTGAAGCCGGCATCCCTCATTTTATAATTCACTTTGCGTTTTCCTATTCCCAGTTCTTCTATTTTATTTACTGCCACGCCAATGGCATCTTTCATCAGCAGCCCGTTTAAAAAACCGCTGTTTTCCAAAATGGCTTCCTTGGTGGGGTTGGCTTCCTCCCCATTAAAATGGCTGCCGATAATATTGGTAATGGGAATATTAAAATGTTTGGCGAATTTGAAATCCCTTTCATCACCACAGGGAACGGCCATGATGGCGCCGGTGCCATAACCCGCCAGCACATACTCGCTGATCCAGATGGGAATTTGTTTTCCGTCAAAAGGATTCATCGCATAGGCTCCCGTAAAACAACCGGTGATTTTTTTCTCGGCCTGGCGCTCCACATCGCTGCGGCTTTTTACATAAGCCACATATTCATCAACAGCAGCAGCCTGTTCAGCGCTTTTAATTTCATTTACTATATCATGCTCCGGCGCCACCACCATAAAGTCAACACCAAAAATGGTATCGGGCCTGGTTGTGTATACTCTTAATTTTGATGTCTGTCCCTGTATTGCAAAATCAATCTCTGCTCCTTCGCTTCTTCCGATCCAGTTGCGCTGCATTTCTTTCATGCTGTCGCTAAAGTTTACAGTTTCCAAACCCTCCAATAATCTGTCGGCATAAGCCGTAATACGCAAATACCACTGACGCATTTTCTTTTTCACTACGGGATGGCCGCCACGTTCGCTCACACCATTTACCACTTCATCATTTGCCAATACTGTTCCCAATGCTTCACACCAGTTTACTTCACCGTATTTGCTGAAGGCAAGGCGGTAATGCATGAATATTTCCTGTTTGCGGGTTTCATCAAAGCCGGCCCAGTCTGCAGCAGTGAATGGTGAGTGGTGTGTGGTGTGTGGCAATGAACCATGAACCATGAACCGCTGTTCTAATGCATCAATGCTTTCAGCTTTTTGCTTTTCGTTATTGTAATAGCTATTGTACAGCTGCAAAAAAATCCACTGCGTCCATTTATAATAATCGGGATCGCTGGTTTGCACTTCCCGTTCCCAGTCGTAACAAAAACCAATTTTATCCAGCTGGCTTTTAAAAGTGGCAATATTTTTTTTAGTGGTCTCTGCCGGGTGCTGACCGGTTTCAATGGCATATTGTTCGGCCGGGAGGCCAAAACTGTCGAACCCCATCGGGTGAAGCACATTGTATCCTTTCAGTCTTTTATAACGGGCAAAAATATCGCTGGCAATATAACCCAGCGGGTGGCCCACATGCAAACCGGCGCCACTCGGATAAGGAAACATATCCAGCACATAATATTTTGGCTTGCTGCTTTCATTCGGTACCTGGTAAAGTTTATTTTCTTTCCAGTAGTCCTGCCATTTTTTTTCAATCTCGTTAAACTTATACTCCATACCCTTTTCCACCTGCGGCGGATTTTTATTTTGTTAGTGAATAATCATGTTACCAGCAGCTGAACAATACCCGGCTTCACAGGCGTCGCACTCTTCAGCACCATTGCTTCATTGAACGTGAAACTGCAAATACAGCGGATGTTACCAGCCCTTGATCATACAGCAAAATGTGAAAGAAAAGTTATTTAAACCCCGTTCACACCCCATCTGCTCCTTTTATAAAAATAAATAAGAAAGACAGCCGTTTTGTAGTGGGCAAATTTAATGCAATACCCGCAAATTGAGTTAATTTGCGTCCTGTACTAACCCATCCATTCAACAAATTCAGTTCAACATGTCGCAATTCGGAAAAGCAGGCAGCAACCGTGGTAAACCAACTTATGCCTATGCCATTATTGGTGTGGCGCTGGTATTGTTTTTATTTGGCCTGGTAGGCTGGTTTTTTATCAACCTGCGTAAAACGGGCGAATATTTTAAAGAGAACATACAGGTACAGGCATTCCTTAACCGGGAGGCGCCCAAAAAATATATCGACAGTGTGCGGAATTACCTTGGGGCCCTGCCCTATATCAAGTCGGTGGAGTACGTAACGAAGGAAATGGCCATCAAACGCTACGAAACTGAAAACGATACCACCTGGCGCCAGTTTATCAACAGCAACCCGCTGCCCGAAAGCATCGATTTTCATGTAAAGGCCAGCCATGTGGAAAAAGACAGCCTGGATGTGCTGGCGGCAGAATTGCAGAGCAGTTTCCCCGGCGTGATCTCCGAATTCAAATTCCCCGCTGAAGTGGTATCCAAAGTGGGCGGGCTGGTACGAAATATCATGATCGGCTTTTTGGTGGCCGCTATATTACTTACCATTCTTGTAATATTCTCGATCGACAATACCATTCGCCTGGCCATGTACAGCAACCGGTTTTTGATCAAAACCATGCAAATGGTGGGGGCCACCCGCTGGTTTATTGCCAAACCGATCGATATCAGGGCCATTGTAAACGGGCTCATTGCCTCGCTCATCGCCATCGCGGCCATCTGGGGCGCCATCATTGTTACCGAAAGCCTGGTGCCTGATTTTAAAGCCATTCACGATAATAAGAGCCTGGTCATGCTTTTTGCGCTGATCGTGCTGCTGGGTATCAGCATCACCCTGTTCAGCACCCACCGTTCGGTCATCAAATACCTGCGGATGAAATTGGACGATTTGTATTAAGTTTGCAACTTCAATAAACTATTATGAGCAACGAAAAAAAACAACCGGCACCCGGTAATGCCCTCTTCACAAAAGACAATTACATGTGGATGCTGATCGGTATTGCGGTAATGGCCATCGGCTTTTTCTTAATGAGCGGCGGCAAAAGCAGCGATCCCAAAGTTTTTAACGACAGCGAAGTGTACAGCACCACCCGCATCACCATTGCACCCCTGCTCATAATAGCCGGACTGGTACTGGAAATTTATGCCATCATGAAAAAATCGGCCGGCAACGACTAATCAATCATGAATAATTAATAATAAATTGCGGAGATTACATCTTCGCAATTTTTATTTAAACAGCACAATGAATACAATACAATCCATCATTATCGGCATTGTGGAAGGACTTACCGAGTTTTTACCCATTTCCTCCACGGCCCACATGCGCATCACCGAAAACCTGCTGGGCATCAGCAATACAGATAAATTCACCGAAGCATTTACCGTAGCCATTCAGCTGGGCGCCATTTTATCGGTGGTGGTTTTATACTGGAAGAAATTTTTTGATTTTAAACGCTGGCAATTCTATGTAAAACTCGTGGTGGCAGTCATCCCTGCACTGGTATTTGGCAAACTCTTCAGTGATAAAATTGATGCCCTGCTCGAAACACCCCTGTTCATCGCCTGCATCATGATCGCCGGCGGGCTGGTTTTCCTTTTTATCGACAATATCTTTAAAGTACATACCATCGACGATGAAGAAAAGGTAAGCTTTGCCACTTCCTTCAAGATCGGTTTGTTCCAGTGCCTGGCCATTTTATTCCCCGGTCTCAGCCGCAGTGCCGCCACCATCATCGGCGGCATGAGCCTGAAACTTACCCGGAATGCCGCAGCTGAATTTTCTTTCTTTCTTGCGGTGCCCACCATGCTGGCTGCCACCGTTTACAAACTGTATAAATATTATTCCGAAAGCGGCGGTTTTTCAAAAGGTGAAGTACAAAACCTGCTGATCGGAAACGCCGTGGCCTTTATCGTAGCATTGCTGGCCATTAAATTTTTCATTGGCTTTCTAAAGAAACATGGTTTTAAAGTATGGGGCTGGTACCGCATTATTGCCGGAATTGTTTTGCTGGCGCTTATTTATACCAATATCATCAAATAAATACCGTTTTTCGGGTATTTCCAGTACAGTTCCGGGGTTGTATCTATGCAGTAAAACAAACAGTATGAAAATAATCTTAACAGTCCTGTCGGCAACATTATTACTGGTTTCCTGCAGCAATTATGGCAAAAAAGTAAAGAAAGGTTCAGTGGAAGTGTATTACAAAGAAGGTATTGCCGAAACGGAAGCCAGCCGCACGGCGCAGGTTCTTTCAGATGTTGACAAGGCAGAAAACAATAACACGGAACAGACAAAAAGCGTGCAGCTGATAAAAGTAAAAGACACGGTGGTGTTCCGCATGGTGGCCGATAAAGCCAAGGCTGCGGAAATTGGTGACTTTCCTTTCCAGGCGATCGGCACCATCATCAGCGACAGTGTGTTTAAAGGCAAACCGGTACTCGTTGAGCTGACAGACAACACACTTACAACCTATAAAAAAATACCTTATTTAAAACTGGACCTGGGCGGCGGCGCTGCACAATAATCATATCAACATATATAAAAATGCCTGCAGCTTACTGCAGGTATTTTTATGCTTAAATGTTTATATTTACCCCACAACCCTTTGCCAATGCATGAAGAAATCATTGCCGGTGCGCCACCGGCCCGGCGGGTAACCGCGTCAAAGAAAGTGATCAACGGATGGGCCATGTACGATTGGGCCAACAGTGTATACAACCTGGTGATCACCACAACCTTTTTCCCGGCATACTTTGCAGCGGTAACCGGCACGCAAAACTCAAAATTTAAAGATGGCATTCCTTTCCTGGGCCGCACTTTTGTAAATACAGAACTGAAGGATTATGTACTGTCCTTTGGCTTTTTTATCGTGGTGCTGCTGATCCCCATACTTTCATCCATTGCCGATTACAAAGGCAATAAGAAAAATTTCATGCGTTTTTTCTGTTATGTGGGTGCAGCCAGCTGCTCACTCATGTTTTTATTTGACGAGAGCCATGTTACACTCGGACTGATGTGTTTTATGTTTGCCGGGATCGGGTTTTATGGCAGCCAGGTATTTTATAATTCTTACCTGCCGGATATCGCGGCAGAAAAAGATATGGACCGCATCAGCGCCAAAGGTTATACGATGGGTTATATCGGCAGCGTGCTGATGCAAATGGTGGGTTTTGCGCTGGTGATGCTGATGACAGATAAGGCCATGGCTTTAAAGATCACTTTTTTACTGGTGGGTATCTGGTGGGTGGGGTTTGCGCAAATCACTTTTTCAAAGCTGCCCATCCCGTCCAAAAGTGAACGCAAGGCAAAAAAACATATCCTTGTTAATGGCTTTCACGAACTGCAGCAGGTATGGAAGCAGGTAACACATATGCCTGTCTTAAAAAGATTCCTCACCGCTTTTTTCTTTTACAGCATGGGGGTGCAGACAGTGATGCTGGTGGCCATCGATTTTGGCATCAAGGAATTAAAACTGCCCGATGACCGGCTCATCATAACAGCCGTGATCATCCAGCTGGTGGCCATCGCCGGCGCCATGGCCATGTCCAGGCTCTCGGAAAAGTTTGGCAATGTGAAAGTGCTCATTTTTACCGTACTGTTGTGGATCGGTGTTTGTATTGCGGGTTATTTCATCAGCACAGAAGTTCATTTTTATATACTGGCATCACTGGTGGGTTTGGTAATGGGCGGCATTCAGTCTCTCAGCCGCTCCACGTATTCCAAACTGATGCCCGAAACAAAAGACACGGCTTCCTTTTTCAGCTTTTATGACGTAACCGAAAAATTGGCGATTGTGATCGGCCTGTTTACCTTTGGGTTTATTGAAGGTGTTAGCAGCATCCGCCAGTCGATTTTGTCATTGGTGGTGTTCTTTGTGCTGGGGCTTCTTTTCCTGATCATCACAAATGCCACACAGAAAGCTGCCGGCAAACATAAATAAGCAACCGTGAAAAAAAATCTTGCCCTTATCACCCTGCTGTTTTTCAGCATTGCCTGCCATGCGCAGAACGGCAACAG
>JAXLUD010000007.1:0-287327 GCA_046329655.1 Ferruginibacter sp.
CCATAACTGTCATTGTACCGGTTGATCAGCGCAGCGGAAGACAATACCGTGCTCAGCGGGGTTCTGAATTCATGAGCGGCCAGGGATACAAACCGCGATTTCATTAAACCTGTTTCCTTTTCCCGTTGCAAAGCTGCATTAAGCTCGGCGGTTCTTTCAACGATCAGTTGTTCCAGGTTTTCCTGGTGATGCCTGAGTTTTTCCGCCTCCGTTTTTTGCTGTGTGATATCCGTTACAAATGCTACCGCCAGTGTTTCGTCCTCCGTGGTATAGCTGCAAAGGCTGATCTCCACATACATTTCCGTACCATCTTTTTTAACGGCTTTTAGCTCGATGCCCTTGCCCATCGGGCGGTCGACCGGCCTTTTAAAATATGCATGTATATGTGACCGGTGGCGTTCACGCAGGTGAGCAGGCACCAGGAAAGAGATATCAAAACCTGTAATGGATTCTTCATCATAGCCGAACAGGCGGCATGCAAATGGGTTGGCATTGACCACCACGCCATATTCTGATACAATAATAATACCGACAGTGGCATTGGTGAAAAGGGCGCCAAAGCCGGTTTCATTGCTGTCTTCCAGCAAGGTTGGGTTCATAAGCGAAGGTTCTGTTTTCGAATTTAATGATTATTACCGTTTTTTAAAATTAAAAGCTGATTAAAAATGCTTATCCCGTTCACGCACTGCTATCTGCTTTTGTGTATCCTGATACATTACCGGATAAAATGGTGGAATTTACACAGTGAATAAAAATCTTGGTGAATACCAAGATTCACATTTCCAGCTCACCCGAAGTTTGCTTTCTAAAATGTTAAACATGCATAACCATAAATGGTATTGGGCAATGGCGCTGGCCGGCTTACTGATGCTGGCCAAAACAATGGCTGCTTATACCCTGCAAAATAAGCCGCAGGCCATTCCTGCATCATCTCCTTTGGATATAGTGGAAGAACCGATATCTGTTGCAAAAGCTGTATTCACTGTCTTTGTATAAACAACCGCTTTTTTGAACAATTAAATAGTATAACCATGAATTTAAAAACAATTGCAATCATTGCAGTGGCAGCATCTGTTGCTTCCTGCAAAAAAGAAAAACCTGCAGGTACCGGCAACCCTACGGCAGGATCAAAACTTGTGACCGTGATACTGAACCCCGGATACCTTCCTTTGAGCAAGGTGGATTCGGCCTTTATTACCTGGGAAAACGGAATCAAAACCGATTCGGTAAAACTGGAAACACGTGAGAATGATCTTGCTGTTTCATTCGGCAAACTGCCCGCAACAGAAAAAAAATTCCAGCTGCATCTCTTCAGTTCAATCCTGCTCAAACAACAGAAACTTTTGTGGAATAAAGAATTTACCGTGGCACTCTCTCAAAAACAGGCGCTGAATATTGCAGCACCGATGGGCTTTGCAGATATTAACTGGAAACCAAGGCTTATTTTAAAAGATGGTGCCGGGTTACAGGTATTCTCAGGCTTACGGCCGGACGATCCCTATTTCAGGATACACAGGATTGACCGGCAATGGACCACGATCGTTATGGACCGTTCTTACTGGAATACGATTGGCCCCGATACAAAAGTGGGAGGCGCCACCTGGAATGGTGTGAATATGCTGGATGAAACCGGGTCATACAGCAACAGTATTTTTTTCAACATGCTGCCTTTGCAGATGGGCAACAAAGCATGGAATCATTACGAGATCGTGATGCTGTTCACCAACAGCACAAATACACAAACAAGGGTGATGGATTTTTATTATACAGCCTGATCCGCCCGGGTTTACAACTGTCTCTCATCGCTGCAAACACACCACACATGTAATAATTTTTAAACAGAAAAGCCCTTCATTACGTGGTAATGAAGGGCTTTTTGCGGAGAGAGAGGGATTCGAACCCCCGGACCTGTGACAGTCAACGGTTTTCAAGACCGCCGCATTCGACCGCTCTGCCATCTCTCCGCGGCAAAAGTAAGATTTGGAGCTTATTCAACCCAAAAAATCAACTAAATAATTTTATTTTCTTTCAACCAATTTCTTCCTTCTAATGATTTGAAAAATTTTTCACGCTCTAATGCTGCAGGTTTTTCAAGAAATGATTCTGAATAATGAAGAACAAGGGGAATTCTGTACTTTGTTGAAGCAACTCCGCCAGCGTTATGTTTTACCAGGCGTTGTTCAAGATTGGATGTATAACCGTAGTAATAACGGTTATCTTTAAGAGAACGGAGAATGTAACAAAAATACAAGGGTGGATTATTTTGTTTTCAAGACCGCCGCATTCGACCGCTTTCACAGAACCCTGCGGGCTGCCATCTCTCCGCGGCAAAAGTAAGGGAATGAAGTTTTACACCCAAAAAACTTGCTAATATTATTGAGGTTTTTTTATGCTTTGCAGGTGATTATACCAGGGTGAGCAGGATTATTATTTCCTTATGAGTGGATGGATGCAATATAAAAGCAAGAACCCGTAAAATGGATTCCTTTTTCACTTCAATGAGTAAGACCTGAACTTTGTATGAATTGCTGTAATTGTAATGGATGCAACACTCTCCTGCCATGCAGGATCTGCGAGACCGAAATATTCAGTGACACAGGCCAGCGGGTTGTCCATTATGATAGCCGCTTCAAATAACAGCCATCCATTACCTGCCTTCAGTAACTGCTTTCTCTTCCGGCTTATCCTTTATCACCACCACATCTTTAATATCAACGGTGATGGGCACCACGCCCACCTGCAGTATTACTTTTTTACCCTTAATTTCTTTTACAATACCCGTACTGCGGTTGTTCTTCATCTTTACCTTATCCCCCGGTTTTACCTCGCCGCCGATAATATCAAATTTCTCTTCCAGTTTTTTCTGTTGTTTTTCAGCCGTTATCTTTTCCTTTTGGTTAAACAGCAGGGCACTGATCATCTTCACCACTTTATCCTTATCCTCGGCCTTGCGCCATTCAATGACCATGGCTTTTAAACGGCGTTCCATATCCTTTACATGTGCCATGCGTTCCTCGCTGATCTTGTTCTGGTGTTTCAGCCGGTCTATTTCCTGGCGGTGCCGCTCCTTATCCATCACCTGCTGCATTTCCTTTTTCAGGCGTTCATTTTCCTTCAGGAGTTTTTGCAGTTCATGTTTTTCTTTATCTATCTTTTGCAAATCCTGTTCGGTGCGGTTAAGCAGTTTGTCCAGCGTAAAATGATCTTCATCCACCAGCATTCTTGCTTTTTCGATCAGTCTTTTTTCCAAACCAATTCTTTCCGCAATGGAAAATGTATAACTGCTGCCCGGCTTGCCCACAATAAGCCTGTACAGCGGCAATAAATTCTTTTCGTCAAACTGCATGGCGCCGTTGATGATACCCGGCACTTTATTGGCCATCACTTTCAGGTTGAGGTAATGCGTGGTAACAATCCCAAAACTGTGTTTATGCGCCAGCTCTTCCATGATCACTTCTGCAAAG
The DNA here is from genome assembly GCA_046329655.1 of Ferruginibacter sp. Classification (GTDB taxonomy): domain Bacteria; phylum Bacteroidota; class Bacteroidia; order Chitinophagales; family Chitinophagaceae; genus Ferruginibacter. The sequence continues at coordinate 3,465 of JAXLUD010000007.1, forward strand.
GCGCCGCCTAAATTCGGATCACTGCCGCTGCCCAGCTCATCAATAAAGAACAGTGTTCTTCCATTGGCATTTTCCATAAAATGCTTCATGTTCTTTAAATGTGATGAATAAGTGCTCAGCTCAAATTCCAAACTCTGCGTATCACCGATATGAATCAGGAGTTGTTTAAAAATCCCCATCTCGCTGTCGGGATGCACGGGCACCAGCAGCCCGCTCTGCATCATCAGCTGCAGCAATCCCACCGTTTTCAGGGTAACTGTTTTACCCCCGGCATTGGGGCCGCTGATAACGAGTATCCGTTGCTTATCTGTGAGTGTAAGATTTACAGGAATCGTAGGCTTGTTATTGCGGTTATTATAAATGAACAGCAGCGGATGATAAGCATTGATGAGTTTTACCTGTGCTTTATCCGCCACGCTGGGAAACTCACCGCCATAGTCAGCCGCAAATTTTGCCTTGGCCGCAATAAAATCATATTCACCGGCCACATCGTGCCAGGTCTTCAGCAGCGATGCATACACACTCAGTTTTTGTGTAAGCTGCCGCAGAATGCGGTTCACTTCCCTGCCCTCTTCATGTTCTAAAGAAAATATTTCGTTGTTGTGTTCGGTGGTTTCTTCCGGTTCAATAAACGTGGTGCGGCGGCTGTCGCTTTCGCCGTGCATCACACCCTTTATCATGCGTTTTTGTTCGGCAAACACGGCCAGCACCCGGCGGCCGTTCATAAAACTTTCTTCTATCTCGGCTAAATAGCCCTGCTTGTTCAGCTTGCTTACGATCTTGTCAAATACCCGGCGCAGCTCGTTGCGCTTGCGGTACAGGCTCATGCGGATGCGTTCCAGTTCTTCACTGGCATTGTCACGCACATTACCCGTTTCGTCGAGTATCTCATCAATCAGTTCGGTGATTACCTTCTCGTAATACGTATCCTCAATCACCCGGGCCAGCGCGGGATAAGCGCCGCGGCGTTCATGATCGAACCAGCGGAAGATATTACCCGTATTGCCTGCCAGTTTTTTGATATGCAGAAAATGTTCGCCGGTGAGGGTGGCGCCGGGGATGCCCAGCAATTTCAGCTCCTTGCCCAGGTTAAGCACAAAATCGTTGGGAAAGTTCAGCCCGTGCTGCTGCAGCAGGCGGTATTCGTGGGTTTGCCGCAGTTCGGTATCAATAAACTCCTTACGGGTATGGATGCGCAGGGCCGCAGCCTTTTGAATGGCATATTCGGTACGGCAATGCAATGCCAGTAACTGCTTTACTTTTTCAAACTCTAACTGCACCAGTGCAGACTCGGGAAAACACTTCATACAATCCTACTGAAAATTTTATACTCCGACAATTTTGGGCGGGCCTGCCCGCCGTAGCATTAGCGAAGGCGGGCAAAGGTACGGAAATCGGCATCGTTGTAGCTTGCTCCGCTAACAGCAGGGTCACTCACTTTTAGGGCATACCGTTGTTGGGCTTTTACCTAAGCGTATCAAACTATCTCACTCTTCTCTCCGCTTCTTAATCTCTCTTTCAATAATTTTATTTACATCCGCTTTGGTATGTTTTAAAACATATACGGTGGCGCCATACTCCCTTGCAAAAGGGTTTGTAATGCTGCCCGCCGTTTCAATGCTTTCAAATACCTGTTTGGCTTCTTCATTAATGGGTTCGCCGGGTTCTTTTACCACCACCATATTAACTATTGGCCGCTGCAGGTTAAACCAATTAATATAATCTGCATTAAACGACAGCGCCTGTATGTTTTTGTTTTTTGTGTAATAGTTTATAGCACCGGCCTGCCCGTAGTTGTCGCACAGCACCAATGTATTTTCTTTAGGCGGCAATAATGCAAAAGCACTGTCGGCAATATGTGCCAGCTCCTTCCAGCCCTGCATATCAGCAAAGTCTTGCGGCAAGGCGTGGTCTTTACCATCTTCCCAGCGCAGCAGGCCCATAGCTTTATACGGCTGTATGTTTTGCTGAATGGCCTGCGGGCTTTTATTGGGGAAACCAATACGGTAAAACGGCACAAACAATAACACCGGTATGGCAAACGCAACCGGCTGCAGCCAGCGCCTCCAACCATGCCGCAACCATTGAGACAGGTACACCGCACCAAATGCAATAAACACCGGGTATAGCCCAATAGCATAGTAGGCTTTTGCTTTTAAGTAAAGAAAAATGGCAATGGTAAAAGCAAATGCCCACACAAAAAAACGATATGGCTTAAATGGTTTGTAAATAAACAACGCCACAAATGCAGCTATAATAATAAACAGGGCGCCAATATAAAACAGCAACTGCTCTTTTACAAAATCGCTGCGGTTTACATTTACCAGTTGCGTACGTGCCAGCTCCTGTAAATGATGCAGCACCGGGAAATTGTTTTGAAACTGCCAGATGATATTGGGCAACACCAGTAGCAGCGCAATGGCTGCAGCAAAATACAATTGCTTTTTTGCAAACAGTTTGCGCTGTGGTGACAGCAGCAATGAAGGCAGCAAACCGGCCGCTAAAAACAGAATATTGTATTTGTTTAAAAAACCCAGAGCAAAAATAATTGCGGCAGCATACAGCCATTTTGTTTTTTGAGATTGTATGTATTTTATTAGTGTAAAGTAAACACCCGTCCATGCCAGTATATCGAATGAGTTGGGCTGGTACAGTGTGTTAATGCGTAACACCGCCGAAAGCGATACGGCCACAGCGCCTAATAGCAATGCATATAAATCGCCTTGCAGGGCTTCTATAATTTTCCATACCAGTACCATTGTAAGTGCACCAAAAACTGCAGGAAAAAACTTTATCCAAAACACGCCTTTGCCCAGCGCTGCAATTATATACGAAAGCCAGGATGTAAGCGGAGGCACCGATGCATAACCCCATGCCAGGTGCTGTGCCTGGTCAAGATGCAGGTATTCATCCCGGTGCAAATCATACACAGGGTGTATTAAAGTGTATTGAAACAGCAGTTTTGCCAATACCAGCAACAGCAGTATAAAATTGTTTTTCCTCATGGGGTTAATGTGTATGCAACATACAAAACAATAGGGAAACTGAATTTTACAATACTGGAAAAGCTAAGCTTTTCGTCCCGCCGGGGTTTTCACCGTACGGGTATGTGGGTGACGAGACCCCGGCGCAGAAAAGAGCCGCGGCCATTATACACTCCTACTCTTCCAATGTTTGTGGTGACACAAACATTGGCATGGGGCAGTTAACAAAGAAGTCAAGTTTTTAAAACTTGACTTCTTTAAAATGACAGCACTTACCGCATCAGCTCAAACAATTCCTTATCCATTTGTGGCAGCACTTCGCAGGTATTATCAAAATGCATGGTGGCCGTATTGCTGCTGTTATACGCCGGCCATTGGGGCAACCCTTTATGATTGGGATTACCGGTTTTGGCAAACTGTATCCATGCCTGGCTCATTTTATCTGCCAGTTTATATGCTTCTTTTTTTCCACCGGTCATCTCTTCGCAACGGGCAACATTATTGAATACGAAGGGCAGTTCCATGCAATGCATGCTGCGGTAACGGCCTCCCATTACGGGCGACTGCCAGGTGAATAAATACATGTACACCGCAGCGCCACCGGTTACTGCCGATTTTTCATTGGCCTGTGCTACAGCACCCGGGCGAAAAATGACGTCCGCATCCAGCAGGTCGGACGGTCTTGTATCATTGGGATATGCTTTTTTAACGGCGGCAATGTATTTATCCGCCTTGTCTTTATAGCGCTGTTGTATGGTGCTGTTTATTTTTTCCGCATCGGCATTAAAGAGGGGCATATTCTGAAATACGGCAAACTCACTGCGGGTGCTGCCGATCATCAATGGAATATCTTTCGACAATTCGAAGGCTTCTTTTGAAAACAACTGGTAAGGCAGCAACTCACCATCCACACTGGGTCCCCAGCCCAGGCCAAAACCCGGTGCCGGTTTTCCTGCAGCCGCCATTTTAGCGGCCGTAATTTGCAGGGCTTTTTTACCGGCATCACTCAATACTTCGTAAGAAATTTTTTGCAGTGAATCGGCCTGGTCTGGTTTTAAGCCCAGCACATTTAATAATTCAGCTGTTATCTGCTGGGTTTGTGTTTTGTTAAGCATATTGGTGCGGAATGAGCCGCTCTGGTTGATGGCTTTATGAAACAAACCCTTTGCAGCAGGCATGGCCATCAGCGTATTCACTTTGGCGCCGCCGCCCGACTGGCCAAAGATGGTTACATTATTGGGGTCGCCGCCAAAATTTTCAATATTGGCCTTAACCCATTGCAGTGCGGCCACCATATCCAGTATGCTGTTATTGGCCGAGGTTTTGTATTTATCGCCATAGGCCGACATATCCAGAAATCCCAGGATATTCAGTCGGTGGTTAATGGATACCACCACCACATCCCCTTTCTTGCTCAGGTTCTCGCCCTCGTAAGAAGGCAATTCCTGCGAAGAACCCGCGGTAAAACCTCCACCATGGATCCAGAACATCACGGGCCGTTTTTTACCGGAGCTGATACCGGGAGTCCACACATTCAGGTATAAACAATTTTCGTTGGTATATCCCCAGTCGTGGTGAAACACAAATTCACCCTCATCACTCACCGAAGTGGTGGGATTTTCGAGCGGGCATACCGGGCCGTAAGTCATGCTGCTGCGTATGCCCTGCCAGGGCGCCGGTTGCTGCGGGGCGGTAAACCGTTCGGCCTTTGCGTAGGGCAATCCTTTAAAAATGAAAATGCCACTATGTGAATAGCCACGCACTTTGCCCGATTCGGTTTGTGTAACATTGAGTTCGTCACCCGCCAGAACGGGTTGTGCATAACTGTGAAGACTTGCTGCGGCAGCAAGCAGGATCAGTATCTTTTTCATACAGCGGAAATTGAAATGTAAATTTTATTAAGGGTTAAAGTTAGGATTTCAACCCGGTTGACAAATTAAAACTGATGAGTATCATTTACCAAAACTTGTTTTAAGTTTACATCCTCGCAAAACAATTTTCATGAAACAGTTTTTCACCGCCTGCATATTTTCCATGTTTGCACTGGCATCGAACGCACAGCACCAGGATTATTTTCCTGACCCCGATACCGCTATTCAAAAGAGATTAGAAGAATGGAAAGATTTGAAATTCGGCCTGCTGATGCACTGGGGTACCTACAGCCAGTGGGGCATTGTGGAAAGCTGGAGCATTTGCCCCGAAGATTTGAGTTGGGCCACCGGTGCCCGTAAGAAAGGGCAAAGTGATAATTATGCCGATTATGTAAAGGAATATGAGGCGCTGCAAACTACTTTCAACCCTGTAAAGTTTAACCCTGAGAAATGGGCGATGGCTGCAAAAGCAGCAGGTATGAAGTACGTGGTGTTTACCACCAAGCACCATGATGGTTTTTGTATGTTTGATACAAAGTATACCGACTATAAAATCACAGGAGCAAACACTCCCTTTGCAAAAGACCCCCGCAGCAATATTGCCAAAGAAGTGTTCAGCGCATTCCGAAAAGAAGGTTTCTGGACAGGCGCTTATTTTTCAAAACCCGACTGGCACAGCGATTATTACTGGTGGAAAAAATTTCCTGTTGCCGACCGCAATGCCAATTATTCAATATCCAAACACCCCGAACAATGGAAAAAATTTGTGGATTATACGCAGGGACAGATCAATGAACTGGTGAGTGACTATGGCAAAATAGATATTTTATGGCTCGACGGTGGCTGGGTGAAAAAAACAGGCGATGAAGAAATAAAAAACACCCTGCTCGAAAATTATGAAGGCTCCCGCTGGGCACGCAACCCGCAGAGCCAGGATATTGACATGCCTGCCATTGTAAAAAATGCAAGGACCAAACAACCGGGCATTATCGTGGTAGATCGTGCGGTGCCGGGCATTCATCAAAACTATCTCACACCCGAACAGCATATTCCTGAGAACGGTTTACCCTATCCATGGGAAACCTGCATGACGATGGCCGGCAGCTGGAGTTATGTACCCAATGATGTGTACAAACCCGCCAATGAAATCATAGAAAAACTGGTTGACATTGTGAGCAAGGGCGGCAACTATTTGCTCAATATCGGTCCGGGGCCGGATGGCGAGCTGGCAGACACCGCTTACTTACGCCTGCAGCAAATCGGCGCCTGGATGAAAGTAAACAGCGAAGCCATTTACAACACACGTTCTTATTCCACTTTCGGTGAAGGTGATAATATCCGTTTCACCCAAAGCAAGGATGGAAAGACACAATATATATTTTTATTCAATTTCCCGGAAACGCCGGTGACCATCCATAAATTACCATTCGCAAAAAACACGGTATTACAACTTATAGGCAGTAACAAAAAAATTACATGGAAAAATACCGCCGGCGGCATCGAAATAACAATGCTAGCTTCATTAAAGAACACCACTGACTTCGTATGGGTGTTGAAGGCGGAACAAAAATAAAAAACGAGCACCTTTATTTCTTTTTAAGCAGCCGGGAAAATGTATATAACAGGAGCAGTAACTGCAGCAATACGTAAAAAAGCAGTAATGTAATCATGATACCTTCAGAGGAGCTGAGGTAATAATCGTTCCAGTATGTACCGCCAGAATAAGGCCTTGGCATGCCAGCCAGTCCACTGTAAGAGGAAAAATGGTCAAAACAGAATAAAATGACCGTCAGCACACAGGTCAGCAACACATGCACGAATAAAATCCTGCTTTTCCCTGATTGTATATTTCTTAATATAACGTGGCAAATAAATGGCAGCACTGCTGCAGCTAAAAAAACAATGCCAATAGAAATATTGGTAAAAACAATATAAGTATCGTTCAGGTGAATATCCAGTGTTGAAATGCCTACAATTGTTTTTTCAAGAATCCATATTAATAACGGCACAATCAGCAGCCAGTTCTCCCATGTCTTAAAAATGACTTTCATTTTATTTCGGGTCTAAACTTACTAAAGCTGGTTCTGAATTTTAAAAGTATGACAATCCATGGCTCTATAGTACTTTTTACATTTATATTTTAGCTATCTTTCAATCTGTGCAGATGGCAGGTTTCTTTAGTTAACGACTTCAAATTGCTATAGTGACAGAACCTTTATATATTTTGCTCACCGGGGTGGTGGTGGTGATCGGCGGCAATATCGGGCTAAAACTCCATCCTTTTTTATCATTGCTGCTGGCCGACATTGCCGTGGCCTTGCTCACCCCGCCCGAACTTGCCCAGCAATTTTTTATCAGCAAGGGAATGACAGCCGCCGAAGCCGCTGCACAGGCGCATAAAAGTATGGGCGAAAAAATAGCGGCCGAATTTGGGAACACCTGTGCCAAGATCGGCATCCTCATCGCTATGGCCGCCATCACTGGCAAAAGCATGCTGGATAGTTACTGAAGGTTGCCGGTTAAAAATGCTCTCATTGCTTATTTCTTTATTTCCTCCACCTGCAGTTCTTTATAAGGTGTGCTGCCATCATTTTCCCTCTTAAAAATAAAATTGTTGCTGCTGCTGATGACAATTTCTGCAGTGGTGTAAATTTTGCATCCATCCATTAAATGACCGCCGATGGTTTTCCCGGTGCTGTCGCTGATGCTGATATGTATATGTGATCCGTTTACAGATAAGGCACCCGTGATGCTTACAATTTCAAAATGCCCTGAGCCCGTACTGCCCTGCGGCTGGTTGGCAAAACGGATATTGTAATCAGTGAGGCTGCCCACGCAGGTGCTGATCCAGCCGGCCATTATTTGCTTTTCTTCAACAAAAATTTGTATGCCCTGCCGCAGGTCCTGGCCGGGCTTTAACCGAAAGGCATAGGAAATAGTATTAGATGACTGCATTGGCTGAACTGTTTTTTGACTGCATGAATGTACAGCAGCTATCACAAAGCAAAAAGCTAAAAGCTGAAAAAAGCGGCATGGCTGAAGAGTGCGACGCCGATGAAGCCGAATAAAGCGAGACTGCCGGGAACAAAATAATTTCATACGTATATGTTAAACTTATTTAAAGATAACTTGTTTTGGAAACTGCAGGAATTAGTTTTGCGTAAATGATGAAAACAAAAAAAATGCTCAAATCATTATTGATACCGGCAATCAGCCTGATGGCACTTCAAAGCTGTGCACAAAAGGACAATACCGTTAAAACAAAAAAGGAGACAAAAACGATGACAACAAACAATGCGAACCTTGATACGGCCACTTTTGGCACCGGTTGCTTCTGGTGTACCGAAGCGGTTTTTCAGCAACTGGAAGGCGTGGAAAAAGTAACCAGCGGTTACAGTGGCGGCAGCGTTACCAATCCCACTTACCGCCAGGTATGCACTGGCACAACCGGCCATGCAGAATGCCTCAACATTGTGTATGATACCACGAAGATCAGTTTTGATGAGTTACTGGAAGTGTTCTGGCAGGTGCACGACCCCACCACCTTAAACCGCCAGGGTGCCGACGTGGGTACACAATACCGCAGCGTGGTCTTTTATCACAACGATGAACAAAAATCAAAAACGGAAAAATACAAGTCGGAGCTGGATAAAAGCGGCGCATGGGATAACCCTGTTGTAACAACGCTTGAAAAATTTGAAACGTTCTATCCCGCGGAAGATTATCACCAGAATTATTATATCAACAATCCTGAACAGGGTTACTGCCAGTTTGTGATACGGCCCAAGGTGGAGAAATTTGAAAAAGTGTTTAAGAATAAGCTGAAAAAACATTAGGACACGAATTAAGCGAATTACACGAATTGCACGAATTATTTTTAGTTCGTGTTTTTTGTTTGTATCACCCTATACCGGTAGACAATTGTAAGGCAATAACTCAATAAAATTCGTGTAATTCGTTTCAATTCGTGTAATAAAAAACTAATCCTTCCTCGTCTTCCGCAGCTCCAGTAAATTCAAACTGTTGGGCGGAAAATTCCTGATATTGTTGTGCACCAGGTGAATGGCCATATCGTACCAGAGCGGCACCACCGGCGCATCATGGATGATCAGCCTGTCCATTTGCTGGTACAGTTTATAACGGAGGCTGTCGATGGGTTCAGCCATGGCCTTTTCATACAGCAGGTCGTAAGCCGGGTTTTTATAGCGGGTATAATTGGGCGGCGCCGGGTTTTTACTGTAGAACACACTCAAATAATTTTCTGCATCGGGATAATCAGCGATCCAGCTGCCGCGAAAAAACAATGCCTGGCTTTTTGAAGTGGCTTCCAGCAATAAACTCTTTTGCACCACTTCCACTTCCACATTAATACCCACCTGCTTTAATTCATTGGCGATATAACTGCCGAGGTCGCCATAAATGGGAATGGTGAGCAGTTTCACCACCGGCATTTCTTTTCCAGCGGTAAAACCAGCCTCGGCCAGCAGCTGTTTTGCTTTGGCAGGATCGTAGCTGTAACCTTTTACATTTACTGAATCGAAAGAAGGCAGGCCGCAGGGTACAAAACCACTTTCGGCAGCAATGCCGATGGAGTTACGCAGGTACAGCATCATCTTGCGCCTGTCAAAACCACAATTAATCGCCTGCCGTATTTTTTGCAGCCGCAACGGCGAATTTTTCACCAGCGGGTTCTCATCATCCACCAAAATGCCGAGATATTCAATATTGAGATATGGCTGCTTTTGCAAAACGATTTTACCCTCCCATGTTTTTTTAAGATGGCCGGTCTTGGTAAGTACCTCATCTTTAAAACTGGCGTCAATATCATCAATAAAATCCAGCCGGTGTTGCTGGAACTCCAAAAACTCCGTGGCCTTGCTGTCGTAAAACGAAACCCTGATACCATCCAGGTAAGGCAGTCTTTTGCCGCTGCTATCCCGTTCAAAATAGTTTTCATTCTTTGTTAAGATCAGGGCCTGCCCTTCTTCCCATGCCACAAACCGGAATGGCCCGGTACCAACGGGATGACGCCTGAAATCGGTGCCGTATTTTTCCACTGCTTCCTTCGCCACAATGGAGCAATACTGCATGCTCAGTATCCCGAGTATGGACTGAAAGGGCCGGAGCAGTTTTAACTGGAAAACCGAATCGTTGATGGCTTTGAATCCATTGATACTGTCAACCCGGTTGTTGAATATCCATGCGCCGGGGCTGGCCGTGTTTTTATCAACGATCCTTTTAAAACTGTATTCCACATCCTGCGCAGTGAGCATACGGCCTTTGCTCCCGGGGAAACAGGCATCGTCGGTAAAGAAAACACTGTCGCGTAAATAAAAGGTGAATATGAGTTTGTCGGCCGATACACTCCATCGTTTTGCGAGTGAAGGCGCCACCTGCATCGTGCTGTCAATCTCCACCAGTGTGTTATACACCTGGTGCACCGACCACATCACCTGTTTGTTTTTGGCAAATGCGGGATCAAGACTGGACAGCCCGCTGCTTTCGTTATAGCGGAATATTTTTTTACCGGGGTGCTGGTGGGTGGAGCAGGAAGCAAGGATAATGGATAATGTGATAATGCATAATGGATAATTTTTTAATACAGGCAGGTACCGTTTTAGCAGCAATCTTGTTAATGATGAGCGGAAAATGCGGATGGCCATACTTCTCTATATTCGTCATAAATTTAGGCAATCAAAAACAAAACGAACCAATGATGGCTACAATAAAAAAAATGTTCCGGCTGCTGACCGCATTATCCATTTTACTATTATCCATTATCCACTCCCACGCACAACCCCTGAAGCCCTTACAAAAATTCACCCATGCCGATACATTGCGTGGCACTTACGGTTCTTCAAGAGATTGGTGGGATGTATTGAAATATGATTTGCATGTAAAATTTAATATCCCCGACAGCACCATCAGCGGGTATAATGAAATTTTATATAAAGTATTACACAGCGGTGCTCCTATGCAAATTGATTTACAGGAGCCGATGATAATAGATAGTGTTGTACAAATTTTTACCGACAACAAAACACACCAATTAGGATTACGCAAAGATGGCAATGCGTATTTTGTTTTATTTCCACACCCATCCACTCCTTTACAGCCACAAAAATTTAAACCTTATACTGCAAAAGTAAAAGTCTACTTCCACGGCAAACCCCGTATTGCCCGCCGCCCGCCATGGGATGGCGGACTGATCTGGAAGAAAAGCGCCGATGGCAGTCCCTGGGTGAGTGTTGCCTGCCAGGGACTGGGCGCAAGCGTATGGTATCCCTGCAAAGATCACCAGAGCGATGAACCCGACAGCGCCGAAATGCATATCACCTGCCCGGATACTTTAATGACCGTGGGTAACGGCCGCTTCCGTGGCAAGACTAATAATGGTGATGGTACTGCCACCTACGACTGGGCCGTAACTGAACCGATCAACAATTACAATATCATTCCGTATATCGGCAAATACGTTCATTTTGGTGAAGTGTTTAAAGGTGAAGGAGGAGATGTGGACATGGATTACTGGGTGCTGGAAGAAAACCTGCAAAAGGCCAAAGAGCATTTTGCCGATGCACCCCGCATGATGAAGGCTTTTGAATATTGGTTTGGCCCCTATCCTTTCCGTAAAGACGGGTATAAACTGGTGGATGCGCCGCACCTGGGTATGGAGCACCAGAGCGCCACCGCCTATGGCAATAAGTATTTGAACGGTTACCTGGGCCGCGACCAGAGCGGTACCGGCTGGGGATTGAAATGGGATTTTATCATTGTGCATGAAAGCGGCCACGAATGGTTTGCCAATAATGTTACCAGCAAGGATATTGCCGATATGTGGGTGCACGAAGGTTTTACCAATTACAGCGAAACCCTGTTCACCGATTTCTGGTATGGCAAACAGGCCGGCAATGAATACTGCATTGGCACCCGGAAAGGTATCCGCAATGACATTCCCATTATCGGCACTTACAATGTAAACCAGGAAGGCAGCGGCGACATGTATCCCAAAGCCGGCAATATGCTCCACACCATCCGCAACGTGATTGACAACGATGAAAAATTCAGGCAGATATTAAGGGGACTGAATAAGGTCTTCTATCACCAGACCGTAACCACACAGCAGGTGGAAAATTATATCAGCAAACAAAGCAAAACAGATTTCAGCAAAGTGTTCGACCAGTATTTACGCACCATAATGATACCGGTATTGCAGTATAAAATTGAAGGTGATAAGGTTTCGTTCCGGTACGACAGTTGCGTGGCCGGTTTTAACCTTCCTGTAAAAGTTTCATTTGGAAAGGAAGACAAGAGTGAGCAATGGATCAAACCAACATCCAACTGGCAGTCCATTGAAATGCCCGCATGGTATGATAAAAAGACCTTTACGGTGAACCCCAATTTTTATATTAAGAGCCGCAAAACTGACTGATCTTTTTTGAAATTGTCCATAACAGAACAGCCCCTTTTTGAGGGGCTGTTTTGCTGAAATATCTTCTGTCTTTGGGGACGATTCAATTTCGGGTTTAAGCTGTTAGCGTTGGGTTTTAAAAGTCCAAATCCTGAGGTCCTGTTTAAAAACTCTTGAATATTTTGGTTGTTTATTGTTGTGTTTTGTACTGTAAAGATGGCCCTTTATCCCGGCAGGCCGGGTTTATTTCGCCCAATGGCCAACCTGTTTCGACGAAAGGAGCGTTTTGCCCGGTAAACCAGCCTGGCCCCTTACTTCATGCGCATGAAAAAGGCCGCTAAAGCGGCCTTCGGTATAATATTCACCGGTTTATTTATTCTGGTTTTGCAGTATTAATTCTGCCGCCACCGATATATTTCCGGCTGTAATAATCATCTTCCAGGCTGCTGATGGTAACCCCGCTGCGGGTGCTGCTATGGGCAAAATAACCATTTCCAAGGTAAAGTCCTACATGACTTACCCCACCCCTTGTGTTAAAGAAAACAAGGTCACCCTCCTGTAATGCATCCCTGCCGATCTTATCACATTGCGCAAACTGGTCCCTCGCCGTGCGTGGCAGTGTAATACTGTAAGCCTGGTTGTACAAAGTGCCGGTAAAAGCGCTGCAGTCGATCCCTTTCTTGGTGGTGCCGCCATAGCGGTAACGGGTGCCCCACCATTCTTCGATGACTTCGTACAGTTTTGTATTGGATAAGGCTTCCACTTCAACATCCATCAGCTGTGCATATTTGAACTGCAACGGCTTGCAGTCTTCTATGGCAATGGAATAATGTGCGCTGGTTGTTTTTACTGCTGTATTAACCTTATTGGCTTCTTCTGTTTTAACCGCAGCGGACGCAGTCTTTTTAATCGGCGCCGCCCAAAGATCCACTTCCTCTGCAGGTTTTGCAGCATCCCGTTTCACTTCAATGCCTTCAATAAATTTTACAGATTTGCTATGCAGCGGTGCGCTGCCAAATTTTAACGAGTTAACAGAAGTTTGGGCTTCTGCGGATATTGATGTTCCTGAAAATATGCCAGCGGCAACAGAAACAAAAAATAAGTGTTTCATACGTAAACTTGTGGTTTAAGCGTATGTACGACTTAATCTTGTGTTCTTTGGTCGTCTGATTCTTCTTAACTCTAGCTGTTTATCTAATCCTTGCCTTAAAACCCTGTCCTACAAACTAATTTAAAAAATAGATTTATTCGATGCCCCGCAAAGGTAAACGCCCTTACCGGGATATGCAAGCTTTTATAAGACTTTGTTTTGGAACTGATTAAATTCAGTTTCCTGAAAATCAGGTTCTTGTGGATAAAACGGCCAATTGTTTAACTTTATTGTAACCGATATTTGTGGCTGGGTGCTGGATGCTGGGTACTGGATACTGGGTGATTGGCTATTGAATTACTCCTGGTGTGTTCAACGTATTCCTAATTAGTATGAAAAAACAGTACCCGGAACCTGGAATCAAGAATCCAGTATCAGTAATCAAACTCAAATCATGAAGTTTTCTCACTTACACGTACATACACAGTTCTCGTTACTGGATGGGGCCGCGTCGATCAAAAACCTGTATAAAAAAGCCATTGCCGATGGCATGCCTGCTCTCGCCATCAGCGATCATGGCAATATGTTTGGCGTATTTGAATTTGTAAAGGAAGCGCACAACCATAAGAACGCCGACGGGTCTTTAAAAGTAAAACCAGTGGTGGGCTGCGAGTTCTACATCACGGCCGACAGGCACCGTAAAAATTTCAGCAAGGAAGAGAAAGATCCCCGCCATCACCAGATATTACTGGCAAAAAATGAAACCGGGTATAAAAATCTTGTCAAGCTTACATCACTGGGTTATATCGAAGGGATGTACAGCAAATATCCCCGTATCGATAAAGAACTCATTCATAAGTACCACGAAGGCCTCATCGCCACCACCTGCTGCCTGGGCGCACTCGTGCCGCAAACCATTTTAAAAAAAGGAGAAGAAGAAGGCGAGAATGAATTCAAATGGTGGCTGAATATTTTCCAGCAGGATTATTACGTGGAACTGCAGCGGCATGGTATTCCCGAACAGGAAAAAGTAAACAACATCCTTTTAAAATTCGCGAAGAAGTACAATGTAAAAGTGATCGCTTCCAACGATTCGCATTATGTGGACCAGGGTGATTTTAACGCACACGATATTTTACTCTGCATCAACACCGGCGAAAAACAGGCCACTCCTGCCCTGCGTGAGTTTACGGATGATGATGTGCTGGTAAAGAACAAACGTTTTGGTTTTTATAACGACCAGTTCTATTTTAAGAAAACGGAAGAGATGTCAAAGGTATTTGAAGACCTTCCCCAAGCCATTGACAATACCAACGAGATCGTTGACAAAGTGGAAGTGCTGGACCTGAAGCGGGATATTTTACTGCCGCATTTTGTGGTGCCACCCAATTTCAAATCGCAGGATGAATACCTGGAAAGCATTACCTGGGCCGGCGCCAAAGAAAGATATAAAATCCTTACTCCTGAGACCGAAGAACGTATCAGTTTTGAGCTGGGGGTGATTAAACAAATGGGATTTGCCGGTTACTTTCTTATTGTGAGTGACTTTATTAAGGCAGGCCGTGATATGGGTGTGTTTGTAGGACCGGGCCGCGGATCGGCAGCTGGCTCTGTAGTGGCTTATTGTATCGGCATCACCAATATCGACCCTATCAAATACAACCTGCTGTTTGAGCGTTTCCTCAATCCCGACCGTAAGAGCATGCCTGATATTGATACGGATTTTGATGATGACGGCCGCCAGCGGGTGATCGATTACGTGGTGCAGAAATACGGCAAGAACCAGGTGGCGCAGATCATCACTTATGGTACCATGGCCGCCAAAATGAGTATCAAGGATGTGGCCCGTGTGATGGATCTTCCCCTGCCCGACAGTAATGCCCTTGCCAAACTGGTGCCTGAAAAACCCGGCATCAGCCTCAAGCGTGTTTTGCACGCACCCATTACCACCAAGGAAGCAAAGGAAGGTGAAAAATCACTGGAAGATAAAGAAGGCCTGCAGGCAGAGGATCTTGAAAATGTAAAACGTATCCGCGAAGTATATAAAAGCACCGGGCTGCAAAGCACCGTGCTGCACGAGGCGGAAATCCTGGAAGGATCAGTGCGTAATACCGGCATCCATGCGGCAGGTATCATCATTGCACCCAAAGACCTTACAGACTTGATCCCTGTTGCCACTGCCAAAGATTCTGATTTGTGGGTAACACAAATTGAAGGCAGTGTGATTGAAGAAGCGGGCGTAATTAAAATGGACTTTTTGGGTTTAAAAACCCTGAGCATTATAAAAACGGCACTGGCACTCATCAAACAAAATCACGGCGTGGAGATCGATATTGATTATATCCCGCTGGATGACGAAAAGACTTACCAGTTATACCAGCGCGGCGACACCAACGGCACATTCCAGTTTGAAAGTCCGGGTATGCAGAAATACCTGCGGGAACTGAAGCCTGATAAGTTTGATGACCTGATTGCGATGAACGCCTTGTACCGCCCCGGCCCGATGAGTTATATTCCTGATTATGTTGACCGCAAGCACGGCAAAAAACAGGTACAGTACGATTTGCCCGACATGGAAGAGCACCTGAAGGAAACCTATGGTATCACCGTATACCAGGAACAGGTGATGCTGCTGAGCCAGAAGCTGGCAGGTTTCAGCAAGGGCGATGCGGATGTGCTGCGTAAGGCCATGGGTAAAAAACAAATTGCAGTACTGAATAAAATGAAAGCGCAGTTTGTGGAAGGCGCCACTGCCCGCAATCACCCGGCAGATAAGCTGGAAAAAATATGGACCGACTGGGAAGCCTTTGCGCAATATGCCTTCAACAAATCTCACAGTACCTGTTATGCATTTGTGGCTTACCAGACTGCGTATTTAAAAGCGCATTATCCCAGCGAATACATGGCGGCGGTGCTCAACCATGCAGGCAGCATTGAAAAGATCACCTTCTTCATGGAAGAATGCAAACGGATGGGATTAAAAGTACTGGGCCCCGATATCAATGAAAGCCAGAATGGTTTTGCCGTGAATCAAAAAGGTGAGATCCGTTTTGGTTTCAGCGGGTTGAAAGGCGTGGGTGAAAAAGCCATTGAAGATATCATCATTGAAAGAAACAAACACGGGCATTTCAAGGATATTTTTGACCTCGCCAAAAGAGTAAACCAAAAATCGGTGAATAAAAAATCGCTGGAAAGCCTGGCTTATGGTGGTGCCTTCGACTGTTTTAAAGACATACACCGGGCACAATATTTTTACCAGGCACCAGGCGATGTTACCGGCCTGGAAAAGATCATCAAGTTTGGGAATGTTTTCCAGTCGCAGAACGCCAATGCCACCAATACCCTCTTTGGCGATTTGCAGATGCCCGAAATTGCAGCGCCGCGTTTATCCATTTGTGAACCCTGGCCGTTGATACAGCAGCTGGATTATGAAAAAGAAGTAACCGGCGTATACATGAGCGGCCACCCGCTGGATAATTACAAGTTTGAACTGAGGCATTACAATATCACTTCACTGGCAGATTATACAGAGTATAAAAACAGTATTGGCACTATCTCAAATCCCGCGAGGTCATTCCGCGTGGCCGGGCTGGTGACCGACGGGCAGCACCGGCTTACCAAAACGGGCAAGAACTTCGGCATCATTACGATTGAAGATTTCAGTGGCAAGGCTGAATTCTTTTTGTGGAGCGAAGATTATGTACGCTACAATCATTACCTCGAAAAAGGGATGATCATTTTAATAGAAGGCAGTTTTAAACCACGGTTCAACAGCGACCAGTATGAGTTCAGGCTGTCAAAAATTCACCTGCTGGATACGGTAAAAACAACACTTACCAAACAGGTGATCATTGATGTGCAGCCACAGTTTATCAACGCTGATTTTATCAATTT
Organism: Ferruginibacter sp.; assembly: GCA_046329655.1. Classification (GTDB taxonomy): domain Bacteria; phylum Bacteroidota; class Bacteroidia; order Chitinophagales; family Chitinophagaceae; genus Ferruginibacter. The sequence goes on from JAXLUD010000007.1 coordinate 20,715, forward strand.
CATTGATAAGAATGTAAAAAACAATCCAGGCCCGGTCCGGCTCAAATTCAATGTAGTGGATACCCGGAACAATATCAAAGTAGGCATGGAAACACTTGAAAAAGGTTTTACCATGAATGATGAAATGGCCGTTTTCCTGAATGAAAACATCTACGTGGATGTGAATGTGATAACGGGATGATAATATGTACGATGTTAGATGTACGATTTTAGATGTACGAGGGCTTTTACAAACTGTGAGCTGCCGTACATCCAACATCAGACACCGTACATCTTACATCGCCTCATTCAATCATAAAAATTTCCCGCTTGCCGCCTTCCACACAGTCCATATAACCTTTCATTATTTCCTTTAATTCATCACTCATTGTAGCTGAACGCAGATTGGTGAAAAAACTGCCCAGGTTGGGCGTTTCTGTTTCCACCACTACCGTCCAGTAAGTACTTACAATATCAGTCATTACCCGCATATTACTGATATCCTGTGTTTTTTGAAAATGCGGGGCGGCCAGCTTGAACATTTTCACAAGCTCTTTGGCTTTACCCGGTTTGGCCTGGAATACTTCTCTTATCAGGTACATAAAAAAGGTTTTAGTCAATAAAATTAATAGCCGGAAAAGACAAATGCAACTGTTTTCCGGTCACAATGGCTCAAAAACCTGCCAGTTATTTTGGTCACACCCTGTGGATATGTCATAACAGCACCTTAACAGGATTGGACTTAAATTTGCCTCTTCTTTAAAATCTAAAAACAAAAAATACTATGGCACTCGAATTTACAGATGCGAACTTTAAGACAGAAGTTCTGGACTCAGATAAATTATCCGTAATTGATTTTTGGGCAGAATGGTGCGGTCCCTGCCGTGCAATTGGCCCTGTAATTGAAGAATTGAGCAAGGAGTATGATGGTAAGGTAAAAGTGGGTAAAGTGAATGTGGATCATAACCCGCAGGTTTCCATGAACTATGGCATTACCAGCATTCCTGCGATCCTGTTTGTAAAAGGCGGACAGGTGGTTGACAAATTAGTAGGTGCACAGCCTAAATCTAATTTTGTAAAAAAGATCGAACAGCACAAATAATCATTTGATAAAGCTGATAAAAAAATCCTCCGCAGTGCGGAGGATTTTTTATTTAGTGAGATACTGTTTCCAGTTCTTCGGGATTGTGTTTATGACGGAAGAAGATGGCAAAAAGAACAGCCACCACCAGTGCATAAATGGCAAAGCTCAGCCAGATGGACTCCCATTGCTTTAAAAATACCGGTGCTTTTAAGGTGCCGTCGGCCAAAACTGTATTAAAACTCAGTACTTCTTTTACTGCGGGGTTATTTACATCTGATTTTAGATGAGCCAGGAGACTGGATAAATCAGTAAACTTGAGGGTATAATACGTGTCAATGACAAAGCCGCTCACCTTACTTCCCAAAAAAGCACCCACGCCATTTGTCATCATCATAAAAAGACCCTGTGCACTCGAACGTATTTTTGAATCTGTAGTGGTTTCAACAAATAACGAACCCGAAATATTAAAAAAGTCAAATGCCATTCCATATACAATACATGAAAGAATGATCATCCATAAATTGCCTGCCGGATCGCCATACGAAAAAAGCCCGAAACGCACTACCCATGCCAGCATTGAAATAAGCATTACCCGTTTTATACCAAAGCGCTTAAGGAAAAAAGGAATGGCAAGAATAAACAGTGTTTCCGAAACTTGCGATATTGATAAAATGATCGTTGAGTATTTTATCACAAATGATTCATGATAGGCGGGCACTTTTTTAAAATCGTCTAAAAAAGTATCTCCATACATATTGGTTAATTGCAGCGCTGCTCCTAAAAACATGGAGAAGATGAAAAAAGCCGCCATTTTATAGGTCCCGAAAAGTTTAAACGCCTTTAATCCCAGCTGTTCTATTATTGAAGCGTCTTTTGCAATCGATTTTTGCGGGGGGCATTTGGGCAGTGTGAATGAAAAAATACCCAGTGCAATGGCAGCCACGGCGGCAATAACAAACTGGTTGGCATTCCCCTTACTGCCGGTGAGGTTAGTGGTCCACATAGCTGCAATAAATCCGATAGTACCCCATACCCTTATCGGTGGAAATACTTTCACCACATCGTAATTATTGTTTTTCAGGATGGTGTATGCAATGGAATTAGATAGTGAAATCGTGGGCATATAGCAGACCATTGCAGCAAAAATCACGTAGTACAATGTATCTGCGTCATGAACCTGCGGAACATAAAATAAAACGGCGCCATACAGTATATGAAGTGTTCCGTATAGCTTTTCTGCATTTACCCATTTATCCGCTATAATACCCGTTAATGCCGGCATAAACAGGGAGGAAAGTGCCAGTGTGGAAAAAATCGCACCAAACTGAACCCCTGTTCCCATTTTATTGCCAAAGAAATAGGTTGCAATTGTAATAAGCCATGCACCCCATACAAAGAATTGTAAAAAACTCATCAGGGTAAGCCTGAATTTAAGATTCATAGTACTGTGTTTAGTTTTACGTATGGAAGATATACATTTATTTAACAAGGCCGGCAACTGCTGGTATTTTTTATCCAAACAAAACCTTATCCCCCGTAACTTTGCAAAAATTTATTTCATGGCCGCAACAATAGACAGTTTGATCGCAAACACCACCGATACACAGCTTAAAAATATCGCACAAAAAGTAAAGGAAGCCCAACGCATCACCGATGAAGAATGCCTGGCACTTTTTGAAAAAGGCAGCCTGTCGTTTGTTGGTTCGCTCGCCAATTATATCCGCGAAAAACTGCATGGCGATAAAACATATTTCAACCGCAATTTTCATATTGAACCCACCAATGTATGTGTGTTCAGCTGCAAGTTCTGCAGTTACAGCCGCCTCTACGCCAACCGCGAAGAAGGCTGGGAACTGAGCATTGACCAGATGCTGGATATTGTAAAAAGCTACGACGGCAAACCCATCACTGAAGTGCATATTGTGGGTGGCGTGCATCCAAAAATGGATATGGCTTATTTCATTGAGCTGATGCAAAAGATAAAAGCGCACCGACCTGAATTGCATGTGAAGGCATTTACAGCGGTGGAACTGGATTATATGTTCCGCAAGGCAAAGCTGACCGTGGCCGAAGGCATGAAACAATTGCATGCTGCCGGGCTGGACAGTTTACCCGGTGGTGGTGCCGAAATATTCCATCCGGAAATCAGGGAGCAGATATGTGCCGATAAAGTGAATGCAGCGGGATGGCTGGCCATTCATGAAGAAGCCCATAAACTGGGCATGCACAGCAATGCCACCATGTTATACGGGCATATTGAAAAACCAATTCACCTGGTGGATCATATGCGCCGCCTGCGTGAACTGCAGGACCGGACAAAAGGTTTTAACACCTTTATCCCCCTCAAATTCCGCAACAAGGATAACGACATGAGTCATGTGCCTGAAAGCAGCGTGGTGGAAGATATGCGGCTGTATGCCATTGCGAGGATCTACCTGGATAATTTCCCGCATTTGAAAGCTTACTGGCCCATGCTGGGCCGCCAGAATGCACAGCTTACATTAAGTTATGGCGTGAATGATATTGACGGCACCATCGACGACAGCACCAAAATCTACAGTATGGCCGGCAGCGAGGAACAAACGCCCGCCATGAGCACCATGGAACTGGTTAACCTGATCAAACAGGTAAAACGCCAGCCTATAGAAAGGGATACCTTATACAAGGAGATCAAGGATTACAGCCATGTTGATTTTATGGATGCAGCCACCATCGCATCGCTGAACTGATCATCCTGAGAAAACGTTCCCCCGGGTGTTTGTATATGTGAAAGTATCAGAACTTCACAAACAATACGGTGATCAGTGTAAAGAGTACCACAAACAAGGTAAGACAGGCAACCACTAAGTAGGTTAAAGCTTTCATAGTCGGGGATTTTGATTTACACTAGATAAACCAAAACTGTACCAGCACTGCGTTTTGTGAATAAAAAGGGAAGTTTTTTACCGGAGAATAAACATGTGGATCATCGTGAAAAGCGTGATCACGAAGAGAAGGAAAAATACAATTAAAACCGGCAGTACTTTCATGAACGGTTATTTATATTCATTTTTATACTAACGCATCGGCCTTTTTATTATTGTTATTTCTAATAGAAACTTATCCACATAAATACCAGCAACAGCCATCTTTACCCGGTAAGGACAACAAAAAACCACCGCAAGGGTGGTCATTTTAAATTTATATCAACGGGGGTTAGTACTAATAGAAAACCGGACACTTCACTTTATCCACTGAACTGTTATAGCGGTTATTAAAGGCCTTATAACTCAGGGTTACTTCATAAGCACCGCGGTACTGGGAGGCAGATTTAAGTTTGCTGGTATTTACATCATAGGAAACGCCCAGGCTGTAATCAAAGAAATCGAGTTTCACCACGGGAGTAAAGGCATCATTCCAGCGGTAGAATACACCGGCAGATATCCCTTTTTTCTGGTCTTCGTCAATTTGAATAAAATCATGGCTCAGCATCAAACCGCCCTGTACCTGGCGGGCGCCGCCCTGCATGAAATAATCGGCATACATGATTACCCGGTTCTCATCCGAGATGGGTGCGGCAAAACCTGCATTCACCACCCATTTATGATTCAGGATAATATCATTTTGTTTTTGAAAGGCCACTTTAGGCTGTGTAAAATGAAACATACCCACACCCACATAATAGCGGGTACTCTGCCCGGCAACACCGCTGAAACATAATCCGGCCGCGGCATCCCAGTAAGTGGATTTGGTGGTGTTGAATACTTCCTTGGTAGGATTGGCCGTACTGTAAGCACCATTCACATACTGATCATCAAATTTCAGCTGTGTGGGATCAAAGCGCTGCATTACGGGCCCGCCCATAATGCCTGCAGATAAATAAGCGCCCTTCTCTCCTCCTCCCAAAGATTTATGGTAATTGAAAACAGGAAAAGCCTGTGTGCGGCTCAGCTTTGAATCTCCTGCCATATCATTGGTGAGCTGCACACCATAAGTAAAGAAATCGTCTGAATTGCCAATTGGTTTTTTGAACTCCCCGCCCAATGAAAAAGTGCGGTAAGGCACCGTTACACTCTGCCATTGGTTGCGGTAAGCCCCGGTTATCCTTATATCGCCGGAGAAAAGCCCGGCCAGCGAGGGGTTACGCAGCAATGGAATATCATAGAACTGCGAAAAGTTAATATCCTGGCTTTTTGCAAACTGTGCTATGAAAATGGCAACAGTTAAAGCGATGATTTTTCTGTTTGGTTTCATAGGAGTTAGTTTATTTCAGGATGGTTACGTTTCCTTTATAGGTGTACGGAACATTGTTATCACAGAATACTTCTGCGGTATACACATACACATCAGGTGTTGCCGGCACGCCCCTTACTTTACCATCCCATCCGTATTTCAGGTCATTGGGATAGAAATTCTCACGCTCAAATACCAGCTCACCCCAGCGGTTAAAAATGCGGAATGATTTTACCGTGATACCGCGGCCTCTTACCATCAGCACATCATTGAGCCCGTCGCCATCTGGTGTAAATGCATTGGGTATATACACCTGCGAGCTTTTACAGAATGAGTTGATGAAAACAGTATCCGTGGCAGTACAGCCAAACGTATTCTTAACAACAACGGTATAGAATGAATTATCCTTCACCGTAGTGTTTACAGTAATACAATTTGCACAGCTCAGGTCTGCAGCCGGCGTCCACAAATAACTCACGATCGGACCGCCGCCTGTAACTGCTGTTAATTGCAATGGCGTACCTACTGCCAGTGTTCTGTCCGGCCCGATATTTACAGAAGGTCTTGGTCCAACCACGATAGTTACATAACCCGTGTCGGTAAAGCACTGGTGGTTATCGTAACCCACTACACGATAGGTGGTGGTGGTATTGGTTCTTACCAGCGGATCTGCAATATCAAACCTGTTCAGTCCTGCAGGTGGCGACCAGATATAACGGCTTGCATTAGTGGCATGGATATTTACCTGCGACCCGATACAAACCGAATCACCGGGTGATACCAGCATATTGAATGGCATGATCACTGTTAACAAGATTGAATCTGCTGCTGTACATCCTGCAGCGCTGGTACCGGTTACGGTATAACGGATCGTATCCGTAGGCGTTGAAGACGGACTGGCGCAATTTGCACAACTCAGGTTCAGTGCGGGGCTCCAGGTATACTGTGCCGCACCGGTTGCATTCAGCTGAACCGATTTGCCCAAACATACATTGGCGCTTTGTGTGGCCTTTACTGCAGGGGTTGGGTTCACAGTTATGGTAAACAGCTGTGATTGTCCCTGGCAGGCTGCTGTAACCGGATCCACTTTTATAGTGGCCGTAACTGCAGCAGCAGTTGTATTCACGGCAGTGAAAGAAGCAATATCGCCGCTGCCATTGGCAGCAAGACCGATGCCTGCGTTGGTATTGGTCCAGTTATAAGTTGCACCTGCCACATTACCTGTAAAGTGAATGGGGCTGGTATTACTGTTATTACACAATGACTGGCTGCCCACCTGCATGATTGCGGGAGTTGGATTCACCGTAATTACAAACTGCTTCGGTGCACCCGGGCAACCATTGGCCGTTGGTGTAACCGTAATGGTACCAGAAGCCACTGAAGCCGTATTGGCTGTATTCACTGCAAGGAATGAAGCAATATTACCAGTACCTGAAGCAGCAAGCCCGATATTGGTATTACTGTTTGTCCAGTTATAGGTGGTATTGTTTACCGCTCCGCTGAAATTCACAGGCGCAGTATTGGTATTGCTGCACAATGCCTGGTCGGCCGGCTGCTGCACATCAGGAGTTGGATTTACTGTAATGGTGAATATTTTGGGTGATCCATTACATCCATTGGCAGATGGCATTACAGTGATGGTGCCGGATGTTATATTGGGGCCGCTGGTGGTGGCAATGAATGAAGGGATATTGCCTGTTCCGCTGGCAGCTAAACCAATGGCGGTATTTGTATTCGTCCAGTTATAAGCAGTATTGCTTACGGCTCCGCTGAAATTAATGGCAGCCGTACTGCTGTTATTGCACAGTGTTTGTGCAGGCGGCTGCACCACTGAAGGAATGGGATTAACTGTAATGGTGAAAGTTTTGGGCGTACCCGTACAACCATTAATAGTTGGTGTAACGGTAATGGTTGCCAACTGGGCCGTATTACTGTTTGTGTTTGCAACAAAGGAAGGAATATTGCCTGAACCATTTGCAGCAAGGCCAATCGCCGTATTCGTGTTCGTCCAGTTATACACTGTATTATTCACCGCACCGGCAAAAATCACCGGCGCTGTATTGCTGTTATTACACAACACCTGGTCGGCCGGTTGCTGTACATCCGGTACAGGATTCACTGTAATCATAACAGACTTGGGCGAACCGTTACAACCGTTTGCAGATGGCGTTACGGTGATGATACCTGTTGTTACATTCGGACCATTGGTGGTGGCAACAAATGAAGGAATATTACCCGTACCATTTGCAGCAAGACCGATTGCTGTATTGGTATTGGTCCAGTTATATGCAGTATTAGTTACTGCACCACTGAAACTGATGGGCGCTGTATTGCTGTTGTTACAAAGTGTTTGTGAAGGCGGCTGCAAAACATCCGGGATGGGATTTACCGTAATGGTAAAAGCTTTCGGTGTACCGGTACAGCCATTCACTGAAGGCGTAACAGTAATGGTGGCAGTTTGCACGGTAGTGCTGCTGCTGTTCACCACGAATGATGGTATATTTCCTGTTCCGCTGGCGGCAAGACCGAAAGAGGTATTGTTATTTGTCCAGCTGAAAACAGTACCATTCACTGCGCCGTTGAAAAGAATCGCCGCGGTGGCAATATTGTTACACAAAACCTGGTCGGCAGGCTGTGCCACATCCGGTACCGGGTTTACAGTAATGCTGAATGATTTAGGTGTGCCGGGGCAACCATAAGCCACCGGTGTTACAGTGATCACACCTGTAGTTACGTTGGGGCCATTGGTGGTGGCAGTAAATGCAGGGATATTTCCTGAACCATTTGCCGCAAGACCGATCGCCGTGTTGGTATTGCTCCAGTTGAATACGGTTGTATTTACAGCACTGGTAAAAGATACCGCGTTTGTATTGCTGCCACTGCACAATGCCTGGTCTGCAGGCTGGTTTACTGCGGGAACCGGGTTAACGGTGATGGTGAATCTTTGTGTATGACCCGGGCAACCATTCGCCGTTGGTGTTACAGCAATGGTGGCAACAGAAACCGTTGTATTATTATTGATGGCTGCAAAAGATGGAATATTACCGGTACCGCTGGCTGCTAATCCAATTGCAGGAGAAGTATTCGTCCAGTTAAAAATGGTTCCGTTCACTGTTCCGGTGAAATTAACAGCAGCTGTATTTCCGCCGTTACACAATACCTGGTCGGGGGGCGTATTTACATCCGGTGTTGGATTTACCACCACGGTATGCACGGTGGTATCAAAACAGCCATTTACTGTACCCACCACCAGTTGGAAAGTATACGTGCCAGGCACATTGATAAAAGTGCTGATATTCGGTGATCCGCCCGATGCACCATTGGAAACAGTCCAGTGATAATAGTTGATGGGGTCGGCCGATGTTACCGTGCTGGTAAGTGTAAATGGCGCACCCTGGCAAACAGAATCCGGGCCATTCACCACAACAGCAGGTATGGCATTGATGGTAATTGTTACAGGAATACTTGCAGTATCCGCACAACCCATATTACCCGTTATGATCAGGCTTACAATATAATTGCCCGGCGCAGTATAAGAATGTGTTACGGTAGTACCGCCATTGCTGATGACGGTGCCATCACCAAAATCCCAGCGGTGTGAAGCTATACCGAAATAAGCATGCGAAGTATCAGAAAGTGTAATGGAGGTGCTGCCGCAAACTTTCACAATGGAAGAGGTAAATCCGGCATCCAGCAATTCCACTTTAATCGTATCCGTAGCCGGCACGATACTCACGCATCCGCCAACATTTTTCAACATCAGTTTGGGCACATAGATCCCCGAGCTGGTATAAGTGTGGTAAACTGTTTTCAATGTTGTTTGCAGTGTGGTACCATCTCCAAAATCCCAGAAAAGTGTATCTGCCGCATTCGTTACGGCATCAAACCGCACCTGACGGCTGTCGCAAAGCAAAGTGCCGTCAAAAGAAAAGCTTCCCACCGGCTGTGTAATAGTAACCAGTTTGTATCCTGAACCGATACAGCCATTGGGTAATGTAACATCAAACTGCACCAGGTAAGTTCCCGGCAGGTTGTACACATGTGTAACGGTATCGCCTGTACCCGTGCTGCCATCACCAAAATCCCATGCGGTACTGGTGGATGGCAGGTAGGGATTATAAAATGTAAACGAGTGCGGTGCACACACGGCATTCGTATCAGAAATATTAAAATTGGCCGTGAACACACCGGTGATCTTAACCGGCAATGTATCGAGGCAACCAAAATTATTGAACGGTATCATCTCCAGCCAGATAGTGGTATTGATCGACGGGCCGGGATTTAACGTAAGCGTCTGGCCGCTTCCCAGCAATGTTGTAAATGCAGAATCCCACCAGTTATAAGTCTGGAAACCGGGAGGCCCAGTAAGTGTGGTCACATGCGGAGAATCACAATCGTAATTGATCTCAGCTGCCTGACCACAGGGTTTCTCCACATCGATATAAGAATAACCCCAGTGACCGCGGCGCACGCAATCGGCATTGGTAAAATCGAGAAACATGGTTTTACCGGCGTACCCACGCAGACTTAAAAACACCGTTGACCATGGTTTGTATATCACCCCCGTATCAACCGTACTTCTTGTAAATCCTGGCAGACCTGAAGTGGAAATATATTCAAAAGTGGCACAGTCAACAGGTGTGTTGGTGGCCGAGTCAATTACAGATACTTTAAAACGGGGCTGCGACCAGGGAGTATGCCCCGGATCTTCAAACACCACCGCGTAATCATATTTTATAGAGAAGTTGGAATCATTTATTGGAACATGAATACTGTAACGCACTTTTTCCGCTTCGGCACCGATCTGTGTATTACCCAGCTTTAAAGCAAAATTGCTCCCGTCGGGAGGATTGATCGGGAATAAACCAAAGGGATCTATCAGCGAAGGCAGGGTGCGGTTGATCAATGTGTGCCTGTTGGGTGTTGGCGGAGAAGGTGTAACCGTGATCACATTGGTGGTACCAACAGAATCCACATGGCCCAAAAAGCACTGCCAGTTAAAAAAGGACCCGTATTCAAAATCTATATTCTCAGGACATACAGACACCGCATTGGCAAAAGAATTGCCATTATTCACCGGTTTGGGAGATGGCGTATTTAATACCGGGGCGCCTGCAGCAGGTAAAACACTCATCACAATATCTCCCTTTGTATTCATGCTGCCCCATTTGCCGCCTTTTGCGATTTTAGCTTTGCCATTTGCAAAACCATAAACAGCATCCACATCCAGTTGCTTTATCAATGCACCGGAAGTGTTGATCAGCTCCCATTTTTTATTGCTGTAAACTGCCGTTACGGTTTCTGTAAAATCGTATACGATGGAATAACGGAATGGGATGACCAGTTGGCCGGTTTCATTGATAAAACCCCATTTATCATTCATGCGCACAGCTGCAAGGTGGTTGCTGAAGTTACGGGCGCCATCGAATGTAACAGGATGAATCAGTGTGCCGGACTTGCTGATAAATGAAAAATGGCCAGAATGCAATACCCTTGCAAAGCCATTGGCGAAAGCTTCCTGCTCTTCCCATTTATTTTTTGCAGGCGATTGCGCATCAGCAATAAAACTGTTGATCAAAAAGTAACTGAGCAGTAAAAAGAAATGTTGTACAGATTTTTTCATAGGCAAATGGAATTGTCTTGATTTCCAATGTTTGTTTTGCCTGGTTTTTGTTCTTATAGGTAGGGGGATAACGGCATGGGATAGCTTTTATTTCATTGATAATGAAGAATTCGCCTGTAAAAGCGAAGATCAGGGGTTTGTTCGCAGGCGGCTAGTAAAAATACCATAACAGGAGGATGATAGAAAGAGCGTACGGGTCCGGATGCTGGTATGAACAACGATCATCGAAAAATATAATTACCGGAATGGGATCCGGCCCTTCATCAGTGGTGATATGTTTCAAGCAACAGAAATTCCTGGCCGGAGGTTTCTTCCCAGCTGAAAGACCCGGCACTTTTTACAAAAACAGTACTGGAGTAAGGTTCTTTTTTGACAGAATCACCCACCTGGAGGCCAATATTGTTTTGCCCGATCTCAATATCATATTGCGCTGCCCCCCCATCAACATACATCCATTCGCCTGCACCTCTCTTCCGTTGGATGAAGGACCTGATCTCGCCCCTGAATGCGGCTTTATATGTTTTTTGTTTCAGTGAACTGTTCCGGGTAAGGATTGAATAAACCATATAGATCAAAATGCAAATAAAGAGCACCGTACAAATGAATTTAACGGGACCCAGTATTTTCCTGACCTGCTGATCATAGAAAGTGTCGTCTTTATAGTTGATCCGCTTATTCAAATAATTCGGGCTGGTTATCGTCTTTATGCTCACTTTTCTCCCACTCCATTTCCACGCTTTTTGAATACTCGGTGAGTTTGGCGCCCACAGCCTTCCATCCCATCACTTCCACCAGTTTCACCACTTTGAATTTTGCCTTGCGGATCATTTGCCCGCGGCCGCTTTGCACAGTTAAAATGGGCTCAGGATCAGTGGTCACCATTTCGAGCCTGTTATCCTTGCCTTCCTTGATAAAGAAGAATTTGCTGTGGAGCGTGGTGGTTTCGATCTTGAAACGCTTGATATTGTATTGCAGTTTTTCGTTGTCGAGGTAAACGGCCGTGATCACTTTTTCAGGATTGAATTTTTCGATGAGCAGCACTTTTTCAGGATCAAAACGCTGCGTCAGTTCCTGGTCGGTGATCTCGTAATTACCATCATTGTATATCACCAGCAGCCTGTCTTCCGCATCAAACTTGCCCAGGTATTCACCTTTCTCTTCTGTATTCAAACGGCCGAATTTATTATCAAACCAGAGTTTCTTGGCATCCAGGGTGGATTTACCGGCTTCCTTGAACTTAACCGATTTAATGGGATACTTGGTCACAATATTTCCCAGGCTGCCCCTGCCTTTAATCTCCTGTTCTTCAAAATAAAAATCAAATTCTTTATTACGGGCCGTACAATTGGGACTCAGGGTTATTTTCACCACTTCTGCCTCGCCATTGAGATTGGCGGTAAAATAATGCACCCGGTTCTTATCCTCGCTTTTGGCAAGATTGTATTCCTTATCGCGGGTGATGCCGGTAACATTAAACCGTTTGGCATAACTGGTGCCCGATTTCCCGTCCACATAGATCATATTGTACGTGGTGCGTTCATCGTTTTTCTGGAATACGGCCACATGAAGAATGTCTTTTCCAATAAAGACTTTCTCCGCCACTTTTACCACTTTCATAATACCGCCCTTGGTAAAGGCGATGATATCATCCAGGTCAGACACATCCGCCACGTATTCATCTTTCTTCAATCCTGAACCAATGAAACCATCGGCCCTGTTCACATACAATTTTGTGTTGGCAATGGCCACCTGCTTCACCTGTATGGTATCAAACTCCCTGATCTCTGTTTTGCGCTCACGGCCCTTGCCATATTTCTTCAGCAGGTTTTCATAATACGCCACCGCAAAATCAGTGAGGTTGGCAATATCATTTTTCACCTGTTTGATATCGGCTTCCAGGCCTTTGATCTGGTCATTCAGCTCATCAATATCCAGGCGGTAAATACGGCGAACCGGTTTTTCGGTGAGCTTGACAATATCTTCCCTTGTGATGTCACGCTTCAGCTGTTTTTTAAATGGCGTAAAGGCGGTATCAATCGCCATCAGCACTTTATCCCATGTTTCGTGCTTTTTCTCCAGTTCCTTGTATATCTTCTCTTCAAAGAATATTTTCTCCAGTGAAGTGTAATGCCATTTCTCCTGCAGTTCGGCCAGTTTGATCTGGAGCTCTTTCAGCAGCAGTTCTTTTGTATTGTCGGTTGCGATCTGCAATAATTCCTTTACGCCTAAAAACTGCGGTTTGTCATTTACAATCACACAGGCATTGGGCGAAATGCTCACTTCACAATCGGTAAAGGCATATAATGCGTCGATGGTGATATCAGGCGAAATACCGGGCGCCAGCTCCACGATGATCTCCACATCTGCCGCGGTATGGTCCGTTACTTTTTTGATCTTGATCTTGCCCGCATCATTGGCCTTCACAATACTTTCCATCAGTTGCGTGGTGGTAACGCCAAATGGCACACTTTTGATCACCAGGGTTTTCTTATCCTGCTCTTCAATAATGGCCCGCACCCGTATTTTACCACCGCGTTTGCCATCATTGTAATTACTGGCATCCATGGTACCGCCGGTTTGAAAATCGGGCAGTATTTCAAAACGTTTACCGCGTAAATATTTGATGGAGGCTTCTATGAGTTCACAGAAATTGTGGGGTAAAATTTTAGTGGCCAGTCCTACCGCAATCCCTTCTGCACCCTGTGCCAGCAGCAATGGAAACTTTACCGGCAATGTTACCGGTTCATTTTTACGGCCATCATAACTCAGCGCCCATTCGGTGGTTTTGCTGTTGAAAGCCACTTCCAGTGCAAACTTGCTCAGCCTGGCTTCAATATAGCGGGGTGCGGCGGCTTCATCACCGGTACGCACATCGCCCCAGTTACCCTGCGTTTCTATCAGCAGGTCTTTCTGGCCAAGGTTTACCAGCGCATCACCGATACTGGCATCACCATGCGGGTGATACTGCATGCTCTGCCCGATGATATTGGCCACTTTATTAAAACGGCCATCGTCCATTTCCTTCATGGCATGCAGGATGCGTCGCTGTACCGGTTTCAATCCATCTTCAATAGCAGGCACCGCCCTTTCCAGTATCACATAGCTGGCATAATCCAAAAACCATGTTTTATACTGGCCGCCAATACCGCTGTCGGTATGTGTATATTCTTCTTTATTTGCTTTTGCCATCGCTCAAAACTTTCTTTGGGGTGAATGGTCAATGGTGAATTTTCGCTCTCAATCCCAAACCATACCAACTCCTCCTTTAACTTATTACTTAATACTTACTACCTATAACTTTTAACTTACAACTTCCACACTTATCCTTCTGTCACTACAGCCTTTGTCTTCACTTCAAAATCCTTCATATTGGCCACTTTACCCTGCACATCAAACTCGCCGTTTGCAATCATCCCCTTCAAACGCCACAGCAAATACATATCACCGGTGGTATGTTTTGCCTTGCTCAAAAACTGGTGTATGATCTTCGATGCTTTTTGCCAGTCGGCAGTAACCATTTTCTTCAGCTCGGTATCAAAGAAATCATAATCGGCCTGTGCAAGTTTTTTACCGCCTTCCAAAATACGCACCCCCTTTCCTTCGCTGCATACTTTATTCCATTCATCGGGATCCACTTCAAATTCGCTCAGTGTGATCTCCCTGGCCAGTTTTTTTGCCTTCAAAAATTCCTTTGCAGGAATTTCATGCAGCCAGTTGGGATAAAAGATGGCTCCTTTTTCATTGATGAAGGGCAGGTTGTTCAGGTACAGGATATATACCCTTCCCTGGAACTCTTTCATGTAGTTGAGCAGCCAGTAATAACCGCATACATCATGCTTGTTTTGTGCGGCCCATATCCAGATCACTTCATCTTCATTGCGGCGCATGGTGCCCACCAGTTCGGCGGTGGTTTTATAATCATCCACATCTCCGCTGTCCACTTTCCCGTCGAGATCGCCGCCGGCCAGCACTTCACGCTGCCATTGTTTGCGGGCCTCGATCCCTTCTCCGATATAAATATTTTCCAGCGGGCCTACGGCATAATCATCTTTGATTTGTACAATATCGCCGTGCAGGCTTTCATCCATTTCAACCGCCTTCTGCAAAACGGCCACATCTGATTCATTAAAAACTATATGGATCATTCTTTAATTACTTTTTTATTTTAACTGCCAGGAACAGGTAGTTATTGGCAGCGCCAATAACTTCATAGTCCACATAAAAACTTTCTGTAAATATTTTAAATGCCAAAAACTCATGCTGCGGCACGGCAAATTCATCAAACAGCAAAATATCCCCGTCATTCAAAAAACGGTACAGCTGCGATAAGGCGAAGATGGTGGCACTGAATAAATCCGCATCCAGGTGAATGAGTTTGCGTTTGCCGTTTTGATATTTTTCCAAAAAAGGGATCAGTGTATCCTGGAACAAACCCTTGTAAAAACCTGCACGTTCATCATGTATGTTCAGTGATTCAAGCGCCACGGCCATGGAGCCCTTTTCAAAATCACCCCATTTTTCGGGCAGGCCTTCAAACGTATCAAAGCCGTAAAATTTTGACTCCGCATGATTATTTTTTTCGAGCCACCATTTGAATGAATAACCCCCGCAAACACCAAACTCAAAATAATCGATCGCTGCCCTATCCACACCTTCTGATTTGCAAACGGCTTCATACAGGTTGATGCGGCGGTTATAATCCCAGCTGCGCTGGTAAAAATCATTGTATCCTTTTACAGGATGTGCTTTTCTCCATTTGCTCATCTCACTCATGTAAGCTGCATTCAGCATCCCTTTTGAAAAAGGCGATACCACAGCATCCAGCTTCCATTTTAAAAAAAGCGATTTGGATTTTCGTATAAGATCGAGTTTGGTCATACGGCTGCTTTTTCTTCTTCCACTAAATCAAGTTCCACTTTCAGGTTGTCGATAATAAAATCCTGCCTGCTGGGTGTGTTCTTGCCCATATAATATTCCAGCAATTGCTGGATATGTGTTTCGGGCAGCAGCATCACCGGCTGCAGGCGGATGTCTTTTCCGATAAAATTGGCAAATTCATCCGGGCTGATCTCTCCCAGTCCTTTAAAACGGGTGATCTCAGGTTTGGCGCCCAGTTTTTTCATGGCAGCCTGTTTCTCTGATTCATCGTAGCAATAGATCGTTTCCTGTTTGTTGCGTACGCGGAACAGCGGCGTTTCCAGTATATACACATGCCCGTTCTTCACCAGGTCGGGAAAGAACTGCAAATAAAAGGTCATCAGCAGTAAACGGATATGCATGCCATCCACATCCGCATCCGTGGCAATCACGATATTATTATACCGCAAACCCTCATAACCTTCTTCAATATTCAGCGCATGCTGCAACAGGTTGAACTCTTCATTCTCGTACACCACTTTTTTGGTAAGTCCGAAACAGTTGAGCGGTTTACCACGCAGGCTGAACACGGCCTGTGTTTCCACATCCCTTGCTTTGGTAATACTGCCGCTGGCGCTGTCGCCCTCGGTGATAAAGATGGTGCTTTCCTTCAGTTTCTCCAGTATCTTTTCCTTATCCTTGCCGCTGGGCTCATCGTTATAATGATATTTGCAGTCACGCAGTTTTTTATTGTGCAGGTTGGCTTTCTTGGCACGTTCGTTGGCCAGCTTGCGGATGCCCGATAACTCCTTGCGTTCCCTTTCGCTTTGCTCAATGCGTTTTTTCAAAGCATCGGCCACGGTTGGATTGCGGTGTAAAAAATTATCCAGTTCCCTGCTTAAAAAATCGCCGACAAAATTGCGCATGCTGGGACCGCCTTCATACACATTGAGTGAACCCAGCTTTGTTTTGGTCTGGCTTTCAAAAACAGGTTCCTGCACCCTTACGCTGATGGCAGCACAAATACTGCCGCGGATATCGGCCGCATCATAATCTTTCTTGTAAAAATCACGGATGGTTTTAATAAAGCCTTCCCTGAAAGCCGCAAGGTGCGTACCGCCCTGCGTGGTAAACTGCCCGTTCACAAAACTGTAATACTCCTCGCCATAACTGTTCTCATGCGTAATGGCCACTTCAATGTCCTCGCCCTTTAAATGTATGATGGGATAACGCAGTTCATCCGCATTGGTCTTGCGCTGCAGCAGGTCGAGCAGGCCGTTTTTGCTCACATATTTTTTACCGTTCAGGTTCATCACCAGCCCGGCATTGAGGTAACAATAGTTCCAGAACTGGTTGTCCAGGTATTCCTGTACAAAATGAAAATTCTTGAACACCGATTCATCCGGGATAAACGTGATCATGGTACCATTGTCTTCGCCCGATTTGGCTTCCTTATGTTCCTTGATCAGTACACCCTTTTCAAACTCGGCAGTTTTTTCCTTTCCCTCACGCACCGATGTTACCTTAAAATAATTGCTCAGCGCATTCACGGCCTTTGTACCCACGCCATTCAGACCCACACTTTTTTGGAAGGCCTTGCTGTCGTACTTGGCACCGGTATTGATCTTGCTCACCACATCCACCACTTTTCCCAGCGGAATACCGCGGCCATAATCCCGTACGGTAATGGTTTTGCCATCAATGGTAACATCCACATGTTTGCCATAACCCATGGTATGTTCATCAATACAGTTATCGATCACTTCCTTCAGCAATACGTAAATACCATCATCCGGACTGCTCCCATCGCCCAGCTTACCGATATACATACCGGGGCGCAGGCGGATATGTTCTTTCCAGTCGAGGCTTTTGATCGAGTCTTCCGTATAATCAAATAGTTCTTTTTCTGCCATCGGTCGTTTTATTTCAGCCTGCGAATATAGCAGAATGACTGCACTTTACCCGGCAGTGAATTATCCACATAGCAGTTTTAAATGTGCGTAAAAATCAGTCTCTTTTTACAATAAAAACCGGATGATTCAGGGGCTTTGTACGGCAGTGCGGTACCGGGCTCCGGATCCGGCTTTTCGCTGCAAGCCTGCAAAACCGCTGGCGGGGTTATTGCGGCTTTCCGCTTCAATCCGGCAGCCCATTGGCGGTAAACCAATTTCAGCAAAATTTTCATAGCAGTTAAACTGCTTACTTTTACAATATGATTACCACTTTGGAACAAATAGCTGCAGCCGCGGGCACCAACGAACCGGAGAATGACCGGTTTGCCGGTTTCTTAAGGACGCAGGATGGCGCGGCGATCGATACAATGGTTTCAGCGCTCAATGAAAAAATTGAACCCGCCATCGACTGTACCAGCTGCGGTAACTGCTGCAAAACGCTTATGATAAATGTATCGGAAGAAGAAGCCGCCGGTCTCAGCCAGTACCTGCAGCAGCCACTGGATACGGTTAAAGAACAATACCTCGAAAAAGGCATGTTCAACCAGTATGTCATCAGCCAGATGCCCTGTCATTTCCTGGAAGGCACCCGTTGCAGCATTTATACACAGCGCTTCAGCGGCTGCAGGGAATTTCCGGCCTTACACATTCCGGGTTTTACGCAAAGGCTGTTCACGGTATTCATGCACTATGGCCGCTGCCCCATTATTTACAATGTGGTGGAAGCGCTGAAAATTGAAACAGGTTTTAAAACTTTAACCAACTGAACATATGAACTTAGATCTTTCAGGAAAAACAGCCGTTGTATGCGGCAGCACACAGGGGCTTGGTTTTGCCAGCGCCGCAGAACTGGCACAGATGGGTTGTAACATAGTTTTATTTGCCCGTAACGAAGCATCCCTTAAAACGGCTTTGTCAACCTTACCCTGCAACAACCAGCAGCATAGTTATCTTGTTGCCGATTTTACAGATACGGCAGCCGTAAAAAACGTTATTGATGGTTTTGTAAAAAACAATACGGTGCATATCCTGGTGAACAATACCGGCGGACCTGCCGGCGGGCCGGCGCTCACAGCAAAACCAGCAGATTTTTTACAGGCTTTCAACAACCACCTTATCAATAACCACAACCTGGTGCAGGCTGTAACCCCGGGTATGAAGGCTGCCGGTTTTGGCCGCATCATCAATATCATTTCCACTTCGGTAAAAATTCCGCTGGCAGGCCTGGGAGTAAGCAATACCATCCGCGGGGCAGTAGCCAGCTGGGCCAAAACATTGGCCAATGAACTGGGCTCTTTTGGCATTACTGTAAACAATGTACTGCCCGGCTTTACCAAAACAAGCAGGGCCGATTATGTAATTGCCAAAAAAGCAGCCGATACGGGTAAAACAGCAGAACAGGTACTGGCCGAACTGGTGGCCGAAATTCCGGCAGGACGCATTGGCAAACCTGAAGAATTTGGAGCAGCGGTGGCTTTTCTGTGCTCACCCGCCGCAGCATATATCAACGGGATTAACCTGCCTGTTGATGGTGGCAGGCTCGGCTGCCTGTAATTTTTTACAGCATGCAACTGGTAACAATAAAATAAAGTCTGTAATTCCGCAGAACGGGTTGTTAATATTAAGTTTACAACTCAACGTTAGTTTCTGCTAACTTGTGTTATTATTTTTTAATCTAAACAAACGAATCATGAAACTTGCAAAAGTACTGATGGGAATGACAGTGATCGCTGCCCTTTCCTTTGCGGGATGTAAACCCAAAGATGAAGACATTAAAGCAAAAGTTGAAGCTGCTGTAAAGGCCGACCCGATGTTTAACGGCGCAATGGTGGAGGTGAAAGATGGCGTTGTAACACTTTCGGGCGAACTGAAAGATGATGCCTGCAAAGCCGCCTGTGAAAAAGCCATCGCTGCCATTAAGGACGTAAAAACTGTGGTGAACAATGCCACCGTTACACCTGCACCGGCTCCAGCTCCTGCCCCGGCATCTGTAACAGCTGCTGTTACCGACCCTAAATTACAGGATGCAGTAAAAGCCATCATCAAAGACATCCCCGGCATCAGCCTGGAAGGTTTTTCTGAAAAAGGAGTCATCCTGAAAGGTGAAATCTCCAAAGCAAATAACATGAAACTCAAACAGGCCCTTGCTGCTGCAAAGATCCTGTATGATACCGCTTCAAAACTGATCATCAAATAATTTTAATCTCATCCTTAAATCAAACAAAATGGCTTTACAAGATAAATATGCCGAATTGCTGCAAACAGCACAAACACTGGGTGTAACTGGCTTAACCGTTGCTGAGCAAGATGGTGTGCTCCACGTGGCAGGCACCACGCAATCAACGGCTGATTACGATACGCTGTGGGCATTGTACGATAAAATTGACCCGGGAATGAACAGTGGTGATTTGTTACTGAATATCGACATCAAGGCTGAAACCGGCGCACAGTTAAAAGTAACCACCGACAGCACCAATCTCAACATCCGCAGCACTCCCAGCCTCGAAGGCGCCATTGTTGGCAAGGCTGCACACAATGAAATTGTAACACTGGTTGAAAAAACCGACGACAGCTGGTGGAAAGTAAAAACCAAGGACGGGGAAGAAGGATATGCCTATGCGCAATACCTCTCACCACTCTGAGCTGATACTGATAAAACGCAAAAGGCCATCCGCATTCACGGATGGTTTTTTGTTTGTAGATTTAAACAAACAAATGCACATGAAACTTTTTTTTATCATTGGCTGCTGCATATTTTTTTTCTTCGGGCTCAATGCCCAGGTCTTTAAAAAAGACGAAGGACTGGCCCATACATTTTCTATCGTGGCAAGAGACCCTGTAACCGGGGAAATGGCCGTGGGCGTGCAAAGCCACTGGTTCAGCGTGGGCACTGCAGTTCCCTGGGGAGAAGCGGGCGTGGGCGTGGTGGCCACACAGTCGTTTGTAAATAAGAGTTACGGTCCTAAAGGACTGGCCCTGATGCAAAGTGGTAAAACTGCGCCTGAAGCACTGGCACAGTTATTAAAAGAAGATGAGGGCCGTGAAGTACGGCAGGTGGCCATGATCGACACCAACGGCCATGTAAATGCACATACGGGTAAAAACTGCATTGACTATGCTTCACAGATCGTGGGCAATAATTATTCGGTGCAAAGCAATATGATGCTGAATGATAAGGTATGCCCTGCCATGTCAAAAGCATTTGAATCCAGTGCAGGAAAACCGCTGGCAGAACGGGTACTGATTGCCTTGCAGGCGGCACAGTCGGTGGGTGGAGATATCCGTGGTAAACAATCGGCCGCCTTACTGGTGGTGGCAGGCCGCAAATCGGGCAAACCATGGAACGACCGGCTCATCGATCTGAGAGTGGATGATAGTGAAGCACCGCTGGTTGAAATGGAAAGATTGCTGAAATTATACCGTGCTTATGAACATATGGACAAAGGCGACCTGGCCACCGAAAAAAATGACATGAAGCTGGCCATGGAAGAATATGGCGCTGCCATGAAACTATTTCCGCAAAACCTGGAAATGCAGTACTGGACCGCCATCACGCTGGCCAATAACAAAAAAATAAGTGAAGCATCAGCAATGCTTCAAAAAATTTATAAAAAGGATGCCAACTGGCGGGAACTTACCAAAAGGCTTCCCAAAGTAAACCTGCTCACCGTGGGGGAAAGCGATTTTAAACAATTAATCCGGTAAATTTGTACAAATGAATTTTATGAACCTGTTGAGAAAAACAGCCTATAGTTTTTCATT
The DNA here is from genome assembly GCA_046329655.1 of Ferruginibacter sp. GTDB lineage: Bacteria > Bacteroidota > Bacteroidia > Chitinophagales > Chitinophagaceae > Ferruginibacter. Next base: position 42,184 of record JAXLUD010000007.1, read on the forward strand.
CGTGCTTTTTTTGTTTTCCTGCACAGCACAAACAAAAACCAGTTTATCTGCCGATGAATTTGACAATGCCATCAGCAAAGATTCGGTACAGTTACTGGATGTACGCACACCTGCCGAATACGCTTCGGGCCATATAAAAAACACGCTCTGGGCCAACTGGAATGATCCATCAGAATTTGACCGGCGTATCGGGTTTATCGATAAGAACAAACCGGTTTATGTTTACTGCCTGGCCGGTGGCCGCAGTGCTGCCGCAGCAACAAAAATGCGGAACCTGGGCTTTGAAAATGTATATGAATTAAAAGGCGGTATCAATGCCTGGAAAGCCGCCGGCAAAAAACTGGAAGGTGTGGTGGCGGGCAAACAAATGAGCATGGAGGCATTCAATGGTGCGCTTACTTCTTCCAAAGTGGTGCTGGTTGATTTTGGTGCCGAGTGGTGCCCGCCCTGTAAAAAAATGGAACCGGTGATTCAAAGCCTGCAAAAAAACAACCCCGGTAAATTTGCTTTGGTAAAAGTGGATGGGGGAAATGATGAAGCAATACTGCAGGCTTATAAAGTAACCGCATTACCGGTATTCATCATTTTCAAAGACGGGAAACAGGTTTGGCGCAAAGACGGCACCGCAGATGAAAAAGAAATTGCCGCACAGCTTTAAGCCTGGCGGTAGGAACCGGCCTTCACAAAATCACAAACAAGACTGCTGATAAGCTTGCCCGTGCTTTCATCCTTTCTTCCATCGGCCAGCTGCGTGGCGCCTTCGCAGATATGCAGGTAAGCCGTCTTGCTGTCTGTTGCCGTAAAATTCACAAACTGTCTTGCATGCAGCACACTGATACCCGTGGGAGATGATGCACTGCTCAATACATTTTCAATACAGTCCAGATCCACTTCAATACCGGTATAAGTATCCTCGGTAAAACCGGTGGCATGAGCCACGGCCTGGATAAAATTGCGGCGCTCGTGGATGAATATCTCTTCATAAGTGATATAATCTATAAAGGGGTTGTTGTGCATATCCACCAGCACATTTTGTGAAATATTATTTTCATGCACCCCCACAATACAGTACTTGCCCAAATAACCGTCTTCCTCTGCATACCGGAATGCATTGCCACTATGACGGCCTTCTGAAGGACCATAATCAGGATGCGCATCCAGGTTTACACAATTGAGTTGCGCCAGCGGAATCACATTCGTCTTTGCCAGTCCTTTTGCAACACCCTTGATGACCGGGTAAGCATTATTATGCCCGCCACCAATGATCACAGGAACCTTACCTGCTGCCGCAATGAATTTAAGCATGGCTTCCACTTCATCATCGATTATATTTACAGCATGACGGTAAGCTTCGGTGAGTTCCTCCGGGTTGTACGCATAACTGTCGATCAGAAATTTAATATCACCAAAATCAAAATGCCCGAGCAGCAGCATATTTTCACCGGTTAAATAATCGTTGCTCTTTACATTCAAAAAAGCAGATAAAAAAGGTATCCAGGCCGTGGTGGTTCCTCCCGTTCCATAGTTTGCAAGCACGCCAATATCCTCGGGAATACCCAGCAACACGTATTGGGCTGTGGACTGCTGCAGTTGTTCCTGCCATCCTTCCTCGTGCTTTACATGGAGCAGCCGCTCTCCCACGCGGGTTTCATATCGCCGCACCTTTGTAAGTGACAGGATATCTTCTTTGCTGTAAAACTTGAAATGTTTCATATCGTCGCAATTGTATTAGCAGGCATTATTCATACAGGCTGAGCACCTGCTGCAGGTCTTCCTGTTCAAAACCCGGTTTCTTTTTGTAAATCGCTGCAAGGGAATCGGCCGATTTCCGGTTACCTGTACGCAGGTCCCTCGCAATCAGTTCCAGGTAGCCTTTTTCAAAATCAGGCATGGAAACAATAAGTCTTTGCAGGCTTGCAAGGGCATTACTGTCATCATTGAGAATATTATAACCGAGATAACGGTAGTAATCAAGAAACGGATCTTTATTGATCTGCGAATCGAGTGTGTTGATTGCGCCCAGCATTTTCAGGTAATCTTTCCGGATATAATATCCATCGATCATCAGCAAACTGATATTTCTTTCGCCGGGAAAACGGAACTTATAGGCTTCAATGGCCTTTGCATATTCCTCGTTACTCACACCTGCACATATCTGCGTGTTCATCAGCAGGGCCGGCTTGGTGTTGCGCAGGTAATCCGGCAGGCTGTTGAATACTTCTTTTGCTTCGGCATACTGGCCACGCATCATCAGTTCTTTTGCCTTTTTCAGGTTGAATACTTCGGGCATGTCCTTATCCGAAAATGATTTATCAGTTTCATTGGCATGCTTATCGAGGGTTTTATAAAGATTGCCCAGGGTTTCGGCCATGGTTTCGCCCGACATATAGATATACACATCGGCGATCTTGCACTGGCCGTTTGTTTTCAGCAGTTCATAATCATGATAATTAAGGCTGCCGCTCTTATCCATGTATATCTTGAAAATAATATGATGCTTCCCGTCCTTCTCGTACTGCTTGATAAAGCTGAATGCATCCCGGCCGGATAGCGCCGCAATAAGCTGCGATCCCAGCGTGAGTTTGGACATGATACCCGTTGCATATCCCCTGGCCTCATCACCATCGGGCAGGTTGAGGCGTTTGGTGAACTCTCTTTTGGAAAATGCTTTGTCCAGGAAGGAAGCATCTCCTTTTGCAATAGATTTCTCAATGGCTGTGGCAAACTCCAGCGCTTCTTTCTGTGTAAGCTTTTCTTCCTTTTCACTGCAACTGCTGTAAATAATTACAACCAGCACAAGCCATTTGAATGATCCCGGAAATTTCATTGTTATATTGTTTATCATACAATATAAAACTATTTATTGGCTTGGCAGGTTTCACAAATAAAAAATGTAGATTCACATAAAAAACGATGCGCCTGCTTAAAATACTCCTCTACACCATTGGTGTGCTCATCATTGTTTACCTGTTCGGACCAAGACCATCGACACCGGTATACAACACAGGATTTCCTGCTGTGCCGGCTACAGGCGGACTGGATAAATTTATTGCTTCGCAGGAAGCGCTGCACCAGTTAAAACCCAACAATGAAGCCAGGATCGTATGGGCGAATGACAGCATCCATCAAAAAACACCTTATGCCATTGTTTACTTGCATGGGTTTTCTGCTTCGCAGGAAGAAGGCAACCCCGTGCACAGGAATGTGGCAAAACTGTTCGGGTGCAATTTGTTTTTATCCAGGCTGGCAGAACACGGGATTGACACAACCGAACAACTGATGAACCTGACGGCGGATAAATACTGGGAAAGCGCCAAACAATCACTCGCCATTGGGAAACAACTGGGAGAAAAAGTGATTCTCATGGGCACCAGCACCGGCGCAACGCAGGCCATTCAGCTGGCAGCGGCCTATCCCGGTGAAGTGTCAGCGCTCATTTTATATTCGCCCAATATTGCCATTAACGATCCGAATGCCTGGTTACTGAATGATCACTGGGGTTTACAAATAGCCAAGCTGGTAAAAGGCAGCAATTATAATAACCCGCCCGACGAACGGCCGGTTTACAAACAATACTGGAACAAACCTTACCGGCTGGAAGCCGTGGTGGCGCTGGAAGAAATGCTTGAATCTTCCATGAATAAAGATGCCTATCATAAAATAAAACAGCCGGTACTGATGCTGTATTATTATAAAGATGAAGCCAACCAGGACAAAGTGGTAAAAGTAAGCGCCATGAAAGAAATGTTTGCTGAACTTGCCACTGACAGTCTGCATAAAACCGCTATTGCCATGCCCAATACGGGCGACCATGTACTGGCCTCCCCCATAAAATCCGGTGATGTACAGGGCGTGGAAAATGAAACCGTGAAGTTTTTAAAGGAAGTCGTAAAACTCAGCCCCGTTGTTCATTAAGCAGTTGGGCGTATACGTCTAGATGCATTTTAGCCACGGCATCATAATTAAATTGCTGTTGCGCTGTTGCCGCAATGGAAGCCCTGTTATACCGCGGTTCATTTTCCATCATCTCGATCATGGCGGCAGCCAGTTGTTCTGCATTTTCACTTTCCACCAATATCCCATTGGTGTCATTGATCACTTCCGGCAAACCGCCCACGCGGGTCGCAATAACGGGCAGTCCGCAACACAAGGCCTCCAGCATCACGCAGGACATATTTTCATGCCGGCTGAACAGCAAGAGCGCTGATGATTGCTGCATGGCCGCAGCCACTTCGGTGTAAGACACTGTGCCACGGAAGCTGACCGTATCTTCCAGTCCGAGTACAGCAGCCTTCGCCTGTAATGCTGCATTCTCCGCACCCATCATCAGCAATTCAAAAACATAACCTTTCTCCTTAACCCTTTTGCATGCCGCTAAAATACCTTCCGGGTTTTTAACATCAATCAACCCGGAAGGATGTATAAAACGGAAATGCTGAGCCGTAAATGGTTTATAAAAAAATGCGCTTGTGTCCACCACATTGGGTATGGCTTCATATGGAATGGGGACAAAATTTTTATTGATGGTATCTCCCAAATGCCGGGAGACCGTGATCATTTTTGTGGCGGCCTGCAGCACTTTTTTATTGAGCCTGTTCAGCAGTATATTACCGGAATATACACTGGGACTGCAATGCGGATAGTAACCAGACCAGTGTTCGGTAACAATAAAAGGAATCCGGAATTTTTTGAGCAGGTATAATGCCAGCATACCGGCTTTCATGGCAACATGTACATGAACCATATCGGGTATGCCTGTTTCATTGACAATATCCTTATATACTTTTTTCTGTAATTGCCGGTATTTCCTGAAAGAACTGATTTTTTCGATATAACTGTTACCGGAAGAAGGCCCGTAATAAACACGGTAAACAGACAGGTTTCCTGTTACCGATTTCTCCACCACGAAATTGCCTTTGGTAAGCGATGCATCTTTTACAACAAAAAGCACCGTAAGCGGCAGATGCCTGCTCAATGCCAATGCCTGGCGTTCGATAAAATCACCGTCGAAAGGATTTGTCTTATTGGGAAACCAGCTGGCAAGCCACAGTACTTTCATCACGCCTGCTTTTTATTGATTGAAAAAACGGCCATGATACAATCCCCGTAAAAAGGATTCGCCTGCATAACAGCGTTGATCTTTTTTCCAGCCTGGTAATACATGCCAAAATGCAGTTGCAGTAAATCAAACCGGGATGGATCAAATACCTTTTGCAAAGTATAAGGTGAAAAATGCCAGTAATGATGCGGGTGTACCGATTCTGTTTGATGTAATGCAGCAGCAATATTGTCAAGCGCCGTATAATTCGGAACAGTTACCAGCAATTTGGTGCCATCGCGAAATGACTTGTAAAGAATTTCAGCCGCTTCATGTGGATTTTTCAAATGTTCCAGCACTTCGCCAAGCAGTATGAGTTGCGGGGAAAACTGAACCACAGCATCCGGGTAAGCCTTCGTGATATCAGCACAAATAACATTTTTATCTGCAGTTACGTTACTGTATAATGCAACAGATGGTTCATCGGCATCAATACCATATAAGGCTGCCGCAATATCTTTCAGCTGCAGGTGCAGTAATTGTTTATTCTGGATACGTTCAGCCGTAAAAGGATGATCCGTAAATCCCACATGCAGCACTTTTTGATTCCGGCATTCTTCCAGTATAAAATCAATGCGGTTTAAAATACGCGGCTGCTTGCATGGAATATCCTGCATGAATGCAGCACCTCCGCCCTCAAGCCTTTTCCGGAGACTGCGCTTCAGCAGTTGCAGTCCGAGCCCGGTGCTTAACCAGTTTATTTTTGATTGAACGCTCACGGTATTTTACAGCATTGATGTCAGTCTTTTCAGGTCTGACAAACGAAACCCAAAAAAATCTGTAGTGAAAAAATATTCTTTTCTTTTCAGGCTCAGCAATAACCATATTAAACAGGCCAGGTATGCCAGGCTGCTGGAAATCGCCGCACCGTCAATGCCACACAAAGGTATCAGCAAAACATCACCGGTTACCATTATTGCCAATGCCAGTGCGGTGGCTGCCAGGTTGGATCCCACCATTCCCCTTCCACCCGTATATGCAGCCAGTACGGTGATGATGCTTAATGCAAAAAATCCCGGCATATAAAAAAGGAGTGCAGTATACATCATGGAGAAATCGTCGCCAAACAATAATGGGAATAACCAGAAGCCGGTGGCTGCCAGTCCCAGCATCAGCGGAATAAACACCCAGGTAAGAACCCGGCAAAAAAACTGCGTCTTTTCCAGAAACATTTTCTCTTCAGCACCGGCAGTGTACGGGAAAAGCACAGCAGCGATCATTGAAGGAAGCAGTACCAGTAGTTGCCCCAACCGGGAAACCTGTATATAGTTACCCAATGCAGCTGTTGTGCAATACTTATTTACAAAATAATAATCCACGCGGGTAAGTAAAAAGAAAAGCAGGTTGCCTGCAAATGCCACTCCCGAAAAAGCAAACAGCTTTTTTAAAACCGCCACGTTTACAGCCGCAATGCTGACCTCCTGTTTATAATTATAATAAAAAAATACTGCAAAGAGCAGTGCCTGCATTGCAAAGCTGTACATATATAAATACACCGGCAGGGCACTGCCGCCAGTATACACTTTATTATTTACGAAAAGAAAAAGCAGGATAAGCAGCAATAACAGGTTAACACCTGTACTGATTATATTGGGGAGAAGAAAAACCTTGTTGGCAGCAAACAGTGCTCCAAAAAATGTAATGGCAATATTACTGATTACAAATACCAGTGCTGCTGCAGGGGCAATGGCAACATTTATAAAAAGCAGTACTACGGCACCAATAAAAACCTGCAGCACCAGCCACAGGATCAAAGCCGCTGCAAAAGCATTCCCATCTTCTGACTGCTTGCTCTTAAAAAAAACGGTACCGGATTCAAGGCTGAAGCCCTGCAATAAAGCCAGCATGGCCAGCACGGTGATATCGTAATAAAAAGCCCCGCTTTGGCCAGCACCCATCATCCGCACCATCAGCAAATTGATGCAGAAAAGGACGATGGTATTCATCACCTTCCACAAAATGGTATGACGCAGTGCTTTATTGAATTGCATAAGCGGTAAATGCAGTTATACAAATATAGTGCCTCTGCCAGTAACAGCTGCCGGATGCACCGGGCACCCCGGAACTGAAATTATCGTTAATTTCAAATAAATTTAGACCATGGCATTACTACGGAAACTGAACACAAAGGCCAAAACCGAAACCAACAGCGGTTTTGGCACCAATACTGCCGATTACGGCGGGCGCTTCCTTAATAAAGACGGGCAGGCAAATATTGAGAAAAGAGGCATCAGTTTTTTACAGCGTATCAGCTGGTACCATACCATGCTGGCCATGCCACGCTGGAAATTTCTTTCCCTGATCATTCTCTTTTATATCTCGGTGAATATTTTATTTGCCGGCATCTATTGCGCTGCCGGTGTTGAAAAGCTCAACGGGATCAGCGGCAGCACACCGCTTGAAAAATTTGGAGATGCATTTTTCTTCAGTGCACAAACGCTTACCACTGTGGGATACGGGCATGTAAGTCCTTCTGGCTTTATCATGAGTTCTATTGCGGCCATTGAGGCGCTTGTTGGCCTGCTCAGCCTGGCCATTGCCACAAGTTTATTGTATGGGCGTTTCAGCAAACCGACCGCCTATCTTAAATTTTCACAAAACGCCGTGATTGCACCTTATAAAGGCATTACGGCCCTGATGCTGCGGATTGCGCCATTTAAAAACACCTCACTGATAGAGGCCGATGCCAAAATCATGGCAGCGATGGTGGTGGAAGAGAATGGTAAAATGACCAATAAATTTTTTCCGCTTGCCCTGGAACTGGAAAAAATCAATACACTCACGCTCAGCTGGACCATTGTGCATCCCATTACTGAAGACAGTCCATTTTACAATTTCACAAAAGAGGATTTTGAAAATACCACCGGAGAGTTAATGGTTTTCATCAAGGCCTTTGATGATATGTTCAGCAATACCGTGGTAGCAAGAAGTTCTTATGTATTCAGGGAGATCGTTTATGGGGCGAAATTTGTACCCATGTACCACCGCAGCAATGATGCCAGCGCCACGGTACTTGACCTTGAAAAAATAAACAGCTTTGATGAGGCCGATCTTTCTGCAAATATTGCAGGCCTCACCAAAGCCGTAAATGAATAATTATTTTAAGCTGTTGATGATAGCCGCAAATTCTGCTGCCACCAGGCTGGCGCCGCCAACCAGTCCGCCATCCACATCAGGTTTACCAAAAATTTCCTTCGCGTTGGCTGCTTTTACACTGCCGCCGTAAAGAATGGAAATGCTGTCTGCAACAGTATTACCATATTGAGCCGCCATCACGCTGCGGATATGCGCATGCATTTCCTGTGCCTGGTCGCTGCTGGCAGTTTTACCAGTACCTATTGCCCAAATCGGTTCGTATGCAATCACAAAACCGGTAAGCTGTTCTGCAGTTAAATGAAACAGGCTTTCTTTCAGTTGTGTTTCCACAAAACTGTTCTGGGTACCGGCCTCGCGGATAGCAAGGGGCTCTCCGCAACAAAAGACCGGTTTCAGCCCGTATTCAAAACAAATATTCACTTTCTCGGCCAGCATGGCATTGGTTTCATTGAAATATTCCCTGCGCTCACTATGTCCCAGTATCACATAGGGTACGCCGATGCTTTGCAGCATTTCAGCACTTACTTCCCCGGTATAGGCCCCGCTTTTTTTATTGTAACAGTTTTGTGCAGCGATGAATACATTTGTTTTTCCTGCCAGCTTTGCCTGTATGCTGGTGAGGTATGGAAACGGTATTCCAAAAACCGCCAGTTGATTTTCAGTGAGTGTGTGCGGTATTTTAACCAGTTCGTCGATCAATGTTTCGCCTTGTTGAAGGGTAAGGTTCATCTTCCAGTTAGCCGCTGCTATTTGTTTGCGCATCTTTAAGGGTTTAAAATTTTTTATAAATATCAGAAAGAATTTTTTTCTCTTTTTCAGTGATGGAAGCTCCTTTCAGCTGTTTCCATTTATCAATATCCGCAATGGCATTATCCAGTTTATACCTGGTGATGCCATCACAACCCCAGCTGAAATGGGGAATATATTTGGGTGTAAGGCCCTGTGCAAACACATTACTGCATACACCCACCACCGTTCCTGTATTGAAAGATGTATTGATGGCCGCTTTTGAATAATCTCCCATCAGCAAACCGCCCTTGTTGCCGGCGCTCATTTCCTTTTTATCTGCATGCACAAAATAGGTTACATCACCGCAGTTATTTTTCAGGTTACTGTTGCTGGTACCAGCTCCCAGGTTACACCATTCCCCCACCACGCTGTCGCCCAAATAACCATCGTGTGCCTTATTACTGTAACCCATCAAAATAGAATTCTTGATTTCGCCCCCTGCCAGGCAATAAGGCCCCAGCGTGGTGGCCCCGTAAATCCGGGTGCCTGCTTTCACCAGGCTGCCTTCTCCCATGGCAAACGGCCCCCTGATGACAGAGCCTTCCATAATGGCGGCATTTTTCCCAATGTAAACCGGCCCGGTTGATGCGTTGATGATACAATGTTCCATTTTAACGCCCGCTTCCACAAAAACATCCCCGGGACTGGTGAGTTTATTGGTACGTGAAACCGGCTTTGATTTTTTTCTTGCAGTAAGGAGTTTAAAATCACTCCTTATTTCCTGGTCGTTCAACTGGAATAGTTGCCAGGGATAATGCAGCACATCCACTTTTTCGCTGTATGCAATGGAACGGCGCATTTTAATTTTATGAAGACCGATCACTTCTTTTGCTGAAAACTTATAGGCAATGGCGCCCTCACCTTTGGCAGTAAGGAATTCACCGGGGCTGAGTTTTTTTATTTGGGATACCAGTGAAGGAGTGGGCAATACATTGGCATGAATCATTAAAAAAGTATCCGCGCCAATATTCTTGTCAATTTTAATGCTGCGCTCATCATCCAGGTAATAACCTTCCCATTTATCGAAAGATGTTAATCCAAGCCGCTTCTCCCATTTTTCCCGGATGGTAAGTATTCCCACCCGTAAATCCTGTATATGCCTTATGAGGGTAAAGGGGTGCAGGTTTTGGGGCTGACAATATTCCTCCGTGAAAATCAACTTAGTCATCGGGTGTAAAATTACATAAAAAAAATCCCGCCGGAGAACCGGAGGGACTTAAAGTATAGCCATGAAAAACAAACTTGAGCTAAAGATAATGATCTCCAGCAATTATTTTGTCTTTTTTTCGTAACGTTTTTTGAACTTGTCGATACGGCCTGCAGTATCCACCAATACATTCTTACCAGTATAGAAAGGGTGAGACGTATTAGAAATCTCTAATTTAATGAGAGGATACTCGTTACCGTCTTCCCATTTCACAGTTTCTTTGCTGTGTGCGGTAGAGCGGCTCAAAAATGAGTAACCATTACTCATATCTTTAAATACAACAGTTTTGTAAGCTTCCGGATGAATTCCCTTTTTCATGTTTTTTAGTTTTGATGCACGGATTTTGCCGTACAATTTTTAAAGTGGGCAAAGATAAGGAGTTTTAGCCTTTTTTCTGTTTAAACTTTAAAGTTTTATATCCTCCAAATTTCAACCCGGCAAACCAGGCCTGCCGGCGTACAACATGCAAAAAGTCTTTTACCGGGGACCAATCAATTTTTCATATTCACCACCTGCAGTGCAATTTCGAGCCCCCAGCTTTTACTTGCATGTATAACAGCCTGCAAATCATCTATTTTTTTACCTGTTACACGAATGATATCATCCATGATGGCTGCCTGAACCTTTAACCCGGCATCTTTGATCAGTTTAACGATCTTCTTGGCATCTTCCTGTTTGATCCCGTTTCGAACAATCACTTCCTGCTTCATTACCTTACCGCTTTGATAAGGCTCCTTGCTGAAATCATAGATTTCGGCTGCCAGTCCCTGCTTCATGCTCCGGCTGATCATTACATCTTTTATCTGCCCCAGCTTCATATCGCTGTCGGCTTCAATATTAACCTTGAAATCTTTTTTATTGAGATCGATCACCACATGGCTGCCTTTAAAATCAAACCGGTTGGTAATTTCCTTTACTACGGTATTGATGGCATTGTCTAAGGTTTGCAGGTCAACTTTACTGCTAAAATCAAAAGATGGCATACGCTAAATTTTTTCAAATGTAAAAAACCTGCCGCATAACTGCAGCAGGTTTTTGCAACTGGTTTCCGGATAAGGTTAGTTGCCTCCTTTCACACGGTTTTGTTCGTCACCCGCTCCGCCGGTTTTACGCTTTTGCAAACCTTTTATCGGTTTGCCAAAATGGTAACTGAAACTGAGAGTGGCCACCCTGTTATCGCCATACTGACGGAACCTGGCTTCTGTACTCTGGAAATTGATATCGCCCTGCGGGTTACGGGTTTTCAAGATATCATTCACAGCAAATTTGATTGTGCCCTTATTTTTGATCACCTGTTTCTGGATGCCGGCATTCAATTGGCCGAGGGCCTTAATGGCAATCTGTCCTTCCACCCCTTTGGTGCGGTACCAGCCGCTGATTTCGGCACTCCAGCCTTTTTTGAATTTGAACTGGTTATTGATGTTTGCCAGGAAAGTAGTGGCATGGGTGTCAATATCTTCGCCTGATGATAAAATTCCCTTGAATTGGTTGTATTTAGCTTCTGTATACACCATGGTATTCCACCATTTTGTCACCCCTTTTTGAACGCTCACCGAAACACTTGCATCATTCATATGACCATAGTTACCCTGGCGCACAATGGTGGCAAAATCCTTTTGCTCAAACATTTCATTAAACAGGTCTTTGGTATAACTGTAGTTTACAGTTGTGGTCAAAAATTGTTTGAACGTGTGCGACAGTTCGAGTACATGAGAGTACATGGGTTTCAGGAACGGGTTTCCTGCGCCGTATGTGTACTTATCAAGGAAGAACATGAAAGGATTCAGGTCTTCATAATCCGGCCGGTTGATCCTTCTGCCATAAGAAAAACTGAACTGGTTCTTTTCTGTGGGGTTGAATCCTACAAATACAGTCGGGAACAGGCTTGTATAACTGCGGTTGAAGGATGAATCTTTGCGCTGCGGGTTTCCGTACTGGTATCCTTTATAGTTGGTATTCTCCAGGCGCAAACCGCTTTGCAGGCTCCATTTCTTCATTTCTTTGCTGAAGTTGATATAAGCGGCATTGATGTTTTCCTTGTAATCAAAACGGTTGGTTTTATCATAATCCGGGTTTTTGATATTGCCCACCAGGTTAAAATAACCGGCGGTATTATCGGTATTCACATAACTTGCTTTAAGCCCGGCTTCAAACTTCGCTCCTTTCTTTAGCGGCTGTGTATAATCCGTTTTGGCAGACAGGATATTGATGGCCGAAGGAAGTTCACCCAACAAAATATCACTGTTTTTCAGCGACCAGCCTGCGGTATAACTGTTATTGCTGAAATACTGGTCTTTATTTGAATTGTAATTCAGGTAGTCCACATCGGCTGTAATTTCCCTGCCGGTTGAGTCAAACTGGTGCCTGAAGTTAAGGTTCACACTGCCGTTTTTCCATTTAGAATATTCGCTGTTACGTGCACTTACGATTGAATCCAGCGCACCGGAACTTCCCATCAGGTAACTGGTATTTTCGCCCGTTTGAGCAAAGGGGTTGGTTACACCCGAAACCACAATACCCAGTGTTGTTTTGGTATTCAGGCTGTAATCAAGCCCGAATTTAGCATTATAATTACCACTGTGTTTGTTGGAAAAAGAGGTTTGCTCAAAAATTGCCTTAGTGGTTTTATCAGTATTTAAATAACGCCTGTAAATATCGAGCTGCTGAAAATTATTGCGGTAATTTGCACTCAGGGTACTGAACAGGTTTAATTTTCCATTCTTGTAATTCAGGTTAAGGCTGTTGCTGGTTTTTGAATAGATCCCCTGTGTATAAGCTGTACTGGCACTTCCGTTAAAACCCTTCTGCTTATTCTTTTTGGTTTTGATATTGATGATACCCGAACGGCCCGATGCATCATATTTTGCGGAAGGATTGGTCATCACTTCGATCTGATCGAGCTGGTTGGATGACATATTGCGGAGCATATTCGTCAGTTCGGGGCCCGACAAATAAGTCTGTTTGCCATCCACCAAGATCATAACGCCCTGTTTGCCCTTGAGACTAACATTACCATCCTTATCCACAGTTACGCCCGGTGCTTTTTCAAGTACTTCCAGTGCCGTGCTCCCGGTACTGCTGATAGAAGACTCCACGTTCAGCACCGTTTTATCTGCCTTACGTTCAATGAATGGCTTTTTGGCAACAACTGTTACGCCTGCCAGGCTTTTTTCAGCCGGAACCAACTGAAGGGTACCTGCATTGAAAAACGGGGTACTTTCAGAAATGGCAAATGCAGCACTGTAAACTTTAGAATGCCCGATTGAAGTGGCCATGAGGAGATAATTACCATTCCTGGTGTTTTCAAAAATGAATTTTCCCTCTTTGTCGGCCACGGCTGTTTTAACCACCGCAGAATCTTTTGCATTTAAAAGAGAAATAGAGGCAGCATCTATAATTTTTTGATTACCACCATCTTTAATGTTTCCAGAAATTGACCCAGGATTGTTTGTTTGGGCTTGGCTGCACAAAGCAATAGTGCCTGCAACCAGGAGGTTGAACAGTTTTTTCATGTCTATACTTTTTGTTTTTAATCCGGTGGCTAACCCGGAATTGGCTGTTTGAATAATGCAGTTAACGACCTGCAACTACTTCGTAAAGGTAGGTACTTTGTTTTGCATAGTACATTGTTTTGTACTGGACGGCAAAATAAATGGATAGCCGGTAACTTGCACCAGCTATACGCCCATAAAGAAAGATTAGTTACAGCCTGGCGAACTTAATTTCCAGAAGGTTTTTTGTTACGTAGTTGATAGAGGCAAAGCAATCCACCCGACACAATCAGCAAAAGGGCAATCACCTGGGCCTGGGACGGCTGAAAACCGAAGATATTATAGGTATCATTCACCCTGATCTTTTCAATGATGAACCGCTCCAGCCCGTTCAGGATGAGGTAAACACCAAACATCACTCCTGCCGTCTTTATCCTGGTGCGTATGCCCCATAAAAATAAAAAGATCAGCAGCCCCATCACGGTTTCGTAAAAAGGAGTGGGAAATACGGGCAAAGGCAGCACCCGGTTATGCTCATCGGCATCGCCCGGAATTTTAATACCATCGATATTTACATTTTTGGGATAAGTATAGGCCACCATCCAAACAGGTAAAAACGAAGGTGCTTTGACACTGATATGATGCACGGCATCCAGCGAAGGTGATCTCCGCCCGTTATAATCTGTGGATTCAGGTAATTTGCCATATAAAAAATAGGCAGAGTCCTTTTCAAGCGCTTTCCGGTATTCGCCCGGGTTTGCAAGTCTGACTGCCCCGGTATTGTCTGATACATAAGCGCTGTTATATACACCCCAGTCACCATCACCCGCAACCTGGCAGCCGATCCGCCCTACGGCATATGCCAGGATCAAAGCCGGCGCTGCCGCATCGACCAGGTGAACAATTTTGATTCCCTTTTTTGAAGCATACCATATAATCACAGCAGCCGCAACAATTAAGCCCCCGTAAAAGGTAAGTCCGCCAGCAGAAAACAGGCGCCCGACAGGATCCTTTACAAATTCATCCCAGTTTTCAAAACTGTCGAACAACTTAGCACCTAGTATTCCAAATACAAGTCCGAGTATTACAATATCCCCCACCCTGTCGTGCGGCCAGATACGGACATTGCGGCGTTCTGGCTCCGTTAATTTTTGCTTGTTCTTTTCGTACCATTTCAAACCTGCCAGCGCTACTGCAAGCACCAGGCCTCCCAATACACTTCCCGCTGCAGAAAAAATATACGATTGCGGATTTACATCTTCGGGCCTGTTAAAAATGAGGCCGAACACTTTATAACCAAACACAAATCCGATCAGGGCGTTTATAATAAGGTCGGCCACCGAAGCCGGCCGCCCCACCGTGATCATTTCTTCGCGTGGCGACAGCAACCCGAGTTTTTCCTTACGCTTCAGTTCCTTTGAAAAAACAATGGCTGCCGCAACAAAGGATAATGCCACCATCAGTCCGAATGTATTCAGCACTCCCAGCGCTTTCCATTCCACACCAAACCAATCTTTAAAAACGTAGTATAAATTAGGATACATAATATGCGGCGTTGTTTTAAAACATGCAATATATCCAATTATTTAAAGCCGGTGTTCACAGGCAAAAAAAATCCCGCCATGGGCGGGATAAAATACTAACCATCGTAATAATATTAATTGCAGTGCTGGTCAAATGCACCAATCAGGTTTTCTGCGATCATTTGTGCGCTGCGGCCTTCTATCATATGCCTTTCAACAAAGTGTACCAGCTGGCCGTCTTTAAACAAGGCAATAGAAGGTGATGATGGCGGGTAAGGCAACAGGTGTTCCCTTATTTTTTTCACCGCTTCCACATCAAATCCTGCAAAACTGGTTGTAAGATGATCAGGTTTTTTGGCGCTGTTGTGCACGGCCATTAAAACGCCGGGTCTCGCTGTACCTGCACTGCAGCCACAAACTGAATTGATCACCACCAGTGTGGTGCCTTTATCGTTCAATGTTTGTTCAACAGCATCTGCCGTAAGCATCTCAGAAAAACCATTTTCTGTCAGCTCCTCTTTCATTGGAATTACAATTTCTTCCGGATACATAGTTTTTGTAGATTTTTTAGAATACAAATGTACAGACAGATCACCGGATGGCGAAACATTGATTTTTCACAGGTGTGAAAGCAGCTGTTCGGCAATTATGTCACATAGAAACCAGTAAAGCAGACAAACTGGCGCGAAAATTTGATTCAACATGCAATTCCTGCATAAAAATTCCGCTGGAACAAATTTTGAACATATGGTTCTGTCATCAACAATTAAAAAACTAAAAATATAAGACTATGACACTCGTAAGAACAACAAACCCTTTCGGTAAATCTTTTGATGGTTTAATGAATGAATTATTCAATGAACTGCCTTCAAACCTGGGCAAAACCTTCAGGGAAGATGTATGGGCATTTCCGGCCGTAAACATCACCGAACAAAATGATGTTTACCAGTTACAGTTATCAGCTCCCGGTTACGACAAAGCTGATTTTAACCTGAAACTGGATGGCAATATGTTAACCATCAGTGCAGAGAAGAAAGCAGAAAATAAAGCCGAAAACGAAAAAACAATCCGTAAGGAATTCAGTGTAAAAAGCTTTAAGCGCAGTTTTACCGTGGATGAAAAAATTGACGCCGGCAACATTACAGCCAAATATGAAAATGGCATTTTACATGTTGACCTGCCCAAAAAAGAAGAAGTAAAAGCTGTTGCCAAACAAATCGCAATTCAGTAAGAGTTTTTATAGCATACAGTTGGTTTTGATTTAATCCCCGTTATTCTTAACGGGGATTTTTTTTCTATTTACCAGCCAGTCTTTTTTTTCTCTTTTCCATCCAGTCATCTTCTTTTCCGGCAGTAAAGGCCTGGATCAGTGCTATGATAAAAAGCAGGGCGATATTGCCGGCGAGAAAGGCAATACTGTAACTGCTGAAGTAACCGATATCATATGTACCGGCCGTTAATTTAAAGTAATACCACAGGTCGGCCACCAGCACCACCATGCAAACACAAAATGCCAGCACAAATAAAAGCTGCGAAATTATTTTTACAGGACACGACGGATGCTTTTTTGTGCGGCTGATAAATATATAATATACCGCCGCAAAAAGTGCCGGAGGAAGTGCCACTACGACCAGTTCATAGAACACATCCACCGGGTGTGAGGCAAACACTTTGAAAAAGCCATAAAAGAACCCGATAAAAAGCGCCACTATAACCGGTACGGCCAGGAACAATCCAAATACCAGGAAATAAAGCTTTGAATATTTTGTAAACCGGTCTTCCATATTTAGCTGAAATAACTCAGGTTGGTTTTAGGGGTGAGCGAAAGCAGTGTTTCATACATCAGCCTGATGGTATTTTCAATATCATCCTTGTGAAGCATTTCAACCGTGGTATGCATGTACCGGAGCGGTATCGAAATCAGCACAGAAGGGCATCCGTCATTGGCATACGCAAAAGAATCCGTATCTGTGCCCGTACTCCTGCTTACTGCACGAAGCTGCACGGGGATTTTATTTTTGGCAGCCGTATCCTGTACAAAATCCAGTAGTTTGTTATGCACGGCCGGTCCGTATGCCAGCGATGGTCCCTTACCACAGGCGCAGTCTCCCTCAATAATTTTATTGATCATCGGGGTGGTGGTATCATGGGTTACATCTGTAATGATGGCCACATTTGGTTTGATACGGCGGGCAATCATTTCCGCCCCACGCAAACCAATTTCTTCCTGCACCGCATTCACTACGTATAAACCAAAGGGCAGTTTTTTACGGTTTTGTTTCAGCAGGCGGGCCACTTCAGCAATCATAAAACCACCCACACGGTTATCAAAGGCACGGCCGATCAGGTAATCATATGCCAGCTCTTCATACCCCTCTTCATAGGTTGCCACCGCCCCAATATGAATCCCGAGGGAAGCCACTTCATTTTTATTACGTGCACCACAATCGAGGAACAGGTTATCTACTTTGGGCTGGGCTTCTTTTCCATCGTTATTGCTGAGCCTTGTATGAATTGCGGGCCAGCCAAACACCGCTTTTACCGGTCCTTTTTTTCCATGAATGATCACCCGTTTTGCCGGCGCAATCTGGTGATCCACTCCCCCGTTGCGCTTTAAATATATAAGCCCTTCGGGAGAAATATAATTTACAAACCAGCTGATTTCATCGGCATGTGCTTCAATAACCACTTTGAAGGTTGAGGAGGGATTGATCACCCCCACCGCCGTACCATAAGGATCTGTAAAATGCGTATCCACCAGGGGTTTCACATAATTGAGCCACAATTTTTGGCCACCGCTTTCAAAACCCGTTGGAGAAGCTGTATTGATATAATCTTTCAGAAAACCATACGATTCCTTCGTTAAGATGCTTTTCGTTTTTTTTGAACTGGCCATTTAACTGTTATTTAGAGAGGCAAAATTAACTAATCGACACCATAAATGTGATAGCTGCAGAAAAGAGCATGAGTCCGTCGACCCAGAAATAATAAAAAAAGTAACCCTGCTTTTTCAGCGACAAAAAGTAAGTTACCGCCACAGCAAGCCCGGTCAGCAGCAGGGCGGCTATTTGCCCGGTTTCATTATAATGTAACCGGTATATAATCCCCGTAGTGATATAGGCCGCAAACAGCACCACCATAATGAGTCGTACAGTAAATGGCCTGAACATGGTGGTAAGACTTTCGAGTCCCCTTATTTTATCAATATGGGTATCCCTTGCGTCGAAGATGATACAAAGCATCAGCATAAATAAAAAGCGGATCAAAAAAAGCAGCAACAACGCTTTGGTATCAGCGGCATGGATATGACTGTATGGGATATACACCACCGTAAAGGCCCAGGTAAATGCCAGCAAGGCTGTTTTCAACAGGCCTGCCCTGCGAGCAAACTGCAAACTTTTAAAAGGAAGCAGGGGTACGGCGTAAATAAGTGTAAGCGCAGCTGAGACTGTGATCACAGGTAACAATCCCTGCAGGTGTTGCAAAGAGAACAGTAATCCGGCAGCAGCAAAGAACAGTACCAGCCCGTTGGTATAATACCGGCGCAGGTGCTTCATAAAATCGCCCCGGGAAAAAGAGTAACTGCTGAGCAACCAGTAAAAATTATAGCTGCAGATGGTGGAAAAAAATACAAACAGATAAAACCAGTAACTGAGATCAGCCTTCAGCAGGATGGCTGTTTGAAAACACTGGGCCGCGGCACAGGCAGCAATAAAAAGGGAATGCGAAACGATGAACCTGAACCATTTCATCAGGGTATATAGTAAATGGGTTTCCCTGTCCTGAGCACATTGCTTTTATTCTTTGCAAAATCCTTTATGTAAATATCAAAATAAATCGTATCCCTTACATTGACCGGCACACCGATAAACTGTTTCATGAAAATTTCAATATCCGCTTCAAAATTTTTGCCTGCAATGGGCTTGATATTTGGCAGGTAGGCTGAATCAAATTTATTGGTACGCAGGTTTTTTATATATATCATGGAAGTGTCCTGGCCATTGATGAATCCAAGGTCGCCTTCTGCGTCGGTAACATGCAGGGTGATCACCGGGTAATCTTCATCAGCGATAAGTCCGCCCCGGTAAAAATCAGGTTTTACAGACACAAAACTCAGTTGCGGTTCAGATGTAAACTTATCTTTTTTACAGGAAGCAATTAATATTCCGCCTATAGCAATGAGTAGGATGTACCGCATTATTGTAATTTTGTAATCAAATTTAATGATAGTAATTGAAACAACCCGTTAAAAATATTGACCTTGAGCGAGACATTTTTGCTGCCCGGGACAGTAATTTTAACGAACTGGCGCTTGCAGTGTTTCATTTCCAGTACGAACATAATACCATTTACAGGAAGTATTGCGACTTACTGCATACCAGCCCTGCTGCCATTAACAGCATTGAAAAAATACCTTTCCTGCCCATCAGTTTTTTTAAAACCCACAGCGTTATCTCGACGTCATTTGAAGCCGAAGCGGTTTTTGAAAGCAGCGGCACCTCGGGCATGGAAAGCAGCAGGCACCATGTTAAAAAAACCGCATTGTACGAGAAGAGTTTTATAAAGGGGTTTGAACATTTTTATGGGGCACCTTCGGGCAAATGCATATTGGGGCTGTTACCATCCTATCTTGAAAGAGGCCACTCCTCGCTTGTTTACATGGTGAATAAGCTGGCCGGAATGAGCCAGCACAAACTGAGCGGCTTTTACCTGGATGATTTTGAAAAACTCCGCACCACCATTTTACACAACGAAATTCTTAAACAACCTACTTTATTGATCGGCGTTACTTATGCACTGCTTGATTTTGCTGAACAAAATCCGATGCAGCTCCGTCATACCATTATTATGGAAACCGGCGGCATGAAGGGACGCAGGGAAGAAATAACCCGCAGGCAGGTACACGGCATGTTACAACAACAACTGGGTACGGGCCTGGTGCATTCTGAATATGGCATGACGGAACTGTTGTCACAGGCATATTCAAAAGGCGATGGTATTTTTCATTGCAGCCCATGGATGAAAATTCTCATCAGGGATGAAGATGATCCGTTTGCGGTAAAGCAAGCAGGTGATAACATGAACAAACAGCAGCAAACGGGCTGCATCAATATCATTGACCTGGCCAATATATACAGCTGCAGTTTTATTGCCACTGAGGATACGGGCAGGCTTTTCAGTGATGGCAGCTTTGAAGTTTTAGGCCGGATGGATAACAGCGATGCCCGCGGTTGCAGTCTGATGGCGGTTTAACAGGGTTTATTCACAATTTTATTTTTTTGGTGTAAAAAATCCTTTTTTTGATGTTGATTTTTAATTGAATACCCCTATCTTTGCAATCCAAAATTTTTGAGGCGATTTGGTAGCTCAGTTGGTAGAGCAATACACTTTTAATGTATGGGTCCTGGGTTCGAGTCCCAGCCAGATCACAAACCCTCCGCAAAGCGGGGGGTTTTTTATTTTAAAAAAAATATCTTTTGCAGTCATAATCAATATATTTTTGTCAATAATATCATTTATGAGCAATTTTTTTAAAAATAAAGTGGTGGCTGTAACGGGTGGCAGCGAGGGCATTGGCCGGGGCCTGGTGGAATTATTACTGCAAATGGATGCAAAAGTGGCAACCTGTGGCCGAAACCAGGATAAATTATACGACCTGCAGGTTTCCAACCCAAGTAAATTACTGCATACCATGGTGGCAGATGTAAGCAACTATAATGACTGCCGTAATTTTATCAGCAGTACAATCAAAACTTTTGGTGGCATTGATATCCTGATCAACAATGCGGGTATTTCCATGCGGGCACTGGTTAAGGATGCAGAACTGGATGTATTTAAAAAAGTGATGGACATCAATTACTATGGCACCGTATACTGTACCAAACTGGCCTTGCCATCTATTATTGAAAGAAAAGGTACCGTGGTGGCCGTATCGTCGATTGCCGGTTACCGGGGACTGCCCGGCAGAAGCGGTTACTCGGCCAGCAAATATGCAGTTAACGGATGGATGGAAGCCCTCCGTACAGAACTGATCCATGATGGCGTGAATGTAATGTGGGTATGCCCCGGCTTTACTGCTTCCAATATCCGTAATGTGGCGCTCAACAGTAAGGGCGAACGCCAGGGTGAAAGTCCCATGGATGAAGCCGCGATGATGAGTGCAAAAGAGTGTGCCTCCCATATTTTAAAGGCGGTTGAAAAAGGCAAACGTACACTGGTGCTTACCTATACCGGGAAGAGAACGGTGTTTATGAATAAATTTTTCCCGGGATGGGCAGATAAACTTGCACATAAATACTTCTTTAAAAACGGTGAGCTTGTACGATAGCAATTTATTGATGCAAAAAATACCGGTTCAGCCTGCTGCCGTCCAGTAAACTTCAGCAATCAACCACTCAACTACACCATGCCTTTACTAACCCTTACATCTGATATTGGCCACCAGGATTTTTTAGTGGGTGCCGTGAAGGGTCAGCTGTTACAGGTTAACGGGCAGTTTAATATTGTGGACATCACCCACAAACTCTCTCCCTTTAATTACCCGCAGGCAGCCTATGTTTGCCGCAATGCCATCAAAAATTTTTCGCCGGGCACTTTTCACCTCGTGCTGGTGAACCTCTTTGATGAAAAGCCCGAACACATGCTGCTGGCCGAACATAACGGTCATTATATTGG
This sequence comes from Ferruginibacter sp., assembly GCA_046329655.1. Taxonomy (GTDB): domain Bacteria; phylum Bacteroidota; class Bacteroidia; order Chitinophagales; family Chitinophagaceae; genus Ferruginibacter. The sequence continues at coordinate 64,063 of JAXLUD010000007.1, forward strand.
TTGTGCCGATAATGGCCTTATCACCATGATACTGGAAGAAGTACCGCAAAAAGTGGTGGCATTACCGCTGGAAAAAACCCAGCAAAAAAACACCCTGTACTGCACCACCGTTTTTGCCAGGGCATTCGCTGAAATCCAGCATGGTAAAAAAACTGAAGAAGTGGGTGATGCATCCGTATCAATCCATGTAAAAAATCCGTTAAAGCCCTTGTTGGGTAATAACTGGATCGAGGGCCAGATCATTTTTATAGATAATTTTGAGAACGTAATCGTGAACATCACCCGGGAGGAATTTGAAGAACAAAGACGCGGCCGCAGTTTTAAAATTGTTTTTAAACGGGATGAAGTGATTGACCGCATCAGCGAAAGCTATGCAGATGTGAGTGAAGGGGAAAAACTGGCCCTGTTCAATGCGGCCGGTTACCTCGAAATTGCCATTAATAAAGGCAATGCTGCCGGCCTGCTGGGATTGCAGGGCTATTCTGAAAAACAACAGCAAAACCAGTATATTAACAGCCGGATGTTTTACCAAACCGTAAGGGTTTACTTTGAATAATTGCAGAAACCAATATAGCTTCTATTAACAGTGCTTTGAATTTTTTACGTAACATATCAACAAACGACACTGATAAACAGCTTGTTGCCGCTTTTAAAGAAAGCGGCAAAATGGAATACCTCAGTACTTTATACCAGCGTTATATGGACCTGGTATTCGGTGTTTGCCTCAAATATTTCAAAGATGCGGAAAGAAGCAAGGATGCTGTAATGGATATTTTTGAAGAACTCAATACCAAGCTCCGCTTACACGAGGTGGATAATTTTAAAGGATGGCTGCATGTGCTGGCCCGGAATTACTGCCTGATGCAGTTACGCAGTCCGCGTAATATGAAGACCACAGAATTTAACGCCAATTTTATGCAATCAGAAGAAAATACGCATCTGAATGGCGAAGCTGTGGAAAAAGAAATGAACTTTGTAAAAATGGAACAATGTTTGGAAACATTACCACGGGAACAAAAAGAAATCGTGCGTTTGTTTTACCTGGAAAACAAATGCTATAACGAAATAGCGGCGATCACAGGATTTGAATGGAATAAAGTAAGAAGTTATATACAAAACGGGCGGAGGAATTTGAAGATTTGTATGGAAAACAGCCAGGAACAAATAAAATAACCAGGATACTGAAGCGACATCAAAAACGTATTATACCGGTCATAGCCTTTAATATAGATGGATAACAACGTACATAACGGGATTTATACTGCGGAAGATATCCAAAATTATCTTTCCGGCAGGCTCAGCCCCTTGCAGATGCATGCAATGGAAAAAGCCGCCCTGGAAGATCCGTTCCTGGCGGAGGCCATGGAAGGTTATGACATGACAGAAGAAAAGGATTTGGAAAAACAACTCGCCGGTTTAAGAGAAACATTTGCCCAAAAACAACAGGGCGCAAAAATCATCCCCCTCACCAAAAAGAAAAATAACTGGTGGAAGGCTGCAGCCGCAGTATTTATTCTCGGGGGCACTGCAACATTGGCTTATTTTTTATTGAATGATAAGAAACCCGGAACCGAGATCGCTCAAAGCACAGTGACAAAGCCCGTTACTGCTGCTGCAGATTCTGTTACAGTAAATCCTGCAGCGGATATGGATGCGCTGGCAAAAACAGCCACGGTTCCTGCTGCACCTGTGAAAGAGAACAAAACAATCATAAAAGATATTACGAGGAACCCGCAGGAACAGCAGGCCTCCGGGGATTTTGTTTATAAACCTGCCCCACAGGCTACTGCTCCCGTGCACGCAGTAGCTGAAAGCAAGGTTGCTGATGATGAAGTAGCAAAAAATACTACTCCCCCAGCAGCCCCAATCACCGTTAACACGCAGCCTCAGGAAGCTGTAACATCCAATAACGCACCAGGAGGATATAACAGGAACAATGCGGCGGAATATGATTTTGCAAAGAAGAAAGCGGAAGTGAGCCAAACAGCAGGCCGGAGTTCGGGGATACTGAACAAAACTTTTTATGCCCAGGTAATGAGTCCGGATAATTCGCCGCTGCCATTTGCCAATATCAGCAATAAAGCGGAGAATTTTGGCACTTACGCGGACGTGAAAGGTAATTTCAGGCTGTTATCAAACGACTCGGTGCTTACGGTGGAGATCAGGTCTGCCGGTTTCAGGCCGCAGGTGGTAACGCTCCGGAGCAATGTGCAGCAAAACAGGATCATCCTTACTGAAGAAGTTGCCAGCTCAGCACAAACAACCGTGATCAGCGGTAATGGCGATACAAAAAACAGGGTTTCCCGCCGTGCCGTACTGGTTAAAGACTCTGTATTAAACGTGGAACCTGCCGATGGCTGGGATAATTATATCACCTATGCCACCAACAATATTGATATCCCCGATGATATCCTGAAAAGCAATATCCACGGCCAGGTGGAAATATCGTTTGAAGTAAATGCAAACGGCGCCATCACCAATATCAAGGTTGACAAATCCCTCTGTGATAACTGCGATGAAGCGGCCATACGCATGCTGCAACAGGGCCCGCAATGGAAAATAAAAAAAGGAAAAAAAGGCAAGGGAAAAATCAGGGTGCAGTTTTAAACAGCCACTGGTTATTTTATTCAAATCTTTTGCATCACTTCACTTAGTTTTGCCTTCTAAAAATTTATTTATGAAAAGATTGACGTTTGCATTGTTTGCCGCATCATGCCTTGCCGTTTCTGCTTCTGCACAGGTTAAAATGCCACAGCCTTCCTCCACACAAACCATTAAACAGGATTTTGGAATGGGAACCATAGAACTCACTTACAGCCGACCCAACGCCAAGGGCCGCAAAATCTTTGGCGACCTGGTGCCCTATAATAAATTATGGAGAACCGGCGCCAACGGGGCAACCAAATTAAAATTCACGGATGCCGTGGAAATGGGTGGTAAAAAAATTGACACAGGCACGTATGTTTTATACACTATTCCGGGTGTCGACAGCTGGGAAATCATTTTGAACAAAGGCATTAACAACTGGGGTATCGATGGTTACAAGGAATCTGAAGATGTGGTACGTTTCCGTGCTGCTCCCATGAAATCAAAAGCAAAACTTGAGACATTCACCATGCAGATTGCCGATATTAAACCTGAAAGCTGCGAGCTGCAGCTGAGCTGGGAAAAGACAACTGTTTCCATTCCTGTTACCACCAATATTAAAGACCGTTTAAAGGCACAGATCGAAGCGGCGATGCAAACAGATAAAAAACCTTATTGGCAGGCGGCGCAATACTATAACGAATACGAAGGCAATTTCAATAAAGCGCTTGACAACTGTTCAAAAGCAATTGATGGCAATAACAAAGCTTACTGGATGTGGCTGTACAAGGCAAAAATCCAGAAAGTAATGGGTGATAAAGCCGGCGCTAAAGAAAGTGCCAAACGTTCTCTCGAATTGGCCAAAGAAGCAAAGAATGATGATTATGTGAAGATGAATGAAGAATTACTGAAGAAGCTGTAAGTATTGAGTTGTAAGTACTAAGTTATAAGTATTAAGTTATAAAGCATATAGTTGAAAAGCGCCGTAGATTACGGCGCTTTTTGCTTTTGTAATAATTGTATGGCAGCAGCCAGCAACAACACCAGCAGGGCCCCGATCACATTCAGCCATAAAAAAGAAATCACATCCATTTTATAAATTACGATGACGAGTAACTGGGAAAAAAGCGCACTGTAAAAAACGGCACTGCCCCGGATCTTTTTCAGCCAGAATGCCACCAGGAACACCCCCAGTATCACCCCGTAAAAAATGGAGCCCAGTATATTCACTGTTTCAATCAGGCTGTTGCCGATATTATAGGCAAACATGGATATCACGATACAGAACAAGCCCCAGCCCAGCGTATACCATTGTGACACTTTGTAATCATCTGTATCCGTTTCATTTTTCACAAAAAACTTTTTATGAAAATCCACCACCGAGCAGGCCGCCAGTGAATTGAGCGCCGCCGCAATACTGCCCCAGGCCGCCAGGAAAATCAATGCGAAAACCAAACCCGTAAGACCGGCAGGCAAATGTTTTTTTACAAAGGAGAGAAATATATAGTCGGTGTCTTTTGTATTGTTATCCCCCGTGGCACGTTTCATCACTGCCAGGTAGGTTTTTCGTACAGATGCGGCTTCCTGCCTGTTGCCTGCGTCAAAGGCGGCATTGTATTGCGCCTCCAGCATATTGAGCGAATCCTTCTTTATGGTTTGCTTTGCCTGGCGTACGGCCACTTCATCAAAATACACGGGACCTTTGTTGTACTGGTAAAAAGAAAAAATCAATATGCCGATGAGCAAAATAAAAAACTGCATGGGCACTTTAACCAGCCCGTTGATGAGGAGCCCTTTTTTACTTTCTGTTTCATTCTTTGCCGTGAGGTAGCGGCCCACCTGGCTGTGATCGGTGCCAAAATAACTCAGCGCTAAAAAGAAACCGCCAATCAGTCCGCTCCAGATATTGTATTTATCTTTCCAGTCGAACCCTTTTTCAGTAAAGCCTGTTGTGATAATATTCATCTTGCCGCTTTGCCCGCTTACCTGCAATGCTTCTGTGAAGCCCACGCCTTCCGGTAATAATTTCACCGCCAGGTAACCGGTTAAAAAAAGCGCCACAAAAACGATCAGCATCTGAAGCTTTTGAGTATGCGCCACGGCCTTGGCGCCGCCGCTCATGGTGTAAATGATCAGCAATCCTCCCATTACAAGATTCGTATAATACACATTCCATCCCATGAGTGAGCTTAACACGAGGGATGGCGCAAATATGCTTACACCGGTACTCAGTCCCCTGCTTACTAAAAACAAGCCGGATGTGAGTGTTCTTGTTTTTACGTCAAATCGCTGTTCTAAAAATTCGTAGGCTGTATATACTTTCAGTTTGCTGAAAACGGGCACAAAGAACATGGCAATCACGATCATCGCCAGGGGAAGTCCGAAATAATATTGCACAAAACGCATCCCGTCACTGTAAGCCTGCCCGGGGCCGGTTAAAAAAGTAACGGCGCTCGCCTGCGTACCCATAATGCTCAGCAATACGATATACCAGGGCATGCTCCTGTTACTGAGAAAATAGCCTTCCAGGTTTTTAGTGGTACGGCTTTTATAAATGCCGTAAGCAATGATGCAGGATAAAGCAGCAACCAGTATCGTCCAGTCAAGAGCGCTCACGAGTAAGTCTTGGTGATTAAATAAAAAATAAAAACCAGTACTGCCAGGAACAACAGTACACCAATATACCAACGGCGCCAGTATGATCGTTCGTTTTGCATTTTTCTAACAAAATTTTAATACCGTGCGCCTTTGCCATTGAACTTGCTGGGCACATTTATCTTTTGGTTTTTGCGGTCGTTTTGTTTGGGCGCATTTTCTGCCTGTCGTTTATTGGCGATGATATTGGCAAATAAACGGTATGCACCCGGCACTCCCGCAGGCAATTCCCTGAAGAATACAAGCCCGGTGTATACAAAACGGCCCTGGCCATAATCCGCAATAATAAGACTGCCGTCCTGTTCGCTTTCACCGGGATCTTTCATGCTGATGATTTTTTTGTATGCCGTGTCCGTGTTCTCTGCATTATAAATACTGCGTTCCTGTATCCATCCTTCAAAATCACGGGCAGATATTTTATTGGGATAATTAAGCACCCTGTGCTGTGGCAAGAGGAAATTCACTTTGGCCGTTTCATCCGTAATGCGGTTGCGGCTGATATTAAAAGGATAGGGAGCGATCTTAGCCCTTACCGGCCCGATCTGGTTACTGGTATTGTACTGGCTTACGAGCACACCGCCTTCTTTCACATATTGCATCAGGGCATCGTAAACGTTATTCATCCATTCGTTGGTATTATAGGCACGCACACCGGCAACAATCACATCAAACTGTTTCAGGGTTGCAGCGGTGATATCGTTTTCTTTCAGGGTTACCACTTTGTAACCGAGTTGTGCCAGTGCATCTGGAATCTTATCTCCCGCCCCGGGAATATATCCTGCAACACTTCCTTCCGTTTGCAGGCTGTCCATCTGCGTTATTTTAAGGGAAGCACTTTTTTCATACACGATCAGCGGGATATGATCATAGGCGATGGTTTTCACTTCGTGCAGCAGCGAAGCATCTGTGATGGAGCGCACATTCCAGAAACTGGTATAATAATATTCGCCGCTCCTGCCGGGCAGCAATGAAATATTGGTTTTGTACACCTGGTTTTTATTCAGCACTGCAGAATCCCTTTTTGCAAACACCACATCCCGCCAAACCCCCACATTCACCGGGTTGTTTTCTTTAAAGGATTTAACCACCAGCCCGATCTGCGGATTTTTTGTTACAGGACTGCGGAGCACCAGGACATCCTTTTCAGCTTTTACAGAAAGCGGCGGAATGACAGATACCGGCTGGTATATCTCCCCCTTTACGGGATCCGTATATTTGTACCTTACCGGTTTTGTAAATGTAAATTCCTTTCCTTCGACCATCATGCTGAATGTTACACTCAGCGGATCATTTTCTGCCTTGCCTATCAGCTGCTGGTCGGTTACATTGAAACTGCCATGATTCATTTCATTCTCGAGCCAGTAAGGCTGTGAAAGTTTTGCACTGTCAGCAATGAACCAACTGTAATTCTTAACAGCATTTTCATTTGGCTTCAGCTGATCAAAGATCACATAAGTGGTATCAATCTGTGCATCCGCACTCATGATACTGGCCCTGCCACGGTTATTGACCGTGAGTGTTACCCTCAGTGTATCGCCCTGTACGGCGTATTGCGAACCGGCAACGGCTTCCATAAAAAGTCCGCTGCACATTTCAAGCAGTTTTTTTATCTCGCCCAGCTTCTGCTCTTTCCAGTAAGTATCGTCATAATGACTGTCTTCGGGAATACCCTCCTCGATCATTTTATACAGGTTCACCAGCGCGGGCACTGATTTTTCAGGCGATAGGGGTGTATAATCAGCAATGATCCTGTCCACGCTGTTTTGCAACTGCTGCTGGAATTGCTGGCTGGCATGATGCGCTTTGAACCAGTTGAGTGGAACACCATCCATTAAGTCGGTAACAGGCGCCTCACCCCTGATCGTTTTAAAATATTCAAACAGTGAACCACGTTGTGCCGGTACGCCAAAACCCTGGCTCTTATGCTGGCTGCGGCTCAACGCAGCAATTTCCCCGTAGCTTTTTCCAATCAGGGCATTGAACCCGCCGCAATCAACCTTAAACTGGTCTTCCCGCTGCGTATTGGTACTCCCGAAATTAAACGTGTTCCATAATAATCTTTTGGCCTTCCAGGTACTTACATATTTTAATTGCTCGGGAAATTTGGTGCTGTCTGCCGCCGCATCAAATGCTTCTCCGGCCAGTATGGCTGAAGCCGTGTGATGACCATGACCACCTTCACCAGTGGTGGGAAAGCGGGTAATAATCACATCAGGTTTGAATTTCCTTATTACCCACACCACATCGCTGAGAATTTTATTATGCCCCCAGATACGCATGGCTTCTTCCGGACTTTTACTGAAGCCAAAATCAAAAGCCCGGCTGAAGAATTGTTCAGCGCCATCAATGCGTCTTGCAGCGAGGAGTTCCTGTGTGCGTATCAAACCAAGATCAACCCCCTGTTCATCACCGATCAGGTTTTGCCCGCCATCGCCACGGGTCAAGCTTAAATAACCCGTACGGTATAATTTTTCATTGGCGAGATAGGCCAGCAGCCGGGTGTTCTCATCATCAGGGTGTGCGGCAATGTATAATACCGATCCCAGCACATTCAGCTTTTTCAGCTGCAGCAGTATTTCTGAAGATGAATAAGTACGGGCTGTTTGCGCATGGGCAACGAGTAAAGCGCAATGCGTGATAAGCAGGAAGCAAATTGTTTTGAATCTCATCGTAAAGTCAATAGTTTTTGTCGTACAATTATAAGCGCACCGGTTCGTTGCCCACCATGAACACGGCGTTCAGCAGCAGGAGTTTTCCATTCTCCCAAAATTCGCGGAACACGGGATCATCGGTCATGTAAATCACTTTGCCACGGCCCATTTCCTGCACCGCAAATATCGTCCCGTCCTTTATCTTATTGCTGACTGAAACCCCTGCAAAACCCGCCACTTTATTTTCTTTTTTTACCACGCCCACATTCCAGCCGTCTTTTAAAAACTCAAGTACCGTGCTGTTTTGCTTGAGTGTGTAAAAAGTATTGCCGATACCAAATGCCAATGGATGTGTTTCATCCATCTCCACTTTGTAAATGGCACCGGGAATGCTGTTCACCAGGTCATCCCTTTCCCTGTTACCATATTTTTTCAGGTCGGTATAACCGGCGTCTTTCTTTTCATCTTTTTTATCCTCCTCTTCTTTCTTCAGCTTAATACCCCACTCCGCTGCGGCCAATTGCTGTACGGCACTTTCCAGGGCAATGATACGGCCGCCGCTGCGAACCCATGCTTTGATTTCGTCGCTCATTTTTTTATCGCTGATGAAACCATAATCACCGTCGGGCAATATCAGCACATCAAAATTTTTCAATGTGGCAGTGCGCAGGCTGCCGCCGTTCAGCATGGTAAGCGGGTATTTTACCTGCTGCTCAAACAAATGCCAGATTTCACCTGCGGCATTGGGATTAACATCATTGCCGGTTACACAAGCCACCCGTGGCGCTGCCAGTTTTAAAATATCCGGACTGCCCATATCAGGACCTGCATCCATAAACCCGCCATCCAGCAAAACAAAATCGGCTCCCATTGTGCTGATGGTTGCTTCCACTTTATTCCAGGTATTCAGGTTGTCTCTTTTCAAAATGAGCAGTGACCCCTTGCTGATCGTACTGCCTTTGTACACAATATCCTTTTCATTAATGCGCACACCGGCACCAGCGGCCAGCAAAGCAGCCAGCAGTGAGGCATCATGCACAGAGGAATAATTAACGGCTATCCCATAATTCACCTGTTGCAGCCTGGGATAAACAGGAGCGCTGTTTTCACCCGTTGTTTTTAAAGGCATATTTACTGCAAATGCGTTCACGCCGTATGCAAAAGGAATACTCCAGGCCGTGATATCATACGTGGCACTGTCGCCCAGTTTACTCACAGGTTCCAGTAATACTTTTGCCAGCATGCCACGGGGTTGAGCCGTATTTACTGCAATGCTGTACCTGCCTGTTTTCACCGCTTCGGTTTTACCCGTAAAATAATTATAGCCTGACAGCCCCGGCATATTGTTCACAAAAACCCCGGAGCTGATCCCGTTATTATTCAGTACCTCCTGTACCGCCTTGATACGTGCTGCATCATTGCTGGTGATGATATATGCTTTATAACTGTTACCGGCACCTGCCCGGCTGTCGTCGAAATATTTTTTGAATTCGGCCACCAGTTTGGGCGCATTGGCCGAAGCCATTTCAACCGTACTAAGCCCGGTGGTGGTATGATGCCATAACCTGTCTTTGAGTGTGAGTATCTCTCCTTCGTCCGTCTGTACCGCCAGTCCGCCCCTGCTGTGCCCGCCCTGTTCATACGTCATGCCAATAGCACCATTATACGTTGGATAGGTATCGCCGTAACTCGGGTAAAAAAGATCAAATCTTTCCTTGGTAAAATACAGCCAGCCGTTGCGGTCAAAATAACGGGCATTGTTTTTACCGATCAGGGTTTGAAAATCTTTTTGCCAGCCGGTGATCACTTCATGAAAAGGTGCGGCAGCGGGTGCAAAATAATAGGGTTCGTTATATCCCTGTTCGTGGTAATCCACATGCACCTGCGGCATCCACTGGTTATACATTTTTAAGCGCTGCTGTGTTTCAACCTGTGTTTGCCAGGCCCAGTCGCGGTTGAGATCAAAATTATAATGGTTCACCCTGCCACCTGGCCAGGGTTCTTCATGTTCACGTGCTGCCGGGTTGGGATTGGCCTGCACACCGGCCATGCTGTTAAACCAGTTCACATAGCGGTCGCGGCCATCAGGGTTGAGGCAGGGATCCATGATCACAACTGTATTATTCAGCAGGAGCTGGTGTTCGGGTTTCAGTAATTCATAGATCGTTTGCATGGAAGCCTCGCTGCTGCTGGCTTCGTTACCATGCACATTATAGCTTAACCATACCACGGCAGTGGTATTACCCGGTGCGGTGCCGCTTTCCATTCCCGCCAGCTGCAAATTGTTTTTACGGATATTTTCAAGATTGCTGATATTGGCAGCGGAGGAAACAAAGGCGAGGTACAGTGGCCGGCCTTCGTATGTTTCACCATATTGCTGCAGTTTTACCTGGGCAGGCAATGCAGTTGCCACCTGCTGAAAATAGCTGACGATTTTATGATGCGGCGTGAATTTTGTTCCGAGGGTGTATCCTAAAAATTCGTCCGGACTTTTCACCTGCGCACGAGACCCTGATGCAAGCAGCAGTAAAAAAAGAAACAAATAATTCTTCATAAATTGGGCATTAAAAATCAGCTGATGAAATCCTGCAGCGTATTATTGATTGCGTTTTTATGTACAGTGCTGCAAAGTACTGCACAAATTAACCCTTATAGTTACCACTCACAAAAAAATATAACCTGCAGCAATGGTGCGGTGGTATCGGCGCACCCGCTGGCCAGTAAAGCAGGACTGGAAATTTTAAAGCAGGGAGGCAATGCCGTGGATGCAGCGATTGCAACACAGCTTGCGCTGGCCGTGGTATATCCCGGCGCCGGCAATATTGGCGGTGGTGGTTTTATGGTGGCACATTTAAAAAACGGGAAAAACATCAGCATCGATTACAGGGAAAAAGCGCCCGCTAAAGCTTCGAGGGATATGTATCTTGACGCTGCCGGCAGTCCGCAGCTCAGCTTATCACAGAATGGTCATCTTGCCAGTGGCGTGCCCGGTACAGTGGCCGGCTTATTCGCTTCCCATCAATATGCAAAGCTCGCATTTGCAAAACTGGTGCAGCCCGCCATTGAGCTTGCAGAAAATGGTTTTGCGATCACGGCTGCGGAAGCGTCTTCGCTCAATGCGCATAAAACAGAATTCATACAACTGAACACCGCCCCCACTGCTTTTGTAAAACAAACAGCCTGGAAAGAAGGCGATACATTGCGGCAGCCTGAACTGGCCGCCACACTGAAGCGCATAAGGGATAACGGTGCCAAAGGTTTTTATGAAGGCGAAACAGCCCGTATGATCGTGGAAGAAATGCAACGGGGAAAAGGCATCATCAGTTATGAAGATCTTCAAAACTATACAGCAAAAGAAAGGGAACCGCTCAGTTTTCTGTATAAAGGTTACAGGGTTGTATCGATGCCCCTGCCCAGCAGCGGCGGCATTTTACTGAAACAGATGATGAAGATGACCGAAAAGCGCAATATCGCCTCCATGCGGTTTTTATCAGCGAAAACAGTGCAGCTGATGACCGAGGTGGAACGCCGTGCATTTGCAGACCGGGCCGAATTTTTAGGCGACCCGGATTTTGTGAAAGTACCGGTAAAAAGACTCACCAGTGATGCATACCTGGCTGCACGCATGAAAGATTTTACGCCGGGCAAAGCGGGGAACAGCAACAGCATAAAAGCGGGCATCATCAAAGAAAGTGAAGAAACCACCCACCTCAGCGTGGTGGATGGAGAAGGCAACGCCGTAGCAGTTACCACCACTTTAAACGGCAGTTATGGCAGCCGTACCGTGGTGGGTGGTGCGGGCTTTTTACTGAACAATGAAATGGATGATTTTAGTGTGAAACCCGGCGTGCCCAATATGTACGGCGCAGTGGGCAATGAAAAAAATGCCATCGCCCCGGGTAAAAGAATGCTGAGCAGTATGACTCCCACCATTGTGCTGCAAAACAACAAACCCTTTATCGTTACCGGAACACCGGGTGGCACCACCATTCCCACCAGCGTATATCAAACATTGCTGAATGTGATTGAATTTGGCATGAATGCGGATGATGCCGTAAACAAACCCAAGTTTCATCACCAGTGGCTGCCTGATGTGGTGTACATTGAAAAAAGCTTTTATCCCGATACACAAAAAGAACTGGAAGCAATGGGATATAAAATGCAGACGAGGGGCCAGATCGGCAGAACCGAACTGATCATCATCAAAGGAAAGGAGATCACAGCTGCCGGTGACAAACGGGGTGATGACAGCGCAGAAGGTTATTAGCACAAATTTAAAAAGAGCCGCCATGAGCAATGATTTATTAGCCGGTGATTTTATTGCCGGGGTTAACAGGAAACTGATCAAAAAGATACTGGTGCTTACAAAGGCCGTGCTGAGCCTTTCTGTGGTTTATGCGCTGATAGAAATTGCCAACTGGTACCTGGCGCTGGAAAAAATTTTTGCAAACCCGCTTGAAACGAACCGGCAAATATTTTATTTCAGGATACAGCCGCTGGTGTTCATTCTATTATTCGGGCTGAATATTTTTGCCTTTTCACTCAATGTAAAATCACTGGATCAAATTGATGAATCCATTGAGCACAATGATCCCGACATTTTCAATGAAGGGTTTTCCCTGGGTTATAAGGCCGTGCGGCTCATGCTGATTTCGGTTTGTATTGCCATTGCAACAGCACTGACTTCTTTACTTTTAAAATAATTTTCTATGTCTGCAGGCACACTTTACCTGGAGTCGGCATTGAAACGCCTCCGCAATTATAAGGAACTGGGCGATAAAACCTTTTCCCAGTTAACTGAAACTGATTTTCATTTTCAGCCCAATGAATCATGTAACAGTATCGGGGTGATCATACAGCACATGGCGGGCAATATGCTCAGCCGCTGGACGGATTTTATGACCAGTGATGGCGAAAAGGAATGGCGCAACCGCGACGGCGAATTTGAAGAGCAGCAGATGAGCAAGGGACAGCTGCTGGACTTTTGGGAAAAAGGCTGGAATTGCTGTTTCAATGCCATCAGTGCGCTCACCGAAGCGGATCTTTCAAAAACAATTCAAATCCGCACCGAATCACTCACGGTGGTGGATGCCATCAACAGGCAGCTGGCACATTATCCATCGCATGTGGGGCAGATACTGCTGATGGGCAAGATCATCAAAGGCAGCAACTGGCAAAACCTGTCGATCCCAAAAGGTCATTCTGCATCCTATAACAAAGATGTGCAGGAAGGCGTTAAAAGGCAGCCATAATAAAAATTCATCAACTGCTGTAAAAGCTTAGCTTTGCCAGCAATTTTAACATAATGAAAAAACTTCTCCCGGTTTTTATACCGGCCTTTTTATTTACCACTGCAAACGCCCAGGTTAAAATTGGGGTAAAGGGTGGCTGGAGTTATACCGGCACCGTTGCAAAATATAAGGAAGTAAAGCAGTCAGTTTCATATTTGAGCGGTTATGGTATCGGCGCCATGGCTAAAATCCCGTTTGATGGTGTGCTGCATTTCTCTCCTTCGGTAATGATCAATAAGCGGGGCTTTGCCATCAACCACCCCGCCGGGGGCAGCAACAAAAAGGAAGAATACAGCATGACCTATCTCGACCTTATGCCGGCTTTAAGCACCGAATTTATAAAAGGCAACAACGCATTCTCCATTGGCGCAGGTCCTGTTTTTGGCTTTACAAATTTTGGCAAGCTGAAAATAACCGACAGTACCGGCAATACGGGAACGCAAAATCTCAAATTTGGATATGGCGCTTATGGCTGGTTTGATCTTGGACTGAATGCAAGCCTGGGTTGCCGTTTTAACAAGATTGCCCTGGAAGTAAGTTATTATACCGGGCTTGCCAATATCAATAACAAGGAAGAATCCGACGGGCGTAATATGCAGCACCGGGTTTGCAGCATCACCCTTGGTTATTATTTTAAGGAAACTGCCCATTGATACACGCTTCGGCCGGTTTTTCAATATTCTAATATTCCTTTAAAGTTTGGTACTGAATTTGCCCATAGCGGGTGAAGCATTATTTTTGTACCAACATTAAATACCCTGAGCAAAAGCCTTAACATATTGAAATGGGCCGCACTGGCATTGCTGTTCTGGGTTACACTGGCTGCCCTCTTCTTTTTTGTTTTTTCAGCAAACAGGTGGGTTTTCTTTTTACTGCTGGCAGGCTGGCTCACTGCCTGGTTCTTTGTTTTTAAAAAAAGCCGGCACAAAGCCTGGTTCATCGGGGCATTGCTGATATTCCTGCTCAGCAGCTGGGGACTGATCAATTATGCGCCGGTTCAAAATTTTTTGATCAGCAAGGTTACAAAGGCGCTGTCTGAAAAACTGCATACCAGGGTCGAGATAAAGCATGTTGAATTCTCGCTTTTCAATAAAATGCTGATCGAAGGCGTGCTGGTGGAAGACAAACAGCGGGACACCCTCCTGTATGCAGGAACAGCGAAAGTAAATATCACCGACTGGTTCTTTTTAAAAGACAAAGCCACGTTAAAATACCTCGGGCTGAAGAATACACTGGTGAACATGCACCGCAGCGATTCGGTTTGGAATTACCAGTTTTTGCTGGATTATTTTTCTTCTCCTAAAAAATCATCCTCCTCCAACAAAGGCGGACTGGAATTTGATTTTAAAACCCTCGAGCTGGAAAATATCCGCTTTATAAAAGCCGACCAGTGGGTTGGACAGGATATGACCATTGCAGTTTCAAAAGCGGGCATTGTGGCTGACAGTCTTGATCTGCCCAATAAACATTTTGCCATCAGCAGTATTACGCTGGACCAGCCCTATTTTTCACAAACAAATTATACCGGCAACAGGAGCAAGCTCAATATCCAGTCAAAAAAAACGGTCAGTATTCCCGTACCGCAGCAGTTTAAATGGAATAATGAAGGCTGGGTGTTCAATGTGAACAGTATCCACATCACCAACGGCGCATTCCAGAATGAAAAGGAAACAGAGCGGGCGCCGTATACCGACCGGTTTGACGGGCAGCACCTTTTGTTCAGTGCTATCAATGGCGACATAAAAAATATTTCATTTAACAAAGACACGCTTTGGGCCGATATCAGCCTCGCCACCAAAGAAAGAAGCGGGTTTGAAGTGAAGAAGATAAAAAGCCATGTGAAGTTTACGCCCGACATCATGGAATTTAACCAGCTGGATATTGTGACCAATAAGAGCAGGCTGGGCAGTTATTATGCCATGAAGTACGAGGACTTCAACAGCGACATGAATGACTTTATCCATCGAGTTACCCTGAACGGCCGTTTTGAGAACAGCAAGGTAGCCAGTGACGACATCGCTTTTTTTGCACCCACACTAAAAGACTGGCACCGGGTATTTGAACTGGAAGGCAACGCCAAAGGCACCATTGATAATCTCAGCACCAAAAATATGGTGATCAAAAGCGGCAGTACCATCGTGGATGGTGATATCAGCTTACGCGGCCTGCCGGATATTGAAAATACCTTTATTGATTTTAAATCGAATAACCTGGTCACGAATTATAACGACCTGGTCACTATCATCCCTTCGTTGAAAAATGTAACACAGCCGCGGCTGAGCAGGCTGGGTGACATCAATTTCAAGGGAACATTCACCGGCTTCATCAACGACTTTGTAACCTATGGCAATATCAGCACCAGCCTGGGCAATATAATTGCCGATCTGAACATGAAACTGCCCGCGAACCAGCCCCCTACTTATTCGGGCAAATTATCTTCGGGAGGTTTTAACCTGGGTCAGTTTATCGAAAATAAAGACCTTGGCAATATCGCACTCGATGGCAATGTAACCGGCCGTGGTTTCACCATGAAAGATCTCAAAGCCAGCTTCAGGGGTGATGTGAAAAAAATATACTTCTCAGGATACGATTACAGCAATATCGTGGTGGATGGCAGTTTCGACAAAAAACTATTTACCGGCAATGGCAGCATCAACGATCCCAATCTTAAGCTGGATGATTTTCATGGCTCCATCGATTTTACAGGCGTCACCCCTACCTATGATTTTGATGCAAAGCTGAGAAAGTCGAATTTTAAAACATTGCGTTTAAGCAAGGATGATTTCTCTTTATCCGGTCATCTGAACCTGAATTTTACAGGCACCAATATTGATAATTTTTCCGGCACTGCCCGGGTGTATGATGCCGAACTGCGGCACGACAGCACCAGGCTGTCTTTTGATTCGCTTACCTTAAAATCTTACCTCGCCAATGGAAAGAAAAGACTGGAGTTCCAGACAAACGAACTCGAGGGAAATATTACCGGCGAGTTCAGCATCCTGCAATTGCCCGACGCATTCAGTCTTTTCCTGAACCGTTATTACCCGGCCTATATCGCCAAACCGAAAAAACCGGTGAGCAATGAAGACTTCAGTTTTTATATCCGTACCCGGAATGCGGATGAATTTGTGCAACTGGTGGACAAGCGGCTGAAAGGATTTGATGATGCCGAGTTCAGCGGCAATATCAATCTTGCAAAAAACGAACTCAATGTAAAAGGCAATATCCCTTTCTTCCGGTATGATGGCAAAACCTTTAATAATGTAATACTGGAAAGCAAGGGCAACCTCGACACACTCATCACAAAGATCACCACGGGAGATATCGGGCTCAATGACAGCCTGCATTTCCCCGGCACACACCTGCTCATAAAATCACACAATGATGTATCCACGCTGCAGCTGAAAACCAGCGCCAGCAAAACACTCAATGAAGCAGAACTGAATGCCACGGTAACCACGCTGAATGATGGCGTGAAGATCCACTTCTCCCCTTCTTCGTTTATCATCAATGATAAAAAATGGGAACTGGAAAATGATGGCGAACTCACCATACACAAATCCTATATCGATGCCAGCGAAGTAAAATTTGTACAGGGCGAACAGGAGATCACTTTCGCAACAGAAGAAGCACAAGACGGCACCGACAACGTGGACGTGGTGGCTTACCTGAAAAAAGTAAACATCAATGATTTTACACCCCTGTTTTTGAAAAAGCCCCGGCTGGAAGGCATACTCACCGGTAAGGCCACCCTCAAAAATCCTTTCGGGGATCCTTACATAGAATTCACCGCTCAAACACAGAACCTGCGGCTGGATGATAAGCTCATTGGCAATGTGCCGCTGGAAGCGACGGTGGATACAAAAACAGGATTGATCACTTATAAGGCAGGTACAGAAAACGACCTGTATAAGTTTAAAGGAAACGGCACTTACAATTATAAAGACACCACAGGAAATAACCTGAACGTAAACCTGGCCGCAGAGCGGTTTGACCTCAGCATACTGGACAATTACCTGGGCAGTGTTTTCAGTGAAATAAAAGGCAATGCCAATACCACACTGAATGTATACGGCAATCCCGAACACCAGTTTATCACCGGCACAGTGAATGTGGACAGTTGTTCGCTTAAAGTAAATTACACCCAGTGCCGTTATAAGTTTAGCAATAAAACCATCATCTTTAACCCGGATGAAATTGACCTGGGCACCCTGCAGGTAAAAGACACGCTGGGCAATACAGGTACGGCCAGCGGCAAACTGAAACATAAACTTTTTGATGCGTTTGATTTTGAAAACCTGTCTTTTGAAACCAGCAGGATGCTGCTGCTGAACACCACCAAAAAAGATAACAACCAGTTTTACGGTAAAGCCATTGGCAGCGCAAGAATGACGCTGAACGGCCCCATTACAGATATGCGGATGAAGATCACCGGCAAAACATCCGGTGTGGACAGCAGCCATATCTTTCTCCCCACGGGCGACAGCAAGGAAGCAGGCAAGATCGATTATATAGAGTTTGTGAAATTCGGGCGGGAAATGGAATCATCCCGTTACAGCCAGGCCACCAATATGTTTATTGATATGGACCTGGAAGCCACTCCTGCCTGTAAAATTGATGTGATACTGGATGAAGCCACCGGTGACATCATCAAGGGACAGGGCAATGGCAAACTGAATATAAAAGTGGGCACCCGGGAACCGATCACCATGCGTGGACAGTACAATATCACGCAGGGTGAATACAAATTCAATTTCCAGACGGTATTGCAGAAATACTTTAATATCCGCAATGGCTCCACCATTACCTGGGATGGCGACCCGTATGAAGCCCGTATTAAAATAAATGCCGAATATCTTGCGCAAAGAGTTGACCTGAGCAGTCTTTCATCCAGCAGCGGCAAACAGATCAAGCAGAAATCAGATCTCAGCATCATCGCCCATCTTACCAACACGCTGAAAAAACCGCAAATCAGTTTTGAATTTTTATTACCGCAGGATAATGATGTAAGCAAGGACCCGATTGTGCTGGAGAACCTAAAAAAATTCACCCGCGACCAGAATGAAATGAACCGGCAGGTGGCATCCCTGCTCCTCTTCAATACTTTTGTAAATGAAAGCGGCGGCGGACTCGGCAACTCCACTTCTGCTTTCCTGGCAGGCACTGTGGGCCAGGTAATTTCGGGTTACCTTAACAGCCAGCTCACGCGTTTCTTCCAGCGTGTGTTCAATGATCCCAGTATCAGTCCTTACCTCTCGCTCAATTCAAATTATGATATTACCAATCCCGAACTGATCAAGGCGCTGCAGGCTTCCGGTAATTTTGGTTTCAGGAAAGAATACCTCGAAGGCAGGCTGGTGGTTTCACTGGGAGGAAATATTGATTACAATAACCCGTATATCTTACAGGCACGCAATACCAATATTCTTTTAACGCCGGATATCACGGTTGAATACATCCTGAGCAAGGATGGTAAACTGCGTATTGTGGGATTCCAGAAAACAAGTGTGGATGCCACCCTGGGCCAGCGTAATAAAACCGGGGTAAGGCTTTCTTACCAGAAGGAGTTTGATAAAAAACGTTACCGTACCTCCGAAGCAGATAAACCCAGGCCAAGGCCTGAGATAAAAGGCAATCCCGGCAAAAGCTGATCAGCCGTTGAGGATATTGTGCCCCATCTTATCCTTCTTTGTTTGTAAATATTTTTGATTGTGCGGATTGGGTTTGATCTCAATTGCCACGTTATCCACCACTTCCAGTCCGTACCCGAGCAGGCCTGCCCTTTTCCTGGGATTATTGCTCATCAGTTTCATTTTACTGATGCCGAGGTGGCGGAGAATTTGAGCACCCACACCATAATCACGCTCGTCCATGCTAAAGCCAAGATCCAGGTTGGCTTCCACTGTATCCCTGCCCTGTTCCTGCAGTTTGTACGCTTTTAATTTATTCAGCAGGCCGATGCCACGGCCTTCCTGGTTCATGTAAAGGATCAGTCCTTTTCCTTCTGCTTCGATCATTTTCATGGCCTGGTAGAGCTGGTCGCCGCAATCGCAGCGCAGTGAGCCCAGGATATCACCCGTCATACAACTGCTGTGCACACGCACCAGTACGGGTTCATCTTTTTCCCAGTTGCCTTTTTTCAAAGCCATATGAATATCGCCGGTATTGCTCTGCTTAAATGCCACCAGTTCAAATGCACCGTATTTAGTGGGCATCTGCACCCTTACTTCTTCCGTAATGAGTGTTTCGGTGCGCAGGCGGTATTCGATCAGGTCTTTTATGGAAATGAGTTTCAGGTCGAATTTCTTCGCGATCTCTTCCAGTTGCGGTACCCTTGCCATGCTCCCGTCTTCATTCATTATTTCCACCAGCACACCGGCAGGATAAAAGCCTGCAAGCTGCGCCAGGTCAATGGTGGCTTCGGTATGCCCGGTACGTCTTAAAACGCCTCCTTTTTTTGCACGAAGGGGAAAGATATGACCGGGACGGCCCAGGTCTTCCGGTTTTGTGCCTGGGTTGATGAGGGCTTCCACCGTTTTGGAGCGGTCGTGCGCCGAAATTCCGGTAGTGCATCCATTGCCCAGGAGATCAACACTCACGGTAAATGCGGTTTCATGCAGGGAGGTATTGTCAGACACCATGGGTGGCAGGTGCAGCGCATCGCAGCGCTCTTCCACCAGGGGAACACATATCAATCCCCGGCCATGTGTACTCATAAAATTGATCATTTCAGGTGTAACACAGGATGCGGCTCCCACAAAATCACCTTCATTCTCACGGTCTTCATCATCCACCACGATCACCAGCTTGCCCTTTTTAATATCTTCTATGGCGCTTTCAATACTGTCTAACATAAACAAAAAATATATTTTGAGGCACAAAGTTAATGCGCTTTTACGGTTAAGAAAGACATGGATCTTCTTATATCGGGAATATTTGAAAAATACAGGTATTCTCCCCTGAGGCTGTTGTATTTTAACCACACAATGCAGCAAATATTAATTAATTGTTGCCTCCAGATTTGTTTATAAAAAAGGCCGGAATACGGCGCTTATTTAGTTTCTTTGCATCCGATTAAAACAAAACTGACAATTATGAGAATGACTAAGATTGTACGTCTGCTGACAGTACTTTTAGTGTTCCCGTTCGCACTGTCTGCCCAGGTTACAACCAGTGGTATCAGTGGTACGGTTAAGAGCACTAAAAATGAGGCCCTGGTTGGCGCCACCATCGTTGCAACCCATACCCCTACCGGTACGGTGTATAAAACAACGGCACGTGCCAACGGAAGGTTCGATATCTCCAATATGAACAACGGGGGTCCTTATGTTATTGAAGTGACCTTTGTGAACAGCGAAACAGAAAAAAAAGACGAAATCTATCTCAACCTGGGAGAAACCTTCAGGGTTGATTTCTTTTTAAGGCCCAAGGCCACTTCACTCTCAGAAGTGGTGGTTACTTCAACTGCAAGAAACGATGCCGGCGCTAAAGGCGGTACATCACTCGCCATCAGCAAAGAAAGGCTGGAACTCACTTCTGCCGTAGGCCGTAACCTGCAGGATTACATCAAAAACATTCCTTTTGCCAAAACAATTGGCGGTAACGAAGGTGCCGTAACCATTGCCGGCCAGAATAACCGTTACAACTCATTCTATGTGGATGGCGCCATCAATAACGACGTATTTGGTTTGGCCAACTCGGGTACCAATGGCGGTCAAACCGGTGCTGCACCCATCTCTATTGATGCGGTGGACCAGTTCCAGGTGGTGATTTCCCCTTACAATGCTTCTATCGGTAACTTTACCGGTGGTGGTATCAATGCGGTAACCAAAAGCGGAACCAACAATATTGAAGGATCATTATACATGTTTTACCGCAATGAAAAATTAGCCGGTAAGAACCCGCTGCAGGGCAAAGACACTGCTCAGCGTTTTAATCCTTTTAAAAACAAAACTTATGGTTTCAGGATCGGTGGTCCGTTCATCAAGAACAAACTGTTCTACTTTGTAAGTGTTGAACAGCAGCGTGACCAAACCCCGCAGCCATTTGATTTCAGTACCTACCGCGGTAATACCAATACGGTTGCCGGAATCCAGAACCTGGTTGATTTTGTAAAGACCAACTACAAATATGATATGGGCGAATGGCTCTCCACCACCCGTAAACTGGATGTTGACAGGGTTTCTGCAAAAATCGACTGGAATGTGAGCGATAAGCACCGTGTTTCTGTAAGCTACCGTTTGAATAAAGCAGTTGCCACCAATCCCAGCTTAAGCTCCAGCACATCCATCAACTTCAGTAATGGTGCGGTATATTTCCCCAGCACCACCAATACATTTACCGGTGAGCTGAAAAGCCGTTTTGCAAAGAACATCAATAACAGGTTACTGGTTACCTATTCAAATGTACTGGATGACAGGGGTGTTGTAGGCGAACTGTTCCCAAGGGTATCACTGAACGATGGTAGCGGTACCATCAACTTTGGTTCTGATAACAGCTCTACTCAAAACCTGCTGAAACAAAAAAATATCAGCATCGTGGATAACTTAAGGTGGGATATCAAAAACCACTCTTTCACCACCGGTTTTGATTTTGAAAGCTTCGATGACCTGAACGTGTTTATCCAAAACACTTATGGCAACTATAACTATGGTACTACCGGTACTACTTCAGGTGTTGCAAAATTTCTTGCCAACAACGTTTCTCCTACCAGCTATACACTGGGTTTCCCCAATACTGACAAGGAGCTGAATGATAATACCAATGCCGGTGCCATCTTCAAAGCACAGAAACTGGCTTTCTTCCTGAATGATGAAATCAAGGTTGGCGCTAACCTCACCGTTAACATCGGTGTTCGTGCGGATAAATGGAGTTTCCCCACCACACCTTATACTGACAATTATACCAACGACAGCGCCCTGGTGCAGTATGCCAAGTATTATGATCTGAAAGGTGCACGTTCTGGCCAGAAACCCAATTTCCCGATCGCCATTTCACCACGCCTTGGATTTACGTACAAAATACCTGAAGAAGGTGTTACTGTACGTGGTGGTGTGGGTTTATTCACCGGCCGTATGCCGCTGGTTTGGCCTGGTGGAACATACAACAACAACGGTTACTATGTGGGTGGTTATTCTGCCAACTCCACTGCATTGTCCAGCATCCGTTTCCGCTGGAATCCTTCAGATGTCGTAGGCAGTGTATGGTCGCCGTCACAGGTTGGACAGGGCTTTACAAAAGGTCCGCTGAACCTGATTTCAAAAGACTTCAAAATGCCTAAACTGTTAAGGACCTCACTGGGCTTTGACAAAAACTTTGGCAATGGCTGGACAGGTACACTGGAAGGCTTATACAGCAAAAATATCAACGAAGTATACTATACCAACCTGAACCTGCTTCCTGCTATCGGCACATCCGTAGGACCCGGTGCACGTAAAGTATATGGCGTTAACGGAAGCTCTGCAGCTTTTGTACCCATTACCAACAATGGTACCGGCACCAACCCATATGATAACGCCATTCTCGTAAGCAATAACCAGGGCGATAAGGGTTTTGCCTACAACGTAAACATTGGTATTGAAAAAAGAACAAAGAACGGTTTTAACTTCAGCGGTACCTATACTTATGGTAACTCCGTTGTAGTGAACGAAGGCACCAGCTCTGTAAACTTAAGCCAATGGCGTTTTATGGAAACTGCAAACGGAAGGAACGATATCATCCGCAGCACTTCTGACTTTGATCAGGCGCACCGTATTGTTGGTTTCATCAGCAAAAAATTCAAATACCTGGGTGGCAAACTGGCCACTACCATTGCGCTGACCTATACCGGACAGAGCGGTTCACCGCTGAGCTATGTATACGGCAGCAGCAGTATGGTACGTGATGATGGTACTGCAGGCGGTAACGACCTTATTTATATCCCGACTGCAACAGAACTCCAGTCTCAAACCTTCCTGAGCAATACTATTTCTGGTGTTACTTACACTGCACAGCAGCAGAAAGACGCCCTGGAATCATATATCCAGAACGACAAGTACCTGCGTAACCACAGGGGTGAATTTGCAGAAAGGAACGGCGCAAGACTGCCATTTACCAACAACCTTGACCTGAAATTCTTACAGGATTTTAATATCAAGATCAACAAGCGTACTTACCAGTTACAATTCAGCTGGGATATTTATAACCTGGGCAACCTTATCAACAGGGAATGGGGCCGCCAGTATTTTGGAAGCAATGACCAGTTCAGCCTGATCAACTTTGCAGGATACGTGAGCAGCACCAACCTCACCCCCCAGTACAGGTTTAACCCAACCATTACCACTCCTTACAACTTCAACAACTCAGCCACTCCGGGCTATGCCAACAGGTGGATCAGCCAGGTGGGTGTAAGGTTCAATTTCAGGTAAACAACTTACAACAATACCAAAGCGCACTTTTTCAAGTGCGCTTTTTTTATTTCTGGCTTTGCAACTTACACATTACAATATGATTTATGTGACATTTCTCCCCACCCTGATCTCAAAAAACTGCGCCCAATATTAATTTACTGTTTCCTTCTTCGGCTGTTGACAAATGTTAGTTCAAATTCAGTGATTATTTGCTTTCTTTGCACCCGATTAAAACAAACTATTATGAGAATCACAAAAATTGTACGTCTATTGACTGTGCTTTTGGCGTTCCCGTTTGCTTTGTCTGCCCAGGTAACCACCGGCAGCATCAGCGGTACCGTAAAAGACAGTAAGGGAGGGGCTTTAACGGGTGCTACCGTTGAAGTACTGCATGTTCCTTCCGGCTCTTTGTACAGGGCTGCTTCAGGTAAAAATGGCTTTTTCAATGTTCCCAGCTTACGCGTGGGCGGGCCATACAAAGTAACGATTAGCTATGTGGGATTTAAACAGGAAATAATAGATGACATCTACGTACAATTGGGCGATCCTTCTGTGATCAATCTTGTAATGACAGATGCAAACACCAGCCTTACAGAAGTAGTGGTGGCGGGTGCAGCCCGGAAAGGCGCCCTGATTTCCAAAGACAGGAAAGGAACGGCCACCAATATCAACAGGCGTTTGATTGCGGCCCTGCCCACCCTGTCGAGGAATATCACCGACTTCACCAAGCTGACACCGCAGGCCAGCGGTACTTCATTTGCAGGCCAGGACAACCGTTTCATCAACCTCACCATTGATGGTTCGATCTTCAACAACTCTTTTGGTTTGCAGGCATTACCCGGCAGCCAGACCAGTGCAGCGCCCATTTCTGTGGATGCGATTGAAGAGATCCAGGTAAACGTATCTCCCTACAATGTAAAAGATGCAGGTTTTACCGGTGCCAGTATCAACGCGGTTACCAGGAGTGGTACAAACACATTCCATGGTTCGGCGTTCTATAATACCCGTCACCAGGGTTTGGTGGGAACAAAAGCCGGTCCTGATGGAAAAACGCCGGTAAGCATCCTCGATTTTGATGTAAAACAATATGGCGCCAGCATTGGTGGACCTATCATCAAAAACAAACTCTTTTTCTTTGCCAACTACGAAGCGGAACAAAGGACAGACCCCGGAACATCCTGGGTGGCTGATAACGGTTCCAATACCGGCCAGGCAAACGTTTCAAGGGTTAAGAAAACAGAACTGGATGCATTGTCTGATTTCTTAAAAACAAGGCTCAATTACGATCCGGGAAAATATGAAGGCTATAACTTCCTTACCAAGAGTTATAAGATCCTTGCCAAGATCGACTGGAACATCAGCAACAAGCATAAGTTCAGTCTTCGTTTTAACTCACTACGTTCTTCAAAAGATATTCCTGCCAGCTCTTCAGGTGCTTTAACAGGCGGCCGTTTGAGCAGTGCAAATACCATGAACTTTGAGAACAACAACTATCTTATCAATAACGACATCTATTCAGTTATCGGGCAGCTGAACACCCGTATCAGCAATAAGATGAGCAATGAATTTATCTTTGGATGGACAGCCAACAGGGATTACCGTGCTGTAAAAGGCAGCCTCTTCCCGATTGTTGATATCCTGGATGGTACCGGCGACAGGAACTATATTTCTTTCGGTGCGGAACCTTTCACGCCCAACAACAAACTGTTCACCGATACATGGCAGGCTTCTGATAACCTGACCATCTATAACGGCAAACACACCATTTCAACCGGTTTTAATTTTGAATCATTCAAATTCTTTAACCAGTTCACCCCGCAGATCCAGGGCTTTTATATTTTCAAAAGCCTGGCAGATTTTTATACTTCTGCCAATGCCTACCTGGCCAATCCTAACATGACCGCTAACCCGGTTCAGTTAAGAAGGTATATCCTTGGTTTCAGCAACCTGGAAGGAAATGCGTTGTGGAACGCGGTTACAAAAGCAAACAACCTGGGTGCGTATGTACAGGACGAACTGCAACTGCAGGATAACCTGAACATCACTTACGGTGTTCGTTTTGATGTGCCTTTCTTTGGCTCTAACGGCGTGGAAAACCCGCAGGTGGCCGGTTACAGCTTCGTGGATGAAACGGGTGCTCCCACCAAACTGAGCACTTCACAGCTGCCATCCACCAAATTAATGATCAACCCGCGTTTTGGTTTTAACTACGATATCAAAGGCAACAAGAAAACACAGGTACGTGGTGGTTTGGGCTTATTCAGCGGCCGCCCTGCATTCGTGTTCATCAGCAACGCGGTTGGTAACAACGGTATGCAGGCTGGTTCTATCAGCCAGGATAATACCACAGCTTATCCTTTCAGTCCTGATATTACCCGTAATATCCCTGCGCCAAAACCCGGTACACCGGCTCCGAGCTACAATATCGCTCCTATCGAAAAGAAATTCCGTTTCCCGCAGGTATTCAGGGCCAACCTCGCTGTTGACCAGAAACTGCCTTTTGGCATTGTGGGTTCTGCAGAATTCCTGTTCACCCAGAGCCTGAGCAACATTTTCTATTACAATGCGAACATGAAGCCTTCTACGGCTAAATTCAGCGGACCGGATGCCCGCCCCCGCTTTGCAGGAAGTGCAAGTGCTGTACGTATCAACTCCAATGTAAATGATGCCACCGTACTGGCAAGCCGCCCTTATGGTTCAAACATCACCGGTACATTCAAACTGGAAAAACCATTGCAGAAAGGCCTGAGCTGGATGCTGGCTTATAACTATGGTAAAACCAAAGATTACATGAGTGCAAGCACCATCGCCTTCAGCAGCTTTACTTCAACAAGGACCGTAAACGGTAATAACCTGCCCGACAATTCTTTCAGTGATAATGATGTAAGACACCGTTTCATCGGTAACATCACTTACAGGAAAGAGATTGCGAAACTTGCAGCAGTTCAGGTATCATTATTCGGACAATTACAGAGCCAGGGCCGTATTTCTTACGCCTACTCAGGTGATATGAACGGAGATGGTATCAGCGGTAACGACCTGATGTATATTCCGAAAGACCAGAGTGAAATGAATTTTGATGCCATCACCGGTACCACGCCTTTCACCGTACAGCAGCAGAAAGATGCGCTTGAAGCCTATATCAACCAGGATCCTTACCTGAAAAACAACAGGGGAACTGTGGCGCAAAGGAACGGCGCTTTAATGCCAACGCTTACAAAATTCGACTTGTCTGCCATGGTTGAACTGTTCAGGGTATTTGGCAATACCAAACACACACTGCAGTTCAGGGCTGATATCTTTAATGTAGGCAACCTCATCAATCACAAATGGGGTGTGGCAGATGTGGTGAACACTTCAGCTCCGCTTGCTTACTCAAGGGTGGATGCCAACGGTATTCCTTATTTCAAAATGAATACTGTTAACAGCAGCATCAGCTATACCACCTACAGGAAAGGGACCAATATCCTTGATGTATGGCAGGGCCAGCTGGGCGTTCGCTATATTTTCTAAGAAAGAGAATACCTACAATAAAAAAATCCCACGGTATACCGTGGGATTTTTTTATTATTACTGATCAGTCAGTGATTTCATTATTCACGCCCCATCCCCACAATAAAAAATCGGGAAATGCCTTGGCCCAGGTAGGCACATCGTGCTTGCCATCTGCCAGTTCCAGGTATCTCACATCTTTTGATTTGTCGTATCCTTTTTTTTCCAGTTCATCAATCAGGCTGATGGTATCATCAATCGCATCAATGATACCGTTATTATTCCTGTCGGCCGTTTCATCCTGCGTGCCCACTTCAAAAAAGAAACGCAGCCAGGGCGAATAATCGCCTTCCCTTACCTGCCGGTGCATGATGCGGTCGGTATCTTCATTAAAATCCGCCTCTTCCTGGTCCTTGTCACGCCACCATAAAGATCCGCTGAACACACCCACCCGCCTGAACTCTTTGGGAAAATTCCATACAATATCCAGTGCACTTAAACCACCCAGCGAAAAACCTGCAAACGATTTTTCTTTAAACGACTCCGTGTTCATTTCCTTGCGGATGAAAGGCAGCAGTTCTTCATAAATAAAACGGGTGTATAAAGCGGCTTTGGCACCCCGGCCTTTGTAATCCAATATTTTTGCGGTACCATATTCATTCTTTCGGTCGGTGGAGCAGTGAATGCCCACGCATAATAAAGGACTGATGCTTTTATCGGCGTACAGTTTTTCCAGTATATTTTCAAACTGCATGGTAACAAGGTCCTGGCCGTCATTCACAAGCAGGAGGCTTAAATTTCCCTGCGGCACATCATATGCCGGTAAATAAAAATCCACTTTCACGTCACGCTGCAGCAATACTGAGCTGAGCACATGATGCTGCACATTCACCGTATCATTTTTACGATCCATATCCGCCAAAAATAAAGAAAGAAGGTGAGACTGGGTGATGGATGCTGGATACTGGATGCTGGATGCCGGGTTTTTGGATAAAGGATTTTGGGATACCGGAAGATTATCCATATCCAGCTGCCAACATCTGGAATCAAGTATCAAGTATCAAGTATTTAGTATCAAATGTCTAGCATCCAGCATCCATTCCCCATCCCCTTCCCATAAATAAACAATATTTGTTTTATTGAAGCCGAAAAAATATATTTGGTTACGCTTGAACAGCATCTTTTAAACAATCATCAAAAAATTAACTGCAATGAAGAAAATAGGTATGCTCTTCGGGAAAGAACGCAGCTTCCCCATGGCTTTTATAGAAAGGGTTAACAGCAAAAATGTTCCCGGAATTGTTGCCGAACCTGTACGCATCGATAAAGTAATGCAGGGTGAACCCAGCGGCTACGCAGTGATATTTGACCGTATTTCGCAGGATGTTCCGTTTTACAGGGCATTTCTCAAGAATGCAGCCTTATGCGGTACCACCGTTATCAACAACCCCTTCTGGTGGAGCGCCGATGAGAAATTTTTCAATAACTGCTTGGCTACAAAAATTGGAGTACCGGTACCCAAAACCGTGATACTGCCCAGCAAAGACCTGCCGCAGGATACCAGCAGTGAATCTTTTTCCAACCTGGCATACCCGCTCGACTGGGAAGGCATTTTTAATTACGTAGGTTTCCCCGCATACATGAAACCATTTGCCGGCGGTGGCTGGAAAAATGTGTACCAGCTGAACAGCATGGAGGAATTTTTTGAAAAACATGCTGAAACGGGCGAACTGGTAATGCTGTTACAGGAAGAGATCAAATTTGATGAATACTACCGTTGTTATTGTATTGGCAGGAAACATGTGCGCATCATGCCCTATGAACCACGCAATCCGCATCACCTGCGCTATGTGGCTGATTTCTCCCCTTCTCCTGAACGTTATAAGCAAATGGAAGATATCGTACTGCGTATCTGCCAGTACTTAGGATATGACTTCAACACAGTGGAACTCGCTTTGAGAGACGGTGTTCCCTATGCCATTGATTTTTGCAACCCGGCGCCTGATGCCGATGTAAACAGCGTGGGACAGGCCAACTTCGACTGGGTGGTGGAAACAGCCGCCAACTACGCCATTGAAAAAGCATTGGAGCATAAAGACGGCGTTGACAATTTAAGCTGGGGCCATTACGTAAAAAACAGCGTGAATAAGGAAAAACTGTATTAGTTGATAATGAATAATCGGGTAATGGATTATTCCCTTTTTCAGTTACAGCATTCAATTCATGAAACCCCTTTTTGAAACAAAGGCTTTATCCATTATAAATTTTAAAATTATCAATTCAACAATTATGGATAATTCCATTAACCCGTTACAGAATTCAATTCATGAAAACCTTTTTGAAGCAAAGACATTATCAATTATCAATTTTAAAATTAACAATTAAAAATGGCCAACCTTTCTTACAAGCATTTTACCCTGGGAGTGGAGGAAGAATACATGGTGATAGATCCCGTAACCAGGGAACTGAAAAGCCATGAGCAGAAAATTGTGCAGGAAGGACATAAAGTGATCAAGGATAAGGTAAAGGCCGAGATGCACCAGGCTGTGGTGGAAGTGGGCACCGATATCTGCAATGATGTGGACGAGGCTTTTATGGATGTGGGCACACTGCGTAAAACCATCAGCAATATTGCCGGCGAACTCGGTCTTTGGGTAGGTGCCAGTGGCACGCATCCCTTCAGTCATTGGGAACGGCAACTGATCACCGAACACGACCGCTATAACGAAATTGTAAACGAACTGCAGGAAGCAGCCCGCAGTAATTTGATTTTCGGTCTGCATGTGCACGTAGGCATGGAAACAAGGGAAATGGCCATTCATATTGCCAACAGCGCCCGTTATTTTCTGCCGCATATTTATGCCCTCAGCACCAACTCACCTTTCTGGGAAGGCCGGCAAACCGGGTATAAATCTTTCCGTACAAAAGTGTTTGATAAATTCCCCCGGACAGGTATCCCTGATTTTTTTGAGAGCATTGAAGCCTACGATAATTATGTGAAGCTGCTCATCAAGACCAACTGTATTGACAATGCAAAAAAAATATGGTGGGACCTGCGGGTACATCCTTTTTTCAATACGGTTGAATTCAGGGTTTGTGATATCCCGATGACGGTACAGGAAACCATCACAATCGCTGCTTTATTCCAGGCCATTTGTGCAAAACTGTATAAGCTGCGCAGCCAGAACCTTAATTTCATGATGTATTCAAGGGCCCTGCTCAATGAAAACAAGTGGAGGGCCAGCCGCTACGGCATCGACGGCAGCCTGATCGATTTTGGCAAGGAAAGCGAAGTAAATACAAGGGTATTACTATATGAACTGCTGGATTTTATTGATGATGTGGTGCCCCATCTCGGCAGCCGCCATGCCATCAATAATGTGCACAAAATGATGGAGACCGGAACCGGTGCCGACAGGCAATTGCAGGTTTTTGAAGAAACCCGGAACCTCGTGAATGTGGTGGACCATATCCACGATAATTTTTTAGCAGGACTATAATCGATTTGGACTGTAAGCATAAACAGGCTATATTTGCACCCCAATTTAATGGCTCCGTAGCTCAACTGAATAGAGCATCTGACTACGGATCAGAAGGTTTCAGGTTTGAATCCTGACGGGGTCACTTTCTAATTAAAAAATCCCTTGCAAATCAAATGTTTGCAGGGGATTTTTCTTTTTAGGGTAATCATTGGGTAAACTTTTTAAAAAATAATGCTATAATATAAATAAACTACCTTTTGGGTTGACCCCATATCTTAAAATGGATTTAAAAGGATTTTAAGCCAGTTTAAAATTCAGTATACTCAGTGAGTGGGGGGATATAGTCAATCAAGTTACTTTAAGCCGGAGGAGTTATAACTGCATTTAGGTGATTAAACATAGAATCGTTTTATTACCTATTTTTGTTAAAGGTGAAGGACACCTAAAATATTATTCTTACTTATTTTCTGTACTGGAAAAGGTCTAAAATTTCAATAGAACAGGGAAGTATGGTAGGTACACGCAAAAGCGTGGACTTGCTATATTCTGTTCTATAGGGCTTAGACCCCCTTCCAGTACAAATATGCAATAATCCACGCCTTTTTTATTTAGGGCATGGATATACTCAAATTTTAAAGATTTTTGTATGTCTCATTTATTAGAAAACATTTTTGGCTTTTGCATCTTTTTGTTTGGCTTATGGCTTTTCTTTTTACTCATTTCATGGCTTTCCAAAATTAGCGGGAAAAGCCTCTCTCACAGAGGGAGTGAAATTGTCAATCCAGATGATTTTGAAAATATTTTAAATATCCCCACAAAGATGTTAAAGAAAATAAGACAACCGCTATCAAATAAAGCATCAGAAGGCAAAAAAGAAAATAGCGATAAGAATTCAACTACTGAATTAGCGAAGTTTCTAAAAGAAATCAGCGAACTTAGAGATAGAAAATTAATCTCAGATAAAGAATATGAAATTCTCAAAAAGAAAATACTTAATAGGTAATACAGCTTACTTACTTATAAAAATTTAGAGACATCAATATACTTATTTAAAATTTTACCTTTTACCTGGTCTTTTTCAATCCATTCATAAGCTGTTTTATACAAAAAAATAAATTGTCTTTTAATTTCTTTGATAACCTCAGGCAACTCAGTACCCACACTATATAAATCTAAATCTGAATTAAACAACTGTAAATTACCAAATTGATTAACAGTCAAAACACAATTGATGTCCCTTTTTAAAATAACAGAATCATCCCCTACTTCAATTGGAGAATGAATTATGTAAGGAGTCTCAGCAACCTCTTTTGTAAACAAAAGGTTTTCTGAAAGAGTCTTTTTTGTAATCTTAGTAATATCCTCCCCTTCCTTTAAGTTAATAATTATTTCAATTATTTTATTTTTTTTATTTTCTTCAGCTTCAAATTCCTCAATAGATTTTGGCGGGATTATAATTTGAGAGAATTTTTGAGAAACTTTGATATTATTTCTGCTGCGATGCGGCAACTATTTATTTGCGAAACCGTTTTCGGCAATTGCGGCAGTAAACATATCTTTACGGCAGCATCATGTACCGTTTTTCGGTCTGATAACAGGCAATGAGTAAACTAACCATCAAACTTTTAGCAAAAGAACTGGGGCTGGCGGTATCCACGGTATCCAAGGCTTTGCGTGACAGCCACGAGATCAGCGCTGAGACAAAAGCAAAAGTGCTGGAGTATGCGAACAGGCATAATTATGTGCCCAACCCCTATGCCAGCAGTTTGAGAAGACAGAAGAGCCGCACCATTGCCGTGGTGCTGCCGGAAGTGGCAGACAGTTTTTTTCACTGGCGATTAACGGTATAGAATCCATCGCCAGGGAAAAGGGTTATCATGTGCTTATCTATCTTACCCATGAAAGTGCAGAGCGGGAGGAAGTGATACTGGGCGAATTCAACAGCGGACGTGTGGATGGTATCCTGATCTCTGTTTCGCAGGGAACACGCGAGGGCAGTCATATCAGGAAGGCGCTGGGCTCAGGTTTGCCCATCGTGTTTTTCGACCGTGTTTGTGATGATGTGGAAACCGCCAGGGTATCACCGATGATTTTGAAAGCTGTTATATGGCCACCAAGCATTTGATTACTAAAGGATGCAAACGGATCGGTTACCTGTCCTTTTCCAAAAATCTTTCTATCAATCAAAAAAGGGAAGAAGGTTATTTAAAGGCGCTTGAAGACGGAGGCATCAGTCCTGATAACAGCCTGATGCTGGAATGCGGCAATGATGATCATTCGAATTATACCGCTATCCTTAATTTTTTGAAAAGCAAGAGCAGGCCTGATGGTATCATTGCCTCAGTGGAGAAACTGGTGCCACCTGTTTATATCGCCTGTAATAAATTAAAACTGTCGATACCGGCAGACATCAAGGTAATCAGTTTTACCAATCTCGGCACATCCCCCATCCTCAACCCACCGCTCACCACCATTACACAACCTGCATTTGAGATGGGCAGCAAGGCCGCTTCACTCCTTTTCAAGGGAATTGAAAAATCAAATTTTAAACTTGCCGGAGAAACAGTGGTAATACCGTCTGCATTGCAGAAAAGGGAATCATCAGATTTTTAGATGCGCTTATTTCAGTAATTGTTCCAGCTTTCTTTCCAGTGCAGGGCCACGCAGGTTCCGCCCTACGAGTTTGCCATCGGGATCTACTAAAAAATTCTGCGGGATACTTTGTATCTGGAACTGCTGGGCCACGGCATTACTCCAAAACTGCAGGTCGCTTACATGTGTCCAGGTAAGTCCGTCGTCGTGAATGGCTTTTAACCAGTCGTCCTTATGACCGGGCCTGTCGAGCGACACACCCAGCACGGTGAAATTTTTATCCTTAAACCTGTTATAAGCTGCTACCACATTCGGGTTTTCCATGCGGCAGGGTCCGCACCAGCTGGCCCAAAAATCCACCAGCACATATTTGCCGCGGAATGAAGAAAGACTGACTGTTTTGCCGGAAGTATCCGCCTGTGAAAAATCGGGCAGCATATAACCAGTTGCATTTTGTTTGGCCTGCGAAAGCACACCGGCCAGCCCGGTACTCATGGGAGATGCTTTTACATCGGCCGACAACTGGTTGTACAATGCATCTGCTTTCAGCACATCATCGGTTGACTGGTAATAACGGTAAATCGCAAACGGTGTGATGTATGAATTAAGGTGCGTGGCTGCAAAACCATAACTGGCCGCAGCGGCTTTAGTAAATAATACAGAATCGTAGGTGGCGTTTTGTGCAAATACCGACTGGTAAGGCTGCATCAGCTGTGTGAATGCAGCAAAATCATCGTGTGCAGGCGAACCATTAATATCCAGTTTGTCGGGTGCCGCACTGCTGCCTTTTACCGTGATGATATTGTTATCAACAAAAATACTGGCATAGGGCTGCATGCGGTTGAACATCAGCAGGCGTATATCAGGCGACTGCATCTTTCCCTTCAGTTCAAATTTTTCCTTGCTGATGGTGGTTTCCATTTCGGGCATACCACTCTGCGGGTTTACCAGTGACACGGGAGTGCCGTCGGCATAACCTTTCATTTCTCCCTTTATCAGGAAACCGTCTGTTGCAGCAACAACCGTTGCCTTTGTTTTTGTTTTAGCCGTTTTTGTACCCGGTTTGGGTTTTACAGTTCTTTGTGCAAACACGAACCCGGGGAGCAACAGTAACAATAGTATCCGCTTCATAGTCTTTATTAATAGTGCAATTTACTCCGTTTTACCTATACGGTTTAACGGATGATATTTTTTAAGAATTCTTTTGTGGCAGCGGCAATATCCCCGGCATTTTCAAGCACTTTAATATAAGCGCTGCCAATAATAGCACCATTCGTGTACTGGCTGGCCGCCTCAAAACTTTGCTGATCCCAGATGCCAAATCCCACCAGCACAGGATTTTTTAACTGCATATCATGCAATTTTTTGAAATAGTCTTCCTGCGCTTCAACTGGCTTGTTTTTCCCTGTAGTGGATGAGGAGGAAACGGCATAGATAAACCCGCTGCCCAGTGCGTCAATTTTACGGATGCGTTCCTCACTGGTTTCAGGCGTTACTAAAAATATCATATCCAGGCCCTGCGATTCAAACAGGGCTTTATACTGGGTTTCATATTCATACATGGGCAGGTCAGGCAGTATGATCCCGTCGATCCCCACTTCTTTTGCTTTGGCACAAAAATTTTCTATCCCGAACTGCATTACAGGATTGAGATAACCCATCAGGATCAATGGTACATGAATACTGCCGCGTATCCCCGACAACTGTTCAAACAGCCGGGTGATCGTCATGCCGTTTTGCAAAGCCACGGCACTGCTGGCCTGTATCACTTCACCATCCGCCAGCGGGTCGCTGTAAGGCATGCCGATTTCGATGATATCCGCTCCACCTTCCTGTAATGCCTGCAACACAGCAACGGTTGAATCCGGTTTGGGATACCCTGCTGTACAATATATGTTGAGTACTTTTTTTGACTGGCTGCTGAACAAATCCTGTAAACGGCTATGCCCCCTGAATCCCCCTGCAGGGGGACTTCCGAAGCTTTCAGTATGTTGATCCATCTTTTATTTATTTGACAAGCTTTCGCTTAATTTAATAATTGTTGTTGTAATGGTTTTAGTTACATCCGGCAGATTACACCTTACCTCTTCATTGGTAAAACGCAACACTTCTATTCCAAAGTCATGGAGATCATTCTCCCGTATTGCATCCTGCGCTTTTATATCCTGTCCTAAATGAATCCCTCCGTCAATTTCAATAACCAGCCTTAATTCATGACAATAAAAATCCGCAATGTACATCCATATGGGATGCTGCCTGCGAAATTTAAAACCCATTTTATTTGCTGATAAACAGTTCCACACAATTCTTTCTTCATGGGTCATGTTTTTCCGCAGGTAAGCCGCATTTTCAAAAATGGGTTTTATGGCAACAAAGTGCATATCCTTTTTCATAGAGCAAGTCATTATGCACGAACAACAAAAGAGCTGTAAACCAGCAGGCTCTCTAAAGTCCCCCCACAGGGGGATTTAGGGGGTTACATCTGCTGCATATACGTTGCCAGGTCCTTATCCCCCCTTCCGCTGAGGCATACCACCACGACATCATTTTTATTGAAGTTGATCATCTTGAGTGCATGCAATGCATGTGCACTTTCCAATGCAGGAATGATCCCTTCGAGTTTGCAGAGTTCAAATGCCGCATTCAATGCTTTGTTATCAGTGGCGCTCATAAAAATGCCGCGGCCGCTCTCGAACAAATGTGCATGCAGCGGACCAATACCGGGATAATCCAGTCCGGCCGAAATACTGTGCGGCTCCACCACCTGCCCGTCTGCCGTTTGCATTACAATACTTTTACTGCCATGCAAAATACCCGGTGTGCCCAGTTGCGTGGTGGCAGCACTTAAACCGCTGTTGATGCCATGGCCTGCCGCTTCCACTGCAACCAGCTTCACCTCTTCCTGGTCTAAAAAATGATAAAATGCCCCGGCGGCATTACTGCCACCACCTACACACGCCAGTACATAATTTGGATTTTCGCTGCCGGTTTTTTCCAATAACTGTTTTTTAATTTCTTCACTGATCACACTCTGGAACCTCGCCACCATATCAGGATAAGGATGCGGCCCCACCACGCTGCCGATGATATAATGTGTGTCCACCGGGTTGTTGATCCAGTCGCGGATGGCTTCATTGGTGGCATCCTTTAATGTTTTACTGCCGCTGGTAGCCGGCACAACGGTGGCTCCCAGCATTTTCATTCTGGCCACATTCGGCGCCTGGCGTTCGATATCTTTTTCGCCCATGTACACAATGCACTCCAGCCCTTTCAGTGCACAAACGGTGGCGGTGGCCACGCCATGCTGACCGGCACCTGTTTCGGCAATGATTCTTTTTTTACCCAGTCGCTGTGCCAGTAAAATCTGGCCGATCGTGTTGTTTATTTTGTGTGCACCGGTATGACAAAGGTCTTCCCGCTTTAAATAGATTTGTGCTTTATACCTTACACTCAGCCGCTCTGCCAGGAACAACGGTGTCGGTCTTCCCACATAATCCGTCAGCAATTGCTGAAACTCTTTCTGGAAATCCTCCGCATAGATGA
Source organism: Ferruginibacter sp. (assembly GCA_046329655.1). Taxonomy (GTDB): domain Bacteria; phylum Bacteroidota; class Bacteroidia; order Chitinophagales; family Chitinophagaceae; genus Ferruginibacter. The sequence continues at coordinate 100,743 of JAXLUD010000007.1, forward strand.
TCTGCAAATAATTCTCCTGCAGCTCCTGCACATTCGGGTGGAGCATCTCGGGGATATAGGCCCCGCCGAAATTTCCGTAATAGCCTTGTTCGTTAACTGTGTAATTCATTTTACTATTTTTTACTTGCCTGCCGAAGCAATGCGAAGGCATGGCAGCAAGCATTTGCAACTTTGTTCAGTATCGTTGTGTCACTAACTTAAACCTTTATCTTTTGTTCATCTTTTATCTTAGCATAGTTGCTGGTCAGGCGACCAGTAAAGGCGGAATTGAACCGTTTTTTACTCTTCTAAATAAACATAATCCTCCCCATTTTCAAACCCTTTCAAATATTGACTCATAATATCCTCTTTTGTAAGAAACTTATCTTCCATTAGCTCCCATGTAAGCCTAATTAGACTTAGATACAATGTTGTAAGAGATGGATTCAGGCAAAAGATCGAACAATAACGTGTTTTAGTGTTATACTCAAATGAATAAGTAATTTCAGTGCTCTTTCGAAATAAATCAATAACTCCGTCTATAAAAAACCCATCTGTTATTAAGGGTGGATATTCGTATTTTAACCAAGATTTGAATTCATGAAAAAACAAATACCTTCCATTTTCAAATGCTTTTAGCCTCTCATAAAAACAAATTAAATAATCAAGACAAAATTTAGTTTTCGATTTAGAGGTTTTAAAGTTCTTATAATAACAAGTAATATCGTTTGTTTTTGGAACATCGGTTCTTTGAAAACTTATTTCAAATAAAAACTTACTACTATTCACTATTTTTTTTTGCATTTAACAAAATTTCGATGCACAGAATACTTACATATAAAACAGAACCCTTTTAAATGATGAAAATCCTCAATTATCTTTCAAGTTTATCTATCTCAGCTCTAATAGAATCGTAAAGCAAAGGAACGGTTTCGTAAAGTAAGTTCTTTACCCATTTACCCTTATCATCTTTATATAAATTAAATGTTTCTTGCATTCCATAGCCGGCACCTAAAACAACTTTATACAACTTGCCATTAACCTTTATTCCATTTATCTCTATTTGATCATCTATAATATCATAATATCCGTTTCGATTTTCCTTTTCTAAATTAATATCCATTGTTTATAATTTTTGAATTACCAAAAAACTTACACCACTGTCGCCTCTATAGGACTTAACAAAACAACTTGGTCATTTTATTATCAAGATGCCATCCTTAGCCGTTGTTGGTCGCCTGACCAACAACATTATACATCACAAACTGTCACCCCTACAGAGCTTACTAAAACAACCTGTTCATTTTTCTACCAACATGCCGCTCTGCTGGAGTCAAATACAATACCACTTCAATCTCCTAAACAATCTGCACTGTCATCCCCTCCCTCATCAGTTCCCCCTTTAGGGGGCGGAGGGGGCCTCACTTCATCCCCTGCTTAAACAGCAGCACCTGTGCCATATCTTTCACGCCCGGTTCTTTTTCAAATTTGCTGTTTACATCCACTCCATAATAGTCAGGATGTTTAAACCGCTTTAGTTTTTCAATATCCCCCACTCCAATTCCCCCACTCAGGAAAAAGGGCTTTTCAATTTTGGCCTTGCTCAGCACTTTCCAGTCAAACTGCTTGCCGGTGCCACCGCTTTCGCCATTGCTTTTTGTATCAAACAAATAATAATCGCATACGGCATCATAATCGGCCACCAGCGCATCAATATCTTTGGTATCCGCATCAATGGGGAATACCTTGATCACTTCCACTTCACTACTGAGGTCTTCGCACATTTCCGGACTCTCATCGCCGTGCAGCTGCACCACATCCAGCCCGTATTCATCAATGGCATCCAGCACATCGATCATTTCGGGATCTTTGAATACGCCTACTTTCTTCAAATCAAAATCCGCATTTTTCACAGCATCCTTATCCAGTTTGTCACCCACATAACGCGGAGAGTCTTTGACAAAGATCAGCCCTGCAAATTCAATATTCAGTCCGTCTAATTGCTGCAGCTGTTTCAGCTGGGTAATGCCGCATACTTTAATGTTCATTGTTTCTTATTTTAGGTCACTAATTACACGAATTCCACCAATTACACTAATTGCTGTATGAATCCTTTTATTTTTTCCATATCCTTTATTCCTGTTGTTACTTCAAACCTGCTGCAAAGGTCTATCGCAAACAGGGCTTTTGCTTCCGGTCTTTGTGCAAATGCATTCAATGCGGCTGCATCGTTCTCATCGATCATGCCGCTTAAAAAATACGGCTTGCCCACCTGTACCCCGTGCAGTTTTTCCAGGTTCAGTTTTTTGCCCGTACCGCCATACCCAACGCCTTCCGTATCAAACATGAACATATCGCAGTAACTCATGTATTCCTGTATGCGGTAACCGATATTATCCGTTTCGCTGAAGCGGAATGCCTTTACCACCGAAATATAGTCTGCAATTTTTTCGCAGTATTTGGGGGTCTCATCGCCATGGAGCTGCACCATATGCAGCCGGCATTCATCCACCATGTGCAGCACTTCATCCACGGAAGCATTTACAAACACGCCCACCTTGTTGATACTGTTTTCCTTTTTGATCTGGTTGGTGGTCATATGCCGTAATACATACCGCGGCGATTTTGGATAAAAAATAAATCCGGCAAAAGAAGCGCCGGCTGCAGGAAGCTCCTTCAGCTGCTCTTCATGCGTGATGCCGCATACTTTTACTCTCATGTAACTTTTGCTTTAAGTTGTTGAACAAATGCAGCAAAAGCAATCGCCGGGTCAGGCGCCTTCATAAAGTTTTCCCCGATCAGAAAACCTTTGAAACCTGCCCGTTTAAAAGTACAAATAGTATCTATATCGCTGATACCGCTCTCCGCAATTTTTACTTTATCAGCGGGTATTTTTTTTCCCAATTCCAGCGACCTGTTAATATCCACCGTAAAAGTTTTCAGGTCGCGGTTATTAATGCCCACAATGGCTGTTTCATCACAAATATGCCCCAGTTCCGTTTGGTTGTGTATTTCCAGCAGTACTTCCAGTTGCAGGCTTTTTGCAAACTTTGCCAATTCCTGTACCCGCTGCGGGGTTAAGCAGGCTGCAATCAGCAATATCACATCAGCGCCCATGGCCCGGGCTTCTGTTATCTGGTATTCATCTATGATAAAATCCTTGCGCAAAATGGGTATCGCATTTACCCTTGCCTTTTCAAGATCAGCAGAGATGCCGCCAAAAAACATTTCATCAGTCAGCACCGACAGGCAACTGGCCCCATTGGCCGCATAGGCGGTTGTAACTTCCACCACATCCGCAGTGCCATTGATCGTTCCCTTTGATGGCGACTTTCTTTTAAACTCTGCTATGATGCCGGTTTTGTTTTCGTCGAGCAGGAATTGTTTGAGCGAAAATACCGGGCGATTGTAAAAGGCAGACTGCTGTAATTGTGTAACCGGGGCAGCAGCCTTTCTTTCGGCCACTTCAATCTTTTTTTGTGCAATAATTTTATCCAGTATATTCATGGTTACCGGCCGGTGATTTTTAAAAGTGAATTGTATGCTTTACCGCTTTCAAGGCTTTCCACAGCTGCACGGTAACATTCGTCATAATGATTGTATTTTCCTGTGCATTGAAGCGCCATGGCCGCATTGCTGAGCACTACGGCATTCTGCGCCCAGCTGCCTTCGCCTTTGATGATTTTCAAAAACAATTTAGCCGCTTCTTCAGCCGTGTTGCCGCCATAAATATCTGCGGCGCTTACGGTGCGTTTGCCCAGTTGTTCGGCACTGTATATTTTTTCACCGGCCGCTGTGATCACTTTTGTATCACCCGTAAGCGATATCTCATCATAACCATCGAGCGAATGGATAATAGTGAAATTATTACCCGTAGGCTGCAGCAGGTAATTATAAATGCGTGCCATTTCCAGGCTGTACACACCTACCAGCTGGTGTTTGGGAAATGCGGGGTTCACCATAGGACCGAGCATATTAAAAAAGGTACGCACGCCCAGGTTTTTCCGGATTGGCCCCACCGCTTTCAATGCAGGATGAAACACCGGCGCATGCAGGAAACAGATATTGGCATCATCCAGTTCTTTTTGCAATGTGCCCGCATCATTTTTAAAAGTATAGCCCAGCTGCTCCATCACATTGCTGCTGCCGCTTACGGAAGTGGCACCATAATTACCATGCTTGGCCACTTTATGCCCAGCGCCGGCCACGATAAAACAACTGAGTGTGGAAATATTGAAAGTGTTCTTGCCATCGCCGCCGGTACCCACGATATCGATCACATCGCCATCTTCCAGGTTTACACGCACACAGAGTTCCAGTAACGCATCCCGGAATCCCTGCAGTTCTTCAATGGTGATGCTGCGCATTAAGAATACCGTGATAAAAGCCGCCACTTCACTTTCATTGTACTGGTTTTTTGAAATATTTACCAGCACTTCTTTGGCCTGCGCACGCGTGAGTGTTTTGTATTCGAAGAGATAGTTGAGTATTTTTTTCATTTTTTTATAACACGAATTTTACGATTTATGGCACTAATTCTACGAATTGCACTAATTACACGAATTATTTACACATGAACTGATACTTAGAACTTACTACTTATAACTTATAACTCATCACTTACACCTCCAGCCAATTCCTCAAAATCTGTTCCCCCATTGGCGTCAACACACTTTCCGGGTGAAACTGCACACCCTGAATATCGTATTTCCTGTGCTGCATGGCCATGATAAAACCGTTTTCATCGACGGCAGTCACTTCCAGCTCAGCAGGAAAATATTCATTACTTACGATCCAGCTGTGGTAGCGGCCCACTTCTATATTTCGCGGAAGCCCTTTAAACAATTTGCAATTGTCAATTGTCAATTGACAATTAGTGGCCACGCCATGATACACTTTGCTTAAGTTGGTAAGCCTGGCGCCAAATGCTTCGCCGATTGCCTGGTGACCCAAACAAACACCGAGTATGGATTTGGTGGCTGCATACTCCTTTATCAGCGGCAACAGCAATCCTGCTTCTTCTGGAATACCGGGGCCGGGAGATAAAATGATCTTATCAAAGTCCTTCACTTTTTCCAGCGCTATTTCATCATTGCGGTATACATCTACTTTCTGGTGCAGTATCTTTTCCACGAGGTGCACCAGGTTATAAGTGAAGGAGTCGTAATTATCGAAGACGAGTATTTTCATGTTGTTAATTGGTTCATGGTTGATGGTTCATGGTAAATACACTGTTCTGCTATAAGCCATGAACTATTAGCGATGAACCATTTCTAAATGGTTTCCGCCAAAACAATGGCCTGCTTCAGTGCATTTAATTTATTATTTACTTCCTGTAATTCACTTTCCGGATTACTGGCCACCACCACACCGGCACCAGCCTGGTATATCAGTGTATTGTTCCTGCTTAAAAAAGTTCGTATCATGATGGCATGATTTACTGTGCCGTCAAAACCCACGAAGCCAATGGTACCGCCATAATAACTCCTTGCTGTCGGTTCATTACTGTCGATCAGCTGCATGGCTTTAAATTTTGGTGCGCCGCTCAGTGTACCGGCAGGAAAAGTGGTGGCGATCAGTTTGAAAGGGTTGCTGCCAGCCTGCACCAGACCTGTTACTTCACTTACCAGGTGTATCACGTGGCTGTAATAATTGATCTTTTTGTATTGTGATACTTCCACCTGGCTGCACATGCGGCTCAGATCGTTCCTCGCAAGGTCTACCAGCATTACATGTTCTGCATTTTCCTTTTCATCGGCTTCCAGTTTTACAGCAAGCGCCTTGTCTGTTTCATCATCTCCCGTGCGCCGGAATGTTCCTGCGATGGGATGCACCACGGCCTTGCCATTTTGCACGATCAGCTGGCTTTCGGGCGACGAACCCATCAGTTTATAATCACCATAATCAAAATAGAATAAATACGGGGAAGGGTTGATACTTCGAAGTGCACGGTAAACATTGAATTCATCCCCGGTGAACTGCTGTTCAAATTTGCGGCTCAGCACGATCTGGAACACATCCCCCCTCAGGCAGCTGGCAATCCCTCTTTTAACCATATCGATATAGGCTTCATTGGTAAGATTGCTGCTTTCTGTTCCTTTCACTGCAAAAGGAAAAGTGGGCACATCTTTGCTGCGGATCAGGCTTTCCACCACGACCAGTTCAGATTCCACACCTGCAACCTGGTTTTCACAGATGAACAACTCATCTTTAAAGTGATTGATCACGATGATATACTGGTAAAGACGGTAGCGCATCAGAGGTATCTCATTATTCGCAGGCTGTTTATCAACGTTCAGTTTTACCGTTTCAAAAAACTGCACGGCATCATAAGTGCTGTAACCAAACAATCCCTGTGCAACATTAACCGGCTTTGGAACGGCACTGCTGATTTCAAAACGCTGCATAAAATCCCACAGCTGTTGCGGCACTGCAGCCGTATCGCTGATGATGATCTTTTCGGGTGTTTGCCCGGGCAGTTTAAATTCTATCTCGGCCTTGTTCCTGATCTCAATACCGGCAATGGCATTGATCCCGATAAAAGAATAACTGTTCTCTCCCGCATGAAAATCGGTGCTCTCCAGCAAAATGGTATCCCTGAAACGGTCACGCAGCCGCAGGTAAATGCCCACAGGAGTGTACACATCTGCCAGCATTTTTTTAAACGAGGTTTGTATTTGTATTTTTTTCATTTTTAGAACAGTAATAAATAAAAACCCCGGCATCCTGTGCCGGGGTTTGAATATGTTTCATGACATAATACAACAGTGCGGCACAATCAGCTTGCTGAATGCCACCACCAGTTGTTGTTATGTGTATAGTTATTTTTCATTTCCATTGCAAATATGTGGTAGATTTAGAAAATAAAAAAATTTTTATCCCATAAATCTTGTCGACAATGGAAATTAAACACCGGAAAGATGGCAGCAAGGGTGCCTTTTACATTGAGGAAAACAGCCGGCTTCTGGGCGAAATGACCTACAGCATGGCCGGGCCCGGACTCATGATCATTGATCACACAGAAGTGGATGATGCGCTGAAAGGACAAAATGCGGGCCTGCAGCTTTTGAACAAGGCGGCTGATTTTGCAAGGACCAACCAGCTGAAAATAATTCCGCTTTGCCCTTTTGCAAACGCCATGTTTAAAAGAAAGCCCGAAGTATTTGGCGACCTGCTGCATAAAAGCGAATAGCCGGGTGTTTAATCATTATCTTTATTAAAAACTATATTGTATGGTGCTGGCAATTTTCGGTGCCACCGGGCAGGTGGGCAGGCAACTGGTGAAACAGGCTTTATTCGGCGGTCACCAGGTAAAGGCTTTTGGACGTAATGTGTTTACAGAATTTAACAAGGATGAAAAAAACCTTGAATTGGTAAAAGGCGGCGTGTTTGACGAGAAAGATGTATATCATACCATCATGGGATGCGACGCCGTGCTTTCGGCGCTGGGCGGCAGTTTCGACGGAACAGATAAAAGCCGTTCGCTCGGCATGAAAAATATTGTTCAGCAAATGCAAAAGGCCGGCGTGAAGCGCATTGTGGCACTGGGAGGCATGGGCATTTTAAATTATGATGAGAACACTTTGCTGATAGATACAGAAGACTATCCCAAAGAATATATCCCTGTGGGCAATGAACACCGCAAGGCATATGAATATTTAAACAACAGCGGGCTCGACTGGACCTTTGTATGCAGCCCCGACATCATCAATGCCGATGCAACGGGCGAATTTATTACCAGCGCCAACTATCCGCCCCAGCCCAATAAGTTTAAGATCAATGCAGGCGACCTGGCCTTGTTTATGCTGGGTGAAGTGAGTAAGAATAATTATGTAAAGGAACGTGTGGGGATTAGTATGCAATAGCCCAATCTTTTAATTTCCATCTTTAGCAACAGTTAACAGCGGAGCATTAAAAATAATGCTCCGCATGAGATGCTTTACATCCGGCTTATTGCTTCACCATTGTAAAAGTATATTTATCTCCGGGCTGGTTTACACCGGTGGCATAAAACATCAGTGGCTGGAGAAATATGTAAAAAACAGCGGAAAATAGTTTAACCTGCCTGCCCGGTAAGGGAAGGTTTTGTTCCAAACATTTGTTCATTGCCCGGCATCGTTGTGTCACTCACTTTGAGGACATGACGCTGCTGGGCTTTTATTTTTCTGTGTTGCCGGTACCCCCTCTGCCATTTTCACCATCACTTCTATCACACAAGGAATTTAGTACTGCCATCAAGGCATTTCATAAACCACCATCCCAAAAACGCTTGCAAATCCCCGCTTTACTGTTTATATTTCTGAAACTATTGAACAGGCGGTCACCTTCCTTATTATTCTCAGCCCTGTTTGCAATTATATATTCAACCTTAACACCCAAAACAACCAGGCATGAAAAAACTGCTGCTCCCATTAACCTTAACCTGCATGTTATTTTTCACAACAACATCATACAGCCAGCCCGGCTACAATGAAGAAATAAAGCAGGCCTGCATCAAACTCTTCAATTCATTCAATCCCTTGCAAAAACGTTCGGCCGTGCTCAGTTTTAACGACACTGCACGGATCAAATGGAATAACCTGCCTGTTGGTTTAAGGGCCAGGGCCGGCACCAGCCTGGGTAATATGACATACGAGCAGCGCAAACTCGTGCACCGTATTCTTTCCGCTTCACTCAGCTCGCAGGGATATTTAAAAGCCACCGGCATCATGCACCTCGATAACCTGCTGAACATGTATTACGACAGCCTGTTCTATAAAAAAGAAATCAGTGATACCACCCACCAGTTTGTAATGTCTTTACTATGGTCGCACAAAAATTATTTCTTTGCTTTTTTTGGCCAGCCATCAGACAGTATATGGGGGTATAAACTGGAAGGCCATCATTTGTCTGTCAATTTCACATTTGTAAAAGACAAACTTTCGGTAACACCCTTCTTTATCGGCACCGACCCCGCTGAATACCAGGACGCAGATTATGCAGGCTGGCGTGTGCTGGGACAAGAAGAAGACCTGGGCATCAAACTCATCCATTCACTTTCCGCGGCGCAGCAAAAGCAGGCGGTGATGAGCGGCGATGTGCCACAAGACATCATCACGGCAGCCGAAAGCGGCAAACGCCTCGTGAACGACTGGGGTATTACCGGCGCAGCAATGAACCCGCAGCAAAAAGCCCTGCTACAATATATCATCCGTGAATTTGTATTTAATATGGAATACGATAAAGCCCTGACTGAATATGAAAAAATACTCAAGGCCGGTGTTGACAAAATTTATTTCGGGTGGATCGGCTCCATGGAGGAAACCAAGCCGCATTATTATGTGCTCAACGGCCCTACTTTTTTAATCGAGTTCGATAACAATGGCGGTCCCCGCAACAGCGCCAATCATATTCATGCCATCTGGAGGGAAAAGGGCAATGAATACGGGGAAGATGTACTGAAGAAGCACTATTTAACTGAGCCGCATTAGTACTGATGGTTTTGGTTCATGAACGGTGGATTATTGAAAGACCTGCCTGCCTAAACAATGAACCATGAACCATCAACCAACCATCAAAATGATTTCAGTAAACCCATCAGCATCCATAACTTTATTGTTCACAACAGGAAACTATGAATCCAAAACTTGATTTCTTTTTTGCAAAAGATAATAAATGGCAGCAGGAATATAAACAGCTTCGCAGCATCGTCCTTGATTGCGGACTGGAAGAGGAGCTGAAATGGGGACAGCCCTGTTATGTTTTTCAAAAGACCAATATTGTGCTCATTCATGGGTTTAAAGAATACTGTGCATTGCTGTTCTTCAAGGGCGCCCTATTGAAGGACACAAAGAAGATGCTCATTCAGCAAACGGAAAATGTACAGGCGGCCAGGCAGGCAAGATTTACCCATGTAAAAGAAATTGTGCAACTTGAAAAAGTTTTGAAGGCATACATCTTCGAAGCCATTGAAGTGGAAAAAGCCGGGCTGAAAGTGCCCATGAAGAAAACCGGAGCTTTTCCCATGCCCGACGAATTCAAAACCGCTTTAAAGAAAAACGCAAAACTGAAGCGGGCCTTTGAAGCCCTTACACCCGGCAGGCAAAGGGCTTACCTGCTGCATTTTTCGCAACCCAAACAATCTGCCACAAAGGTTTCGAGAATTGAAAAGTCCACAGCGGCAATCCTCGCCGGAAAAGGACTGAACGATTAACATTCATAAAGCGACTAACATGACTGCATCAAAAAGCAAATTAACTTCCGCAGAAACCAAAGAGCTGCTCAGTATACTGCAAACACGGTTTGAAAAAAACAAACACCGCCACAAGGATATTGCCTGGGAAAAAGTACAGGCCAGGCTGGAAGCAAATGCAGGAAAATGCTGGTCGTTGCAGCAAATGGAATCTTCCGGCGGCGAACCCGACGTAACGGGCCTGGATAAGAAAACGGGGGAATATATTTTTGTTGATTGCGCAGCTGAAAGCCCGGCCGGCCGCAGGAGCTTTTGCTATGACCGTGCCGCACTGGATGGCCGGAAAGAAAACAAACCCAAAAACAGTGTGATGGATATGGCCGCAGCAATGGGTGTTGAAATCTTAACCGAAGAAGCATACAGGCAGTTGCAGCAGCTGGGGCATTTCGATTTAAAAACCTCCAGCTGGATACAAACCCCGGCAGCCATCCGCAAACTGGGCGGGGCCCTGTTCTGCGACCGGCGCTATGATACCGTTTTTGTTTACCACAATGGGGCAGAATCATATTATGCTGCCCGGGGATTCAGGGCTTCACTCAAAGTTTAAGCACAGCCCCATTTTTACAAAACATATTTGAAAGAAAAAACTTGGCGCATATTCTCGATAATCCCATCTGGCATGCCCTCAGCACCGGCAATAAAAAAATGGCCCGCGGAACAGCCACCGTGAAATACATCAAAAGGGATGTGGGCTTTTTTGCAGGGATGCGGCGCAACAGCCAGAAAGCCCTGAACGAGTTATATAAACTGCTGCCGCAAGGAAGCAAGGTGATCCTGTTCACACCAAAACAAATCATCATTCCTCCCGCCTGGCATATTAAAATTGAAAGGCCGTTACTGCAAATGATCTGCAGGAAGCAACAAACAGTGATGCAGGACCTGGGAGTCATCCGTCCGCTGGGCGATACAAATATTCCTGCCATGCTAAAGCTCACACATCTCACCAACCCCGGACCATTTATACAACGCACCATCGACTTCGGCAATTATGAAGGCATTTTCAAAGGGCGCAAACTGGTGGCCATGACAGGCCAACGGCTCAAAGCCGGAAAATATACCGAAGTGAGTGCTGTATGCACACATCCTGATCATACAGGCAAAGGCCATGCGGCCAAACTGCTCCAAAGCCAGCTCAATAAAATATTTGCAAAGGGCCAAATCCCATGCATGTGTATCCTGATAATCCCGCCTGCCATCTTTATCTGAAAATGGGCTTTGCTGTAAGAAAAGAAATGATGGTGTATTTCATTGAAAAGGCATAATACGCTTATCTCGGCCATTGCATTTTCCATCAATACGGTGTATATTGAAATACCTTTAGACAGCTTATGCAAAACTCCCCCACTCCTGTTTTACAAAACGAAAGGGCCGGTATACTCGATATACTACGCGGCTTCGCCCTGCTGGGCGTGATGCTCGACAATCTTTTTGGATTTACCGGCTGGGGTTATCTTACACAACCACAGCGTGAGGCTTTAAGCACATGGCCGGCTGACGGTATTGCAGGAATGCTGGAGCTGACCTTTGTTAATGGGAAATTCTACAGCATCTTTTCCTTGTTGTTTGGCATTGGCTTTTCCATTATCCTGCTGCGCAATGAACAGAAGGGCATCAATCCTTTAAAAATATTTTACCGCCGCCTCTTTATCCTGCTGCTGATCGGCGCCGCACATCTTTTTCTTTTATGGGAAGGAGATATTCTTTTCTTGTATGCAGCCATTGGTTTGCTGCTGCCGCTTTTCAGGAATTGCAGCAACAAAACCCTGCTGGTTTGGGCTGCAGTGCTGATTGCCCTTCCTGTACTGCTGGATACACTGAGTGTGCTTTTTCATTATAAAAATGGCAGCTTCCTCGAAGCACTGGGCAAACAAACAGATATCAAAACAGGTGTACCCACTGATGACAACCTGGGCAAATATCTATATGGAAAAAACAGCGGCTGGGCTGAATGGCGAAACTGGCAGGCATCAGGCTTCCTTTACCGCTATGCCTATATACTCGACAGCAACCGCATCCCCAAAGTGCTGGGCTTATTCCTGCTGGGTTTCTATGCCGGGCGGAAACTCATCTATGCAAATACCGAACAGTATCTTTCACTCCTGAAGCGTTTGCGCAAATGGGGATTCATCATTGGCATACCCGCAGCAATTGCCTGCACAGGTTTTGAAATTTTTGCCAAGCACATTCCTGAACCTTCCGGGCTGGGGCACACTTTCTTTTATGCCATCAGCGTGGTGCCGCTGGCATTGGCATACACATCGGTGATTTGCCTGCGCTGGATCAAGAAAAAAGAGAACAGCCGTTTAAACATACTGGCACCGGTGGGCAGGATGGCGCTCACCAATTACTTAATGCAAACGGTGCTGGGCATTTTTATTTATTATGGTATCGGGCTCGGACTGGGAGGCAATACCGGTCCGGTTATTTTTATGACAGCCGGCATGGCAGTATTTGCATTACAGGTGATGTACAGCAACTGGTGGTTCAGGTATTTCAATTATGGTCCGCTGGAATGGATATGGCGGCAACTCACTTACGGTAAAAGGCTGCGGCTTAGAAAAACAATATCCGCATAGTACACATTTCTTCCCGGTCTTATCCCGCTTCAGTATATCATTGATTCCTGACAAAATCAACCTGCAATGCTGCACGAAAAACAGATTTTACTGCTTCGTGACAAAACTTTTTCTGCTTCAAAAAACAGCATGATTCTCCACATTGTTTTGCTTGATGAACATCATTGAACAGGGTATGCTGCCCCGGTAATTTAGCACAGTGGTTGATGAACCCAAAAACAAAACAACATGAAAAACTTAGTAACCCTGCTGGGTATTGTAACAGTGGCTGCCGCAGCAACAGCATTCAATGCCATGCAGGAAGATCCATGGAAAGTTCCGGAGAAATATGAAACCATGAAGAATCCTGTTAAACCAGATGCTGCATCTGTTTCCGCAGGAAAAGAAATATACAAATCGCATTGCACGCCCTGCCATGGCATCAATGGCAAAGGTGCCGGGCACAGATCGGTGAACCTGGATACGAAGCCGGCGAATTTTACTTCAGAGGCCTTCCAGCAACAGACTGATGGCGCCCTGCTGTTCAAAGTATATTTCGGCCACAGGGAAATGCCCGGTTTCAAAAACAAATTCCCGGGAAATGAAGGCGTGAGTGAAAACAATTTTGGCAAGACCCGGATTCCCGGAGACCTGATCAATTACCTCAGAAGCTATGGAAAAAAATAGCTGGGCTGGCTGCCGTACCAGCAATGGCTGATGTCTGACAACTGCACCCGCTCCATTTTATATGCAGCGGGTGTTTTATTTTATATCTCCGGCCGTTATCTTTACGCGATGCCGCTCTCCCATCCTGTTAAAATAAAATCACTGCTGCAGCTGTATGAACGGCTCCCCGAACATGAACGCATCACGGTGGATGTGCTGCGTGAAATTGTAAAAGCCACTTTGCCGGCATACTGCAAAGAAAAAATATCTTTTAATGTGCCTTATTTCCATGGCAACAAAGGCATCTGCATTATCTGGCCGGCCACCATTCCCCGCGGGGGAATTAAAAAAGGCGTTTTGTTCGGGCTATGGTATGGCAACCGGTTAAAGGACCCTAACGGTTATCTGACCCACGGCACCAACAAATAGATTTTTTATAAGATTTTTATGGATGCGGAGGAGATCGATGAAACCGCCATTGTACAATTGCTCCACGAAGCCCTGGCGGTGGACAGGAAATGGAAAACAAAAAACGGCAGGGATGATTTGTCCCTTACCAAAAGTTAACTTTTTTTAACAAAGATGCCGGTCCGCCATTGCAACGCTGGCATAATTTTTTCCATCTTTGTACCAAACAAACAGATTGAAGCGATTTTTACCAGCCATTTTACTATTACTTGCAACCGTCTCCAGGGCACAGCAGGTTGACAGCATTTATGTAAACCTGTATACCGACAGCCTGAAAAAAGGCACGTATAATTATATCAATGTAGACGGGTTGCTGCACAATGGCCGTTACCTCCCGCTCGACAGTTCGCATATCAGCTTCACTGCATCGGCAGGTAATTTTTTTGGCAACAGCCTGCTGCTCGACAGGGATTTTGCAGGCGACCGGGTACAGATAAAAGTGGTGCTGAAAAAAAATCCTGCGCTGCATAAAGAATTTACGATGTATATAAAGATTAAACCCGATAATGAAAACTTAAAGACCGTGGAAGAGCTCTACGGCTTACCTGCCCCGAAACCCAAAAAGAAAAGAGGTTAGCCTGCAGCTTTCCTTAACGTAAAAATGCCCGGTTCATCAGGAAGATTTACCGGGCATTTTTAATACTTGTCAGGTTCTGCGCTTGACAATATCTTATGCAAATTTCTTGGCGTCTTCTAAAAACTGCGCCAGGCCATTATCAGTTAACGGATGCTTTAATAAACCGAGGATGGAAGCCAGCGGACAGGTACAAACATCGGCACCGGCAGCTGCACACTGAATGATATGGTTGGGCGTGCGGATGGACGCAGCCAGTATCTCGGTTTTGTAACCCTGTACAGAAAATATCTGGCGGATCTGGTGTATCAGTTCTATGCCATCCCAGCCACTGTCGTCGATACGGCCAATGAACGGGGAAACATAAGTGGCACCGGCTTTTGCTGCCAGTATGGCCTGGCCGGCAGAGAATATCAATGTACAGTTGGTTTTGATACCGTTTTCGGTAAACCATTTAATGGCTTTGATACCATCTTTTATCATGGGCACTTTCACCACGATATTCGGGTGAATGGCAGCCAGTTTTTTACCTTCTTCAATAATGCCGTCAAAATCGGTGGAGATCACTTCAGCGCTGATATCACCATCCACCATATCACAAATGGTTTTATAATGTGCCATCACTGCTTCTGTGCCTTTAATACCTACTTTAGCCATTAAAGAAGGATTGGTGGTAACACCGTCTAATATTCCTAGATCATTGGCTTCTTTAATTTGAGAGAGGTCAGCAGTGTCAATAAAAAATTTCATTGCTTACTGTGTGTTTTAAGTGAGGGAATAAAATAAAAATGGCAAGTTACTTACATCGCACCGCTCAACCACCTACCCTTGCTGCCTTCCGGCCCTGGGGGAGTTCAGCAGGAGCTGGCCGTATAAGACTTGCCGCCGCAAATATACAGCCTTATCAGCAATAAATAATTGTGAAATAAAATTTTCTTACAAATGATATTTGATCATATATCGCCACTCCAGATCCCGCATCCAGTATCCAGTATCAAAAACTAAACCCCGGCCTGTCGGTCCTTGAATCAATCTGCGCCACACCAATCAGCTGATCGGCACGGTCGTTAAAAGCTTTATAATACATCAAAATGGTATAACTGTTCTCTGTTTCCCAGTAATCGCCTTCGAGCATCGTTTTCTTCGACGGATCGTTTTTATCAACAGCAATAAAACTGTAATTGTAATAACCCTGCTTCAGCATGGCATTGAGTTCGTACATTCCTTTTTCATTGTTGAATACCATTTTGGTTTTGTCGTTGTAAGCATAATCGGTCAGCTGGCCGGCCAGATAAATATCCTTGCCGGCATAAGGCTGGTTATCCACCGTGGCCAGGCTGAAATGAACCGTTGCAAAATCTCCCTGCCAGTAAGGATTGATGCTTTCATAAGTGGCCACCATAAACATGCCGTTCAGGTCGCGGTAATAAACATACCGTTCCGCAGTTCTGTCAATATCTGTCCGCACATAAATATCCGTACTTGTTTTTTTGTAATCGGCATGATCCACCCGGTCACTCTGCAAACGAAAACTTCTTAAATCCAGCCAGCGCCATTCTTTACCGCCCGGGAAAATGCAGCTGTTCTCTGAATTGTATTCCAGCAGTGGTCCCCGAACAAAGGTGGGTGCCACGTCTCTCACCGCGTTATCCCAGCGGTTGTTTTGCAGCACCACCACTTTGATTTGCTGTGCCGCACTGAATGTATTCAGCCCGGTGATATTGGCATTGAACTGCAGTTTCTGGTGTGTGCGGAACCATTGCGGCGTAAGCGGCTGCACCACTTTGCCGGTAATGGCGGCTTTCTGATCCAGCACCAGCAGCCTCCTTGTAAAAACAAGTTTGGATGTATCTGCATCTAAAAAAACCTTGAGCAAATAATTTCCGCTCATGGTGATGGAAGTATTGCGGTCGGGCAGCATGGCCTGGTAGTGTGTATAACGTGTCAGCGCAATGGATGAATAACGGTTGGTGCTGATGCGCTGCTGTGTAAAACCCTTGAGGTACATAAACGGGCTGATGTCAACCGGTTTCCAGTTATAATCACAAAGCTGGTAAGTATAATAATAACTTTTTACGTTGCCGTCCAGGTCATCAAAATTCAGTTCAAGCTGGTCGCCGCTGTTAAGATTGTAAATGGGTATGCTTTCCTGGTTGCCGTACATATGAAAGCGCACGCATTTCACATTGTCTTTATACACCATATCGGGAATCTGTGCAACTGATGCAAATGCGATCAGGGAGAAAATAATTAAAAGGAAATATTTTTTTTGCACTGCCAGTGATTCTTTGTTCAGCATCGTTGCGTCGCACACTTGCACCACAGTGCAGGCATCAAATTTTTTCAGGTGAGCGGTCATGGTTAAGTATAAATAAAATACATTTGTAAGATACCAAAAGTATGCCATTTGAACATACCGTTTTTCATAGCCAAACGCATTGCCTTCAACCGCCAGAAAACATTCAGCCGTTTTATTATCCGGCTGGCGGTTGCTGCCACAGCCATCAGTGTGGCGGTGATGATTGTGGCCATGAGTTTTGTAAACGGTTTTCAGCAGGTGATCAGCAATAAGATTTTCAGTTTCTGGGGACATATCCGCGTACAGCAGGATATTGAAGACAAAGTAAGCATTGCCGAAGAATATCCCATTCTCGCAAACGACACCGTGGAGATGAATCTTAAACGCATCCCGGAAATAAAATCGGTGGAGCGTTTTGCCACCAAATCGGCCATCATCAAATTCAAAGGCGATATTGAAAGTGTGCTGCTCAAAGGCGTGGATGCATCTTTTGATTACAGCAGGATGAATAACCTGTTGCGGCAGGGACGCTGGGTACATTCCCCCGACAGCGGCTACAGCAAGGAAATTGTTTTGTCGGCCTACACAGCCGGCCAGCTCAATGTAAACATCAACGACAGCGTGGATGTCATGTTCATCGATGGCAGCGGCATCGGCAATGCCAGGAGAAGAAGGCTGCAGGTAACGGGTATTTATAAAACTTCGATTGAAGAATACGACAAGGCCTTTGGCATTTGCGATATCAACCTCATCCGCCGTTTAAACAACTGGCAGCCCAACCAGATCGGCGGGTATGAATTGTTCTTATACGATTACAAAAAAACAGATGAAGTCAATCAAAAAGTATACGATGTAAGTGTATTGCCGCAAAGCTGGTACAGCAAAACCATTAAAGAGATCAATCCAAATATATTCGACTGGCTGGCGCTGCAGGGAAGAATTAAAAATATCCTGCTCATCATCATGGTTGTGGTGGCGGTGGTAAACCTGGTTACCTGTCTCATCATCCTGGTACTGGAACGCACCCGCATGACCGGCATTTTAAAAGCGGTGGGCGCCACAGACTGGACATTGCAGCAGATATTTTTGTACAACACCACCGTAATTGCACTCACGGGTATTGGTTTGGGTGCGTTACTCGGACTGGGCATTTGCTGGCTGCAGGAAGCAACGGGCTTTATAAAACTGGATGAAGATGCATATTATATGAGCCAGGCGCATGCGGCCGTGGTGTGGTGGCAGGTGCTGCTCATTTGCGGATGCACATTGCTGGTATGTTTTGCTACACTTATCATTCCCACCCTGCTGATCAAAAAAGTAAAACCGGTAAAAGCGATACAGTTCCGTTGACAGGTTGATTGGTTAATCAGTTAATTGATATTGGGCTCTTTTATTTGCCGGGACTATGCTTGGGAGATTTTGCAATGAATTTTATGTATGCATTTAGCTTTACAAGGATTTGTTATGCCTCTTTTAATAAATCTTCCGCTTTGTCAGCAGCAATGATTTTCCTTCTCATGCACTTAGAAATCCAGGCTTTCGTTTCTTGTAAAGAACCCCTGGAATAAAAGAAAAACTGCCTGCTTTCTTTAAATTAATACCTTCCATAACCTTCAGTAAGATTTGCCGATACAGAGTCAGCCGACCTTACAACCTGTTTGCCAATGGTGTCTTTCAGAAAAAAATTCCAGTCGCCCACAATATTCCATATGTTATCAGAAAAAGATTCGGCAAGCTGGTATACCTCCAGTTTCTCAAGAGTATACTCCATACAGGGGATTTACGGATTATGAATACACTAATATACCAATAAACTGATCAACCAATTAACTGATCAACCAATCAACAAACCACCGATAAAATAATCCCCGTGGCAACAGCAGCATTCAATGATTCAGCTTCCCCGGTTTTCGGAATCGTGATCCTTTCATCGGCCAGCTGCATTACCGTTTCGCTGATCCCTTTTCCTTCATTACCGATGATGAGGATGGCTTCTCCGGTTTTTGTGAAAGTATTAACAGGTGTTCCATGAAGCGCTGCCGCATATTTTTTAACCGCTTTGTTTTGCAGCAGCCAGTCTTCAATACGGGTATATAAAATATTCACCCTTGCCAGGCTGCCCATGGTACTTTGCACCACTTTGGGATTGTACATATCGGCACAGGTGGGGGAACAAACAATATTGTCGACCCCAAACCAGTCTGCCGTTCTGATAATGGTACCAAAATTGCCCGGGTCCTGTATACCATCCAGCACCAGTGTGATCTTTTTGCGGGCATCTATCTCCGTAACCAGCTGTTTTTTCTTGAATACTGCCAGTACCTGGTGGGCCGTGGTGAGCATGGATATTTTTTCCAGCTCAAAATCCTTTACCGCCATGAGCTGGGGGCCGGGATATTTCTGCAATTGCTTTTGATGGGCTTCCATCCAGCTTTCAAGGGCCACAATGTAGATACAAACAAACTCACGGCTGTCTAATAATTCTAATACAACCTTCGGTCCTTCCGCTATAAACTCACCTAATTCATCCCTGAATTTTTTATGGTGCAAACTTTGGATATATTTGGTATGTGTTTTGTTAAGCATTAGCACTAATTAATTGTATGCGCAGCTGTTCCCCTGATAAAAAACCAGAATTATACCTTACGCTGATTGTTTTACTAATTACAGTATTGCTGCCGGCATGCACCATTTTAAAGAAGGAGCAAAAAGGCAAGCCATTTATCGTTAAAAACAGTTTCGAAGTTACGGGAGGAAAATTTACCAAAGATGAATTACAGGCATTAAAATCAAGACTGAACACCCAACTGGAAGACAGCGCCAAAATCAACGTGGTGGACAAGCTTTTTTTCTGGCATATTTATGAAAAACCGGCAGCATTTGATACGGCTTATGCCGCCATGTCGGCCAAAAACATGCAGGCATCAATGCTGCACCTGGGTTATTACAGGGCCGATAAATCCTTTAAAACCGATACAACGTTCCGGAAGAACTATCCCATTTTCAGTTTCAGGCACTTTCCATTATATAAGCAAAACCAGCAACGGGTGCACGTGAGCTATACCATTGAAACAGGCAAACCTACGCTGATCGACACCATCAGTTACCGCCTGCGCCGCCCCGACCTTCAGGCACTTGCAATGCAGCACCTGGATAAAGGCCTGCTCAAAAAGAACGACCCTGTTACAAAAGCTGCCATACTGGGCGAGATCAGCCGGCTGGTGGATATGTACCGGAATAACGGTTACTATAAGTTCACTTCTGAAGAACTCAAAGTACAGGGCGATACCACGCTGGAAGTTTTAACCAATATCAGCGATGACCCCTTTGAGCAATTACAGGGACTGGTTTTGGCACAACAGAAAAAAGATTCGCCGAAGATCAAACTGGCCATGGTGCTCAACACACCCAACGACAGCAGCAGGCTGAAACAGTATCATATCCGCCATATTTATATCCTGCCCGACTACAAACCCGGCGACACACTCAGCGATCCCACTTATACCGAGCGATATACCAGGCGCACCGGCTACACCGTTAAATATCATAACAAGCGTTTCCGCACGGGTTTTTTGATCAGGAATATGTTTTTCAAATCCGGTGACCTGTACAACCAGGTTGACTATTATAAAACCCTCAACAGTTTTTCACGCAGCGGTGCCTGGCAAAGCGTAAATATCGAGATCAATGAAGTAAAGGATTCTGTTGGCAAGATCGATATGGTGGTGCAGCTGATACCTGCCAGCCAGTATGTGATCGAAGCATCTGTAGAAGCAAGTTATTCGGCCAACAGCAATACCAACAGCGTTACCACGGTAAATGCCGGTAACCTGCTCGGTACTTCGGCCAATCTTTCCTTCACCAACCGAAACCTGGGCAAACAGGGTATTAAATGGACGAGTACCGCGAGGGCCGGTGTGGAATTCAATTTAAAACCCGACCGGAATGACCGCAAAAACCTGATCAACTCCAATGAACTGGGTTTGTCAAACACCTTTATTGTACCCAGGTTCCTTGTTCCTTTCTGGCAGAAGAAGGCTGACAGCAGCAAAACATTTTTCCAGCCGCAAACTTTTGTAAACATCAACACTTCCCTCATCAACCGTATTAATTTATTCAACCTGCAATCGGCCAATATTGGTTTTGGTTATACGGCCCATTTAAAGAACAATGCTGAAGTAACCTGGAAACCGTTAAACGTGGAGTTTGCCAAACTGTACAATGAAACCGACAGCTTTGCCAAAACCCTGCAGGAAAATCCCTTCCTGCGTTATTCGTTCAATACGGCGCTGGTGGCCGGGGTTCTCTTCAATGGCAGTTATTCCATTGCCAAAACAAACCTCAAATTCCCGGGAAGGCAATTCAGTTTTAAAAGCAACCTGGAAACATCCGGCATCCTCTTCCCCAAAAATGTATTTGCCAAATACATGCGGCGGTTTATAAAAATCGATTTTGATTATACCCATTCCAGGAGCAGACCTAAATCGGCCCTTATTTTAAGAAGCTATGTTGGCATTGGTATACCATTGGGCGGAGATACCACACTTCCCTTCTTTAAACAGTATTTCGGTGGCGGCGCCAACAGCATGCGTGGCTGGCCTGTTCGTGGAATCGGACGTGGATCGCAGCCACTGGCCCCCTATGCCACCAACCGCTTTAACGACCGCACCGGGGATATTCAGTTCGAAACAAACCTTGAATACCGTTACAATATCGCACAGATCATTCCCAATACCATGCTGCTCAAGGGCGCTTTATTCATTGATGCGGGCAATGTGTGGAACATGCGTAACTCAAAGGGTGGCGGTACCGACAGTGCACAATTCCAGTTCAGAAACCTGTGGCGGGACCTGGGTATCAATGCCGGTACCGGCTTCCGACTCGACTTCAATTATTTTGTAATAAGGCTTGATCTAGGCTTTCGCTTTAAACGGCCCGAAATGGCCTATGAAAACGGCGGATGGAAAATTCCTGCGCTCAGCTTCAACGATGTGTTCCAGAAAATATTTGCAAAGGGGGGTGATGAAGAAACTTACCGCAAATGGCGCTACGAGAATTTTAATTTCACCATTGGGATCAATTATCCTTTTTAAGGCTGAATGCTGAATACTAAAAATTGAATGCCGGACATTGAATGCTTACTAATAATGCGCAATATTCAAGCCTTAAGAATCATTGTTCAATATTGAGCAGGCTTTTCTCAAACTCCTCCGGACTTACGGCTTCCGAAACATCAAACGCACCGATCTTTGTACGGCGCAGGCTGCTTAAATAACCGCCGCATCCCAATGCCGCACCAAAATCATTTGCCAGGCTGCGGATATAAGTACCGGTACTGCAGTTTACTTTAAAAATAATCACGGGCAGATCAATCTTTGTTATCTCAAAAGAATGGATGGTTATTTTTCTTGGCTCCGGTTGTACATCCACACCTCTTCTTGCCAGTTCGTACAAAGCCACGCCTTCTTTTTTGATGGCAGAATAAATGGGAGGATATTGTTCTATTTCCCCGGCGAACTGCTTTGTTGTTTCGATCAGCAGCTCCTGTGTAACAAATGAATAATCCTTTTGTTGCTCCGGTTCACTTTCCAGGTCGTAGGTGGGAGTAATTGCTCCGATGGTGATACTGCCGGTATATTCTTTTTCGGCAGCCATAAACTCATTTATTTTTTTTGTGAATTTGCCGGTGCATACAATCAGGAGGCCGGTTGCGAGGGGATCCAGTGTTCCGGCATGGCCAATCTTTTTAATCTGCAGCATGCCACGGAGTTTGCGTACAATATCAAAAGAGGTCCAGTGAAGGGGCTTATCGATCAGGATGGCCTGGCCGTCGAGAAATTTTTGCTGCACAGCGGGATCAACAGGAATCCGTACCGGTCTTTCTTTTTGAGTACCGTTCTCTTCGCCTGCGATCTTTGCAGCGTGCTTGTGCCGGTATGTTTGTTTGCGGGCCAATCTTTTTTGTGCAAATGTAATCAAGGGTTCTCAACCTTGTTAAGTTTGAAATCCGTTTTATATCGCCTGTCTCGCTTTTAGCTCAAGGTATTTGTTTACCGTATTTACAGTGAGGTGCTCGGGAGCCGTTAAAACAGCCAGTATCCCGTGCTTTTGCAGTTCTTTTACGATCAGGCGTTTTTCGTATTCAAATTTCTCTGCAATGGTTTTGATATATACTTCTTCCACATTCGCAGCATCCAGCCGGGAAAGTTTATGCAGTTCGGTATTTTCAAAAAATACCACCATCAGCAAATGGTGTTTGGCAATGCTGCGCAGGTAATTCAATTGCCTTTTTAAACCGGTCATCGACTCAAAATTGGTATACAGCACCAGCAGACTGCGGTGCTTGATGCGGTTGCGTATCTGCATGTACAGCATTTCGTAATCACTTTCCATAAATGCTGTATCCTGGTTGTACAGCAATTGCAGGATGTTTTCACGCTGCACCGGCTTCCTGTCTGCCGCTATCAATGAACCCATTTTATTGGCGAACGTGAGTACCCCCACCCTGTCCTGTTTTTCCAGACAAACATTGGCCAGCACCAGTGTGCTGTTAACCGCATAGTCGAGCAGCGTAAGATCATTGAAAGGCATTTTCATCAATCTTCCCTTATCGATCACACAATACACCTGCTGGCTGCGTTCATCGGTATAATTGTTCACCATCAGTGCGCCTTTGCGTGCCGTGGCTTTCCAGTTGATGGTACGGATATCATCGCCCCGTACATATTCCTTGATATTATCAAACTCCATGCTGTGCCCAAGTTTGCGCATACGTTTGTTCCCGTATTCATTTTGTATGGCCGTTTGTGACAGCAGTTCAAATTTGCGCAGCTGCATATAAGACGGGTATACGGGAATTTTCTGTTCCGCCGCTGCATCATCCCGCCGCATGAGCAAACCCAGCAATGATCTTGTATAGAGAATGATATTGCCAAATTCATATTCACCCCTCTCCACCGGCCGCAGTTTATACACGATATTCTTTTGTTCCCCGGCCTTAAACCGGTGCACCAGTTTCCAGTCGCGTTTTTGAAACTGCACGGGCAGCTCATCTATCACTTCTATAAAAACAGTGGATGGCATGTTGTTCACCACCTGTATCTCCGCCTTGTTTTCATCACCATTACTCAGCCGGTCGGCAATGATACGTTTTGCCAGGGGAGCCCTGCCAATGAAAAACAGAAATACATAATCAATGAGCACAAGTATCGCCGAAGCCACCAATACGGTCCGGGGCAGTTCTGCAATGGGTTTATAAAAAAACGCACCGATATACAATACGATGCAAATACCCATCACCAGGTAAAACCGGTTGGTAAGAAAAAGATTGCCGATATATTTTTTAAGCGGGCTCAAATGAAAAAATTAGTTTACAAGACTGATCATTTACAAAATCATGTTATGCATTGCATCAACGCGGCACTTCAATTGACTTGAGGATCGTGTCGATCAGGTCATCTGCCGTAATGCCTTCCATTTCTTTTTCGGCGGTGAGTATGATCCTGTGCCGCAGCACATGCGGTGCCACTTCAACAATATCTTCAGGGGTTACAAAATCACGCCCGCGGATGGCCGCAGTGGCTTTAGACGCTTTTAAAATAGACAGTGAAGCCCTGGGTGAAGCCCCGAGATACAAGGAAGGGTTGTTCCGCGTTTCATTGACGATCCTGGCGATAAATTCCACCAGCTTGGGTTCCACGATCACCGATTGCACCTGGCCGCGGTAATACTGCAGGTCGTGCGGTGTTAATATTTTGCGGATATCAGACAGCATCTGCTCCTGGCTTTTTCCCTGTTGCTGCGTAAGGATATTGATCTCTTCTGCAAGTGTTGGATACTTCACTTCAATTTTAAACAGGAAACGGTCTAACTGTGCTTCCGGCAGCCTGTACGTACCCTCCTGTTCAATGGGGTTTTGGGTGGCCAGCACCATAAAAGGGGTGCGCATGATATGGGTAACACCATCCACGGTTACCTGGCGTTCTTCCATTACCTCAAAAAGGGCGGCCTGGGTTTTTGCCGGGGCACGGTTGATCTCGTCGATCAGGATAATATTGCTGAAAACAGGACCCGGCTTGAATTTAAAATCCCCTTCTTTGGGATTGAATACGGATGTGCCGAGCACATCACTGGGCATCAGGTCGGGCGTAAACTGCAAGCGGGAAAAATCTGCATCAATGATCTTCGCCATCAGTTTTGCGGTAAGGGTTTTGGCCACGCCCGGCACGCCTTCAATCAGGATATGCCCGTCGCATAACAGCCCTGCCAGCAGCAGGTCCACCATTTTATGCTGTCCCACGATCACCCTTCCAATCTCGGTGCGGATATCATACGCGGCACGGCTGAGTCCGCTGAGATCGATACGCTGCTGAAATATATTTTCTTCCATTTTGTATAGGTTTACTTTTTATAGAATTGCTGTAACTGGTTGTGTAAGGACATCAGCAGGCTGTCATCCACCCTGCTGCTGTTATTTACCTGCTGAATGCTGCTGTATAACGCTTCCACCTTTACCCTGTCAACCCCGCTTTTCCTGCTGAGGGTGGTGATAAAATCCTCATTCACGGTACTGTAATTCATGTAATAGTTATTACGCACATGCTCATTGAAATAGGTGATCATTTTCTCCGCGATATTCTTATTGTCTTTTTTCTGCAGGTACAGGCGGCCAATCGTTTCGGTAAACGTTACCGTGGTATTTTCATTGGGTTTAATTTTTTCAATGATGCGCTGGCGGCGCTTGATACCAAACAGTACATAGAGCAGCAATGCGGCCAGGCATAACCAGAACGCGGTTTTTAAAGGCGGGTGTTTCATGATCTCGCTGAGAGATGAACCGCTTTCATCATTGCCATCGGTACGTGGCCTGCGTGTAAATTGCCGGCGGTAATATTCGTCCCAGTATACATGATCGGGCCTGTTGTTTGTAAATGAAAAAGCCTGCTGCAGGAATTTATAATTATCGCCTTTCAGCAAAAAATAATTACTGAAGGCCCGCGGATCACAGTGCAGTATCAGCCGGCCCTTTCCATGGTAATACATGATAAAATCGGCCACCCCGTCATCATTATACCCGATCGTTTTTGTAAATACGGTATCTGTATAAGAAAAAGAATTTCTGAAGGGATAATAGAAATAAGCGAAGTTGCTGTCGGTAGTGGCGGCCGTTGTGTTGCGCAGGGAATCGAGGCCGAACATCATGGCCAGGTTATTGAATTCTTCCTTGCAATCGATCCGCTTCAGCAGGTCGGCGTCTATATGGGCAGCCGCGATAAAAAGTGTGTTTCCTGCCGATACATAATTCATCATGGCATCAATCTCGTCTTCATTGAGATAAACAGCCGGGCTGATGCAGACGTACAAAGACGCCGTATCGGATATTTCATTCCAGGTTTTATCAAACGACCGGGTTTTGGCGTTGATGTTATTACGGAAATACATGGCTTCAAGCTGGCGGTAGGCGATGTATGCGCCAAAAGGATTGCGGTCGGCCTTTGAAAATGTTTCACGCAGTGGCGGAAGTCCGTTACCCTTCTGGCTGCCACAAGCGGCCAGCCAGGCTGCCATGCAAATCAATGCACCATATCGTACTGTTTTTTTCAGTTTAGAGGGTTGTATTGAATGTCTGGAAAAGATTTTTCAGTTTCAGGTAAATCAGTTCATCAATTTCAAACTCACCATACCATACGTATTCATAATTGCGTGTTATCTCAGCAAAACGGTTTTGCCGGCCGTAGTCTGCTATCTCACGCACATAACTGTAATTCGTTTTGTCTGCCGCCAGCTGCACATGGCCTTTTTCTGCCAGCAGGTGGAGCGACTGAAGATAATGGTAACGCACCGCCAGCCGGTAGGCCGATTGTTGTACGGCTTCCCGTATCAGCCTGTCTATATCCGTTTCAGGTGTGATAACTTCTTCTTCCACGTTCCCTTCATCTGCCGTTTTATTGCCTGACTTTCGTTTTAATGAACTTTCAGTTACAAAAAGCTTGTATATCACAAACAGCACAAAAGCCCCGGCAATTATCCATAAAAAAATCTTCAGCTTCTCTGAGCCAAGCATGGCATCGAGCCAGCTGCTGCCACCACGGTTATAGCTCACTTCCTCATGCCGCTGCTGTTTTTCCTGTTTTTTATTTTTTTCCCTGGCAGCCTTCAATAAACTGTCGAGGTTTTTTACATAGGCAAATGACTTGAGGCGTTTCCATTCCTTTACAGAGTCAGGCGCTATCACCAGGTCCCAGCGATAAACCGTGGTATCAATTTCTATTGTATCCTGTGCCGCTTCTTCTTCCGCCTTCGGGGTCTCGTAGGTTTTGCTTTCTTCCACCGGCGCCTGCACCACCGTTTGTGCTGTATCGTACTCAATGGTTGTTGAGGCGGCCTCCTCCACCGTATCCACGTACAAAAAACGTTTGGAGACCACCGTATCCTGCTCCGTACCGGGGGTGGTGATGCTTTCCTCCCGCGTTTTTTTTGCGGTGCATGACACCACTAGTACCGATATGATGAAAATGAGTTTACGCATTGTTTTCTTTCAGCCTGTTGATGATACCGTCAGACTGTAAATAGTATCCTTTTTTGTGTAACCGGATGGGGAGAATAATAAAATACCATACAATGAATGCAAAAGATACCGACAGGATGAGCACACTGGCCCATACCGGCAGCCCGGCGCTGCTTTCTTTGTCATAGGTCTGGCTCATCAGGTGCGTTACATAACTTTCAAAAAAAGCTGCCGTGATAAAAACGGGCACCAGGCATATCAATACCTTGGCAGCATCTTTTGTGCCCTGTTTAAATGAATGCATGCGGGAATAAGTGCCGGGAAACAGGATACCGTTGGCGAGTATGAAACCGGCCGTGGCTGCCAGTACGATGGCAGAAATTTCCAGTGTGCCGTGAATCCAGATCACCAGCACAGATTTGATGCCCAGCCCCTTTGAAAAGAACATATACTGGAAACAACCCAGCATGAGCCCGTTTTGCCACATCACCCACAGGGTGAGAATGCCGAGTGTAAATCCAAATATAAAAGCCAGAAATGACACTTTGATATTGTTGAATGCGATACGCACAAACATCGAAAAGGGATTATCGTCCTTGTACACACCAAAAGGATCGCCTTTGGCAATATTCTCTTCGGTCATGTTTACGTAATTGTCGCCGAGCACACCCCGGATAAATCCCTCATCATTCATGGATGAAAAAACACCAATGGCCACAAACAGCAGGAAACAGATGGTGGTAAAGAGAAAGATGCGGTGATAACGTTTGAACAGGAGCGGCAGTTCATATTTCCAGAACTGGAAAATACGGCTGTACTTTTCTTTTTTATTCTGGTAAATGCTTTGGTAAATGCCTGCTGCGATCCCATTCACCCAGCGGGTAACCTTGCTGCGGGGATAAAAGGTTTTGGCATAAGAGAGATCGTCGATAAGCGTAATAAAACGCTCCGCCGTTTCATCAGGGTTGTCGGTGGGTGAATGCTGGTACTCTTTCCATTTTTCAGCATTCTTCTTTATAAACATGGCCTCTCGCATACCGGGCTTATTTCGTGCTGTTCAGCCTACAATTTGACGAATTTTTCATAAATAAAAAAATTGATGTTTGGCATGTGCTCTTAAAAGCAAGTCGTATTTTGCATATGCATGTCCATTATACAGATCAATACCGCTTTTAATATCGACCTGGAATTTGAAATTGCCGAATTTCATAAAAGGCTGCTGGCATATATCATTGACTACGGTTTGCTCATCGTTTACCTGTGGCTGATGAAAAGTATATTGTATGATGGGATTCAAATAGACAGGGAAGAAAACATGGGTTTCGACATACTGGTGATATCAATCCCCATGTTCCTGTATTCCTTTCTTACCGAACTGTGGATGAACGGGCAAACCGTGGGAAAAAAGATCCTGGGCATCCGGGTGATCAGTCTTGATGGCGGCGAACCCACCATGGGCCAGTACCTCCTGCGCTGGATCACAAAATTTTTTGAGTGGCCCTTCCTGTTTGGCTATATAGCTTTTTCCAGGTTCGACATGATCGCTTATATTTTTTCAACGGGCCTTTTCGGTGTGGCCGTAGTGATCATTATCGCCGTTACTTCCAAAAACCAGCGGCTGGGCGACCTGGCGGCAGATACCGTGGTGGTGAATACCAAAACAAAACTTACCATTGATGATACCATTTTCATGGACATCAAAGCCACGGGTTACAAAGTAGTATTCCCGGATGTAATGCGGCTAAGCGACCGCGATATCAATACCATCAAATCGGTGGTAACGCAGGCCAGCAAGACCAATAACTACGATATGTGCAACCGGGTGGCCATGAAGGTGAAGGATGTGCTCAAGATTCAAACCGATATGTACCCCGAGCAGTTCCTGGAAAAATTGCTGGAAGATTACAATTATCTCGCCACCCGGGAATAAATGCACATGCATTAAAAACTCCTGCCGCCAATCATTACCAGCGTAAACAGCAATACCAGTACAATGATCACCATCGCAATGATGAGCACAATTGCAAAAACCCTGAAATAAGTTGCCAGTTTACCGGTTCCGGCACTGAACAACCCCTGGTCGTTGCGCTGCACTCCTTTTTTCATATTTGCAGCAGCCTGCAATAAAACAATATTCATCAGCAATGTAATGCCGATGGTGACCAGGAGCGAAATAAGCGTACCCGCCATGATCGCAGCGTTAGAGCTACCATTCAGCTGCAGCATTTTTATGATAGCCATGACCGAAGAGAACACAGACATCACCAGGGAAAACAATCCCAGTATTGCATTGAGATTGGCCCACCGGGCAATATCCGTAATATGCGCTTTCGCTTCCTCATTGATTGTAAACTCATCAAATATTGTATTATCCTGTTGTTGGGTAAATTCCATATACCAGTTTTAAAAGAGTTGCGAGATATTATTGATAAGCCCGAGGGCAGCCAGCACGGTTGTAATGATGAAAAATATCTTCAGTGATTTTAGTCCGGCCACCAGTTCTGCTGTATTCTCTGCCTGCAGTGCAGCTTTTGTTTTGGAAGAAAATTGCAGCAGGAAATAATAGACCAGTACGATGAAAAGCGCAGCCAGCACCACGATGAGTTTCATCCCTGCGGGTCCTATTTCATTTATAATATTATACACGCCTCCTGCCTTTGAAAATATCCGGCCGATTGTATTGTTTCCGGCAAGTCCGCCCACAAAAACCAGCCCGGCAGCAGCAAACATAAAGATGGCAATGGTTTTGGACCATTTGGCGGATTCGTATAAGTTCCTCCGGACTTCAGCATCAGCCTGCAAGTCCACTTCTGATAAAAGATCTTTTTGCGGTTGTTCCATTTAGGTGAAATTTGAGTGTGTTATTAAAAAACAAAAGGTGTATGAAACCATACACCTTTCAAATATGCTGAAAATAAAATTTTACATATTACCGCCCTGGCGCATGGCTTCCATGAACAGTGTTCCAAAAAGAATGAAATAAATAATCATGATCAGGAAGAAGATACCGCCCAGGATGAGGCCGATTATGGAACAAACCCTGCCGGCATTGGATGTGCTGTAGCTGGATTGTGCGTACAGTTCTGGAGAAGCCTGGTACAACTTCCTGTCTTTATTGGCAAGCACAAGGCCAATGATTCCGCAAATAACCCCTACAATACCATAACAAAAAGCGCCTACGATGGAAATGATCCCAAGCACCAGTGAAGCGGTGGCATTTGGCAGGTTGGCAGGCTGGTTGTAATTGGGGGTTAAAAGATTTTGCTGTTCGCTCATAAAAAGTGGTTTGGTTTAGTTGAATAGTTTGTAAATATAAGATACAGCTATGATACAACAAATAGTCATTATCCCGGCCCTGACAAAGACCCGGGTATGCTTCAGCTGCATTTTACTGTTGAGTACAAGAAACCCGAAGAACAGCAGCATGGGAACGAGTGCCGGGTACAGGCGGGCGCTTTCATACACCTGCCCTCTCAGCAATGCGATGCCACTCCGCTGCAAACCACAGCCGGGGCAATCGGTATGAAACATGGAACGGAACAGGCAGGGCAACTGGTGCTGTTCAATCCACCCGATGATATTTGTATAGACAGATAAAAACATCGCCGCTTAGTAGGCCCGGGCAAACAGCACCCGTTGCGTGCTGGGTTTGCCGGAAAGGATACAGCTGCCTGCTTCTTCTTTATTATCCAGCGGTATGCAGCGAATGGTGGCCTTCGTCATCTCCTTGATTTTTTCTTCTGTTTCGGGTGTGCCATCCCAGTGCGCCGCGATAAAACCGGTCTTTTCATCCAGCAGCTTTACAAACTCATCCCAGTTGTTGGCTTCTGTAATATGTTCATTTCTGAATGCCAGCGCCCGGTTGAACATGTTTTGCTGGATATCATCCAGCAATTTCACCAAGGTATCTTCAATGCCGTTGATACTGACTGTTTGTTTTTCCCTGGTATCACGGCGGGCCATTTCCACTACATTATTTTCAATATCACGCAGTCCCATGGCGATTCTTACGGGCACGCCTTTCAGTTCATATTCTGCAAATTTCCATCCGGGCCGGTTGTCGCTGTTATCGTATTTTACAGAAATGCCTTTTGATTTAAGTCCTGCCATCAGGGCAGCAGCTTTGCCATCAATCACAGGTTTACTTTCTTCACCTTTGTAAATTGGAACTATCACCACCTGCAGCGGGGCGATCTTAGGCGGCATTACCAGCCCGTTGTCATCGCTGTGAGCCATGATCAGTGCACCGATCAGCCGGGTACTAACGCCCCAACTGGTGGCCCATACAAATTCCTGTTTATTCTCCTTGCTCAAGAACTGTACATTGAATGCCTTTGCAAAATTCTGACCCAGGAAATGCGATGTACCGGCCTGCAATGCCTTTCCATCCTGCATCAGCGCCTCAATGCAATAGGTATCTTCGGCTCCGGCAAATCTTTCATTGGCGGTTTTAACACCCTTGATCACGGGAACAGCCATGAAGTTTTCTACAAACTCAGCATATACATTCAGCATTTTCACCGTTTCTTCCACGGCCTCTTCCTTGGTGGCATGAGCGGTATGCCCTTCCTGCCAAAGGAATTCTGCAGTACGCAGGAACAAACGTGTACGCATTTCCCAGCGCACCACATTGGCCCATTGATTGATCAGGATAGGAAGATCACGGTAACTTTGTATCCAGTCTTTATAAGTATTCCAGATGATGGCTTCACTGGTGGGTCTTACCACGAGTTCTTCTTCCAGTTTTGCCTCAGGATCAACCATGAGTTTGCCTTTCTTATCAGGATCGCCTTTTAACCTGTAATGGGTAACAATGGCACATTCCTTTGCAAAACCTTCCGCATTTTTTTCTTCTGCCTCAAAAAGGCTTTTGGGAACAAACAGCGGGAAGTAAGCATTCTGGTGACCGGTTTCCTTGAACATCCGGTCCATCTCATCACGCATATTTTCCCATAATGCAAAACCGTAGGGTTTTATCACCATACAGCCTCGTACAGCCGAATAATCGGCCAGTCCGCCTTTTATTACCAGGTCGTTGTACCATTGCGAATAATCCTCCGCTCTTGAAGTAAGTTCCTTGCTCATAATCCTGCCCTTTCCGGGCCTTATTTTATTTTAAAATGTTGGTTGCTGAGTGACTGTTAACCTGCCAGGGATTGTTTAGCACATCTTTAACATCAAAGCATTAAACTGCTTTGTCTTATGGCAAACAGTTTGTGCCAGATTGTTAAAGTGTTATACAAACCAGCACAAAAGTAGTAACTTCATTTTTAATAAGATTAAATCAATTCGCCATGAACGCTAAAATTCTACTTATTGCCTTATCTGCCGCGGCTTTCAGCAGTTGCAGCACTGTTTATAAAAGCACCCAAACACCCGATGATGTATACTATTCACCCGCCAGGTCTGCTGATGAAAGCGACCGGTACGACCGCAGGGAAGAAGCACGCCGGGAATCATATACTGCAGATGACAGCCGTATCCGGATGACCATCCGTGATTACCGCTGGAGGGATTTTTATGATGATTATGATTACAGCTACCGTTACAGTCCTTATAGTTACAGCTACTGCAATTGCAGCTGCAACAATTACGGCTATTATTACAATCCTTACTATTACAGGAAACCCCTGTATTATCCCACTGCATCGTTCAGGCCGGCAGTAAACACCACGCCGAGAATGGTAAACCTGAACGGCTACAAGAATTACACAGCAGCGGTGAATAACGATCCAAAAACCGGCAGCAGCCGTTCTTTGAATAATGGTTCGCAAAGGGCGTATAACAACAACAATAATGGCGAAAGCCGTTTTGGCCGCGTGGTGAGGGATGTATTTTCGCCCAGCAACTCGAGCAGCAATTCAAATTCTTCTTCCGGATCAAACAACAATACACGTACTTACACCCCCTCCTCTTCCGGCAGCTCTGGCAGTTCCTCTTCCGGTTCATCAGGCGGCAGTTCATCATCAGGCAGTGTATCAAGACCCGGCAGGGGTTAATTGACAGGCCTGTGTAAATCAATCAGCATTATCCAATTTTTATTGGTCATGATAAACTATTATACTATATGAAACGATATTTACTCCTTTTAAACCTCCTTACCTTTTCCATCGTATTACATGCCCAGATCCCTGAAGATGCGCTCAGGTATTCTTTTTACCCGCAAAGTGGTACGGCCCGCAACATTGCCATTGGTGGCGCTATGGGCAGCCTGGGTGGCGATCTCAATGCCACTTTTGTAAACCCGGCCGGACTGGGATTTTACAAAACCGGGGAAGTGGTGCTTTCTCCTGGTTTCTTCCTGCATAACAATAAAGCCGATTTCAGGGGCACGCAAACAAAGGAAAAAGCGAATGTATTCGGGCTGGGCACTTCCGGTTTTGTAAGCGGTTATGCACAGCGATATAAACCAAAATCGAGCAATGCATTCAGTATCGCCTTTACCCAAACAGCCAGCTTTAATAACCATATAAAATACAGCGGACTGAATAACTACAGCTCCTTCAGCGAACAATTTGCGGAGGAATTTGCAAAAAGCGGGCTGACCATCGACCAGGTGCTGAATGTGAATTCCCAATTCCCGTATTCCGCTGCAGTGGCATTGTATACTTATTTGATCGATACCGTTAAAGTGGGCAATCTTTACCAGGTTAAGGGCGCCCCTGAATATATACTGGATGCCGGGGAAGCCATCAGGCAGGAAATGGATAAGCAGACCAATGGCGGCATTTATGAAGTGGCACTGGGGTTTGCACACAATTCGGAAGACAAGTGGTTCATCGGCGGAACGCTTTCGCTTCCCTTTGTTTATTATAAAAGCAATACCACGTTTAAAGAAAGCGACACTTCCTCAAAAACAAATAATTACTTTAACAGTTTTGTCTATAACGATGATTTTACAACAAGGGGAATGGGCATTGCAGGCAGGCTGGGTGTGATTTACCGGCCGGAAGAATATATCCGCCTGGGCCTTGCGATTCATACACCGATGTACCTGGGGCTTACGGATTCAAGAAGGGTGTCGTTGAATACATCCCTTGAGAACCCCATTGGTAATTTCAACATCACATCCGATAAATTCACCAACGACCAGAAAGGCGAAAGCAAGTATGTGCAAACCAATGCCTGGAAGGTGATCGGCAGTGCCTCCTATGTTTTCAGGGAAGTGGAAAATGTAAAACGCCAGAAAGGATTCATTACGGCAGATGTGGAATATGTGCATCACAAGGGCTCCCGCTTCAGCAGTGATAACGAACAGCCCACCGATCTTGAAAAAGCCTATTACAAAAGCCTGAACCAGGTGATCAAGGAAGACTATAAAGGGGCTTTCAATTTCAGGGTGGGCGGCGAACTGAAGTTCAATGTGATTATGGGAAGACTGGGCTTTGCCTATTATGGCAACCCTTATGCAAAGGAATTGGGTTATAAAGCCAGCCGGATGCTGCTGAGCGGCGGCCTGGGCTACCGCAATAAAGGCATGTTCATTGATCTTACCTATGTGCATGCCATCAGCAAGGATGCCGATGTACCATACCGGCTCAGCGACCGAGCCAATACCTACGCCAGCCTTAAACAGCAGCGTGGAAATGTGATGGCCACTATCGGTTTCAAATTCTAAAAAAAATCACGGGCAGTGTAACTTTTTTTGGGCGGAAACCGTATTTTTATAGAGTAAACTCCCCCGCCATGAAAAAACTTACATTGCTCACTATTGCTTTGATTTTTTGCGGAATTTACCTTCATGCTGCCGATCCGCTGCAGCAATATGTGGCACGCTATAAATTTCCTCCCGGCAGTGTGGTGAGCGAGATCAATGTTACACTGGAAAACGGTGTGCTGATGCTCAGTTCTGCCATGGGTAATGCCTCCATCGAAAAAACCACCGCCGCCGATACATTTTCAATTACATCTTATACCGGCACGGCTGTTTTTACCCGCAGTAATGAGAGTAAAAAAGTTAACGGGCTTAAAATTGATGTAATGGGTGTTATACTTGAAGGCACCCGGGAAGAAAAGGAAAACCTGGGCGGAAGCGTTGCGCCTGCCCTTCCTGTAAATAAATCCACCTTCCCGATGAAATACCTCCCGGCCATGCTTACAATGGATGATGAGGAGTAACCCATTGCCATTCCGGATCTTTCTTGAACCAGGTGAGCTGCCTTTTGGCATAATGCCGTGTATTTTGCCTGATGAGTTCCACCGCCCTGGCTAAATCAGTCTTGCCCCCGAGATAATCAAACAATTCCCTGTATCCCACCGTTTGCAGTGCATTCAGGTTTTTAAAGGGCAGCAATGATTTTACTTCGTCCAATAACCCGTTTTTCATCATTACTTCCACCCGCTGGTTGACATGCTGGTACAATACTTCCCTCGGTAATTCCAGTCCGAATTTGATTATGCTGAAGTCCCGTTGTTTTTTTTGCTGCTTTTGAAAACTGAGGATCGACCTGCCCGTACCCTGTATTACTTCCAGTGCACGCATCAGCCGCTGGGGATTCTGGATCTCACCTTTGGCAAAATAAAACGGGTCATGCTCGGCCACCTGTTGTTGCAACCAAACCATCCCTTTTTCCTCATACTGGCTGATAATGGTATCCCTGGTGGCTGGATCCACCACCGGCACTTCATCCATCCCTTCTGTAAATGCTTTGATATAAAGCCCTGTACCACCAGCCATCACCACCACATCATTTGATTTGAAAATTCCGGATGCCTTTTGCAGGGCATACGATTCAAATAAGGATGCATTCATTTCTTCCTGCACCGAATGCGAGCTGATAAAATGATGCGGTACCGCAGCCAGTTCTTCCGGTGATGGTTTTGCAACGCCGATATCCAGCTCTTTAAAACATTGCCGGCTGTCGGCAGAGATGATTTGCGTATTGTAATGCCTGGCAATTTTTATGGCAAAAGCTGTTTTACCAACAGCAGTAGGACCGGCAACTATGATACATGTCTTGCCCTTAATATGCGGGAGAATATTTTGTGCGGCCATAATTCATGAGTTTGTAAAGAACCCTGATTAATGGATAATTGTATAATGGAAAACTTATAGCAGATGTAAATGACTGCGGAGATTCATAACAGGCAACGGATAAAAATTATCCATTACTGAATATCCATTCCTAAAACCCGTCATTCTCGCCATCGCCTGCGGCTTCCTCTTCCGTTTCACTGTCCGTACCATCATCTTCCCCTTCTTCACCAAATCCGTCACGCATGGCTTCGGGCTGCAGGTCGTACTTTTCTTCCATTTCTGCAAGGCGGCTGTCAACCAGTCCCTTGGTTCCGTATTGCGGTGGAGCAATTCCTTCGGTACGCACACAACAGGGATAGGTAAGTTTTTTATTCTCTTCCTTGTCCACATTGATCAGCTCAATCATAAACCGCCAGAACTTATTGAAGTCGTATTCATAAATGAATTTCTGGTTGGGGTTCGTGATTTCAGAACTGATGGCTGTATCCGCCATGATCAATGGCTCAGCCTTATATTGTTTGTCGTATTTCTCCAGTGAAATTTCCCGTCCCTTTAACCAGTTATCATTACTGCGGTAAAAGGTAGCCTTGTGTTTATTATCGAACTCAAAGCTTTTTAATATGCCGGTGTGCAGGTCAAAAAAAGACTGCGTATGTTTCACCGCCACATCGCGGTAAATGCTGTCATCTTCTTCCCAATACACCCTGAATCTTAAGATAGCCATATTGTAAAATTAAGAAAATAATCCATAATGCGTGATCAATAATGCGTGCCCAAAAGTTATCAGTGTAAAGTTCACGCAGGTGCCAGTCCGAGTTCCTTCGCCTTTGCAAGCATGAATGCAAAAGCTGCATCATATTCATTCGGGATCAGGCCGTCGAGTATTGCTTCCCGGATGGCATTTTTAATGATTCCCACCTGGCGGGAAGGCTGGATACTGAAAGTTTGCATGATCAGTTCCCCGCTTACAGGCGGCTGCCAGTTACGCAGGTGATCCTTCTCTTCCACTTCGGCGCAGCGCTGGCGCACCATTTCAAAATTCTGCAAATAGCGTTTTACTTTTTGCTTGTTCTTGGAAGTGATATCGGCTTCACATAAGAGCATCAGTGCATCAAAATCTTCTCCAGCATCAAAAAGCAAACGGCGTATGGCGCTGTCGGTGATGTTTTCTTTTGTAAGACTGATGGGGCGTAAATGCATCTCCACCATCTTGCGTACAAATTTCATTTTTTCATTTTGCGGCAGTTTCAGCTGCGCAAAAATTTTCGGTACCATTCTGCCACCCACCACTTCATGCCCGTGGAATGTCCAGCCATGGCCTTCTTCAAATTTTTTGGTGGCGGGTTTGGCAATATCATGCAGCACGGCGGCCCACCGGAGCCAGGGATCGGCGGTTGTTTGCGCAATATTATCGAGCACCTGCAGTGTGTGGTAAAAATTATCTTTATGACCAAAGCCATCCACGTATTCGGCCCCGGCCAGTTCCACCATCTGCGGGAAAATAATTTTCAGCAAACCGGTTTTATACAAAAGATCAAAACCAACCGAAGGCTTTTTTGCCATCAGCATTTTATTCAGTTCATCCGCGATACGTTCACCGCTTACAATTTTGATGCGTTTGGCATATTGACCGATCGCCTCCAGGGTTACAGGCTCTATCACAAAACCAAGCTGTGCGGCAAAACGGATGGCACGCATCATGCGTAAGGGATCATCACTAAAAGTAATACCCGGCTCCAGCGGTGTTTTGATGATCTTGTTTTCAATATCAAGGATGCCATTGAAAGGATCCACCAGTTTTCCATAATCCGTTTTATTAAGACTGATGGCGAGCGCATTGATGGTAAAATCTCGCCTGTTCTGGTCGTCTTCGAGCGTACCGTTTTCAACGGCGGGTTTGCGGCTGTTGAAATCGTAGCTTTCCTTGCGGGCTCCCACAAACTCGATATCAAAATCCCCCACTTTGATCTGCGCTGTGCCGAA
Source organism: Ferruginibacter sp. (assembly GCA_046329655.1). Taxonomy (GTDB): domain Bacteria; phylum Bacteroidota; class Bacteroidia; order Chitinophagales; family Chitinophagaceae; genus Ferruginibacter. Next base: position 138,982 of record JAXLUD010000007.1, read on the forward strand.
GTTTTTAAAGAAATGTACATCAGGCACCGGGCTGAACTGCGCTGCTACTTTATGTGCCAGTGCAATACCATCGCCCACACAAACAATGTCAATGTCTTTTACGGGCCGGCCCAGTATCTTGTCTCGCACAAAACCGCCAATAGCATAACAGGGCAGCTGTAAAGAAGCCGCAGCCGCCGCAATTTTTTCAAAAATCATTAACTCCGTTCCCGTGCATTGAATATCCATACCTGCAAATATAAAGCCCCCGTTGCAATGCAGGTTTCTATTTGGCTGCAGGGGCATCCACCCCTTCTTTGCTTTATCGAATATTCGTCGAATGACAAATGCTGACGGTTCATTTCCGGCACTAATATTGTCCTATTAGCCGTTCACTTAAAAAAGGCAATTTTCACTATGAGCTTTGCCAATTTGACTATATATTTAGAATAATATGAATGACAAGTTTTATTTACAGGGGACCGAGGAAGAAATGGAGTTTATGCCCATCATCCCGCTGAATGAGGAAGAGGACCCAAATGCAGACCAGCAGGCCATTCCCGCGGAACTGCCGATACTGCCTTTACGTAATACCGTACTTTTTCCCGGCGTGGTGATCCCGATCACCGTTGGCCGCGACAAGAGTATAAAGGCAGTAAATGATGCCTATAAGGCTGACAAATTGATAGGTGTGATAGCGCAAAAAGACAGTACCGTGGAAGAACCACAGGTAAGCGACCTGGAAGAAATAGGCACGGTTGCAAAAATTGTAAAGCTGATAAAAATGCCCGATGGCGGCACTACGATCATCATCCAGGGTCGGAAACGTTTTAAGGTGGAAGAGATCACAGCTGAAGAACCTTATTTTAAAGCCACGATAAAAGTATTACCCGAGGAACAGCTGAAAGGTGATAAGGATTTTGAAGCGATGGTGGGCAGCATCAAGGACCTGGCCGGACAGATTGTTGGCCTCTCTCCCAACCTGCCCAGCGAAGCGGCGATTATTTTGAAGAATATTGAGAACCCGGCTTTCCTGATACATTTTGTAAGCAGCAACCTGAACAGTGATTTAAAAGACAAGCAGCGCCTGCTGGTGATCAATGATATCAAATCAAGGGCCGAGCTGCTGATGAACCTGATGCAAACAGAACTGCAATACGCGGAACTGAAAAACAAGGTGACCAATAAAACACGTAACGAACTGGACAAGCAGCAACGGGAATATTTTTTACAGCAGCAGCTCAAAGCCATCAAGGAAGAACTGGGTGGTGATAATGCCGCGGAAGTAAAGGAAATGCAGAAAAAGGCGGAGACAAAAAAATGGACGGCCGCTGCAAAAGAACTTTTCAACAAGGGCATTGAAAGGCTGGAGCGTATGCACCCGTCCACACCGGATTATTCTGTTACTTACAACCACCTCGACCTGATGCTTGACCTGCCATGGGGTGAATACACCGACGACCAGTACGATCTTAAAAAAGCAAAGAAGATACTGGACCATGATCATTATGGCATGGAAAAGATCAAGGAACGCATACTGGAATACCTGGCCGTACTGAAACTGAAAGGTGACATGAAATCACCCATTCTTTGTTTTCTCGGCCCTCCCGGTATTGGGAAAACCAGTTTGGGAAAAAGCATTGCGGCTGCCATTAACCGTAAGTATGTTAGGGTGAGCCTGGGCGGTTTGCATGATGAAAGCGAAATACGCGGTCATCGTAAAACCTATATCGGCGCCATGCCGGGCCGCATCCTGCAATCGATCCGGAAAATAAAAAGCAGCAACCCGGTAATGATCCTGGATGAAATTGACAAAGTGGGCAATACCGTTCATGGCGATCCTTCCTCCGCATTGCTGGAAGTGCTGGACCCCGAACAGAACAATTCCTTCTATGATAATTATCTCGAACTGGAATATGACCTGAGCAAAGTATTGTTCATTGCCACGGCCAATAATATCAGCCAGATTCAGCCTGCATTGCGTGACAGGCTCGAGATCATCGATCTCAATGGTTATGCCGTGGAAGAAAAAATCGAGATTGCCAAACGCCACCTGTTACCCAAGCAAAAAGACATGCACGGGCTTAACAGCAATAATTTTAAAATAAGCGATGCCGTACTGGAAAAAGTAATTGAAGATTATACGCGGGAAAGCGGTGTGCGGGAGCTGGACCGTATGCTGGCAAGCATCATGCGTTACCAGGCCAAGGAAATTGTGGTAAAAGGAAAACTAAAACCTACCATCACTATAAATGATGTGGAGAAGATACTGGGTAAACCACGTTACAGCAACGATCTTTATAAAATTGCCAATATGCCTGGTGTGGCCGTAGGGCTGGCATGGACCTATGTGGGTGGCGATATCCTGTTTATCGAAACACAATTGAGCGAAGGAAAGGGAGAATTGAAACTAACGGGCAACCTGGGCAATGTGATGAAAGAAAGCGCCAGCACCGCACTCACTTACCTGGAGGCAAATGGCAAAAAACTCGGGATCGAAACAGACATGTTCAGCAAACGGGATATACATATCCATGTGCCGGAAGGTGCTGTTCCAAAAGACGGGCCCAGCGCCGGTATTACCATGCTCACAGCGCTGGCCAGTGCCTTTACCGGAAGGAAAGTAAAGCCTTACCTCGCCATGACCGGCGAGATCACACTCCGGGGACAGGTGCTGCCTGTAGGCGGTATCAAAGAAAAAGTGCTGGCAGCAAAAAGGGCCGGGCTGAAAGAGATCATCATGTGCTGGCAAAACGAAAAAGATGTGGAAGAAATTAATGGCCAGTTCATTAAGGGCATTAAGTTTCATTATGTAAAAACCATGCAACAGGTACTGGATATTGCTTTAACATAATTTTTCACCCGCTGAGGCAACCGGGAAAAACAAAATCCCGTATATGCTGTTACATAAGTAATCAACAGTTTTCATGTTGGTTGTTTTAAGGGTTAAAGAAATTCCCTCCGATTCTTCGGCGGGAATTTTTTATTTGCACAGGTTAATAACGCCTGTGGAAAATTTTAACTTCATTATTAACGTGGCTTTTACGAATTTTAACCGCAAAGGAACACTTTAGTCCGGCAGGAGAAAATTTATCAACCGCATCTTCGTTTTATTATCAAACAAGCTTCCCCCGCCTGTACTGACGTAAGATTCCGCATCCGCGATGAAGGAAAATAAAGAAATATCAGCCCTCCTGCACCTCATGGACGACCCGGATGAGTTCGTGTACAATACCGTAAGCGATAAGATCATTTCTTTTGGCAAAGAGATCATTCCCAACCTGGAGCATTTATGGGAAAACACCACCAATGAAGACCTGCAGGAACGTATTGAACTGCTGATTCACCGGCTGCATTTCCGCGACCTCACCGAAGACTTCACCCGCTGGGCCGAAGGTGAAGCGGATCTTTTACAGGGCGCCCTGCTGGTGGCCAGGTATCATTATCCCGACATGCAGCCCACGGCTGTAATGTCGGAAATTGAAAAGCTGCGCCGCAATATCTGGCTGGAACTGAATAATTATCTCACCGCACTGGAACAGGTGAATGTGCTCAGCAATATTATCTTCAATTATTACAAACAGATAGGTGTTGAGTTTGCCTATAACAACCCCGACGATTACCTGATCAACAAAGCGCTCGAAGGTAAAAAAGGCAATGCCATCAGCAATGGTATCATTTACCTGGTGCTTTGCGAACTGTTAGATATCCCTGTAAAGGCGGTGAACATACCCCGCCAGTTTATACTGGCTTATTTTGACCCGCAGTATGATATCCTGAACCCGGCGGGGCATGCTTCTGAAAAGATCAATTTTTATATTGACCCGATGAACGGGCATATGTACACACAAAAAGATGTGGACAATTATTTCAAACGTATCGCTGTACAGCCCACTGCCTCCTATTTCAGGCAGATGAACAATAAAAAGATCATCCGCTTTTTACTGGAAGAACTCGGCAAGTGTTTCGATAACGAGAATAACCGTTATAAAATGAATGAGCTGCTTTCCCTGGCAGCACTGATTGAACCATGATCTATCACATCGCCATCCCTGCCGAATGGGAAGCCGCTCAAATTCCGGGAGCCTATGCGCCTGCGGCTTTTTCCCGCGAAGGATTTATCCATGCTTGTAAAGCAGAACAGGCCGCAGGCGTGCTGGAAAGATATTTCCGGGGCAGCAAAAACCTGCTGTTGCTGCACATTGACGAAAGCAAACTGGAGGCACCCCTGCTGTATGAATGTGCCGCATCCGTGAATGATATGTTCCCGCATATCTATGGGAAGATCAATATCAGCGCTGTGGTGAAAATCACTTTTATAGAAGATCAGCTCAACGACATTTCATAAAAATAATCGGTCACTTTTTGCCAGCCGTTTTTTTCATAAACGGCCTGTGCGGTTTTATTATCTGCCCCGGTTTGCAATAACAGCCATTTAGCTTCTGTATTCCAGCCAAATGCTTTTGCAGCCTGCAACAAAGCGGTGGCAACACCTTTGCCACGTGCTGATGGCTCCACAAAAAGATCATTCAGCAACCATGCACGTTTTAAACTTACAGATGAAAATATGGGATAGAGCTGGCAGAAGCCGGTTACGCCACCATCCGTTTCGGCAAAATAAATAACGGATTCATCCAGGTTGATCCGGTCGCTTAAGAATTTGGCAGCAGCGCTGATATCGGGGGATTGTTTGTAAAACATCCTGTATGCATCAAACAACGGGGCAATGGCGGCAACATCTTCCAATGCTGCCCTTTTTATTTGCAACGGCATTTTTTATAATTTACGGGTCAATATTACTTTATTAAATTGTTTAAAATTATAAAAATGATCAGCTGGTCCGATTTTGAAAAGATAGATATCCGCGTAGGCACCGTACTGGAAGTGCATGATTTTGCCCATGCACGCAAACCCGCTTACCAGCTCACCATCGATTTTGGGGAAATGGGTATAAAGAAGTCCTCCGCACAGGTAACAGCGCATTATGACAAAGAAGCCCTTGATGGAAGGCAGGTGATTGCCGTGGTGAATTTTCCTGTAAAACAAATCGCTAATTTTTTCAGCGAATGCCTGGTGCTGGGGGTATATGATGAAAACAATGATGTGGTGCTGCTGCAACCATCCAGGTCAGTAAAAAACGGCTGCAGGATCGGTTGATACAGGCCACAAAACAGTACATTTACTTTTGCATGGAAACCATCAACGCATATTATAACTCACCGGTTGGTCCGCTCGAAATCCGCAGCTGCGGAAACGATATCACCGCAGTTTTATTTGCCAGTTCAGAATGGAAAGGCATCCGGCTGGATGAAAGCAGCGTTGATTTTAAACTGCCCTCATCAGCAGCCATTCAGAACTGCTGCAGGCAACTCGATGAATATTTTGAAGGCAGCCGTTTTATATTCGATCTTCCCATTGCACAAAGCGGCACAGGTTTTCAGCAGGGCGTATGGAATGCACTGCTGGATATTCCATATGGCAAAACCATCAGTTATCTTGAGCTCAGCAAAAGATTGGGAAATGTAAAAGCGATCCGTGCCGTGGGCACCGCGAATGGTAATAACAATGTGGCGATTATTGTGCCCTGCCACCGTGTTATTGGCAGTAACGGCACACTGGTTGGTTACGGCGGCGACCTGTGGAGAAAGAAATGGCTGCTGGAACACGAAGCAAAATTTGCCCACGGCGTGCAAACACTTTTTTAAAAAATCTTCTTATTCCAGGTTCTTCTTACCAAAAGACAAAGGGAGCAAGGCTGCGGCACTTTTAATGATATATACTTCCCCGCTCATGCCACTTAGTATTAAACGGATCGGCTGACCGGTATGCTCTTCATATTCTGCCAGTGACTGCCGGCACATACCACAGGGTGATATTGGTGCCGAACTGTTTCCTTTACTATAATGATAACTAACCGCCATGGTTTGTATACCGGTATGCGGGTATAAACTGGCCACGGCAGACAGTAACACCCTTTCGGCGCAAATACCAACGGGGTAAGAAGCATTTTCCTGGTTTGAACCGGTTAAGATTTCACCATTTGCCAGGCGGGCAGCCGCTCCCACATTAAAATTGGAATAAGGCGCATACGCATTGGCAGTAACTGCCCTTGCCTTTACAATTAAGTTCCTGTCTGCTTCTTCCAGTTCATCAGCAGAACCGTATACGTCAAACCAGAAATCATGTTGCCGCTTCTCCATACTATTGCAGTTTAAAGAGATAAAAAATCCTCCCGGCTGAAGCAAGGAGGATTCATTATAAAGTTACGTATTAAACGTATAAAGCTGTATTCTATTATTTGATCCAGTTGAAAATGCGTTTCCATCTTGGCCCGCCTTCCCAGCTGAACCAGATGAGTGAGGCCTTGCCCACCACATGATCTTCGGGTACAAAACCCCAGAAACGGCTGTCCTGCGATTTATGCCTGTTATCTCCCATCATCCAGTAATAATCCATTTTAAAGGTGTAGCTGTCTGCCTGTTTTCCATTGATGAAAATTTTTCCGTCCTTCTCTTCCCAGTCATTTCCCTCGTACACGCGGATCACCCTTTTATAGAGGTAAATATTGGCAGAATCCAGCCGGATGGTGGCACCTTTTTTTGGCACCCATAACCCGTTGCCGCCAAAATTATCCACCGACCAGTTATTCACTTTACCAGTGTAGCAATAAGGATACATGCCCCTGATATCCGTATCCAGCTCCTTATCCACCGAATCCACCCCCGGGATGGTTTTCAGCTTTTCCAATTCCGATTTACTGAGATTGATCCGGTAAAGGCTGGCATTGATGGGTGTAAAATCCACGTTCACACCTTCTGCATCGGCTACCATGTTCAGGTGAATGCCGGCACTGCGCAGTACATCTTCATCCAGCAGCACATTTTTTGTTTTTACGGTATAAAAGGTTGTCACATCCCCGAAACTGGATGGCTGCCCGTTGATATAAAGATCGCCGTTTACCACTTTTAAAGTATCACCTGCCACGGCAACGCAACGCTTCACATAATTTTCCCTTTTATCAACCGGCCTGGTGGCAATGGTAAAATCTTCCCAGGTTTTTTCCCTGCCTTCACGCTGGAGTATATCGTAATAAGGATCCTGTGAATCCCTTTCCCTTGTAAGTGTATCTCCGCCGGGGAAATTAAACACCACCACATCATTTCTTTTTACGGGAGAAGCAAACCACCTTGTATAAGGGATATGTATCCATTCCACGTAGGACTTTACATTTAAACCGGGGATGGTATGATGCATAAAGGGCATGGCCAGCGGTGTATTGGGAATACGCGGACCATAAGCCGATTTACTTACAAAAAGATAATCATTCACCAGCAGTGATTTTTCCATTGAACTGGAAGGGATCACATAGGCTTCAAAAACAAATGTGCGTATCAGTGTGGCGGCCACTACTGCAAAAGCTGCGGCATCGATCCATTCCCTGGCGGCAGATTTTTTATAATTCTTCACCACGGCAATGCCGGCATAACGTTCGTTCTTTGAAAAACCTAGGTAAGGAAAATAAACAAAGGGAAGCAGTACCGTGGCGGCATGATGCCAGAAACCAAAGCGGCCAAAATGCTCCACAAATTTTATCGTGATCCAGATGGTGATAAACTGACCGGCAATGGGCACCAGCTGTAAAAAGAACCAGTATTTTTTAAGTTCCATTTTCTCCACCATGCACCAGGTGTTGTAAAAGGGAACCAATGCCTTCCATCCTTCAATGCCTGCCTTTTTAAACATGCCGTACAATCCAATATGCCAGCCCACCGTGGCAACAATAAAAACCAGTAAACCTATGCTCATATCTGTATTTTATGGCGCCAAAAATACCATATTATATTTTAACCGCTAAAACCGTCCATAATTTGTTTGGGTTTCTTTAACAATAGGGCGGAAGACCGGGTTTTCAACCTTTAGAAGGTTGAAAACCCGGGACAGGCTGCAGCGACTGGCGGATAGCCGCACTTACTTCACCGGCCTTGTTCATGATCATAAAATGACCACCATTTTCAATAAGATGGGTGACCTGTAATTTTTTGTGGGGAAACATTTTATCGGCATTGCCGTGGATATGTACCAGCGTGGAAGGCTGCCAGGTATTTTGCCAGTTCAGCACCTTATCAATCGCCCATTTCACATAACGGACATCTGCATCGCAGCGAAACTGCACGGCTACTTCCCTGTCTTCTGCCGTAACCGTACCCAGGAAAAAATTCTGGACGGGCCGGGTAATGCGGGAATTTGTTTTGAGGGGGGTAAGCTTATGAAGTTTGAGTTTGGCCACGGTCCGCATCCACCAGGGCAGTTCGTATTTTGATTTGATGCTCGAAATAAGGATCACTTTTTCAACTGGCACCTGCCGGGCAATTTCAATGCTCATCATGCCGCCAAAGGAAAGCCCCATTAAAACAGGGCGTTCTTCTTTTATCTGTGCCGACATCCTCGCCGCATATGCTTCGATGCTTTCGTTTGTAAGCGGCTGCAGCCATTCGATCACCTGCAACCGGTACCCTTCAATATGGAGTTTTGAAAAAGCCCGGGCCGTGGCTCCCAGTCCGCTGATACAATAGATCGTTTTCATGAGCTGTATGTACAATGAAAAGTAGTCAGTAGTGAGTGGCGAGTGGTGAATGACCATCACCCAACACCTCACTTCCGGGGTAAAACATAATTCTCCACATCTTCCAGTGAAATAGTTTTTGCAGAAAGGATAATCAGCCTTTCCACCACGTTACGGAGTTCCCGGATATTGCCGGTCCAGTTATAATTTTTCAGGGCATCCACCGCCTTGGGTTCAATGCCTTTTTTGGGCTGGCCATATTCGGATGCGATGATATCAAGAAAATAATCCACCAATGCAGGCACATCATCCCTGCGGTCGTTGAGCGAAGGCACATGAATGATGATCACACCGAGACGATGATACAGGTCGAGCCGGAAATTTTTATCCTCCACTTCTTTCAGCAGGTCTTTGTTGGTGGCGGCGATCACACGCACATCCACGCTGATGTCTTTTTCCGCACCCACACGGGTGATCTTTCCTTCCTGCAATGCACGCAGCACTTTGGCCTGAGCAGTCAAACTCATATCCCCGATCTCATCGAGGAAGAGGGTGCCGCCATTGGCGGTTTCAAATTTGCCGATCCGTTGTTTTACCGCAGAAGTGAACGAACCTTTTTCATGCCCGAACAATTCACTTTCGATCAGCTCACTGGGGATGGCCGCACAGTTCACTTCCACGATAGGGCCACTGCTGCGGTTGCTTTTTTCATGTATCCATCTTGCCACCAGCTCCTTGCCCACCCCGTTCTCTCCCGTGATGAGCACACGTGCGTCGGTGGGTGCCACTTTTTCAATGGTATCCTTGATCTTTGAAATGGGTGAACTGCTCCCGATCATTTCCTGCACCTTGCTCACTTTGCGTTTGAGCACTTTTGTTTCGGTAACCAGGTTTTGTTTATCCACTGCGTTGCGGAGTGTGATGAGTAAACGGTTCAGGTCGGGCGGCTTGCTGATATAATCAAAAGCGCCTTTTTTAACGGCTTCCACGGCCGTGTCGATATTACCATGGCCGCTGATCATGATCACCGGAACATCAGGATTGATATCTTTTGCCTTTTCTAAAAACTCAATACCATCGATCTTGGGCATTTTGATATCACATAACACAATATCGTATGCTTTTTCTCCAAATTTTTTCAGTCCTTCTTCGCCGTCGCTGGCCTCATCAATTTTATAGCCCTCATAGCTCAGTATCTCGGTAAGGGTTTTACGTATTGCCTTCTCGTCGTCAATGATTAAAATGGTCGCCATATGCTTTAACGTTTTTTTTATGTGGACTGCACCTTTTGATGCATCTCAGCCAGGAATCAAAATTAGCGATTTATGCTTTTTAAAACACGACTGTTTTATTTTAGCTGGATGCTCCTCTCCTGCAATAATGCTGCCACAATTCCATTGCACAATAAATCTTCGGTTGAAAATAAAAATCCTTATAAAAGCGTATCTGATATTCCTTTGCCGGAAGGGTACCAAAGGATGACTGCAGACAGCAATTCATTTACCGCATGGCTACGGCAAACAAAACTGAAAGAAGACAAAACTGTCCATCTTTACAATGGCATTGCAAAAAAGAACCAGCTGGCGCAATTTGCTGTAATGGATATTTCGGTGGGTGATAAAGACCTGCAGCAATGTGCCGATGCCGTGATGCGGCTGCGGGCCGAGTACCTGTTCTGCCAAAAAAGATTCAGTGAAATTGTCTTTTATGATAACAATAAAACGGCCTATGCTTTCCTGCCACCTTATACCAGCAGCCGTTTCCACCATTATATGCAACAGGTTTTTGGCATGTGCGGTTCCGCATCATTATCGCGGCAGCTGCACCCTAAAAACGCCTTTAAAGAAATTGCACCCGGCGATGTGCTCATTCGGGGTGGCTTTCCCGGTCATGCTGTACTGGTTACGGATGTTGCGATGAACAGCCGGGGACAAAAAATTTATTTACTGGCGCAGGGATATATGCCTGCACAGGATATTCATATCCTCGTGAATCCATCCGATCCAGGTTTATCACCCTGGTATCTTGCCGGTGAAAACGACCATATCATCACACCGGAATATATTTTCAGCAGTTTGGAATTAAAAAGCTGGTAAGATCAGGGATTATTTTTTTTCTTCGACAAAAGGTACACCGGGATTCCGGTACAGGTTATGAGTATTCCCAGCACAGAGTTAATAACAAATGCAGTTCCCTTATTGTAATTAACAATATCTGTATATACGGTGGCGAAAAGGAAAAAAGTCACAAAGGCAACAAACATCAGCGGCACAACGGGATAGCCCCATACTTTATAGGTACGTAAAAAAGTTTTCATTCTTTTTCGCAGGATGAATACCCCCAGCGCACTCATACCATAAAAAAACCAGCTCACAAAAATGAGCATATCGGTAAGCATGTCAAACGAACCGCTAATAATAAGGATGCATGACCATATTGCATTTAAGAAAAGCGCATTACCCGGTGTGTTGTATTTTGGCTGCACCCTGCCTGCCCATGCAAACCATCGGTTCTCCTGGCCCATTGCAAATGTTACCCTGGCGGTTGAAAGAATATTGGCATTGGTGGAACCAAAGGTGGAGAAGGCCACCATCAGTGCAATGAGCACGGCCCCGGTGGTACCCCAAACAGCTGCAGCGGCGTCTGCAGCAACAAAAGACGATGCCGATAATTTTTCAATGGGCAGCACATATACGAATGCCAGGTTTACCAGCGCATAGATAATAATGCAGAACGACAACCCGGCGAACAGGCTTTTCGGGATCACCTGCTGCGGATTTTTTATTTCGCCTGCAATGAATGTAATATTATTCCACCCGTCATACGCCCAGAAAGCGCCTGCGATGGCCGCCATATAAGCACTCACCAGCGCCATACCTGCAGGCATTGACACCGCATTGGTAACAATATTTTGTGAACTTCCTTTGCCGGAAAAAAGCAATCCTCCAATCAGCACCACAATGGCCACCGCTTTTAATGCAGTGAGCACCCTTTGCAATGCACCGCCCTGCTGCACGCTGAAATAATTCACTATCGTTAGCAATAAAACAAGAAAGATCGTAAGCAGCTTGACCCCGATATTTTCAAGTGGAAAAAAATGACCCACATAGGGAATATGCAGGCGGATACTGTGTTCTGTTGCCGGATCAAGACGTGGTAAATGCACCAGCACATCGGTATAAGTGGAGAAAACATAGGCCACGGAGGCGTTACCCGCCGTGTTAAATACAGCAAAGGCTGCCCAGCCATATAAAAAAGCAAAGGCATCGCCGTACATTTTTTTAAAGAACACATATTGCCCGCCGGTTTCGGGAAACATCGCCGCCACTTCGGCATTACTGAGTGCACCAAACAATGTAATGATTCCGGCCACCACCCATACTGAAAGCAATAACAAAGGCGAACCCAGCTGGCTGCCCATGAGTGCAGGTTTCATAAAAATACCTGAGCCTATCACCCCGCCCACTACAATAGCTATGGTGGTGTTTAAACCCAGGTTTCTTTTTAGTTCACTCATGCAAAACGGCCTTAAGCAACAGCGTCTTTTGTATAAGCGCCGTTTATTTGCCGTAAGATATGCAAAGGATTGCTATCTTTTAATGCATCAGGCAACAAATGCTGCGGGAAGTTTTGATATGCCACCGGTCTTACAAAACGCTGGATGGCCGGTGTACCCACCGAAGTGGTTCGGCCATCGCTGGTGGCCGGAAAAGGACCACCATGCACCATGGCATCACAAACTTCCACTCCTGTAGGAAAACCACCAAATACCAGGCGGCCTGCTTTTTCTTTTAGCAATGAAATGATGCCTTCCAGTACGGCCGCATCTGAACCGGAAGCATGCAAGGTAGCCGTCAGCTGGCCTTCGAGTGTTTTAAGTGCGGCTTCAATTTCGCCGGTATTATTACAGAGCACAACAGTAGTGGCAGGGCCAAATACTTCAGCAGACAATGATATATCTGCAATAAAATCTGTTTGCTGTACCGTAAACACATAAGGAACCGCTTCTGTCTTTTCTGCAGCTGCAGCAGTACCACTGCTTGATAATACAGCAACAGCCGGGTTGCCTTTAAGCCTCGCCACACCCGATTCATAATTTGCGCAGATGTTTTTACTCAGCATGGTGGCAGGCAATGATTTTTCGATCGCTGCTGCCAGCTTTTGTAAAAAAGTGGTTGTATGCGCATCATTCACCATAAATATCAAACCCGGGTTGGTACAAAACTGGCCCACGCCCAGGGTAACAGAAGCGGCCAGGCCATTTGCGATTGCTTCGCCGTTTGAAGCTGCAGCACCGGGCAAAATAATAACCGGGTTCACGGCACTCATTTCGGCATAAACAGGAATGGGTTCGGGCCGGTTAACGGCCGCATTAAACAATGCCATACCTCCTTTACGTGACCCTGTAAATCCAACTGCCTTTATTTGCGGCTGTGTAATCAGCGCAATGGCGTTTTCATTATTGCAATGCACCATACTGTAAACGCCATCAGGCATATTTGTTTTTTTAGCAGCGCTGATAATGGCCTGCGACACCAGTTCATCCGTACCGGGATGTGAAGGATGCGCTTTTACAATAACCGGGCAGCCGGCAGCAAGGGCAGATGCCGTATCACCCCCTGCGGCAGAATAGGCAAAGGGAAAATTGCTGGCACCAAAAACCACCACAGGGCCAATGGGTTCCATCATGCGGCGAATATCGGGTTTGGGCAGGGGCTGCCTGTCGGGCAAGGCCGTTTCGATGCAGGCATTCACCCAGCTTCCTTCCCTTAATAACTGGGCAAACATTTTCAGCTGGCTGGTGGTGCGGCCACGCTCTCCTGTTAACCTGGCTGCAGGTAACCCGCTTTCACTCATGGCACGCTCAATCAGCGCATCGCCCATTGCCATGATCTCATCGGCAATGGCATCCAGGAAAGCAGCCTTTTCTGTTGCTGACTTTTGATTGTAAACCACAAAAGCGTTTGCAGCCTTTGCCACTGCATCTGAAGTTTCACCTGCAGTGGCGTTATAGAACAATTCTGGTAATGATATGCTGGTGGCGGGGTTAGCAGCCTGAAATGTTGCTGTACCGGATGCGGCCAGTTCAAATCCAATAATATTTTTTCCTGTTATTGACATGATAGTTTTATTAAAGGCATAAAAATAACGTATTTGAACTGCCCCTAAAAATCAAAAGCCCTGCAAAGAACTTCCTCCAATGTGCTTAAAGGAATAATGTATGAGCATATCCGGGTAAAAAACCCTGAAATTGCAATATTTTTTCTTTGAAAGATTATCAGAATACAGGGGCCCGGTTATTTTCAGGCAGCTATTGATGCAACGCATACGCCGCTTAAATCACCCCGGTACGCAATGCTTTAGCAATGAGAGTGGCAGTATTCTTTACATCAAATTTTTCCAAAAGGCTTTTACGGTGTGTATTCACCGTAGGAACACTGATAAAAAGTTTATCCGAAATTTCTGCATTGGTCAGGCCTTCGGCGATCAGTTGCAGCACTTCAAGCTCTCTCCTGGTTATGATAGGCTGGTTTGCGGGTTTACTCTTAAGTGAAAGCACTGCTTCATGACTGAAATAAGTACCCCCTTTCTGCAGCACTTGCACCGCTTCCAGCAATTCATCACGGGATGCGTTCTTTAATACGTAACCCGATGCGCCATTCTCCATCATTTTAGTGATTACGGCCTGCTGGTTAAATGTACTCAGGCCCAAAACAAGTACGGCAGGATACAATTGTTTCACTTCTTTACACAACTCTATACCATTGGCATCGGGAAGATTTACATCCATGAATATAATATCGGGCTGATGCTGCTTTAAGAAAGCCAGGCAGGAAGCACCGCTGGTGGCATGCCCCAGCCATTCAATCTCTTTTGCCTGGTGCAGTAAAGACCGGATTCCTTCAATTACCATATAATGGTCATCCACTATAAAAACACTTGCCTTCATTAAATATCAATTTCAATCATTACAGATGTCCCTCGGCCGGGAGCAGATTGTACATCCAGTTTGCCTTTTAGAAACTCCACCCTGTTTTGAATATTCTTCCATCCAATGCCTCCCTGCTGGCCCAGCACCGAGGTATCAAAACCCTTTCCGTTATCTTCAACGGTGATGGCAAGCTGTTTTTCCTGTACAGACACATGCGCCTGCACCAAAACCTGCGTTGCTGCAGCATGCTTAATAACATTATTCACCAGTTCCTGAACGATACGGTAAATGGTAACTGCCGAGATCTGTGGCATATCGGTTTTTTCCATTGCGATAGAAACGTAGTTGATTTGTATCACACCACTGCGTTCTATCTCGTTGCAAAATTCCCTGAGTGCAGCATCCAGACCATATCTCACCAGTACTTCAGGCATCATATTATGGGCAACACGTCGCATTTCGCTGATAGAGCTGTCGAGCATATCAATACTTCTTTCAAAACCCTGCATATTATCTGGTGTCATTACCAGGTTTTCCTTCATGTTGCTTAAAGAATATTTTATACCGCTGAGCATACCGCCCAACCCGTCGTGCAGGTCTTTGGCAAGCCGCGTGCGTTCCTGTTCCTGGCCTTTAAGAACGGCTTCAGTAGCGGTAAGCTGCTTTTCCGTTTCCAGTTCGTCAATCTTTGCCTGTTGCAGTTTTTGCCTGTTACGGTAGTTACGGTATCCTAACAAAAGAATCAGCAATAATGCTGCAGAGCCGGCAATCAGGAAAAAATTCAAATTACTTTTTTGTTTCAGCTCTGTCTGCTGCAATTTTATCCGTGCTTCCTTCTTCTCTGTTTCATATTTTGTTTCCAGGTCTTCGGTATAAAAATTAAGTTCCTTAATATTTTCTGCGCTTACAACAGAATCGTATTTATAGGAAAAGTTTTCACCTTCTTTTATTTTTCCCTGCATATAATTCAGCACAGCATAATTCTGGTAAAGGTTCTCCAGCCCGTCCAGATTATGTTCCCTTGTGGCAATACTGATACCGCTGTCTAACTCAATTTTTGCAAGGTCAAACCTGCGTTGGGCCATCTGGTTTAATGCCAGTGCGCTGTATATTTCAGCCACGGTTTTATTGTCAGGGTATTCTTTAACATATGCGGCCAGTTCCCGGGAATAATTTTCAAGCGCTTTTGCATCTCCTTTTTTAAAATAATCCTGGCAAAGATTAACGAGTGCAAAAACGATATTGACAACATCTTCATCCTGTTTGGCCATTTCGAGTTGCTGTTTATTGGCTATAATACCACTGTCGAGCATGTTTAAACCGGAATAAGCCGCCGAAAGATTATTCAACCCCATCATCACGGCATAAGAGTTATCGAATTGCTTTCCATAAAGTATGGCTTTTTTTGCATAAGCAATGCTTTTATCAAACTGCTTCAGGTTATAGTAGGTGTTGGAGGCGGTAAGGTTACGCACAGGAAAGCTGGTGCTGTCTTTTGTTTTTTCAGAAATATCCAGGCATTTTAAAATATACGCAATAGCCGCCTTATGCTGACCAAAATGATTGCAAACCGCAGCAAGGTTATTATAGCTTTTTGCAAGCAATTTCATATCATTCCCCTCTTCTGCAATTCCCTTATTCTTTAATGCATACTCCAGTGCTTTTTTGTAATTATTGTTATAATAATAGTATTCAGCGTATCCTGTATTTATGATAAAGTCAAACTGGTCTGTTTTGATTTTTTGGGCAAGGTTTGCCGCCTCATTCAGATAGTAAAAGGAACTGTCATAGTTTTTGGTGGCATACAGTTTTTGAATACTCATCAGTAACCTCACCCTGGCTGTATCTTCCTTTGTTGCTTGCAATATATGCAGCAGGCTGTCTTTTTTTGATGCAGTTTGCGAAAGCACCAACAGTTGTACAATTAAAAAGTAAAGAAAAAAGAGCGCTCTTTTACGCATATCGGCAATTAAGTGGTTTTATACATTGCAAAATAAGCATTCGGTGTGTCTTTTAGCCATCCTCTTTTTTAATGATTTTTTAAACTGTGCTACTAAAATCATCTTTTTTAATGATTGAAGGTCCGGCTGTTCAAATCTACTTTTACAGGACAATTATTGAACAAATGAAAAAAATATTTCTCCTCTCGGCTGGTGTCGGCTTTTCAGTATTGCTAAGTGCACAGGTAAAACCTGCCCCGGTAACAACCCCGGTTGTAAAACAGACACCAACGGTAAAGTCCGATTCCAATAATGTAAAAATCCAGGTGGCGCCTGCAGCATCCGGCATCAAACGTGCATTACCTGTTTCGGTAAATGAAATGCTTGTTTTTTATAAATGGAAGGCAACCCGGTGGATATACAATGGTCTTGTGAATGGTCCATTCTCAGTTCCTTTTACCTTTAATGCCAATGGAACGATGAGTTGTTCCGACTATTTCGTACCGGTGTTATCCACCAATGAAACCTTAACCGGAACTTATACAGTCAGCGGCAATAATATAACCATTACTATTAAAAAAGACTCCACTGCCATAATGACCTGCGATATAGTTTATGATAACAGCACCCAAAAATTTAATGGCAATTACAGTTATACTTTATTGAGCGGATACAATGCTGGCGGTACCGGTACCGGGGTGATGAAAATGGAGAAAACACAATAACATTTAAAAGAAAAGATGATTAAAAATATAAGAAAGCAAATATTATTGTCATGCCTGCTAACGGCAGCAGTAACGGTATCGCGGGCACAAGAAGGCAGCTTTGGTATTATAAGCTATAAAATACCCGGCGGCTACGAAACAGTAAAAAAAGATGATGTGCTTACTTACTATAAGCAGGACAAAAGCACAGGGGCTTTTTGCATGTTTTTTATTTATGACCTTGTGAATGGTAAAGAAAACACCAAAAACGATTTTGATTTCGCATGGACTAACATTGTTAAAAAGAATCTTTCAGCAACTGCAGAACCTGTTATGCAGCCCGAAACGGAGTTAAAGGGCTGGAAATTTTTAACTGGGAAAGTAAATGTTACGCTAAAAGGAATTGCCAATCTGGCAATCCTTTTTACTTTCAGTGGCGAAAACAAAACACAATCTGTTTATATCCTTAGCAATAACGATAACTACAAAAATGACATAGAAGATTTTATTGCTTCAGCTGATGTGGTACGGGAAATAAAAACAACAACAAAACCCGCTGCTCCAAATGTAACGGGTTCTTCAAAAAACTTGGCGTACGAAGTATGGGAATGCAATTGCCCCAATCTTGCAACAGGCACACAGGTAACAACAAAATTAAACACAGTAGTAATTTCTCCTGAAGGGAAATACCTTACCTATATGCCAGAAAAAGGCCTGAACGGAGTAACCCCCGAAAACAGCAACGAAACAGGAAGCTGGGGTACTGTAACCGACAGGGGCAACATGTTAAGCCTGGTGAATGACAGATACGGAAAAATGGAATTATATAAACTTGATGCAAAAACAAGGAGCCGCTACCCCAACTTAAAAAGCAGTTTATATAAAAAAGTGCAGCCGGTAAATGGATTGCAGTTTGAAGGAGCCTATTCACCAGAGTTATCGTATTACAATGGCAAGCCTGATATTATCTCGAAACAAATTGACCCCGGCAAACGCCCCATCATCTTCTTTAAAAAAGATGGCACATACATTAACGAAGGCATCGAATTCAGCAACCTTACCTATGGAGACAGTTATGCCATTGGCAAAGGCACGTATGAAATTGTAAATTATTCACTCGTTCTCACCACTCAAAGCGGGCGTAAACTGCAGGTGGCATTTACGCCTGTGCTGGATGCAAACCCGGCAGCCGCTGATAATCCCGGTTTCATCATAAACAATAACCTTTTTTACAGGTTAAATAAAACTTTTGTTCCACAGTAATCAAAATCTTTAAAACATGAAAAGAATAATCACTCTTTTGGCACTGTTCCTGCTTTACGCTTCTGCTGCACTTAGCCAGGATTTAATGTTTGGGAAATTTTTAGGCAGTATTAATCCGGTTAAATTTACTGGTAATTCAAAATACAAGCTCTATGAAAAGCAGGTAGAGGTAATTGAATATAACACAACAGGCCAGAATCAAAACACCACAATCAATTTAAAATTTAGTCCCTGTCCTGCCAGTGCTGATTTTTTAGCAGCCCTGCAAACGGCAAAGAACATTCTTAACGGCCAGGTTACTGTATTACAAGACACAAAAACGAGTTTCAACAAAATAAAATACATTATCTACTTCGAAGATGCAAAAGTGTTATCCTGTAATGAAGCACAGGCTTGCGACAGAAGCCTTTCTACCACCGTGCAACTGAAACCATCAAAAGTTTGCTGGGTGTATTATAATTATGACTTAAGCGGAAAACTTTTAAACACCACAACGAATGGATTTGATACAAAAAATGGTCAGTCCTGGGCAGTAACACCACCAAACTTTTAACACAAATAGCACTGAATAAGGTTTACGGAATACATAAAACAAACTCTCCAGGTAATGAAACAATATTTGTTTTTTTTCTTCCTGTTATCAGAAAGCCTGCCGGTTTTATCACAAACACAAAACGTGGTCATTAACCAAACCCCTTGTACTGGTAAAGAAGTGCAGGCGATGCCGGCCTTGTATTATAATCATACCAAGCCTAAATATGGTATTGTATTGAATGGCACCAATACTGCTGCAGATAAAGTAAAAATTATTGCCACGTTAAACAATATTGAAAAACTGGAAGAAAGCAGCCGCAAAAACTTTCAGGCAACCGGCTGTGTAATGCGGGTAAGTTACCACAGCAGCTCAAACAACGTTAGTGGAAGGAATTATTTCAGTGCGTATGCTCATACAGCATATGATTACCAGCTTGGGTTTTACCAAATGGTTTGTAATGTGCAGCAGCATGTGGTGAAAGAAGTAACCGAATACCGCAGTGTGTTTCGTGTTACAGCAAATGCCACACTTACTGAAGGGAGTTTTTATGGAGAAAAAGGCGATTTTTATATTACCGATAAAAGTATCCGATACGAAATTCCTACAGATGCAAAATGGCATGGCTTCTATGACAAACAATATGATATTGACCGCTACAGCAAAAGAAGTAACATTGTTCAGTACGTTTCTGAAGAAATGGTGTTGAATAATAAAAACAGCGATTATAACAACAAACATGCTGCCTTTTTAAAACTGGTAAATGGTGAAGGATATGTTGAAAACTGGTTAGCAGGCGAAGAAAAGAAGAACTATATATACAAGTGGACAGATCGCTATTACACCGTTACTAAACCAGGCACTCCGCTATTAATACCTGTTACCCGGAAAGAATTTTTAGAAGCCCTGCTGGAATACTATGAAATTGAAAAGTATAATTTTGAATGGCACTCCGATTACAAGTTGAAAAATGATCCTTCAAAAATTTCTATTATCAATGCCGACAAAGCCGCCTACAACCAGGTTTACGAAATAAAAAAGACAAGGATCAGCAAGCTGCTGCAAACAAAAAACACCGGCTGGTTGCAGCAACAGGTGGCACCGCCAAAAGGAAACAGGGAAAATGATTACACCAAAGCTTCAAATGGATTATTTGATTTCTACGATTTTGAAAATGGCACACCCATATACAAATACAATCCCGAATACTTTAAAGCAAATATAAACGACCCTTTGAAACCTGTATATTTCTTAGTTGAATTCAGGTATGAAGGAGGTGATGAAAAACAATGGAGCGAAAACCTGTTGAGAAATTTTGAAAAGAATTTCGATTTCGCGGCATTGCAGAAAATGACTGAATAATTCTTTGCAACAATAATACACAGCATGAAACATCTTGTTACATTATGCATTTCATTAAATGCCGTACTATTAAACGCCCAGGTTTGTAAAACCAATGCAGATGTGGAAACAGTACCCGGCAAATATCAAACCGCTGCAGCATATCCCTGGCCGGCGGCAAGAGCGGAGTATTTTAAAAACCTTACCACTGCTGACGATAAAACCATTGCCAAACAAATATTGGGGCAAATAGAAAAAACAGAAGCGCAAAGCCGCACAGGATTTAACCTTACCGGTGGCAATTGGGAGAACTATTATTCAACAAGAGGATATGGATATTTGGGTAATACCAAACTGGGTCAATATACTTTTCAATCGGCTCTGTATGAGTTCTTTTGCCTGAATGGTAAACTGAAACGCAACAGTGAGTATGAAACGGTTTTGCGCATTTATATAAATGAAATCCCCACTACTACACTCAATCGTTTTTTAGACAACCCTTTTGGCAGCAGTATGGCAGAATATGATTTTGGATTTCAGTTTCAGGATTGGAAAAATCATAAACCGGTTAATGTAAATGATCCATTGATAAGTTTGTTTAATTATTATTCCTGTACAAGTGAGCAACTATTGCAGGCCATCAATACTGGTGAAAGTTATTTCCAGGATGTGGCAGAAAAAGATATTAAGCAAAACAGCCGCAGCCAGTTTATATACCGGTATTGGTTCATCAAGAAAAAAGACATGCCTGTTTTATTACCTGTTAGCAGAAAGGAATACCTGGAAAGCTTACTGGAATATTATGAAAGGGAAAAATTACACTTCCCGATACTGATTGCAGAATTAACAGCCAGCCATAATAAAAGCATTGAGCAGTATTATGGAAACTGGGAAGCCGATGTGGCAGATAAAATAGCTAAAGTAAAAAAAGCATTGAGCGACAATAATGAAGGCTGGCTGCAACAACAGGCCGTCATAAACAGGCAGGAAGATGCATCGCAAAATTATAAAGCAGGGTTAAAGGAAAGAACCAATTACAACAGGTTTTGGACTTTTTACGACAGTGGCAAGAAAAGCCAGCCACTTTTTAAAATAAACCCCGCTTATTTCAAAAAAATTACAGCAGGTGCAGCTAACCCGCAATTAATAACCGCTGCATTCAGGTATGTAAGTATGCCTCTCTCACTAAAGCTGGTGAACAACTTTAGTAAAAACTTTGATTTTGATTCGTGCAAAAATTTATTAAAATAAGCAGAATTCATCTTTTTTAATGATACCGCAGATTGTGACTGCAGTTTATCTTTACAGTCATCGTCATTCAATTGGCATTTATGAAAAAAACATTCACATTATTTTTGTTTATTTCCGAGGTACTGCCGGCAGTATCACAGATTAAAAAAATATCTCAAACCCCGGTTCAGCCATCCCGTGCAATTCTTGCGCTGCCCACTCAGCAAACAGATTTAAGAAAAAAGGTTGGCAAGGATTTAAAAATTTCACTGGTGTCCATTCATAAAAGTACCAGCAATTTTGCCATTGGAGAAGCTGGAATTTACACAGTAAATTTCGATGTAATCAATACCGGCGCTGAAGATATCAATCTCACAGGTATAACTATACAAGCGAATATCAAAAATCCTGCCCACCCCTATGTTGAGCCCGCTGGTGGATATTCACTGTTGCCAGCCTTGCCCGGTTTTCCTGCAAATGGTATTCTTCGCCCCAACGAAAAATTTCAATGTACATATCTGCGAACCGGTTTAAATCCTGCAAATTATAACGGTAAAACTTTACTCATTATACTTGACAACTTCAACATCCTTGCTGAAGTCAATGAAACAAACAACACACTTGAAATTCCTGTAGCCGGAAATCTTGAATCCTGGAGTACACCGCTGCCTGATCTCACCTTTCAGATAAACCAGATTGCTCCCGTAACCGGCAGTACGTTCTTAAACACACTGATCAATGTATCGGTGATCAACAATGGCCCCGGAGAAATTCCGATCGATATTGCCCGTTCGATAATTCCGATGGTACAGGTTTATCCGCAGGGAAGCCCGGGCACCAATCTTTACAATGAAACCTATCCATTTGCAACAAGGGTGAACGGCACGCAGGTGTTCCCGGGTTATTACAAAGCAACTGGTCCGTTAAAACCAGGCGATAAAGTTTTAATTGGCGGAAGCGTCCGGGTAAACGGAGTAACGAGCGGGGCCAATCTTATATTTCACTTTACACTGGGAACATTAAACAGTACGCCGCTGGCGGAAACGAATACCGCTAATAATACAGTGGACTATGTATACACGGTTCAATAAAACCATTAGTTAAAAAGATGAAACGTTTCAAATATATTTTTTTCATTACGATAATATCAGGAATGAGCTGCGCCGGGTTTTCTCAAAAGCAAATTTTTGATATCGCTACTTACGCGGCGCCAAAAGGATGGCAAGAGAATAAAACAGACGGGCATATTTCATATTCACGGGTTAATGGCACAAGCTGGGCGCAGATCGCCATTTATAAAAGCACAGCCAGTACCGGAAATCGGGCTTCCGATTTTGAGAAGGAATGGAATGAACTGGTAGAAGCCGGTAAAACTGTTGCGGGTCCTGATAAACAAGCTTCAAAAACTTTACACGGTTGGAATAGCATTAGCGGAAGCGGAACCTGGCAATACAATGGGGCAAATGTTACTTCAGTGTTAACCGTTTATTCTAATGACAAGATTTATTTCTCTGTATTATGTAACACTACTGCTTCCGTGTTTCTGAAAGACTACCATGCATTATTGGAATCACTGGTATTAAATGTAGAAAATGTAAATGAAGGTTCTGAAGCGAAACACAAACTGCAACCCGCCGATTCATCTGGGAATAATCGAAATAATTCCTTAATGGGTTTGTGGGTTTATTATAATACGGAGTCTAATGGCGTTATCAACGGAATGCCGCAACTTACCGGCGGTTATATGCGGCGGGAATATGTTTTTAACAAAGATGGAACGTATGTATTCAGGGCCAAAGACTGGATGGTGTATGTAAAGGATATTTTGTTTGTGTATGAAACAGGCACTTATGTCATTAAGGGAAACCAGATTACGATTACTCCTCAAAAAGGTAAAGGAGAATGGTGGAGTAAAACTGCCAGCGGAAGAACGGATGAATGGGGTAAACTGGTGCGGGCCTCGACAAATTACAAATCTGAAAAAACGGCATACACATTCGAATTATTTACGAATACGGGTGCTTCAGAAAATGTCCTGCTTCTTCAGGCACCTGCGCCAACCTGCCGTGAAGGAAAAGATGGCAATAAAACGGGTAAGCAGCAATTCAGGTATACATCGAGGGATCCGCAAAAATCCCTGATCGATTATCCCCCGGGATGGAAAAAATTATAAGCAATAAAAACATCAGCATGAAACAGTCGTTCATTTCAATTGTACTTACGTTTCTCATTATACATGTTTTGGCGCAAAAACAATCTTTTGATGTACTCAGTTACTCGGCCCCCGATGGATGGGGTAAAGTGCAGAACGAAGGTGGTATTCAGCTTTCAGTTACGGACAATAAAACAGGTGGCTATGCCATTGCTATTATTACAAAAGCAACAGCCTCGGTTTCTGCGGCCAGCGACAACTTTAACAACAGCTGGGACAGGCTTGTAAAAAACACTGTAAAGACAAACGGGCAGCCAACCATGCAGCAGCCCACGCAGGACAATGGCTGGGATATCATTTCCGGCAATGCCAGTTATACTGAGGGCGCTAAAAAAGGCATAGTAACATTACTTACAGCCACTGGTGGCAGCCAAACCGTGAGTGTTGTATTGATGACAAATACACAACAGTTCCAAAACGAGCTGCTTACTTTTCTTAACTCACTGGAACTGGTGAAGCTTTCACAAAACCGGGCTGCCGGGAATAATGAGCCGGCAACAGCAAATAAAGCTGCCGTAGCAGGTTTATGGACAAACTATGTGTTAGAAACCAACGGGTACTATATTAACAATATGCCCCAGTATACTGCCGGTTATTTGAGAAAGGAATACCATTTTTTTCCGGATGGCACCTACCTGTTCCGTAACAAACAATGGCTTACAAAAGCTCCAGATATCATGTTTATCTATGAAACCGGAACTTATACTGTACAGGGCAACCAACTCATAATTACCCCTAAAACAGCGAAAGCAGGTTTTTGGGGAAAGCTGTCCAGCTCGAAAGAATGGGGGGCTTTTAAAAAATCTTCAGAATATAAATTGGAAAAAACCACTTATACTTTTGAGATGATTTATGATGCCACCTATGGAAATGGTATTAAGCTGTATCCGGGAAAACCAACACAAAGAGATGGGGGGAAATTTAATGCACCCGGAGATCCATATGAATTCCGTTATAGTTTCAGAGAGATGGAGTCACTGATAGATAACCCGCCCGGATTGAAAACCGGGTTGGAAAATAAAACGGTTAACAATGCAGCAGAGTTACCTCAGAAGATTAATACCGTTTCTATGAACGCACCAATTGCAGGAAAAATATGGGAGGGCACTACCACTGAAAAATTTTCTAATGCGGGCGGCACCAGCTATAACACAGGAGGGTTCTCCACCAATCAATATAAATTCAATGCTGATGGAACTTACCGTTTTATTTGCGTAAATGCTTCACATTATACCGATACCAAAACCCTGAAATACGAAACAGGTACCTATACCATGAATGGCAACAAGCTTACTATCACTCCATCTAAAGGATATAACGAAGAATGGAGTAAAATTGGTAAAACATCTAATGGAAACAGTGATGTTACCAACCGTGCCATAAATGAAACCTGGAGTAAAAAATTAAAAACAGCCAATAGAAAATTAGAAGAGGTCACCTATACTTTCAGTATTGGCAAAAATGGGGAACATACCGCATTGATGTTGCAATACCCCAACGGCCACACGGAAAGGGAGGGTAATGGCAGCCAAACCTGGCTGAATGAAACCAGCCTGGAAAAATCAGTAAAACTGCCTGTGACAGCAAAGGATTAAAACCAGGCAACAGGCTGATGAACGTACATAATTTTATGGATTCACAAAAGAGGCAGTTACTTTTATAACTGCCTCTTTTGAAGTCGGGATGACTGGATTCGAACCAGCGGCCCCTTCGTCCCGAACGAAGTGCCCCGCCAATGGCGGGGCTACATCCCTGATACCAACTTTTTAAAGGCAAGGCCGCCTTTCCAACTTTTAATCTGCTTTTCCCGTTGTAAGGCTTCAACACGGCTTGTGTAAGATTCGTATAAAATCAGTTCAAATGGGATACGGCTTTTGGTTGATCGCTGTTTGCCTTCATTATGAAACGCCAATCTCGCCACCACATCTGAGGTTTCCCCTGTGTAGTAACGGCCATCTTTCAAACTACGTATAACGTAAACATAGTGTGGCATATTTCTCAGTCGGGATGACTGGATTCGAACCAGCGGCCCCTTCGTCCCGAACGAAGTGCCCCGCCAATGGCGGGGCTACATCCCTGATACCAATTTTTTAAAGGCAAGGCCGCCTTTCCAACTTTTAATCTGCTTTTCCCGTTGTAAGGCTTCAACACGGCTTGTGTAAGATTCGTATAAAATCAGTTCAAATGGGATACGGCTTTTGGTTGATCGCTGTTTGCCTTCATTATGAAACGCCAATCTCGCCACCACATCTGAGGTTTCCCCTATGTAGTAACGGCCATCTTTCAAACTACGTATAACGTAAACATAGTGTGGCATATTTCTCAGTCGGGATGACTGGATTCGAACCAGCGGCCCCTTCGTCCCGAACGAAGTGCGCTACCGGGCTGCGCTACATCCCGAAAATTCTCTGACTTACAAAAATAAAAAAAGGCCCACAATTATAGTGAGCCTTTTTTGTCGGGACGACCAGATTCGAACTAGCGACCCCTTGCACCCCATGCAAGTGCCCCGCCAACGGCGGGGATACGTCCCGAAAAACTATTTGCAAAAAATAAAAAAAGCTCACAATGATTGTGAGCCTTTTTATGTCGGGACGACTAGATTCGAACTAGCGACCCCTTGCACCCCATGCAAGTGCGCTACCGGGCTGCGCTACGTCCCGAACTCCGGTTTTTAATTGCGGACCGCAAAACTAATTCAAAAAATCAACTTTAAAAACTCTAAGTTGTATTATCTTAGCGCAACTTTACTATACATGCAGGTTTTAATAAAGCAAGCAACCATTATCTCCCCCTCTTCTCCTTTAAACGGACAAACCAAAGACATTTTAGTTTCCAACGGTATTATTGCAAAAATTGCTGATAATATTGAAGAACCGGCCACAACAGTGATTGCCCAACCGGGTTTGCACGCCAGTATTGGCTGGATGGATGTTTTTGCCAGTTTTGGCGACCCGGGTTTTGAATACAAAGAAACCATTGAATCAGGCGCAGCAGCCGCGGCAGCAGGGGGCTTTACCGATGTAATTGCCATCCCGAATACCAGCCCGGTGGTGCAAAACAAGGCGCAGGTGGAATATATCATTCAAAAATCAAAAAGCCTGCCTGTTACCGTACATCCTGCCGGGGCCGTTACCAAAAACACCGAGGGAAAAGATCTGGCTGAAATGCACGATATGCACCTTTCGGGCGCCATCGCCTTTACAGACGGCACCCATACGGTTCAGTCATCCGGTCTTTTGCTGAAAGCCCTCCAGTATGTAAAAAGCTTTAACGGCACCATTATACAGGTGCCAGACGATAAAAGCATCGGTTCAAACGGGCTGATGAATGAAGGGATTGTTTCCACTCAACTTGGATTACCGGGCAAACCTGCCATTGCGGAAGAACTGATGGTGGCAAGGGATATTAAACTGGTAAGATATACAGACAGTAAAGTTCATTTCACGGGCATTGCCTCCGCAAAAAGCCTGGAATATATAAAAAGAGCGAAGGACGGGGGTATAGCGGTGAGCTGTTCTGTTACGCCCCACCAGTTATTCTTTACAGATGAAGATGTACGCGGGTACGACACCAACCTGAAAGTAAATCCGCCCATTCGTACGGAAGCCGACAGGCAGGCTTTGATCAATGCAGTGGCCGATGGGACCATTGACTGTATCGCTTCGCACCATTTTCCACAGAACTGGGACAGCAAAACCTGTGAATTTGAATACGCCAAAGAAGGCATGATTGGGCTGGAGACTTTGTTTGGAGTGCTGGGGATCACAGTCATGGGTTATTGGTCATTAGAAAAATGTATTGACGCCTTATCTGCAGCGCCGCGTAAAATATTCGGACTGCAGGTACCGGAAATAAAAGAAGGGGCCGAAGCAAACCTCACACTCTTCAATCCCGCTACCGAATATATATTTGAAGAAAGCATGATCCGTTCAAAATCAAAGAACTCCCCCTTCATTGGCAGGCAGCTGAAAGGAAAAGTGGTGGGCATTATTAATAAAGGACAATCAGCCATTAATTAATGAAACAGATTACCGCCAGAAATATCGGCATCATCACCGGTGCGGCCATGATCGCCTTTTCAATGCTCATCTATAAATTGAAGGGCAGTTTTGACAATAACCTCCCCTACATTACTTATGCCATGTATGTGGGTGGCATCTTATGGGCTCTGCTCAACTTAAAAAGACTGAATGATGGCGCTGCCGGTTTTAAGCAGCTGTTTGCAGAAGGCTTTAAATGTTTTGTACTCGTAACTTTTTTAATGGTGGTCTTCACACTTGTTTTTATACTGATGCACCCGGAGTTAAAGGAGCAAATGGCAGCCGGCATGCGGGTAGAACTGGCAAAAAACAAAGATTTCACCCCGGTGGATGTTGAAAAAAGTATTGCAACTGCAAAAAAACTATTTTTGCCGGGATATATCATGGCGGTTGTTTTCAGTTATCTTGCTATTGGCGCCGTAGTGTCTGCAATCGGGGCGGCTTTTTTAAAGCAGCCGCAACCAGTTAAGTAAAGAGATGAAGATTAAGTGTGCGATCTGCGGGCAGGCAGGTGCCAGTGAAGCTTATTAAAGAACAAATGCCCGTCACAAAAAAATAAAAATGGACCTTTCAATTGTAATACCGCTTTTTAACGAGGAAGAATCCCTCCCGGAACTTTGTGGATGGATAGAAAGGGTAACGGCTGCCAATAACTACAGCTATGAAATCATCATGATCGATGATGGCAGTACAGACAATTCCTGGAAAGTGGTGGAGCAACTGCGCAGCAGCAACAGCAACATAAAAGGCATCAAATTCCAGCGTAATTACGGCAAAAGTGCTGCGCTGAACGAGGGCTTTAAGGCCGCCCAGGGCGAAGTGGTGATCACGATGGACGCCGATATGCAGGACAGTCCGGATGAAATACCCGAACTGCGCAGTATGATCATAAACGATGGTTTTGACCTGGTAAGCGGCTGGAAAAAGAAACGGTACGATAACACCCTTACCAAAAATATTCCCAGCAAATTATTCAATGCTGCAGCACGTGGCATGAGTAAAATCAAACTGCACGATTTTAACTGCGGACTGAAAGCCTACCGTAAAAAAGTGATCAAGAGCATTGAAGTGTATGGGGAAATGCACCGCTATATTCCGGTGCTGGCCAAATGGGCCGGCTACCGCAAGATCGGCGAAAAAGTGGTGGAACACCGTGCCCGCAAATATGGCGTAACCAAGTTTGGCTGGACCCGTTTTATCAATGGATTTTTAGACCTGATGACCATTTTTTTCATGGGCAAATTTGGCAAGCGGCCCATGCACTTTTTCGGATTGTGGGGCACCATTTGTTTTTTGATTGGACTTGGATTCAGTTTATACCTCATCATTTCCAAACTGATTGATTTTGATTATGCCATCACCAACCGCCCCACATTTTACATTGCACTGGCCGTAATGATCATCGGCTCTCAATTGTTTTTGGCAGGTTTTATCGGGGAACTTATTTCAAGAAACTCACCGGAGAGGAATTCGTATTTGATTGAAACGAAGACTGGTTTGTAGGATAGAAACACGGATGACGCTGATGGGTGCTGATTAATACTGATTTTTCTGTTAGAAACATAAACGGCACCGTGTTTTGCAAATTGTATCAAAGGCTTTCAACAAGCGTTTTTTACATTGATATAAACTGATCCGTATGCTTTTACATGAAGACTTGACAAACACCGTTATCAGGTGTTTTTACAAAGTGTATAACGAGCTGGGATATGGCTTTTTGGAGAAAGTTTACGAAAACGCTTTCTCAATCGAAATGCAGCATGCCGGTTTAATATGCCAGCAGCAATACCCTGTTAAAGTTTATTACCAGGGCAGGCAGGTCGGGAATTATTTCGCCGACTTACTGGTTGAAGATAAAATAATAATTGAACTCAAAGCCGGCGAGGGAGGAATCATAATAGAACACGAATTACAGCTGCTCAATTATCTCAAAGCCACGACATATGAAGTGGGGCTGCTTTTCTTTTTTGGAGAGAAGCCTTCATTCAAAAGAAAAATCTTTACAAACGATATTAAAAAAATCCGTTAACACCGGTTCAAATCTGTGTCATCCGTGTTTCCATCAGGTAAAAAAATCATCATCATCGGCCCCGCCCACCCATTACGCGGCGGACTGGCATCTTACAACGAAAGGCTGGCCCGGGAATTTCAATCGCAGGGAAATGAAGTGAGCATTTATACTTTTTCACTGCAGTACCCCGATTTTATTTTTCCCGGCACCACGCAATATTCATCTGAGCCGGCACCAACAGATATTAAGATTAATGTATGCATCAACTCTGTTAACCCCTTTAACTGGTTAAGCGTTGGGCGCAAACTCAAAAAAGAAAGGCCCGACCTGGTGGTGGTTCGTTACTGGCTGCCGCTGATGGGGCCCTGTCTTGGCACCATTCTCCGTATTGTAAAAAGAAACAAACAAACCCGGGTGGTTTGCATTGCAGACAATATCATTCCGCATGAAAAGCGTTTTGGCGACAAACCCTTTACCAAATATTTCATCAAACCCATTGATGGTTTTGTAACCATGAGTGAAAAAGTGCTGGCGGACCTGCGGCTTTTCAATCAAACAAAACCTGCCAGGGCCGTACCGCACCCGCTGTATGATAATTTTGGAGCAAAGATCAGCACGGCAGAGGCTAGGGATTTTTTAGGCATCAGCAAAAATGAAAAAGTCATTTTATTCTTTGGCTTCATCAGGAAATACAAGGGACTGGATGTGTTGTTTGAAGCAATGCCACATCTGAAAAATACAGGCATCAAACTGCTGGTGGCGGGCGAGTTTTATGAAGACCGCAAACCTTATGATGAGCAAATAACACAGCTCGGCATCCAGGACCAGTTGATACTAAGAACCGATTTTATACCCGACAGCGAAGTAAAATATTACCTGTGCGCAGCCGACCTGGTGGTACAGCCCTACCGCAATGCCACACAAAGCGGCGTAACACCCCTCGCCTATCATTTTGAAAAACCCATGGTGGTTACCAATGTGGGCGGTTTACCATCACTGGTGCCCGATGATAAAGTCGGACTGGTTGCAGAACCCAATGCAGCAGCCATTGCAGAAAAAATCAGGGAATATTTTGTAAAAGGCGAAGCGCACTTTACACCTCACCTGGTGGAAGAAAAGAAAAAACTCAGCTGGAGCAAATTATCAGAATCCATTCTCGAAGTTGCCAATTGTAAGTAAATTGCCGCACAATTGAATCCGGAATGATATACAGAAGTAAAGCACCCCTTCGGATCGGTCTTGCCGGCGGCGGTACGGATGTTAGTCCTTACAGCGACCTCTATGGCGGTGCCATCCTCAATGCAACCATTTCACTTTCGGCCTATGCCACCATTGAACCGCTGGCAGAAAATAAGATCATTGTGGAAGCGCTGGACCGTAACGAACAGCAGGTTTTTGACTGGACCCGTGAATTGCCCATTGATGGCACACTCAACTTATTAAAAGGTGTATACAACCGTATTCAGAAAGAGCATTCGTTTAAAACCGGTTTCCGGCTCTCTACTTTTGTGGATGCGCCTGCAGGTTCGGGCCTGGGCACTTCCTCCACACTGGTGGTGGCCATACTCGGCGCATTTAGTGAAATGCTCAAACTGCCGTTTGGGGAATATGATGCGGCACAATATGCTTACAGTATTGAGCGGAATGACCTGCAGCTGGCAGGCGGCAAACAGGATCAGTATGCGGCCACATTTGGCGGCGTTAACTTTATGGAATTTTATGATGCCGATAAAGTGATCGTAAACCCGCTGCGCATCCGTCCTGAATATTTGCACGAACTGGAGAATAATCTCGTTTTATATTTCACCGATACTTCAAGGGAAAGCGCCTCCATCATTAAAGAACAGGTGAGCAATGTGCAAAGCAAAAACGAAAAGAGCATCGAAGCCATGCATCATTTAAAAGAGCAGGCAAGGATGATGAAGGAAGCCTTGCTCAAAGGCAAACTGAATGAAATTGGGGAAATACTTGATTATGGCTTCCAGCAAAAAAGACTGATGGCGCATAATATTTCCAACAGCAAGATCGAAAGCATTTATGATGCCGCAAAAGCCGCTGGTGCCACCGGCGGAAAGATCAGCGGGGCTGGCGGTGGTGGTTTTATGATCTTCTACTGCCCGGGCAACACCCGTTATGCCGTTATCAATACTTTAAATAACTTTGGCGGCGAAGTAAAAAAATATTCGTTCACCAAGTACGGGCTTACCAGCTGGACGGTTTAATGTGCGGATACCGGCTTCAGTTTTTCAATGCAGCATCGTTGTGCTTGCCCGCCGGAAAATGAAGGCGGGTCAATCCCGTCAGCGGCATACCATTTTTGAACACCAGATTTAGAAAACAAACATGTCTGAAAAAATAAAAAATATCATTGCAGCCTCTGTGCAAACCAAGCAGCAGATACTGCAAAATGAAACGCTGCTCAGTACAGTTAGTACATGTGTGGATTTGATTGTGGAAGCCTTCCGCAATGGCAATAAAGTGTTGTTCTGTGGCAATGGCGGCAGCGCAGCGGATGCGCAGCACCTCGCTGCAGAATTCAGCGGCCGCTTTTATAAAGACCGGGAAGCATTACCCGCCGAAGCCCTGCACTGCAATACTTCGTACATGACGGCCGTTGCCAATGATTACAGTTACGATGTGATCTACAGCCGCCTGATCCATGGAATTGGTGTAAAGGGCGATGTGCTCATCGGGCTTTCAACTTCGGGCAACAGTAAAAATATTGTGGCCGCCTTTGAAGTGGCCAGGGAAAAAGGCATGCTCACCATTGGCTTTACAGGGAAAGAAGGTGGTAAAATGAAAACATTGTCTGATCACCTGCTCAATGTACCCAGCAACGACACGCCCCGCATACAGGAAAGCCATATCATGCTGGGGCATATTATATGTGAACTTGTTGAAGAAAAATATTTTGCCCCCTCCGCCCCCTGAACGGGGAACCTTCGACGACTCCAATGATTAAAGAAGCAATTATATTAGCTGGTGGATTAGGTACAAGACTGAGAAGTGTTGTTGCAGATGTACCCAAATGCATGGCGCCGGTAAAAGGCAAACCCTTTCTGGCCTATATCATCGCATACCTCGAAAAGCAGGGAATTCAGCGTTGTATTTTTTCGCTCGGCTATAAAAGCGAAATCATCACCCATTACCTGGATGAGCATTTTACCGCACTGGAAAAAGTATATGTAACAGAAGAAGAACCGCTGGGTACCGGCGGTGCCATTAAAGCAGCCTGCAAGTATGTCACGGGCAAAAACGTGCTGGTATTTAATGGCGATACCTTTTTTGACATTGACTTAAAAAAATTATCCGGTTTTCACCAGCAGCACCATGCCGTTTGCAGCCTGGCGTTGAAACCCATGATCAACTTTAACCGTTATGGAACAGTTGAAACAAACAGCGACGGCAGTATCACCGCTTTCAGGGAAAAACAATTTTGCGAAAGTGGTTTGATAAACGGTGGCATTTATGCATTGCAGGCAAGTGAACTGCTCAAGGCTTCCCTGCCTGAAAAATTCTCTTTTGAAAAAGATTTTTTAGAAGTACAAACCGGCAGCGGCAAATTGTTTGCCACCACCTTTGATAATTATTTTATTGATATTGGCATCCCCGAAGACTATGAACGTGCCAACCATGAACTATGAACCATGAACAACCAATCATGACTTTAGACCTTACCAAAATAGACAGCACCTGGACACTTTTTCTTGACCGTGATGGCGTGATCAATCATGAAGAGCATCCTAAATATGTGAGCACCTGGGAGGAATTTAAATTTTACGATGGCGCCAAAGTGGCCATACAGATATTCACCCAAAAATTCAACCGCATCATTGTGGTAACCAACCAGCGGGGCATTGCAAAGGGCATTACCAAACTGGAAGACATGCAGCTGATCCATAAAAACATGCTGGAGGAAGTGGAAAAAGTAGGTGGCAAAATTGATGGTGTGTATTATTGTCCTGAAATGGAGAGTCCTAACCGCAAGCCCAACCCCGGGATGGGGCTGCAGGCTGCAAAGGATTTTCCTGATATTGATCTTTCCAAATCCATCATGGTGGGCAATACCATCAGCGATATGGGGTTCGGGAGGAATATCGGCGCCAAAACAGTTTTTCTCACCACCAACCGGCCCGATGTGGACACCAATGACAAAAAAATTGACGCAGTATATCCTTCGCTGATCGCCTTTGCGCTGGATTTGTAATAGCGGGTAAAAACCCTGTAGGACACAGATTAATATGATTATTACGATCAGAATCTCTCAATCATATCAGATCATAATAATCCGCGTTTAATAAACCGCGAATACAAAAACAAAGCACACAGATTTATTTGATTACTATGATCTGAACCGCTCAATCTTATAAATCCTGATAATCCGTGTCCAATAACTTGCCTAAAGAACAACAAGTTCGCTTCATAATATCTGTTAATACCTGCTGAAATCCGCGTAATCAGTGTTTCTACCCCCCTCAAACTTTAGTTAAATTTTTCCCCTTCTGTATTTTTACCCGGCAATTGTTAAAGGATTAACTAAATTTAGCGCATGAAAAAAAAGCCGGTTTTACTGCCACTTTTATTATTTGTTTTCACTGCATCTGCCCAGCGCCTTTCTAAGGCAGATGAGAAACTGTTGCAGCAAAAAGAAGATTCACTTAAAATATCTGCGGTTAAGATTATCCAGGGCAGAAATTCGAGTGACCGTTTTACGGCCGACAGCCTGTTTACCAAGCAACTGGTACGAGCATTGAAAACCCCGCATTCCTTCTATTACACATTTGATTCCCTCGAAACCATTTCACGCCTGTATGCACCCGACAGCAGTTTCCGCATTTTCACCTGGCAGATGGTGATCAATGATAACGTGATCCGGCAGCATGGCGCCATACAAATGCGCACCTATGACGGCACGCTTAAATTATACCCGCTGATCGACAAAAGCGACATCACCATTAAACTCAATGATACCGTTGGCAATAACAAAGGCTGGATCGGCGCCGTTTATTACAACATCGTTCAAAAAAAAGCAGGCAACCAGGATTATTATACCCTGCTGGGATTTGATGAAAATAATATCCGCAGCAATAAAAAACTGATAGAAGTGCTGCACTTCGACGGGGAAGAACCTGTTTTTGGCGGCCGGTTTTTCAGTTTTGAGGAAGACAGTGTTTTTAAAACTTCCATTGGCCGTTATATCATGGAATACAAAAAAGATGATGGCCCCAAACTGAATTACGATGCCGAAATGGATATGATCATCGTGGAGCATCTTATCTCAGAAACCAATGAACCCAATAAAAAATGGACCTATGTGGGTGATGGCGACTATGAAGGTTTTAAATGGAAGAATGGCAAATGGGTGCATATTGAAAAAATCTTCAACCAGGTAACGCCTTTGAACCAGATGCCCGTGCCTGCACCGGTTGATAACGGGAAATTTGATGATAAGTTCCCATCGGAAAACAGCGGAGAAAAACCGAAAACTTCTCCAAAGAAGAAAGGCAAAGGGTAAGCGACAAGTGAACGGGACGCCGCTTTAATTAAATGTTCAAAATCTCCATACCAAAACCCTGCTTTGAAAGCTGGGACAATATGACCCCGGTTGACAACGGCCGTTATTGTGCCGCATGCCGTACAGCCGTAATAGATTTCAGCACATGGACTGATGCAGCGATCCGGGATTACTTTACAGAACATCATGGAGGAGGTTTCTGCGGCCGGTTCAAAACAGAACAGGTAGACAGGATCACCATCAGCATCCCTGAAAACATTTTCAATTACAAACTTTCTTCCTGGAAAAAGTTTCTCATCATTTTACTCCTTTGTTTTGGGAACAGTTTTTTAGGCATTGATGCAAGCCTTGGAATGACGCGCCATTTTTTCCAGGGCGAGCCGGTCGCATTACAAAACACCCGTTCAGCGATTTCATCCCCCGGTACTCAAAAGCACAGGAAGAAAGCGGGCCGCAAGAAAAGAAAAAAAAGCCGGTTCACCTGGAAAAACCAAATCAGCACTGATATCAAATGGGTAACCCTTGGATATTCAACCACTGTACCCGCAGCGCCGGCACCGATTCCTGAATGCATTGTAAATCCTCAGCACGATAGTCCAGCGAAAAATCCCGGCTCCGTTTCGGTAAATGAAGGAATGCCGCAGGCCACCGCAGATCCATTCACCCGCAGTAATAAAGAGAAAAATTCTCCAAAGAAAAATGGCTCAACCCGCTTCCCTTTTGAGGCTGTATTAATCAGCCCGGCACGATCCAGGAAGCCCCGTTCTGTGTTTCGTAAAAAATAAGAGCCCGCGGTTGCAGGCTCTTAAAGTATCATTTGCTTTATATGCTTAATCATCCAGCTTCAGCACCGCCAAAAATGCTTCCTGCGGCACTTCCACGCTTCCTATCTGGCGCATGCGTTTTTTACCTTCCTTCTGTTTTTCGAGCAGTTTACGTTTACGGCTGATATCACCACCATAACATTTCGCGGTTACATCTTTGCGCATGGCGCTGATATTTTCACGGGCAATTACTTTTGCCCCAATGGCTGCCTGGATGGCGATCTGGAATTGCTGTCTTGGTAACAGCTCTTTCAGTTTTTCACAGAGTTTTCGACCAAAATCCTGGCTGCGGCTGCGGTGGATCAGGGCACTTAAAGCATCCACTTTTTCATTGTTCAGCAGGATATCCATTTTCACAATATCGCTCGGGCGCATATCCAGCGGGTGGTAGTCGAATGAGGCATAACCACGGGTTTGTGATTTCAGTTTATCGTAAAAGTCGAACACGATTTCTGTCAGCGGCATTTCAAAGGTCAGCTCCACGCGGGTGGTGGTAAGATAACCCTGGTGGGTAAGGATGCCACGTTTACCGATACACAGGTTCATGATATTACCTATGTATTCCGGCTTGGTGATGATCTGTGCCTTGATAAAAGGTTCTTCAATCACATCGATCCTGGTGGGATCCGGCATTTCAGTGGGATTATTCACTATCACTTTTTCACCCTTTACTGTGGTGGCCACAAAACTTACGTTGGGCACAGTTGTGATCACGGTCTGGTTAAACTCCCGTTCCAATCTTTCCTGGATGATCTCCATATGAAGCAATCCAAGGAAACCACAACGGAAACCAAATCCAAGGGCCTGGGAGGTTTCCAGTTCAAAAGTAAGGGAAGCATCATTGAGCTGCAGCTTTTCCATACAATCCCGCAGCTCTTCAAAATCATCCGTATTCACCGGGAAGATACCGGCAAATACCATCGGCTTAACTTCTTCAAAACCGTCAATCCTGCTTTGGGTGGGATTGGCAACAGTAGTAAGCGTATCACCCACTTTTACTTCTTTGGCATTTTTGATACCCGTGATGATATAACCCACATCTCCGCAACTCACTTCTTTCTTTTCTTCCATGCCCAATTTTAGAATACCCACTTCATCCGCAAAGTACTCCTGGTTGGTGCTGAAGAATTTCACTTTATCCCCTTTCTTAATACTACCATTAAATATTCGGTAATAAACAATAATACCTCTGAATGAATTAAATACGCTATCAAATATTAAAGCCTGAAGCGGCGCTTTTGGATCTCCTTTCGGGGCAGGGATCCGCTCTACAATACCGGCTAATATCTCATCGATACCAATCCCGCTTTTTCCGCTTGCCAGCAGTATCTCTTCATCTTTACAGCCAATTAAATCAATGATCTGGTCTTTTACTTCCGGTATCATGGCACCATCCATATCGATCTTATTGATCACAGGAATTATCTCAAGATCATTTTCAAGTGCAAGGTATAAATTGCTGATTGTCTGCGCCTGAATACCTTGTGTAGCATCTACTAAAAGTA
The DNA here is from genome assembly GCA_046329655.1 of Ferruginibacter sp. Classification (GTDB taxonomy): domain Bacteria; phylum Bacteroidota; class Bacteroidia; order Chitinophagales; family Chitinophagaceae; genus Ferruginibacter. The sequence goes on from JAXLUD010000007.1 coordinate 176,576, forward strand.
AGGCCCCTTCGCATGCAGCCAGCGCCCTGCTCACTTCATAACTGAAGTCAACATGACCGGGAGTGTCAATAAGATTGAGTGTGTACTGTTCGCCCTTAAATGCATAATTGATCTGGATGGCATGGCTTTTAATGGTGATCCCTTTTTCCCTTTCCAGGTCCATATCATCGAGCACCTGGGCCTGCATATCCCTTTCGCTGATGGTTTTTGTATGCTCCAGGAGCCGGTCGGCCAGGGTACTTTTTCCGTGGTCAATATGTGCGATGATGCAAAAGTTTCTGATGTTCTTCATGTACGTTACGCCGCTGTTATTAGCCCGGCAAAAGTAACTTAAAAAGGTGGATTTTCAGCGGCAGGCTTCTGCCGGATCAGTCTTTATCCCCGCTTCCCCATCTGAAGGTTGAGATACTGATGCCAGACAGGTCCAGCACCCGGTCGGCCACCGTGGCCGCGGCTTCTTCAATGGTTTTAGGCTGACTGTAAAATGAGGGAGTGGCCGGGCAGATGATTCCGCCTGCCAGCGTTACCGTTTCCATATTCCGGATATGAACCAGGTTATAAGGCGTTTCCCTGATCACACATACCAGCCTTCGTCTTTCTTTCAGCACCACATCTGCCGCCCTTGTGATCAGGTCATTGGAGATTCCGGCCGCGATCCGGCCCAATGTGCCCATGCTGCAGGGTACGATGATCATGGTATTAAAGCCGGCCGAACCGGATGCAAAAGGCGCATTGAAATCGTGCTGATCGTAAAATTGAACGGGCAGTTTTTCATAATCCACATTATCCAGCTCAGTTTTCCACACGGTTTTGGCATTCCCGGTCATCACCAAGGCCAGCTCCTGCCATTGTGCTTTGTTTTTCAATAATTTATCGATGATCAGCTTTGCATAGACCGAGCCGCTTGCCCCAGTAACCGCCACTACAATTTTATTCATTTTTTTACGTTAAAGTTCAACTAAGCTACAAAACAAATCCTTATGAAAACACTCAGAAACCTGTCTGTGATCACTGTATTATTGATTGTACTCTCTTCTTTTCAACAACCCAAAAAAGAAAAGGTTAACTGGATTTCGCTCACAGAGCTGAAAGAGGCATATGCACGCCAGCCCAAACCTGTAATCATTGATGTGTACACCAGCTGGTGCGGATGGTGCCGGGTGATGGAAAAAGAAACTTACAGTCAGGAGTCTGTTGCCAGTTATATTAACGAAAATTATTACGCGGTAAAATTCAATGCTGAAACAAAAGATTCGGTGGAATTTGCCGGAAGAAAGTTTGGTTATAACCCCGCTTATAAAGCCAACGAACTGGCCGTATATCTTTTAAATGGCTCCATGGGGTACCCCACCACCATCCTGCTGCCAGCCATGAACGCCCAGCCGGCACCGTTATCCGGCTTCTTAAAGCCTTCCGAACTGGAACCCCCGCTGCGTTTTATAGGCGACGGTGCTTATAGAGCAAAAGAATTCCCCGAATACATGCGTGACTTTACAGCCAAATGGTAGACTGCTATTGATTTTTATCAACATCAAACGTTTGCAATTAAACAAATGCGATGTATTACGCTATAATGTAACTTTAATTACATAAACATTCGTAAAAAAAATATTACTTGCAACCAATACCTCTTGTAAACCGACTTAAAATTGGTTTTTCATAGGATAAGGTTTAATGGTTAATGGTTTTTGATTAGTGCCGGGCCTCCGAAAGGGGGTTCCGGTTTTTTTGTTAATGGGGTAAATTGTAATTTCCGTTTTCAATTTACCAAATGGCTGCATCTCCGGCGCTGCAACGGCGCTTAACGCTTTTCCAGGGTACGGTATTGAACATGATCGACATGGTGGGCATTGGCCCCTTTGTTACCCTGCCCATCGTGATGGGACTGATCGGGGGCATGTACCTGTATGCCTGGATCGCAGGCGCCATTCTTTCCCTGGTGGATGCGATGATCTGGAGCGAACTCGGGGCAGCCTTCCCGTTAGCCGGCGGCAGTTATAATTTTTTGAAAGAAGCCTATGGCAAAAAAGGGCCGGGCAGCATGATCAGCTTTCTCTATGTGTGGCAAACGGTGATACAGGCGCCGCTGGTTGCAGCCTCGGCGGCGATCGGCTTTTCCCTTTACCTCGGCTACCTCATTGACCTTGAAGTATGGCAGCAAAAAGCGGTATCGGGTACTGTTATCATCGTGATCACCCTCCTGCTCTACCGGAAAATTGACAGCATCGGCAAAATAGGCGTATTACTCTGGAGCGGCGTGCTCATCACCCTTGGCTGGATCATCTATGGTGGAATCGATAAAGGGCATTTTACAGAACCGCTTACGCATATCAACAGCGGCTTCAGCTGGAATGGCATTATGTCGTTTGTATTTGGCCAGGCCTGCATCAAAACAGTGTACAGCTACCTTGGTTATTATAATATTTGCCACCTGGGCGGAGAGATCATCAACCCGGGCAAAAACATTCCCAGAAGTATGTTCATCTCTGTAGCCGGGATCGCGGTTTTATACCTGGCCATGAATGTGAGCGTCAGCAGCGTAATATCCTGGCAGGAGATCAAAGGATGGCAGGACAGCAACCAGAATAATTTTGTAATCAGCACTTTTATTGAAAGGCTTTATGGAACCGGTGCAGCAAAGATTGCTACCATAATGATTTTGTGGGTGGCACTGGCATCACTTTTTGCTGTAATGCTGGGTTATTCCCGTGTGCCCTATGCAGCGGCTGCGGATGGTGCCTTTTTTAAAGTGTTCGCAAAACTGCATCCTTCAAAAAGCTTCCCCTATGTTTCGTTACTGATCCTTGCCGGGCTGGCATTTATTTTCAGCCTGCTGTTTAAGATGAAACATGTAATAGACGGGATACTCGCCATGCGTATCATTGTTCAGTTTATCGGGCAGGCCCTGGGTGTTATTTTATTGCGTAAAAAAAGAGGCACCGCCGGTCTGCCGTACAAAATGCCTTTATATCCTGCTCCTGTATTTTTGGCGATACTGATGTGGCTCTTTGTTTTCATTGCTACGGGCATGACCATCATGCTGTCATTCCTGGTTGTATTCGGAAGCGGCATCATCGTATACCTGGTGCATGCAAAGTATATGAAAAAATGGCCCTACGCTCCGGGTATAAGTGATGAGCAAGAGGGGGATATTGAAAGCATTGGCAGCAGCTTATAAAACCGCATTGCTCAGCAGGTACCTTCCGCTCAGTAAAAACTGCAATACCAGTATTACGAGGTTGATGGCGATCTTTATTTTTTTCATGGATCAGAATTTTATTTTAATACCCCCGGATACCGCAAAGGCATTGGGATATGATTTCACGGGTGCATCGCTGTTATTGATGGACGTTAATGCAAAATTCCCCGCCGGCATTACACTTAACGCTATTCTATTGTTTACATTGTATTCAATCGCCAGTCCGGCCGTGGCATTCAGGTAACTTGATTTAAGCCCCTGTATCTTATCCGTATTTTGCTGTTCTTTCGAGCTGCCCTGCAGCAGTTCGGTTTCAATGGATTGTTTGGTAAGAAAATTAAGCACTGCTCCCGCATTGGGAATGATACTGAACTTACCCAGTGATAAGGTATAACTGACAGACAGGGGCACCCCTATATAACCCAGTGTATTTTTGGAGGATGTTACGGTGATACTGTCTCCCACAGCCGGTGTGGTACCGGTTTTAGTGGATATATAGGAATATCCCGATGAGCAGTCAAACACGTATTTTACCTTTCCATCCCTGTCCTGCTTTGCATATATTTTCTTAGGCTCAAAACTGATTTTCTTGTTGAGGTAGCTCATGCCCGACTGCACACTCCATTTTTTACCCAGTGGTACAGCTGCCAGCACGCCAAAAGCATAGGAAGACTGACGCTGTTCATCATCCTTATATTGTTCTTTATGATCATCCCTGCCGGGTCTTGGTGGTGGTGGTCCGCCTGGTCCGCTGGGCTGGTAAGCAGTTTTACTTTCTTCTTTAATCCGGTTAGAGGCAAATTGCGGGCCCGCGAAAGCTGTAATGCTGAAATGAAATGGTTTTTTAATACGCATTTTCCTGGCCACCACATCAGGTGACTGTCTTCCTGCCGTGTTGTTTTCATTTATAGCGATCGCATGGTTAATGCGTTCAGCAAGGGTAAGTTCTTTTTCATTCTTTAAGGGATGCATTTCTGTATTTGCGATGGCTGCCGGCTCTGTGGTTATGTTATCTCCCGGCTCATCATCGTTGAATGTTTCAGGCTGCGGGTTTCTTACTTTTATACGAGTGCGGCTTTTATAAGACTTATTACCTGCCACACGACGGTTCAGCACATCACCTGCTGCATCATTATTTGCCTCTTGCCCCGGTTTTGCATTCCCTGGTTTTGTCTTATTTTCTTTAGCAGAAACAAGCCGATCATTATCCTGGCTAACCATACCCGCCTGCTGTTTTACTGTTATTGCATCTCCTGCAGCCGTTTTTTTATTTGCAGGATTTAATGCAGTGTTTTGCGAAACACCTTCAGCATGTTTCCCCTTGTTCAAAGAATCCATTCCGGCATTGGAGATATTATTTGACTGGCCGCTGCTGGCGGTAACGGACTGGTCTGTGTTTGCAGCAGACTGCTGCGCTTTACCTGCCTGGGTATTGCCTGCCCCATTGTTATTTTGATCATTCCCGGCACCCGGGTTTGTGTTAACCGGTATTTTGTTTGTGCCGCCCGCAGTTTCATTATGGTCAGTGGAATTTGTTTTGAAAATCTCATATCCCACCACGGAAAGCAATAATAAAAGCAGGATGGCGGCAATACGTTTGAGATTATCATATTTGCGTTTGATATGCACCACATTGCTTTTATCAAGCCCTGCATCAATGCCCTCCCATACCTTTCCTGAAGGCATTTCCCCGTGATCTTCTATAGCATCCCTGAACAACTTATCAATATCGTGTAAATTTTCACTCATATAGTATTTGTTTTGGGTGAAGCAATCTGAGCATTTTTGATGACCGCTTTCTGTAATATGGACCTTGCGTCGGAAAGATTGGATTTGGAAGTACCTTCCGATATCCCGAGCATTTCAGCAATTTCGCGGTGTTTCATTCCTTCAAATACATACAGGTTAAAAACCATCTGGTAAGCCGGCGGCAGCCGCTGTACCAGTTGCAATAGTTCCTTTGCACTCAGCCCGGCAGAAATAGTTTCGGTATCGCTGTATTCTTTCCCCGTATCTTCAATATTCACCACTGCATGAAGCTGAGATTTTTTCCTGAACTTCTGCAGGGCACAATTGACCATGATCTTTCGTACCCATCCTTCAAAAGAACCGGCAAACTTATACTGCTGTATGTGTTCAAACATTTTTACAAAGCCTTCCTGCAAGATCTCTTCGGCCTCTTCCCTGCTTTTGGAGTAGCGCTGGCACACCACAAACATTTTAGGAGCCAAAAAGCTGTACAGCCGGCTTTGAGATGGCCGGTCGCCTTTACAGCAATCAAGTATAAGTTGGTTCAGCTGCTCCTGCATAATGGTGAATAGCTATAAGATTACCGCCTCTTCAAAAGGGTTGGGTTGTTAAAAAAAATTTTAACCCAACCTTTTTTACCCGGAACGGCATCTGCTGCTTTTATACATACAAAAGTACTCACCTAAAAAATCAATTATGAAAAAAACCATTTTTTACCTGTTTGGCGCCACGGCTGTTCTGATTGCCTGCAATAAAAAAGACGGCTCCGGCGACAGTATTACGTTAACCGCTTCCACAACGGAGGCAACCGTGGGTCAAACCGTTACTGTAACTGCCAGCAGCAATACCAATGCACTGTCCTGGTCAGCTGCGCCATCCGCTTCAGTGACGCAGACTTATACAGTCTCTACTGAAAAAACAAATTATTTCACGTTTTCCAGCCCGGGTGAATATGTGGTGGGTGTTAGGGCCCGCAACCTGCAACTGGATTCGGTACATCATTGCAATCCCGCAGACAGTATCGGGCATCATATTCCCGACAGTATATGGAACCATCATATTGACAGCATGTGGCATGTACGCGGACATCATTTAGGAGGCTGCCGCAAAGGGCAGGACTCCGCATCGATCGTTATAAAGGTTAAGTAGGTTTTATGGTGAAACCAAGCAGGCCTGTTTCTACAGGCCTGCTCAATTTTAAAAGAACCGCACACAATTTTCATTGACAAAATTGTGACAGATATTTTTTTCCCTCAAACATAAGATTACCAGTTTCCGTTAGTTAACATCTTCACTTTTGTTTAACAGCAAACGTAAAAAAACGGATAATAATTTGCTGGTACCACAGTTAAAAATATATACTCCTTCAATTAATATTTATCGCATACAGACTTTTACACGAAGCATATTTATCACCTAAAAGCAAATCCAATGAAGTCTGTATTCAAAAAAACTGCCCTGGCCGCAACGCTGGTCTTTGGCAGCTACCCCTTTATTTATTCGCAAACCGGTCTTTCAAAATATGAAGTGGGTCTCTCAGGTGGTGTGTTTGTTTACCAGGGCGATCTTACCCCGCAGCAACTGGGTTCATACAAAACCATGAAGCCACAACTGGCATTACATGTATACCGCAAAATTAGTCCTGTCTTTTCTGTACGGCTGAATTTGAACAGGGGCAAACTCTATGGCAATGATGCCAAATACAGCAACCCGGACTGGAGACAGCAGCGCAATTTCAGTTTCACCACACCCGTTACCGAACTTTCGGTGCAGGGTGTGTGGAGTTTTTTGGAGAACAGGACGCCCCGTTTATCGCCGTATGTATTTGCCGGGGCCGGACTTTCATTTGTAAATATTAAAAGAGATTACAGCAATTATAACGCCGCCTACTTCGGAGAAAGTTCAGGTGTATCTGCCGGGCTGGCGCAGGATGCTGCCACATCCCTGCCGCGTGTGATACCGGTGGCGCCGGTGGGTGCAGGTGTGAGGTATTATTTAAACGAACGTTTTTCACTGATTGGCGAAACCAGCTACCGGTTAAGCTTTACCGATTACCTGGATGGCTTCAGCAAATCGGCCAATGCCGGCAAGAACGATCATTACATGAGCCACAGTGTTGGTGTTATCTATTCATTTGGCAAAAAGAATAAAGGTCTTGGATGCCCCGTGGTGAAGTTATAAAGATGACAGGCTGCGTGTTGAAAATTTATATTTAAAAAGAATATTCTGATCAATTAACAGGATTCACCGGGGGCAGTTCCGTCAGCTCAGTGGCGACTCCATTTGAACAGTCAAATGCCATGCAGTATTGCCCGTTTGTGATCACCACAAATGGCACCTGCATGGCAATATTATACCGCAATGCCTGGTCCAGCACTTTGGGTGTAAGCGCCACGCCCATCTCCTTGCATTCAACCAGCATAAAAGGTTTTGCCTGCTGGTTGTAAATAACAATGTCAAATCTTTTCTTGATATCTCCCAGTACTATTTCCTTTTCAACAGCGATAAGCGATGATGGAATGGCCCTCACCTGCACCAGGTAGGCAAGGAAATTCTGGCGCACCCATTCTTCCGGGGTAAGCACCACCCAGCGTTTGCGGATCTCATCAAAAATAAGTTCACGCCCGTTTTCCTTCTTTATCCTTGGATTATATGGCGGGTATTCAATTTTAATCATGCCGCGGTGGGAATATTTTTGTAATTTTAACGGTTAAGCCTTTGCATCGTGCCGGGCAAAGGTATAGTGTTGAAGTGAGTGTCACAACAATGCTGCATAAGGTAATACAGATTGCTTATACAAAAAAAAGACAGATATGAAGACAAAAGAAGAAATTGTAAACAACTGGCTGCCCCGCTACACCGGGGAGCATCTTGAAAACTTTGGACAGTACATACTGCTTACCAACTTCAGCAATTATGTTGAAATGTTTGCCCAGTGGAATAATGTGCCCGTGATCGGGAAGGACCGTCCCATGCAATGCGCCACAGCTGATAATATCACCATCATCAATTTCGGGATGGGAAGTCCGGGTGCGGCCACCATCATGGACCTGCTTTCGGCCATCCATCCAAAAGCAGTATTGTTTTTAGGTAAATGCGGCGGGCTGAAAAAGCGCCACAGCATTGGCGACCTGATATTGCCCATTGCGGCCATGAGAGGAGAAGGTACCAGCAATGATTATTTTCCACCGATCGTTCCGGCCCTGCCTTCATTCAGTTTGCAGAAAGCCATTTCGACCACCATACGTGATTATGAAACGGATTACTGGACCGGCACTGTTTATACCACCAACCGCCGTGTATGGGAACATGATGAAGAGTTTAAGCAAAACCTGGAAAAAGTAAGGGCCTATGCCATTGATATGGAGACCGCCACCATTTTTTCTGTTGGTTTTTATAACCGCATCCCCACCGGTGCATTGCTGCTGGTGAGCGATCAGCCGATGACACCCGATGGTGTAAAAACGGAAGCCAGTGATAAAAAAGTTACCGAGGGTTTTGTGGAAAGGCATTTGAAAATCGGCATTGATTCGCTGAAGCAGCTGATCAATAACGGACTTACTGTAAGACATCTTAAGTTTTAAGCAGCCACCTGCGATCATGCAATTTCACTAAACTGAAATACTGTTTTTGCCCTCATTGATTTCAATACAGAATCTCTCTGTTGCCTTTAACCAGGAAGGCGAAAGCACTGTTGCGGTGAAAAATTCCAATATTGAAATCAGGCGGGGCGAACTGGTGGCCATTGTGGGTGAAAGCGGCAGCGGCAAATCAGTTACGGCCATGTCGTTGCTGCAACTACTGCCCGAGAAAAGCGCCCGGGTCAAGGGGAAAATATTCTTCTATCAAAAAGAAACAAAACCGCTTGACCTGGTGACGGCAGATGCCGGTGAACTGCAAACGATCAGGGGCAGGAAGATATCGATGATATTCCAGGAGCCCATGACTTCCCTGAACCCGGTTTTCACCTGCGGCAAACAGGTGATGGAAGCCATCCTGAAACATGAAAAAACCAGCAAGAAAGCTGCGAAAGAAAAAACCATTTCACTGTTTGAAAAAGTTCGACTGCCCGACCCGGCGGGAATATTTAACCGCTACCCGCATGAACTGAGCGGCGGCCAGAAACAAAGGGTCATGATCGCGATGGCCATCAGCTGCAACCCTTCGCTTTTAATTGCAGATGAACCTACCACTGCCCTTGATGTAACCGTACAAAAAACCATCCTGGAACTGATCAGGGAACTGCAGCAACAAAACAATATGGGCGTAATACTGATCACACACGACCTGGGCGTGGTGGCTGATATTGCTGACCGCATCGTGGTGATGTACCAGGGCGAAATAGTGGAACAGGGAATTGCAAAAACAGTATTGCAACACCCGAAGCATCCCTATACAAAAGCCCTGCTTGCCTGCAGGCCTGCTGGTAAAACAAAGGGACACAAGCTGCCGGTTGTAAGTGATTTTCTCGGCAATCAAAACAGGGAGCAACCCGTAGAAACACCCGGGATACAAGCCACAGACACCAGACCAGTGGCAACGATTCCAGCGCTTACCGTACAGGAACTCTCCGTGCATTTTCCGGTGCATAAGAAATTATGGGGAAAGCCTGTTTTTTTTAAGGCGGTGGACAAGGTGAGTTTTGAAGTAATGCAGGGGGAAACACTCGGACTGGTGGGTGAAAGTGGCTGTGGGAAAACCACGCTTGGCAGAACCATTCTTCAATTGATACCAGCCACATCCGGTAAAATTATATTGGGCGAAACAGATATTACCGCTTACAAAGCCGCCGCATTACGTGCCATGCGAAAAGACCTGCAAATCGTTTTCCAGGATCCTTATGGTTCACTGAATCCAAGAATATCCATTGGCAATGCCATTATGGAACCATTAAACGTGCATGGCCTCCTGAACAATAACCGCAGCCGCAGGGATAAAGTGATGGAATTGCTGGAAAAAGTAAACCTGAAGAGCGAACATTTTAACCGGTATCCGCACCAGTTCAGCGGTGGCCAGCGGCAGCGGATCTGTATCGCCAGGGCCCTCGCTTTAAATCCTTCCTTCCTGGTATTTGATGAAAGTGTTTCCGCACTGGATGTAAGTGTACAGGCACAGGTGCTGAACCTGCTGAATGACCTGAAAAAGGAATTCAACTTCACAGCCATCTTTATTTCGCACGATCTTTCAGTAGTGCATTATATCAGCGACCGCATCATGGTAATGCAAAAAGGTCAGATCGTGGAAACCGGCACGGCCGATGACATATGGAACAACCCGCAGCAACCTTATACCCGGCAACTCATTGATGCGGTGCCGGGAAAGCAGCTGCTTAGTCTCCAAAACGGTTAGACTTTATTTTTTCAGTGATGATATCCTTATATTCATCCAGGCTGTTATCATAAAAACGTGCCGCACTTTTATGCATTTTGTACAGCATCGTTTTTAGTTTTTGCTCTAACTGTTCCCTTACCGGTTTTTCCTCGTCCAGTTTATTGTCATCATCCCGGTTATAACTGTAGGAAGCTGCAGAGGCAAAATCATCATTATCGTCATCAAATGCCTTTTCATTTTCCGGCTGCAACCCGAATGATACGATCTTCCATTTCTTGTCTGTTTTTTTGGTCTTGTATTTATAGAAATACACCAAACCTTTCTTTCCGTTGCTTACTGCAGGCAGTTTATCCAGCAGCACCAGGGTATCATATTTGTTGTAATAAGAAGTGTTAGCGAGTAATGCACTTTTTACCAGGCCGGCCTGTGAAAAGTATTGTGCAGGAAAACGATCCAGCAGTTTTGCTTTCTTAAGCTTACGGTACAGTACGATGCGGTAATGCTCATCTGCAGCATAACCATTGAGCAAAGAATCCGGCACCGCTTTTTTATTACGCATCAGCAGCAACATGATATTGAAACGGATCTCCCTGTTTTTCAGTTTCATAATATCATCAAAGAACACCGGCACACCCGGATGTTTGTCCCAATAAGGCAATAATAGAACTGCATAACTTTCCAGCAACTGGTTGCCGTCTTCTTTGGGATCGTCATTGTCATCATCATCTGCATCTGCTTTATTGGCCTTCTCTGCCTTTGCGATGGATAACTGGCTTTCTTTTGCACGCTCCCGCTTGAGCTCCTGCTTTGCCTCCACGTAAAATTTAGCCAGGTATTGTTCATATGCTTTAGCATCAAGGTAACCGCTGTCGGTCATGGTGGTGAGCAATTCCAGCACAGTGCCCTTGTATTCATCCAGGTTTACGAGCTGGAGAATATCAGGGAATATCACCCTGGTAAGCGCTAATGAATCGTACAATGGCGCCCACTCCCCTTCATAACTGGTGCGCTTGTTATTGCGCAAGGCCTTTGCCAATCCGCCAATTGTACCCGAATACTCATTATACCGGTAGATGCCGTTATCATCTGTAACTACGGGCGGCTCAAGAATCACGAGGTCTTTAAATGCGGTGAAAGATCTTGTTGTTTGCATATCCAGCAAGGTCTCGAGTATGGTATTTTGCAGGTCGGCGGTATCTTTTGCAGCGAGGTACAATCCTTTGAGGTAACCGGTAAGTGTACTGTCTTTGATACTGCCCAGTTCGCTGATAAAATCCTGTTTTGTCTGCAGGTAATCTTTCGATTGCCAGCTAAGGGTATCGATGATTGTTTTTAGCAGGGGGAGATCGGCCGTATCAAACCTTATTTTGTCTTTCATCTTCATGGCCCTTGCATGCGTGGCACTGTCCTTACTGGCAAAATTTTTAAAAAACTCCGCATTGCGTTTTGCATAGGGAGATGCGGCACTTAATGAATCTGCCGGGGTAAAGCTTTCGATAAAATTTGTCAGCAGGCTGCTGCGGGGCGTAAGTGTATCGGTTTCTGTAACCAGTGCAAAAACATAAGCGCCTTTATTAAAAGCCTTTGAAATAATGGTGCGGCTGCTGCCGGTATCAGTTACCTGCTGGTACATATACCGGTAGCCGGATGCCGTAACACCACTGTCTTTTTTCAGGTAAATATATGACTGCTCTTTACCCATACGCTCCAGGAGGATACCCTTTGAATCAAACATTTCAAGTGAGTCTTTCGCGGTGCTGTTCCTGGGTATCTGCATGTATGCCACGAATATTTTTTCACCAGTTGTATCGGTGCCGATCGTTTTAAATTTTATTTTGGGCAGATCCGCCTCCTCTTCTTCATCAGTATAATAACTGCCCATCATGTTACGGATGGACTCCATGATATCATTGTTCTTTTTATCATCCGGGAAAACAGGCGATTTCACGGTAAATTTCATGGCCGTATCAGTACGCAGCTTTGCCGTTGGGTATACAAAAGGAATTACCTGCATTGAATCAAAATACATTTTTACATTTTTTGATTCAGCTTTATATCGTGCCACCTGGGCATAATAATTAGGGCCCTGCACCAGGTACCGCACGGTACTGTAACTGCCGTCCTTATGTTTATACCTGCACTCAAGGGAAGGATAACCATGCCACCTGCCCTGCTGGCGCCAGGTTTGCTTTTCCACCATTTCTGAAGATGCGTAACTCTCATCCATCAGGTTCAGGTCAAAACTGTCTTCTTCAATAAAACTGTAATTGTGAATACTTGCCCTGAAGAGTGCGTAGGTTGTATTGTCATTTTTATCTGTTGCAGTATACTCTAAACGGTCGCTGTTAAAATCTTTCTGCATCACCGGCACATGCGGCATCTTAATGGTGAACCCGCCGCCGGAAGGGGTATATTTCACCCAGCCGCCACTGCCTGCCTGTTTAATATTTACCGAACTGAAAAACTTCAAGGCCTCACTGCCCTGTGCAACATAATCGCCGATGCCGCTCATTTTAAACAACAGCACTTCAAAGGGTGTGATAAAAATATTATAACGCTGTACATCTCCCCTGCGGGTGCGGTTGGTGATGTCAAAACCTTTATAGCCGTTTTTAATAATGGCAGACTTCTTTAAAATTTTCCCGGGAATATTCTCATACAACAGGCTGTCTACTTTCCTGTACACGGTATTTTCATCTTCACCCAGCAGCAGCCCGTTTGTTTTAACACGGCTCACCACGTAATAGGCGCCGTTGCCCATATCGGCATATTGTTTTGTATTGAGGTCTTCCAGTTTGCTGAAGCTGTAAAATTTATCTCCGGGTATTTCCACGGAGAAAGCACTGTCGGCCGCAAACACTGTTTTAAAATTCACGGGCACCCTGATTCGGTCCACGGCATCTTTTTTTGCCCCGTCACGCACACCCATTTTAACTGCACGCAGTTTATAACCTTTTGCACGCAGCATTTCTATCACCCCGCGTTTACCGGGAAGATGTGCACTGCCCACGCCCACAAACAAACTGGTTTTGCTTTTGATAATCGAATCGATGGAACCCGCCTGTATCTCGTTGCGTTTGTATAAAAATTTTTCAAGAAAAGCCTTGCTGTTAAATTGCTTTTGCTCCAGGCTGTCGAGCATATCAAGATCTCCCTTCCTGTATGCGTCTTCAATGGTATAGGGGTTTTTGATATTGTCCTCGTAACTGTAATCCTCATCATAGAGTCTTTTTGAATTTCGTCTTTCCTTTGCCGCATCTTTATAGGCTTCGGCCACCAGCTTTTCACTCTCTTCAAAATTTTCCACCCCCGCCATTTTTTTTCCCAGTTTGCTGCCTGTTTGAAAGATGTACATGTCCAGGTAAGTATCTTCTTCAAAATCGGCGCCATAGTTATAGGTCCGGTAGAGCATGCCATTGATCATGGCTGGTTCGGTTGCCAGTGCCAGTTTCACATTGTTCTCATATTTACCCACCGCAAAACTGTTTTTGCGCATGTAATCATTGGGGATATCAAACATGGAATAGAGATAATCATCACCAACTCCCCTGGAAGCACTGCCGCTGAAAATATTCGGTTTGCTGTAATCTTCCTGCCAGTTGGCCGGGTTGGTTTCAAGCGCCACCACGTCCACACTTTTTATGGCAATAAAAAAAGAATCTGCCAGGTGAAAAGCCAGCTTATTACTCACATGCATGGTGCCAAAAAGATAACTGGGCCGGGTAAGCCCGTTCCCTGTAATCTCCCACAAAAGACCCTGGTATTTTTTTTCAGTTTTTTTGGCTGGCTGGCTGTTTGCATTCAGTACGGATGCGGCAAACAGTAAAAACAGTACAATGACTCTCATGTATAGTGATGTGTTTATATAAAGATAATACAAAGATGAGACAAGCGCCCGGCTCCATCAATCCGCCCGCATGATTTATCATTTTGTAAAACTTCCCGTATCATGATGCAAATGCTATAGAAATGTTAGAATTCTGTAAAAACATTTTTCCGGACAGATTTTTGAACATGTTTTATCGTCTAACCGGTTAGAGACACACAAACAATTAAATGACTTTTAAAAAAACACCAATGAAAGCAAATAACAATTCTACTTCTGGTAGTGCTGGCAGGTTTAGTCTTGCACGCACCCTTGTTTTGTTAGCTGCTGGCCTGGCTGCTGTAACAACTGCCGATGCGCAACGCCATGGAGGCGGTAATGGCAGGGAACAACGTCAGCAGGCCGGTGGCAATGTTGCTCCTGGTAACGGGGGCGGCAATGGTAACGGCGGTATCAGCCGTGGCAACGGAGGTTTCGAAAGAAACAATCCCGGCAGGGAAATGAGCCGCAGGAATGATAACCGCGGCAATGGCGGTTTTGAAATGAACCGCGGCAACGACCATGTTGCTGTGAACCGTGATAATGCAAACCGCAACAACCGTTTTGACAATAACCGCAATAACGGGAACAACCAGGGCAACAGCGGCAATAACGGTTTTGAACGCCGCAGGAACGACAATCCTTCCCCTGCGAACCAGGGCAACTGGAATAACAGGCGCCCACCGGGTAACGACAACGGTTTTAACAGGCCCTCTTCCGGCACACGCAATAACAGTCCCGAACGCAGACCGGATGATTTCAACAGGAGGAATGATACGTATAACGCAACCAGGTTTGGCTCCATGGACAGGCCGCGTTACCGCCCCAGCTATGTTTACAACAGGGCCCCGGTTTACAACAGGTATGACCCCAGCTGGCGTTATGGTTTTCTCCCCAGGCGCAACAGTTATTACAGAACACTGCCTTCCACTTACATCAATATCAATTTCGGAGGTATAGGATACCGTTACTGCGACGGCGTGTTTTACAGGCCCTACAACAGCCTGTTTTCTGTAATTGCGCCTCCTATCGGTATTTACATCAATGTATTACCGGTTGGTTACAGAACAATCCATATTCACAATTACCCCTATTATTATTACAACGGCACTTATTACGACTACAGGGATAATAACTACTATGTGGTTTCACCGCCTGTGGGTGCCGTGGTGGAAAGTTTACCTGCAGGTTATGAAACGGTGGTGATAGATGGTGAGACTTATTATGTGGCGGATGGCGCACAATATAAACCAGTGATACAGGATAACGGGGAAATATGGTACGAAGTGATCAAGGCGAATTGATGGCGCGAAAAAAGCCGGGAAAATTTTCCCGGCTTTTTGTTATGCTTTACCGGAAGAAAACCTGGTCGGAATTTATGGTATGATCAAAGCGGCCCTTCGTGATTTTATTGCCATTAAAATCCGCTTCTATCAAGCCGCTGATCTTACCTGAGTAAATGCCCGGACCGGTGGAATCTAGTGCTGCGGTATGAAAATAAACCATCCCGATGCCCTTCACATTCCCTGCATTCAGGTTACCGATGGTGGCAGTGAAATAACCATTATTCAGATCAACAGCCAAACGTTTTCCCTGCAGGGCATTGAAATCCCTGTACCCAAAACCCTTGGGAAAAATCATTGATAAACCCAGGTCGCCAGTGCTGTTACCATTGGCCGACTGATCCCCGGTCCACAGCAATTCGAGTGTATCTTTTATTCCGTTGAAATTATATTTCCGCAGCATCACCTCGTATCTTTTAACGCTGCTTAACACCACGGTTACTGACCTAGGTCTGGTTTGCCAGGGAATATTGTTTGCATAAGCAGTCATCAGGTTATTGCCCGTGTTGGAAAATATCGCAAGCCCGTCTTCCTGCCCGTCGGGATAATAATTGGTTGATTCGATGGTGCAGCCCTGGAGCAGGATACAAAAAAACAATCCCTGCAGTATTATTTTTATTCGCTTTTTAGGATGAGGCATTTCTTTTGTTTTTGATGGTAAAGGAATATCCGAGATTCAATGCTGCAGGTGCCATGAATTTAAAAGAAGAAGGATATTTGATTTTCGGACCAGCAGGCGGTGTATTAAAAGCGATCTCAGCAAATAACCTGTTTTTTTTAAGCTGGTGTATAAAAAGCAGCCCCACCCCGCCATAGATATTGGACCTGTTCTGTGTTTTATCGGGATTGAGAATGCTGTAGTTGGCCTTGTCATATGCATAACTCACCCTCAGCTCCTGGTATACGACACCTATGCTGATGGTTGCATACAAGGTATTGACTGATTTTTTTCCTGTAATGGCAATGCGGTGTACGAGGGCAAAAGAAGTGGATGAGGGGTTGATTTTTTCTTTTGCAGCGGCATACAACGGCAGGGACAGGTTGGTTGTAAATGCGGAATCGGAAGAAGTGACCGCCAATGGCAGGCTGTGATTTAACTGCAAAACAAGTTCATAACTGCCCCTGCTTTTAAAACTGCAGCTGAGCCCGGTATTCACCTGTTTAAAATGCGGGGATGTATTGTTCATATCAAACTGGAAACCGGTGAAGGGTTCCAGGTAAACCTGTGAGTAGCCAGCAAGAACAAATACCTGCAGCAAGAGCAGGGCGGTATACTTTTTCATATTACAAAGCAAGATTATCCAACACAATCAAACGCTGCCTTTGGTCAGTTTTTTCCATGAAGCAGGGACCTGCAGCTACAATTATCCCCAAAGCGGCTGTGGCTGTGCCAAAAGCCGGTATTTTGCCGTATCTTTGCGGCTTCAAAATCATGCCGTAACATGATAAGCGCCTTTAACCAGGCTACTCATACAATCTTCTGTACACGGCATGTAATAAACAAAAACAAATTATTACATGAAATTATCACAGTTCCGTTTCGACCTTCCGCTGAACTTAATTGCCCAAAACCCAACCAAAAAGCGTGAAGACAGCCGTTTGATGGTGATTCACCGCGGCACCGGCCAGATTGAAAACAAACATTTCAAGGAAATCATTGATTATTTTGATGACAAGGATGTGTTTGTAGTTAACAACACCAAGGTATTTCCTGCACGTATGTACGGGCGTAAGGAAAAAACAGGTGCAAAAATTGAAGTATTCCTGTTGAGGGAACTCAACAAACCCAACCGCCTCTGGGATGTGATTGTGGATCCTGCACGTAAAATACGCGTGGGCAACAAATTGTATTTTGGTGAAAATGATGAACTGGTTGCCGAAGTGATCGACAATACCACCAGCCGTGGCCGTACCATCCGTTTCCTTTGGGAAGACAGTGATGAAGCTTTCAGGAACATGCTCGAATTTTTAGGAGAAACACCCTTGCCGAAATATATCAAACGCAAACCTGAAGAGGAAGATAAAGAACGTTACCAGACGGTATATGCCAAACACGAAGGCGCCGTTGCCGCACCCACTGCGGGCTTGCACTTCAGTAAAGAACTGATCAAGCGTCTTGAAATTAAAGGCATCCGTTTTGCAGAAACCACGCTGCATACAGGACTGGGCACATTCCGCCCCATTGAAGTGGAAGACCTGAGCAAACATAAAATGGATGCAGAATATTACCGCGTGGAAGAGACGGCTTGTAATATTGTAAATAAGGCCAAACAGGGCGGTCACCGCATCTGTTCTATCGGCACCACCACCATGCGTTCGCTAGAGTCGTCCTTCACTGCACAAAAATTACTGAAACCTTCTGAGGGCTGGACCAATCATTTTATTCATCCACCCTATAATTTCAGTATAGCAGATTCACTGGTTACCAATTTCCACCTGCCAAAAACCAGCCTGCTGATCATGGCCTGTGCATTTGCCGGTTACGACCTGATGATGGAAGCCTATAAAAAAGCGATCAAGGATAAATACCGCTTCTTCAGTTATGGAGATGCGATGCTGATATTGTAACATTAAAAAAGCCCGATATTTTAAACTCCCCGCTCATGGGGAGTTTTTTATTGGGTATATAAAACAAAAAGGGCCCGAATGGAAATTCAGCCCCGTTTTTATCCAATATCCTATGAAAAACCAATAGTAAGACGATGAAAGCTTTCAAAATGTTGCAAACGGTTTGTTAACGGACTTGATTAACTTTGAAACAAATTGCTTTGCTATGAAATCGATTCAACAATGGTTGAGTGAGTATGGCGAAAGCCATCAGAACGAAACCAACAAACTCATTCACTGGATCTGTGTTCCTGCCATTTTTTTCTGCGTAACCGGTTTATTGTTCAGCATTAAATTGCCCTGGGCCATCAGCGGTATACAGGTAAATGTAGCGATGATTGTATTAATAATCGTGGTGATTTATTATTTCTCCCTGTCAAAAACGTTATGGATCGGCATGGTGCTGTTCGGATTAATGTGCCTGTATTTGTGTTATACCATCGAGCGGGCCGGCTTTATGCAGTTATGGCTGTTTTGTTTGATACTGTTTGTACTGGCGTGGATCGGCCAGTTTTATGGTCATAACGTGGAAGGCAAGAAACCCTCTTTTTTTAAAGACATCCAGTTTTTACTGATCGGACCAGCCTGGCTGATGAGTTTTATTTACAGGAAAATGGGCATAAGAATTTAATGCACATAAAAAAACTGCAAGAAAAAAGCAATCAGTTTCCACCATTTGCTTCTCCCTTGCAGCTTAACATTATCAGCTCTTTTTTACAAACCAAACAGGCCTGTATTCAGCAATTGTAAAGTTTGCTCCTTATGCTGGCGGTCGATCAGTAATGTAACATTGTGTTTGCTGCCGCCATAGCTTACCATACGCACCGGTATGGGTTCAATGGCATCAAACAATTTTTTCATCACATCCCTGGTTTCTTCAATTTCATTGCCCACCACGGAAACAAGTGTTTGGTTGCCGTCTGCTTCCACAGTGCCAAAAGGTTCCAGCTCTTTAATAATATCTTTCAGGAACACATCATTGTCGATGGTTACAGAAACAGCCACTTCCGATGTGGTTACCATATCAATGGAAGTGCGGTATTTTTCGAACACTTCAAATATCTTCCTTAAAAATCCATAAGCCAGCAGCATACGGCTGCTCTTGATGCGTATGGCGGTAATACCATCTTTCGCTGCGATGGCTTTTGCGCCCACGCTGCCGGCTTTTTCCGTGATCAGCGTTCCTTTTGCTGAAGGCTCCATCGTATTGAGCAGCTTCACCGGCACATTGTAAAACTGTGCAGGCCAGATACTGGCGGGGTGTAAAATCTTGGCGCCAAAATATGCCAGCTCTGCCGCTTCATCAAAGCTCAGCTGCTCGATGGGATAAGTTTTGTTTACAATACGCGGATCATTGTTGTGCATGCCGTCGATATCGGTCCATATTTCACATACGCTGGCATTGATGGCAGCAGCGATGAGTGAAGCACTGTAATCGCTTCCACCACGTTTCAGGTTATCCACTTCACCTTTGGCATTGCGGCAGATATATCCTTGTGTGATATAAAGTTTCTTTTCACCCAGTTGCTTCAGCACCTGCGATAATTTTACCTTGATGGCACCCACCTGCGGCTCATCATAGGCATCAATGGTCATAAACTCCAGCGCAGGTAAAAACGCGTGATCAATATTGTGTTCGGAGAGATAGATGCAGAACAGTTTTGTACTGAGCAGTTCTCCCTGTGCCAGGATATCCTTATTCAGTGCTTCGCTGAAAGATATTTTGAGAATGATGTATAAAAACTCAAAATGCTCCTGCAATACTTTCTGTGCACTGCCGAGGGCGTCATCGGTTTTCAGCAGGCTTTTTACAAATTCCTTATAGTGATTTTCTAATTTTTCTATTAACTGTTTCGCTTCCCCCTTATTGCCTGAAGCCATGGCATTGCTGATCTCTACAAGACTGTTGGTGGTGCCGCTGAGAGCAGACAACACAACGATTTTAGATTCATCATCAGCAGTGATAAGCTGACTAACCTGGTGCATTCTTTCGGGCTTTCCAACACTGGTGCCCCCAAATTTCATTACTTTCATGTGTTATAATAATTTTATTCTGGCCACATGTTATTCGTCATAAAAATTTTCATCTCCGCTGGAATGAAATTGATCGAAAATTTTTATATCTCATTTCATTTTCCCCTCCCCCCATACCGTTTTAGCGGTAATTTTTAGTGATTAATTGATGTTAAAAATTTTTGCAAAACTATTTTAAGTGCCGTGCTATTCCAAAACAAATTACGCAAACGAAACCGCAAATTTTTCGCCCGTCCGGATCATATCTTCCACCACCATATCCAGTACAGGGATGCCGTTTTTCATACGGTCTTCCTCCATTTCCCTTTCAGGGTCACCGGGAATCAGTACTTTCTCCTGCCCGGCTGCAGTTTTGGCGGTCCTGAACCTTTTTATCCAGTGATCCATATTGGCTTTAAATTCATCTGCCGTTCGGAACGCATCAATCCGCATAGCGCCAAAAAAATGACCGATCCCTTCACCCGGCATATTCTCCGGCATGGGAACATAGGCCGGAAAAGGCGGCACCCATGGCCCGTAATTGGCACCGCTTAATACCGCAGAAAAAATATCCACCACGGCTCCCAGCGCATACCCCTTATGGCTGCTGTGCTCCCGGTCGCTCCCGAGGGGCAATAAAGCCCCGCCGCTTTTTAATTCATTGGCATTGGTGCTGGGATGGCCATCTTTGGTCTGCACCCAGCCGGTGGGTGTATCGGCATTTTTTCTTTGGAGGATTTCCAGTTTGCCATTGGCAGCAGTGGTGGTGGCAAAATCGGCCACAAATGCAGGTTCAGTTCCTGCCGGTATCGCAACAGCAATGGGATTGGTGCCCAGCATCCTTTCGGTGGAAAAAGTGGGCGCTACCAATGCGCTGGCATTGGTCATGGCAATCCCGATCATATCGTGGGGCAAAGCCATCATGGCATGATAGCCCGCAATACCAAAATGATTGCTGTTCTTTACACTCACCCAGCCGGTACCACAGTTTTTTGCTTTATCAATGGCCACCTGCATGGCAAAGGGCGCTGCCACCAGTCCCAGCCCGGCATCCCCATCCACCACGGCAGTGGAAGGCGATTCATGCACCACCCTCACCTTCGGCGTGGCATTTACCCGCTTTGCTTCCCACAGGCGCACATAGCCGCTGAGCCTCGCCACACCATGGCTGTCGATCCCCCTTGCATCAGCTGCCACCAATGCCTTTGATGCTGTTGCAGCATCCGTTTCGCTACATCCCATACTCCTGAATACCTTTTCGCAAAACGAATACAACTGCTGGTAGCTGAATACTTTTTCCATGCCGCAAAAATACTCTCAATTACAGTTATAACCACAAACAAAGGCCGTTCAATAATGAACGGCCGGGTTGTTGCTCAACCTACTCCTTATATGTGCAAAGCTTTATTGCTGGTTTGAAATGGCTTTATCTTTTTTCCGGGGATGATTCTTTTGCCGCATTTCTTTCAGTTTTGCCTTTTGCTCATCGGTCAGCAATGCCTCCGTATTTTTTTGCTGTTCGGCACGCAGGTCTTTCAGTTTTGCTTTTTTGTCGGCATCAGAAAGCGCGGGATCATTTTTTATTTCATTCATCTTTGCCTTGGCTGCAAGATGGGTTTCCTTCAGCTTGCCCTTCTGCACCCTGGTAAGTTTTAATTCATGCATCATCTGCTTCCTGCGCATTTTTTCATTTTGTGCAGATTCTTTTTGAACTGCAGCTGTGTTGGGACTTGCTGTATTGGCCTTAACAGTCTTGCCACTGTTACGCTGCACCTGTGCAACCGCCATGGAAACAAAGGCAACGGACATCACTAGAACGATAAGTTTTTTCATACTGGCATATTTTTGTTTTATAGATGGCTGCCAAAACAAAAGGTTTAATGGAGGTATAAAAAATGTAAACCCCGCCTTACGGCGGGGTTTAACAACGATTGCGCCAGGCCTTGCGGTCTGGCAGATTTGCTTGCCAGCTATTTTATCTCAAAAAGAGCATTTCCCTGTATTTAGGCAGTAACCAGTGTGCATCATCCACCACCAGTTCCAGCTTGTCAACATGGTAACGGATCACATCAAAGTATTTGCCTTTTACGTTATCGCAATAAGCAATGGCCCTTTCACGTGTATCTCCGATATCATTTGCCTTTTTCCTTTCTTCGATCATTTTTTCCACGTTGTCGCTCATCTGCTGAATGTAGTGGCTGATGCGTTCAGCTATCTGCTTTTGGTTTGCATAAGCCTCTTCACCAAAGCCTGCATCTTTCAGTCCTTTGATATTATTGATAAGAATGTTCTGGTATTTCACTGCAGATGGCAATACATAAGTGGTTGCCAGCTCGCCCATGATCCTTGCTTCGATCTGAACTTTTTTAATGTAGTCCTCCAGCATGATCTCGTGGCGTGCTTCCAGTTCGCTGTGACTGTAAATGCTGTTGCTTTCAAACAGTTTTTTAGCTTTATCAGAAAGGTAAGCATCCAGTGCCAGCGGGGTTGTTTTAACATTGGGCAAACCGCGTTTTTCAGCTTCTTTGGCCCATGCTTCGCTGTAACCGTCACCTTCAAACAGTACTTTTTTGCTTTCCACCACGTATTTCTGCAGCACATGCATGATGGCTACCTCTTTTTTCTCGCCGCCTTCGATCAGCGCATCCACATCTTTCTTAAATGTTTTGAGCGTTTCTGCAACGATGGTGTTCAGTACAGTCATGTTCGTGGCGCAGTTGGCCGCAGAACCTACCGCACGGAATTCAAATTTATTACCGGTGAAGGCAAAAGGTGAAGTCCTGTTACGGTCAGTGTTATCCAGCATCAGTTCAGGAATACTGCGGTGGATATCCAGTTTCAGCATGGCTTCATCCTGTTCATCAAATTTACCGCCCACCCTTGTTTCAACCTGCTCCAGCACCTGTGTGAGGTATTTACCCACAAATGCAGAAATGATGGCAGGAGGCGCTTCGTTAGCTCCCAGGCGGTGATCATTACCGGCACTGGCGATAGAAGCCCTTAACAGATCAGAATAATCATAAACCGCTTTGATGGTGTTAACGAAGAACGTTAAGAACATCAGGTTGGTTTTAGGTGTTTTGCCGGGAGCCAGCAGGTTTACTCCCGTATCGGTAGCCATGCTCCAGTTATTGTGTTTACCACTTCCGTTGATACCGGCAAATGGTTTTTCGTGCAATAATACTTTTAAGTTATGGCGTTTGGCAACCCTGGTCATGATGTCCATTAACAGCAGGTTATGGTCAACCGCAATATTCACTTCTTCAAAAATGGGTGCACATTCAAACTGGGCAGGTGCCACTTCATTATGACGGGTGCGTAAGGGAATACCCAGCTTGTAAGATTCTTCTTCAAAGTCACGCATAAATGCGTACACCCTTTCAGGAATGGTACCAAAATAGTGATCTTCCAGCTGCTGGCCTTTTGCAGGAGCATGGCCAAACACTGTGCGGCCTGTCATTACCAGGTCGGGACGGGCATTTGCCAAACCGGCATCCACTACAAAATATTCCTGTTCCCATCCCAGGGTTGGTGTAACCCTGGTAACGTTTTTATCAAAATACTGGCATACATCCACAGCAGCTTTATCCAATGCAACCAATGCTTTTAACAAAGGTGTTTTGGCATCCAGCGATTCGCCGGTATAAGAAACGAAGATGGTAGGGATACACAATGTTTTACCATTACCAATCTCCATAATGAATGCGGGAGAAGAAGGATCCCATGCAGTATAGCCGCGTGCTTCAAAAGTTGCACGTAAACCACCACTGGGAAAAGAAGAGGCATCCGGTTCCTGCTGGATCAGCGCACCACCGTCAAATTCTTCAATCGGTGTGCCATCGCTTTTTAATGTAAAGAAGGAGTCGTGCTTTTCTGCAGACAAACCTGTTAATGGCTGAAACCAGTGTGTATAGTGTGTAACACCTTTTGTTTCTGCCCATGCCTTTACGCCATTTGCGATCTGGCTGCCCATGACACGGTCGATTTTTTTACCACTTTTTATAGAAGCTACCAGGCTTTTATAAGCTTCATCGCTTAAAAACTGGCGGGCTACTTTAAGGGTAAATACGTTTTCATTAAAAATTCCGGTGATTTTTGCTGCGCCGGATACCTGTACGTCAACCGGGTTGCTGGTCAGGTTCTCCAAAGCGTTGAAACGAATTGATGCCATATTTTTTGATTTTATGGCTCAAAAATAAGAAATCAAACAAGTCAAACCTATTTTTTTTGCTTTTTTCACACAAAAAATGCAATTTTTGTGGATAAACACAAATATTTAATTATTTTTTAAATTTTACTGATTTGAAAAATTTTCCGCAATCGATACCGGAAGCAAGGGGTGTAATTAAGAATAATATATATATACTCCTGTAGCGGACGATGGAGCCCATATTGGGCACGATATAACCAATAAAAAGGTAGATGGAAACCGCAAAAAACACACCGGCAGTTATGAATGCCCGCTGTTCAGTTGACAGCCGCATTTTTTTCCTGCTGAAAAGGAAAACAAGCGCCAGCAGGTGAAAAATGAATGTTT
Organism: Ferruginibacter sp.; assembly: GCA_046329655.1. Lineage (GTDB taxonomy): Bacteria > Bacteroidota > Bacteroidia > Chitinophagales > Chitinophagaceae > Ferruginibacter. Next base: position 201,220 of record JAXLUD010000007.1, read on the forward strand.
CAATAACCGCTGGTAATATACTTACCGGTTGCAGCTCGTAAATACCAGGCCGCAAAAAACTATGGCTAAAAGCCTGTGGTGCATTTTTTACAAAGCTGGTAAAGGTTGGTTTAAGTGTATCGAGCGGCACCTGGGTAGATGCCTTTTCCAGCATAAAGAATGCTTCCTGCTTTTTGGTTACGGCCTCCAGCGGGTTGAATCCGCCGGAGATAAAGTGCAACCCGAAAAATAATATTCCCATAATAAGATAGCCCGCTGCAAACGTGCGGAATACCGGCCATTTTCGTTTTACAACCAGTATCCATAAAAACAATGCAGGAAGAATGAGCATCACCACGTAACTGCGTACAAAGAATAAAATGGTGAGTGTAAAAAATATTCCCAGTATCCGCATGGCCGAAAAACTGTTTTTTTGAACAGACTGGAATACACTGTAACAAAGAAAACCAAGTGCCGTAAAAACAATCCCGTCTTTTTGCACGCCCGAACTGAAGTACAGCATCGATGGCAGCAGGAAGCAGCAAACCATCACGATTTTTTTCCTGGCGGGATAAACCTGTATAAAGACCCTGTAAAAAGCCACATGCCCCATGAAGCTGAAAAAATTAAACAGCAGGCTGTTGATATAATAATTACCATTACTTAAAAAATTGAACCAGGCCAGCGCCTTACTGATAAGTGTGATACGAAGATCGTTCCAGTAAGATGGCAGGGCATCTAAAAATCCCCCGTAACCTTTGGCATAGCCCGAGTGAAATATATTGGTGAAATATGACCAGGGGTCGGCAAGCAGTAAACGGTGTTCATTCATGCTGTCGGCATTCAGCGGCCAGTAATCATTTACAATATCGCTGGTAAAAAAGCCAAGGGCCAGTCCTGCGGTAACCTTCACCAGGAACAGGATCACCAGTATGCCCGGTGCAATACCCGCTTTTTTAATAAAAGGAATTTTGGTAACAAGCCAGCACAGTAACAGGAGGTAAATAAAAAATAATAAGTATGTCAATCAAAAAAATATTTCAGTGTGGGAAGATAGTTAAAATATTTGCGATTCAATTAAACCCTTCAACGTTACCTTTGCACTTTAAAACTTTACCGCACAATATTTATGGAAGTAACTGTAAAAACCGCTGAACAGCTGCGCATCACTCCTGAAGAATTTGAACTGATCAAACAGAAACTGGGGAGAACACCCAATTTTACCGAACTCTGCTGCTTCAGTGCCATGTGGAGCGAACACTGCAGTTATAAAAATTCCATCAAATGGCTGAAGACTTTGCCGAGAGAAGGAAAGAAAATGCTGGTGAAAGCCGGTGAAGAAAATGCAGGACTGATGGATATTGGAGACGGATACGGCGTGGTTTTTAAAATCGAAAGTCATAATCATCCCTCAGCCATTGAACCTTTCCAGGGTGCGGCTACAGGTGTGGGTGGTATCAACCGCGATATATTCACCATGGGCGCAAGACCCATTGCATCCCTCAACAGTTTGCGCTTTGGTAACCTGAAAGAAGCCAAAACACAGCACCTGTTAGCCGGTGTGGTGCATGGCATCGGGCATTACGGTAACTGTTTTGGTGTGCCCACCGTTGGCGGCGAAGTATATTTTGAAGACTGCTATCATACCAACCCGCTGGTAAATGCCATGAGTGTGGGTATCTTAAAAAATGGGCAGACCATTTCTGCCACTTCCGGAAAAGTAAAAGGCAACCCGGTATTTTTTGTGGGCAGTGCCACGGGTAAAGACGGTATCGGCGGTGCCAGTTTTGCAAGCGCAGATATTACCGAAGACAGCGCAGAAGATTTACCGGCCGTTCAGGTGGGCGATCCTTTCCAGGAAAAAAAATTACTGGAAGCCTGTCTTGAAGTAATGAATACAGGAGCAATTGTGGGCATGCAGGATATGGGTGCAGCCGGCATTATCTGCAGCACCAGTGAAATGAGTGCAAAAGGTGAAGCAGGCATGCGCATCGACCTGGATAAAGTACCCACCCGCCAGAAAAACATGAAGGCATGGGAATTATTACTGAGCGAAAGCCAGGAAAGAATGCTGCTGGTGGCAGAAAGAGGAAAAGAACAGCTGGTGGTGGATGTATTCGAAAAATGGGACCTCCCCTGCAGTGAAATCGGCGAAGTAACGGATGATGGCCTGCTGCATTTTTATATGCACGGCGAACTGGAAGCCGTATTGCCCGCACACGAACTGGTACTGGGTGGCGGTGCCCCGCAAAACGACCGTGATTACAGTGAGCCCTCATATTTTGAAAAGATAAAAGCATTCAATGCCGACAGTATTGCTGTACCGCATGATTTAAAAGCTGTGGCAGAAAGACTGGTACAAATACCGAATATTGCCAGTAAGAAATGGGTGTATGTACAATACGACAGTATGGTGGGAGCCGGAAATGCCAGCACCAATGCACCCAGTGATGCCGCCATTGTAGTTGCAAAGCCCACCAATAAAGCGCTGGCATTAACAACAGACTGCAACAGCCGGTATGTTTTTGCCGATCCATACAAAGGCGCCATGATCGCCGTGGCCGAAGCCGCACGTAATATTGTTTGCAGCGGCGGAGAACCATTAGGCGTTACCAACTGTTTGAATTTTGGTAACCCTTTCGACCCGCAGGTGTATTACCAGTTTGTACATGCCATTAAGGGAATGGGTGAAGCCTGCCGCAGGTTTGACACGCCGGTAACAGGCGGCAATGTGAGTTTTTATAACCAGGGACCCGAAGGTGCCGTGTATCCCACGCCAACGATCGGTATGGTGGGATTGCTGGATAACGCTGATGCAAAGATGACGATGGACTTCAAAGAAAGTGAAGATGAAATTTACCTGTTAGGCATACAGCGCAACGACATTGGTTCTTCAGAGTACCTTCACAAAATTTGCGGAGTGGAACACTCTCCTGCTCCTTATTTTGATATGGAGGAAGAGTTCAGCCTGCAAAAAGCTGTAAAGAAAATGATATCACACCACCTGGTTGAGTCAGCGCATGATGTAAGCGAAGGCGGCCTGTTCATCACCCTGCTCGAAAGCGGGTTTAACCGTAACCTTGGTTTTGATGTAAGCAAGGCTGATGCATCCATCCGGAACGATGCCTTCTGGTTTGGTGAATCACAAAGCCGCGTGGTGGTAACGGTGGCCAAGGAAAAACGCCCCGATTTTGTGCTGCTGCTTGAAAAACTGAATACCGGAGCCACCTATCTCGGCTCAGTAACCGAAGGCGCTGTTAATATCAATGGCGAAAACTGGGGACATATTACAGGCTGGAAAGAAAAATACGATAATGCGATTGGCAATTTACTAAGCAAGGAAGAAGCCAGTGCTGCATTAAGCACCATTTAAATGTAACTTTAGCGGAAACAAATCTTTGTTATGAAGGCGGTTCTTATTACGGGTTTATTATTGGGTGGTCTTCATGCAAAAGCACAGCATAAAGAAAGCTGGAGCCTGCATATTGCCGCAGGACTCAGTTCCAACAGCAGCCCTTTGTTTAAAACTGCAAAAAACAGCAACGGTAATGCAGGAGGTACAGGCATCACACTGCTTGACACGCTTGGATTTACCATGTTCAGGGCAGAGGGCTACCAGGATGTACAGAATAAAGTGAATTATGAAGCCAAAACCGGCAGCAGTTTTTCCGCGGGTGCACAATACAGTTTCCCCGTTTACAGGAAATGGAGCGTTGGGATTGGCGTAAACTTTGCGCTCACCAGGCTCAACAGGGTTTCCCGCAATGAATCAGTCAAGTTCAGGAACATCAATACCATCCTCCGGCTCGATACGGTTTTTATCAATAACGGGAACACACTCACCTACCTGGGCACCATCCCGAAATTTGATGCGCTGCCCACCAGGAACGAATCATTTTCTTTTGTAACATTCGATATGCCGGTTACTGTTGAATACCGTATTAAAAAGATCAACCTCGCAGCCGGCATCAATACCTCGTTCCTCGTATCCTCGGTTAAAAAGAAACCAGAGGAACAACGGGACCCTGAAATTAGTTATGAAGAGCCGGCCTATATCAACAATAAAAGGATGGCGCTGTCTGCCGTGATTAGCCCTTCTTACCAGTTAACCCCCCACATACAGGTGGGCATCATCTGCCAGCAGGGACTTACCAGCCTGAACGACGCACAGAATTACAGGCCCATACTGGCAAGAACCGCCTCCATTAGTTTTGCATATAAATTATAAGCTGCCTTGAATAAAAACGCAACCATAATCATTACCGGCGCATACGGCTTTATCGGAAGCTGCATGGTGAGTTACCTCAACCAGCAGGGATTTGAAAACCTGATCCTGGTGGACGCATTTGATGATGATGAGAAAGAATTAAACCTCCTGCACAAAAAATATATTGTACGGGTTGAAAGAGACAATTTGTTCGACTGGCTGGGCAAGGAAAAACCTGCAGTGGATTTTGTGTTTCACCTGGGTGCCCGTACCGACACCACCGAATTTGATTACAGCATTCACCAAAAACTGAATGTTGAATATTCACAGCATATATGGAACTGGTGCACGATGCACAATGTACCATTGGTGTATGCTTCTTCCGCCGCCACGTATGGTGAGGGAGAACTGGGTTACGACGACAGCCATGATATCGTTGAACAACTGCGGCCACTGAACCCTTATGGTATCAGCAAGAATGAATTTGACAAATGGGTGCTGCACCAGAAAAATCATCCACCGTTCTGGGCCGGTCTTAAGTTTTTCAATGTATATGGCCCCAACGAATACCATAAGGCAAGAATGGCCAGCGTGATCTTCCACTCCTTCAATCAAATAAAACAAAACGGGAAAGTAAAACTCTTCCGTTCACATAAAGCGGGTTATGAAGATGGTGAGCAGCTCCGCGATTTTGTGTATGTTAAAGATGTGGTGAATGTTTGTTACTGGATGATGATGGTCAATGGTCAATGGTCAATGGTCAATAAAACGGCTGCAGAAAACAATAACCCACCCGGCAGTGGCCTGTACAACCTTGGAACCGGAACAGCCAGGAGTTTCAACGATCTTGTAAAAGCAACATTTGCCGGGCTTGATATGGAGCCGGTTATCGAATACATAGACATGCCGCTGGATATCCGCGACAAATACCAGTATTTCACCGAAGCGAATATGGAAAAACTGCAGCAGGCAGGTTACCCGCATGCTTTTCACACACTGGAAGCCGGCGTGGATGATTATGTAAGAAACTACTTATCACAAAATACGTACTATTAAAACCAACAGGATGACCGACCTTTTAGAACAAAATTATTACCCGATCCATTTCCAGTTCAGAATCGCCACCCTTCACAATGATTTTACAGCCACAGATTCGCTGGGCAATATAAGGGCCTATACGAAACAAAAACTGTTTAAATTCAAGGAACATGTGCAGGTATTTGCCGACACATCGCAATCAGAACTGAAGTTTGAAATAAGGGCTAACAAATGGCTCGACTTTAACACCTCCTACTCTTTCACGGATGCCATGGGAAAAAACATGGGACGTGTAGTGCGAAAAGGATGGCGTTCGATCTGGAAAGCACATTATATCATCTTTGATGAGCAGGACACACAGGACCTGGAAATACATGAGAAAAACGCCTGGGTAAAAGTGTGGGACAGCCTCCTGAGCGAAGTGCCTTTCCTGGGTATACTCACCGGGTATTTTTTCAATCCTGCTTACAATATCACCAGGCCCGACGGTACACTGGTATGTACTTTTAAAAAGGATGCATCTTTTTTTGGAAGGAAATTCACCCTGCACCAGGAAGCGCCGTTTGAAAAAGGAGAAGAAGACAGGATATTACTCGGACTGATGATGATGGTGTTACTGGAACGAAGGAGAGGATAATTATTAACTTTTACAAAGCACTGATATGAAAATAGCAATTATTGGAGGCGGCAACCTGGGTACCGCCATTGCAGAGGGATTACTGAAAAGCAAATTCTGCAAACCAGCAGACATCACCATTACCAAAAGAAATATTGCCACGCTGAAACCGCTGGCTGATAAAGGAGTAAACATCACTGCCAACAACAACGAAGCGGTGAAGAAAAGTGAGCTGGTGTTGCTGGCCGTAAAACCCTTCCAGGTTTCTGATGTGATGGTTGCATTGCGTAAAGACCTCAACAGTAAACACGTGCTTGTTTCTGTGATTACCGGTGTTTCCCTTACCGATCTTGCAGAAATGGCCAAGAAAAAAATCCCCGTATTCCGTGCCATGCCCAATACTGCCATTGCCATACAGGAGAGCATGACATGCATCAGCCACGCCAATGCTGCAGCTGCACAGATTGATTTTGTAAAAGGACTATTTGAAACGGTGGGTAAAGTAGTGATGATTGAAGACAAACTGATGGATGCGGCCACCGTACTGGGAGCCTGCGGCACAGCTTATGCCATGCGTTATATCCGGGCCAATATACAGGGCGGAATTGAAATCGGGTTCAGCAGCACCACGGCCGCACTGATTGCTGCACAAACGGTAAAAGGCGCCGCGGAATTATTATTGCAAAAAGGTTCGCATCCCGAACAGGAAATTGATAAAGTAACCACGCCTAAAGGCTGCACCATTGCAGGATTAAATGAAATGGAACACCAGGGCTTCAGTTCATCGCTGATAAAAGGCATTGCCACCAGCTATCATAAAATTGCGAAGGATTGATAGATTTCGCCGGTTTCCATATCAAGCTGGTAAGGCATCCAGTAATTATAGTCGCGGTATAACGAGGTTGGAAACAACGATGCATTTCCCCTGAAAAGCTGGTAGAGCGCAAAAAATTCGAATGTATTGCCGACCCTGAATATTTTTTCGTTTCCGAATTTGCCTATCTTAAGTCCATTATTGTTGTTATAGCCCCAGTATTGGGTAATGGGCACCCCCTTTTCATCTTCGATATAATTCTCCCTTCCCTGCCGCCGGATTTTCTGATTGTCTTCACGGAAAATCTTCACGGAAGGTTTGTTGTGCTTAAACTCCTCAAAGCTTAAAAAAACACCGGTGGCTAACTCACTATCCTTAATCACCGGGATATTGTAAAAGGAAGCATTGTAGCGCTGTACATCCTCCAGTTTCTTTTGAGGGAGTTTATCAATTCTTGCAGCGTGCTTTTCAAAATCTTCAATTTCCAGCAGCCCCTGGAGGAGGCGGGTAAATGATTTTATATCCAGCATGTAGTGATTCGGTCCTTCGTCCCATTTTATCTTGTAAGGCTGCACATAAATAGAAGTATCTGTTCGTTTAAATGGATAATAGAATTCGTCCTTAACAAAATAATATTCCCATTTACAATACAGGTATCCGCGTTTTTTATTGGATTTGGCAATATCCATCTCATCATTTTTTCGTTATTCACGCCCGAATACCATAATTTTTTGATTACAACAAGCAGCTGTGTGCCATTATTGGTAAAAGCATTTTGATAAAATTCATTGTAATAATTTTCGAGTGATGCAGCCAGCCCTCCCTTAATAACAAGCCGCAAGCCTCTTTTAGGCGGATTATGCCCATTGCGAAAAACCGGTTCATAGCCAATCTTGCCTGTATCAAAACGGTTATCAAGAATTTTTACTGCGGAAAAAGGGAATTTTATTTCTGAAGGGGCCATTGTTTCCGCCCTGAGTTCAAATACTTTTGCCGGCAGTAAAGCAGGATTATCCTGCGCTGCACCTGAAAGCGGGAAAGCGGCAAAAAGGATCAACATCAGTTTCATAAATGGCAGAATGATGTTTTATGAAAATATATAAATCCCGGTTAATTGCAAACACAACCGCATATTTATGTAAAAGGGCCGGTAAAAACCGGCCCCGAACTAACTGCTAACAACTGCTGTTAACATTTTCTTACTGCTATAAGAAAAGCGTTTATCCCATTCATTGCATCCCCGGCACAGTAAACCTGAACCCGATACCATGAATGGTTTCGAGGCTTACTGATGGATCTGCCTTGAGGTATTTGCGGATCTTGGTCATGTACACATCCATACTCCTGCCAAGGAAAAAATCATCCTTCCCCCAAACATTGAGCAGCACTTCTTCCCGCTTCAGCACTTTATTGGCATGCTCGCAAAAAAACCGCAGCAGGTCGGCTTCTTTCTGGGTGATATTGAATGCTTCAGCAGGAGTATGTATTTTAAGATCGGTGGGAGAAAATTTCAATGACCCGATGCTGTATTCTTCCGGTACTGCAGAATGCAGTTTTTTGGTGCGGCGGATGAACACTTCAATTTTTCGCAGCAGTTCGGGCATGCTGAACGGTTTGGCGATATAATCATCCGCACCGGTATCATATCCCTTGAGCCGGTCCCCTTCCTGACTCTTGGTGCTTAAAAATAAAATGGGCAGTACATCCGTTTGCTGCCGGATCTTTTTCGCCACCGTATACCCATCCTTATTCGGCATCATGATGTCGAGCAGGCAAAGGTCGAATTTTGTTTTATCAAATGTTTCAATCGCCGTTTGCCCGTCGGCACAATGCACCACTTTGTAGCCTTCCTCTTCCAGCACATCCTTTACCATAAAGGCAAGACTGGCATCGTCTTCAGCAAATAATACGGTTCCTTTTAACGTCGCCATAAAAAAATCATTTTACAGGTATTTCAATAATAAATTCCGAACCAATACCGGGGATGCTGTTCACCCTGATCTTTCCCTTGTGCGCATCCACCACTTTTTTTACAAAATACAACCCGAGTCCCAGCCCTTTTACATTGTGCACATCCCCGGTTGGCACGCGGTAAAATTTTTTAAACAGTCTTTTCCTGAACTGTTTGGGTATACCCACCCCGTTATCCTTTACACTGATGCTGTATTGCACACCATTGGTTTTTGTTTCCACCATCACGAGGGGTTCCCGTGCATATTTGATGGCATTGGACAACAGGTTGAGGATGGATACATATAAATTACCCGCATCCGCCATAACAGACACATTACTTTCTTCCAGGTTTAATTCAATACGGGCATGCTTCTCCTCCGTTATCGCATACAACTGGCTCACCGCAGCTTTCACCAGTTCGTTGGGCGACACCATTTCTTTTTCCATTTGCAAACCGGTGGCATCGGTCTTCATCACTTTTACCAGGTTCTCGATATGATGTTTCAAATATTCCGTTTGCCCCTGCATGAGCCTTGTATATTTCTCCAGTTTTTCAGGGTGCTCTGTAATCGATGACTTGGAGATCATATCCAGTCCGACCGTAAGCGTGGTAAGCGGCGTTTGAAATTCATGCGTCACGTTGCGGATAAAATCGTTTTGCACTTCGTTCAGGAATTTCTGCCTGTAAAGATGAAACATGCTGAAGCCAAGCGCCGTGAATACCAGTAAAAGAAAGATGCTCGACATGATCCACCAGCGCATCTCCGTCATGATATATTGATTGCGGTAAGGAAAGTAAAGCACCCCGAAGGAATAATTCCTTTTGATATCAGGAATGGCCGGAACTGCCTTTCCCGAATGCGGTGAAGCTTCGGAAGGGAGGTATTCCTGGAACAGCCATTGTTTTTTTTGTGCATCATAGAAACCGGCCCTGCAATCGGCAAATACATCAAAGTCTTCCAGGTTATCCAGGATGGTATTTACAAAACTGTCTTTAGGGGGAACAACATCAAACCTGAACACAAAACTGTTACCGTTACTTTGTTCTATCTGCTGCCCGATATCGGCGTTATTATTATCTGTGATATGAAAACTCTCGTAAACGCCCTTGATACTTTTTACAACACTGGAATTAAATTCCTTTTGTTCGTAATTGTAAATTTTATTGAGCCAGAATACCTGGGCAGCCACCAGCAGCCCGGTAGTAATCGTGCAAATAAGTATGATCCATTTAAATGTACCCGAGCGCATTCCTTAACATTTGTTAAAGCAAAGTTGGGTGCAAATTGGTAAACAAAAAAGGGGGCCGGGTTAATCGCAGGTTAAAGCGGGGCATTGCAAAACAGGAAGGCTCCAATCCAGGAAGACACGCGATACCGCTGAAGTTAATCGCCGGTTAAACAACATACTGTTGAAACAACCGCTGATACATTTGTACTGTCATTTTATTATCGATTCATTTTTAAAAATTCACCATTATGAAAAAATTATTATTGGCCATGGCAATGATGGCCGGCATTACAGGAATGGCTGCGGCACAAACAACCAAACCAGCCGCACAAAAACTGCCAGCAGCTAAAACCGCTCCCGCTGCCGCCACCGCAAAAACAACTCCCGCAGCAGCCGTTGCAAAAACGGCCGTAAAACCTGCAGCCGCAACAAAAACAGATGCAGGCGCTGTGGTGCTCAAAAAAGACGGCACACCGGATAAAAGATATAAAAATAAAACCGCTGCCGGCCCGGTAAAAAAAGATGGCACACCGGATATGCGTTACAAGGCAAACAAAAAAGGATAATACTGGCTATACTTGAGTGGGGTTTAAATGGAAAACGCCGCAATTGTGGCGTTTTTCCTTTATATATCCCCGTACTTTTCCACAATTCCTCCCCATATTTTCTCCTCCCGAATATTCATACTATCTTTACACGACCTCTAAGATTTTTCCTCTGGTAATCTTCGCTGGTCATATAGATTGGGGCGACATTTCTGACATTTTTGCTGTAAAAAGAACTGACGTTGATGAGTGCATTTCTTTGATTTGAAGAAATGAAGACAGCGATGATGTACCTTTTTTTGTTTGCGCCTGCATACAAATTTGAAAACACAGAATTATGGCTAAATATATTTTTGTAACCGGCGGTGTTACATCATCATTAGGTAAAGGAATTATTGCCGCTTCGCTGGCAAAACTGCTGCAGTCGAGGGGGCTGAAAGTCACCATCCAGAAATTTGATCCTTATATCAACGTGGATCCCGGCACATTGAATCCCTACGAACACGGAGAATGTTATGTTACGGATGATGGTGCTGAAACCGATCTTGACCTGGGGCATTACGAACGTTTCCTGAACATTCCCACCTCACAGGCCAATAATGTTACTACAGGACGTATCTACCAAACCGTTATCAATAAAGAACGTGAAGGCGCCTATCTCGGTAAAACCGTGCAGGTGATTCCGCATATTACCGACGAGATCAAACGTCGTATGCTGTTGCTGGGCAATGAAGGCAAATATGATATTGTAATTACAGAACTGGGTGGCACCGTAGGTGATATTGAAAGTCTGCCTTTTGTGGAAGCGGTACGCCAGCTGCAATGGGAAATGCCTGAAGAAGACTGCATGGTGGTGCACCTGACGCTTATTCCCTACCTGAATGCAGCCAAAGAATTAAAAACAAAACCCACGCAGCACAGTGTGCGTATGCTGAGCCAGGAAGGCGTTCACCCGGATGTGATCATCTGCCGTACCGAACACCCGCTCAACAACGACCTGAAAAAGAAAATCGCCTTATTCTGTAATGTAAAACCAGAAGCGGTGATTGAAGCCATGGATGCCAGCAGTATTTATGAAGTACCGCTGAAAATGCTGCAGGAAGGACTGGATGTGATCGTACTGAAACAACTGCAGATCAACGGCTATGCCGCACCGGAACTTTCAAAATGGCGTTCTTTCCTGGATAAACTGCAGTACCCGAAAACAAAGGTCACCATCGGGCTGATTGGAAAATACATAGAACTGCAGGATGCCTACAAATCGATCCTGGAAGCATTTATCCATGCCGGTGCCGTAAATGAATGCAAGGTGCAGGTGGTGAATGTGCACAGCGAATTCATTACGGAAGATGTGGTGGCTGATAAATTAAAAGACCTGGACGGCTTGCTGGTGGCACCCGGTTTTGGTCACCGCGGGGTGGAAGGAAAGATCATTGCGGTGAAATATGCAAGGGAGAACAACCTGCCGTTCTTTGGTATCTGCCTGGGCATGCAAATGGCCGTGATCGAATATGCAAGAAATGTACTGGGCTGGAAAGACGCACACAGTACCGAGATGAACAATAAAACCACCCATCCTGTTATTGACCTGATGGAGGAGCAAAAGAAAATACAGGCCAAGGGCGGCACCATGCGTTTGGGTGCTTATCCCTGCAGCATTGCTGAAGGCAGTCTTGCACATACCATTTATGGCTCAACGGAAATCAGTGAACGGCACCGCCACCGCTGGGAGTTCAATAATAAATACATCACAGATTTTGAAAAAGCGGGTATGATACCCAGTGGTAAAAATCCGGCAAGCGGACTGGTTGAAATTGTGGAACTACCCAATCATCCCTTCTTTATAGGGGTGCAGTACCATCCTGAATTAAAGAGTACGGTGGAAAACCCACAGCCCATTTTTGCACACTTTATAAAAGCTGCCAAAGCTTTCGCTGAAAAAAAAACTTCCATAAAAAACCCTTTACTGCAGAGTGAGATGATTTAGTAAAACAACACTGCTTTTGCAGTCATTATAGAAATGCAGGCCGGCAATGCCTGCATTTTTTTATTCATTTCAGCGGACATACCGGTCAAGCATTTGCATAAATGTTGCCCGCGGAATCATTTCAGCGCCCAAACTTTCAAGATGCGATGTATATACCTGGCAGTCGATCAGCTGGAGTCCTTCATTTTCCAGTTGCTGCACCAGACTGATAAAAGCAAACTTGCTGGCGTTGGGCTGGTGGCTGAACATGCTTTCACCAAAGAAAACATTACCGAGTTTAATACCGTATAACCCGCCGGCAAGCGCATCCCGATCCCATGCTTCTGCACTGATGGCAATACCCATTTTATGCAGTTTTGTATATGCATCCACCACCTCATCCTGTATCCATGTACCCAACTGGCCGCTGCGTTCAATGGTTTTGCAATGATGGATCACCTGTTCAAAAGCTGTATTCATAGTAAAACTGAATACAGGCTGCTGCAAACATTTTTTCATACTCTTGCTCACTTTCAGTTTGGATGGCTGGAGCACAAACCTAGGATCGGGGCTCCACCATTGAATAATCACTCCTTCATTATACCATGGAAAAATGCCATTGCGGTAGGCTTCCAGCAAACGTTGTGGCGAAAGGTCGCCGCCAATGGCAAGCAGGCCGTCGGCATCCGCTTTGGTAACAGGCGGGAACGCAGTATCCTTTCCTAACAATATCATTTTTAAAAATACAAAATGTGATGTTCCTGAAATCGTATCCGCTGTACACAGTCAGAAATTTATAAATACAAACGGCCGCATCATCGTAACTGCTTTACTCCCAATAGCAAAAATTCTACAATACGATCATTTAATTGGTTACATCTTAAAATAATCAGGCGCAGCAAATTTACACCGTTAAAAAATCATGCTGCAAAGCATGGAATCTCTGAAATCCAACCAGTGAAAAGCCAATATGAAACCACTATCGTTCCAGGGGATACTTCAAACTGTGTCAGCAGATATAGAAAAAGCATTCCCTTTTTTTCATGCACCCAATGCCCCGGCTATTTTCAAATTTATCAGGGAACAATCCAGGCAAAGCATCATGGTTCCAATAGAAGAAACCCTTACTAAAACCCATGATGGTTTATGGAAAAAGTCGGTCTCATCATATTTTTAATCTGCTTCATACTGATCATTCTTGCAGGAAATCTTTTTTACGCAATGTAAAAAACTGCATGGATGCCTTACCATATTGTATGGTTGAATCAGGTGGTTAACGAACGGAAATAAAAGTGTTCAGGCATGTTTTTATTTTCCGGAACAAAACAGGGGCACGGCCCCTGCTTTTGCGCTCCCTGTAGCGATACTTCTACAGCATATCTACGGAATTACTGACAGTAACGGTTAAAAGAAAATGAACGAACCTTCGTTTGTTATATCAGGAGAAAATATTTCTCCACGCATGAATTAATATCCTTCTAAAGCCAGAACAATGAAAGAGTACCGGGAAAGAAAGATCAGCATTTTTTTATCGGTTGATGAAACAAATGTGTATTCCTATTTCAATCCGCACGACCCCGCCCCCCTCGGGAGGCGCCAGTTAAGCCATGCATTCCAGGATTACCTGAACGCGACTGTTGCAGATGCCGGCAGGCATACTGTTATTGATTTTAAGGTTTTTTGCAACAGCTCGGGTAATATGCGTTTTATCGTGGAGCCGCTGGTACATACAATCCGCCGCCATTTCCAGGTACAGAAGAAAATGAAAGAGGCCGAATTCTACAAATTCAAAAAACGCAATTATATACTCCTTCTCATCAGCTTTATTGTGGTAATGATTTGCCAGGGTGTGCTGCCTGCAATATTGGGGCAGGACCATCGTATTCACTCCATGTTCAGCAATGCCGTGGATGTGTTCAGCTGGGTGATTTTGTGGAAACCCATTGAGCGGCTGATATTTTACTGGAATCCCTTTTTAAAAGACCTGTTGCTGTACAATAAAATCATAAACGCAAAAGTGAATATCGTAGAAAGTGAAGAAGAGCTTATTAATTATCACCTGGAGCATTACGATGCTGCTTAAACTGCAGGCACAGCCAAAGCACGGGATCGAGAATTATAATATTCTCAGTCCGGGCAAGGCAGCCGTATGGATCCCTGTGATCCATTATAAGGGCAACCGCCAGTTTTATGCAGAGGCCAGGTACAATTATGAAGAGCTGAACACGGGTTCTGTTTATGCCGGCAGGAGTTTTGAAAAAGGCAGTAAAATAAAATACACGGTAACGCCCATGGCCGGGATTGTCTTTGGGCAATACAACGGCTTATCAGCGGCAGCCAACACCAGCGCAGATTACAGGAGATTCAATTTTTCGTGCCAGCTGCAGTATACAGTGAACACAAAAAACAGGAAGGAAAATTTCTATTATAACTGGTCGGAATTATCGTACAGTTTTTTTGAAAAATTATACGGAGGGATCAGCCTGCAGCAGACATTATTATATAAAACCCGCCTGGAAACAACAGCAGGATTGCTGATCGGTTACAGTTCAGGAAAGATCACCATTCCTGTTTACCTGTTCAGCCCTGCGAAAGCAGACAGGCATTTAATGACAGGAATCATTATTGAATGGGATTAGGATAACACGAAAACAATTTGGCTATTCATTATAAAATTCAATATCTATTAAACACCGAAAAATGAAAAATCTCACCTGGAAAATCTATGCAATAATATTACCCTTACTGGTATTGCTGCATACTGCTGATGCACAAATGGGTATTGGCACCACCAGTCCAAACTCAACACTGGATGTAAGAGGATCCGTTTCCACCAGTTACCGTGCATTTACAGGTGCCACCACGGCAGGCTCCACGGATAACCTCCTGGTATTTACAGGAACCAGTGCCACCACCATCACACTGCCCACAGCAGTAGGCTGCACAGGCCGGAGTTATGTGATCAAGAATGCCAGCACTACAGGTCCTACACCGTTGCTTACGGTAGCCACCACTTCTTCACAAACCATTGATGGCGCAGGCAGCTGGCTGCTCGATGACCCCAACGAAAGTGTTTCTGTGATCAGTAATGGCACTAACTGGAATGTGGCCTCGCAAACATTGCCTTCAGGTTCGGGCACCAGCTGGACACAGGGTGGTAATGGGGTGGGTTCATTAAAGAATATTGGAACCACCAGCAATTATGATCTTCCGATTATCACCAACAACACAGAAAAAATGAGGATCACCGCTGCTGGAAGGGTGGGCATTGGCACATCCACCTTTGATGCCACCAACCCGGAAAAATTACTGGTGGATGCCGGAAGCACTTCTTCCTACAACGTGATCAGCGGAAAGGGTACCATCGATAATTATCTGCAGCTCAATATCCAGAATAAATCTGCAGGCAATAATGCCAGTTCCGATGTGGTGGCCACTGCCGATAACGGTTCAGAAACCGCCAACTATATTGATATGGGCATTAACTCAAGCACATACAATGCGGCAGCATTCAATGTTACAGCGGCGAATGATGCTTACCTGTACAGCACGGGCAATGACCTGGCCATTGGTAATGCCACTTCCAATAAATCCATCAAATTTTTTACCGGCGGCACTGTCAGTGGTAATGAAAGAATGCGCATTGACGGTAGTGGCGATGTGGGGATTGGCACCACCACTATACCAAGAGCAGGCGTGGGTGCGGCAAAGTTTGCCATACACGGCACCAACTCATCCATGAGCGGACCGCATATGCAGTTCACCACATCGGCCGACAACTACCCGCTGATGCAGGTGCTGCCCTGGACACATGACAACAGTTTTTTGATGTTTGACTCATACTGGGACGGCAGCAACTGGAAAAGCAGCACCTCGACTGGTGGTAATTTTATGTTTACCAAAACCGCTGGCCTGCTGCAAATGAACTATGCCAATGTAAACACACAGGGCAATACCATTTCAAGCTTCAACTATGGCATTGTATTGAACCCAACGGGCAATGTGGGTGTGGGCAGTGCTTCTTTTGACGGAACCAACCCGGAAAAATTATTGGTGGATGCAGGCACCACATCCTCTTACAATGTTATCAGCGGCAAAGGCACCATCGACAATTACCTCCAGCTGAATATTCAGAACAAATCAAACACGGCCAATGCCAGTTCAGACGTGGTGGCTACGGCAGCCAATGGCAATGAAAGTTCGAATTTTATTGATATGGGTATTAATTCAGGCAACTATTCCAATGCCACTTATCCTGTTTTGAACGGCGCCAACAACGCATACATTTATGCTACGGGTAATGACTTTGTGATTGGCAACGGAACAGCCAGCAAAAACCTGATCTTCTTCAACGGCGGCTATGCCACCACGAATGAAAAACTGCGTATCAACAGCTCGGGTTATGTAGGTGTATCCAACTCATCCCCCACATCCACCCTGCATGTTACAGGCTCGGTGGCCATGAGCACAGTTACAAAAACAGCCAACTATACTGCTACAGCCAGCGACTATACCATCATCTGCAATAACAGTTCAGGTGCCATCACCATTAACCTGCCAACCGCTTCGGGTTGTTCAGGCCGGGTGTATGCCATTAAAAAAGTATCCGGCGTGGCGCTGAATGTAACTATTGACCCGTTTGGCTCAGAAAATATTGATGGGGCTTCTACAAGAATATTATCTGTTCAGTACGAAGGTGTGCTGGTGCAAAGCGATGGCAGCAACTGGTACGTGATTTCAAAAATATAAACACAGCGGGCAAAACAAATCACCTGTTATGAAAAAATTATTGCTTTTATTTTTCCTGATGTGCTTTTTCATGATCATCCTGATCGGCAACCTTGCAGCACAAACAGATGTGCAGAATACAGGCGTGCTGTATATTGGTTCGTCCATTGATACTGTTTATATCGGCGGCTCATTCACCAATTCAAATACAGCGTCCTTAACCAATAACAGTGTGCTGAATGTATTTCAGCATGTAAGCAACAGCCAGGCTGGCATGAGCGCGGGAACGGGCACCCTTTACCTGAATGGCTCGTCAGCGCAAACGATCAGCGGCAGCCAGGTATTTAAAACCTACCACTTCAATACAAACAATGCGGCAGGCATCACACTCAATAATGATATTAGTGTAAGTGGTGTGCACAGCTTCAGCAACGGACTGATCACCACTTCGGCCACACCCAATTATATGATTTATGAAGCAGGATCTTCTTATACCGGCGATAATGACAGCAGGCATATTGTTGGCTGGTTAAAAAAACTGGGCAATACAAATTTCACATTCCCGGTGGGCAACAGCCAATATGAACGCAGTATTTCATTGAGCAGCCTGGGTGCTGTATCAGAATTCGCCGTAAAGCATAACAAAGCGGTAAGCCCGAATTACACCAGTCTTTATGGAACGCTGGTACTGGTGGATACAAGCGAGTACTGGACCATCAACCGCATCAGCGGCGGCAGTGCCGTTGTAACCATGAACTGGGATGATGCTAAAATCCCCGTACCACATGTATTAATCACGGCCGTACAGGCAACATACTGGGATGGTACATTCTGGAGAAGTTTTGGAGGTTCGGCCAGCGGAAGCACAAGCGCTACCGGCACCGTAACATCCAGCAGCACCAGTGCATTCAATACCAATTTCACCATTGGCAGCACGGCCCTTGTTTTACCGGTACAGCTGATAAGTTTTACCGGGCAGCGTAAAAATGCCGTAAATGAAATTAAATGGGAAGTCACCAACGAAAGCGGTATCCGCAATTACCAGTTACAACGCAGCAGCGACGGATTGAACTTTAACAGCATCTCCACCATCGCGGCATATAATAACCAGGCAGCCGTTTCACAATACACATTCAACGATGCCCTGTTCATGACAACCAAAGTATTTTACAGGCTGAAATATACCGATCTGTCGGGTATTGAAAAATACTCCGGCATCATAGCCATCAATGGTACAGAAGATATCAGCAAGGACTTTTATATTGTGAATAACCCGGTACAGGAAAGAATTGACCTGTTTGCTTCCGCGGCATTTAAAGGGAGGTACATGTATACCATCACTGCCACATCCGGGCAGGTGGTGCAAACCGGTGTTACCGATATTACCGGGAACGGCCTCTACAGTATTGCATTCAGAAACAGGCTGGCTGCCGGTGTATATGTTTTAACACTGCAAAACAAAGAACATACACTGCAAAAAAGTATGCTTAAACAATAAAACGAAGTTTAACCCAACGCAGGTACAGGCAGGAACCAGGTTCCTGCCTTTTTTATGTGAAAAATTTTATTTGCTCATTCTGGCATGAATTTGCTTTCTTTGCAAAACTTTTCTAATAAATGACCCACGTTCCCGCCGCTCCGGCAGTTTTAGTGTTACAGGATGGCACTGTTTTTCATGGCACCGCATTTGGCAAAATTGGCACCACTACCGGTGAAATTTGTTTCAATACAGGCATGACCGGTTACCAGGAAGTATTTACCGACCCCAGCTACTATGGACAGGTTTTGATTATGAATACTGTACATATTGGCAATTATGGTGTTAAAGCAGGCGATGTGGAAAGTGACAGTGTAAAAGTGAAGGGCGTGATTGGCCGCAACCTGGAAGATAAGTTCAGCCGGTTTATGGCGGATGGTTCATTACAGGACTATTTTGAATCACAAAACATTGTTGCCATAGATGGGATTGATACCAGGGCCTTGGTGGCGCATATCCGCGTGCAGGGTGCCATGAACTGTATCATCTCTTCTGAAAACACCGATGTGGAAGCACTGAAGCAACAATTGCAGGCCGTGCCTTCTATGGATGGCCTGGAACTGGCAAGCGTGGTGAGCACCAAAGAACCTTATTTCCTGGGTGACGAGAACAGCAATATCCGTGTGGCAGTGCTGGATTTCGGTATCAAGAAAAACATACTGAACTGCCTGGTGGAAAGAGGCGCCTATGTAAAAGTCCACCCGGCCAAAACCAGTTTTGAAGAGCTGCAGCAGTTTAAACCCGATGGCTATTTCATCAGCAATGGTCCCGGCGATCCTGCACCTATGGATTATGCCATTAAAACAGTTAAGCAAATACTGGCGCAGCAAAAACCGCTTTTTGGTATTTGCCTGGGCCACCAGTTGCTGGCACTGGCCAACGATATCCCCACTTTCAAAATGCATCATGGCCACCGCGGCCTCAATCACCCGGTAAAGAATGTTATTACGGGGCTGAGTGAGATCACCACCCAGAACCATGGTTTTGGTGTTGATCCAAAAGCGGTAAAAGCCAGTGCGAATATCGAGATCACCCACATGAATCTCAACGATGAGAGCATTGAGGGTATCCGCATCAAAGACAAACCCGCTTTTTCAGTGCAATACCACCCGGAAGCAACTCCTGGTCCGCACGACAGCCGCTATCTCTTCGATAATTTTATTGCCATGATGGGCAAAAACTGATTAAGGATCTGTTAAAACAGGCATTCTTAAACACCGGTTAAATATACCGGAACCGTTTTTGTTTTTTAAACCGTACAGCTCATATACGGTCATACCAGAGTATTGATATACCATCCCCTGCATTGTATTTTCTCCTTTGCATTTACCTGTAACTACCTGCCAGGATATTGTTAACTATAAAATTTTATACAATGAAAAGAACCGTATTTTCGGCAGTAATAATCACTGCAAGCATCCTGTTACTGGCATCCTGTAACAGCACCCGGTTAACCTCGGCATGGAAAGCCCCGGAAGCGGGAACAGCACATTTTAATAAAATACTGGTGATTGGTATCACCGGCAATAAGGAAAGGGAACTGCGAACAGCCATTGAGAACGCCCTTGTAAAACAGCTTAGCAGCCAGGGTGTAACAGCCGCATCTTCCATGGAACAGTTTGGTCCAAAATCTTTCCGCAGCCTCAATGAAGAACAGGCTGTGAAGATGGTAAACGACAATGGCTTTGACGGGGTGATTGTAGTGGCATTACTCGACAAAAAGAAAGACCGCAATTATACCCCCGGCTATGTTACCAGTACGCCTTACACTGTGATACGCAACAGGTGGCATGGCAATTATTCGGTTTTGTATGACAGGGTATATACACCGGGCTATTACAGCACCACGACCGATTATACTCTGGAAGCTTCTTTTTACAAAACAAGGGGTGATAAACTGCTTTACTCCGCCGAAGCAAAATCATTTGACCCCAACTCTCCCAAAGACCTGGCAGGAGATTTCAGTAAAAAACTGGTGAAAGATATGATGCAGAAAGATGTGATCAGGAAATAGTGAACATCGGGCAGAGGTGGCAAGGCAACTGGCAGTTGCGGGTTGACGGCCGGTTGCCATCCTTTACCAGCCATTTGAGCACTGCCATTTTCTTCCCCATTTTATTTATTTTCGTGTTATGAAAATTGCAATCATCAACGGGCCAAACCTAAACCTGCTCGGCACACGCGAGGTGGATATTTACGGTAACGAAAATTTTGAATCTTACTTTAAAAAACTGCAGGAGCAGTTTCCCGGTATTGAGCTCAGTTATTTCCAGAGCAATATTGAAGGCGAGCTGATCAACGAAATTCAGCGGGTGGGTTTTACCCATGATGGCATTGTGCTGAACCCTGCCGGTTATTCTCATACTTCCGTTTCGATTGGCGATGCTATTGCGGCTGTTAAAGCACCATTGGTGGAAGTGCATATCTCGAATATTTTTTCGAGGGAAGAATTCCGTAAACACTCTTATGTTTCGGCCAAGGCAAAAGGTGTGATCAGCGGACTGGGATTAAAAGGTTATGCGCTGGCAGTGGAATGGCTGGTAAGCGGACGATGATCATTGCTTATTGAAAGTTGAACATTGGCCGCTACAGGTCTCCCGCCAATATATTTACGGTGCTATTCATCCGCTCACCTTAGCTTTAAGAACAATGTCAGCGCAGCCACAATCACCACCAGTACGGCAGAATAAATGATTATCCCCACGGTATTGGGTTTGCGTGTTTTGCTGTTATACCGGTAACCGCACACTTCGCATTTGGTATGATGGAGTAATTTGGGGCCGAGCACACCGCCCCATCAGGTATATTTTATCGGGCTTATAATACCGCTCCCGCATTTGGGACAACCGGTTTCATTGTCAAATTCTTTCAGCTGGTCGCTCATGGTGTTTTTCTTTGAATGAAAATACAATGAAATCACCAATACCCAAAAAAGCTCACATCGTGATGCTGTTGAAGTGTGCGACGCCACCAGGGCAGAAACAGGAGCTGCAGCCCGTATCCCAACCACTCATATATTTTACCCGGCATTTTGCTGATAGTGGCGTACATTTGAATCATGAGCGCCTCACTCAATATCACACTCAATTCGCTGCGCTTAACATTGCAGGAGTTAAGGGTAAATAAACTCCGCACAGCGCTGAGCCTGACCGGTGTGGCATTTGGCATTTTCTGCATTATTGGGGTACTGGCCACCGTTAACAGCCTGGAAAGGAATATCCAGAACGAGGTAAAAACGCTGGGCAGCAATACCATTTACATCGACAAATGGGAATATGGCGGCGGCCCGGATAAGCCCTGGTGGAAATACCGTGCCCGGCCCGTGATGAAATACAATGAAGCCGGTTATATCAAACAACTCAGCAGTTTGCTGGAAGATGCGGCCTTTCTCATGCGCAGCGGCGGCAATGTTTCCTTTGGCAACAGCGTGCTTAACAATATTTCTGTGTATGGCATTACGGCTGCACAGACAAGAATTCAGCCGGTATTTTTTGATAATGGCCGTTATTTTTCGCAGGCCGAATTCACCAATGGCACCAATACCGCCATCATCGGCAATACGGTTGCTGAAGAGTTATTCGGCAGCCCCGAACGTGCCATTGGCAAACAGATTGAAGTGAACACCAAAAGGGTAACGGTGGTGGGCACCATAAAAAAAGAAGGTAAAAATTTCATCAGCTGGGATTACGACAATTGCGTAATGCTGAATTATAATTATGCCCGTACCATGTACAATGAAGATAACAGCAACCCTGTTATCATTGCCAAGGGAAAAGAGGGCGTTTCGGCAACAGCACTCAGTGATGAACTGAAGGGAATTATGCGGCAGCTGCGCCGCCTCTCGCCCACACAGGAAGATAATTTTTCGCTCAACAGCGTGGAGGCTTTCAGCAAGGCCATCTCCGATTCATTTGTTACGATCAATATTGTGGGTTCTGTGATCGGTGGTATCAGCCTGATCGTGGGTATGTTTGGCATTGCCAATATCATGTTTGTAACAGTAAAGGAACGCACTTCGGTGATCGGGCTAAAAAAAGCAATCGGCGCCAAACGCGGCAGCATCTTATTCGAGTTTTTAATGGAAGCCGCACTGCTTTGCGTGATTGGCGGCGCATTCGGACTGCTGTTTGTATGGCTGCTGAGTTTTGTGCTTACCAATGCATTCAAATTCCCTGTATTCATTTCCATCCCCATGCTGATCGCCAGCATTATCATCTGTATTTTAGTGGGCATTATCGCCGGCATCATTCCTGCACGCCGTGCCGCCAAAATGGATGCGGTGGTGGCCATCCGCAGCAAATAGTTTTTACAGAAGCAACGGTTGGCGGAGTGTGTTTGTCAGCCTTAAAAGCACACCATGAAAAACAATTTTATTTTATTGCTTTTATTAACGGCGATGATGGCCGTATCCTGCCGTAAAGATAAAGACAGCCATACCGAACAAACCGGCATACTGAGAGATTATACCGGCAAACTGGACGGTTGTAAATGGATGGTAGCACTGGATAATGGCCGCATGCTGGAGATACGCACTGTACCGGCCGGCACCAGTTTTACAGATGGCAAAAAAGTGGCCGTGATATTCTCCATTAACCATAACACTTATTCCATTTGCATGGCCGGGGAAATTGCTGACATTAGCAGTTTGCGGTATCTTTGAGCCCTATGGCGGTTACCATTTTAGCAATTGAATCTTCCTGCGATGAAACATCCGCATCGGTATGCGTGGATGGAAAAATTCTCAGCAATTTTATAGCCAACCAGTCTGTACATGAAAAATACGGCGGCGTGGTGCCCGAGCTGGCCAGCCGTGCACATATGCAGCATATTGTACCCGTTGTTGATACGGCATTAAAAACGGCCTCAACTGATCTTGCTGCAATTGATGCCATCGCCTTTACACAATCCCCGGGCCTGATCGGCTCCCTGCTCGTGGGAACACAGTTTGCAAAATCACTGGCACTGGCGCTTAACAAACCCCTGATCGCCGTACACCATATGCAGGCGCATGTACTCGCCAACCTGATACCTGAAGATCGGCCGGTCTTTCCCTTTTTATGTTTAACCGTTAGCGGGGGACATACGCAGATTGTGCTGTGCAAATCTCCCACCGATTTAAAAGTGATTGGCGAAACCATTGATGATGCGGCCGGTGAAGCATTTGATAAAAGCGCCAAATTACTGGGACTTCCCTACCCCGGCGGGCCGCTTGTTGACAAATATGCCGCAACCGGCAACCCGGACCGTTTTAAATTTCCGGAGCCGCAGATAGCAGGACTTGATTTTAGTTTCAGCGGGCTTAAAACATCAATCCTTTATTTTTTAAAGAACGCCGGCACCAGCAATATTTACAAGGAAGAATTTGCTGCGGATGAAGACACGCAAAAAAAATTCATTGAAGAGAACCTGCCTGATATTTGTGCCAGTATACAAAAGCGGATCATCAGTATTTTACTTAACAAGCTAAAAAAAGCTGCTGCAGAAACCGGCATCAGCCATATCTGCCTGGCCGGTGGCGTGAGTGCCAACAGCGGCCTGCGTAAATCCTTTACTGAACTGGGCGCTCAAATGAAATGGAAAACATATATCCCGGCATTCCAGTATTGCACGGATAATGCAGCAATGATCGCTATTACGGCGCACTATAAATTTTTAGCGGGGCAATTTGCCGGAATGAGTACGGTACCCAGTGCGAGGGCGGCCTGGTGATCACGAATTTTACGAATTACACTAATTCCACCAATGAAGAGGCATCCCTTAAATACCATATCAGCCGCCCAGGTAATTTGTGTAATTAGTAACCATTAGTGTCATCAATGTCCAACAACTATTTTCAATTCAAACAATTCACCGTTCAGCAGGAAAAATCTGCCATGAAAGTATGCACGGATGCCTGCCTGTTTGGCGCATGGGTGGCTGAATGCGTGAAAGAACAGCAACCAGCTTCGATACTGGATATTGGAACAGGAACCGGGCTGCTGGCACTGATGCTGGCGCAAAAAACAACGGCAGCCATTGAGGCGGTTGAAATTGAACAGGATGCTTTTTTACAGGCAGGAGAAAATTTTGAAGCCAGTGAGTGGAAAGAAAGACTGCAGGTGAACCATACAGATATCTCCCGCTTCGGTCCGGAAAAAAAATATGATCTTATCATCAGCAACCCGCCATTTTTTGAAGACGACCTGAAGTCGCTGCAACAAAACAAGAACGCTGCAAAGCACGACAGTACTTTAACGTTACTGGCGTTACTGGAGAAAGCAAAAGCATTATTACATGAACAGGGAATGTTTGCGGTATTGTTACCCCATCACCGCACCGCTTATTTTACCGGCTTATGTGAACAAAAGGGCCTTTTTTGTAAAGTGCAGGCAATGGTAAAACAAACGCCGGCACATGCTTATTTCAGGAGTATGCTGCTGTTTACATTTAACCAAACTGCTACAAATGAACAAGTGATTACGATTAAAGACGAGCATGGAAAATACAGTAAAGCATTTACGGATCTTTTAAAAGATTATTACCTGTACCTGTAGTGAAGGACGGTGGATGATAGTTGATAGGTTGCGGTAAGCAATCGAAATAAATTACATGATCCATTCACGCTTTATGCGTTCAGAACTTTAAGAATTGAAGATCGCTCCAATCCCACTCTCACTACTCACAACTCACCACTCACTACTCACCCCCATACGCTTTCAAATACGCATACTCCTCCGTCAACTTACCTCCCTTCACCATCGTGGCCCTTTCAATCACGGCGGAACCACCCTTTACCAGGTCTTCAAGCACAAATTTGATCAGCTGCTCACCAAAATAACGGGAAGCATCCCGGGGCAGTTCATTGGGCAAATTGCCAACAGCCATCAGGTCTACAGAAGTACTGATATAAGGTGCCGTCCGCTCCAGGCTGTTTTTATCCACCCCGTAAACGGGATTTTCGATGGTGCCGTCACCGCAGTTTACCGGAACCGAGCCATGTTCGTCATTGGTGATATCGGCGATTGTTTGTATGCGGAAACCGGGATTTTTAAAATCATCGGTACTGAACAGCGGCGGAATGGATTTTTCCCAATAGATGCCATTCATTAAAATATCCGTCTGCTTTGCAAAAGGCGCAAAAGTACATTCATATTCTTCGGGATGATCATGAAAATTCTGCCGGTTATAAGTGCCGTCATCCTTGCGGCGGTAAAGATCCCTGCCCTTCAGGTCTACATACACAGGATATTCATATTGCTTATGCAAAAAATCAAAAGGTTCCACTTCATGAATCCCCAGCAGGTTCATGATCTCCAGCACACCATGCGCTACACGGCCGCTGCCCGTAACTGCAATTTTTACTTTGGGAAGTTTAAGACCAAAATAAGTATGGATCAGGTTTCGGTAATCTTTTTGCTGGTATACCCTGTTCAGTTTGAATAAACCGGTACGTTCTCCATAAGCCATCATGCCGTTATGCGCTCCCACAATACCGGCAAAAAAACCAAAACCCAGGATGCGCTGCCCGTCTTCATGGGTGAGGCATTCATAATCGATGAGCGTGATCTCCTTTTTTAATATTGCCCTGAACAATTTTCGGTTATGTGGCTGCGCTTTTTTGGTATGCGAAAAAAACAGGTAGGTTTTACCCGGTATCAGCTGATCTTCCGGCACTTCCTTTATGCCAAATAAAATATCGCATCCCGACATATCATCCCGCAGCTCAACGCCTGCGGCCTCAAATTCCCTGTCGGAAAAGCAGCGGCCAGGACTCCGCTGTGCCACCATTTTTACGGCTGCCGAATTTTTATGTATCCACTTGCATTGAGCCGGCGTAAAAGCCACCCTGTTATCGGCAGGTGTTTTTCCCTCCCGTATCAAACCTATCGTAAGCATCAATCGTTGTTTTATGCAAGATACTTAATAGCCCCAAGTAAATGCCGATTCTGTAATTTTACAGCATGAACTACTTTGAATTATTTGAGCTGCCGGTAAGGATCAGGGTGGACAGGCAGCTGCTTTCGCAGAAATATTTTGAACTGCAGAAAAAATTCCACCCGGATTTTTTCACAAAAGAAACCGAGTTTGAACAGGCCGAAGCACTGGAACTGTCCTCGCAGGTAAACAAGGCCTACAAGGTTTTCAAAAATGAAGACGAAACGATCCGCTACCTGCTGCAGCTAAAGGGGATGCTGGAAGATGAAGAAAAATACCAGCTGCCGCCTGACTTTCTGATGGAAGTGATGGAGCTGAATGAAAACCTTTCGGATGATTCTGCAGCCACTATCGGGGCATTTGGCAACAGCGTTTACAATGAAGTCAAAGACATTATTGAAAATTATAACGACGCCACTGTTACCAGGGAGCAATTGTTACAACTGAAGGAATATTATTTCAAGAAAAAATACCTGCAGCGTATTTTGGACAGAATGGCCGATTAGCGTAATATTGCAACCCGGTTTTGAGACCGGAAAGGGTTGGTTGAGAAGGTTAACAAGGTTGATAAAGGGTTAAATCCCCTTCAATAAAATTATCTTCATCAACTGGCTGTTTAAAGTGAAGCCCAGATGGCGGAATTGGTAGACGCAGCAGACTCAAAATCTGCCGTTCGCAAGGATGTGCAGGTTCGATTCCTGTTCTGGGCACCTGATAGGATTGGCTCCCAAAAATGGGAGCCAATTTCTTTTTAGAACCGCTGGAAACCCAGTCTGCACTGCATATCAGCGCAAGCACCTCATTTACACGCTTGGTTCGATACGATTTATTTTCAAAAACCAGTTTTTCAGGGCATATCGAACCAATAATCTGCTGCTTTGCCTTCAAATCCGCTCTGGCAAAGTATTTTGGCAGATTTTCCACTAATTCAAGAGCGGAAGTAGCATACTCGTTCAGGTTAAAATCCAGAGAGGATATTTGCCGTTTTTCTTTCTCAAGTTCCATTACTGCCTTTTCAAAGCGTTTCTTTATGTCCCTATAATCTGATGGCTCCAATTGGCCATCCAGCATCAATTGTTGTGCATTTTGGATTCTCTGCTGATTCTTTTTTATTTCAACATCTATTTGTTGGTTGGGAAATGACAGGTCTTTGCCAATTTTCTTTGAATAATCGGTAACTATCTTCCTGAAAACTTTAATACCACCCTTACTGAAGGATATTCTTTCCAGTTCTTTTACAAACAGATCATTGGCCTCATCTGCCTTAAAGCGTTCATTGCAACCTTTTGAGCAATGGTAATAAAAATACCTGCCGCCATTGCCTTTTGATGCGCTTCCCGTTAACCGCCCTCCGCATTTACGGCACTGCAAAAATCCACGAAGCGGCAGTTCCTCCTTCAATGTATTCTTAGCAGGAAATTTCCTTTTTCTTCCGTTTAGCACATCCTGTACCTCATAAAACAATTCCTCACTGATTAAAGCCTCATGTGTGGCTGGGATAGTGGTTTCAGCTTCGTCTTTGTATGCCGGTATAAATATCTTGCCGCAGTAGATAGGATTGCGGAGCATATTCCAAAACTGATTCTTGCTCACTTTAAACCCTCTTTTTGTTACTGCCTTCCAGCAGTCTAATATCGTGTCGATTCCCTTTGCCACTTCTTCAAATGCCCAAATAACATGCACAGCATCTTTATTAGGCTCAATGATCGGCCTGTTCGATTCATTCCTTGCATTGCGGTAGCCTCTTGGCGCTAATGTTACATGCCGCCCTTCTTTCATTGCCCGGCGCATACCCGCAATGGTATTTAATGAACGCCTGTCGTTCTCCACTTCAGGTGCTGCCAGGTAGAATGCCAGCATGATTTTATTTTCAGGAACATTCAAATCAAGTGGCTGCTCAATGCCCTGCGGCTCTAAGCCAAATTTGTTCAATTGATTAATCATGGCATAGGCATCTCCTGCATTGCGGCTGAACCTGTCCCATTTTAAAAAAAGAAGTAAGTCAGCACATCCCTTATTCTTTTTACAAAAGGCCAGGAGTTTGGTGAACTCTGGCCTTTCAAAAGTTTTAGCAGAATGGTCTTCCTTGTAAACAGCAACAACTTCTATTTGCTGATGCTGGCAGTATTGTCTTAATCTTTCTTCCTGGTGTTTCAGGCTGTACCCTTTTTCAGCCTGTTCGTCCGTACTCACACGGATATAGAGTATTGCTTTTTGTTGGTTCATCGGATTGCTTGTTTATGTTTATTACTTTACAATTTGCTGTTCCTGTAGCCTGTTTATTCCTGTTATACTGCTCATAGGTGATTTGTGCAAGCAGGTATAAAAAGTCCCTGATTTTCTCTATCTCACTGTCATCAAACATTTGCCCCTCAGCTTCAAAATCAGCTTTGATTTCGGCGATGGATATTTTCTCTTTTTCTTCCTGTTTCATTTCCATCTTTCTCCTTTTCAAATATACATATTATTGATTATCAATTAAATATATTTCAATCTTAACCTTTTTGCATCACTTCGGTTTTGTTTAATTCAATCGCCAGCCTTTTTGGGCAAATTGCTTTTACCTGAATGGAAATAAAAAGGAGGGTTAGTCCTCCTTTTTTTCGTCGTCGTCATCATCATCGTCTTCATGGTCGGCGATAATGTCTTCAATTTCATGAACAGCACTGCGCTGATCTTCATCATCCTTGTCATAACTGACCTCCAGGAAAATAAGCCCATGGTCTTCATCTGTACCTGTAAGGCTGTTATCCAGATCGTTTTCCATAAGAATGTCAACCACTTCAGGCATTGCGCCCACGGGAACTTCGAGTTCTTTTACTTTGATTGTTTTCATAGTAATTTTTTTATTTGCAAACCTACGATGCCCATAAAGTCTCACTTTCCACTTTCAGCATGTTTCGGTAAGTAGTTAAAAGAAATTGAGACTACTTGTATGTTTTGGGTCTTATTGTCCGATATTGTCTTATAAAAGTTTACCGTGAAACTCTCTAATTTTGATCTTCCTGCCATTGCTTAAATTGCCTGATCTGAATTTCCACTAATTGATACATGTATTCCCTGATCTTATAAATTTCTTCGTCACTATATTGATTACCGTTGACGTTTAATATCTCTTTGCAGGTTTCAATGCTGATCATATCCCGGTCTTTTGAATCTCGTAAAGGATGTTTCTGTTTTGCCATAATTTTTTGCGGGCAAAACTATTGCAGGCTAAAGTTGATTTCTGGTGCCATTGCTTTTTGAAATCATTAAGGATTGTTTAGGGAGTAATTGCGGATTCTTTGTGGAGGAATTGAAAAGGTTTAGGGAACTGTATCGTACTAATATAACTTTACACTTTACGGGGATTGTACTGAATAAGCTTTGCATTCGGCTGACGAATTCATTTATTTTTTCCTTAATATTTTACTATTTAAAGTGATTTTTGGCAGCATTTTCACCATATAATTCTTCTGATGTTAAACTAAGCAGCACTTAAATATGTTCATGTCGAATTATTTTCGTATTTTCACCATGTAATTTTTTTGATGTTGAAAGGCCTTGCACCTAAATTATTTCATGGCGGTAAGGCCAGTTAAAATCATCTTCATGGCTTATAACAAGAATACAGCTTATAACGATTTGCCCTCCTTGCCCCCGGAGGGCTTTGCCGAAACCCCGGAAATATTAAGACATCTGGCAAAAGCTTCCAGGTTTCTGGGCGAGTTAAACGGGCTTTGTGCTTCCCTGCCGGATCCCCAACTGCTTATTAATACCATCATACTTCAGGAAAGTAAGGACAGTTCCGCTATTGAAAATATTGTAACCACACAGGATGAGTTATACCGGGCGGCAACGGAGGATGGCAGCACTAATCATGCGGCCAAAGAAGTATTAAGCTACAGAGAAGCACTGTATGCGGGTTTCAAAAAAATGAAAGCGCAACAAAATTTGCTGCTCACCAGCACCATGGTGGAAATTGTGCAAACCATCAAGCAAAATCAATCAGGCATCCGCAATACGCCCGGCACAGCATTAAAAAGCGCTATTACAGGGGAAATCATTTATACCCCGCCCTGCTGTGAAGATGTGTTGCGGGAAAAGCTCACGGCATTAGAACAATTTATCAATAACCCGGAATTATCGGCGCTGGATCCATTGGTGAAAATGGCGTTGCTCCATTACCAGTTTGAAGCGATACACCCCTTTGCAGATGGTAACGGAAGAACTGGAAGGATTGTAAATGCCTTGTACCTGGTGCAGCAGGAATTACTGGCACAGCCGGTTTTGTATTTAAGTGCCTATATCATTAAATACAAAACCGAGTACTACCAATTGCTCAGAGGAGTTACTGAAAAAGGCAACTGGACAGACTGGGTGATGTACATTCTTACTGCATTGATAGAAACCGCCCAGCTTACCACCCGGAAAATAAGAGATATGCTTCTTTTGAAAGATCACTATGAAAAGCAAATGAAAGAGGTGTTAGGAGCCTCCTTCAGTTATGAACTCCTTCAATTGATGTTTACCCTGCCTTATTTAAAAATTGAATTACTGGAAAAGAAAGGGATGGCACACCGGCAAACAGCATCAACCTGGTTAAAGAAGTTAGCAGAAGCTAACATACTGAAGCCGCAAAAGATGGGAAGAACAACATATTATGTTAATTTTAGGTTGATGGAATTATTGGGAGAGCGGTAAACAGAAATAAAACATGTGAATTAGATATTATGAGAAAAAACTGAACAGTTCAAAAACGGTTACCTTAAAATTATTTCTTTTTGAAATTTAGGGAATCGAAACATTAGAAAATCAAGTACGTGCAATGAATTTGACCCCATACCATGCTAAATACTTTGCTCATGAGCTAACCAAACGGTATTCCTCAAATAGCATACAAAAGTTCATGGCATCTCTTTCGGATGCTCAGGTGGACCTAAACCCTCATCAGGTAGATGCAGCCCTATTTGCGTTCAAAAGCCCCTTATCAAAAGGTGCAATATTAGCTGATGAAGTAGGGCTTGGTAAAACGATTGAAGCAGGTATTGTAATCTCTCAGAAATGGGCTGAACGCAAACGTAAAATTCTCATAATTGCACCTGCCAATCTCCGGAAGCAGTGGAACCAGGAAATTTCTGATAAGTTCTTTTTACCCTCCTTTATACTTGAAACAAAATCTTTCAATGAAGAACTGAAAAAAGCAAACTTCAATCCCTTCGTCCAAAACGAAAAGATAGTTATCTGTTCCTATCAGTTTGCGAAAACAAAAGATGTTTATATCCGGCAAATAGATTGGGACTTGGTCGTAATTGATGAAGCACACCGTTTAAGAAACGTTTATAAAACCACCAACAAGATTGCTAAAGCAATTAAAGAAGCATTAGCCCATGCTCCGAAGATCCTGCTTACCGCCACACCATTGCAAAACTCCTTGTTAGAATTATACGGGTTAGTGAGTATTATTGATGAATATAGTTTTGGCGACCTTAAAAGTTTTAAAACTCAATTTGCAAGGCTTGCAAATGACAGCGATTTTAATGAACTTAAAAGACGCTTAGAACCTATTTGCAAACGAACACTTCGCCGCCAGGTTTTAGAGTACATCAAATACACCAATAGAACCTGTATTGTTCAGGAGTTTACTCCGCAGGAAGATGAACAAAAACTATACGATTTAGTTTCTGAATACTTACAACGTCCTAATTTATACGCATTACCTCCGGGGCAAAGAACCCTGATGACTTTGATATTGCGTAAGCTGTTGGCATCTTCTACCTATGCTATTTCGGGTACACTTCAAGGTTTGGCAGATAAGTTAGAAGGAACACTCCACAAACAGGAAATTCAAACCTTGCCATTTGAAGAAATGATTGCACAGGATTACGAAAATTACCATGATGAAAAAGACGAATGGTTGGAGGATGATGAGGAATCCGTGTACGTCGTCAAAACAAAGTGAACTTTTCCTTAGAGAGTGTTTCTTGATTTAAAGATACATTTTTTGTTTTTAGTTTTATAGGGTTACAGATTAAAATTAAGATGCGACTTTTTGCCTTAGATAATCTTGCCTCCTTCTTTTAAGTGTCAACAGTTTGATTCTTTCTCTGTACTTAAAAATCTCTTCCTGCCTTCCGTAATAAACATCCGCCGGTGTAACATTGCTGAGTGATTCGTGATAGCGTTCATGGTTGTAATAGTGAACAAAAGATTCTAATGCAGCTTCCAGTTCTTCAGGGCAGTAGTAATTGTCCAGCTTGACCACATTTTTCATTGACCGGTGATAACGTTCAATTTTACCCTGCGTTTGCGGATGATTGGGCCTGCCATCTATCAGCTTCATTTTCTTACTTTTCAAAAAGTTTTTAAGTTCTGATGCAATGTAACAAGCTCCATTATCCGATAACAATTTCGGCTTAAACTCATTTGATAACCCTGAAGCCTCCAGGGCCCTGTTAACCGTTCGTTGAACATCTTCTGTTTTCATTGTCTTACAAAGCTCCCAATGAACGATAAACCGGCTGTAATCATCCAGGACCGTACTCAGGTAATACCAGCCCCATCCTAATATCTTGAAGTAGGTAAAATCGGTTTGCCACATCTCATGCACGAAGCAAGTCTTTTGACTAAACTCGTTTCCCGCCGCCAACAATATATGCGATGGACTGGTAATTAATCCCTTGGCTTTTAATATACGGTAAACACTGGATTCTGAGATGAATATTCCTTTTGCATCACTGAGTTTACAGGACAGTTCCCGGGGTGAGAGATCAGTATATTCCAATGCAATTTCCACCACAAGATTCTTTTCACTTTGAGGTATGGCGTTCCATCTCTGCCTGGTGGCCCGCTTAGGCTCAAGCCCGCTTGTTCCTTTATTCAAATAAGCTTTATACCATTTGTAAAAAGTACTCTTGTTGATGCCCAGTTGTGCTAAGGTTCTGTTGACTCCAATCTCCGAACGTTCAACCAGCTTTATGATTTCTTCTTTTTCAGCTACTGATAATCTCATACGACATTGATATTTTTCGATTACTCCAAGTTTCCTAAGCTTTTTTTTACAATGTAGTTTTGAAGCATCAGCTCAGCCAGCATTTCTTTTAACTGTTGATTCTCTTTGCGCAAGTCAGCCACTTCATCACTGGTTGCTTCACGGGTGGTATCACCATTAAGACGTTTCTTACCGGCTTCCATAAATTCCTTGTTCCACTTGTAAAACAGTGATTGAGCAATCCCATGCTTTCGGCATATCTCACTGGTAGAACTTTCCCCACGAAGGGCTTCCATAACAATGAGGATCTTTTGCTCGGAGGAAAATAACCGCCTGGTCTTGCGGCGAATGTCTTTAATGAAGTTTTCTGTGGACTGTTTTTGATTCGTTCCCATAACTTTTTGATTTAAAAATTAACAATGGAAACACTATCTAAATTTAATCTATTTTTAGTCCACTTTCTGCTGACGATTTACAACACAGAGTCATTGCGATGTGATTACGGAGTGATTATGGAGCAATTGGGGAGGAATTGGGAGTTATTAAGGACTAATTGTGTTTAATAGCAAATGCCGTATTTATTTACGAAATTTGAAATGGATTATCAAATATTTTATACTAAGATGATTAACATTAACTGGGGCAACTTTAAAGCAAAGTTTAATGAATGAGAGCAAAGAGTTTTTAAAGACGAATTCATAGATTCATTTACTATTAGTTTTATACAAAGCTCGTTTTCCAAGCAAAACTTTCATCTCTAATTTTTTTTTACATGCTGAGGATTTACTGCGACAGTAATATTTACAGATACTTAAATCAGGCTCACCCATCCCATAGTCCGGAACTGCTTAATCTTTTTGAAACATTAAAAAATAAAATGCTGTTTACTTTTTCGGATGCTCATCTCGATGACTTAAAAGATTCAGTGAAGGAATATGCTGAAAAAGATTTAGAGCTGATGGGCAGGTATGTAAAAGACAATTATTTTTTGCATGACTTAATCAGGGATAAAAGAACCGGACCATATCTGGCAACACCTTTGGAAGCATTTCGGGGAAAAGACTATGATGCCTATAACAGGACCCTGGAAAATCCATTTGATATTGACAGCCTGTTAAGCGGCCTGGATGAATTTCCTGAAGGAAAACTGATGAAAGACCTGCTCAAAACTTATTATCAACTGCCGATTGGAGCATTATCAGGAAACTTTGATGCAACTACTATTGATGAAAAGAATAAGCCCCTTTTTGACAAACTTATGCCGGATTATGACCCTATGATGAGTTTGCAGGACTTTATGAGTGGCATGTGGCCTTATAGCAAAAGCCTGCTACAGGATAAACGGGAGTTTACCAAATTCCGGCAGCAAATCGCCTCTTACATGAATAAGGACGACTACAGTTTTGAAAATTGGGGCATGGCATTTAATGAGCGGCTCAGGAATAGCCCATTGGGTAAATCGTATTTAGAAATGATTGAGAACATGCTTACCGAAAACCAGAAAAAAGACTTGTATCAGAAATTTAATTATGCTTACACCATGCTGGAAACATACAATATTACGCAGGAAAGAAAAAAGAAGGGGATAAAGAAATTCAATATGCAAAGCCTGAATAATGATGCCCTCCATGCCTGGTATGCTTCGTTTAGTGACTATCTTATTACGGATGACAAGGGACTTCAGGTAAAAGCCAATATTGTTTATCAGTTGTTAGGCCTGCCTGTTAAAGTTTTGTCATCAAAGGATGTAATTAACCATAGAACCCTGCTATTGGGACAGGAAGAAACTTTGCAATCATTTCTTACTTCTCTAAAGCATGACTTGAAACACAGTATGCAATTATATGAACGCAAAGACCCTTTTAAAAATGAAGTGGTAAACACCTACAAAACCGGTCATAATTACTTCAACTACTTTAACCGCTTTCAGGTAATTACTTCGGATGGATATACATTTATCGCCTTATACTGCGACCGGGAAAGTCATGCCAGCTTTATGATGTACAGGGAGATTGAAGTTTTTGTTGATAAACTCAATAGAATGCTTGGCGAGGATATGGACAAACGAGGGGCTTACAGCATGAATGAGAATGACAAGTATGAAAAGGATGAGTACATTCGGGAGTGGCTTGTAAATGGAATAAAATTCAGATTGCTTACTGCCTCTAAAGCATGGGGCAGTACCATTTGTTTGGGAATAGATTTTAAAGACTGATATGGGGAAAACAGTAAAATATATCTCTGATACAATCGCCTTGATAAAAAGCCTTGAATCAACAAAAAGAGTAAGGGTAAGTAACGGCGGCGGCATTGTTAATAAAACCGGGTTTCTCAAAAAAAGAAAGCCCAAAGGATATTTCCTGGAGATTGCAACAGACGCATTTGGAAGATTGGATGTTGGAAATAAAGTGACCGCCTATGCAGAGAACAAGAATATTGCTTTAAGGATAACAGATAGTTATGTGAGAAATGTTGGCTCTAATATCACGGCAAAAACGCAATCGCATCGTATGCAGTTGCATATTTTTTCATTTAGAAATAAAGGCTTCAGGGATAAAACGGCATATTTTTTCAGAAGTGTTGTGCCAATTCCAAAAGAGTTCAGCTTTTATAATATAATTTCCGATGAATCATTTTATAACGATGAGTTTTGTTCAAGGGGCTTAGTGAAAGTTGATTTTAAAAGCCATAAATTTCATGTGTTTATTGTTGAAAGAAATAAGCAAAAGTATTTATGCACTGATTGTACGACAAAATTAGGCATTGAAGATTTTATGGAATTTAACTGGTCAGTAAAAGTAGCATTAGGTTACTTGCTCGGCAACTTACCGCAAGATGATGAATATTTCTTTGCGTACAGAAGTAAAAAAATGAAGCATCCGTCTGGATTTGTTTACAGGCAACAGAGAGATAGTATCAGAACAATTTATACCCCGGTTAATGTAAACCCATTTGGCTGGATAAAGAATCATAAAATAGCGAAAAGGTATTATGGGAAAATTACCGAAATCAGCTCTGCCCAGCTTTCAAACCTCTGTGATGCTATACATAATGAGATTGACATTAAAGCCATATTACTACTCATAACCGAATCAATCAGTCGTTCCCTGCTGATAATGCCTGCCGGATTATCTGTGGCTCTTGAAGGTCTTTCTACTTTCTTTTATGAAAAAGATTCTGGCAAACTAAAGCCTATCACTGATACGAGTATTGCAAAAGAATTTGCCAATGAACTGAAAGCAATGCTGGACAGGTATAAAGCCAAAGAAGGGTTTACAGGCTATGAAATACTTTTAAATAAAACCCAAAATATTAATTCCCCCACCAACCTTGAGTTGCTGAAAGCTCCATTTACAATACAAAAAATTTCACTTACTGGCATTGATGAAGAAATACTGGAATACCGGAATGACTTCCTTCATGGGAACATCAATTTAAAACCCAAAAGAGGCCGTAAGTCTTACACAATGGATAGCTTTGAAATCTCTTTACGGTTATTAACCCTTTTGAATATGTGCATAATGAAAATGGCTGGCTACAGAGGACATATCATCAACCATGTTAAGACGCAGGAAAAAGGGTTGGGAAAGAAGATAGGTGAGGATTATTACCGGATAATTTAACCAAACTATAAATGAAAGAGCATAAAGATTTACTTGCCGCAGAGCTATTAAAAGTAGCCAAAACAGACATCAAGGCTTCAAGAGTACTATATGAACACCGATTATATGCTCAATCTTACTTCTATTTTCAGCAGGCTACAGAGAAAGCAACAAAAGCCGTTGCACTTTCTCTTGACATGAGTACAGCTAAGGGTGTTTTCAAAATGGGGCATGATATATTTAAACTGCATAGAAAAAATATCCGAGATGCTAAACGAGATAAGCAGTTAGCTGTTGATTTAGCAAAAGCACTGCCATTTATGGAGACGTCAGGCTTAATAGAACCAGAAAAACTGCAAGGGCAGATTAAAAGCACTGAGCAGTCAATGGTGTTTTTTGACAATATG
This sequence comes from Ferruginibacter sp., assembly GCA_046329655.1. Taxonomy (GTDB): domain Bacteria; phylum Bacteroidota; class Bacteroidia; order Chitinophagales; family Chitinophagaceae; genus Ferruginibacter. The sequence continues at coordinate 238,726 of JAXLUD010000007.1, forward strand.
AAAGAATATGATTTAGTAAATATACCGGCCAGTCACATAAATCATTTCCTGAAAAGTATTGAAACACTTGAATTAAGAAGAACCAAAATCCCCGCAGATTTAGAAAGTAAGATAGACGAGGTACTTATGCCATTTATAGAAAAACTGGAGCAGCATGAATCAAAAGCTGCACAATATATGGCAACACAAATGAAAGCTGAACTTCAGGGTGAAGAATTTGGACAGTTTATACGGGAGCATTTTGCCGATGCCATTAAGTCTTTCATACATATTCTCTATGCACATACTGTTCTGTATTTTTCCGGGTTTCTTACCATTCAGCACAGTTCAAAAAGCAGATACCCTGATACTGAAAACCCCGGCATCAACCCTCTTGCTATCTATAGCAAAAAATTGCCAGTGGTAAAATATCAATTACAGTTTCTTGAGCATTTGGAAAAGGCAGTTAAGGCAATAGAGAAAAATTTACATGACATTCCGAATTAGTCCCTAATACCTCCCTGTAAAAAATCAGACAAAATCGGAACTCCTCAAACTTATTTCAATTGCTCCGGGGTTATCTAATTTTCTTTGCTCTTATATACAGTTCAACTAAATTGCTTTTAATTAATCAGCATGAAGTAATGAAACGAAGACAATTTATCAACCTCTCCTCTGGCGCAGTTGCATCTGTTTTAATTTTACCAGGATTTTCTGTCAAAACCCATAATAAAGATGTTTATATAGAGAACCTGATAATTGGTTCAGGATATGGCGGCGCTGTTACCGCCTTGCGTTTAACTCAGGCAGGAAAGCGATGTACAATCATTGAGATGGGCGTCAACTGGAATACAACCGGCGAACAATACAAGCCGTTTTCTAATATGGCATCACCCAAAGAAAACTCTACCTGGCTAAGAAAAAAAACAATAGCCCCGATGCTTAACTCGGCAACTTTCCCTCACCAGTTTACAGGTTTATTGGACAGGGTAGATTATAAAGATGTAAAAGTATATGTGGGCCGTGGTGTAGGTGGCGGATCCCTGGTAAATGGAGGCATGGCTGTTACACCCAAACGGGAATATTTTGAAGAAGTATTCCCCAATTTAGACGCTGCAGATTTTTATTCTAAATACTTTCCAAAAGCAAAAAACCAACTTGGGGTGAATGAAATTAATCCTGCCTTTTATGAAAAGTCTGATTTTTATAAGTTTTCAAGAGTTGGAGAGTATGAAGCCCACAAAGCGGGTTTCACCACAGTAAAAGTTCCTAATGTTTACGACTTCTCTTATATGGAGAAGGAAGATAGAAATGAAGTTCCAAGGTCAGCTTTTGATAAAGAGTTAATCTATGGTAACAATTTTGGAAAGAAGAGTCTTGACAAAACCTATTTGGCAGAGGCCATGAAAACAGGCCTATTAACCATATTTGACCTTCACAGAGTTGATAGTATTAAAGAGAATTCAGGCGGGGCTTTCAGTGTTTATATTTCTGTACTTGATGTAAACGGCAATACAATTGAGAAAAAAAATATCTCCTGTAAACGCCTTTTCTTATGTGCCGGTAGTATTGCTACCACAACCTTATTAGTTTCAGCTAAGGGAAATGGAGGCCTTTCAGGTTTAGACAATGCCATTGGCCAGGGATGGGGCAATAATGGAAATATAATGACAGGCCGCAATTTTGTGAATACAGTTTTTAATCATGTAAGACCTGCTGATAGCGAAAACCCTGGATTCGGCACAGGTGGAAGTCAATCAACCATTCCGGTAACAGGCATTGATAACTGGATGGATGAGACATATCCCTTTTTTGCTGAAATTTCTCCTTTTCCAATGGGTATGGAAGTATATACTTCCTTATTTTTATTGATTAACAAAGTATCTAATAAAGGATATTTTTACTGGAATAAAAACTCCCGAACTGTTGATCTGAAATGGGATATATCAAATTGGGAGAATGCTTATAATAATGCAAAGGCCTTTGTCAAGAGAATGAGAAAAGCCAATGGGGGAACAAGGGCACACTTATTATTTAATGACGGTTTTGGTCATGATATTTGTTACCACCCACTCGGAGGCTGTGTGCTTGGACAGTCAACAGACAATTATGGCAGGGTAAAGGGTTATAAAAATCTGTATGTAATTGATGGTTCGCTTGTCCCCGGCACTATAGGGGTTAATCCTTTTCTGACCATTACAGCGCTTGCAGAGTATTGTATGGAGAATATCCTTAAAACTGATTTTTTATGATTTACACTTCCGGTGCAATTTAAAAACACTTACAGTTTCAGATATATATATTATTCAAAAATCCTCTTAAAATGATTTTCCAGATGGTCTCGCATACCCTTCCTAAATTCTTCCGGAGTACCGTTTTCCAGAATAGAAACTAATTCTGTGTGAGAAACAAACATCTTCAGCATAGGCTGTTTTTTCAATAAACCACTCTGATGCACATAATCAAAAATTGGCAACAACATCTTTTGAAACTTTTTCATTGTCTCATTGCCGGTTATTTCATATAATTTCCCATGAAAAGCGATTTCATGCTCAATATTAAACAGATGATATTGCGTTGCGGGAGGTTCATTGCTTACTATAACCTTCAGTTCTTCTATGTTTTCTTTGGTAATGCGATGAAACAATAAATCCGCCATCCCAATTTCAAGCACCAAACGAATTTCAAAAATCTCTTTTAACGTATCCTGGTCAAGAATGTGTGGGTTCATGCTTTTGCCCATCATTCCAAATAAATCCGGGCTGGTAATTACCGACCCTTTTTTCTTTTTGGATTCTATCAGCCCCATCAAACGAAGCCTCGTCAGGGCTTCCCTGATTACCGTACGGCTTACACCCAGCGTTTCTGCCAGTTCTATCTCTTTAGGAATTACATCACCCACTGATAGCTTACGTTCCTTCAGCAATTCAACGAGGCTGTCTTCCACTTTATCAACTAACGAGCTTGTGTCAATTGATTTCATTCCATTTTTAAGCAAGGCAAGATTCATTCCAATATGTATTACTTAATAAAATTTACTCAATTTAAGCAAAAAGCGGACTTAATCAAAAAATTTATATAACATAATGATTTTCAATTATAAAATGTAAATGTTAAAATTTTTTTGGAAAATTCCGGGAAAACATTTTATTTTTGATATGTCATACATAATACTTAACGAATCAAAACTGCTTGTTATGAAATTAAAATGTTTAAGGCTCTGTCTCCTTGCAGTCTTATCTTTTGTTGCATCTGTTGCATTTGCACAAACAAAAAAAATTACCGGTAAAATACTTGGCGAAGAGTCCAAACCTGTTTCCGGGGTTTCTGTAACTCTTAAAGGTAAACAAGGCGGAACGCTGACCAATACCAATGGTGAGTATAGCATTGATGCTGCCGAGGGCGATGTACTTGTTTTCTCTATTACAGGGTTTACAACCCGTGAAGTGAAAGTGGGAACCAGCTCAACAGTTGACTTAACGCTTGAAACAAAAATAAGCGAATTGGATGCCGTTGTTGTCGTTGGTTATGGAACTCAAAAAAGAAAGGAAGTAACCGGGGCTGTCGCATCTGTAAACGCCAAAACCTTTGAGCATAGCCCCAGTACCAATGTGGCAACTGTGCTTCAGGGTAATGCACCTGGCCTAAGGGTTCAGCAGCGTACAGGTCAGCCGGGTTCAACACCGTCCATTTCTTTCCGTGGCGGTACTGAATTTGGTGGTGGCGGTACACCGCTTTTTATTGTTGATGGGGTAATTGTTCCATCGCTTTATGGCTTAGATATAAACGATGTTGCCAGTATAGATTTGTTAAAGGATGCGGCAACTGCTGCTATCTATGGCTCAAGGGCTGCTAATGGTGTTGTGTTGGTTACAACAAAAAAAGGAAAAAAAGGAAAAACGCAGGTAACCTACTCTTACAGCCACACCACAAATTATATCCGTAAAAATCCTTCAGAGTATTTAAGTGCATCGGATTATATAAGAATGAACAGGCTCGGAATCCAGGCCCGTTTCAGAGGCGATTCATTAGATAATAATACCGCCGCAATGAATACCGACCGCAACCAGCTTCTGGGAGCCTGGGGCTGGGCCGTAAACTCAGGCTGGACGGGTGCGGAAGGTTTATATACCACACAACTGGTAACCAATCAAAACCGCCATCTTTTGAGCAAGCCGGGCTGGAAGCTTTTAGTTGACCCGAACCCATTCAATACTTCACAAATTGACAGTATTCTATTTACAGATTTAGGTGCAAGAGAAAGAGAAGCATTGATTCTTCAACAGGTAAACACCAATGAACATAATATTAATTTCTCCGGTGCTAATGACCAGGGTGCTTATGCACTTTCTCTCGGAACTGTAAAAGATAATGGTATGATTATCGGTTCATTGCTGAAGCGGATGACTCTAAACTTTAACGGTGGCCTTAATGTTGGCAAGAATCTTAAAGTCACAACTAACATCGCAGCCTATAATGTTGAACAGGCTTTACCTTATGGAGGTTTTAACAATGTTGACCCTGAAGGCGGTGCGGCTGGAGGTTTGTTACAACGTTTTGTTGGTGTTGCACCGACGGTACGGTACGTAAATGATACATCTGGCGTTATTTTGCCTGGCCCAAATGATGTTACACTGGGTAATCCGCTATACTGGAGCAACCTTACTGTTAACAACACAAACGAACAACGTTTTCTCGGCGGTATAAATTTAGAATATACCATTCTTCCATTTTTAAAAGTACTGGCCAGCGGTTCAGGATTCTATCGTTATACCAACAATAATTTTTTCACTAAAACATTTCAGCAGGGTAATGGCGGTGCTTTTAATACAAACAGGGCAGCCAGCTTCAACAACAATAAAACAATACAATATACCACTAATGCGTTTTTACAGTTTAATAAAAACTTTAAAGGCCACAATGTGACAGCAATGGCAGGTGGTGAGTTTTATGACTATAAAAACTATGTAAACTCAGGTTTTTCGCAAGGCTCTCCAACAGATTTGATTCCCTGGCTTACCGCTTCCACTCCGCCAAGTGTGCAGGGTACTACTATTGTTAACCCGGCAGGTGCTTCATCAAACTTTAACCAGTGGGAAAGAATTGCATCGGTTATTGGAAGTGTAAATTATAGTTATAAAAGCAAATATCTATTAACCGGTGTTGTAAGGGTTGACGGTTCAAGCAGGTTAAAGAAAGGAAACTATTATGGAACTTTCCCGGGAGTTTCTGTGGGATGGAACCTGCACAACGAAAAGTTTTATAAAGGCTCTCTGGTTTCAAAATATGTAAGCAGTATTAAACCAAGGTTAAGCTATGGTGTAAACGGTAACGTAAACTCTTTGGGCTTTTTTGCCACTTCACAGATATATAACAATGCGGGTACTTATAATGGTAATGGAGGAACTTTTGTTGGTTCCTACATTAACTCCGATGTACGATGGGAACGTACCAACAGTTTAAACTTTGGCCTTGATTTAGGTATTTTAAATGGAAGGATCACTGTAAATGTTGATTATTTTATCAGGAATGTATTTGATAAACTTGCCGGGTTACCTATTTCATCTCAAACAGGGTTCACCAGCTTTACAACAAACCTTGCCCAATTACAAAATAAGGGTATTGAATTAGCGGCAAATGCAAAAATAATTGTACCCAAAAAGCAGGACGGATTTAGCCTTGAAGTGGGTGCCAACTATTTTCATGTAAAAAGCTTTGCAAAAAAATTGCCATTCAATGGTTTGCCGGGTAACAGGCAAAGCGGCTTCTTTGTATGGGACCCTAAAAACCCAGGACAACAAATGTATGTGGGTGGTTTGGTTGAAGGTGAACGTATTGGTTTGGATGAAGTATGGGCACCCAAATGGGATGGTATTTATACTGATCTTGCAAAGATTACGGCTAATGCCAATGTTTGGAATACCTTCCTTCCATATACAAATAAAAGAATTAAACAGTTAGGCGATGCACAATGGCACCAGGTGTATCAAAATGATACGATTGATGCCCGCCAGTTTGTAAAGGTTGGACGCACCACACCACAACATATTGGTGGTTTTAATATCAGCAGTTCTTTTAAAGGTATTCGCTTGTATGCTGGCTTTGATTACGCATTTGGCTTTGTTATCCTGAACAATTATATGGTAAGGGGCCTGAGCCAGGTACAAGGTTCACAAAACTCTACAACCGATGTGTTGAATACCTGGTCGCCTACCAACCCTAATGGCACTTTGCCGAGGTTTTACTGGGCTAATCAGGGCAGGAACTATGCAACGGACGGAAGTGGAAACAACCCTGCCGCCAATTTATGGGAAAAAGGTGATTATGTTTCCCTCAGGGAAGTCACACTTTCTTACGACCTCGCATCACAGCTGCTGGAAAAATATCTGGGTGGCAAGATTAAGGGCCTGAGTGTGAATATTACCGGAACCAACCTTGTTTATTTCTCCGGTTACAGCGGCAACTTCCCGGAAGTTGGGGGATTTGACCAGGGTAAATTCCCTCTTCCTAAACGGCTCACTTTTGGGGTAAGGGTAATGCTATAATTAATTTATTCAACACAAAAAATTACTACGATGAAATACAATAAATTTCTAATCATATCCGGGGTGTTTTTGCTGATACTCGGTATGGTATCATGCACAAAAAAATTAGATGAGGTTATTCCACAAGATACTATCAGTAAAGACCAGGCATTAAAAGACCCCAACGCTGCCAGAACCTTGTATCATGGTGTATATGGCCGTTTCCGTGCCTTTAATAGCACTTTTTATCAGTTGGGCGAAATGAGGTCGGATATTTGGGTGGATGGGCTTTTTACAGAATCGGTTGATGGCGGTTTACAAAACCTGTACAGGCACAACATCAGCAACCTGAATGTACCTTTTACCAATTGGGCAGGTTTTTATGGCATGATTTATAACTTTAATAATGTAATAAAAATAATTCCACAAACCCCATTGCCAGATGCAGAAAAAACAAGGATACAGGCTGAGGTGTTGGGATTAAGGGCCTATACATATTATACCATGTTAAGAACATGGGGTGCGGTGCCATTAAATACTGAGCCAGTTGAAACTATCAATAACACGGCTGAAACTTATAAACGCCGTACAGGTGCAGATACGATAATGACGCAGATAAAGGCTGATATTGAACAATCACTCACATTATTTGGCTCTGCTAATACACTATCAACTGGTAAAAGGGTTTATTGGAGCAGGATAGCCTCTCTAATTTTGAAAGGGGACGTTTACTTATGGTCAGGCACACACATGGGAGGAGGGAATGCTGATTTTACTACCGCTAAAAATGCTTTAACGGAAGTAAGAAATTTACAGGGTGCAAGCTTAGACCTGCAAGGCAACTATGCAGATATTTTTGACCCGACAAAAAAGAATAACAATAAAGAAATCATTTTTGCCATCAACTATGAATTACAGCAGGCCGAGAACACCCAGTTTGTTGGTGCCTTCACGGTCAACGCAATCCAGGCAGCTACACTATCCTTTGCACAGGCACCTACACCAACTGTTTCTTCGGTTTATCCCTTTGTAAATGGTGCTAACAGGATTGGTATCAATCAACCCATCCTTTCCCAGCTTACAACGCCACCTGCCGACCAGCGTATTACTAATACTTTCCGGGTGATGTATTCAAATGCAGCGCCTTTTGCCACAAGGGGAATTTTGCTTACAAAATACATCGGTACTACTGCGGGGACCTCTCAAATTTATAATAACGATTTTCCTGTTTACAGATATGCTGATGTGCTTTTGTTGTTAGCAGAAGCAAAAGCAAAATTGGGTGAAGATCCATCTGCTGAAATCAACGCCATACGGTTAAGGGCTTATGGTGCAGGTTATACCCCTCATGTTAATGGAGGCGTTACTGCAAACATGAACGCCATTTTAGGAGAATATCTCAGGGAGTTTATTGGCGAGGGTAAAAGATGGTGGGCTTTAAGAAGGGCTGGTGATTCTTATGTGTATGCTAACTTAAATCCAACTTATTTTTCACCTGCAAGTACAGCTAAGTTTTTATTGCCTCTGTCATTGGGTATGTTACAGGCAGACCCATTGCTTACACAAACACCGGGCTATTAATTTTGTTTTTCTCATATAGCAATCATAAGCAGTAGTTTTGGTAAGCAAGGGGTATTAAAATACCCCTTGCATTTTTCAAATTTAATTTTTGTCAAATGTCACAAAAACATTTACAGGGCTTAATAGCAGCGCCTTTTACCCCCATGCATAATGACGGCTCAGTAAATCTTGAATTGATTCCACAGTATTATGAAATGTTGAAAGCAAACGGAGTTACTGGTGCTTTCATCTGCGGTTCTACCGGCGAAGGTATATCCATGTCGGTAAGCGAAAAAAAAGCCGTAGCTGAAGCATGGGCTGCATGTTCAAAGAATGATAAAGATTTTATTGTAATGCCATTATTGGGCGGCACCAGCCTTACCGATTGTAAAGAGCTTGCAATACATGCCAGGGAAATAGGCCTGGATGCAGTTTCATTTACATCTCCTTTTTATTTTAAACCAGCCAATGTAGAAATGCTGGCTAAGTGCTGTGCTGAAGTAGCTTCAGCCGTGCCTGATATGCCTTTCTATTATTATCATATTCCTGTATTAACAGGAGTAGGTTTCCCTATGTACGATTTACTGAAAGCCATTGATGGGCTGATACCAAATTTTGCCGGTGTAAAATATACCCACGAAGATTTTATGGATTTTCTTTCCTGCATCAATTTTCAAAATGGAAAATATGATATGCTTTGGGGCAGGGATGAAAATATGCTGCCTGCCCTTGCAGTTGGCGCAAAGGCATCTGTTGGAAGCACTTTTAATTATGCAGCGCCATTATACTACAACCTGATTGATGCTTTTAATACCGGCGATTTAGCCAAAGCACAATTATTACAACAGCAATCTATTGACATGATACGTTTGCTGGGTAAATACGGCGGCATCGCTACAGGAAAAACTTATATGAAATTGATCGGTTTAAACTGTGGTGGTTTTCGCCTGCCGGTAAAAAATATGAGTGACACTGAATTTGAACAGTTCAGAAATGATACGAAGCAAATTGGTTTCAGCAATTTTTGTTCTGTTACATCAAAAAAGCCGGATGAAATAGTAACCAATGTTTCTGCCTAATGCCAATGAAATTCAGTCATACCACCATAAGCATTTTATTTATGTTTTCGGTAACAGAACTTTTTGCACAAAAAAAAACAGATCCGGTTAGCTGGAGCATTGCCGGAGAGCTTACGTCCAATAATGGTCAGCTTGTTTCGCTGGGTGTGGCCGGGCCGGTTACAGGTGTTCATGGTAAAATGATGTTTGTTGCTGGTGGTGCCAACTTCCCGGATAGTATGCCCTGGCAGGGTGGAAAAAAGAAATACTATAACCGTATAGATGTTTTTACAAAAACATTCAATCATCTCGTTCCGGTTGCAGGCAATTTTACATTACCTGATAAAATAGCTTATGCAGCCAATTGCTCCACACCCAATGGTATTCTATATGCCGGTGGCGAAAATGAGTCGGGCATTTCTGATAAAACAATTTTACTGAAATGGGATGATGCAACAAAATCTGTTGTGGCAGAGCAATTACCTGTATTGCCTGTTGCTGTTAGCAATGCTGCTGCTACTTCACACAATAATATTGTTTTTATAGCTGGTGGAGAAAGCCGTGAAGGTGTTTCAGATAAATGCTGGTCAATTGATTTGAACAATAGCGCAACTGGCTGGAAAGAATTACCGCAGTTACCCAAACCAGTTTCTCATGCTGTTTTTGTTCCTATTAAATCAGCAGGTGTATTAAAACTATACCTTGTTGGCGGACGAAGAAAAACCACACAGGGCATTAGCGAATTGTATAATTCGGTATTTGAATTAAGTATTGGCCAAAACCAATGGAAAGAATTGCCGCCGCTACCTTATGCATTATCCGCAGGAACTGGTGTAGTAACGGGTTCTACCGGTATTATTCTTTTCGGCGGCGACCGTGGCACTACTTTTAGCAAAGTGGAAAGCTACCTGTCGGCTATAAGCAAAGCAACAAACGAAACAGAAAAACAAGAGTTGATTCAGCAAAAGAACCAGCTACTTGTTGCTCACCCCGGGTTCAGTAAAGAAATTCTGCTTTATAATATAACCACAGGCAAAACCAAAACTACAGGCACCATACCCTATCCTGTTCCGGTAACCACCACTGCTTTTTGGTGGGATAAAGTGGTGATGATTCCCAGCGGAGAAATTAAAGCAGGGGTACGTACACCACAAGTATTAATGGCAAAAATAAAACGCTGGCTAAAATGATACACTCAAAAAAATATCCCTGGATAGTGGTAGGGCTGCTCTGGGTAGTAGCCCTTTTGAACTATATGGACAGGCAGATGCTTAGCACCATGAAGCCATCTATGATGGCAGACATAGCTGAGCTGCAGACTGCCACCAACTTTGGCCGCTTAATGGCCGTGTTTCTTTGGATATATGGTTGTATGAGCCCCGTTGCCGGAATAATTGCAGATAGGGTGAGTAAGAAATGGCTGATTGTTGGAAGTTTGTTTGTATGGTCAGCAGTTACGTTTTCAATGGGCTATGCAAAAACATTTGACCAGTTGTATTGGTTACGGGCTATTATGGGAGTAAGCGAAGCATTGTACATTCCGGCAGGCTTAGCACTCATTGCCGAGTTTCATGATTCCAAAACAAGGTCGCTGGCTGTAGGCATACACATGACCGGTTTGTACATGGGCCAGGCACTGGGTGGCTTTGGCGCCACCATAGCTCATAATTTTTCATGGCAGGCAGCATTTCATTCATTCGGAATTATCGGGGTTGTTTATTCTGTTGTTCTAATTCTTTTTTTAAGAGATAAAAAAACAGAAACACTTCAGGCCGTTAATGAAATTAATAAAGCAAATAAAAATACCAGTCTGCTTAAAGGCCTTGGTTTGTTGTTTACCAATATTGCCTTCTGGATTATTCTTTTCTACTTCGCCATACCCAGCTTGCCGGGATGGGGAATAAAAAACTGGCTGCCCACTTTATTTGCAGAAAACCTGAACATTGATATGGCAAAAGCAGGGCCGCTGTCCACCATCACTATCGCTGCATCATCTTTTAGCGGTGTCATCTTCGGCGGCATTTTATCCGACCGTTGGGTGCAGAAAAATTTGCGTGGAAGAATTTATACAAGTGCTATCGGCCTGGGTTTGACTATTCCGGCTTTACTGTTTATTGGTTTTGGTCATTCTTTGTTTGCAGTAATTGGCGCAGCGTTTTGTTTTGGTTTTGGTTTTGGAATGTTTGATGCTAACAACATGCCCATACTTTGCCAGTTTGTTTCTAAAAAATACAGAGCTACGGCGTATGGATTAATGAATATGGTGGGTGTATTTGCCGGTGCATTCATTACTGATTTATTGGGCAAATCAACCGATGCAGGAAATCTCGGAAAAGATTTTGCCATGCTGGCGGGTATTGTTGCTGTTGCATTGATAATCCAGCTTTCTTTTTTGAAGCCAAAGACAAATGAATTTGTTGACGAATAAAACACTACTATGCAAAAGTTTTTTTTCAATCTATGGCCTTGCTTCCTCTTTGTGCTACTAAGCGGCTTTAATTGCTCCAAGAAAAATAGTACCCCACCGCCGCCACCGGGGCAAATCAAAGCATCATCGTATTCGCCAGCCACACCTGTATTAAAAGGAATGGCGGCCAATCCTTTTCTTCGTGTTGTTGTACAAATCTTTTCCGGTAACCCGGAACAGCAATACCGAAAAATACAATGTACACTCAATGCCGCCGGATTAAGCGAAGTGCAGAAAGTAGATGTGTATTTATCGGGTGATGTATTTGCTGCCACCAATCTTATTGGCACAATTAATCCATCATCTGCAACATTTGACATTCCCGTTACGGCTAACCTGCAGCCCGGCATCCATTATATCTGGCTGAGTGTTGTATTAAAAAATGATGCCCTATTGAATAATAAAATTGAATTACATGCCAATAAATTGATTGATGCATCATCTAAAGACCTAACCATTGACCAGGGCCCATCTGTTTATACAAAACTTACTGGTGTGGCCGTTCGCAAAGCTGGCGATGATAATGTAAACACTTATCGCATTCCCGGCATTGTTCAAACTGACAGGGGTACATTACTTGCAGTATATGATATACGCTATACCGGCAGCGGAGACTTACCAGGAAATATTGATGTAGGCCTGAGCCGCAGTACTGATAATGGCAAAACATGGGAGCCGATGAAAGTGATAATGGATATGGGAGCGCCGCATGATAATAATGGTATTGGCGACCCGGCCATTTTATTTGACCCGGTTACTAAAAAAATATTTGTAGCTGCACTATGGAGCAAAGGCAACCGCTCTATTGCAGGCTCTATTGGCGGCATCTCTCCCGATTCAACCGGTCAGTTTGTACTGGTAAGCAGTACCGATGATGGAGTAACATGGTCTGCGCCTTATACCATAACGCCACAAATAAAAGAACCGGCATGGAAAATATTCTTCAACGGCCCCGGCAACGGTATTGCCATGCAGGATGGTAAACTGGTTTTTGCAGCGCAATACTGGACATCATCAAATGTTCCGTACTCCACCATTATTTACAGCGATAACCAGGGCAGTACATGGAAAGGAAAAATTCTTGGGCCAAAATCAAACACCACCGAAAGCCAGGTGGTGGAAACCACACCCGGCACACTGATGCTGAACATGAGGGATAACCGGGGAAGCTTCAGAAGCGTAGCCACAACATCCAACTTGGGTACAAGCTGGACAGAACACTCTACATCATACAACACATTACCCGACCCGGTATGTATGGGCAGCCTGATAAAAGCAAAAGTGAATGTAAACGGAACACTGAAGGATGTTTTGTTTTTCAGTAACCCCAATTCATCATCGGGCAGGGTGAATATTACTATTAAAGCCAGTTTGGATTTAGGGCAAACATGGTTACCTGCCAATCAATTGCTGATTGATGAAAGGCAATGTTATGGTTACTCATCTCTTACAAAGATTGACGATAATACCATTGGCATTTTATATGAGGGCACAAAGGATTTATACTTTGTAAAAGTGCCGGTGAATGAAATAATAAAGTAAATCAAGGGTAAAAACATAAACGACAAATGAAGTATGCAATATTAATCATCCTTACAGTTTTTGGTCTTAGTAAAAGCTATGCCCAAAACAAAACTGTTCCAGTTTTTACATCAGGAACCGAAGGACATAAAAGTTACCGCATACCTGCAATCATTTCATTGCCTAACGGCGAGCTATTGGCATTTGCTGAAGGCCGTGTGCACGGTGCCGGTGATTTTGGCGACATTAATATTGTATTGAAACGAAGTAGTGATAAGGGGCAAACATGGAGTGCCTTGCAATACGTTGCTGAGTTTGACACTTTGCAATGCGGCAATCCTGCTCCGGTTGTTGACCTTACCGACCCTCTGTATCCACAGGGCCGCATCTTTCTTTTTTATAATACCGGCAACAATCATGAAGGTGAAGTAAGAAAAGGAAAAGGCTACAAACAGGTATGGTATAAAACATCAACAGATGGTGGCCGCACATGGTCTGAACCTGCTGATATTACACTACAGGTACACCGCCCCAATTATCCGCAGGCAAATGCTGCGTATAATTTTAAGGAAGACTGGCGGACTTATGCCAACACCCCCGGCCATGCCATGCAGTTTCAAACCGGAAAGTACAAAGGAAGGATTTATGTAGCAGCCAATCACTCAGCAGGAGGGCCACAAAAGCAAGCAGAGGATTACGATGCACATGGATTTTACACTGATGACCACGGTAAAACATTTCATTTGGGCGCAAGCCTGAATTTTCCGGGCAGCAATGAATCAATGACCACTGAATTAAGCAGTGGAAGACTAATGATAAACAGCCGCAACCAGAAAGGCGACATACGGACAAGGATTATCGGCATCAGCAGCAATGGCGGACAAACATGGGACACTACTTATTTTGATAAGAACCTGCCCGACCCTGTTTGCCAGGCAAGTATTCTAACCATTGGCAAAAAAAGCGGAAAAAACATACTGGCCTTTTGCAATGCAGCCGATGAAAAACTAAGGGATAACCTTACCCTGCGTATAAGTTTTGATGATGGAAAAACATGGAAGAAGAATTTCCTGCTTGATAAAAACCCAATAGTTTATGAGAATAAAAACAAAGATTACACAGCCTATTCTGATATAGTGAAGCTGAATGAAAAAACGATTGGTGTTTTATACGAAAAAGAAAACTATTCACAGATTGTTTTCACTATTGTAAAATGGAAATAACGAAACCGATATACAAATGACTTATTCAAAAACAGATTTACTTGCGCTGAAAGATTTTTACAGCAACCAGTTACTGAACAATACCATTCCATTTTGGTTCCCCCGTTCTTTTGATAAGGAACACGGCGGCTTTTTATTTTTTCGGGATGCCGATGGCAGCCTCATTGATGACGATAAAGCCGTGTGGATTCAGGGAAGGGCTGTATGGACACTTTCAACCTTATACAATACGGTTGAAAAAAAACAGGAATGGCTGGATGGTGCAAAACTCGGTTATGATTTTTTGAACAAACATTGTTTTGATGCCGACGGACAGATGTTCTTTCATGTAACAAGAGACGGAAGGCCTATAAGAAAGCGGAGATATTTTTTCTCTGAAACATTTTATGTAATTGCTGCAGCAGCTTATGCTAAAGCCAGCGGCGATGAACAGGCAGCAGAAAATGCAAGAAAGGTTTTTAGCGAATGTATTGCTTATGCAAGCGGCGAAAAAAAATTGCAACCAAAGTTTACCAACACCCGGCCATCAAAAGGTATTGGCGTACCCATGATAATGATGAACACTGCACAGCAATTAAGAGAAACTATTGGCGACCCCCGCTGCGATGAATGGATAGAAAAATGGATAACAGAGATTGAAAGAGATTTTGTGAAAGACGATATTAAATGTGTGATGGAACAGGTAGCGCCGGATGGCAGCATCATTGACCATATTGATGGACGTACACTTAACCCTGGTCATGCCATTGAAGGCGCCTGGTTTATTTTACATGAAGCAAAATACCGGAATAATGATAAGCGGCTTATTGATTTGGGCTGCCGCATGATTGACTACATGTGGGAAAGAGGATGGGATAAAGAGCATGGCGGTGTCTTGTATTTCCGTGATGTCTATAATAAACCCGTGCAGGAATACTGGCAGGATATGAAATTTTGGTGGCCACACAATGAAGTTATCATTGCAACATTGCTGGCTTATTTAATGACCGGCAATGAAAAATATGCCGGTTGGCACAAACAGGTACATGATTATGCTTACAGTCATTTTCATGATAAACAAAACGGCGAATGGTTTGGGTATTTGCACCGTGATGGAAGAATTGCACAAACCGCCAAAGGAAATTTATACAAAGGGCCTTTTCATTTGCCCCGGCAGGAATGGTATTGTATGCAGATACTTCACAATTATTTAAGAACAAATTAGGAACAAGTGTATGAAAAAAACAGCAGCAATTTTTATGATAGCAACGATAGTGTTGCTATCATGTAAAAAAAATAACGATGGGGGTACACAACCACCACCACCGCCTCCGCCACCACCACCTCCGCCTGTTGTGTTAGCCACTGCCGACAGTATCTTAATTGTAGATGAAAAAGTCTCCGGTTCAAAAGAAGCAACAAGACTGGCACAAAATAATCCGGCATCTGATTTTTATACAACCGGGTTTTACCTTCCGCCTTCAACAGCGATGACGGTTGAGGTAACATCATTAAGCGGCAGCCGCCTTCCAACATTGATGGTGGGTACTTATTCAAGGTATGAGGCAAACTGGAACCCAACATCCTATATACTAACCGCAGGTGTAAATACAATTACTAATGCTGTTGGCGGCATTATGTATGTGCGGTTTCATAATGACAACCCTGCCGGCAGTGTAAGAATAAAATTTATGACAGGCATGAGGCCCATTCCTTATTATCAATTGGGAAGAACTACACAGGCCGATTGGGTGAAGATGGTGGATAATATCAATAATGTTCCTGATGTGCAATTGGTGGGAAACAAAACCATCATCACTTTCTCTATGGCCAATGCAAGAAGTTATAAAAATGAAATCCAGGAAGCTCTTGTAAAAAAAGCCGACCGGGTAATTGCTATTGAAGACAGCATCAGCGGCCTGTTTGGAACCGACCCGGTTGACCAGCCCAATTTGTATAAATATTTGATGACAGAATCTGACCATCCCGGCTATTTTATGGCAGCTACTTTTTACCGCACCTGGTATGGCAGCACTACCGGCGGTGTACCAGCCATATTGAAAGCCGATAATTTAACCTGGGGCCCCTGGCATGAGCTCGGGCACATGCACCAGCAGGGTTCATGGACATGGAGTGAGTTGGGAGAAGTAACAGTAAATATCTACAGCATTGCTGTTGAAAAAGCCTTTGCTATAACTCCTACAAGGCTTACCTCGCAGGGCGAATGGAACAATGCCAACACTTACCTGGCCGTCCCGAAACGGAAAGAAATTTCAACGGCAGCAATGCAAGTGTATGGGTGAGGCTCTGCATGTTTCAGCAATTAAAGCTGGCGTTTGGAGAAAATTTCTATCATGAATTGCATCGCCAGGCAAGAAGAGAAACCAACCGGCCAACTACTACCGACACCCGGATGCGTTGGTTTATGCTGAAGGCCTGCACTATCAGCGGGAAAAATCTTACTTCCTTTTTCCAAAAATGGGGAATGAAACTTTCTACGCAGGCAGCAACTGATGCAGTGTTCGCAGAAATAGCAGCATTGGGATTACCTAACCCTGCAACAGATTTAACATTGTTAACTGATTAACCGGGTTTGTTACAAAAGTATTAGCTATTCAGCATTCATATTTATGACTATAATTAGAAAATAAGAAAGCTTATAAATACCATCATATGCACAGAAAACAATTCATTAAGAACACAACATTAACGGCTGCCTCATTAGCCCTGTTACCAGCTACTAATTTGTTTGCTGCTACCCTGAAAGAGAAAGCAAGATTAGTAATTATTGGCACCGGCCTGCGTGGACAAAACCATCTTGACCTCTTATTGCGGAGAGGCGATGTGGAACTGATTGCCATTTGTGATATTGATGACCGCATGTTGACCATGTCAAAAGAGATAATTACAAAAAGCGGAAAGAAGATGCCGCAAGTTTTTACCGGCGACCCCTATGCCTGGAAAAAAATGCTGGAATTAAAAGGAATTGACGGTGTAATTATAGCTACTCCCTGGGAATGGCATAAAGAAATGATTATTGGTTCCCTGCAGGCTGGAATAAAATATGTTGGTACTGAAGTAATGCTAGGTATAACATTGCAAGACCATTGGGATGTAGTGAAAGCAGCAGAGCAATATAATGCTCATGTAATGATGCTGGAAAATGTTTGTTACCGAAGGGATGTGATGGCTGCACTAAATATGGTGCGGCAGGGCTTGTTTGGAGAGCTGGTACACTTGCAAGGGGGCTACCAGCATGATTTGCGGGAAGTGAAATTTAACAATGGCATTGATGCGTATGGCAAGGGTTGTGAGTTTGGTGATAAAGGCTGGAGTGAAGCAAGATGGCGTACCCATCACTCCGTTTATCGCAATGGCGATTTATATCCCACACACGGTATCGGCCCAGTCGCCCATTACATTAATATCAACCGGGGAAACAGGTTTGTAAACATTTCTTCATTTTCATCTAAAGCAAGAGGATTGCATGAGCATGTTGTAAAAAAATGCGGGCCCGAACATCCAAATGCTAAAATTAATTTCAAATTAGGTGATGTGGTTACTACTAATATTGGCTGTGCCAATGGCGAAACTATTTTGCTGCAGCATGACACTAACCTGCCCCGGCCTTATTCACTGGGTTTCCGTGTACAGGGTACAAATGGTTTATGGATGGATGTGGCTAAAGGTGTGCATATTGAAGGGCAATCAAAACCACACCAATGGGATGCTGCTAAGGAATGGTTTGATAAATATGACCACCCCTTGTGGGTACGCTGGAGCAAGGAAACCGCAGGTGCAGGGCATGGCGGTATGGATTTTTTTGTGATACATTCTTTTGTAGAATCAATAAAACGAAATACAGCAACGCCAATGGATGTATATGACGCTGCTGCATGGAGTGCAATTACACCGCTAAGTGAAATCTCCATTGAAAAAGGCAATGAGACTATTGAGTTCCCCGACTTTACCGGTGGAAAATGGATGTATCGTAAACCTGTGTTTGCTTTGAATGATGAGTATTAAAAAATAAATATTTATGTGATGCTGGAACCTGTATTGAAAGAATTTGGGCTAAACCCCACTGAAGTAACAATAACCCCAATACACCAGGGCTTGATTAATCATACCTGGAAAATTGGACAGAATGGACATGCATTTATATTACAACGGGTAAATAACACAGTGTTTCAAAATCCGGGAGACATTGCTTTTAATATTGAAGAAATCAGCAGGTATTTAAAATATCATCATCCTGAATATTTTTTTGTTTCTCCGGTTAAAACATTTGATGGCGATGAACTTGTTTACAAAAATGAAGACGGGTACTTCAGAGTCTTTCCGTTTGTGCAGGATTCCCATGCGATTAATGTGGTGGAAACCCCTGAGCAGGCATACGAGGGTGCAAAACAGTTTGGGAAATTTACTGCTGTACTCAGCGGTTTTGATTGTACAAAACTCAAAATCACCATTCCAAACTTTCATGACCTTTCACTCCGCTATGAACAATTTTTGGAAGTCCTAAGAAAAGGAAATAGTAACAGGATAAATGAATCAGCCACTTTAATCAGCCAGTTAAAAGAATGGTCAGCTATTGTGACGGAATATGAAAAATTAAAAACACTTGCCGATTTTAAACTCCGGGTTACACACCATGACAGCAAAATTAACAATGTACTGTTTGATAAAGATAATAAGGGCCTTTGTGTGATAGACCTTGATACCGTAATGCCCGGATACTTTATAAGTGATGTGGGGGATATGATGCGGACTTATTTGTCGCCGGTAAGTGAAGAAGAAAAAGATTTTAGCAAAATTGTTATTCGCAAAGAGTATTATAAAGCCATCGTTCATGGATACATGAGTGAGATGAGGGATAATCTTACTGAAGTTGAAAAAAAATACTTTTTCTATGCAGGCGAGTTCAGCATTTATATGCAGGCACTCCGGTTTCTGACTGATTACCTGAATGATGATAAGTATTACGGCTCAACTTATCCCGGCCAGAATTTTATCAGAGCATCCAATCAAATTGATTTACTGCAAAAATTTATGGAAGCCGAACCTGAATTACACAACATTGGAATTGACAGTTAATGAGAAGTTTTTTTATTGCCATATCATTTTGCCCTTTTTTTTCAATAGCACAATTGAAGGTAGCAGAAGTGTTTTCTTCCAATATGGTTTTGCAAAGGGAATCGCCTGTTGCAGTATGGGGAAAGGCTGTTCCGGGAAGAGTGGTTGAAGTGAGGTTGGGTGTAATTATGCGTAAGACGGTGGCTGGCAAAGATTCAATATGGAGGGTCTCCATGCCAAAGCAGCCTGCCAGTCATCAACCACAATCTTTACTGATAAGCAGTGGCGATACTGCCGTACAGCTTCAGAATATTCTCATCGGTGATATATGGATTTGTATTGGTCAGAGCAATATGGAATGGCCGATGATAAAAGAACAACACTGGGTAGATGAAAAAAACAACTCAAATCAACCTAATATTCGGTTATTAAACCCACCACCTGCAGGCAGGAATGTTTTTGGTGTGCCCTACACAGATTCACTTATAAACAGGCTGACTGTAGAAAATTTTTATGACTGGAATGGATGGCAACAATGCGATAGTAATTCAGTTAAATTAATGAGTGCTGTTGCTTATAATTTTGCAAAAAAAGTAAACACAGAAACCGGAATACCAATCGGTATTATAAACCTGTCCATTGGCGGCGCTCCGCTTGAAACATTTATAAGTGCTAAAACATTATCTCATCATGCAACATTCAGCAAAAAAATAAACGGCAATTGGCTTACGAATGATGCTTTGCCTGTATGGGCAAGAGAAAGGGGAAAACAAAATGTGGGAAACAGTAATAAAGTTCCCGCTGATGTGCAGGGGCCTAATCATGCTTATAAGCCTGGGTTCGCATTTGAAGCAGGCATTAAAACATTACTGTCATTGCCTGTTAAAGGAATTCTTTGTTATCAGGGCGAAAGCAATGCCCAGGAAATAGAACGGGTAAATGAATATGCAGCTTTATCTGCGCTGATGGTTAGTGATTACAGGAAGAAGTGGAAACAACCGCAACTGCCTTTTTATTTTGTGCAGCTATCATCAATAGATACGATTAAATACAAAGGTCAGCTTTGGCAGCAGTTCAGAGATGAACAAAGAAAAATGCTGCAACTGATTCCTAACAGCGGAATGACAGTTTGCAGTGATATTGGAGCAAAAGATGATGTGCATCCCACTAATAAAAAAGATGTAGGCCAACGATTGGCGAGATGGGCATTGAATAAAACTTATACACAAAAAATTGTTCCCTCTGGCCCATTGCCATTAAAAGCAATCTATTCAAAAGGAAAAGTGATTGTGTTATTTGAGCACATGGCAAAAGGGTTGAAAACATCGGATGGTACGGCAATCAAAGGATTTTCAGTTGATGGGAAAACTGAAGCAGAGGCAAATTTTGGAGATAGTGGTATCATCATTCCTGTAAATTCTAAACCGCAATTCATCTATTATGGCTGGAAGCCATTCAGCGACGGAAACCTTAGTAATTCAGAAAATCTTCCTGCTTCAACATTTAAAATAAAAGTTAAGTGAGAAGATTTCAATTTACATTAATCGGTTACTTTTTGTTTGTTGCGGCATCAGCACAGCAAAAGAATTATTTAGAAATTACAGAAACCGATAGCGAAAAAGACATTATTTATAAAGCTGCCAATATTGTTCCGGCACCAAGGCAGTTAAGATGGCAGCAACTTGAATTAACGGCTTTCTTTCATTTTGGGATTAACACATTTACCGGAAAAGAATGGGGAACCGGAAAAGAAGACCCGAAAATTTTCAATCCTTCTGCATTAGATGCGAGGCAATGGGTTCGTATTGCAAAAGAAGCAGGCATTAAACAAGTGATATTAACTGCCAAGCACCACGACGGATTTTGCCTCTGGCCTACCAAAACAACAAAGCATTCTGTAGCAGCAAGTCCCTGGAAAAATGGCAAAGGCGATTTGGTAAAAGAAGTAAGTAAAGCCTGTAAAGAGTACGGGATTGGTTTCGGCATCTATCTATCACCATGGGATATGAATTCACCGCACTATGGAAACAATGAAAAGTACAATGAGTTTTTCATGAGCCAGCTTACTGAGCTGCTCACTAATTATGGCAAAGTAGATGAAGTTTGGTTTGATGGGGCAAAAGGTGAAGGAGCAAATCAGGAGTATTATTTTGACAAATGGTACCAGCATATCCGGGAACTGCAACCACAGGCAGTAATTGCCATTATGGGACCGGATGTGAGGTGGGTGGGAACCGAAACAGGTTATGGCAGAGAGACAGAATGGAGTGTGGTACCTGTAGATAATTTAAACCAATCAACAATTGCAGCTAATTCGCAAAAAAGTATTGCATTTACACCGCAAGGCGATATGAGAGGAGATGACTTGGGAAGCCGTAAAAAAATATTTAAAGCAAAAGGTTTGGTTTGGTATCCTGCCGAAACAGATGTATCTATCCGGCCAGGTTGGTTTTATCATGAAGAAGAAGATTCAAAAATAAAGTCGCCGGAGAAACTCCTTGATATTTATTTCAATTCTGTTGGCCGTAACGGTGTCTTATTATTGAACATTCCACCAGATAAAAGAGGATTGATTCATGAAAGCGATATAGCTGTATTAAAGCAATGGAAGCAATTGCGGGATGATATTTTTAAGAACAATCTTGCTAAAGGTTCCGGGATAAAGTCTGTCAATGGTGTTAATACAAAATATTTACTTGACGGAAACAATGCCACACATTTTACTACAAAAGGAAATGACACTGCAACAGTAATTGAACTGCAATTAAAATCACAAGCATCATTTAACGTATTGCAACTACAAGAGAATATAAGGATAGGGCAAAGGATTGAACACTTTGAATTAGACTATTGGGATGGAGCAGAATGGAAAATAGCGGCAATTGGAACAACAATAGGTTATAAACGGCTGCTTCGTTTTAATACGATTACTGCTAACAGGGTAAGACTGCGGATTTTATCTTCAAGATTGAACCCCTGCCTTGCGGAACTCGGCCTATTTTATATAAAAGAAGCAGGATTAAAATAACTCAAATAAAAATATGATAACAGACATTCAAACACCTCACCCGTTTACATCTTTTGAGAAGATACCTGTAACCATTTTTAGTGAAGCACAGGAAGCCTGTAAAACAGTAGCTGATGAAATTGCTGAACTCATTCGTTTAAAACAAAAACAAGGTGCTACTGCGGTGTTGGGTTTGGCAACAGGCTCCACACCCAAAAAAATATACAAGGAACTGATACAGATGCACCGGGAAGAAGGCCTGAGTTTTAAAAATGTTATTTGCTTTAACCTGGATGAATACTTTCCTATTTCCGGTGAATCTATACAGAGTTACAAATACTTCATGCAGGAGAATTTGTTTAATCATATTGACATTGAACCCGGCAACTGCCATATTCCGGATGGCGCAATAAGTTTGGAAAATATTAAACAACACTGCGAACACTATGAAGAGTTGATAAAAAATGCTGGTGGTATTGACTTTCAATTATTGGGCATAGGTAGAAATGGGCATATTGGTTTTAACGAACCCGGTTCTCACATTAGCTCAGTTACCCGCTTTATAACGCTTGACAGGATAACCCGTTCTGATGCTGCAATAGACTTCTCCGGCATAGCTAATGTACCCCGGAAGGCAATTACGATGGGAGTAAATACTATACTCAGCGCCAAACGAATTGTGTTGCTGGCATGGGGAGAAAGAAAGGCCGATATTATAAAACTGGCAGTTGAAGGGCCTGTTTCGGAGTTTGTTCCGGCATCTTATTTACAGGCACATCAAAATATTTCGTTTGTATTGGATGATGCCGCCGCAGCATTGCTTACCCGAAAAAAAACACCATGGTTAACAGAGGATGTGAAATGGACTTGTCAAATGATAAAAAAGGCAGTAATTCATCTTGCTTTATCATGCGAAAAACCAATACTAAAACTTACAAACAACGATTACAACGAAAATGGATTAAGCAGTTTGCTGGTTTTACATGGCAATGCTTATGATATAAATATTAAAGTATTTAACTGGCTGCAACACACCATTACAGGCTGGCCTGGCGGCAAGCCGGATGCAGACGATACACACAGGCCTGAAAGAGCCACGCCTTCAAGAAAAAGGGTGCTTATATTTAGTCCGCACCCTGATGATGACATTATTTCAATGGGAGGTACATTTCAACGGCTGGCCGACCAGGGACATGAAGTACATGTAGCCTATCAAACCAGCGGGAATATTGCCGTGGCTGATGATGAAGCCTTTCGCTTTGTTGAATTTGTAAGAGACTTTAATAAGCAATTTCAGATAAACTCCCCAGATGCTGAAAAGGTATTTGATAACTCGGATTCTTTTTTAAAACAAAAGAAAAACGGCGAACCGGATATTAAAGAATTGCGATTTGTAAAAGGCTTAATAAGAAAAGGCGAAGCAAGAAATACTTGCCGTTTTGTAGGAATACCCGATGAAAATATTCACTATCTCAACCTGCCGTTTTATGAAACGGGCACTGTTGAAAAGAAACCAATTGGAGAAGATGATGTAAATATTATTGCTTCACTGATACAAAAAATAAAGCCACACCAAATATTTGCTGCCGGCGACCTTGCCGACCCACATGGCACACACAAAGTTTGCCTTGATGGAATATTTGAAGCTATTGAGGGAATAAAACACCTTGAGTTTATGAAAGATTGCTGGTTGTGGCTTTACAAAGGCGCCTGGGCAGAATGGGATATTGATGTGATTGAAATGGCTGTGCCAATGAGCCCTGAGCAGGTACTGAAAAAACGGTATGGGATTTTCAAGCATCAGTCGCAAAAAGATGGAGTGGTTTTTCAGGGAACTGACAGCAGGGAGTTTTGGCAACGGGCCGAAGAAAGAAACAAGGCCACTGCTGGACTCTACAATAAACTTGGCCTGGCAGAATACGAAGCGATGGAAGCTTTTGTGAGATGGCATTTTTAGCTTTTCAAAATGAGCAAGTGCTGCGCATGAAAAGTGATTTTATAACATAACTTGTTTTGATGATAGATAAAAGAAAATTGTCAGTATGAAAAAAAATGAACTGCTTGCAACAATTTTTTTTCTGCTATTTCCACTTGCCCTGATAGCACAGCGGCCCAATATTGTATTGATTGTATCCGATGACCATGCTTACCAAACCATCAGCGCATACGGGAGCAAGCTGACGCACACACCCAATATTGACAGAATTGCTAAAGAGGGAGCCATTTTCAATAAAGCCTATGTTACTAACTCCATCTGCGGCCCCAGCCGTGCAGTAATTCTTACTGGTAAGTACAGTCACAAAAATGGGTTTAAAGACAACGACAACTCCAGGTTCGATGGTTCTCAAAATACTTTTATTAAAGAGCTAACAAAGTCAGGTTATCAAACCGCATGGATTGGCAAATGGCATTTAGAATCGGAACCGCTGGGTTTTACTTTTTGGCAAATATTACCCGGCCAGGGCCATTATTACAATCCTGATTTTTTACTAATAAATGGCGGTAGAAAAAGAGCAGAAGGTTATGTAGCCAATATTGTTGAAGATATAGCAGAAGAATGGTTAGATAAAAGAGATACGACAAAACCTTTTTGCCTCGTTATCGGTCATAAGAATACACACCGTAGCTGGCTGCCCGATACCAGCGATTTAGGCCTGTTTGATAAAACAATATTTCCTTTACCCAACAATTTTTATGATGATTATACTGGCAGAGAAGCTGCCAAAATACAGGATATGACCATTGCCAAAACAATGGTGATGGGTTATGATTTAAAGATGTTTGACAAGGAAGAAGACGCAAACAAAGAAGGCAGTACTTCCCGGATGAACGCAACACAGAAGGAGAAATTCATGAATTACTACAATGCCATCAACAAAGAATTAAAAGAAAAAAATCTTAGCGGCAGTGCACTAACAGAGTGGAAATACCAACGGTATATGAAAGACTATCTTGCCACAGCAGCATCACTTGACCGAAACATTGGCAGAACATTGGATTACTTGGATAAACATGGGCTGACAAACAAAACCATTGTAATTTATGTGAGCGACCAGGGTTTTTACATGGGTGAACATGGCTGGTTTGATAAAAGGTTTATGTACGAAGAATCGTTTCGTACGCCTATGATGATGCGTTACCCCGGTGTGGTGAAAGCTGGCTCAATAAATAACAGTTTGGTAATGAATCTTGATATTGCGCCTACATTATTGCAGGCAGCCGGAGTACCCATACCTGTAGATATACAAGGCAAATCTTTTTTACCCTTAGTAATTAATCATAAAGAAAAAGGCAGGGATGCTTTGTACTATCATTACTATGAAACAACGGTGCACAATGTTTCGCCGCATTTCGGTGTAAAAACAAAGCAGTACAAACTAATCCGCTTTTACGAAAAAGTAAACAGTTGGGAACTGTACGATTTAAAGAAAGATAAAAACGAAATGAAAAATGTGTATGGACAGAAGGGGTATGAAAAAATTACAGCAATATTAAAGAAATGGCTAAAGGAACTGATAGCCGAATATGAAGATGAAGAGGCAAATGTAATTTTTGAACAGGAAGTGAAATAAAGTAAATAAATAATTGCCTAACCTCGGCTACACAATAAGAACAATGAAATAGGATGAGTAAAACACAATTTGATAATACTGTTATTTGTTGCATATTCCCTGTATTGTTGTGCATGTTCAACCCGTTACAGGCACAGCAATCAAAACCCAACATCATTTACATCTATGCAGATGATATGGGCTATGGCGAGTTAGGTTGTTATGGTCAGCAAAAAATAAAAACACCCAATCTTGATAAATTGGCCAAAGAAGGTATGCGTTTTACACAACATTACACATCTGCTCCTGTGTGTGCACCGGCAAGAGCTATGCTTATGACGGGTAAACATGCCGGCCATGCATACATCCGGGGTAATTATGAGTTGGGTGGTTTTACAGATGAAACAGAAGGCGGACAAATGCCCCTGCCTGAAGGACCATTTACCATTGCTCAAATGTTGAGGAATGCAGATTATGTAACCGGCATGATTGGTAAATGGGGCCTCGGAATGAATAACACTACCGGCGACCCGAATAAACAAGGCTTTGACTATTATTACGGATACCTCGACCAGAAGCAGGCACATAATTTTTATCCTACCCATCTCTGGAAAAACGGTAAGTGGGATACATTAAACAATCCTTCATTTATGGTGCATCAGCGGATTGCAGAAGGTTCACCCGATTCCGCATTTGAAAAATTTAAAGGGAAAGATTATGCCGTAACAAAAATGGCTGAAAAGACATTGGCCTTTATTAAGCAGAACAAAAACAAACCTTTCTTTTTATACCTTCCTTATACCGGCCCGCATGTGGCGTTGCAGGCGCCGGATGAAGCAGTAAAAGAATACATTGGGCAGTTTGATGAAAAGCCTTACTATGGAGATAAAGGATATGCGCCTTGTAAATATCCCTTGTCAACCTATGCGGCCATGATAACTTATATGGATAAACAAATAGGAAGAATCATGGCATTACTTAAAGAATTGAAATTAGATGAAAACACCATTGTTATGTTCAGCAGCGATAATGGAACTACGTTTGATGTGGGTGGAGTAAATGCAGAATACTTTAATTTAACTGCCGGTTTGCGGGGGCGCAAACAGGATTTGTACGAAGGCGGAATAAGAGAACCGTTTATAGCAAGATGGCCGGGAAAAATTCCTGCCGGAAAAGTTTCTGACCATGTTTCTGTGCAATACGATTTAATGGCAACCCTATCTCAACTCACCGGGGCAAAAGCCTGGACCAACGATGGCGTTTCTTTTCTACCAACATTACTCGGCAACAACAAACAACAAAAGCAACATGAATATTTATATTTTGAATTTCCGGAAAAAGGCGGGCAGGTGGCCATTCGTATTGGCAATTGGAAAGGTGTAAAAAGCAACATGAAGAAAAATAAAAATGCCCCCTGGGAAATTTACAACCTTGCTACTGACGAAAAAGAAACTACCGATGTATCAGCACAGCATCCTGAACTGGTAAAACGCTTTGAAGAAATATTAAAACAACAGCACCAGCCATCGCATTTGAGGGAATGGGAATTTGTATCGCCAAAATTTTCGGCAAGAGAATAATTGAAAAAAAAAATGAAGAATATTTTTTTACTGAGTTTAATTTTTATTACGGGCTTTTGTTTTGCACAACAAAACAATATTGCAACATTGCAAAAGCCCAATGTCATTTTTATTTATGCCGATGACCTTGGTTATGGGGATGTAAGCTGCTATGGCGCCACAAAAATTCATACACCCAATATTGATAAACTGGCAAAGCAGGGTATTCGTTTTACCAATGGGCATTCTACTTCAGCTACCTGCACTCCTTCCCGTTATGCACTAATGACGGGCCGCTATCCATGGCGGCAACAGGGAACCGGTGTATTGCCCGGCGATGCAGCATTAATCATTCCAACAGATAAAACTACTTTACCCAAAATATTTAAACAGGCCGGTTATGCAACCGCTGTTGTAGGCAAATGGCACTTGGGTTTGGGTGATAAAGTTGAAAAAAACTGGAATGTCGAAGTAAAACCCGGCCCTAATGAAACAAGGTTTGATTATTCTTTCATCTTTCCTGCTACAGCCGATAGGGTGCCAACAGTTTTTATGGAAAATAATTTTGGTGTTGGGTTAGATTCAACCGACCCCATTGAAGTAAATTATAAAACAAAAGTGGGTAATGAACCAACAGGTAAAGACAATCCTGAATTATTGAAGATGGAGGCTACACCCAATCATGGTCATAATCAAACCATCATTAACGGTATTGGCCGTATAGGTTACATGAGTGGCGGAAAAAAAGCAAGATGGGTTAATGAAGAAATTTCTTTAACATTTTTGAATAAAGCAAAAACATTTATAGAGACAATTAAAAAACAACCTTTCTTTTTAAACTTCAGCGCAACAGAACCACATGTGCCTCGTATGCCAGCCACTATGTTTAAAGGAAAAAGCGGCCTGGGTTATAGGGGCGATGCTATTTTACAATTAGACTGGTTAGTTGGTGAAATAATCAATCAACTTAAAGCTACTGGTATTGAAAAAAACACCCTCATAATTTTTACCAGTGATAATGGCCCCGTGCTGGACGATGGCTATATGGATGGAGCAGTTACAGAATTAAACGGCCATACTGCACTTGGCCCTTTACGAGGCGGGAAGTATAGTTCCTTAGAAGGCGGCACCAGGGTGCCTTTCATTGTAAGTTGGCCGGGAAAAATTCAACCCAAAGCTTCTTCGGCGTTGATAAGCCAAATGGATTTGCTGGCATCCTTCGCAGCTATGTTCAAAATAAATATGCCTTCGGATGATGCCATGGACAGCGAAAATCATTTGAATACTTTGTTGGGTAAAAACAGCAAAGGCCGTGATGTGTTTGTGGAACAAGGCGGTGCTTTATCCATTATTGTTGGCGATTGGAAATATCTGCCACCAAATAATGGTTCTACGAATACCAACCCGCAACTCACCAATATTGAAACAGGTAATTCACCTCAGCCACAGTTGTATAATTTAAAAGAAGATGTGAGTGAAAAAAATAACCTCGCTGAAAAATACCCTGAAAGAGTGAAAGCGATGGAAGCTATGCTGAAAAGGGTAAGAGAAAAAACGAATTGAGAGATTTGAAAATGAAATTACATAACAGAAATATTCTAAACATTCTTTTACTGCTTGGCGGTGCATCGGCATGTAATAACACTAATAGCGAAGCAATAAAAGCTACTAAAGATTCACTACACTCCTGTATGAATGTGCCATCCCGGTTTACAACTGCTGACAATGACAGCATAAAAACAACTGGCGATACATCTACTTTGGGGATGCGATATATTCCCGGTGGCAGTTTTCAAATGGGTGGCGATAATGAACAGGCTTCTGCAGATGAATATCCAAAACATGAAGTAACCGTAAATGCTTTTTGGATGGATGAAACAGAAGTGACCAATGCACAGTTTCAAAAATTTGTTGATGCAACAGGTTATATTACCACAGCAGAAAGAAAACCTGATTGGTCATCATTAAAAAAAACATTGCCGCCCAATACACCCAAACCGCCTGACAGTGTGATGGTAGCTGCTTCATTGGTATTTAAACAAACTAACCGGGCCGTTGACCTCAACGATTATAACCAATGGTGGGGATGGGTTGCCGGGGCAAACTGGAAACATCCGCAAGGCCCAAACAGTACCATTGCAGGTAAAGAAAATTTTCCTGTCGTTCAGGTGAGTTGGGATGATGCTATGGCTTACTGTAAATGGGTGGGTAAAAGATTGCCAACAGAAGCAGAGTGGGAATTTGCAGCGAGAGGCGGTTTAATAAATAATATTTATCCCTGGGGCAATGAAGGGGTTAATTCAGGCAAACCAAAAGCCAATAGTTGGGAGGGGAAATTTCCTTACTACAATGAAAAGAAAGATGGATACCTGGCCTCGGCACCGGTAAAATCATTTGCGCCCAATGGATATGGTTTATTTGATATAGCGGGTAATGTATGGGAATGGTGCAACGACTGGTACAATAATACTTATTATAAAACTGCTGTGCCAAGAAACCCGAAGGGCCCTGCAAAAAGTTTTGACCCTGATGACCCTTTTACTCCCAAGAGAGTTTTGCGAGGAGGCAGTTTTTTATGCAATGATAGTTATTGCAGTGGCTACCGGGTTGCCCGGCGAATGAAAAGCAGCCCCGATACTGGTTTGGAGCATACAGGTTTCAGGTGTGTGAGGGATGTAAAATAATAAATGGAATTGCCGGAATTGAAATATTTTTTAAAAATACAATTAGTATGAAATTAAATGAAATGATAAAGCCTTTGTTAGGTAAAGCCAGTAAAACAAAGGCTCAGAAAAGTATCAGGATTATCATTAAGAAAATGATGACGGTTGTTGTATTTTGTCCGTTCCTTGTAGCGGCTCAACAAACCGTAAGAATTATTCCGCAGCCGGTATCAATACAGTATCAGCAGGGAAATTTTGTGTTGTCTTCCAACACATCTATTCAATACAATGCGATGCTAAAAGATTTAAAAATTGCGGCTGAATATTTGAATGTACAATTGAAAAATAATATTGGCATTGCATTGCCCGTAAATGCACCCCGGCCAACAACCATTCAGTTGAGTATTGAAAAAATAGCAAGCATTGGCGATGAAGGATATAAAATGGAAATTCTACCCAAGAAAATAATTATTAAGGCCAACTCAAAAACAGGAATTGCTTACGGCATACAATCGCTTCTGCAATTATTTCCGGTAAGTAATGCAAACGAAAAGCTTGAAATTGCCTGTATGAACATTACCGATTACCCCCGTTTTAAATACCGGGGAATGCATTTAGATGTGGGCCGGCATTTTTATCCTGTTTCGTTTATAAAAAGATATGTTGACTTTTTAGCTACCTATAAATTCAATTATTTTCATTGGCACCTTACCGAAGACCAGGGTTGGCGAATTGAAATAAAAAAGTACCCTGAATTAACTACGAAAGGTGCTTACCGTAATGGTACTATTGTTGGTGGTTATCCCGGCACAAGCAATAGCAACCTTCGTTATGGTGGCTTTTATACGCAGGAGGAAGTAAAAGAAGTGGTGGCTTATGCAGCACGAAGAAATATCACGGTTGTCCCCGAAATTGAATTGCCTGGCCATTCTTCTGCAGCCATTGCTGCCTATCCCTGGTTAAGTTGTTTTCCTGATAAGCCTACTGCTATGCCTGCAAACGCCTCGGCAATGAGCAAACTGCTGCAAAGCCAGGGCGAAATAAAAATGGTACAGGAAACCTGGGGTGTATTTGATGATATTTTTTGTGCAGGTAAAGACAGCACTTTTGTGTTTTTGCAAAATGTAATGGATGAAGTGCTGAAACTCTTTCCTTCAAAGTATATACATGTAGGTGGAGACGAGGCACCCAAAAAACATTGGGAAAAATGCCCCCGTTGCCAGGCAAGAATGAAAAGTGAAGGACTAAAAGATGAGCATGAACTGCAGAGTTATTTTATACAACGTATGGAAAAATACCTCAACAAAAAAGGAAGGACCCTCATAGGCTGGGATGAAATATTAGAAGGCGGCCTTGCTCCTAATGCAATTGTTATGAGTTGGCGTGGCGAAGCAGGTGGTATTGAAGCCGCCAAACAAAACCATGATGTGATTATGACACCGGGCAACCCAGTTTATTTTGACCATTACCAGGGCGACCCTGCCAGTGAACCGGTTGGTATTGGTGGGTTTAATACACTAAAAAAAGTGTATGATTATGACCCTGTGCCAAAAGAACTAAACAAACAACAGGCAAAACATATATTGGGCGCACAAGCCAATCTGTGGACGGAGTATGTACCCACCACTCAGCATGTTGAATACATGGTTTTGCCCCGGATGCTGGCATTGAGCGAAGTAGTGTGGAGCCCTAAAGAAAATAAAAACTGGAACAGTTTTAATGAACGGCTTCAACCTCATTTCAGAGCCTTTGAGCAAAAGGGATGGAATTACAGTAAAGGGAATTTTAAAGCAGGTATAAAACCTGAATCACAAAATGGGCAGTTACTTGTTACCTTATCTACAGAAGCGTATAAAGGAAAAGTGGTTTACACCACCGATAACTCAATCCCAACGCTGCAAAGTAAATATTATACCGAACCCATTGCTATCAACTCATCCACAACGCTAAAAGCATCCGTGCTGGTTGATGGTAAAATCATGAGTGCTGTTCCTGCCCAGCAAAACTTTGTAATGCACAAAGCTATCGGAAGAAATGTTACTTATACAAACCCCGTAAGCAAATACTATATGGCCGATGGGCCCAATTCATTAACCGATGGTGTAAGAGGAAGTAATGCGGTAGGCAAATACTGGCATGGCTTCAGCGCAAAAGATATGATTGCAACTATTGATTTGAGTGAAATGAAAAATATTCAAAGCATTGCTTTGGGTTGCCTGCAAAACTACAGCGACTGGATTTTTCTTCCGCAATTTGTAAAGTTTGAAACATCTGTAAACGGAACCGACTTTGAAGAAGTACAAACTGTAAACACCCCTGTCAGCATTAATGAAAGAACTGCGCAGTATGATTTTAAGGCAACATTTTCAACTAAAGCAGTAAGATTCGTCAGGGTTACAGCAAAGAATAATCTTTGCCCGCCCGGCCATAGCGGCGAAGGAAAACCGGGTTGGATATTTGCTGATGAAATAATAGTGGACTAAACCATTGCATTAATGTAAAAAAGAACAAAATTTATTATGGAGATTTTATTTCAATCATTGCATAACAACTACAAACAATTACTATTAACAGTCGCCGTATTGTTGACAAATATTTGTGTTATTGCACAATTACCGGCAGAGTTGCAAACACCTGAATTAATTTCAATAAACCGAATGCCCATGCGGGCCAGTGCCTTTGCTTTTGAAAATATGCAAATGGCAAAGGCATTTGATAAAGAAAAGTCGGCCAACTATTTTTCTTTAAACGGTGCATGGAAATTTAACTGGGTAAAAGACCCCAACCAGCGGCCACAAAATTTTTATGACCCAAGTTACGATGATAGCAAATGGGATAACTTTCGCATCCCCGCCAGTTGGGAAGTAAATGGCTATGGCCTGCCCATTTATGTAAACCAGCCTTACGATTTTGCGGGGCATAATTTACGTTACGGAAAAATGAATCCGCCGTATGATATTCCGGCCAACAATAACCCGGTGGGCTCTTATCGTAAAAAAATTATTATACCTGCAGGATTTAAGGGCAAACAAGTTTTTCTGCATGTAGGCAATGCAAAGAGTTGTTTGTTTGTATGGGTGAATGGGAAAAAAGTGGGTTATAGTGAGGATAGTAAGCTGGCCGCCGAATTTGATATTACTGATTTTGTACAGGAAGGAGAAAACCTCATGGCCTTCCAGGTTTACCGCTGGAGCGATGGAAGTTATCTTGAATGCCAGGATATGTTCCGCTTCAGTGGCATTGAAAGAGATGTGTATTTATATGCAACTAACAAACTGAATATTAGGGACACAAAAATTGTTGCTACCCTGGATGATAGTTATACAAATGGATTGCTCAATGTAAATATTGAAGTAGATAACTACAAATGGGAAAAAGGGTATCATAGTAAGGCAGATAGTTTTATCGTGGAAATGCAGTTGCAGGATGCGACAGGAAATATTGTTTACACTGATAAAACAACCGACTACAAAACCGTATTGGGTAAATACAAAACCAATATGGAATTTAAAACAACAATTCCCCAAGTAAAAAGCTGGAATGCAGAAATTCCTTATCTCTATACATTATACATCAGCTTAAAAAATAAAAATGGCGATGTGCTGGAAGTAGTTCCGCAACGCATCGGCTTTAAAAAAATAGAAATTAAAGGAACTGATTTTTTAGTGAATGGGAAAAGAGTTTTGCTGAAAGGTGTTAACCGTCACGAACATCATCCCCGCAATGGACATACGCTGAGTAAAGAAGATATGCAAAAAGATATGGAGATGATGAAGAAGCTGAATATAAATGCAGTGCGGCATTCGCATTATCCACCCGATCCCTATTGGATGGAGCTTTGCGATGAATACGGTTTGTATGTGGTGAACGAAGCCAATATTGAAAGCCACGGCCTGGGCTATGATTTAAGCGTAACACTTGCCAATAAGCCGCTTTGGAAAGAAGCCCACCTGCAACGCATACAACGTATGTATGAACGGGATAAAAATCATGCAGCGGTTGTTACATGGTCTTTAGGAAATGAAGCAGGCGATGGTACTAATTTTTATGCAGCTTACGACTGGCTGAAACAACAAACCATATTGCCCATTCAATACGAAAGGGATATTGACTATAATAAACCAAACAACACACACTACTCAGAGATATTTTGCCCGCAATATTTTGCGCCTGATGATATGCTGAACTATTCAAAAAGCGATGCAAAAATTCCGCATATACAAAGTGAGTATGCACACATCATGGGCAACAGCCTCGGCAATTTTCAGGATTATTGGGATGTGATTGAAAACAACCCGAAACTACAGGGCGGCTTTATTTGGGAGTGGATTGACCAGAGTATTGATACCATTAAGAATGGCAAACGCATAAAAGCTTATGGTGGTGACTTTCCATTGGAAGGCCCGGTGGATGAGAACCTGAGCGATAATGATTTTTGTGTGAAAGGCGTAGTGGATGCTTACCGAAACCTTACTCCCATGGCTATGGAAGTGAAAAAAGTTTATCAGCATATTAAAACAAAATGGAAAGACAATTACAGCATCACTGTAAAAAATGGATACTTTTTTAAATCATTGGATAATGTTTTACTAAAATGGGTACTACAGGAAAATGGCGTGGCAAAAGAAACAGGTACAATCACAGCTATTGAAATAAACCCACAACAGGAGAAAGAAATTTTCATTCCTGTTAAAACAAAACAGCAACCGGATAAAGAATACCAGTTAAACATCTATTATCAATTAAAAAGTGAAGAGCTTTTTTTACCAAAAGGCTATGAAATAGCGGTAGAGCAATTTTTAATAAAAAGCCTATCGGCTATTAATGTTTTTGTTGCATTAAAATCTGATTTAAAAGTGGAACAATCTGCAACGCAATGCAACATCACCGGAATAAATTTTTCAGTTGTTTTCAATTTGCAGAAAGGGATATTGACAAGCTACAAACTAAAAGGAGAAGAATTAATTCAACAAGGCCCTGCACCTGCTTTTTGGCGGGCACCTACTGATAATGATATTGGCGCAGGCTTTAATCGCAACCTGCGTATGTGGCGCAATGCTTATGATAGTGGAACAAATTTAAAAACAACCGTAACAAAAATTAGCGAAGCAGCGTATCAAATCAGTATTTCAAAAGAATTGGTAAAAGGAGATGCACAGCATGTGCAAATATTTACGGTGTATGGCGATGGCAGGATAAAAGTGGAGAACAATTTCACTGCTGTTAAAGGAAAATATCCTTTGCTGCTCCGTGCCGGCAATGATATCATCATCAATAAAGACTTTAGTAATATCACCTGGTATGGCCGTGGCCCCGGCGAAAATTATTGGGATAGAAAAACCAACACTTTTATTGGTCAATACAAACAAACGGTGGATGAACAGTATTATCCCTATGCCCGCCCGCAGGAAAGTGGAAACCATACCGAAATAAGATGGGTAAGTTTCAGCAATGCTAAAGGAAGACAAGTTCAATTCATTTTTGCCGATAGCCTGCTGAGTTTCTCCGCTCTGCCATACAACATTGATGATTTA
Source organism: Ferruginibacter sp. (assembly GCA_046329655.1). GTDB lineage: Bacteria > Bacteroidota > Bacteroidia > Chitinophagales > Chitinophagaceae > Ferruginibacter. Next base: position 274,427 of record JAXLUD010000007.1, read on the forward strand.
GACCCGGAGATGAATAAAAAGCAATACCATAGCGGCGAACTCAATAAATGCAACGAAACCTATTTGCATATTGACCTTAACCAAACCGGCCTACAGGGCATAGACAGTTGGGGTTCTATGCCGTTGCAGCAATACCGGGTGCCATTTAAAAATTACAGTTATAGTTATTGGATAAAAGCTGAATGATAAATTTTGAAAAATTAATGAAACATAGTTTAATAACGCTCAGTTTTTTACTTCTGCTAAGTAATCTTTTTGCCCAGGATAAATTGTTAGCCCCCACGCCACCCATGGGCTGGATGAGCTGGAACTTTTTTGCTGACAAAGTCAATGAAAAAGAGTTGAAGGAAATGGCCGATGCCCTGGTTAGCAGCGGCATGGCAAAGGCCGGGTACAATTATATTTTTATTGATGATGGCTGGCAAGGTGGACGGGATAATAAAAATAATATGATTGCCGACCGGGTTAAATTTCCATCAGGAATTAAAGCATTGTCAAAATACATGCATGATAGAGGATTGAAGCTGGGTATATACAGCGATGCAGCCCAACTCACCTGCGCAGGTTATACCGCCAGCCTTGGTTTTGAAGAACAGGATGCCAAAACATTTTCAAGTTGGGATATTGATTATTTAAAGTACGATTACTGCCATGCTCCACCCGATTCAAATACAGCAAAAATCAGATACAAAGTAATGGGAGATGCGTTAAAGAAAAGTGGAAGAGAAATTATTTATGGTGTTTGCGAATGGGGCGAACGGCAACCTTGGTACTGGGCTGCCAATACTGGTGGCCACTTGTGGCGTACTACACATGATGTAAGAGACAAATGGAAAATGAGGCCAACAGAAACCTGGGGCATGGGCATTTTAGATATACTGGACATTAATGTTAAGCTGCATGAGTATGCAGGACCAGGAAGATGGAACGATGCTGATATGCTCATTGCAGGTTTGTATGGTAAAAAAGGCCCAACAGGTGATGGTGGCGGTACTGGTTGTACAGATGCAGAGTATCAAAGCCAGTTTAGCCTTTGGGCTATGATGAACTCACCGCTTTATGCCAGCAACGACCTGCGAAACATGAATGATGCAACAAAGAAAATTTTATTGAACGATGAAGTGATTGCCCTTAACCAGGATGCATTGGGCAAACAGGCCATTAAAAAGATAAGCGATAATGTTTGGAATGTTTTTATAAAGCCATTGGCCAATGGAGATATTGCAGTTGCTGTTTTAAACCGCAGCGATATGCTGCAAACTTGTAATATTAATTTTTCAGAGTTGGGTTTGAGTGATAAATATGAAATAAAAGATTTGTGGCTGCATAAAATAATCGGTAAAGGAAAAAAATGGAAAGGAACGGTGCAACCGCATGAAACAAAAATTTTCCGTTTAAAAATAACTTGCAAACCGTAATCATGTCATCTGTTAAAGAGTTACAGCAAATAACATACAAAGGCCAAACAATTAAAGTGTTTGAACTGCTGCATGAGAGTGGCAGTAAAGCCGTTATCAGCAACTATGGCTGTGTGCTGATGAAATTAATTGTAAAAGATAAACAGGGGAAATGGAGAGATGTAGTATTGGGTTTTGATACCATTGAGGAATACTTTGACGATGCGTATTTAAAAGACTATCCCTATTTCGGCACCGTACTGGGCCGCTATGTCAACCGTATTAAAGGCGCCAGCTTTATACTGGGTGAGCAGTTTATTCAACTGTCGGACAATGAAGGCGGAAGCACCCTTCACGGAGGGACAGAAGGTTTTGATAAAAAAGTATGGCAGGTAGTAGAAGTAAAAGATGATATCAATCCTTCTGTTACCTTCCAATATACCAGCCCCGATGGGGAAGAAGGGTTTCCCGGTACACTAACCACGACATTTACGGTTACGCTTATGGCTTCCTCTTTGCAATACAGTATAGAGGCTGTAACAGATGCTGCAACCGCTGTTAATCTTTCTTATCATCCTTATTTTAATTTAGATAATAATTCATCAACAGTGAATGAACAGAAAGCAAAGCTTCATGCAAAACATTGGCTGCAGCAAGATGAGGATTTTTGCCTCACGGGAAACTTTATTGCTGCGGAATTTTCTGATTATGACTTTAGTGATTGGTAGCCTGTTTCACAAACCTGGAATAAAGAAGATGGATATGACCAAACCTTTGTAGCAGAAAAAACGGGAAATGAAGTTTCGCTGATGGCCGAGGCAATGAGCAGCGATGGTAACCTTCACATGCAAGTTTTTAGTACAGAACTTGTGGTACACTTTTATACAGGCAAATGGATTCCACCTGTAAAAGGTAAGAACGGTATAGTTTACGGGCCTTTCAGCGGTTATTGCTTTGAAACACATCAGTATCCCAATGCAGTGAACATTCCGGCATTTCCAACTACTATTTTACAGCCTGGTGAAGTTTGCCGGCAAACATCTATCTATAAATTTTTATAAACAAGAAATAAGTTACTGATGAGAAAAATATTTTTTATATGCTGGATGATTTGTTGCAGTACTGCATTTGCACAAAGAGATACCATTGCTGTTAACGAAAGCTGGCAGTTTGCCATTGATAAAAAAGCAGAAGGGCTATCAGCTAAGTGGTTTGAAAAATCTTTGCCGGGTGCAAGAACTGTTGCGCTGCCACATACCTGGAACATTGAAGAGGAAAACCAAAACCACTATGGTTGGGGATGGTATCAAAAAAAGATAACTGTTCCTGCCAACTGGAAAAACAAAAATGTAGTAGTACAGTTTGGCGCTATCAATCATACCTCTTTCATTTATGTAAATGGGAAGAAGGTTGAAGAAAATATTGGCGATGGGTTCAATAAATTTTTCATTAACCTCAACGGTAAGTTGAATTACGGCAAAGAAAACACCTTTACCATTGCCGTAAATAATGACTATGGAAAAAATAAGGTGCCCTTTGGAAATTCTTTTGACTGGCCGAATGATGGTGGGATTATTAGAAAAGCTGCATTGATTGTTAGCGATAAACCAGCAGCAAATTATATACACGCAGAACCTAAGCTTAATGTAAATACTAATGAGGGAAAACTTAAAATCCGCTTGGGTTTTGATGAAGTTAAAAGCAGCAGCATTCTTCAATTGGCTGTTACCATTACGGAAGAAAACCAGCCAACACAACAAATAGTGTATAATACAACTCAAAAACCACTTTGGCAAAAAGGAGAGGCAGTTGTTGATGTGGTATTGCCCAAAGTAAATCCGTGGCATTTTGATTTTCCGAATCTTTACCGCATTGATGTAAAACTGATGAATGGGAAAAAAGCAAGCGACCATATTTCAACAACCATTGGTTTCAGGGAAATAAAATTTGCAGATGGAAAAACATACCTGAACGGTGAACGCATTAAACTGATGGGTGTAGAATGGACAGCAGGCAGTAACCCCAATTATGGTTTTGCAGAACCTGAATCAGAAATCATCAGGCATGGAAAATTGATGAAAGAAGTAAACTGTATTTTCAGCCGTGTACATTTTCAGCAGGATGATGTTTTCTACGATTTCTGCGACCGCAATGGAATTTTAATACAGGAAGAAATCCCCTTGTGGGGAGGCGATACTCCCAGTAACGATACTATTCAAACCATTGCTTTCAGGCAATTGGAAGCAATGATTAGGAACCACTATAATCACCCATCCATTATTACCTGGGGTGTGGGAAACGAACTCAGGGGCAGGGATGAAGATATGAAGCAATTCATTAAAGAATTAATTACCAAAGCCAAGCTGCTTGACAGCACCCGGTTTGTGAGCTATGTCAGCAATACGCTTACCTGGGGTTATTTTTCCGGTAAACCCTTTGAACCTGATGCAGGAAGTTTAGGCGACTATGTTATGATGAATGAATATGGCGGTAGTTGGTGGGATTTACCAGTTGCACAAATCGGAACATATATGGATAGCATTCATCACAGTTATCCCGACAAACCATTTTTTATTTCAGAGTTTGGTTTATGTGAGCCAAATTTTAAAGGTGGTGATGAAAGAAGAATTGAAGACCTGGTCTATCATATGGCTATTTACGAAAGTAAACCTTATGTGGAAGGCGCTATTTATTTTGACCTTACGGATTACCGTACACATTTCCCGGGAACATCTGAAAGTAACAAATTCCGAAGAAGAATACATGGCATTTATGATATGTATGGTAATCCTAAACCATCAATGAAGGTGTTAAGGGAACTGTCTTCTCCTGTTGAAGTGCAAACCGTTCACCAATGGAAGAAAGGAAAATTAACCGTGGCCATTTTCGGCAGCCTGGGGCTTCCACAGCACATAGTAAAAGGTTACAAGTTGTATTTATCAGATAGTGCAGGCGATTATAAACAAACCAGGGCATATGAACTTCCGGAAATAAAGCCGGGAGAAAAAAAATATATTGAGGTAGATGATTTGTATAGCGGTAAAGGAATTATTACAATAGTAAGACCCAATGGTTTTATAGTTTCACAAAAATCATTTTATCCGGTTTATATAGATTTAAAATAAAAAATGTATTTGCAATGCGTATTAGTTTTCAAAAAAATAAACAGGTAATCTGGGTTCTTTTACTCTTTATTTTACAAGGGCAATTTTGTTTTTCGCAAAGCGAAAAAGAATATAAAACATGGTACCCTGCAGCAGATTCAGTAAATGTTCTTGAAGGCAGAGCATGGCCTGGTGAGGTAAAAGATTTTTATGACCGTCTTCCGGCAAAAGCAAAAAACGCTGTCCGGGAAGCAGTTTGGAACCTTTCAAAAAGCAGCGCCGGGATGCAATTACGTTTTCAATCGGATGCCAATGAAATCACAATAAAATATATAGTAACCGGTGCTAAACAGATGGCACATATGCCTGCTATCGGTGTTAGTGGTGTTGATTTATATTCCAGGTCCATTAATGGTAAATGGCTATGGGCAGCAGGTAAATTTTCTTTTGGGGATACGGTCATATACAGGTACTCGGCTCTTGACGGAAAAGACCAGGGTGTTGCCAATAGAGAATATACGTTGTTTCTCCCCTTATACAATACGGTAACCTGGATGGAAGTAACAGTACCCAAACAAAGTTATTTTAAGCCGCTGCCAGTTCGCAATGATAAACCCATTGTAGTTTACGGAACTTCTATTACACAAGGAGCTTGTGCATCAAGACCCGGACTCGCATGGACAAATATTTTAGGCAGAAAATTGGACAGGCCTGTTATCAACCTGGGATTTTCAGGCAATGGGAGGCTTGAAAAGGAACTGATTGATTTGATTCTGGAAATAGATGCGAAAATTTATGTGTTGGATTGTTTACCTAATCTTACTGCACCCGGTTATGTTTCCACAGCCGAATTAAAAAGAAGAATTATTGCGTCTGTACTACAAATTCAAACATCAAGACCTCTTACTCCCATTCTTTTTACAGAACATGATGGATATAGCGATGAAGAAATAAACCCGGTAAGAAGAAAAGAATATACTGACGCAAATAATGCATTCAAACAAGTTTTTGATTCGCTGGTTAAAGCAGGCGTAAAGAATATTTACAGGCTTGGCAAAGAAGAAATAAACCAGGACATTGAAACAATGGTAGATGGGGTGCATCCAAATGATATAGGCATGATGCGTTATGCTGAAGCCTATGAAAAAAGAATAAGGGAAATAATTAATGAACCTGTTGGCACGGTTAGTACAACAATTCCAGTATCACAACGCCGGGATGGCAACTTCTATGATTGGGAAACAAGGCACAATCAAATACTTCAATATAATAAAACCAGCCATCCAAAACTTGCTTTTATAGGTAATTCAATTACCCATTTTTGGGGTGGAAAACCGCAGGCTTCAAAAGCATCAGGCAGCCAGTCATGGGAAAAGTATTTTGCACCTATGCAACCTGTTAATATGGGATTTGGCTGGGATAAGATTGAAAATGTTTTATGGCGGGTTTATCACGGGGAACTGGATGAGGTATCCCTGCAGCAAATCGTTTTAATGATTGGCACCAACAATCTTAAGGAAAATTCGGATGAGGAAATTGTTCAGGGGATACAATTTTTACTTAAAGCAATTCAATTAAAACAACCATCTGCAAAAATTTTAGTCCTGGGTATTTTGCCAAGAAGGAATATGGAAAAAAGGATTATTCAATTGAATAAGTCCATTGCTATAATACCAACAGGTAAAAATATAAAATTTGCCGGTGCTGAAAATATATTGTTGAATAAGGATAAAAAAATTGATGAGTCGCTTTTTTCAGATGGGTTGCATCCCAACGCCGGAGGATATGAAAGGCTGGGTAGTTTTATAGTCAACCAATTAGCAAACCACAAATAAATTAAATTAATAAATAGTAATATGAAACATTTCATTGCCATTTTACTCCTTTTGCTGTCCAATAATGTTCTGCAGTCGCAAACCAGCAACAATAAAACCATGCCATCCCTGATTCCATTGCCACACCAGGTGAAATGGAATGATGAGTTTTTTTCGTTGGCTGATTGTAAAACTATTTTAGCTGATGGAGAATTAAAAAATGAAGTTGAGTATTTGCAACAAGCTTTGCAAGGGAAAGGAATAAAAGTAACCATCACAAAATCTATAGCCGGTAAAGATTTAATAATTGAATTAAGACTTGTAAAGCAGTTAGCCAATACTGACAATGATGAAGCCTACGAATTAAAAGCAGGAACAGGAAAAGTCTTAATAACCGCCAAAACACACCACGGTATTTTTAATGGTATTCAAACATTATTGCAACTGATTACCAGCGAAAAGAGAATAACAGGATGTGAAATCGCCGATTGGCCGGCATTTCCCATTCGGGGGTTTATGATAGATATGGGAAGAAATTATCAATCCATCAAACAATTAAAGCAGCAGATAGATGTGATGGCAGCTTACAAGCTCAATGTTTTTCATTTTCATCTTACAGAAGATATTGCCTGGCGGTTGCAAAGCAAAAAATATCCGCAACTAACGGAAGCTAAATATATGCTTCGCAATGCCGGAAAATTTTACTCAATAACGGAAATGAAAGAATTGATTGCTTATTGCAAAAACAAACATATCACTCTTATTCCTGAAATTGATATGCCCGGCCACAGCTCTGCATTTAAACGGGCAATGGGAGTAGATATGCAAAGTGAAAAAGGAGTGACTATATGTAAAAATATCTTAACTGAATTGTGCCGTGAGTTAGATGTGCCTTATGTGCATATTGGTGGTGATGAAGTTAAAATCACTAACAAGGAGTTTCTTCCCCAAATGATTGCTTTATTAAAATCATTGGGGAAAAAAGTTGTGGCATGGGACCCCGGAGGTAATGTGCCGGAAGGCACTCTGGTGCAAATGTGGGTTGGCAATGCAAGGCCAAAAGATAAATACCCTGCTATTGACTCCCGGCATTTATACCTGAACCATTTCGACCCTTTAGAAGGAGTGGTTGCAACATTTAATCATCAGGTTTGTGATACACCGGTTGGCAACAAAAATAAATTGGGAGCCATACTTTGCAACTGGCCCGACAGAAGAGTAGAAAAGGAAGAAGATTTAATTAACATGAATGTCATTTACCCCATAATGCTCACATTTGCTGAGCGATGCTGGCAGGGTGGCGGATGGAAAAATTATTTATCAGATTTAGACTCACCGGGCAATGAACGGTATAATGCGTTTGTTGAGTTTGAAAACCGTTTGCTGGAGCATGGTTCACTTTATTTTAAAAACCTTTCTTTTCCTTATGTAAGGCAAAGTGATATAGAATGGAAATTGATTGGCCCCTTCGCTAATAATGGAAAGACAGAGACGGTATTTGAACCCGAAGCAGCTTCTTTTATAGATACAGTACAATTAAAAAATTATCCTTCAGTTTTTGGAGGTACTATCTGGTTGCGGCATTTCTGGTCTCCGATGATTGGCTCCCATCTCGATAATCAACAGGACAGTTCTACTTATTATGCAATAAGGAAAATATGGAGTAACGAAGCCGCTGAGAAGAATTTCTGGATTGGATTTAATAACATTGGCCGTGCAAATGCTACAGATTCTCCGCCTGAAGGTGAATGGGATTATAAAAACAGCAGAGTTTGGGTAAATGGAAAGCTAATTTCTCCCCCCAATTGGAAACAGGCAGGCCTAAAAGGAGATTTGGAAAAACCCTTAACAGATGAGGGCTATGAATATCGTAAGCCCACAAAAATATTTATGCAGAAAGGATGGAATACCGTTTTGATTAAAGCACCTGTTGCTTATTTCAATGGAGAATGGCAAAACCTGGTAAAGTGGATGTTCACATTTGTACTGAATGATGAAAGCCGTAAGTAGGGTTTAAATGAAAAATATTTTATACTAAATAACATAAAGTCAGCAGTATGCATCTAAAAGAAAAGAATAACAGAAGCGCCATGATTACTATGGCTATCTTATTTTTTGTATTTGGGTTTGTTACCTGGTTAAATGGGCCCTTGATTACCTATGTAAAACTAGCTTTTGGGCTGAATACGGACTCAAAAGCCTTTATGGTTACAACAGCTTTTTATATGGCCTATTTCTTTCTTGCTCTGCCATCTTCCCGGGTGTTGGAGAAAACAGGCATGAAGAAAGGAATGGCTATGGCTTTAATGGTGATGGCCGTTGGTACTTTTTTGTTTGGGCATTTTGCTACTCAAAGAAATTATTCAATGTCATTGTTCGGTCTTTTTGTAATTGGCTCAGGGCTTTCTCTTTTGCAAACAGCATCTAATCCTTACATTAGCATTATTGGCCCGATAGAGAGTGCCGCTAAGCGAATAAGTATAGTTGGTATTTGCAATAAAATAGCCGGTATCATAAGCCCGATTTTGCTAAGTGCATTTGTATTAAAAGGGATTAATGAATTAGAGGGAAGAGTAAATGCTGCAGCAGACCAGTCAGCAAAAGATTCCATCTTAACTGATTTTGCTTCAAAAATATACACACCTTATACCATCATGGCGGTAGTGCTTGTATTGTTGGGGGTATGGATTCTAAAATCTGCACTACCTGAAATAAAGACTTCGGAAGCAAATATGCAGGCTCCGGGTAATAGTTCTGATAAAACAAAGACAAGCATTTTTCATTTTCCGCATTTATGGCTGGGGGCTGTTTGTATATTTTTTTATGTAGGGGTTGAAGTAATGGCTGGTGATGCGATTGGTACTTATGGCAAAGGCTTTCATATTCCTACGGATGAAACAAAATATTTTACTTCTTATACACTTGCAGCAATGTTGCTGGGTTATATCATTGGTTTAATCGCTATCCCAAAATATATTTCGCAACAGGCGGCATTAAAATATTCCTCCGTACTTGGCATTCTTTTTACCGGGGCGGCTTTTTTAACCAAGGGTTATTTATCCGTTGGCTTAGTGGCAGCATTAGGCTTGGCCAATGCGTTAATGTGGCCTGCAATTTTTCCGCTTGCCATAAATGGTCTGGGAAAATTTACAGAAAAAGGCTCGGCGATTCTTATTATGGGAATAGCAGGCGGCGCTTTAATTCCAAAAGCTTTCGCAGCATTCAAAGATGAATACGGATTTCAATTAACGTTTTTTGTTTTGATGATACCATGCTACCTGTATATCCTCTATTACTCACTTAAAGGTTATAAAGCGGGGCAAAATAAGTAAGACATTGCTGTTGTGTAAAACCTTATTAAGACCGCTCAAAACAAAAAGACTACCTTTGTAAAAAGATTTTTCCAAATGGAATTATACCAAAAAATCGTTACTGCGAGAAAACAAAAAGGGCTTACACAAGAGCAATTGGCAGACTTGGTAAATGTTACCGTTCGTACAATTCAACGTATAGAAAATGGCGGAAGTACTCCCAGAGCTTATACATTAAAAACAATAGCCACAGCTTTGGGTTTAAATTTTGAAGAACTTGTAGCAAATAATGACACCAATGACACTTTACGCAATTCCGAAAAGAATCCTATAGTTCTCAACAATGACGACACCAAACATTTCCTTAAAGTCCTTTGCCTTTCTTGTTTTAGCTATTTGGTAGTTCCTTTTATACATTTTCTAATACCTAACTATCTTCTAAAAAAATCAAATGAAACAAATCCTACAATAATCACATTTGCAAAAAAAATGATACGAATTCAGTTGTACTGGGAAGCTGTCTTTTGGCTTTTGCTCCTAATCACATTAGCCTACAATTTAACAATGGCTGCCTATTTTCAAAAATCTCACTTACTCAATTATCTTGTACCGTTTTTTGCAATGTATTTTATCAATGCCATTATTATTTCAATCAGCCTTGTACGAATTAAAGGGATTGATACCACCTCTAAATTAGCCAACTAAAAAGTGTTGATTATCAATACGTTTCGGATAAATGTCGGGGTAATGTCGGGCAAAATATGGTTAGAAAAGTAATAGCTTAATTTAGTTTTGCATCTCAAAAAAAGAATATGATGCATCAAAAATTAAGACTTATCAAAAGAAGTGTAGTGCCTTTTATTTGTGCTGTTTTGTTTACCAATATAACAAAGGCACAATCCAACCCCATTGTTTCCAACAATCATTTAGTGCTGCCTGCAAAAACTCAGTTCATAAAATTTTACTGGCAGGGAGATACAATCAATACAAAGTGGGAAGAACATACTGCCATTCTTTTACCTGTAAAACTTAAAAATTGTCCAAAACAGTTTTTTATGCAATTCGATTTGGGGAGCCCTTATTCATTGCTTTATAAAAATAAACTTGTGGAAATTATGGCAAAATACCCTGAATCAGCAGCGTTAAAGTTATCTGGCGATACGCTGATAAACTACTCTTTTAAAATAGGCCAAATGCCCCTTTTAGCAAAGCTAATGGTGTTAAAACAATTTGATAATTCGCCTATAAATTGGGCAAATAAAAACAGCATAGAGATTATAGGAACAATAGGTGCCGATTTGATTGATGGAAAAGTTGCCATTATTGATTATCCTAAAAAACTGCTAATCATTTCACAAGCAATTCCTGCAAAATTAAAACCCAATCTTTCATTAACCGATTTCATATATGCACAAAGAAGAATACTGTTGCCTGCAAAAGTAAATGGCAAACAAACAATACTTTATTTTGATACCGGCTCCAGTATGTACGAACTTTTGACAGACAAAAAAACGGCACAATCGCTTGCAGTTACCGATGCTGAAGTAGTTCAAAGCAAGGTTGAATCCTGGGGTAAGTATTTAATAGTAAATACGGTGACTACTAAAGACAGCATTGAAATTGGCGATACTAAAATTACAATCCGAAAAGCCAGCTTTATCGAAGGAGTAAGTAATTCACAAGCAGAACAAATGATGAAAATGGGAATCGGTGGTATGACAGGCAATAAACTTTTTTTGGATTATAAATTGGTGATTGATACAAAGAATAAAAAATTTGGGCTTATTCATTCAAGGTGATAAAGAACGCTTCACAAAACATAGGGTGGGTTTTGCGCAAGTGTGGCGGCACATTATAACATTATCAGTTTGCTATTCATCTTCATCATGTCTGAAGACTCCACATCAAAATTTGTGTTAATTTCAGGTTCACACATATACCCATAACACCAATAACTATGTAAGGCAGTAGCCGATTTCTTTGGGCTAACAATGTTAAATGATTGGGAATGGTATAATAGCTTTAATACCTGCGTAGGCTGCCCGGTAATTTTTATACCGTTTATTAGCTCACTATGTTTAATTAAAACTTTGAGTATGAAAACATTATATTTTTCCGTTATCATTCTTATTTGTTTTTCTTCCTCTTCAGATGTGCGGTTTATGCGGCATACACACACTTTTGCCCTGCTATGTATAGTAATTACCTATCTAAAATCTAGTTAATTGATTTGTAAATACTTAGTGCACAAATGGATTTCAAATCATTAACTAACTGGTTCGATATTTCACCAATCAGGGGCACCAAAAAGACCTTCCAACACGGAAGGCTTTTTTATTTTCACCATATCAGTTTAAATTTAAAACCGCCCAACCTGTGTATTAACAGTGCCGGTTCGTACGGGGATTTAAACATTTTATACATGCTCCGCTTGGAATTTGCTGCCGGAGATCTTTTTTTGCAGTACAACAGAAACTAAATTGAACCTTTATGCAAAAAACCATTTTAGCTGTTATTGCAGCCAGTCTCCTTGTAACTGTTTTTTATGCCTGCAGCAACCCCGCAGCAACTAAAACCCCTGCTGTAGCTGAAGACCCCGTAAAACGAGGCGAATACCTGGTAACCATTATGGGATGTGATGACTGCCACAGTCCTAAAAAAATGGGCCCACACGGACCCGAAATAATTGCTGAAAGAAGATTTTCGGGCTTCCCGGCAGATTTTACACCGCCGCAATTAGATAGCAATGCAACAAAGAATGGCTGGGTGTCTTTATGGGCCGACCTCACATCCGCAGTTGGCCCCTGGGGGCAAACCTTTGCCGCCAATATCACCAGTGATACAACAGGCATTGGTACCTGGACAGAAGCCCAGTTTAAAAAAGCATTTACAGAAGGTAAATACAAAGGACTTGATAATACAAGGCCATTAATGCCGCATATGCCCTGGCAAAACTACCGTAACATAAAGGAGGAGGATGTGAAAGCAATTTTTGCATTTCTCAAATCCACCAAACCGGTGAATAATGTAGTGCCGGCAGCTAAATTAAACCCACCGCCTCCTGCAAAATTGTGATATAAAGAAGAAGCCCTGTTTTACAGGGCTTCTTCTTTATTATAATGCTTGTGTCATGGCATTTATCTTCCGTAAAATTTATTGACTGCCTCAATGCGGTTATCTACATGCAGTTTGTCGTAGATATGGCGCACATGTTTACGCACGGTTTCTATACTGATAAAAAGACTGTCGGATATCTCCTTGTACAGAAGTCCTTT
>JAXLUD010000008.1:0-250414 GCA_046329655.1 Ferruginibacter sp.
GCGCAGGCGTCATGCCAAGTGCAGCAGCTTTTTTCTCCCTTTCTTCATTCCAGAATTTTTCCTGTTCATTCGCCAGTTTCCTGAATATCCTTGAAGGCGTGCTGTTCCAGAAAAGACTGTAGGTATTGGGAATAACCGCTGTCATTACCGTATTGCTGTCGAGCCGGTACCGCTTAATTGAATCGGGGTTATTGATAAAATGGATAAAGTCGAGTGAATCGCATTCAAAACTTGCCCCCACCCTGGCAGCGAGGTCTTCTTTGGTGCGGAGCTTGTTGATCACAAAATTTACCGGGCTCTGGTTCCCCGAACGCAGCATGCGCACCAAACTTAAGAGACTCATGCCATTTTTAACTTCATACCTGCCGGCCTTTACAGATTTATCGTAGTCCAGCTTTTTGGATACCTGGTCAAACCAGAATTCCCCGGGAATGATCTTCAGAAATACCAGGTCTTTTTTTACATCCTGGTAGCTGGCACCGGTTCTCACATAAAAATATTTTCTTTCTGGTGCAGCAGTGGCGGGTCCCAGGAGTTTCCAGCCCACAAATCCCCCGGCCAGCAACAAGAGTAATAAAACCGTATAGATAAGTTTTCGTTTCATGGTATTTAGATGCGGCAAAGTAAATTAAAAAACCCCGGTGTAATGACCGGGGCTCAATTATTTTATTAAAGTATTGACAACTTATTTTCCTGAATCCTTTGCAGGCGTGGCGCCGGGCATGGGAACCGTGGTGGCAGGAGCGGCAGGCGTTTGTACCGCTTTAGCTGGCTGCTGGGTTGACATACCTTCTGTTACTTTATTGCTTTGTGAACCGGATTTAGGGATGAATGCGGGAGAAACCAGGCAAAGCAGGCCCACCACTGCAGCAAATATCCAGGTACCCTTTTCCAGTACATCGGTTGTTTGTTTAACACCCATCAGCTGGTTACTGAATCCACCCAGGCTGGCTGATAAACCACCACCCTTAGGGTTTTGAATAAGAACGATAAGGCCCAGTACCACAGAAGCGATGATCACTAAAATGCCAAAAATAACTAACATACTCTATCCTTTTAATTTATCGATTTGGGCAGCAAAGTAAGCACTTTTGGCGGGATTGAGCAAACTTAATTTTTCGTAGAGTTCAATGGCTTTGGCGGTTTTACCCTGCTGTGTAAATACCTGGGCCATGGCCTCGGTCAGTATCTCATTTTCGGCATTGCTTTTCTCGGCAAGGGCCTGTACTGCCACTTCAGCACTGCTGGAAGCCCCGGGATTGGCCGGGTTGTGCACTTTCTTCATGGTTTTAAGCCATTCGGTAAAGCTTTTCAGCTGTTTTCCGAGCTTATCGCCTGTTTGCAGCTCTTCACTGAGTTTGATGCCTTGTGATGCAAAATAATCCACCAGGTGCATGGGCTCAAAACTCAGTTCCTTATCCCCGGGTGCTGCTGTTTCAGGTGCTTTCAATGATATTTTAATATTGGGCATGGGTTCATGGTTATTTGTGCCGGCCTCTTCGGCTGCATTGTCTTCGCTGCCGGATATTTCCTGGCCGGGCGATACGGTTTCTCCGGCAGAACTGGTATGGGCTTCTGAAGATGAAGATGCCGTTTCAGCTTCAGCTGAAATCGATGCAGTCAATACCGCATTGTCATCATCATTATCGCTTTCTTCGGCGTACACTTCATTGACGGGGGTGGCTTCAGGCGGGGTATGTCCTGTACTGATTACAGCAATTTCTGCAGGCTGCACGGGAGCAGCTTCATAATCATGTACGATCGCTGCATTGTCATCATCATTGTCAGCGTTTTCGGCATACATCGGCACCACGGGTGCAGGTCTTGCTGTGGCGGTTTGCTGCAGTTTATAGTGCAGCCAGTGCGGGTTATTGAATAAGAGCGATGTTTTGGCGGCCTGTTCCGGGTAAGCGGCATCCTGCTCGTCCAGTTGCTGCAGTAAAAAAAATTGTCCCGGCGTGAAATAGGGATATTCTTTTACCAACTGCTGCAAAAAATCCTTTACAGGAAGACCTGCAGCATTTTGTTGTAAGATATTGTTGAGTAGCTGGCTGTGCATGCCTCAAAAGTAAACCCAAAAACACAAACAAAAAAACGGGTAAGGTTTACCAGTTGGAGAATATTTTATTGAACACGGCATCCACAATATTGCTGATGATCTTGGTGCTGTTGGCCGATTCTGCCTGGGAAAGCGTCTGGCTCGCAGGGAAATCAATATTCACGGGGATATCAGCCTCGATTGTTTTTTTATTTTCATCCACAGCCTTATTGTTTTTAAAGTTGAGATGAAACGACACATTGAGCCTGTTCTGGCTGGCATTATTGCCGCTGATACCCGTGGTGGTGGTGTAATATTCACTTACATAACCACTGATATCATAGTCCGCATCATCGGTATTGGTCTGGCGCAGCCTGGTGGTATTGATGATCTTCTGCTTCAGTTTTTCAGTGAGCTGCGGTGCCAGCTGCGGGTTTACATACTGTGCCTTGTTCTCAAAATAATTCACCCGGAAGGTTTTTACATCGGCAGGTAAAGGGGAAGTATCTTTAAAACCGTATTTGCAGGTAGACTGGATACTTACAAATGCAAGCATCAAGCAACAAGGGACGAGCATCCCCCGAAAGAAATGGCGGCTTCTGTTTCCAGTTTGCTGGCTTCCGGCATTATAATCATTCTTCAATATCATATTCTTTCAGTTTCCTGTACAGTGTGCGTTCACTTATTCCCAAATCCTGCGCCGCATCCTTGCGTTTGCCCTTATGTTTTTTAAGCGCTTTAATGATGAGTTCTTTTTCCTTGTCCATAATACTCAGGCTTTCTTCCACATCTTCATGATGGTGGATATCATCATGACCATTATGATGGATGAGCACCGGTTGTGCCGATGGTACAGTTGCAGGATGCACATTCAGTTCTTTGAGCATGGTTTCATTCCCGCTGTATACCGGCGCATGTTGCGCCAGCGAAGGATTTTGCAGCAGGTCGAAAAACATTTTCTTCAGCTCGTTCACATCCTTCTTCATATCGAAAAAGAGCTTGTACAGTATTTCCCTTTCATTCGCAAATTCTGTCTGGCTTACTGCCCCGCTGCCGCCTGCCAGCACGGGCAGTCTTGAATAATTATGCTCAGGTAAAAACTGTTTCAGCTGCAGCGCATTGACCGTTTTCTCCGTGGTCAGTACCGAAATCTGCTCTGCAATATTCTTCAGTTCACGCACATTACCGGGGAAGGAATAGTTAATTAACAGGTTTTTTGCTTCATCATCCAGTTGCACCGGGGTGCTTTTATAACGGTCTGAAAAATCGGAAACAAATTTCCTGAACAGCAATAAAATATCTTCCTTTCGTTCCCTTAACGGTGGTACTTTAATGGGCACTGTATTCAGCCGGTAATACAGGTCTTCCCTGAACCGGCCGTTATGCGTGTATTCCAGCAGTTCTTTATTGGTGGCAGCGATCACCCTTACATC
Organism: Ferruginibacter sp.; assembly: GCA_046329655.1. GTDB lineage: Bacteria > Bacteroidota > Bacteroidia > Chitinophagales > Chitinophagaceae > Ferruginibacter. The sequence goes on from JAXLUD010000008.1 coordinate 3,472, forward strand.
TGTCTTCTGCACTTTGCTGGAGCCCACGCGGATGTATTCGCCGGTTTCAAGCACACGGAGCAAACGGGCCTGTGTGCCGAGCGGCATCTCTCCAATCTCATCTAAAAAAATGGTACCGCCATTCACGGTTTCAAAATAACCTTTGCGGCTGTCCACAGCACCGGTGAAACTTCCCTTTTCATGACCAAACAGTTCACTGTCGATCGTGCCTTCGGGAATGGCGCCGCAGTTTACGGCAATAAAAGAATTGTGCTTGCGGGCCGATAAGGCATGTATGATCTGGGAAAACACTTCCTTACCCACACCACTTTCACCATTGATCAAAACAGATAAATCGGTATTGGCCACCTGCACGGCAATATTGAGTGCGTGGTTCAGTGCGGCGAATTGCCGATGATACCAAAGCGGTTTTTTATACTTTGCAGATCCATTATTTTTCCTCCTCTTCTTCTTTATTAATAATTTTCAGATCCTGTATTTCTATCAGGGCATATGCAATGAAAGCGCCGCCGGCCGCAATACCGGGCCCCAGCCTTTTACTGCTATAAGCAGCCCACCCTGCACCAAAGGCGAATAACAGGATCAAATATTTTACAGGCACCTTCATAATGATACGGTTTTACCAATTAATGTACCGGCTGTGCAGCGCTCAACTTTTACCTGTACATAGTCACCCGGCTTATAATGCTCAGCAGGAAATACGATCACTTTATTCTGGTCGTTGCGGCCAAACAGTTCGGCCTTATTTTTTTTACTGGTTCCTTCCACCAGCACTTTGAATGTTTTACCCACTTCTTTCTGCATACTTTCGAGTGAATGTTCCCGGTGCAAATCCACCAGTTCCTGCAGGCGGCGTTTCTTCACCTCTTCAGGGATATCATCTTTAAACCTTCTTGCTGCGAGTGTGCCGGGTCTTTCACTGTAGAAATATAAATAGGCCAGGTCGTATTTGCAGTATGCCATCAGGCTTAAACTCTCCTGGTGTTCTTCCTCTGTTTCGGTGCAAAAACCGGCGATCATATCCGTGCTCAGTCCGCAGTCGGGCAGTATTTCTTTAATACGGTCAACCTTGGCGATATACCATTCCCTGCTGTAGGTGCGGTTCATCAACTGCAGCAGTCTTGTACTGCCGCTTTGCACGGGCAAATGGATATAGTTGCAGATGTTCTCATGCTTTGCCATCGTATGCAGCACCTCATCGGTAATATCCTTGGGGTGAGAGGTGGAAAAACGCACCCGCAGCAAGGGAGAAATAAGGGCCACTTTTTCCAATAACTGGTCAAAGGTAATGGGCCGTTGTCCGTTGTCGGTCGTCCGTGGTCCGTCGTCATAATAACTATCCACATTCTGCCCCAGCAAGGTCACTTCACGGTAGCCCTGTTCAAACAGTTCCCTGCATTCTTTGATGATGCTGGCAGCATCACGACTGCGCTCTCTTCCTCGTGTAAACGGCACCACGCAAAAGCTGCACATGTTATTGCAACCACGCATGATGCTTACAAAAGCCGTAACACCATTGCTGTTCAGCCGCACGGGTGAAATATCCGCATAGGTTTCATCGCGGCTCAGCAAAACATTCACCGCTTTCTGGCCGGTTTCAGCTTCTTCAATCAAACCTGGTAAAGTGCGGTATGCATCAGGCCCCACTACCATATCCACCAGTTTTTCCTCTTCCAGGAACTGGGATTTGAGCCGCTCAGCCATGCAACCGAGCACCCCCACGAGCAAACCCGGTTTTTTCTTTTTGTGAAATTTGAATTGCGTAAGCCGGTTGCGAACCGTTTGCTCTGCTTTTTCCCTGATAGAACAGGTATTGATGAAAATAAGGTCTGCATCCTCCGGTTTTTGGGTGGCCCCAAATCCATTTTCATGCAGGATGGAAGCCACCACTTCCGTATCGGCAAAGTTCATGGCACAGCCATAACTCTCTATATAAAAGTGCTTTTTATATTGATTGGGATCTGATATAAACGGGGCAAAGGCTTCACCCTGTTTGGCTTCGTCGTGTTCCTTGGTTAATAATTCCTGCATTACACATTTCTTTTGCAGGGCAAAGATAGAACAATACGATGATTTATGTCAGTATGTCAGCGCCCATGCAGCAGGGAAAGAAAACATGCTTTAACTTGCAGTATCATGAAAAATCTAGCCCTTTTTATCCTGCTGGCAGCTGTTTTGGGCAGTTGCAAAAAAACACCTGCTGATGAGCCACCCCTGATCGATCCGCCCGCTTATTCCAGTGTTACTTACCGGGGTGCCGACCTTTCTTTTTTACCCGAACTGGAGCAAACCGGAACAAGGTTCTATAATGGAAACACCATCGTGGATCCCCTGGTTTATATGAAATCAAAAGGCATGAACCTGGTGCGGCTGCGCTTATGGCATACACCCTCAACCGGCCATAGCAATTACAGCGAAGTGGAAACATTCGCACAGCGGATCAAAGCGGCCGGACTTAACTGGTGGCTCGATATTCATTACAGCGATACATGGGCCGATCCGGCCAATCAAACCATTCCGGCTGCGTGGCAGGGCACTTCACAGGCAGTGCTGGCCGACAGTGTATATAATTACACCCTCAAAATAATGAATGCCATTAAAACAAAGGGCTGCCTGCCCATGATGGTGCAGATTGGCAATGAAACCAACAGCGGGTTTTTATGGGACAAAGGAAGAGTAGGTGGCAGCTTTGACAGCAACTGGCCCAATTATGCGGCCCTGGTGAAGAAAGCAGCGGAGGCGGTGAAAACTACCGATCCTGCAATAAAAATAATGATGCATTTTGCCGGTACCACCGGTGCCGCCTGGTATTATGGGAATTTAAAAACACAGGGGGTTGCTTATGATGTAATCGGCATCAGCTATTATCCCTGGTGGCATAACCGCACGCTGGCTGAATTGCTGACGGATTTGAACAGCCTTGTCGCCAGTTTTGACAAAGATATTTTTATTGCAGAAACGGCCTACCCCTTCACCACCGGCTGGAATGATTTTACCAACAACCCTGTTGGTTCCGCCACGGCCCTGCTGAACGGTTACAGTGCTACGCCCGAGGGACAGTTAAAATTCCTGACCGACCTGCGTACGGTGATTCATAATGTATCCAATAACCGCGGTACAGGTTTTTGTTACTGGTCGCCCGACTGGGTGGCTTACCGCGGCCCGACGGCCACAAATGGTTCAAGCTGGGAAAACCTGGCCTTATTTGATTTCACCAATGCTGCACTGAGCGGGTGGAATGCATTTGCACAATAATATCACCGCCTGTAATAAAGTGAAACTGCCGGCAAAGGATTTTGAAATAAATTCGTTTTTTAAAAGAACATTTCATTGAGAATTATACCTGCAGTACTACTGCTGTTTTTTTCGTTTCATGGTTACGCACAAAAAGATTCTGTAAAACATACAGCCAGCGGTATCATTATCGGTACGGTAATGGACAATGATAATTCCAAGCCTGTTGCGGGCGCCACGGTGGTTTTATCCAGGATGACGGATTCGGCCTTTTCCAGCACGGGCATTACCGTTAAGGACGGTTCCTTTTCCTTCGACCAGCTTCCCTTTGGTTACTACCGGCTTCAAATAAGTTTTGTGGGTTATAACAATTTAAAACTCGACAGCATTCACCTGCGTGCCGAACGTTTTGATTTTGACCTGAACGAAATCAAACTCCGCAAAAAGACCACCGACCTGGAAGAAGTGATTGTGTATGCAGAAAAACCCCTGATCGAAAATAAGGATGGAAAAATAATTTTCAATGCGGGCGAATCGGCCCTCAGCGCCACCTCCAGCACCACGGAATTATTAAAGCAGGCGCCCCTGGTAAATGTTGACAATGATGGCAAAGTGCAGATGCGGGGCAAGGAAGTGAAAATTTTGATCGATGACAAACCCGTGGAGCTGAATGGCAAACAATTGCAGGACCTGCTGGAAAGCATGCCCGGCAGCATGATCGATAAAATTGAAGTGATGACCACGCCCCCGCCACAGTATGCCAGCGAACGCGGCGGGGTGATCAATATCGTTACCAAAAAAGGACGCGTGGGCATGAGCGGCCGGCTCAGCATCACTTATGGTACAAGGGGTGAAGAAGCTTTCAGCGGTAATTTCACTTATCGGAAAAACAAAATCGCACTGAATGCAAGTGCGGGCATAGGTTACAATGCATACGAAGGCGGCAGCTACAGCATCAGGCAGAATATTTACAAAGACTCCAGCAATTATTTCAACACCAATGGCAGCAACGGCAATAACAGCCTGCGCCCCAATGCACGTGTCAGCCTGGATTTTGATTATAACAAACGCAACGCATTTAACGTAACGTTTTACTTTAACAGCAGCGATGCGGAAAGCAATAACGAAACACAATACACCAACCTGAACCGTTTCAACAGTATTTACAAACTCAGCAACCGTTATATTTCCACCAATGCCAGCAGTTCTTCCCCCAATGGAAATATTACATGGACATTAAAGGGTAAAAAGCCCGGGGTGGTGTTTAAAACCATCACCGGCATCAACACTTCTTTTGGTGCTACTGCAAGGGATTATTACCAGCAATACCTGAACCCGGATTACAGTTTTACCGGCACCGACAGCACACAGCAACAGGCAACAGATGCAAAAAGTTATACTTACACCATTCGCAACAATTACGACCGTCCCCTGAAGGAAAACAAATGGTATTTAAGTGCGGGCAATGGACTCATCGCCAGCACGAGTCATAATATTTTAACCACGAGTTATTTAAGGAAGCCGGATAATGTTTTATTGAAGAATGAATTGCTGAGTAATGATATCAGTTTTCATCAAAACATATTTTTTTACAGGGCGGCATTACGCTATACCATTAAACAGGATTTCAATATCACCGCGGGGGTACAGGTGGAGCAAACCCATACAAAATTTGATATTGTAAACAACCCGGATGACTATGCCAATAATTACTGGAGCGCCCTGCCCTTTGCCACCATGGTAAAAAAATGGGAGAACAATATCAATATTACCGCAAGCTACAAACGCACCATCCAGCGGCCCGGTATTGGCCAGCTAAATCCCAGCGTGGATTATGCCGATCCATACAATACCCGTTTTGGAAACCCCTACCTGAAGCCCTGGTTTGCCGATAATTTTGACCTGATTTTTGGCAAGACGAACAAACTGTTTTATTTCAATATTTCATTTGGCTACAATGCGCTGCTGGATATTTACAGCAGCATCCGCACCCTGCAACCCGATGGCAAAACCACCACTACCTGGCAAAATTTAAGCGGCAGAAAAGAATATGAGGCCAACACCTGGGGCGGTTATACCATCAATAAAAAAGCGAAGGTAAACCTGAGTGTGGGATTCAGTTATAACCAGTACAGCCTGCACGACAGAACGGTGAACCGTTACCACAATGGCGGTTCTTTATTCTCCACATTAAACGGCAATTATCTTTTCAACGACCTGCTGAATGCCACTGCCAGCTTTACCTTTAACCGTTTTGCCAACCCGCAGGGAACGGTACGCAGCAGCACCAGCATGAATATTGGCCTGCAGCAAAAATTCCTTAAAAAGAAACTGATCGTTTCACTGAGTATGATCGACCCGTTCCGGCAGCAGCAGAACAAAGTCTTTACCTATGCACCTAATTTTAACCTGGAGAGTTACAGCACCACCAAAACCACCAATTTCCGTATTGGGGTAAGTTATTTGCTGAGTAAAAAAGTGAAGAAGAAACCAGCGCCGGCAAAACCAGCTGTAGCAAAACCAGCAGTGAAGAAATAGCTATTTTAATTTTGACCAGTGTTCAGTATAAAAAACAGGAATAGCGCCAATTGCATTGAACGTATCTGCCATGATCACCTTCCCGGTAATTTTATATTGAGTCCCTGCTTTGAAATCAAATGCAGTTACATCTAAAAACGCGGCGGGGAAGTTTCCGCATACTTTGATGTCTTTCAGGCTTGATTTTGAAAAGGCTTCTTTCAATCCCGGGGGAATGGAAAGCGTTCCTTCTACAATATACAGATCACTGCATTCAGTACATTCAGAATGGATCACCGTGAGTGTATCACTTTTTTGAAGCCTGTGTTTATCATATGCTGCCTCGTATTTTGGAGAGTGTTCATATTGGTATCCGCAGGAAAAAATAACCAGGCTGCAGGTAAACAGCACTATGAAAAACGCCGTTGTTTTCAATTTTGTTTAATTACAATTTTCTTCGCCAGCCAGCTGTCTTTTACAGGAATGATCCATTTTTCCAGTAGTTCATTTTTCGTCAGCACCGTATTATTGAAGTACAAGGTATCTGCCTCCACAAATTTATTCTCCACTGCATAGCTCAGCTGTGAAAGCGGCAGCAGCTGCACTTTATCTTTTACAATAAAGGCCAGGTTCTGCCGGTCGAACATATTTACTTTAAACTGCTGTTCAATGGCTTTGATCACATGCACCGAACTGTCGGTACTGCAACCACCCACGGTACTTTGTGTTTCATCGGCCATCAGTACAATGAACTGCCCGAAAAATAAATTCGCGTACCCTTTTACCGGTGCGCCGTGGCTTTTCCAGCTGCTGATAAAATTTTTCAGTATATCCTCAATGGCAAAGGCCTCACTCATTAAGAACATGCGGCTGCTTTGATAGATCCATACTTTGGAGTGATCATCAAAGTCTGCTGGGATATGTTCATTCAGATCGATATGGTTCATGGTTGTTGGTTGTTGGTTGTTGGTTCATAGTTCATGGTTGATGGCATTATCCATTATTCCATTATCAATTATCCATTATCCATCGACGCTGCTACCAGCTCTGCAATATCCAGTACCTGCACTTCTTCTTCCTTCTCGTTTGTTTTAACGCCATCAGTCATCATGGTATTGCAAAACGGGCAGGCTGCTGCAATTACGCTGGCACCGGTTGCCAACGCTTCGGTAGTGCGTTCCAAATTTATTCTTGTTGTGCCTTTCTCTTCTTCCTTAAACATTTGTGCACCACCAGCACCACAACAAAGCCCGTTGCTGCGGCAGCGTTTCATTTCCACCAGTGAGGCATCCAGCGCTTCCAGCACTTTTCGGGGCGCTTCATAAATATTGTTGGCACGGCCCAGGTAACAGCTGTCGTGGTACGTGATCTTTTTTCCTTTGAAAACACCGCCACCGGACATTTTTATTTTTCCCTCATCGATCAGTTGCTGAATCAGTTCAGCATGATGGATCACTTCATAATTACCCCCCAGCTCAGGATATTCGTTTTTCAATGTATTAAAACAGTGCGGGCATGCGGTAACGATCTTCTTCACTTCATAGCCATTCAGTATTTGTATATTCTGGTAGGCCATCATCTGGAACATGAATTCGTTACCCGCCCTTCTTGCCGGGTCGCCGGTGCACATTTCTTCCTTTCCGAGAATGGCGTAATTCACACCTACCTTATCCAGTATCGTTACAAAAGCCTTTGTTATTTTTTGTGCCCGCTGGTCAAAGCTGCCGGCACAACCCACCCAAAACAATACATCAGGTTTTTTGCCAGCCGCCATCATTTCGGCCATTGTTGGTACATGCATATCGTTCGTTTATATTTTAGGCTTTGAATTCCTGATGATATCAAGTATTAGAGCCAGCAGCAAAATTATTAAAAGAGACCCAAGTACAATACCAATAATTGATTTTGTATTGTTTTTTGTCTTGCCCAGTGAAATCAATCCTGTTATTAAGGCGATGATCCCGCAGGGTATTGCAAATAATGCAAGGAGTGGTACGAACAGGCCGGCTACAAGAAATGCAACACCTGCAATGCCCATCGTCATGGATGCCTGAGCCCTTTTATCGGCTTTGGCGCCGGGATCTTTTTCACCATCCGTTGATGGCCGTTTATATTTCCATTGCAGCAGTTTTAACCCGATCTTTTCCTTTAAAGTGAGCCTTCTTCCGCTGATGACCTCCATTTCCTTTACAGGCAAAGAGATCAGTTTTTTCAATAACGCTTCGTTGGGGTACACGGGTAAACCAGGCCCGGTAAATGCAAAACCCTGTATGCTGCCCGTTACAAAAAACATTATCAATAAAACATTTCGCAATAACATAAAATGATAATTTATTCAAATCTAACTGATTTTAATTAATAGCACCAACCAATATTTTGATACCTTCGCACAGCGAAAATGAAAAAGATTGTTAAGCGAATAACGAATTGGGAAGCCTGGCCCTTCAAGCTGCTGTATGCACCCATTACACCCATGTGGCTCTGGTATATAATCCGTTCGGGTTATGTATGGTTTTTTACTCCCAGCAACCCCAAGCTCACATTCGGCGGCATGGAAGGTGAACCCAAGAAAGAGATGTACGACCTGCTGCCCAAAGCATATTACCCCGCCACTTTTAATGTACAGCCCCGTGAAGATTTTTCACTGGTTGAAGAAAAGCTGGCACAACACCAGATCCATTATCCCCTGATCGTAAAACCTGAAATCGGTGGGCAGGGCATCTTATTCAGGAAACTGGATACCAGGGAAGAACTGCAGCATTACCATTCCCTGATGCCTTTTGAATACATCGTGCAGCAACTGGTATTGTACCCGATGGAAGTAAGTGTGTTCTATATCCGGCATCCAAAGGAAAAAAAGGGAACCGTAACAGGTTTCCTGCATAAAATACCCATGCAGGTTACGGGTGATGGCACACAAACCCTGGAGCAGCTGATACAGCAGCATCCCAAGGGCAGCAAAAGAACAGAGGAGCTCTACAACAAGCATAAAGACAAATGGAACACCATTGTTCCTGCAGGTGAAAAATACATGCTGAGTTATGCGGCCAACCACAACCGTGGTGCCCGCTTTGTTGACCTCAAAGAACATATTGATGATAAACTGGTACGTATATTTGATGAGATCAGTCTTGGCATCAACGATTTTTTTTATGGTCGCTATGATATCATGTGCACCAGCGTGGAAGACCTGAAAAACGGCAAAAACTTCAGCATCCTGGAATACAATGGCTGCGGCGCCGAGCCCAACCATTTTTACGATACCGGTTACACTTTGCTGGGCGCCTATAAAGAGATTTTAAAACACTGGAAAGCGCTGTACAAAATAAGCAGGTACAACAGGCAGCAGGGTATTGAACCCTGGAGCAGGCAAAAGGGCAAACAGTTTTTGCGGGAGGCACAGAATCGTATTGAAGACATGAAACGTATTGATGCATTAATCGGTTAACTGCATGAGCAGGTTTATCAAAATATTTTGCTGGGGTTTAATGATCAGTTTCCTGGGCTCTCTGCCACTGGGCACGCTGAATGTGGCGGCCATGCAGATCGGTATACAGGAGAGCATCCCGGATGCCATTTATTTTTCACTGGGTTCGTTGCTGGTGGAGATGATCTATGTACGTATATCGCTGGTGGGTATCGACTGGATACGCAAACAGGAAAAGCTGATGAAAATAATGGAATGGCTTACGCTGGCCATTATCATTGCACTGGCCATTGGCAGTTTTATTGCCGCTACCAAAGAAGGCGCTGAAGCCAAAAATGAGTTCCTGAAAAATAATATGCATCGCTTTTTACTGGGCATGCTCATGAGCGCCATTAACCCGGTGCAAATACCGTTCTGGTTTGGCTGGAGCACAGTGCTATTTACCAAAAAAATACTGGAGCCGGTAAAATCGCAGTACAACAGCTATATTATTGGTATTGGCATTGGCACGCTTTTGGGCAACTGCGTGTTTATTTTTGGGGGAAGATGGCTGGTGCAGCGTATCGCCAACAGCGGTCAGTACCTGAACTGGGTCATTGGCGGCATTTTTACCATCACCGCCATCATACAGCTCATTAAAATGCTGACGAAAAAAGACGCCGTAACAAAGTTTGAAAATAAAATGAAACAGCCTGCGGCACAGGCCGGCCAGGAACCTAATCAATGATCAGCAGCCTGCAGCCGTTCACCGATGAAAAGCGGTGTGCTTGCCCGTCGTCTCCAATATGACAGGTGCTGCCCTGGCCGAATTGCAGTACGGTACCGTCTTCAAGGGTTGCTTCGAGGCTGCCTTCCACGCAATAAATAATATGTCCTTTATGGCACCAGTGATCGGCCAGGAAGCCGGGAGAATATTCCACCTGCCGCACCCTGATATCACCCATAAAAAAAATACGGGAAGCGGCTTTGCCGGTTACACCATCCCTTACGATCAGTTCAATATCGTTCCAGTCAGGAACGGTAATGGGAAACTTGGAAAATTTCATATAGCGCTTGTTTAATCAGGATAAAATTAAGGTACAATTAATTTAAATTTGCACTAACAGAAAATTTCTTCATTTTGCCTGCACTGCAAACTTTTTTACAAAAAATCACTGAAAGCTATAAACGTACTGAGCTGATAAAAATTATTTTAGGCAATAAAAAAGATAAATCAGCCACGTTAAAAAACGTTTTGATAAAGCCTGTGCTGATAAAAAATACCGGGCACCTTTCGTTTACCTACCGTCATAACACACAGGACATCGTTAAAAACTACCTGGCCGGCGAAGCGGTAAAAGTGCTGCAGGTTTTACTGCAGAATAATTTCAACAACGCAGATGCTTTTACACAAACCAGCAACCTGCAGCTTTCCTTTGCAGGCTCCGCATTTAAACTGAAAACAAAACCAGCCAGTCTTGCCGGCACAGCACAAACCCTGCAGCACGACCGTGTAAAACAGCTTAAGACAACGGCTGATGCCCCCTATCTCCATCAACTGGATATTACAACCGCTGATGGCCAGGTTAAAAAAGACATGCAGGATAAATTCCGGCAGATCAGTCATTATATAGAAATCATCGACGGCATTATTAAAAATCATATAAAGGGTCCTGCGCTTTCTGTGGCCGATATGGGCTGCGGCAAGGGCTATCTTACTTTTGCATTGTACGATCATCTTACAAATGCAAAACAGCTTAACACCACCATGTACGGCGTTGAAATGCGGCAAGACCTCGTGAACAAATGCAATGCCATTGCCCGGAAAATTCATTTCAGCAACCTGCACTTTATCGAAGGCACTATACAGGATGCCGCCCTGCCGCCCACAGACATGCTGATTGCGCTGCATGCCTGCGACACGGCCACCGACGATGCCATTTACAAAGGGATAAAGAACAATGCACAGTTTATCGTGGTGGCACCCTGCTGCCATAAACAGATACGCAAACAGATGGCGCCTGACAATGTTTTAAAAACCATCACACAGCACGGCATTTTACTGGAACGCCAGGCCGAAATGGTAACGGATACCATCAGGGCGCTGCTGCTGGAAGCCCATGGGTATAAAACAAAAGTGTTCGACTTCATCAGCACCGAACACACCCCCAAGAATGTGATGATTGCTGCGGTGAAGGGTAAGGGGGATCAAGTTGATCAGGCTGAATTGTTGAAAAAGGTAACAGCGCTAAAGCAATTGTTTGGAATTGAGTACCACTATTTGGAAAAATTATTACAAACCATTTAAACTTCGAAAGTTCCCAGCAGGGGATTCAGGGGCATGTACGCCATCGTAGATATAGAAACCACCGGGGGGTATGCTGCTTCGCATGGCATTACCGAAGTATCTGTATTTATACATGATGGCAGCCGCGTGGTGAAACATTTTGAAACACTCATCAACCCCGGTCAAACCATTCCCCGTTATATCACCGCACTTACCGGCATCGACAATGAAATGGTGGCTGAAGCGCCGGCTTTTGATGAAGTGGCCGATACATTGTACGACCTGCTGAATGATAAAATATTTGTGGCCCACAATGTGAATTTCGATTACAGTTTTATCAAACACCATTTAAAGCAATCGGGCTATGATCTCACTGCAAAAAAACTGTGCACGGTAAGACTGGGCCGTAAAATATTTCCAGGGCTCCCCTCCTACAGCCTGGGCAACCTCTGCCGTTCGCTCCATATAAAAATCGAGAACCGCCACCGTGCCGGCGGTGATGCCAAAGCCACCACGGTGCTGTTTGAATATTATCTCGCCAATAATGGCCAGCCGGTGATTGATGAGATGCTGAAAAAATCATCTAAAGACCAGTGGCTGCCGCTGCACCTGGATAAAACAGAAATTGATAAGCTGCCTTCAAGGCCCGGCGTATATTACTTTTATAACAACAAGGACAAAGTGGTGTATGTGGGCAAGGCCATCAATATCAAAAAAAGGGTGAGCAGCCATTTTACCCATAATGATGCCGACCGCAAACGGCAAAATTTCCTCCGCAATATTTATAAAGTCAGCTGCCGCGAATGTGCCAATGAACTGGAAGCGCTGGTATTTGAAAGCACGGAAATAAAACGCCTGTGGCCCCTGTACAACCGCAGTCAGAAACAGCCGCTGCAGCAATACGGTTTATATACGTTTGAAGACGGCCGTGGCTATATCCGCCTGGCGATTGATAAAAAGAAAAAAAACCTGCAGGCCTTATACAAATTCAATTTACTGCACGAAGGTTTGGTGATGCTGCAAAAAATGGTGGAACAGTTTGAACTGCACCCCAAACTCTGTTACCTCGATAAAACCGCTTTTACAAAAAAAGACCTGGAGTTTTTAGACCCGCCGCATGTTTACAACGGGAAAATAAAAACAGCCATGGATGCGCTCAATGAACAGCTGCCCACTTTTGCCGTGGTGGATGAAGGCATCCGTGAAAATGAAATGCTTTGCCTGCTGATGGATCGCGGCAGTTTCTGGGGCATGGGATATATTCCTGCACGCACAAGTATTCAGTCGGCGCAGGATTTAAAAGAGTTGCTGCAACCCTATGCCGACAATGATTATATCCGCAACAGCATTTATGCATTTGTGGAGGCAAACCCGGAGAAGAAAGTGTTGATTAAATAGTTTGTTTTGCTCACAGATGCCACTGATTAACACAGATGGGGTTTATCTGTGGACATCTGCGTAATCTGTGAGAGTATTTTTGTTACCAGCATTTGTTCCCTGATGTGATATCGTTGCGTCGCACACTTGTACATCCTGAATTCCATTGAACATCGCCGTTGTTGGTCTTAGTTGAGCGCCGCCACTGACTGGCATGCAGCGCAGGCAATGCAGCCAGGTGTACCAACAGCCAAAGCATAAACTGCATTTATTTATTTCTCCGCCTGGGTTCGTGTCTTCACGAGCCTTTCGCCAAAATATACGCTTTAATAAAAGATGATAAAAGAATTGCAGTTGAACGGAGCGTCGCCACTTCCGCTCACTGGAAATTCACAAGTCCGCAACCAAAAAATCACTAAATAATTCCCCCCAACATTCCATTTTTTTCTTTCCCTGCTCCCCCCTAAATTCGCAGCCCTTCCGAAAGCTTTCGGGATAAAAAAGGAAAAACAAATGAACGAATTCATACAGCCCATTGCATCCAAACTCAATCTGAAATTAACCCAGGTGGAAGCCGTGCTTTCCCTGCTGGAAGAAGGCGCCACCATCCCCTTTATTGCCCGTTACCGTAAAGACAAAACCGGTGCGCTGGATGAAGTACAGATACAGCAGGTACAGGAAGAAGCCAAATTCCTGAAAGAGTTTACCGACCGCAAGGCCTTTATTGAAAAAGCCATTACCGACCAGGAAAAAATGACGGAGGCTTTGCAGGAAAAAATCAACAAAGCCACCACCCTTGCAGCACTGGAAGATATTTACCTGCCATACAAACCCAAACGCAAAACAAAAGCACAAACAGCCCGTGAAAACGGATTGCAGCCATTAGCAGATATTGTGCTGGAACAGAAAGATATTGACCTCTTAGCAGAAGCCGCCAAATTTATCAACGAAAAAGTGACGGAAGCAGATGCGGCATTACAGGGCGCCCGTGATATTATTGCTGAACAGGTGAATGAAGATGCACAGGTGCGTGCCCGGCTGCGTAAGTTTTTTGAAGACGAAGCCACGCTGCAAAGCAAGGTGGTGACCGATAAGGAAACCGAAGGCATCAAGTACAAGGATTATTTTGATTTCAGCGAGCCCGTTTCAAAAGTGCCCTCCCACCGCATCCTCGCCGTGCTGCGTGGATTCCTGGAAGGTTATTTACGCATTACCATTGCACCCGAAGAAGAACTGGCATTGGAGATGATTGAAAGCTTATACGTCAAAGGCATGAGCAGTACCAGCGACCAGCTGCGCAAAGCCATCAAAGATGCCTACAGGAGATTATTGCAGCCGAGCCTGGAAACAGAATTCCGCACCGCGTTAAAAACAAAGGCGGATGAAGAGGCCATCAATGTCTTTGCAGAAAACCTGCGGCAGTTATTATTAAGTTCTCCCCTGGGCAGCAAACGCATTCTGGCCATTGACCCCGGATACAGAACCGGTTGTAAAGTGGTTTGCCTGGACGAAAAAGGCAGCCTGCAAAAAACTGATTTGATTTTTCCGCATGAACACAACCGTGTGATGGCAGAAGAAATCAAGATCAAAAACCTGGTGCAGCAATACGGCATTGAAGTCTTTGCCATTGGCGATGGCACTGCCGGGAGGGAAACAAAACAGTTCATTAAAAAACTCGGACTGGGATTGCCCGTGTTTTTAGTAAATGAAGACGGCGCTTCCATTTATTCGGCAAGTGAAATTGCAAGGGAAGAATTTCCCGATGAAGATATTACTGTGCGTGGCGCCGTGAGTATCGGCCGCCGCTTAATGGATCCACTGGCCGAGCTGGTGAAGATTGATCCCAAAAGTATTGGTGTGGGCCAGTACCAGCACGATGTGAACCAGTTTCGTTTAAAAGAAAAACTTGATGCCACCGTGGTGAGCTGTGTAAACAATGTGGGAGTGAACCTGAATACCGCCAGCAAACATTTGCTGAGTTATGTAAGCGGCATCGGCGCCACCATTGCGGATAATATCATAAAGCACCGCAACGAAATTGGCCGCTTTACCAGCCGCAAACAGTTATTAAAAGTGCCGCGGCTGGGCGGAAAGGCATTTGAACAATGCGCCGGCTTTTTGCGTATTACCGATGGCGAAGAAGTGCTCGATGCCAGTGCAGTACACCCGGAAGCTTACGCGGTGGTGGATACCATTGCCAAAGATTTAAACATTGCAGTAAAAGAATTAATTGGAAAAGAAGCGCTGCTGAAAAATGTGGATGCAAAAAAATATGCCACGGAACAAATTGGTGAGCTGACGATAAAGGATATTTTGAACGAACTGAAAAAACCGGGACTGGATCCGCGTAAGGAAGCACAGGCATTTGAGTTTGCCAATATCTACAGCATGGATGATGTAAAAGTGGGGATGGAAGTGCCGGGCATTGTTACCAATATCACCCGCTTTGGCGCTTTTGTGGATATTGGTGTGAAGCAGGACGGCCTGGTGCATGTGAGCGAGATATCGCACACGTTCATCAACGAACCCGGCGATGCGCTCAAGCTCAACCAACAGGTAAATGTAAAAGTGCTGGAAGTGGATACGGTACGCAAACGCATTGCCCTTTCCATCAAGCAAACGCTGCCCATGCAGGAGCGTAAACAGTATGGTGGAGCTGGTGCTGGTAAAAAACCATTTAGCAGTAATGCTCCGAAGAAAGATATCAGCACCCTGCCCATGAATGATGCGCTGGCAGCGCTGAAACAGAAATTTGGAAAGTAATTTTGTTTGCTCACTGATGTCACGGACAAGCACAGATATTTTCTTCTGTGTAAATCTGTGCAATCTGTGAGCGTATTTTTGGTCCCGGCATTTGTAATTCTATTTAGCATCGTTGTGTCACCCGATAGCTACCGGTTCATTTCAACTACATACCTTTGCGCAGCAAACAAACCATAAACAAGGTGTCAGAAAATAAAAAACTGTCGATGGATGAACTGGGCCGTATGTCGGTGGATGAATTTAAAACCGCTGATAAGATCCCGGTGATCGCGGTGCTGGAAAATATCCGCAGCGCCTATAATGTGGGCAGTGTGTTCCGCACGGCCGACGCGTTTTTATTAGAGGCCATTTATCTTACGGGTTATACCTGTTTTCCCCCGCATAAGGAAATTAAAAAAACAGCGCTCGGCGCCGAGGATACCGTTTCATGGAAACATTTTCCCAATGCCGCCGCCGCGATGGAAGCATTAAAAAAAGAAGGCTATAAAATATTTGCAGTGGAACAGGCCATCAACAGTTATAAACTGCATGAACTGAAGTTTGGCACACAGGAAAAAATTGCGGTGATCTTTGGCAACGAGGTTACGGGTGTTGAGCAAAGCACCATCAACCAATGTGATGGCTGTATCGAAATTCCGCAACTGGGCATGAAACACTCATTGAATATTGCCACCGCTGCCGGTGTGGTGTTATGGGAAATTGTACGCAGTCATCTTCACCGATAATAAGAATCTTACAAGCTTCTAAAAAATAAGAAAGGCTCCACGTTGTGGAGCCTTTCTTTATAAATTTTCAACTTATCAAAATTACTACTGTGGTAACAGCACTTTATCAATGATGTGATACACACCATTCACTGCGTGTTTATCCAGTGTTACTGCATTGGCAGGCGCACCACTATAAGGAGCACCGCCCGGGGGGAATGTACCATAACCGGTAAATGTGGCGGCGATGGCAAAAGCACCGGCATAAGTGGCTTTAACCGAAATACCGGGGTGTACTGACAGACTTCCATTCACCAGTGTTTTCACAAACGCGGGTGTTGCCGGAATATTGGTGGAGAACACCCTGATATTGGGCTGGTAAGGTGTAGTGGTGCTGCTGGTTAATGAAGCCAGCAGGTGATAAGCCACAATACCTTTTACCTGTGCGGTGGTTACATTATTGGTGGAAAGAAATGCTGGACCAGCAGCCACGGCACCATTGGCAGTAGCGGTGGCATTGGCTGTATCTGTTGCGGTATAAGGTGTGGGCCTTGTTGCCAGGTAACCCTGGAATGCAAGTCCGAATACCAGTGTTTTAAACGCATTATCATTCGGTGCCAAAACGGTCATATTGGTAACCCCATAGTTCAGCAGGGAGTCGAATTTCGACAGGCCTGTTGATCCGCTGTCGGCCCTTGCCACCGCAGCCCTGAAATAGGTAAGAGTGGATTCTCCCGCCAGCATTGTTTTCAATGTAGCTGATGGAGGCGCTGTAACGGTAAATACATGATGAATCACACCATTGGCTGCTGTCTGATCCACGCTGGTGAGCGGCATATTATTTACATAAGAAAATGCCGTACCCCTAACCGGGAAGATCGGCATCCTTACAAATGGCTGCGTGGGATCCAGGATGATCTGCGTGGTATACGGGAAATTGGGAAACCCGCTGCCGATAGATGCAGAAGGCAGTTTTTGTCCGAGTGTTAAATACTGCATAATACCTGCAGCGCTTGCCACAGGCAGCGTACCGGAGATAAATGCTGAGTGAACCGCATCGGGAGAAGCTTCAGGAACAGCACCACCGGAAGCAGCGGCAACAAATTTCCGCATACCTGCATTATCTACTGCAAATACCGTAAAGGTTTTTGTAAGATCATTCAAAGTTGCTGCATATCCTGCCCGGGTGATCAGCTTGTTAAACAAACTGTCGTTCGGGTTGGCTGCAATCGTGGCTGCAATACCAGAACCTGTGGGATAGGCCGGCACGGTAATGGGTGCCAGCTGCTCCAGGTCCTTGTTACAGGAAGAAAATATGACCATGCCGGTTAAAGCGAGGAGCAGTTGATATTTAATTTTTTTCATTATAGTAAGTTTAATGTTTTAAATGTTTGTTGCTGTATTGATATTAATAAACATTGTAACCAAAGCTTACATAATATAAGCCACCGATCTGTGAGTTACCAATCGCATTGTAATAATACTGGTTCAGGATATTGTTGGCACCGAATTTCAGTATTGATTTTGTTTTTGGCAGTTTAAAGCTCAGCTGCGCATCCACCACGTGTACATCGGGCAGGTTGCCGCTGGCAAAATCACCCTGATAGTAAAAGCCCTGCTGCCACCTGTATGTAACATTCGCAGCCAGGCGTTTGTTTTTACCAAAAGCTGAATTACCTACGTAGAAATTGGTTTTATATTTTGGTGCATTGAAATAAGCAACAAAACCGGCAGGCACATCTTTCAGCACATCTGATGAAAGGTTGACACCTGTTACAAAATTCAAAGGCAACCTGTAATCGAGACTGGCACCGAAACCATAGGTTTTTACTTTATCAGTAGTATTAACAGGAATTGAAATGTTCCTTCTTTTAGCAGGATTGGTGATATCAGCAGCTACACCGGTTGTTGTCTGCATCGTATTCTGACGGCCAAGGAAATCCTGGTATTGTCCGAAATAACCATAAGCATCCAGTAAGAGTTTGCTGTCCATCATCAGGCCTTTGTAACCCACTTCAAAGGAGCTAACAGATTCAGGCTTGGTGGTAGGTGGAGTAAATTGTTTGGGTGAACCAGCCAGTACACTTTCTGCAGTATACAGCGGGTTGCTGGCGATTCCGAGATAGGTTTTGAAAGATTCGTTACTTCCCACCAAACGGGTGCTGCCCACCTGCAGGTTGATCCATTGCTGCTGGTTACTGGGGAAGCGGTAAGCGGTTTGGTATGACAAACGCAGGTTATTATTTTCTTTCAGTTTTACCAGTGCTGTTACCCTTGGAGTAAAACGTCCGTCAAAATTCTGGTTTTTGTCATAACGGCCGGAAACGGTCAGTTTCAGGCGTTCGATGATCTGGCGGGTAGCCTGTACATAGGCACCGTATTCATTGGTACTGATGGTACCGGTTGAATCGGCAAACAATGTACCCTGTGAGTTCAGCACAAAACGTTTGAAATTTGCACCAACCAGGATATCTGCAAAACTTTTAGTGTACTGGGATAAATTATAGTTGCCTTCAACTGCATAGAGATCTGATTTATCCAGTAACAGTCCACCACCTTGTGAAATGGGTTTTTTACGGATGGCATCATAAGCGGCAATGAAACCGGGTGTTCCTGCTGCAGGCCTTCCAGCATCCGCCAGCGCCCTGGATGCAAGTTGAGCATCATTCGGGGTCATGCCATTCATTAAATTGCTCAGGTAAGAAAATGCATATTGGATATACCAGTCGGTTGGCTGCGGTGTGGGATTCCCTGCCGCATCCGTTGTAACTGATTTTTTCCAGCTTTCATTGAACAGCCTGGTAGTGGCAGTAAGGTTGTAAGATTCACCTGCATTTTCCTGTGTGGTATAAGCACGCAGGTTCCAGTTTTTATTGATGAGTTCCAGTTTGTACTGGCCCATTTTAAAGTCCTTTAAAGAATAACGGTCGCTGCCGGTATAAATAGTATTACCTGTTCCCCAATAAGCAGCTAAAACAGCTTCTGTATTTTCAGACAGTTTATAGTGCAGTGAACCCGCGAGTTTAAAGTTGAGTGTATTAGGATTTACCAGTTCTTTTTCTGTATAACCTGTACGGGAAACATTTTGTGGAGTATTGAGCAAACCATTGTTGGCAATAAAGTTGGCAGCACCCGGCAAACTTGCTGCAATGCTGGAGAAGAACGCCCGGATATCCACCGTGGTTTCATCACCATACACATTGATACCATCATAGTTGGGATCTGTTTGCCTGTTGCCGGGAATTACAGCGCCGGAAGTTCCGAGCCTGCTGTAATTACGGTTATCAAAAGCCAGCCAGTCCTTGGCCTGTATCATTTCTGCATTGATCTTGAAAGCAAATTTCTCACTCACTTTTTTACCCCAGCGGATATTCCAGTTGTGATAAGGCGCCTGCATGCGTTGTCTTTTGTCGGTATGCATCATACCTTCCTTGATCAGTACAGACAGTCCCTGGTATTTGAACGGGTTCTTGCTGGTCATCAGTAAGGTACCATTCATACCACCCGGACCATACAGCGCTGAAGATGCGCCTGAAAGTAATTCGATATTGTCTACATCCAGTTCACTCAGACCGATGATGGCGCCCACCGAAAAATTCAAACCGGGAGCCAGGTTATCCATTCCATCCACCAGCTGGTTGAAGCGGGTGTTACCGCTACCATTAAAACCACGGGTGGTGGGAGTTTTGAATGTTAATGAAGACGTGGTCACATCCACCCCTTTGAGGTTGAGCACCACATCGTAAAAGTTGGCGGCAGGTGCATTGCGCAGTGTGGCCGCACTCACCCTTTCAATAGATACGGGTGATTCCATAATTTTCTGCGGCACCCTTGTGGCAGATACCACCACTTCCTGGCCCAGTGCTGCTGAAGGTTTGAATTCCACCTGGGTGAATCCTGCTTTCGTTACTGTAATTTCCTGTAATTCGTATCCTACAGAAGAAATCAGTAAAGTAACAGGAAGGCTTTTAACTGTAAGTTTGAAATCACCTTTGTCGTTTGTATAAGTTCCGCCGGAACTTCCTTTAATGGATACGGAAACGGCTCCTGCACCTTCCTTGGTGTTGCTGTTTCTCACATTTCCGCTGATCGTCACATTTTGGGCAAAAACTGCGATGGTAAGCATATTTGCCAGCAATAAAGTAACCAGAGATCTAGCAATCTTTCTCATATAGCGTTTTTTGGGTTTTTAAATATGAAGCAAAATAAGGATTGTTACATTCTTTCGGAAATTTTATTTCTAACCCGCTGTTGAAATTAATCGTATTTAATTTCATGCTTTTATACCCGGCAATGGTACTTTAGCGTATGGCTAATTATCAATTCCCCCAACAGACGAATTTTTACAAAGGCAAGGTGAGGGATGTATACAGCATCGCTGATCATTTGCTGGTAATGGTGGCGAGTAACCGCATTTCTGCTTTTGATGTTATTTTACCAAGACCGATTCCATTTAAAGGACAGGTTTTAAACCAGATTGCTGCATATATGCTGGAAGCCACCAAAGACATTTGTCCCAACTGGCTGCTGGGTTCTCCGGCCCCCAATGTGAGTATTGGAAAAAAATGCAATCCATTTAAAATCGAGATGGTGGTACGCGGAAACCTGGTTGGACATGCCTGGAGAACATATGCGGAGGGCAAAAGAGTGCTTTGCGGGGCGGTTATGCCGGAAAATTTGAAAGAAAACGACTACTTCCCCACTCCCATCATTACGCCCAGCACCAAGGCGGATGCCGGTCATGATGAAGATATTTCACCAAAAGAAATCATCGAAAAAGGTATTTGCACCGAAACAGAATGGCAGCAGCTGAGTGCGTACGCCCTGCAGCTTTTTGCCCGCGGAAAGGAAATTGCGGCCAAACAGGGACTGATCCTGGTGGATACCAAATACGAGTTTGGCACCCTGAACGGAGAGATCGTGCTGATGGATGAAATACATACTCCCGACAGCAGCCGTTATTTTTATGCGGATGGATTTGAAGAACGCCAACAAAAAGGTGAACGCCAGAAACAGCTGAGCAAGGAATTTGTAAGGGAATGGCTGATCGCAAATAATTTTATGGGCAAGGAAGGACAAACCGTTCCGGAGATGAGTGATGAGTGGGTGAACACCATTTCCAAACGTTATATCGAACTGTATGAAAAAGTGATTGGCGCCCCCTTTGTGCCACAGGAACTCAGTGAAGCCGAGACCGAACAGCGGGTGGTGGAAGCGCTGAAGCAGTTGGGATGAGAGTGGTGAGTAGTGAATGGTCAATGGTGAGTGGTGAATAGTGAGTAATTCTGATAAATTGTGAATACCTTGCGAAGCTAAACCTCATTGACCATTGACCATTGACCATTGACCATTGACCATTGACCATTGACCATTGACCATTGACCATTGACCATTGACCATTGACCATTGACCATTGACCATTGACCATTGACCATTGACCATTGACCATTGACCATTGACCATTCACCATTCACCATTGACCATTGACCATTGACCATTGACCATTGACCATTGACCATTGACCATTGACCATTGACCATTGACCATTGACAACTGACAACATGAAACACACACTGCTTGCTCTACTGGTTTTCTTCTCCGCTACTGCTTTTTCGCAAAAACAAAAAGTAGTCTATCTCCTCGCAGGAACCTATACATCCGGTAAAAGCGAGGGTATTTATGTGTATCAATTCAATACCGTTACCGGTGACTATAAATTACTGAGTGTAGCCAAAACCTCCAACCCATCTTACCTGGCAGTATCTCCCAATAAAAAAATGGTATATGCCGTAAATGAAAATGCAGACAGCACCATGCATACTGTGGGCGGTAACATTTCTGCATTCCGTTTTAATAAAGGCCATCTCACCGAAGTAAACAAACAGCCCAGTGGTGGCAAACATCCCTGTTATGTGGCAGTTGACAAAACCGGCAACTGGGTTTTCGCAGGCAACTATACCAGTGGCAGCATCGGGTTGCTGAAAATAAAAAAAGATGGTTCGCTCGAAAGCCTGAAACAGGTGATACAGCACAGCGGCAGCGGACCCAATACTGCACGCCAGCAAAGCGCCCATGTGCATGCCACTTATTTAACCGCCGACAATAAATACCTGCTGGTACCTGACCTGGGTATGGATAAATTGAAACTCTATGCTTTCAATGCGGCAAAGGGCCATTTACTACCTGCCAACCCGGCTGAGGTAACAGTAACACCGGGCGGCGGCCCCCGGCATGTGGACATTCATCCCAATGGCAAATACGTTTACCTGGTGCTGGAAATGACCGGCGAAATTGTAGTATATAAAAATAAAGGCAATACAGCCCTGGAAGAAATACAAACCATTTCGGCGCAACCGCCCTATATCAAAACTTCCAATATCAGCGGGGCAGATATCCACGTAAGCCCGGATGGAAAATTTTTATACAGCAGCAACCGTGGTGATGCCAATACCATTGCAATATTTTCGATCAATGCTGTTGACGGGCAACTTACGCCCGTTGGTCAGCAACCAGTGCTGGGTATCAAACCAAGGAATTTCAATTTCAGTCCGGGTGCAAATTTTTTACTGGTGGCCAACCAGGACAGCGACAATATCGTGATCTTCAAACGCGATAAAAAAACAGGATTGCTGACTGAAACCGGCAAACAGATCAGTGTACCCAACCCGGTTTGTGTAAAATGGGTGGAGTGAGTTGGTTGAAAGTTGAAGGTTTATCGTTAGCCGTTGTTAGTCGCCTGACCAACAAGTCTCGCAAGGCGGTTATAAAAGTTCAATCATGATATCCTGTTGAAGAGTGCGACGCCATACAAGCCAAAAGAAGTTACTGCAGGCAGTTATCAAAAATCATTGTTCCTAATGGTTAACAGTCTGCAGTTATACATCTGCCCATATTCACAATTAAACCATTAAGGAGTTAAGAAAAATTAAGTATCTCCGTATTACCCAACTCTCCATCCACTACTTACCACTTCTTACTTATTACTTATTACTTATTACTTATTACTCTCTGTTCCCCAGCCTCGGCCGCAATCTTTTCTTGCTTTTATTAAACACCATCATCCCCTTATCAATTCCCTTCCGCAATTCTTTCTGTTCTTCTTCCGGCAGGTGATATACAGTTTGACAGTCCTGGCTGCAGCAGCCATCATATTTTGCAGCGCATGCTTCGCATTGAATAAAAAGTAAATGGCAGCCATCATTTTTACAGTTGGTATGTGTATCAGCCGGCTGGCCGCACTGGTGGCATTTGGCGATCACATCTTCGGTGATGCGTTCTCCCAGCCGGTCGTCGAACACAAAATTCTTGCCGATGAATTTGCTTTGCAGCTGCGCCCCCTTTACCTGTTTGGCATAATTGATAATGCCGCCTTCGAGGTGAAACACATTTTTAAAACCATTGTGCAGCATGTAGGCGCTCGCTTTTTCACAACGGATACCACCCGTGCAGTACATAATGATGTTTTTATCCTTTTTATCCTGCATCATCTCTACGGCCATGGGAAGCTGTTCACGAAAAGTATCGCTGGGAATTTCAATCGCTTTTTCAAAATGCCCCACTTCATATTCGTAGTGATTGCGCATATCAATCACGATGGTATCATCCTGCTGCAGCAATGCATTCATCTGCTCAGCATTCACATAACGTCCTTTATTTTCCATACTGAAAGAAGGATCATGAATACCATCTGCTACAATTTTCTCACGCACTTTGATCTTGAGCACCCAAAAACTTTTACCGTCATCATCCACGGCAATGTTCAGCCGAAGGCCATTTAAATGTTCAATGGAATATAGATAAGCCTTAAATGCCTCCACGTTTGTTTCGGGCACACTTACCTGCGCATTGATGCCTTCATGCGCCACATAAATACGGCCGAAAACTTTCAGCGCATCCAGTGCCTGGTACATTTCATCCCTGAAAAGCCGGGGTGATGCAATGGGAAAATACTGGTAAAAGGAAATCGTGATGCGTTTTACTGTTTCTTCGTGCAAACGCTTTTTGAGCTCCGCCTGGGAGACACGGTTGTGTAATACTGCCATAAATTGAATTTGATACCGCGGTAAACGGCAAACTTTAGTTTAAAAAGTTGGATGCTTGCAGGGCAAACCAAATTATATGGCAAAGATAAGGAAACTCAGGGGCAGAAAGTTGACAGTTGGTCGATAATGTCAGTCACCAACTAATTAACCAATTAACTAATCAGCCCGTTAACCAACCTACAAACTCACCGACATGCTCCTTCCGCTACGGTCAACTTTTACGCTGCCGCCGATAATGCCACCCAAGCCAATCCGCAGACCGGTCATTGCTTTTTGCCCGTTGGCATAACCGGCTACAAAATCAACACGTAACAGTTTGAAAATATTTTCCAGTCCTACAAAAACCTCGGCGTAGTTATTATTCTTATTCACATAAAATGCATTACCACCGGCCACCAGGTTCCAGTTAAGCTGTTTCAGTAACGGAATTTTATTGGTAAGCAGCCCGTTAAAATGATGTTCAATATGCCCGAATGAAAAGAATTTTTCAGTGGTGCTGTTGGCATAATAGCTCGACAGCTGGAATGTATTCACATATTCACCTGCGGCGGTGGACCTGTTGCCATTGAAGTGCTGGAAATCCTGTATAGGAACCTGGGCTGCATTGATAAACCCGCCCATCCCGATTTTATACTTCAGTTCGCCGGCCAGCTTCAGGTTTTTATTATCGCTGATGGTGAATTTCCATTTGTCAAAATCCACATCACTGCCAAAAATATCCCGGATTCCCTTTGTATAATTTAAACTGAAGGTTGGGTATTTGGAACCCACCGGCACTTTATTGTAGGGAAACTGGATATACTTCTGCCCCGGCTTGATACTGATATCAACACTCAGCAGCATGGCCTGGTGCCGCGAAAACTGCTGCGTGATTTTTTCGTATGGGTAATTGGGTTTGATATTGACACTGTCTTTTTTAAAGATGGTGAAATGGGTGGTATTATCCAGCGGTATCCTGTCTTCATACAAGGCGTTTACCGCAAAACGCAAACCGCTCTCATACCTTTTTGCAAAACCGATGCTGCCAAACCAGTTCTCGTATGTCTTCATAAAATTATCGCCCCAGAACAGTACATTGATACTGTTATTGAGCGGTGTGATGGGGCTTTGCTTATTGAACTGGTTTACTTTTTTACCGCCGGACAAACTCCATGTTTGTCTTTTGATCTTTTTATCCATCGCCCAGTCGCGTGTATTAAAACTGATATCGGCCCATGCATTGAAATGCGTATTGCTGAAACCATACCTGAAATGCGGCTGGATGGAAAAATTCGACTTCAGCTTTTTAATATAGGTATTGTAATAAAAGTTGGCGTTGACCACAGCACCTTCTGCAGTATTGTACTCCAGGTTTTTGATAAGTGATTCTATACCCCAGCTGGAATTATTGGTTTTGGAATAATGCCTGCGGTTGATACCTTTCCAGAAAACATCAAACGGTTTTAATTTGCCCTGTTTCTTATTAAGCGAATCCACAGAGCGCTGACTGCGTACCGAATCTTTTTGCGCATTGTAAATACTGTCTTTCACCTGGTAATCTTTTTTCTCTTCGGGTTCCAGCGGTACGGGCCGGATCGTGTCCCAGTATGCTGCCGGTTTTTTATTTACAGCGGTATCATATTTAATGATCACATTATCGAAATATTTTTTTGTGTACGCAGGATCTATATTGTAACTGGAATACACGTTTACAAAATTGCCCACCGCATCAATGCCGAACTGTTTAAAATTAAAATGCAGCAGCTGGTTCTTTACCCGCCATACCTCTTTCGACACCGGAACATGTATCTGCGTGATCTGCAGCGTATCGATGATTTCGAGCTGGGAGGTTTTGGTGAGTGTGAGATCAAAACTGTGAATACGCCAGTCGCCTTCGGTGATATAAATAACGCCGCTGAACAAAGGCTCGTAACTGCGGCGGGGCGTTACACGGATGGTATTGATCTCCTTCCCGTCTTCGAAAAAGCTGCCCAGGAATTTAAATTTATAAAACCCGATGGCACCATCAGCTATCGGTGATATAAAACCCCGCGGGTTAAATTTTTCTGTAAAGATTTTTACATTGCTGTTGTAGAGGCTGATGAATGTGGGGAATGTAAATCCAAAGCCACCGCTGCCGCTTACCCTGCTGCTGAGCACTTCCATCTTGAATTTATCAGGCGGTGCGGTATGCACTTTTGCCACCGACTCTGATAAATAAATAATGCCTCTTCCGGATGAATCGAGCCCCATTTCCTTCCGGTCATCATCCGGCACTTTTTGTCCAAATATCCTGTCGGGCAAACTCCGCAGCTTCATAATATCCTTGGTATACAGCCCGCATTCAAAAGCGCTGACCTGTTTGTTATAATAGTCTCTTTTTTTAATGGCATTGCGGATGATGGCATAAGCAGGATCTTCAGCACCCGTTTTCACCACCACTTCTTTCAGGTCAAGTTTTTGTTCGGTTAGTATGAAGGTGATTTCTTCATCCTGCAGTGAAACTTTAATATTTTTTTCCTGCCTGGTATAACCAATATGCTGGCAAACCACCGTGTAAGTGCCGGGGGCCACCGTAAAAGAAAACTTCGCTTTATTATTGGCGCTGGCACCAACAGATGTGCCCTTAATGGTGATGGATGCATAAGGCAGCAGGTCGCCCTTATCATTGAATACAGTGCCGGAAATTTTCTGGGCCGAAGCAGTAAAACCAATGGCTGATAAAAAAAAGTAGAGTAGAGTTATTCGCTGCATAATGTGCCGGGATTGAACATACCGCTGCAAGATGCCAAAAAAACTCACATAAAAATCCTGTAATTTATTTTTTTATGTAAGGCATTGTTAAATCAGTGACTGTTGCAGGGAAAAGCGCCTGCTGCATCGAACTATGATTTGCCCTTACGCAAAAAACTTCCGCTCAATGCAGCCAGGCCGGCTGTAAGTCCGCCGATCAATGCTGTGGCAAAAATCAATATCCAGGGATTATCTGTTTTCAGCAGCACCACCGATACTTTATGTGCCAGCATATGCCCGTTGGCATTACTGATCCACCAGCTCAGTGCGCCCCATAAAAGAAACAAGGCGGTAAACCCGGTTAAAAAACTTTTTGCAGCGCCCTGTGGTATCAGTGCGGCTACTGCAAAAGCAGCAATGGCAATGCTCCACCAGGGAAAATACAGGCAGGCAGCGAAACTTAATAAAGCGGTCAGTATAAACGATACAAAGAATTTCATATTACAGTTATTGCATTTAGTAATTTAAATTTAGCCCTTACCAAAAGTCATGGTCCATTTTACACGCTGGTCTTTTTCCTGGCCCTTTCCCATCATCCACAATGTATAATATTCGCCGGCGGCCCATTTATCAATAAAATTATCATAGAACCTGCTGCCGGGGTTGCCGCTTTGTCCGCCGGGATACACCCCGTACGCTTCTGTTTGCTGTGTGAGATGCACAATCATACGCCAGCTGGGACCATGTGTTTCCTTGGTGGCATTGATGATATGTGTGCCGCCGCCAATGGGTAAATTATTCCGGCTGAAAGAAGGCAGTTTTGCAAGATGGTCGATATGCGTGCCCTTGAATTTTTCCCAGGCCAGTTTGCCCGATGCTTCTGTTTCCTTCAGCTGAACGGCTGCTTTTTTAAACGCTGCAGTTACTTCATCGGCCAGTGTTTCTGTTTGCGGTGTGCTGATATCATCAATGAATTTCCATGCACTGTCTTTCAACACCCCTTCAAGCAGCGTGCTTTCGAGCGGGCGCTGCACATTGGCAGGTGCTTTTGCATATTCATCGGTAAATACCAGTGTTTCAAATTCTTTCCAGAATTCAAAAAATATGGTGGCGCCGGTTGAGCCCACATCATTGCGGAGGTTCCAGTTTTTCAACGCATTGAAATATTGCTGTTCACCGGGTGAAAGTAATGAGTCTTTCATGTTTTTAAGAATGAAAGGCATGGCCATGGCTGCAAAACAATTGTAATTATCCGTCTGCAGCTTCATCATATCCTGCGGTGTGATATCCGTCATCGCTGCCAGCCGTTTATTGATCTCGTACCCGCGGTACAATGGATATACCCTGCCGATATAATAAGGATAGGTTTCATCCACGGGTTTTTGATTGGCACTGCTGATAAATCCTCTTTCAGGGTTGTACTGGTAAGGCACTTCATCCTGCGGAATCATACCCTGCCATAAGTAACTGCTGTCGGTTCCGGGCATTACAAAATCTCCCTGCCCCTTCCATTTTGCCGGCCAGTTTCCCTGTGTGCGGATAGCAATATCACCGTTCTTGCAGGCGAATGCGCAGTTTTGACCGGGTGTGCGCAGGTTAATGGCCGCGGCCTGGTAATCGGTATAATTTTTTGCACGGTCGAGCTGGTTAAATATTTTCAGCTCATTGCTGGCATCATGTGCCGTCCAGCGTACCGCATAATTTTTATGATTGTCTATCCGTATCCCGCCAAATGTGCGGTCGAACATTACCGGGCACAAATCGTTACCCAGCTGCACATAAGCTACTGAATCGATAAAATCAGGTTTGTCTTTTATTCTAATGGTGTCTATCCTGAATTGTGTGGGATGATAGGTTCCGTTAAACAGGTATTCTTTCCTGCTTTCATCTTTAAATGTTATCTCATAGTAGTCACGCACATCCCTTCCGCCATTGGTAAAACCAAAAGCACAGCTGTCGTTAAACCCGATGATCACACCAGGCGCTCCGGGAAATGAAACGCCATAGGCATTGAAAGCAGGTGTGGACAATTGCAGTTCGTACCACAGCGAAGGCAGGTTTAAACCCAGGTGCGGATCGTTACATAAAATGGGTGCCCCGCTTTTTGTTTTTTTACCGCTCACCGCCCAGTTATTACTGCCATTGCCGATATCCGGCTTCTGCATTTCGGCTACAGTGGCGGCGGCGGGTGTTTTTGCAGAATCGTTGTGTGGCGCCACCGGGAAAACTTTTTGAGGTATAAAAGGCGTGCCTTTAGGTATAATGGGATCAAGAGAATCCTGTATGTCCGGGAATAATTTATCAAAATCCGTATTGCTGAAGAAGCTTCTTGCATTGGTCATTTCAAAATCTTCCTCGTGCGCAGCAAGATCATAGCTCATGTATTTTAAGAGCAGCGCCGTTTTTAAATTAGTCCATGGCTCAGGCTTGTAGTTGATCAGCTTGTATTCCAATGGCAGGGTGCTTTCAGTCAGCGTGTTTATATACGCATTCACGCCTGCAGTATACGCATCACATTCCGCTTTGATGGCAGCGTCTTTCGCCATTTCCTTTTCGGCCACTTCCGCAGCAAACACCATTCCCAGCCGCCTGAACTCCCGGTCGTGGTTCAATGCCTTTTCTCCCACAATTTCACTGGCCCTGCCTCCTGCTGCATGCGTTTGCAGTTCCATCTGCCAGAGACGGAATTTTGCATGCAGATATCCCTGTACAAAATAGGCATCGTTTTCCTGGTCGGCAAAAATGTGCGGCACCAGCCTGTCATCCAGGTATACCGAAACATTTCCACCCAGGCCGGGAAATTTCATTTCAGCACTGAAGTCTTTATTGGCCGCTTCTGCATTTTGCCAGAAGCCATGTTGCGGACTAAGAAAATATCCAAATAAGGGGGTGTTATTGCCACCGATCTTCCAGCTGGTGTTTAACAGGTATATCAAACCGGCCGTTGCGGCAGCGGATGCGATAAAGGGTAGTATTCTCATAAGCAAATTTGTACGGTGTAATATAGTAAAAAACAACGACTATAAAATGATACCATTGTTCAACTGCACCGGGTTTTCATTTTTTGATAATCTCCCTGTTTGAAATATTACCAGCGAGGACCCGGCAAAAGTTTTAGTGCCGTTTTAAAAATACTCCTAAAAGGGTATATCGTTTTTGGCAGGATGGCCTGCACTTTGCATTAAAGCGCCAAACTAAATTAACATTTATGAAAAGGAAAACTTTGTCCGCTTTGCTGTTTTTAAGCAGCGCTATTGTACTGGTAATGTCATCATGTAAAAAAGATGACCCGGCCCCAACCCCTTCAGATCCTGCACATGTGGGATTGTGGAAAGGCAAGTATGGCAATACCACCAACTATCCCAATGCGGGCTATGCCATGCTGCTGCGTAACAATGGCACGGTAAGGGTGTTTGATGGTACTGATACGGCCACTGCTTCAAAGGCAGAAGGCACTTACACCATCAGCGGCACCACGGTGAACAGCACCTATTCTTACCTGCCATCAGGCCCGCAGTATTCCACCACTGCCACATTAAACAGTAAGACCACATTTATGGAAGGCACCTGGGGACCGGGTACCACGCCATCAGGTTCTGGCAAATTTTATCTTGTAAAAGAATAGCACTTTCATTGAAAAGATGCGGCTGCTCAGCCGCATCTTTTTATTTTTGTGGCATGAATGAAGAAAGTATTGATGTAAAAAATATACTCGGTCTGCAACTCCCCACTGATCCACGCTGGGTAAACCTGGCTGAGATGGAACTGGAAGAAATCCTGACAGACCATGCCTATTGCGAACAAAAAGCGGCCACCACATGTATCTCTCTCATACAACGCTATCCGCACCGGGAAGAAATGGTGAAAGAACTGAGCCCCATCGTAACGGAAGAATGGGGACATTTTCGCCAGGTGCTGGCCGAACTGCATAAAAGAAAACTGAAACTGGGCAAACAGCGCAAGGATGCTTATGTAAATAAACTGCTCGAATTCCAGCGCAAGGGCGGGCATCCCGAAGACCGTTTTCTTGACCAGTTGCTTACCATGGCATTGATTGAAGCCCGGAGCTGTGAACGTTTTAAAAGGCTGAGCGAAGGACTGGATGATAACTATATGCGTAATTTTTACCGCCGCTTTATGGAAAGTGAAGCCGGGCATTATACCCTGTTCATTAACCTGGCTGAATTATACCTTCCAAAAGATAAGGTAAGAACACGCTGGAGCGAATGGCTGCAATATGAAAAACAAGTGATGGCGAGCGCTGAAGTGCGGGGCGACCGGATACATTGATGGACTGGGCGGGGAATGAGTTGTAAGTGATAAGTATTAAGTATTAAGTATTAAGTATTAAGTTCTAAGTAATAGGTTTAAGGGATGAGTGAAAAGTGGTTTTTTTCAGCGGAGAAATCGATATAAGGGTGCTGTGCTTTTATCAAATCCATTTTATCAAGAATCCCCTGTACAAATTTTTTGTGTGCTGCAGATGCCGGGTTAAAAGCCTTGTGATTTACGGCTGCATTGATTTCGTTGATCTGCTCCATCAGTTCCTGCGCATCCTTATCCATACATGCTGTAACAAACTTATCCCAAACATAATTGGTGGCCGCATAATTGGGATGCACCATATCTTCTGCATAAAAGCGGTAATCCCGCAGGTCGTCGATCACGAGTTCGTAGGCCGGGAAATAAAATACATTCGTGAAATGTTCAACAGCGTTATGCACAGCATTGATCAATGCGGCCTTGCTCCGGTTGTTTTCAACAAAACCTTCCCGCAGGTGACGTACCGGGCTGATGGTGAAAATTATTTTTAAAGAGGGATTGAACTGCTGCAGCTGCCGGATCGTAGTATCTACAACAGCCTGCAACGCTTCATTGGAAAGCAAACGCCTGTTAAACCAGTTTGCAGGCGCTTTATGATTATTGGCGGCCACATTACCTGTAACAGCATTTGCTGCCAGGTTTGTAAGCGCATACACCCATGCAGAGCCATAGGTAATGATGAGCCATTCCGCTTTTTTTAAATATGCATGCGCTTCGGATACCGATGCATTGATCTTTTGAACGGCCTCCTCTTTTCCAGGAGCGGAAAAACGGCTGTGATGCTGCCAGCTATGCCATGCCTCATTCAGGTAAAAAAGAGAATCAGCGGTGATCTGCTTATTGATGGTATAACTTTCAAAAGCTTCCTTTACACTCACCGGGTTAAATAAAATTCCATGCGGGTTTTGCAGTACGGAAAATTTATGGGCCATTAATTTATCGCCGATATTTTCTGTAAAACAACTGCCCACCAGCATCAATTGTTGCGGGTAGGTTATTTTAACCGGGAAAGGTTTGGGAGTAAATGCGAGCCTGAAATCCATGTTGATTGACACTGATTACACGAATTTACACGAATGTTTTCTATTGTTGACATTCGTATTATTAGCGGCCGGCACATGACCTAAATAAAAATGGATGCTGCCAGGCTGCTGCATTCCTGCAGTGCATCCTTATTGAGCGCTGGCAGCATTTTCTTTTGTTCAAAATATGGTATCATCAGTTCGGTATCCATATTCCCCACCAGTTCATCATTGGCCATCGGGCAACCGCCAATACCTTTTAAAGCGCCATCAAAACGCAGGCAGCCTGCAGCCAGTGCAGCATCCAGTTTTGCCTGCCAGTTTTGGGAAGTGGAATGCAGGTGCACCCCGATCGTTATTTCCGGTAATTGTTTCACCAGGTATTTTGTTATACGGCTTACCTGCTCCGGGTCCGCCAGTCCAACCGTATCTGCCAGCGAAATGATCCTGATATCCAGTGCAGCCAGTTTATTCACCCATTCAAATACCAGGGTTTCATCGTAGGGATCGCCATAAGGATTGCCAAAACCCATCGAAATATATACCACCAGTTCCTTATTGTTTTTTAAACACAGGTTTTGAATATGCTCCACCCTGGCCAATGATTGTTCAATGGTGGAATTGGTATTGCGTAACTGGAAAGTGGGTGAAACAGAAAAGGGGAAACCCAGGTAATGGATGGCATCATACATCACCGCATCTGCGGAACCCCGTTCATTGGCTACAATGGCCAGCAGCTTTGTGGAAGTATCCTGCAGGCTGATCTTTGCAATCACTTCATGGGTGTCTGCCATTTGCGGAATGGCTTTGGGTGAAACAAAACTGCCGAAATCCAGTGTATCAAATCCGGCTTTCAGCAACGTGTTGATGTAGCGGATCTTTTTTTCAGTGGGGATAAAATGCCGCCAGCCCTGCATGGCATCACGCGGACATTCGATGAGTTGAACCTGTTGTTTCATTTCCTGCATTCATTTATACGACCGTGCATAGCATTGAAAAACCTGTTACGTTCCTTTTCGCCGGTTTCGCTGATCAGCATGGAGCGGCTCAGCAGGTTATTAAAATTAGCAAATGCCTTATCGGTAAATTTTTTATCGGTGGTGCTGATATATTTGAGCACGATATAATTGATCACGGCGATCCGGGACTGGTCTGCCTCTACCATAATACTGTTGTTGCCCAGTATGATCTCATTCACATAAATTTTCAATGGAGCTCCGTATCCTGCTTCCCCGGTTCCGGGCATAAATTTACGCCCCTTCTCACATTGCTTTTTAATATGCTGCAGCATGGCATCACAGGCATCGAGGACTTTGTGCAGGTCTTTTTCCGATTCAAAAATCCCGGCATCCCGGTAATATTTTATCTGCAATACCGTACTGTTGATGCTTTCGTAATTCCACAATTCCTTGCAGGGGATTTTATTATAGGCGGCAATGACCTGCTGGCCAAGTTCAAAATAAGGGGCATTATCAAAATCTGCCAGGCTGAATTTTTTTTCTGCAAATTCAGGCGCACTCAGGATGCTCTTGCTCCAGAAAAAAGATTTGAATGCCGCCAGTTCTTTTGAATAAAAAAAATAGAACACCGGTATATCCTTAGAGAGATAGAGCAGCTGTCTTTCACCAAAGCTGTTAAAGTAATTCAGCTGTGCAAGCAGTCCTTCCAGGTATGTGCCGAAATCTTTTACATTTTCGCTGGCTTCAGGATCGGTAAACAATACTTTATCGGTGTGCAGCTGCAATACCTGGTCGAGCGAGAGATGAAAATGCTCACATAAAATTTTCAGTTCATTGAGTGTTACCGGCTTTTCGCCACGGATACGCCGGTACACGCTGTCGTAGCTCAGGTTAAGCAGGCTGCCAATTTCATCCACCATGGACAGATGGGGCGGCAGTGAATTTTTAATATGCTGGAACAGTTCTTTCTGTAAGCTGGCTTCATCCATAAAAATAAATTTACGGATTTTCCGTAAAGCGGCTGATTTGTTTATGGCTTTTTAGTTGCAAATGTGGTTTAACGGCGATGGTTTGCAGAAAGACGTACCAGTTTTTGTCTGCAAAGTTATTTTACTGATCCCTGCTGTTCAGCCTGCGATAAGGGCAGGAATCAATTATTACACAGCGGCGCCTGTTGCTAGTTTGCAGCAACAAATAAAAACAATGAGAACGATCATCACCCTGGCATTCCTGTTATTTATTTCAGGAACCTACAGCCAGCAAAAAAAACGGGATACAATGCAAAGAAGCATGAATATTTATGTGGTATCAAAGTCTGAAAAATTCGAATTCCTGCCATATACGGTACAGGTAAGGGCTACGATTAAAAGTTTATTCAGGCATAAAAGAATGCGGGTGATCATTGCAGGTAAAAGCAGCACCGCATTTTCAAAAATCGAAAAACTGCTGAAAAAACACGATGCGGTAATTGGCAATCTCTGGTTTGATTCGCATGGATTGTACAAAAACGGTTTTTCATCCTTCAGTATCGGGCAGGATAATTTCAGTTATAAAAATATCAATGACACGGTTCATACAGCCGCTTTGCACAGGATCGCCGCATTTACAGATGAAAACACCCAAATCGGCATTGGCTCCTGTTACGGCGGCGCCACATTTACACATCCGGGTTCTGCCGCTGTAAAAAGCGGGCCAATGAAGGGAGACAGCCTGATGATGGGTATGGCGCAGATTTTTTATGGCAGCACCATTTATGCCAGCGGTGGCTGGGTAATGATGAAGCCGGGGATTTTTTCAGACAAATTTGGTTTTGCCGGTTATCCTTTGGGAAAAAAGTACCGTACTGCCTACTGGAAACCGGTATGGGATCACCTGGGGGAATGGTACAGTTATAACGCCACCGAAAATATAATGCGGACTGTAAATACCGTGGCGCTGAATAATGTGGGCGAAATAAAAATAAGGTCAAGAAATTACCTGAGCCTGAACAAAGCCATTAAAAAACAAAGCAAAGCCATCGCATCACTTGAACCTTAATGAAACATGAAGAAAATGATTAAATACAGCATGATCCTGTTAACACTTGCTGTGCTCAGCATTGCAGGTACTGCTCAGCCCGGCAATGCATGGACACTGAAGTTCACCAAAAAGAACAGGGACTTTAAACCTGGGAAAGATGATTACCAGCCAGGGAAAAATGGATTTTATCTTTATGAGAACGGCACCTATGACCTGCAGCTAAAAAATGATATGCAATACAGGGGCAGGCTGGTTGCCATCAAAAAAGACAGCTGTTATTTCACCACGGCAGTGAGTGCCGCAGCGGCAGCGATCATGTACTTGCCATTTGACACCATCTGCATCGCTCCCCGTTCGATCAGGAAGATCAGGCTGATCGGTGACCGTATGATGGGACTTTACGGCGCTGTACATTTAAGGAATTACAAGTATGATTTTATTGCTGCTGATTCTTCCAGGTGTTTAAGAACAGATACCATTACAGATACCATCACTACGGTGCGGTACCTGCGCTTTTATCATATAACCATGCAGGGGCTGGATGCATACTTCCTGCCCTATGACACGCTTGATAGAACAAAGATTCCGGCAAGAGACAGCATACAGCCTGTTACTGCTAACCGGGATACACCCAGTCATACCCGTAATTATGCGTGGTTCCTTCCGCTGAATGCTGCAAAAATAAACGGGCTCGCAACAGGTTTATTTACGGGAAACATAAATGGCCGTCCTCTCACCATCAATGGCATGAATGCCAATATCGACCTGCCGGTGGTTTATATCAGCATGTTTACACTTTTTCACATTTTTGATGCAGCCGCAGTGAAAATGATGCCAGACAGTATTGCTGAAGAAGGCAACGTAACAGTAAATGGCAGCAGCTTCAGCATGGGCGGGGTGATCAACGGGAGAAGTTTAACAGGATTATCCGTAAATGGCGGCCTTTGCGAAAGCAATAACGCAAAAGGTATTCATATAGCAGGGGGCTTTACATTTTTTCACCGGTTAAAAGGGATGGCACTTTCCATCAGAAATGCAGCCACATACGGACATGGAATACAGTTAGGCCTGATCAACAGTTGCAAACATTTGAGGGGGTTCCAGGTGGGACTGTGGAATGTAAATGGCAAAAGGAAACTTCCTTTTATTAACTGGAGCAGTTAAGACAGCCGTTGCCGTACTGTTTCATACAAAATGATCCCCGCAGCCACACTCACATTCAAACTTTCAAAATCACCGGGC
Source organism: Ferruginibacter sp. (assembly GCA_046329655.1). Lineage (GTDB taxonomy): Bacteria > Bacteroidota > Bacteroidia > Chitinophagales > Chitinophagaceae > Ferruginibacter. Next base: position 40,079 of record JAXLUD010000008.1, read on the forward strand.
ATGGGGATTTTTATTTGCGCATCGCATATCTTCAGCAATGCAGGATAAATACCTTTTTCTTCACCACCCAAAACAAATGCACAGGGTTCGGTAAGATTGTAATCGTAAATATTTTTTTCAGCCGTCATCTCGGTGGCATACACTTTAATGCCATTCAGGTGCAGCTCATCCACCGCCTTCATTAAACTGTTTACACGGCATACGGCCAGCTGCTCCAGCGCTCCCGCCGATGTTAAAACAGCATCTTCATTCAGCGCCCCCACTCCTTTATCAGGAATAATGATGGCGTTCACACCAAATGCATACGCACTCCTGGCAATGCCACCAATATTGCGGATATCTGTAACACCATCGAGTATTAAAAACAACGGCGTTTCGCCTTTATCCACCACGAAAGAGATCACATCCTGCAGGTTCTGGTACTGTACTTTTGCAATAAGCCCCACACATCCTTCATGGTTGTACACGTTGAAATTATTGAGCTTTTCCACCGGCACTTTATTAATGGGCACCTGGTGCTGTTCGGCCAGTTTCTTCAGTGTGTCGATTGTTTCCCCGTGTACGGTAGACTGCAGGTAAATACGTTCCAGCTGTTTGCCGTTTTGCAAGGCCTCCATTACTGCCTGCCTCCCCACCACAAGGGAACTCTTTTTTGGACGGTGCTGTTGCTGCCTGAAATTTTTCACGTTGCAAAGTTAGTTGTATTGCTGCTAAAAAAAAGCCCTCTCACCGGGAGAGGGCCTTACTATGTTTTGGAGAGATTATTTCAAGCCAAAAACTTTTTTCACTTCTTTTACTGCATCCAGTTTTTCCCATGTAAACAGTTCCACTTTCCTTTTAATGGATTTACCATCGGGAGAAGTAAATGTTTTTTCCACCACTTCATTTTTGCGGCCCATATGACCATAAGCAGCTGTTTCGCTGTACATCGGGTTACGCAGTTTCAGGCGCTGTTCAATAAAGTAAGGACGCATATCAAAACATGGCATCTTCATTATTTTCTCAGCGATCTGTCCGTCGGTCAGGTCAACTTTTGCAGTACCATAAGTCACCACGTTGATGGATGTGGGCTGTGCCACACCAATTGCGTAAGAAACCTGTACCAGTACTTCATCGCATAAACCGGCAGCTACCAGGTTTTTGGCAATGTGCCTGGTGGCATATGCCGCACTCCTGTCTACCTTGCTGGGATCTTTTCCACTGAACGCACCACCACCGTGTGCGCCTTTACCACCATAAGTATCCACGATGATCTTACGGCCTGTTAAGCCGGTATCGCCATGCGGACCACCGATCACGAATTTACCGGTTGGGTTTACGTGGTACTTGATCTTATTATTGAACAGGTGAGCGTATTTGGGATATTTTGCCTTTACCCTGGGGATGAGGATATTGATCACATCCTTCTTGATCTTGGCCAGCATTTTTTCATCAGCAGCAAAATCATCATGCTGTGTGGAAACCACGATAGCGTCGATCCTTACCGGACGGTTGTTATCATCATACTCCAGCGTAACCTGGCTTTTCGCATCAGGACGCAGGTATTTGATCTGTTTGTTCTCCCTTCTTAAAGCTGCCAGTTCTTCCAGCAGTTTATGTGCAAGATTCAATGCCAGCGGCATATAATCTTCCGTTTCATTGGTGGCATAACCAAACATCATACCCTGGTCGCCGGCGCCCTGCTCTTCTTTCTTTTTCCTTTCCACACCCTGGTTAATATCACCACTCTGTTCGTGAATGGCGGATAACACACCACAACTGTGCGCTTCAAACATGTACTCACTTTTGGTATAGCCGATTTTGCGGATTACACCACGTGCAATTTCCTGTACGTCGAGGTAGGCTTTACTTTTAACCTCGCCGGCCAAAACAACCTGGCCTGTTGTTACCAGTGTTTCGCAGGCAACCTTACTTTGTGCGTCAAAGGCTAAAAAGTTATCAATCAGGGCATCGCTGATCTGGTCAGCAACCTTATCCGGATGTCCTTCACTAACAGATTCTGATGTGAATAAATATGGCATAGTATTTTTTTTGAAGTGGCAAAGATAAGGTTCGGGCCCTTAAACAACAAAGTCCTGTAAGGTTTTTACAGGACTTATTCACTTATTGTGATAAAAATTTAAATTTTGGAATAGATGATCCGCAGGCGCATCCGGTAATTCGGATTGGTGCCGCTGCCCAGCCTTACCCGTCCTTTGGCCACACGGTTATTGCCCATGATAGCGCTGTTATCATAGAGTAATGGGTTAATCAGGCTATACTGAGGATAATAAAAACTGTATGGTGCAGATACACGGAAAGTATAATTAGGCGTTTTTTTGGTTACAATCTGCTGCACATACCGGGTGATATTAAAATCATAGGTCCTGATGGTATTGCCAAATACATCCTTTTTATATTTAGCATAGCCGCCAAAATAAAAGTAATCAACACCGCTTGTTGGGAAATAATAAGAGGACAGCTTGATATCCGGGTCGTAAAAAGTATTGGGATTCAGGTCGAAATTAATCGGTTTCCATTTGATGGCACCTGTATCCACCAGGTCCATGTATAATAGATCCGGGGCGGAGAACATACTGTCCTGCAGGAAATTAGTGGGCACCTGTTCCAGGATGATCTCAGCCCTGTGTATGATCCGGTTGGATAATGTATCAAGCGCCGGAACCGTAAGGTTGGCATATGAACCTGGTGAAGTTTGCAGGTAAATATCTGTGGGAGCTGGCGCAGATACCGGGGCACCGGCCCTGTTTCTTACAATATTATTTACAGTTGCTGAGGCTTTTATTGTACCATCAAATGACGGACTTGCCGCCACTCTCAGGGAGGCAAAAGTGGTATCGGTTTGCCCGGCATTTTTCCTGCGGAAGTGAACCTCCAGCCTGGTAAGCGAATCGGTGAGGTTGGTATACATCAACCCATTGCCCGTTGTGGCCTGGATCGCAATCCCTTTATGAAAATACTTCCTGTATACAGAATCTGAATAAAAACCGTTTTTCAGACTTGATTTTGCAGAATCAAGCGTATACAGCATATTGTTAAATGTACTGTTGGTAAGTTTAATACGCACCACATTTCTCACCGAATCCCTTCGGTTGGCAAATACGGTATAGTTGGAAACTTTTGAAAAATCAATGGTTGCAGACCCGAGCAGGTTACTTGTGGGCGGGGCAAAATTTACATTGCGTGCCTGGTCCAGTGAATCCCACAAACCTCCAGCACTCAAGGGCACTTCTTTTACATCAAGTTTCATCTGGGTAAGACTGTCGCCCCAGAATGCTTTATAGCTAAGACAAAGGACTACCGAGTCGAAACCAACAATGGTATCGTTGGTATAACCGTAATAGTATGGATAGAATGAAGGTTTGAATTGTGCATAAATATCCGCCTTAGTTGACCCGAATAAAGGATCGTTGGCAATAAAGCCAAGTGCATGATCTACACCCTGTGTGATGGTGGTGGAATCCTGGCTGTATATCCCCTGAACCGTGGTAATTGGATAAATGCCTTCGAAAGTATGTACATTGTCAACCGCAGGCAACAGGTCTGTCCCGATTTCGGTGGTATCAAACTTGCTGCAGCCGGTGTTCAATAAATAAGAAGAGAGTAAAATTATTGTTATCGACAGAATACGTTTTTGCACAAAAGAAAATTTTATCAAAAGGTTAGTTATTCTATTTGGCAAGGTCGGCATATAATTGCAAATAGTCTGTTAAATCAGATTCTGCATTATGCTTCAGTATTTTTTTGCCCTTTACTTTTGAAAATTCATCCACCAGTTTTTTATCTGCAGCAGCTGTGCCAAAAGTTACCGCGTCTGCATAAGAAGCACCGCCCCTGAACATGGCGCTGTTGCTGGCATCTTTAAATGGTTCCAGTTCTTTTTTGGTAACGTAATCATTGATGGTGGCCAGTTTGATAAAATCGGCACCGAGTTTTTCCTTAAATGTATTTTCACCAATGGTGTACACCACTTTGCTGTTGCTGAAAATCGGTTCTTTCTTATAAGCCGTTTTTATGAACATGGGAATCAGGCCGGTCATCCATCCGCTGCAATGAATGATATCGGGCGGCCATCCAAATTTTTTCACGGTCTCAAGGGCACCTTTGCAGAATAAAACCGTCCGCAGGCCATTATCATCAAACCACTTTTCATTATCGTCGTGAAAAACATGCTTGCGTTTAAAGAAGTCTTCATTATCAAGAAAATAAACCTGCAAACGGGCATTGGGCAAAGAAGCCACTTTAATCAGGAGCGGATAATCATCATTGTCCACCGTAACATTAATACCCGATAACCGAACCACTTCGTGCAGCCTGTGCCTCCTTTCATTGATCACGCCAAACCGGGGCATTATACAGCGTACTTCCATACCACTGTCGTTACTCTTTACTGCCAGCTTATTCACCATTTCTGCAAAATCTGTCAGCTCCAGGTATGGAGACATCTCATTTGCAATGAATAAAATTCTTTTTTTTGTAGACATTTGTGCTGTATTAAATGCTGGTTTAATTTTAAGGGAGTGCAAAACTACGAATTTTATTTTGCAAATCCGGGTACAACAGGCATTTCAGGCCAAATACAGTCAAAATGATTTTATTCAAAAAAGCGGCAGAAATCAGTGAATTTCTGTCAGAACAAAGAAAAAAAGGGGTCAGAACTGGCTTTGTTCCCACCATGGGCGCCCTGCACGATGGACATATTTCACTAATCAGTAATTCAAGGCAGGATGATGATTTAACCGCCTGCAGCATCTTTGTAAACCCCACACAGTTTAATGACGCAACAGATTTTGAAAAATACCCTGTAACTCTCAGCACAGATATTGATGCACTGGAAAAAGCCGGTTGTGATGTGCTCTTCCTTCCTTCCGTGCATGAAATTTATCCCAATGGCACCGGTCAGCTCCCGCAATATGCCCTGGGATATCTTGAAACTGTATTGGAAGGAAAATACCGGCCCGGCCATTTCCAGGGTGTATGCCAGGTGGTGCACCGGCTGCTGGATATTGTACAACCGGATGCCTTGTTTTTGGGACAGAAAGATTTTCAGCAATGCATGGTCATCAAAAGACTGGTGGAGCTGATACATATGAATACGGAGGTGGTTGTTTGTGCAACCCTTCGTGAGGCCGGCGGACTGGCCATGAGCAGCCGTAATATGCGGCTGACCGCGGCAGAAAGAGAGAAAGCAGTATTGATCTCACAAACGCTCAGTTATATCAAACAGTCTCTTAAACCCGGTTACCTGGGCGACCTGAAACAAAGGGCGGTGAACTACCTGAACGAAGAAGGTTTTAAAACAGACTATGTGGAAATTACAGATGCCGGTAACCTGGCTTTGTGCGATTACTGGGATGGCCATACGCCTTTAGTTGCGGTGGCCGCAGCATACTTACATGAAGTACGGCTAATCGACAATATGCTGTTGTATTAATGATTATTAACCGGTTTTGTTCAGTAATCAATTCGTAATTTGTACCCGATATGCAGAAAAAGCTTTTATCATTCGTAAAATTTGCCTTTTTCTTTGGCCTTGGTATTTTTTTGGTCTGGTGGAGTATACATAAACTGAGCGCCACTCAATATGCACAGTTTATCGAAGCGCTTAAAACAGCCAATTATTACCTGGTAATTCCTGTATTCGCCATCTTAACCATCAGCCATATCAGCCGGGCCATACGATGGAAAATACTCATGGCATCCATGGGTTATTATCCAAAGCTCAGTAACACTTTTGCTGCCGTGATGGTGGGTTACCTGGCCAATTTTGCTTTTCCAAGACTGGGAGAAGTGCTCAAATGCACCATCCTGGGGAAATATGAAAAAGTGCCCCCGGATAAATTAGTGGGCACCATCCTGGTGGAGCGTGCCGTAGACCTGCTTTCTTTCGGCATTGTGATCATCATTTCGCTGCTTACACAGGCAAAAGTGGTGGGTGCTTATACCAAAGAAAAAATCAACACCTATATTTTAGCCGGGGATAAAACCGCCGTGATCACAAGGTTTGCCATAATGGGGGCGGTGCTGCTCGTGCTGCTGCTGGTGATGCGTTATATTTTTAAAAAATACCACCACATCAAACTGGTTGACCGGCTTAAAAGTATCATCAAAGGCGTGATAGAAGGTTTGCTGAGTATAAAGAACCTGCAAAACAAATGGCTGTTTATTTTTCACAGCCTGGTCATCTGGGGCTGCTATCTCGCGGGAACCTATATCGGGTTCAAGGCTATCAGTGCCACTGCCGGTCTGCCCGTGCTTTCCACCTTCCCGGTATTATCATTCGGCACCATTGCCACTATTGTAACACCGGGCGGCATCGGCGCTTACCCTGAATTGCTGAAAGAAGCCATGCTGCTGTACAATGTTGAAACAAGTTATGGTATTGCCAACGGTTGGCTGCAATGGTCGGCACAATTTGTTTTAACACTCATTGTCGGTTGTGCATCCATCGTGGCATTACCATATATCAATAAGCATAAACATGAAAGCCATACAAGCCATACCGGGTAAAATATTTACATTACCTGACCTGAAGCAACAGGTATTACGCTGGCGCATGCTGGGCCGCAGGATCGTTTTTACCAATGGCGTGTTCGACATTTTACACGAAGGGCATATTGCCTCTTTGAGTGAAGCTGCTTCCTGCGGCAGTATTTTAATTGTGGGCCTGAATACGGATGCTTCCGTAAAACGCTTAAAAGGAGAAAGCAGACCCGTGAATAACCAGCAGTCGAGAAGTTTATTGCTCGCATCTTTGATAATGACCGATGCGGTCATACTCTTTGATGAAGACACACCCTTCCAGTTAATCACTTCCATTATGCCGGATGTGCTGGTAAAGGGAGGCGATTATACCATTGACCAGATCGCAGGCGCAAAAGAAGTGCTGGCTAACGGTGGCGAGGTAAAGATTGCGCCCATTCTTGAAGGCTTTTCCACCACTTCCATCATAGAAAGAATGAAACAGGGCAAATAGTTTACCAAAACTTAACGCAGGATTTACAGCGGGGTTACAGCAATCCCTTTAATTTCACATACAAAAGGCCGTGGCAAAACCAAAAACGATCATAAGAGATATCAGCTGGCTTTCATTCAACCACAGGGTATTACAGGAAGCGGCAGACGATACGGTTCCCCTGCGTGAACGCATCCGTTTTCTGGGCATTTTTTCAAACAACCTGGATGAATTTTTCCGGGTAAGGGTGGCGGCACTCAACCGCATGATCGCTCTCGGCAAAAAAAGCCGCATGCACCTCGAGATCAATCCCCAGCAAATACTTGAACAGATACAGGATACCGTTTTACAGCAGCAAAAGGAATTTGAACGTATCTGGAACGAAATACTGCGTGAGCTGAAAAAAGAAAAAATATTTCTTATTACGGAGAGCCGGTTGAACCGGGTGCAGCAGAGATTTGTGCAGGATTATTTTAATGAAGAGATACGCAGCAATATCGTGCCGCTGATGATCGAGGATATCAAGGCCTTCCCCACCCTCAGTGATAAATCGATCTACCTGGCCTGCACCCTTTCAAAAAAAGATAAAAGCCTGCCTAAAAAATTTGCGCTCGTATCAGTTCCCGCAAGAAGGCTGCCGCGTTTTATCATCCTGCCCTCCCGGCAACAGGAAAAGCATATCATCCTGCTGGAAGATATCATCCGGTTTTGCCTGCCGCAGATCTTTTCATTTTTTGGATACGACTCTTTTTCCTCGGCGATCATCAAGGTAACCCGTGATGCCGAAATCGATATTGACAGTGATGTATCCACCACGCTGATACAAAAAATTGAAAAGGGACTTAAGAACAGGAAAAAAGGAAAAACGGTTCGTTTTGTATATGATAAGGAAATTGATGCCTCGTTGCTTACTTACCTGGTAAAACGCCTGGGGCTTACACATAAAGATCATATCATCCCCGGCGGGCGCATCCATAACTTCAAGGATTTTATGGATTTTCCTGAACAGGTGTTTCATAAAAAAAGCAGCCGTAAAAAACCTTTCACCCATCCTGCCTTTGCAAATGCCAAACGCATTACGGATGTGATCATGGAAAAAGATGTGATGCTGCATTTTCCCTATCATGGTTTTAACAGCGTCATCGACCTGCTTCGTGAAGCAGCGATTGATCCGCAGGTTACTTCCATTAAGCTGACCTGTTACCGGCTGGCATCCCGTTCAAAGATCATCAATGCGGTTACCAATGCGGTGAGAAACGGCAAACAGGTAACCGTGGTGCTGGAACTGAGGGCACGTTTTGAAGAAGAAGCCAACCTGGAATGGAAAAATGAACTGGAAGAAGCCGGCGTAAAAGTATTACTCGGCGTACCCAATATGAAAGTGCATGCCAAATTATGCCTGGTAAAAAAACAGGTGAATAACCGTACCATCCATTATGGTTTTGTCAGCACCGGCAACCTGAATGAAAAAACGGCCACCATTTATGGTGATCATTGCCTGCTGACTGCCGACCGCAATATCATGGCGGATGTGAACCGTATTTTCACTTATCTCGAGCAGCCTAAACTGCGGATGCCGGTATTGAACGCCTGTAAAACACTGCTGGTAAGCCCGGTGAGTATGCGGCGGCAGTTGCTGCAACTCGTGAACCGCGAGATCAGCCATGCAAAAAAAGGAAAGCCAGCGGCCATTTTACTTAAACTCAATTCACTGAGTGACGAAATACTGATCAATAAACTGTATGATGCGGCCAAAGCAGGTGTTAAACTTGAACTGGTTATCCGCGGCATCTGCTGTATGCTCACCGAAAACAGGAAATACAAAGATGTTTATGCCATCAGCATTGTGGATGAATACCTGGAGCATGCCCGTTTGATGGTGTTTCATAATAACGGGGATGAAAAAGCTTTTATTTCAAGCGCCGACTGGATGGTACGGAATATCGACCATCGTATTGAAGCTGCCTGTCCTGTTTTTGACAAAGCGTTGCTGCAGGAACTGAAAGACATCTTAAAAATCCAGCTCGACGATAATATCAAGGCCCGGATACTGGACAATGACCTCGCCAACCAGTATGTAAACCCCCGTAACACCAAAAAAGTACGCAGCCAGGTGGAGATATACAATTACCTCTTCCGTAAACAGCAGGGAAGCTGAAAGGTTGATAAGTTGAAAGGCTAACCTGTCAGCGGTATAACAGTTATCCGTAAATTCGTGACCGGGCTACCCACTCACCAAACAACTGATTTATCAACATTGAAACTGGCAGCAATCGACATAGGCAGTAATGCGGCAAGGCTCCTCATCAGCGAAGTGATCACCGATGAAAAAGGCAATACGGCTTTTAATAAACTGAACCTGGTTCGTGTGCCGCTGCGGCTGGGCTTCGACGTTTTTGAAACAGCCATGATCTCCAAAGAACGCACCGGGATGATTTTGCAAACCATGAAGGCGTACAAACACCTCATGAATGCCTACGGTGTTACACACCTCAAAGCCTGCGCCACCAGTGCCATGCGGGATGCAAAAAATGCCCAGGATATCATACGGAAAATAAAACTTGAAACAGATATTGCCATTGAAATCATCAGTGGCGACCTGGAAGCCAATCTCATTTATGAAAACCATGTGGCCGAAAATATGGACAGGGACCACAGTTACCTGTACATTGATGTGGGCGGCGGAAGCACGGAACTTTCTTTCTTCAGCAACGGTATTCTCACCTATAAAAAATCCTTCAATATCGGCACCATCCGCTTATTGAAAAATATGGTTACAGAAAAACAATGGGATGATATGAAGGAGGTGATAAAGGCGGTTACCAAGGGACACAAGGAAGTGGTGGCCATTGGTACGGGCGGTAATATCAACAAGGTTTTTTCCATGAGCAAGCGCAAAGACGGGAAACCGCTGACGCTGGAGTTGCTGAAAGATTATTACAAGGAACTGGGAAGTGTTCCGCTTGCAGAACGCATCAGCAGGTACAGCCTGCGTGAGGACCGGGCCGATGTGATTGTACCTGCCCTGCAGATATACACCAACGTAATGCGCTGGGCCGATGCGCAGGAAATATATGTGCCCAAGATCGGCCTGGTAGACGGGCTGATAAGACATTTATGGGAAGACATGGGGCACCAGTAAGATACATTGAAAGAGAAAATGAAAAAACCTCCTTAGGGAGGAGGTTTTTAAAATGAACTATGGTTGGGTTTTTCTTCCAGATCAGAACCCAAAATACGACTTTGCATTGTTATAACAAATATCCTGTACAATTTTTCCTGTCCATTCGATATCATCCGGGATTTCTCCATGCTCAATTTCTTCTCCCAGTATATTGCATAATATCCTGCGGAAATATTCATGGCGTGGATAGGACAGGAAACTGCGGCTGTCGGTAAGCATCCCCACAAACCTGCTGAGCAGTCCCATATTGCTTAATGAATTTATCTGATCAATCATACCCTGCTTTTGATCCAGGAACCACCAGCCGCTGCCAAACTGAATTTTACCCGCCACGCTGCCATCATTGAAATTGCCAATCATGGTTGCCATCAGGTCATTATCTGCCGGGTTCAGGTTATATATAATTGTTTTGGCAAGCTGATCCGTTGAATCCAGTTTGTTTAAAAACTTTGACAATGCACTGGCCTGTGAAAAATCACCGATGCTGTCCCAGCCAGTATCGGGACCTAACAACGACAGCATCCTTGTATTGTTATTACGCAAAGCACCGAGGTGAAACTGCTGTACCCAGCCTTTTTCATGATCCCATTTTGCAAACTCCACCAGCATGGCAGATTTGAATTTGAGTATCTCTTCACGCTCCAGTGATTTTCCGCCGCGGATCTTTGAAAAGATGTTACTGATCTCTGCATCAGTATAATCTTCTGCAAAAATCTGGTCGAGGCCATGATCTGATACAGAGGCGCCATTGGCCGCAAAATAATCATGCCTGCCCTTCAGTGCCTTTAAATAATCACTGTATGAACTTACGGAAACGTTGGCGGCTGCCTCCACTTTGTTTACATAGGCATTGAATACCGCGGCATCATCCACGTTCATGGCTTTATCAGGCCTGAATGCCGGTTTCACCACAATAGGGCAATCGCTTTTTGCAATGCGCTGGTGGTGCTCCAGTGTATCCACCGGGTCATCAGTGGTGCAGAGTGTTTTTACCTGCATTTTGGTAAGCAGTCCCCATACACTGTATTCTTTTGTTTGCAGTTTGGCGGTTGCTTCCTCATATATCTCTTTGGCGGTGCCGGCGTTTAACACTTTGTGAATACCGAAATAGCGCTGCAGTTCCAGGTGCGTCCAGTGATACAGCGGGTTCCGCAATGTATAAGGAACGGTTGCAGCCCACTGTTCAAATTTTTCAAAATCGCCGGCATTGCCGGTACAATATTTTTCATTGATGCCATTGGTTCGCATGGCCCTCCATTTATAGTGATCGCCATACAACCATACCTGTGTTAAATTACCGAAGTTGATATTGTTGGCAATCTGGTCGGGAGGCAGGTGATTGTGATAATCGATGATCGGCATCGGTTTGGCAAACTCATGGTAGAGTGTTTGTGCAGTTTTGCTTTGAAGCAGGAAATGCTCGTCTAAAAATTTTTTCATACAAAAATTACAACAGCTGATGAAAGCTTGCTGTTTGTTATTAAGTTAATAATCGAAATGAATAGCAGGCAATATCATAAAACGTTACAGGCTCACCCCTCTTTTCCATGGAATAAAATCATCCTGGTTCAGCAGTACCGCCTTGGGTATTACTTCACCACTGGCCGCTTTGATACAATATTCCAGTATCTCCTCTCCCATTTGCTGAATGGTTTTTTCGCCTTCCACCACCGGTCCGCAATCAATATCAATAATATCATTCATGCGCTTGGTAAGGTTGCTGTTGGTGCTTACTTTAATGGTAGGACAAACCGGGTTACCTGTTGGTGTGCCCAAACCTGTAGTAAATAAAATAAGCGTGGCGCCGCTTGCAGCTTTACCCGTAGTGGCTTCCACATCATTGCCGGGGGTGCAAACAAGGCTCAGTCCTGGCTTTACCGCCTGTTCTGTATAATCCAGTACGTCCACCACGGGAGATGTACCTCCTTTTAATGCCGCGCCGTTGCTTTTAATAGCATCAGTAATCAAACCGTCTTTAATATTACCGGGAGACGGGTTCATATGAAAACCACTGCCCACCCGTTCGGCCTGCTCGCTGTACGTACCCATCAGCTGAATGAATTTCTGTGCGGCTGCTTCATCATTCGTACGGTCGATCAGGTTTTGTTCGGCACCGCACAATTCAGGAAATTCTGCCAGCAATATTTTTCCACCCAATGCCACCACCAGGTCGCTTAAATAACCAACAGAAGGATTGGCGCTGATGCCACTGAAACCATCGCTGCCGCCGCATTTTACGCCAATGCATAAATCCGTTAAAGGGGCAGGCTTCCTTTCAATTTTATTGATTTCAACCAGGCCCTCAAATGTTTTTTTGATCGCTTCAGCAATCAGCTGTTCTTCGCTTTGTGATTGCTGCTGTTCAAAAATATACATGGGTTTGTCGAACCCGGGGTTGAATTTTTTAAGCTCGGCTAAAAAATCGTTCGTCTGCAAATTCTGGCAACCCAGGCTTAATACGGTTACACCTGCCACATTGGGATGGTTGGCATATGCGGCCAGTAATTTTCCCAGCACACCGGCATCCTGTCTTGTTCCGCCACAGCCGCCCTGGTGATTCAGAAATTTTATACCATCTACATTTTTAAAGAAGCCCCTCCTGGCCTCCCCTGAAGGGGAGGGATTGAAGATTTCAACAGCGGAAAGCTCTTCTCCCTTTTCGTATGCTTCAAGTAATTTTTTTGTGTATTGCTTGTATTTATCAGTAACTGCATAACCCAGTTCATTGTGCATGGCTTCACGGATCACATCCATATTCCGGTTTTCGCAAAAAACCGTTGGCACAAACAGCCAGTAATTGGCAGTACCCACCCTTCCATCGCTGCGGTGATACCCGTTAAATGTACGGCCCGCAAATTTTGACACATCGGGAGCGGTCCATTTAAAACCTGTTTTCCGGTAAACATAAGGCTCGGCTGCATGCTTCGTATTATCGGTATTCATCCAGCCGCCCCGGGGAATATCATACTGTGCTTTTCCCACCAGTACACCATACATGATGATCTTATCCCCTTTTTTGAGATCTTCTGTAAAGAACTTATGCTTCGCCTTTACATCATCCTGCAGTGTATAGGATATGCCATCATATGCAATGATGTCTCCTTTCTTTAAATCAGTTAAAGCCACCAGTACATTGTCATTGGGGTGGACTTTTAAAACCTTTTGCTTCATGTATACTATCAGATTTTTTCAGTTGAGTGTTGTAATATTGCTTTCATGCCATTGGCCAGTATGTCTTCCACATTTTCTGTAACACGTTCAGCGAACCCGGGTATCGCGGCAAGGTCTGCATTCCACAATGCCGTATTGCCCAATACATTTTGAACCAGCTGCTGTGCTGCAAAGTTATTCCATTGCTGGTAAAACCATTCGGCCTTCACATCCTTAATGGGATAATCCTTACCATCAAGACTGCCATAGTAAGTATCGCCTTCTTTTTTTACCGGGTGCATGAACACGATATATGCAGCAAAACCCAGTGCAAAATGTTCCGGAACCGTTTTGTACAATTCAGCATACCGCTGCAAAACCTGCACCACACGCATTTCAAGTTTTTGTGTAAAGTTGAGCGTGATATTGATCCAGTGATGTTCGATACTCGGGTTGGCAAAGCGGTCAAGCACTTTGGCAGCAAATGCAAGGGAATCTTCCTGTGGCAGTTCGTAGGGAATTGCCCTCGCGATTTCTTCTGTCATCAGGTTTTTAATAAAGGCCGACATTACCGGGTTATCCATCGCTTCTTTTACCGAAGTGATGCCTGAAAGAAAAGCCACACCACAACTCAGTGAATGCGTTCCATTGAGCAGGCGCAGTTTCAGTTCTTTAAAAACAGTGATATCGGGTGCGATCACCACGCCTTCATCCACTGTTGCAAAGCTGAGCACCGATGCCACTTTTTCATCCCCTTCAATGGCCCATAAGCGGTAAACCTCGCTCATGGTGAGCAAATCATCCTGGTAACCGAGTTCGCTTTCGAGTTTTTGTTTGGCAGCAGCATCGGGTTTGCCCGGAACAATCCGGTCAACCAGTGAATTGCAGAAACGGTTATGCTTCTCCAGCCACTCCATAAAACTTGCCTCGAGCCCGTTCAGGTGTGCCAGTTCAAAAACAATGGCTTCCAGTTTTTTTCCATTATCCGTGATCAGTTCTGTTGGAACAATCACCATACCGCATTGCGCACTTCCGTCAAATGCTTTGTAACGTTCGTATAAAAACGCCAGCAGTTTTGCCGGGAATGAAACCGGAGGATGATGATGAATATCTTCCTTCAACAGTTCAATCCCCACTTCGGTGGTATTTGAAATGATGACCTGCATTTCGGGATTATGGGCGCATTTTAATACCGCATCCCATTCATCTTTTGCAGATAATACACGGCTGATGGATGAGCTCACGATATTTTCCGCAACAGGCTGACCGTTTTCCAAACCACGGATGCAGAGTGTATACAATCCATCCTGTTTGTCAAAAGCAGCCGCATCGCCGCCGCTGGTAGATTTAACCACCACCACCCTGCCATTAAAAATCCCCTGGCGGTTGGCTTTGTCAATAAAATAATCCGGCAGTCCGCGGAGTAATACCCCGGTACCAAACTGCAGTACTTTTTCGGGCAGGTCAAACACACCCTCAGGTACAACAGCCGTGCCCTGTATATTTTTCAAATTAAATTTTGATAATGTCATCATAACGTCTCGTTTTAACTTTATTTATTTTACTGCCCACCTGGTTATCCATGCAGGGTATTCTTCAGTAACAAGTTTTGCAGGCGCTGTTACATAATAGGCGTAGCCCACCCTGCGTTCGTTTTCAATTTCGGCCAGAGTTTTCTTTGGCTGGCTGTCGCGGCCGGTAAAGAACGGCTCATTCGTTTCCAGGTTATAAAAACGGGCCCACATGATATTATTTTCATCTTTCACCACGATCCGGTCTTTGCCACTTGTTTCAGTGGGCGCTTTTATTTCCTGTACATTGTAACCTTTTATCTGCACTTTTTTAAACCATTCCACTGCAGCTTTCACAGCAGCAATGATTTCTTTGGAAGGATTTTCCTGGCGCATCAGGAAACGCACAATCCCCACCGATTCGCTGCCGCTCAATGAGGCCAGTTCAAATTTTCTTGCCATTTCCGGCACCAGTGTTTTGGCGTTGTATTGGGCACACCATACCGTTAATACACCATTTTGTTTGTACTGCGTTTTTAAAATACAGTCAATGCCTTTTTGCACCGAAGCGAGGCAGGTTGCTTTATAATTTCCTGCTATCACATCAAAATCATTTTTCCCTTCAGCCACATCCTGTAAAAGATTCAGCACATTGATCATGGCGTTGTCGTTATACGTAATTTGGCTGCGGTAACTGCTGAAGTCGGGGTAATACTGCGGCCAGCCTCCATTGTCATACTGGGCCTTGAGCAAATAGTCAATGCCTTTTTGTGCCGTATTGAGATATGAAGAAATCTTGTATTTTTTATACGCAGTTACCAGGTATTTGATTTCCTTAGTAGTGGCGTTATTATCAATGGTGGCATCGATGCCTTTTTCGAAGCCTGCTTTTAACTCCTGCAGTTCTTCCGTTGTTAATTCCTTTTTATAATCCACCGCCTTTTCTTTAAAATGCTTGGGCCATCCCCCGTTGCTGCGCTGGTATAACAGCATATTTTCTGCAACGGGATCAGTGCTTTTATCCGCTGTTGCTGCAGGTGCTGAAGGCTGAACCGGTGCGCCACCGGGGTTGAGTTTCACCCCTTCATTCAACGGGTTCCATTTATAATCAAATACCCAGCTGCTGGTAAAATCATTGATCCCGAACCCGACAGGTAACTTGTCTTTATGCCAGCTGTAATCGCCGCCGTTACGGTGACAGTTATAATAATACACCCTTACACCCCATTTTAAAGAATCCCTTTTTTCTTTGGATGGCACCCAGTAAATATCCGCATCGGCCATGTTTTTGGGGAAGCTGCAATTAAGTAAATAGAACTGTGCATCGCGGTGGTAACGACCCAGCTTAAAACCATCATCCCCTGTAAAACTGCAGTTGTACAAAACGGTTTTCGATTCTTTTACATCACTGCCGTCGTGCCAGATGGATGCATTGTTGTTATGACAGATGAATAAACAATTTTCTGCCAGTGCCCATCCACGCGGACAATAAAAATCCACACCGCCTTCCATGATGCAGTCTTTGAAATAATACATGCCTTCCCAGGTATTCCACGGGCTGACCGTATCGCCGCCATAGGCCCTGAAAATACAGTTCTTCACAATCAGCCGGGTGGTTTTAAACGAACGCAGGGCCATCTGGTGCCCGCCGGGTTTAATGGTTTTTATATTCCCCGCTTCCTTTGCACAAACAATTTCCTTATCGGCCTTCGCATCTTTACCATAGCTGTTTATGAACGACAGGTTTTCGAGCGTGATATCGCTGCCCTGTAAATTAATGGCGGCCGTACCATAGTCATCTTTATTATCACAGCGCCATTCGTCCCTGGCTAATGAAATGGTGACAATGGTGTTTTCGGCGCTTTCGCCGCGGAGGGTGATAAAATTCTTATCGATCATTATTTTCTCCCTGTAAGTGCCTTTTTTAATAAGGATCACCCGATGCATTTTAGCATCTGTTACAGGCAGGCTGTTAATGGCTTCCTGTATGCTTTTATAATTGCCGCTGCCATCCTGCGCCACGGTAATTTCAGTTTGGGCATGCAGGTTTGCTGCAATAAACAGCATCACAGCAACAAACAATATTTTCTTTAAACTTGCCATTACATTATTTACTCACTGCTTTATTTACTTATTACTTATAACTTATAACTTATTACTTATTACTTACAACTTATCACTTCACTCACTTCTTCAGTAACCACCGCACCAAATCAGCCGCCGCTTTATAATTTTCATACTCCAAGGGCAGTTTCCTGTTATCGAGGTATTCATTGTACAACCAGGGATCTCCCACCACCAGCACCTTTCCTTTGCCATACTGTGCTGTTGCAATGATCACATCACCGTCTTTAACTGCATTGGCAACTGCAGGAGCTTTTATTTCCAGCGCACTGATCTCTTTCAGATACATTTTTGCAGGCGATTTAAATACAGGATTGTTCGTTCCCGGCAAAACAACGCCTTGTTCATACTGGTCGTTCTTTACCATGTTCAGGCTTTTATCGGTAAACTTCACTCCGAATTTCGCGGCTAGAATATTAAAATGCTGCAGGTCGCAGTTATTGCTGTCGTTCGCCATCAGCAGTAAAGTACCACCCGCTTTCACCCAGGCAGCAATGACAGCTGCATCATTTTCTGTTACGTAATTTGGTTTGGGATTATCACGCACATGGTCGGGATCAACCATGATGTACACGGATGCAGCCTTTAAATTTGCAGCCGTGGGCGCCACATCCAGTGAAGCCAGTTTGGCCCCATTACGTTCAAACAAATGCCCGAGGGTATAAAAACCCGGATGACTTCTTTCTTCCCATACATAATGCCAGTATACATCCGCACCGGTGGCGTCTTTACGCTTTTCACTGTTAAACCAGCAGTCGAGCATTACGGTTTTGCCTTTACCCAGGTTTTGCGATGACTGCATTTCCATTTCATTGCAGGCCAGCATAAAAGCGCCAATACCCTTGGCGTCATTTACAATCACCGGTTCGCTCATATAATATTCAAAACTGCCGTCGCGGTAAGGTTTGCCGCCCAGCCCGCTCACTTTTACCGTGCCATGCAAATTCCACTGGCCGTTCTCCTCTTTAAAAAACTGTTTTAAAATGCCTTCATATCCTTTTTTAGCAATGGCGATTTTAGCAGCAGGCAGGTAGCCTTTGCGCACACCTTTTGCCACGGCATATACAAACTGCGAGGAAGCCGATGCCTCAAAATAATTTTTCTCTTTACCGGCACCGTTATAGTTCATCACATCATACCATAAACCTGTTTTGGCATCCTGTTGTTTTTCTATCGCATTTACCAGCCGGTTCAGGATATCCACGAGTGCTTTTCTTTTTGTATGATTAGCGGGGAAATAATCCAGTGCATCCACCAGCGCATCTGCATACCAGCCCATGGCCCTGGCCCAGAACAGTGGAGAAGTACCCGTTTGTTTATTGGCCCATTGCTGCTGTTTGCTCTCATCCCATGCGTGGTACAGCAATCCTGTTTTAGGATCACGTGCATGCTGTTCCATCCAGATAAACTGGTTGGCAATATCATTAAAGACTGTGTCTTCATGAAACAGCATGGCATACTCCGCATAAAACGGTTCGCCCATGTACAAACCATCCAGCCACATCTGGTAAGGATATACTTTTTTATGCCAGAAACCGCCTTCATTGGTACGAGGATGTGTAAGCAGCTGGCTGCGGAGCAAGGCTGCTGCCTTTTTATATTTTTCCTTACCGGTAACACGGTACAGCAGCAATACCAGTTTGCCATTATTGACATGATCGATATTGTATTCCTCCTTTTCGTATCCTTTGATGCTGCCGTCGTCTTTTACAAAATAGTCCATCTTCTGCTGTATAGCAGTAAAGTATTTCGCATCGCCGGTATTCATCCACAACCCTTCAAAGCCCTTCAGCACCACGCCCATATCATAGCTCCACTTGGTGGTGCTGCCAATGGGCATGGTATCTTTCCATATATTCAACACCGTGGCCGCCATTTTTTCAGACGGTGTTTGCGCAAACGTATTTGCGGCTACAACAGTTGCGATTATTAAAATCAGTTTTTTCATACGCTGTTTCCCTTTCGGGTAATTTTTATTTTTTTGTTACAAGCATTGGTTCAATATTCAGCAGCACGGGCGTCGCACACTTCAACGATATTTCCTGATTCAGCTTTTTTTATTTTTCTTCTTTGTTTTCATTTTAGGCTCAGGCGCCGGCGGTGCTGCTGCCCATTTCACTTCTGCCTCCGTTACACCAAAACCAGTCTGCAGTTTTTGTTTCGCCTTTGTGATATCTGTATTTAAAATATTGATGTTTTTACTGCGCTCTCCCTGTACAATGGCCAGCACATCGGCACTGTCTTTATATTTTAAATGATTGATGGTAATATTATCACTGTTCAGCACATAGGCCACCGGGTTGGTGTTTTTGGTCATCATGGTGATATTATTCAGCGTGATATTGCTGGCTTCCTGGATGTCGATCCCCTCATCCACATTCATTACGACGTTTTCTATCACGATATCCCTGATATGCATTTCAGGTATACCCCGGACAAAAATTCCTTTCGCGGCCTCATCACAGGTAATATTGCGCATATAGAAATGCTGGAACTGCGGGGTGCTTTCATCCACAGGTTTTGCCTCCACTTTGGGCGGCTCCCTTTTTTCACCTGATAAAACCACGGGATCTTTCGCCATATAGTACATATCAAACAAAATGGCTTCGGCGGGAATATCCTTCATATCTATTTTGTTCACGTAAATATTCTCCACCATACCGCCGCGGCCACGGGTGGTTTTAAAGCGCAGACCGATATCTGTGCCGATGAATGTACAGTTGCTTACAAACATATTATTAACGCCCCCGCTCATTTCGCTTCCAATAACAAAGCCGCCATGCGCATGGTACACCACGCAGTTTTTAACGATCAGGTCTTTGGTGGGCAATCCTCTTTTTCTTCCTTCTGCATCGCGGCCGCTCTTGATGCAAATACCATCATCACCGGTATCAAAATGGCAATCGTCCATCATAATATTTTTACTGCTTTCCAGGTCGAGGGCATCATTGTTGGTGCCAAACCAGGGGTTTTTCACGGTAAGATTGTGAATGGTGATATGCTCGCTGGCATTGATATGCGTGGTCCATGCCGGGGAGTTTTCAAAGGTCACCCCGTCTATCAAAATATTTTTACACTGGAAAATACGGATCATATTGGGACGCAGGTAGTCTTTGATGTCTTCAAAATCCTTTACAGATTTTCCTTCGGTGAGCTTACCGATATTATTGGTGAGAGATCCTTTGAGTGCTTTTTCTGAAGAATACCACATTTTACCATTGGCAGAAACCACGCCGCCATATTTTTTCAGGTGCGCTTTCCACTGGCTTTCGGTTTGTTTGTCCCTGGGCAGCGGCCTCCAGTAAAACCCGTTGCCGTTCATGATGCCTTCGCCTGTAAAAGCGATGTTCTCGAGGTTTTCGGCTGTAACCGGCGACTGGCATCTCACCGCATCCACCCCTTCAAAAGTGGACACCACCAGCGGGAACTGGTTAAAGTCTGAACTGAAAATAACCAGCGCCCCTTTATCGAGGTGCAGGTTAATATTGCTCTTCATGATGATGGGCCCGGTGATATAACTGCCCCTTGGTATCACCACGGTACCGCCACCGCCTTTTGCACAGGCTTCAATGGCCTGGTTGATGGCCGCAGTATTCAGTGTTAATCCATCTGCCACGGCTCCATAGTTCATGATATTGAACGTATCATTTTTGAAATGCGGTGTATATACTTTGGGCAGTTCAAAAGCATATTTTTCCTTGAAATCGGAAGGCGCCAGGTATTTCTCCATGTGCAGGTGCTGGTCTTTAACCGACTGGCAAACCAGTGATGCCATGGAGGCTGCGCCGTATTCACTGAAGTGAGTATTATCTGCTTTGTCTTTTTTATCTTTAAAATGATTGGCCGGGATATGCAGGAAGAAACGCTTGCTGTTTTCAAAACCTTCTTTCAGTATTAGTTCCTCGCTGCTTTTGTGCAGGTCGATCACTGCTACATTCATTTGTGCGCCCACTTCCTTCACCACGCCAGGATAATCACCATGTGAATCCACAAACTTCCCGGTTGAATCAAAACTGCGGCGCATCACCGGTGTTAGTAAAACAGGTGTGGCGCCTTTGCTCCTGGTGTCGTTAATAAAACGAATGAGATTTTCTTTATACAGCGTGTGTGCAGGTGCACCTACTTCCGGCTTATCTATTTTTTCATCGTTATGGCCAAACTGTATCATCACAAAATCACCTTCTTTCATCCGGCTCATCACGGTATCCCAGCGGTGTTCGTTGATAAAGCTTTTGGTGCTGCGGCCATTCACCGCATGGTTTTGTATTTCCACTTCGCTGGTGAAAAAACGCGGCAGTAATTGCCCCCAGCCCCTTTCGGGATTATCCTCAAGCGGTTTGTTGGCACAGGTGCTGTCGCCAATTAAAAAAATGGTGGGCTTTTTATCGGGTTGCATAAATGCCAGTAAGCCGGTAACTGCAAGCAAAAAGATCGTGGTGTACTTTTTCATATTTTTTTGTTTTCCCACAAAGGCGCAAAGAACAGGAAGCTGTTATAAGAAAAATTCTATTGCTGAATAATCAAATGATGTACAGATGTGCGACGCCAATGCAGCAGAACAATGGGTTGCAGCCCGGTACAAAAAAATAAAACCGTTTTCAAAACCGCCGGAGGGACTGCAGCCGCCTCCGGGGTTTCAAATATTTTAACGTAAATCATTTATGTTTACGGGATCCATATCGGTGTAAATAAAGTTTTCACCGGCCATGCCCCAAATAAAACCATAGTTGCTGGTACCGCAGCCGCTGTGAATGCTCCATGGCGGCGAAATGATTGCTTCATCATTGCTTACCACCAGGTGTTTTGTTTCTGAAGGCTGCCCCATCAGGTGGATCACTTTCTGGTTTTCGGGCACATCAAAATAATAGTAGGCTTCCATCCTGCGGTCGTGCACATGCGTGGGCATGGTATTCCACACATTGCCTTCTTTCAAAATGGTTAATCCCATTACGAGCTGGCAGCTTTTAATACCATTGGCATGAATATATTTATACACGGTGCGCTGGTTGGCTGTTTTTAATTCTCCCAAATCTGTTGGTTCCGCTTTTTCCCTTGGCATGAGTTTAACAGCGTATTCTTTATGTGCGGGAGAAGAAAGCAAATAAAATTTAGCGGGATCTTTTTTGCTGCTGCTTTTGAATGTCACCTTCTGTTTGCCTTTACCAATGTAAAGGCAGTCGAGTTTGCGCAGGCTGTACTCTTTTCCGTCCACGGTCACTTTTCCATCACCGCCCACATTGATCACACCGAGTTCCCTTCTTTCCAGAAAATAATCCGCCCTTAAGCAGTCGTATGTTTTCAGCGTAATGGTTTTATTTACGGGTACGGTACCGCCGATGATCACGCGGTCGTAATGTGTGTATACAAAATTGATCTCGTCGCTCACCATTATGTTTTGCACCAGGAAATTGCTGCGCAGCTCCTGTGCGTTCATCCTGCTTACTTCGGCCGGACTGTTATGAAATCTTATTTCCATTGTAGTTTGTTTAGTTTTTATTTAAGCAAGTCATCTTATCTCGCCATCCATCCGCCATCCACAAACAGTATAGCACCGTTCACGTAATCGGATGCGGGTGAAGCGAGAAATACAACGGGGCCTTTAAAATCTTCCGGCTGTCCCCAGCGGCCTGCGGGTATACGGCCGAGGATCGCAGCGCTGCGTTCGGGATCTTCACGCAATGCCTGTGTGTTGTTGGTGGCGATATAACCGGGTGCAATGCCGTTTACACATACACCCTTGCTACCCCATTCGTTGGCAAATGCACGCACCAGGCCGGCAACGGCAGATTTACTGGCTGTATATCCCGGCACATTGATACCGCCCTGGAAGCTGAGCAATGAACAGGTGAAAATGATTTTTCCGCTGCCCTGTGCGATCATGTCTTTACCAAACTCACGGCCCAGGATAAACTGTGCATCGAGGTTGATGGAAATTACTTTGTCCCAGTATTCGTCCGGGTGTTCGGCTGCTGGTTTGCGCATGATGATACCGGCATTGTTTACCAGTATATCCACTTTTTTATTTTCTTCGCGTACTTTATTAATGAAGGCATAAAGTGCATCACGGTCTGAAATATCCACGCGGTGATAAGTAAATTTTACACCGGTGGCTTCCACTGCAGCCTTCACGGCAGAATAATCTTCCACAATAGAAGCGCCCACGATATCGGCTCCCGCTTCTGCAAGCGCTGTGGCCATTCCCATACCCAAACCAGTATCACAGCCTGTAACAACGGCCGTTTTACCTTTTAAACTGAATTGATTTAAAATGCTCATAATGTAATGCTGTTATAAAAATTGAAAGGGGTTAAATAAAACACGATCAGGCGCAATGCTGGCAATCGTTTTACATCTCAATTTTACCAAATTATTACGGGGTGGAGAAGCAATAAAATGCCTTTATTTATGCAAACGTTCCCGATAACGATTTCCCGTTTCAGGTATTGAAAAAAACAGGTGTTTTGAGAGGGAAAATACCCTGGAAAAAGCGCATTGGCCGGCGCAGGATTTCAGCTAAAAAACACGATCTTTTTACTACGAAAACTGCTGTAGGCAGCTTCTATCACTTTGATCACATTTCGTGCTTCACCGGCGGTTACAGGTGGTGGCTTCCGGTGAACGATGGCTTCATATACCCCGTCGTAGTAACGGCGGTAATTCCCGGGTTCACTTTTGATCTTTTCTTTAATAAAATGCCCGTCTTTTTCGTAATGCAGCAGCCCCCATTCCGGTTCCGGTTCAATACCATAATCTGCATCAAGCGGGTTTTTATGCTGCTGCAACTGTGCTTCCTGCACATCGCCGCGGCTTTTGATAAAACTTCCCCTGCTGCCATGAATGATAAAGCCCTGCGGCTCCTTCGCAAACATGGTGGCTTTTACACGCACCCGGCATGAAGGATAGTACAGCAGTATTTCAAAATAATCATCCACCAGTGAGTTTTCACGCATGATCATCATATCGGCAAATACCGCATTGGGCAGACCGAATAACTGGAGCGCCGCATCCAGCAAATGAGCACCCAAATCATATACAATGCCAACAGCCGGCGTGGCAGCTTCCTTATGTGCTTTATAACTGAGTTCGGGTGTAAAGCGGTCGTAGTGGATCTCTGCTTCTTTTATTTCGCCCAGCAGGCCGCTGCGGATAATCTTTTTTACAGTAAGATAATCGCTGTCGTTGCGCCTGTTCTGGAAAACCGTGAGCATTTTTTGTTGCTGTTGTGCCAGGGCGATCAGTTCATCCGCTTCTGCAACCGTTGCGGTAAAAGGTTTTTCTACAATCACATGCTTGCCGGCGAGAAGGGCTTTTTTGGTATAATCGTAATGGGTGATACTGGGTGTATTGATCACCACCAGTTCAATGGCATCATCGGCCAGCATGCCATCAAAATCACGGAAAGTTTTTATGGAAGGATATTTTTCCTGCGCCAGGTTTTTGGTTCTTTCCCAAACAGCATACAGTTCAAAACCGGGATGTGCTTGCAGGAAGGGGGCATGAAATACCCAGCCGCTCATACCAAAGGAACAAAGTGCTGTTTTGATGGGTTGCATTTTAGCTATTTTTTTATTACACGAATTTGGACGAATTACACTAATTCTACTTTAGCATCATATCAAATTCATGTAATTAGATTTAATTCGTGTAATTAGTGTTTAAGCGTTGGCCAGTGCCCGGTCTAAATGCACATAACCGCCGTCTACATAAACCAGCTGACCGGTTGTATGGCTCGATCTTTCTGATAAAAGAAAGGCCACCGCATTGGCAATTTCTTCCGCACTGGTCATCCGGTTGCCCAGGGGGATTTTAGATTCAATCTCTTTTAATTTCTCCTGCGGGTTGGGCAGGGTTTCGATCCACCTGGCATAGAGGGGCGTAAAACATTCGGCCACCACCACGGCATTTACACGGATACCGTATTTCAATAATTCCACCGCCCACTCTCTTGTAAGCGCATTGCGGCCGCCGTTACTGGCTGCATAGGCTGATGTATTGCCCTGCCCGGTATCAGCCGTTTTAGAAGTGATGTTTACAATACTGCCCTTTGATTTTTTTAATTCGGGTAATGCATAATGTGCCAGCAAATAATAATGCACCAGGTTTTTATGCAGCGATGCCATGAACTTTTCATAGTCGCCGCTTTCAAGACCTACTCCATCATTCACACCGGCATTGTTTACCAACCCGTCAATACGGTTATAGGTTGTGATTATTTTTTTAACGGCGGCTTCGCATGCAGCGGGCGCTGTCAGTTCAGCCGCCACCTGCCCGGCCTTGCCGCCTGCAGCTTCCACTGCCGCCACGGTTTTTAAATTATCCGTTTCATTGCGGCCAATGATCACCGGTATGGCGCCTTCTGATGCCAGCACTTTTACAATACCTTCGCCAATACCTTTGGCGCCACCGCTTACGAGGATGACTTTATCTTTTAAATTGAGATGCATACATTGATTTTTTTTGAACGCAGAGACACCGGGGCCGCTGCATATAAATTAGTGTAATTCGTCAAATTGTGTGATCGCTTTCTTCAGTAAAGGCGCAAAGGTGCAAAGACGCGATGGGCTTTTACCTTTATTAACCTTCAACTTTATCAACTTCTCCTTCTCATCATGCCTGCACACAAAGACCGCAGGTTTACTTTGAATAAGCCACACAGGTTTGTGCGCTCGTTCCGAGTCCGTCGATACCGAGTTCCATCACATCACCGGGTTTTAAGTAGATGGGCGGATTGAATCCCAGTCCCACCCCCGCCGGAGTTCCCGTTGAAATAATATCACCGGGCAATAAGGTCATAAAACGGCTTACATAGCTGATCAAAAAAGGAATATAAAAGATCAGGTTTGCTGTAGTACCGTTTTGCATTTGTTTGCCATTGAGTTTTAACCACAGGTTCAGGTTATGCACATCGGCCACTTCATCTTTTGTAACCAGCCAGGGACCGATGGGTGCAAATGTATCGCAGCCCTTGCCCTTATCCCAGGTGCCGCCCCGCTCCAGTTGAAAAGCCCTTTCGCTGACATCATTGTGCAAACAATACCCGGCCACATGGTTCATGGCATCCGCTTCGCTCACATAACTGGCCTTTGTGCCAATCACCACTGCCAGTTCCACTTCCCAGTCTGCTTTTTCCGAATCCTTTGGAATGACCACTTCGTCGAACGGTCCGCACAAAGCTGTAGTAGCCTTCATAAAGATCACCGGTTCTGCCGGAGGTGTTGCATTGGTTTCCTTTGCATGATCGGCATAATTCAAACCAATGCAAATGATCTTTGAGGGCCTGGCCACCGGAGATCCCAGCCGGGCGGTATCAGTCACTTTGGGCAGCATGCCTTTGTGCTGCTCCAGCATCCATGCCAGGTGCGGCAATCCGCCATTGGCGAAAAAAGCTTCATTATAATCATGAATAAAACCGCTCACATCATAGTTCACACCATCAATGTGCACGCCGGGTTTTTCCTTTCCTTCATTTCCAAAACGAATCAGTTTCATTGTTATATTCTTTTATAAAAAATTTTCATCGCATTTTCGCCTCCTTCATCAGGTACTCCTTCAGGGAGCGGGGGCTAATTATTCAGTTTTATAAATCCGCCATCGATGGGGTAATCACAGCCGGTGATGAAGGCGGCTTCATCGGAGCAAAGATACAATACCAGGTGCGCCACTTCATCCGGTGTGGCCATCCGCCCGATGGGCTGTGTTTTACTCAGTTTATCATACATTTCTTTCTCCCTGCCGGGATATGTTTTGGCCAGGAAATTATCAACAAAGGGCGTATGCACCCTTGCCGGGGAAATGCAGTTGCAGCGGATGCCATCATGCAGATAATCTTTCGCCACCGATAAAGTCATACCCACCACGGCACCCTTGCTCATGCTGTAGGCAAAACGGTCCGGGATACCCACGCTGCTGGCGATGGATGCCATATTCAAAATCACCCCCTGCTTTTTTTCTTTCATCAGGGGAATGGCAACATGCAAACAATTGTAAGTGCCCTTTACATTTACATTGAATACTTTTTCAAAATCGGCTTCACTGGTGGTGTCGGCCCTGCCAATATTTGAAATGCCGGCACAGTTCACGAGAATATCCGGGGCACCGGTACTGTCAAAAACATTTTTCACTTCCTGCTGCTGGTCCACACGCAAGGCATGTGCCGCTGCTGTGCCACCGGCATTTGTAATTTCACTTACTGCTGCGGCGAGCCCTTCTTCATTCATATCCAGCAGGTACACGGTGGCGCCCTGTTTTGCGAACAACAGCGCAATGGCTTTTCCAATACCGCTGGCGGCACCGGTGATCACAGCTTTTTTATTTTGTAAACTAAACATGGTTCCTTCCTGAAATTTATTTTTGTTCTTCTGTTACAAGCTTCAAATCATTCTTCGGCTTCGTTGGCGTCGCACGCTTCAACTTTATCACTTTCATAAACTTTTTAGCCGGGTGTTGTTGGTCAGGCGACCAACAACGGCGAAACTTCTTCCACCATTTCAACTGTCACCTTCCCAGTTCAAAAATCTTTTCCATCAGCATCCACTTCTCTCCCGGTTTTGCCAGTGGTAATGCCTGCTGGTATTGCCACATCAGGGTTTCCCATTCCTGTACTTTCGCACTGGCAGCATCGGCGCGGGCCTTTGCTTCGAATGAGAAATTTTCATTTACTTCCATGATCATGAACAGCCGGTTTCCGGTGCGGTATATTTCCATTTTTTCAATACCGCTGCCGGTAATGCTGGCTGCAATTTCGGGCCAGATCTTTTTGTGATGTGCTTCGTATGCTGCAATCAGCGCTGTGTCATCTTTTAAATCGAGTGCAAGACAATAACGTTTCATTATTTGCTGGAATTTGCTTTTTGAAAACAATGCATGAAGTTAAACTTTTACCCGGGCAATCATGAAGGGTGCAAGTTGAACTTTTTGATGCAGCCTGCTGTCCTGCCCTCCCATGAAATTTACAGCCGGTTCAGCCAGTTCTTCAGGCGTTCCAGCCAGTTGTCATCCGTGGTTTTATTCAACATGCCAAAACCATGACCGCCTTTCGGATACAAATGCATTTCCACGGGCACTTTATTTTTTACACAGGCCTGGTAATAACGCACACTGTTTTCAACAGGCACACCATTATCATCACTGGCATGCACCAGGAAAGACGGTGGCGTTGCCCTGCTTACCTGCAGTTCGTTGGAGAATAACGCCACTTTTTCAGGGGCTGGCTTTGACCCGATCAAATTTGTCCTGGATCCCCTGTGTGTAATCGCTGAGTCAAAACTGATCACCGGATACACCAGTACTGCAAAATCGGGCCGTACAGAAGTGGTGTCGGTATTCGATGCATCTGCATTCATGGTAAAATGTGTGGCTGCCGTGGATGCCAAATGACCGCCGGCTGAGAAACCCATGATGCCCACCTGGTTTTTATTGATACCAAATTCTTTTGCATTCGTCCTGATAAAACGGATGGCCTGCTGTGCATCCTGCAGCGGCGCCATCGATTTATCGATATTGGCGCTGTCATCCGGCAAACGGTATTTAAGCACAAAACAGGTAACGCCCCATCTTATCATTTCTTCGGCCACGCGGGTGCCTTCTTTATCAAATGCCAAAATGGAATAGCCGCCACCGGGACAAATGATCACGGCCTTGCCATTGGATTTTACAAGGGGTTTATACATCGTGATGGTGGGCACACTTACTTTGGCAATACGGGTAACATTATCCCTGAATACGGCATTTTCTTTATTGGCGGCACCGGTTGAATTGGGTACAGCGTCTTTGTACAACGGTATTTCCTGTGGTGTTTTATTCACAAATGCTGCGTAGTCAAATTTGGTGTATGAAGGTTTGTTGTACCATACTTTATCAGGGGCAATATTGGAGCTTACCAATCCCAATACAGCAGGCAGGCTGAATTTACCCGCCTGCAATTTATTTAATTGCTTCGACCATTTCACCCTTTTATCCACGGCAGCGCCTTCGCCATAATTTTTATATTCGGCATAAAATGCTGTTTTCTCATTTTCGGTATTTCCCCAGTTGTTCCATCCTTCAGGGGCAATTGATTTTGGCAGGCTGCAATTAATGAACACGGTATTGGAATTAGCACGCCATGGCCGGCCGAGGTAAAGTTTATTAACGGTGCTGTCGGCAATGATCCTGCAATCAATGAATACAAAACCATATTGTTTTCCCCGGGGTGTATTGGCCGCCGTAATGAATGAATTGGTTTTGCCTTTGATGGTGCAGTTTTTAAACACGGCTGTGGCAGGACCAAAAATAAAATCGGTGGTGCCTTCAATATAACAGCTGTCGAATAACTGGCGGGCATCTTCTCCACTGGCAAAAATGGTATCCTGGTTGCCAAGAAATTTACAGTTTTTGAATACCGCCTTATCGGCATCCACGTATAAAGCCAGCGCCTGCCCCACCGGACCGGCGCTGTTGGCAAACGTAATATTCTCAGCCCTGAAACGGTTGCCCGAAATTTTTGCCGTGTACGATGTAAACGTGGTATGTTTTCCTTTGCCCGAATAATCATTGTAAACAATGATGGTGCTGTCAACACTTTCGCCCACAAATGTTACATCCACATTATTGGCGGGCAGCTCGATCTTTTCGTTGTACACCCCGTTTTTGATATAGAGCGTGATGGGTGCAAGCGGGTACACCCGCATGGCGTCGATCGCATCCTGGATGAACATATAATCACCCGTGCCATCTTTGGCTACCGTAAACACATATTTGTACTGTTGCGGATTGGAGGTTTGCGCAAAGCTGCATACAAACAAAAACAAGGAGGCTAAAATCGAAATTACTTTTTTCATTGTGTATTATTCTTAAAAACCTTTTTTAAAAATGTATCAATACAATTAACTGTTGGGGTAAACCACGGCTCAAAGAGGCAAAAAGTATGTGGTGAGTTCTCAAAGGTCTGTACTTCCGTATAAATATTGTACTTGGTGAGTATTTTATTAAAATCATCACGGCCGGCATGCATACGGGCAACGCTGCTGTTTAAAAATAAGGCAGGCGGCGTGTTTTTATTTACATGGCTTAGTGGTGATGCGGCCTGCCATAAAGCAAAATCTTCCCGCAACGTATACCCCATCCACTGGGCACTTGCGCCAATGCGCTTGCTGGTATCTGTCATTTCTGAACTTTCAGTGTGCACAAATGAAAGTGTACCGTCAATATCAATCAATGCATTTACATGCGAAGGTGTTTTTGGAGCAACTGCTGTACCCTCAAACAAAGGCATATTACCGGTGGTGGCTAAAAATGCTGCAAGCTCCCCGCCTGCAGAAAAACCTGCAACAGCGATTTTGCCTGTATCAATATTATATCTTGCTGCGTTCTCCCTCACCCATCTTATCGCAGCTTTTAGATCATACACTGCGGCAGGAAATAATGCTTCGGTTGAAAGCCTGTATTCTGGCGTAAAACAGGTGTACCCTTTTGCAGCCAATTGCTGTGCCAGTGCATAATGTTGTGTGCGGTTGCCCGAGCGCCATCCGCCACCATGAATGATAATAACAGCAATACCACTATTACTTTTTTGTTTTGAATAAAATGCATCCAGCAATAATTTTCGTTTCTCAAAAGTGGCATAGGCTACACCTAGTTTATTTTTTACATTAACAAGTGTATCGGTTACCGGAAACTTTATTTGCGGGTATTTTTTAAGCGCACTTTTGAATGCACTGTGATTAGAGAAAGAGGTATCCGGCACTCCGGTTAAGCCACTTTGCAGCTGCGCTTTTATAGTTCCAGAATTGAATAGCACACTGGCTATAACTCCTGCACACCTATACAACCATATCTTACAATACCTGTTCATTATTTAAATGGTATGGGTTTAACAAAACCAGTTTCCTTTAACCAAAGTTCCAGCAAATTCGTCCATAAATCCGTGGAGCCGGGGTTTTCATCCAGCCGTATACCATGCCCGCCCTGCGGAAAAACATGCAGGCTGGCACTGATTTTTTTCTCCACCAGCGCATTGTAAAACAATAGGCTGTTCTGCACTTTTACCGTACTGTCGTTAAACGCATGAATTATAAAAGCGGGTGGTGTAAAGGATGATACCTGCATTTCTGATGAATACTTTTCAATCATGGCTGCAGATGTATCGGCGCCTAAAAAATTTTTCCGGCTGCCGCCATGCGCCATTTTCCCCATGGAGATCACAGGAGATAAGAGCACCATAAAATCGGGCCTGTAACTGTAGCGGTCAATGGTATCTCCAATAACAGATTCATCTTTTACATGCGTACCTGCTGTGCTGGCAACATGTCCCCCCGCAGAAATACCCATCACGCCAATCCTGTCTGTACTGATATTCCATTCCACAGCATGCGACCTGATTAATTTGATGGCACGCTGGGCATCCTGTAATGGCGCCAGTTCCCTTTGTTTCAGATCGGGCTGGTTGGGCAAACGGTATACCAGCACAAAAACATTGATGCCAATGGCATTGTACCATTTGGCAAAATTGAAACCATTGTAGATATAAGATACCCGTTCGTAACCGCCCCCCGGGCAAATGAGTACGGATGTGCCGGTATTTTCTGTTTTGGCAACAGGAAAAGCGTAGATACCCGGTGTGGCCACCCGCCAGATGCGTTCATTAAAAATACTGTCGGTAATCTTTACACTGTTGCTGTTGGGCTTTTTGCCTTCGGGCCAGAGGGGGATGAAAGTTTGTGCCTGTGCATTGCTCCAATATATCACAGTTATCAATCCCGCCACTATAATCCGTTTGTTTAATCGCATAAATTATTTTTTTACGGGAGGCACCACAATCCGCTCGGCAAGTTCGAGTTTTAAATCCCTGATACCTGATAATACAATTTCTGCCATCCGTCTTGCGCCAAACTCGGTAAAATGGGTATTGTCTTTCTGGCCATTTGGGTAATTGGGATGCTCCAGCGAGTCGAGCTGCATGTAAAGGTACTTTGCATTTACCGGGCCCATCAGTTGCAACAGGTTCCTGCTTTGTGCATCAAGATCAATCACAGGAACTTTATAGTCCCTGCCCAGTTCCCAAACAGCTGCACTGTATTCTTTATGGGTTTCCTCCACATTACCCTGTTTATCAAAACGCATTCTTGTTACCGGTGTGATCAATACGGGCCATGCATTTTTTGCCCTTGTTTCTGTAATGAATTTTACCAGGTTGCTTTTATAATCAGGCACCGGTGTGTAACGGTCCTTATACCGCTCCTCTTTGGCTTCATCATTATGACCAAACTGCATCAATACATAATCGCCTTCATGCAGACTGTCGGCAATAGGCTGCCAGCGGTTTTCACTGATAAAAGTGCGTGTGCTGCGTCCGCCCCTGGCCCTGTTATCCACGATAACTGTTGAGTCGAAAAAATAAGCAAAAGGCATCCCCCATCCTGTTAATGGCGCCCGGCTCACTTCATAGTTGCACATCGTGGAATCGCCAATGAGATACACTTTGATTCTCTTTTTGGGAGGTATGGCAAAAGCCACCAGCAACAGTACCACTCCCATTAACTGAACGATCTGCTTCATAAAATTTCCATTTAAAAAAGGCTGCCACGGGGGCAGCCTTATAAAACTAAACGATTATTGAGAAAAGAGCATTAATAACCAAAATTCTGTGGTTTAAGATTTTGGTTGGCATCTATGGCAGATTGCGGGATTGGATATAACTGACTTTTACCATCCACAAATCCATAACCCAGGTAATTGACATAGGTTGTGGTGATACCGGTATTTGCAAACCAGTTTACACGGTTAGTGGTAGTTAACTGCACATTGCCGTTTGTTGGGTCAAGCGGCGCAACTGCAGGTGTTGGGTTGTAAAAAGAATGTGCCCATATCTGTCCGTTCTCTGCCGCCGCATTCTGGTAAAAATACATTTGCTTGGGCAGGTTGGCTGTTAATGTATAAGCTGGTGGCGGAGCCTGGTAAGTATAGGCCACCATTGCTGTTCCCGCAGCCATGCGTGAAAGATTTGCCTTGGTTTCCGTTAAGGCTGTACCCAGCAGGTTCCAGCGGATAAGATCCCATTTACGGATACCTTCGCCGCCAAATTCAAGCATTCTTTCTTTTACCAGTAATTTAAAGAAATCGCTTTTTGTACCCGGGTTGGCAGGTACCAATGCAGCATTTCCGTTATGACCTCTTTTACTTACTTCCGCAAAAGCATTGTAAGCATCTGCAGTTGGGCCGTTGATTTCATTCTCTGCTTCTGCGAACATCAGCAACACATCTGCGAACCTGATCAAAGGCCAGTTGATCTGCATATTCTGCAATGAAGCATTGGATGCCGGTGTTAATGTTACGGGATTGGTACCTGAAGTAACGCCATTGCTGAAATAGAATGAAGGGCTGGATACCCAGTCTCTCCTGAATTTGCCATCATAAATGCTGTTGCTGGCGTGCCCCCTGCCAAATACATCACGAACCACTTCAAACGGGACAAAAGTTACATCCCTTCGTAAATCTGTTGAATCAAACTGGTAAAAATAAGTAGGTAACATATTACCCAAAGAACCTCCAACACCGTTTATCTTGGTACCATTTTGCAACCCGATCTTACTGTCAGAGTTGGTACCATTCGCCATGGCCACCTGCATAATGAGTTCACCAGCCGGATCAACGGCCTTGTGAGCATCGATTACATCTTTAAACAGCCCTTTGAAAGTTGCCGCTAAGTTGTGCTGGCTCCTGTTTTGCATGATTTCCCAGCATTCATCTTTTGCGATCTTATAATAGTCAAGGTAATTGGCACGCCTTAATATCTGGCCGGTCAAATCTGTATAATACCCTCCGGCGAATAAAGCAATTTTAGCACGCAATGCCATCGCTGAACCTTTTGTAAAACGTTCATCCTGCGTAACGGCGGTTCTCCAGGGCATCAGTGCTTTTGCCTTTGTAAGGTCGGCCAGAATTTGGGTGTAGATAGAATCCCTGCTCATTCTTTTAGGAAACAGGTCAGAAGCAAAAGCAGAAGGAACCCATGGTGCCGGCACATCCCCCCACAAACGGGTCAGTTCAAAATAATACTGTGCCCGGATGGTAAGTGCTTCACCCAGCATCCTTCTTAATTCAATATTATCTGAGCTGCTTCCGGACTCACTGTATTGCGGCATTTTGGGGATATAATAAATACAGTTGTTGGCCCTTTCAATACCGGCGTAAAACTGGTTGAATGTGCTAACAATGTCTGTATTACCAGCCACCAGTGTATAATGCGCCTCCTGGTGCCTTAACTGGTCCAGTGCAGATCCGCCGCCCATAATAATATCATCATCATGCGCATAATAATAGCTCACCCTGATGCCGTATCCAAAATCACCTGCCATAGAAAAATAGGCGCCGTTAAGAGCCGCTTTCGCATTGGGTATATTACCAAATGCAAAACTCGGGTCGAAAGTGGATACCGGGTCGGGGGACAAATATTTTTTACATGAAACCGAAACTGTTGCAGTAAAAAGCAGCACTGCAATCAATCTTGCTAAATTTTTAATTTTATTTTCCATGTTTAATAGTTTTGATTTTTAGAATGACAAATTCACACCTGCAAGAAACGTACGGCCTCTGGGATAAGCAGAATAATCAACACCGGGTGTTAACGGGTTTGAACGTTTGGCGTTCACATCAGGATCGAAACCGGAATAAGATGTGAGCGTTGCAAGGTTATAAACTGTAGCATAAATCCTGAATGAAGAAATCTTTGCTCTCTTTATAATTGACTTTGGCAATGTATAGCCCAGGGTCAGGTTATTAATCCTGAGGAAAGATCCGTCTTCAACAGCATATGACATGGGATAGAAGCCGGTTGTTGTCCGGATAGGCTGCCAGATTTTTGCATTTGCATTTAAAGCAGCAAGCTGATCGGGTGCAATACCAACAGTGGTCGTTGCATTGATTTGCTTCTGCACCAGGTTACCCCTTGCATCAATCACTTTCCAGCGGTCGTTCATTTTTGCAAGCACATTGGCATCCACACCGTAAGTATTGGAGAACTCCAGGTTATTGGCATTATATATATCGTTGCCATAAGAGAAGTTGGTAAATACAGAGAGATCAAAATTCTTGTAGCTGAATGTCTGGTTAAAGCCACCGGTGAATTTTGGAAGTGCATTTCCAATTACTGCCCTGTCACCATCCAGCGTGATCTTGCCATCACCATTGATATCTTTGTATTTGATCTGTCCGGGCGCCACTAAATCTGCCAGAACCGAAATAGGATCGGCCAGTCCGGACTTGAGTTTATACTGGTAAGTCAGGGTCGGATAAGTTGCATTGGAATAAGGCGTCACATCAAAATCATTCACTGTGTAAAAGCCATCCACTACCAGTCCGTACATGGTACCAACACTTTCGCCCACCCGCAGGAGGTAATCATCTGAGTTGGCAGTACTGAACCAGCCAGAGTTAGCGGTGAACTGGGTATTTGAACCAAGACTCAGGATTTTATTCTTATTGAAGCTGATATTAAAGTTGGCATCCCAGCGGAAATCCTTTTTCTTCAGCACAGTTGCTCCCAATTGCAGTTCCACACCACGGTTTCTTACAGAACCCACATTTTGGTATTGCGTAGTATAGCCTGAAGTGGCGGGAAATTTATTTTCAATCAGCAGATCTTTTGTAGTATTTGAATACAGGTCAGCAGTTAAGGTGATCCTGTTATTCAGGAATGCCAGATCGAAACCAAGGTTTTTTGATTCCAGTGTTTCCCATGTAATACCGGGATTACCCAACCTTGTGGGAGTTACAAGTGTGTATGCCAGCACATCGCTTAATCCATAACCTCCGTTAGACGGGGTGATATAACCTGTTGTATAACCATAGGCATTGATCCTGCTGTTACCAGACTGACCAAAACTGAGCCTTATCTTGGCATCATTAATGAAGTTGATATTCTTCATAAAGTCTTCCTGCGAAATTCGCCATGCACCAGACACTGAGGGGAAATAACCCCATTTCCTGTTGGTGGAGTCTGTAAGCGGTATTGCACTTGAGTAGTTTGGTCCAAACAATGAGGAACCATCCGCACGCAGGTTAAAAGTCAGCAAATACTTCCTGTTGAAATTGTATTTCAAACTTGTGAAAAAAGACACC
Source organism: Ferruginibacter sp. (assembly GCA_046329655.1). GTDB lineage: Bacteria > Bacteroidota > Bacteroidia > Chitinophagales > Chitinophagaceae > Ferruginibacter. Next base: position 76,098 of record JAXLUD010000008.1, read on the forward strand.
TGCCTGGTGGTAACTTCTGAAGAAGCAGGCTTGGGTTGTGAAAAACCAGCCGGGGCAGACGCAAGACCAAGATTGGCAAATGCGGCTTCGGGTTTAACGCCAATGGGAAAATAACGTACTTCCAGTGAATTGAGCTTATTTACTGTTTCATAAATTTCATGCCCTACCAAAACATCCAGCCCGTGTTTTGATTTGAATAAGGATGGGTTGGAATACGTAAGCACATTTGAATTATTCAGGGTAAAACGGTCGTTGTTATTCAAAGTAAGTACCGGCAGCCTGTTATAGGTTCTTGAAGTGGCTGTTAAGGTATCATCATAGGCTTTTGATTCTGTTTTATTCACATCATAACCAAAAGTGGTACGCCAGCTGAGGTTTTTCAGGATGGAATAATTAAAATACCCGCTGAAATTATAGGCAGTGATGGATCTTTTACGATATTCCGCCTGCAGCACTTTAAGCGGATTCAGTTCGTTCAGGCCATTTCCGGGGTTACGTGCATCGAGGTCTGCATCGTACGTATCAATTTCCTGGCCGGGTAAAACCAGCGGCCTGTAACGGGTAAACTGCCTTAAGCGGTTGCTGCCTGCACCACCCACATCAGATGTACCGGCGCCATCCACTTTCTGAATATTGTAACGTACATTAAAGCCCACCTTTAATTTATCACTTACTTTATGATCAAATTTAAAGCTGGCCAGTTTCCTGTCGTAATTTGAATTAAGCAATAAACCTTCCTGCTTGTTGCTGGTAACGCTTAAATTATACTGGGTGGCAGCGGTACCGCCTGTAACGGCAATATTATGGGTCGATTGCACGGCATTGCGTCCCATGATAACATCCTGCCAGTCTACCGGGTTTACATAATTACCATAAGTAGGAGCAATTGTATCATAATTGCTCATGCGTTTGATATACTGAGCCACAACGGCCGTATCGGTGGCATTTTCAGTGTATTTGGCCCTTTCATATGCGAGCAGTACAAAATTATAGGGATCCATCATATCCAGCTTTCGTGCAATTTTATTCACCCCGTAAAAACCGTTATACGTTACAGTGGTTTTTCCCTGGGTGTTTTTTCCGCCCTTGGTGGTGATCAGGAACACACCGTTTGCTCCCCTGGCACCATAGATTGCAGTGGAAGCTGCATCTTTTAATACTGTGATATTTTCAATATCCTGCGGTGATAAAACCGAGAGCGCATTTTCAACCTGGATACCATCCACCACATAGAGCGGGGCGCCGCTTTGCGTAATGGAATTGCGGCCACGCACATACAGGTCAACATCCGCGCCGGGTGCACCTTCTGAAACTGTTACCTGTACGCCCGCAAGCTTACCAGCAAGCGCTTCTGCGGCGGAGTTGGCCGGGTTGTCTTTAAGATCCCTTGAGCCGACAGAGGAAACAGACGCCGTCAGGTCCTTCCTCCTTACAGATGAGTAGCCAACTACAACAACGTCTTCCTGTGTGATAGCTTCTTTTGCAAGTTTTACAGTGATTACATCTTTTCCGGATGATGACACAGATTTAGATGTGTACCCAACGGATGAAAATGTAAGCGAGACAACCCCTGAACCGGGAACAGTAATGGAAAAATTACCTTCTTTGTCTGTTTGTGTGCCTTTTTTAGTACCCTTTGCCAGTACGGTAACGCCACTTAAAGGCAGGTTGCTTTCATCAACTACTTTACCTTTAACAGTTACATTTTGCGCCAGTATTGAAAGGGGAATAAAAAACAGGCATGCGATTAGAATCGATAGTTTATTCATATAGCAGTGTTTTTTAAAAATTTAGAAACGCACCCGTAAATTGGGCTAGCGGATGCACATCAATCAATACCCAATTTTAGCACATTTTTCATCCACTCATATTCTGAAAAACACACTATTTTTACGCAATCGTTCCCGATAACGATGCCACATTATTTTATGCGGCAAAAAAATTGTAACTTGAAAAAAAACGGTTTCTTGCAGCCGGTAATTACTGTTTATGAAATTTGAACCGGTAACAATAAAAGATATAGGCAAAGCACTGGGATTGTCCACTTCCACGGTATCGCGTGCGCTTCGAGGCAGCTATGAGATCAGTGCCGAAACCAAAAAGCTGGTGCTGGAATATGCCGAGAAAATAAACTACCGCCCCAACCCTATTGCACTGAGTTTGAAAGAGCGGCGCAACCATTCCATCGGAATCATTGTTTGCGAAATAGCCAACAACTATTTTTCACAGGCCATCAACGGAATCGAATCCATTGCCTACAACCGGGGCTACCATGTGATCATTTCGCAAAGCCATGAATCGTATGAACGTGAAACCGTGATCGTTGATCACCTGGCCTCCCGTTCGGTGGATGGCCTGCTGGTATCCCTCTCCAGCGGTACCAAGGATTACACGCATTTGAAACAGTTGTACGAAAAGGGTTTGCCCATCGTTTTCTTCGACCGTATTGCGGGAGAGATCAATACCCATAAAGTAATTGCGGATAATTTCAAGGGTGCTTTTGATGCCACCGAACACCTGATCCAGAACGGTTTCAGGAGGATCGCTCATATCACCAGTGCGCCTTATTTATCCATTTCGGTGGAAAGACTGGAAGGCTATAAAGAAGCCCTGCGTAAAAACAATATTGAATACGACGAAAAACTGGTGCAGTTTTGTGATAACGGCGGCATGAATTATGATGAAGTGGAAGATGCACTGAAAAAACTCTTCAAACAAAAACCAAAAATGGATGCCCTGTTCACCGCCGGCGACCGCATCACCACCACCACCATGCAGGCATTGCAAAAACTCAATAAAAAGATTCCGGAAGATGTGGGCGTGATCGGGTTTACCAATACCAACCTGGGCGACATCTTCAACCCGCCCCTGTCGGTAGTACGGCAGCCTGCATTCGAAATAGGGCAGGTGGCCACCGAACTGCTCATCAGTATGATTGAAAGTAAGCGGCCCGTGACCGAGTTTGAAACAAAGGCCATGCAAACAGAACTGATCGTAAGAGAATCCTCCATCAAGAAATCATAACCGCTGCATGAAATTCCAGTTCTGGTCGGTTGGTAAAGCACACGAAACCTATGTAAAGGGAGGGGTGGAATTATTTACCAAACGCATCTGTTTTTATTATACGGCAGACTGGCACATCATTGCATCTCCCAAAAATGCAGGCACACTCAGCGACACCGACCTTAAAAAAAAGGAAGGCGAAATCATTTTAAACCTGCTGCAGAAAGATGATTACCTGGTATTGCTGGATGAAAGGGGAAAAAACATCAGCAGCGAACAGCTCGCTGCCCTCCTGCAGCAGCAGGCCAATAACAGTGTAAAGCGCATGGTGTTTTTAATTGGCGGCGCTTATGGCGTGAGTGATGAAGTGATGAAAAGGGCACAGTTTAAATGGAGTTTGTCTGCATTGGTTTTTCCGCACCAGCTGGTGCGTTTGATACTGGCCGAACAGGTATACCGGGCATGCACTATTAATAAGAATGAAAAATATCACCACAGCTGATTTAATAATTAGATTTGCTTTTTAAAACAGTTACATGAATTTAGCCGACAGCCCCATCACCCTTGCACTGATTGCAGCCAATGTTATTTTTTCCCTGATAGGATTTTCAAATGCGGATATGGTGGACAAAACCATCATGTGGCCATATCGTGTGAACAGGGAAAACCAATACCTGCGTTTTATCACTTCCGGTTTTTTGCATGCCGATATGATGCACCTGTTCTTTAACATGTTCACGCTGTATTTTTTTGGCGGGGCGCTTGAACATTATTTTACTTATTACGGGCTGGGTGGTGAAATATCTTTTGTTGTATTGTATTTTCTCGGGCTGATTGTTTCTGATATCCCCAGCTATATCAAACACAAGGACAATTATAATTACCGCAGCCTGGGTGCTTCGGGCGCCGTTTCAGCTGTGGTATTTGCCACCATTGTATTCAATCCCTGGGGCAAAATTTACCTGTATGGCGCATTGGGTGTTGCCTCTGCTGTGTATGCAGTACTGTATGTTGTGTATTGTGTGTATATGGGAAAACGTGGCGGAGACAATATCAATCATGATGCGCACTTGTGGGGTTCTTTATTCGGACTGGCTTTCACCCTGGTACTGATTGGCATTCTGCAGCCCGACCTGTTCAGTGCCATTGTAGAAGAACTCAAAAACCCCAGCTTACTCGGCCGTTAACATTACCTGCAAAACATTTTTTACAGCGGGCCCGATCTTAAACCGGTCATCGATCCGCATGCCGATGACCCAGAGAATTTTTTTATTGCTCTCCAGCACCCATACTTTTTCTTTACCGGCTATGGAAAGTTTTTGATCGATGAGGAAACGGGCCAGTTTTTTTTTCTTTTGCATACCCAGCGGGTAAAAATAATCACCCGGTTTCCATTTGCGCAGCAACAGGGGAAATTGTATCGCATCGGCATCCAGCAACGCCATTGATGGCAGCGTATTGATGGAAGATGGCGGAGTACCCCTTGATAGTTTTAAAAGTCCACCTTCAAATTTTACAAGCTTATCAGCCGGCTCAATTAAAATATGAGCGGCATGCTCCGTTTTACTGGTTGTAATAATAAGCCATTTGCGGTTGCGGATAATGCGGTGCGTGGCCGACTCCACATACTTCCCGCTTTCACTTTGCAGCAATGCCGCCACTTCGGCTGTTTGATGCGAACTGAAACCATAAGCTTTAATGATCTCGTACAAAATGCTGTGCAGCGGTTGCAGCTGCAGGAGTTTTAATACCGGGATATGCACTTCGGTACCCTTTACTTCCAGCAATTTCTTTTTATGAAGGGCGATGGCTTCGTTATACAATGCTTCGGCTTCAGACAGCCGGCTGATATTGTTCAGCAGGTTATCTTCCACGGCGGGAAATACTTTTTGAACCGCGGGTATAATTTCGTTGCGGAAATAATTACGGGTAAAATCGTTTTGCGCATTGGTATGATCCTGCACAAAAGCAAGTGCATGTTCCACTGCAAATGCAAGCAGTTCATTTTTTTTTGCAAACAGCATTGGCCGCACAATTTTATCCCGCTTGGGCGGTATGCCATGTAACCCCTTCAGGCCGGTTCCCCGGAAAAAATTCATCAGCACAGTTTCAACCTGGTCATTGGCATGATGGGCCGTTACAATAAAAGCATACCCGTTTGCAGCACGTATTTCTTCAAACCATGCATAGCGCAGGTTACGGGCAGTTTCCTCAACCGATTTTTTGCCTGCTTTGGCAAGGGCGGCCGTATCAAACTGCTGAACAAAAAAAGGCACCGCATATTTTTGTGCAAGGTTCTGCACAAATTGTTCATCACGGTCACTATCGGCTTCCCTTAATTTGAAATTGCAGTGTGCAATGGCAAAATCATACCCGGCCTGTTTGCACAATTCACATAATACCACCGAATCCACCCCGCCGCTTACAGTCAGCAGCAACCGGTCCTTTGGATGAAAAAGATGCTGGTCCTGTATATAATTTTTAAATTGTTCCGTTATGCTCATGTTATATTCCGCCTTGTGTTAATCACTATAGAAGAATGCAATGCTCATCCTTAACCACACTAAACCCTAAACCTTCCACTTTCAACTCTCCTCCACATCCTCCTTCGCCATCTGCAACTCATTATATGCATGTTTGTCGCCGGCTTTTTTTGCAGCGTCCATTCCCCGTTCATATACTGCCATTGCGCCATTGATATCCCCGGCACGTTCCAGTAATTTGGCCAGGTGATAATAACTCCCTACATAACCGGGCTCCCTGTTTAATATGGCTTCAAATAGTTCCCTTGCTGCATTATCATTGTTGATTTTTATGTATTCCAATGCGAGGGCATGCTGCAAAAAACTGTCTTCCGGACTGTCTTTTAAAAACCCGTTTAACTTTTCGATCCTGTCCACTTTAAAATCTTTTTTTAAAATTTTTTTCTTTCCGGTTCTCCCTTATCTTTGTTGATAGTTGCATAAACAACCATTTATGAAAATACTTGTTTGCATTTCAAAAACGCCCGACACAACGGCAAAAATAGCCTTCACTGATAACAATACGAAATTTGCTGCTGACGGCGTGCAGTGGATCATCAACCCCTACGATGAATGGTATGCACTCGTAAGGGCCATTGAATTGAAAGAGGCAGACGCTTCCACGGTGATCCATTTAATTACCGTTGGTGCTGCGGATACCGAGCCCATCATCCGCAAGGCGCTGGCATTGGGTGGCGATGAAGCCATCAGGGTTAATGCCGACAGTCATGATAGTTTTTATATTGCCGGCCAGATCGCAGCCATTGCAAAAGACGGCGGTTATGACCTGGTATTTACCGGTAAAGAAACCATCGACTACAATGGTTCATCCATTGGCGGTATGGTGGCCGAATTACTGGATATGCCGTATGTTTCGCTGGCTACAAAATTTACACTGGAAGGAACTGCTGCGGTCATTGACCGTGAAATTGAAGGTGGTGAAGAAACCTGTAAAGTAAGTCTGCCCGTAGTGGTAAGCTGCCAGAAAGGCATGGCCGAACAGCGCATCCCCAATATGAAAGGCATTATGGGTGCCAGAAGCAAACCATTGAAAGTGGTGGAACCCGCCGCAGTGGATGCACTTACATCCGTGGTATCATTTGACCTGCCCCCGGCAAAAGCGGGTGTTAAACTGGTAAGTCCGGATACACCCGAAGAACTGGTGCGCCTGCTGCATGAGGAAGCGAAGGTGTTCTAATGAATAATGGATAATGGGATAATGGATAATTTCTTACATTCAAAGAATCATCCGTAACCCTAAATATCAATTATGAAAGAGAACATTTTAAAGAACAAAATTTTTTTATTTGCCGTAAGGATTGTAAATCTTTATAAATTTTTAAAGAAACAGCATGGGGAAAATATTATAGCGCAACAACTGATCAGGAGCGGAACCTCTGCCGGAGCTATAACACGGGAGGCTGAACATGCAGAAAGTTTAAAGGATTTTATCCATAAACTCAGCATCGGCTTAAAAGAGGCAAACGAATCTAAATACTGGCTTGATCTTTTGTTTGCAACAGAATTCATCACAAAAGGAATGTATGAATCTATCAACAGGGATTGCGAAGAGCTTTTGAAATTACTGACTGCGAGTGTAAAAACAAGCAGCCAAAAAATTAAATGAATTATCAATTATCCACTACTAAATTATCCATTATATGGTTCTTGTATTTTTAGACCAGGCAGAAGGCCACATTAAAAAAGCTTCTTTTGAAGCCGCCTGTTATGGCGCTAAACTGTCAGAACAACTGGGCACCACTGCAGAAGGAATTGTTTTCGGCACGGTGAATGATGATCTTGCTGCCCTCGGCAAGTATGGTTTGAAAAAAATACATACCGTAAAAAATGATGCACTGAATCACCTCGATGCACAGATTTTTGCAGATGTATTGTCGCAGGCCGTAACAACAGCTGGCGCAACTGTGGTGGTATTTTCCAACAACCTGAGCGGTAAAGCAGTGGCTCCCCGCCTCAGTGCAAAACTGAAAGCCGGTTTGGTGAGCGGCGCTGTGGCGCTGCCCGATACCAGCAATGGTTTTGTGGTAAAGAAAAATGTATTCAGTGGTAAGGCTTTTGCCAACATCGCGGTAAACAGTGCAATCAAGATCATTGCCCTGAACCCCAACTCCTATAATATTACTGAAACCGGCGGAACAGCCGAAGTGACTGAATTAAGCGTAACAGTTCCGGCAGCAAAAATTGCCGTGACCGCAGTGAATAAAATTGTGGGCGAAATTCCATTGAGTGAAGCAGAGCTGGTGATCAGCGGCGGACGTGGATTAAAAGGACCAGAAAACTGGGGCCTGGTAACCGACCTTGCAAAACTGCTGGGCGCAGCAACTGCCTGCAGCCGTGCGGTGGCCGATGCACACTGGCGTCCGCACCATGAACATGTAGGGCAAACAGGTTTGGCCATTGCACCTAATTTATACTTCGCCATTGGTATCAGCGGCGCCATTCAGCACCTTGCCGGTGTGAACAGGAGTAAAGTAATTGTAGTGATCAATAAAGACCCCGAAGCACCTTTCTTTAAAGCGGCTGATTATGGAATTGTGGGTGACGCTTTTGAAGTGATGCCTAAAATTATTGACGCCGTAAAAAAGCTCAAGGGAGCCTAAGCTAAAACTAAACGAAGCTTGCAAAGCCTTCCTTCAACGGAAGGCTTTATTTTTGCGTTAATAATATAATCAATGAAAAATATCCTGCTTCTGTTCATTGCTGTGCTGATCACCGGCACTGCCGCTGCGCAAAAAAACTTTGAAGGTGAGATCACCCACAGGCTGCATGCATCTGCGGAAGATAAACCAGATGCTGAACTGAAAGTACTGTTCGGTCCGCATGCACTCCGGCTGCGTTTCAAAGAAAAAGAGTTGTATGATAAAGATGAAGTGATTGTCCTTTTTGATTCTGCCGCTTATTACACGTTGCTTACTGCCACAAAAACCTATAAAAAGAAAGCACTTTCGCTTAAACCGGAATTGGCTTATCAAAAAAATAAAACCATTGCCGGTTACAGCACCACGGCTTTTTTAGAGGAAAGCAACAGCCTGAACCAGTTGCTGGGAGGTTATATGATGATGCATTCGAGTGTGTTTTACCTGGCGGATTCACTGCAGTATGAAATTCCACCCGGCTTTGGAGGCAACCCAGTTTTTTCTGCCGTGCATAACAATAAAATTGTTCTGGGTGCCACCATTGTAATGCAGGCAGGTTTTAGCGAAGCAGCAGACGGGGATAAAAACAAGATCACGCTTACAGCAGAAGCGATTGATATTAAACCCATGCATTTCCCCGACAGTTTGTTTACCATTCCGGCAGACTATTCCGATGGTAAAAATGCAGTTAGTGACAATGCGGTTTATGACACAACATACGCCGCAGTTGATACAGCCATCATCGAAAAACCCGTAAAAAAAGCTGCTAAAAAACCGGTTAAACCCACCGGTAAAAAAGCCGGTAACCAGCCCGCTGCCATCAGAAGAAAACAGTGATTTATACATGAAAATCCGTAGTTTCGTGTTATAATTTATGAAGAAGATAGAACTGGAAATAGTAGCCCTGAGCCACAGTATCACACAAACGCATTCTTATGCGGTGGTGTTGGGAGAAGTGAACGGGTTACGCCGCCTCCCCATCGTTATTGGCGGTTTTGAAGCGCAGGCTATTGCAGTGGCACTGGAACGCATGAGCCCCAGCCGCCCCCTCACCCATGACCTGATGAAAAACTTCATGCTGGCCTTTAATGTTGAACTCCATGAAGTGATCATCAACGACCTGCAGGAAGGTATTTTTTACAGCAAACTGGTATGCAGTTCAGCCAACGATACCGTGGAGATCGACTCACGTACATCCGATGCACTTGCGCTGGCAGTACGTTTTGGCTGCCCGGTTTATACCTATGAATCTATCCTGGAACAGGCAGGTATTTTAATGGAAGACGACGGCAAAAAGAAAAAGGTGCAGACCATCAATAATCCTGAACCTGCCAGCGGTAATGATGACCTTAAAACCATGAGCCTCGAAGAACTGAACACGTTACTGAATGAAGTACTGGAACAGGAAGATTATTTAAAGGCCATTGCCATCAGGGATGAAATAAAAATCAGGAAAGGGAAATAGGAATGATTGGATAATGGAGTAATGGGTAATTGATAATTCCTTTATTTCACGAATGCACCCGGTAACAATAACCCTGCTTTCTTCTTTACATCTTCCGGCATCAAAAATCATCCATTATCAACTTTCCAATTATCAATTCACATGCTTTGCTTCCCCAATTGTAAACTCAACCTCGGCTTACAAATTCTCGGCAAAAGGGAAGACGGTTTTCATAATTTAGAAACAGTTTTTTATCCGCTCGGTATTCATGATGCGCTGGAGATTTTACTAGGCAACAAGGATGACAGAATTTCCTTTACACAATCAGGACTGGCAGTTGAAGGCGATGTTGAAAATAATATCTGTTTCAAAGCCTTTCACCTGCTCAAAAAAGATTTCCCGCAACTCGGCGGCATCCGGATGCACCTGCACAAAGCCATCCCCATGGGCGCAGGACTGGGCGGTGGTTCGGCAGACGGCGCTTTTGCATTACAATTACTCAATGATATATTCGGGCTTGGTCTTAACAGCAGCCAGCTCTCCGGCTACGCATTGCAACTGGGGAGCGATTGTCCTTTTTTTATCATCAACAAACCCTGTTTTGCCAGCGGCCGTGGCGAATTGCTTGAACCGCTGGAACTGGATCTGTCTTCATATAAAATAGCCGTCATCAATCCCGGTATCCACGTCAATACCGGCTGGGCTTTTTCACAATTGCACAAAGAAGGTTTACCAGGTGCAGGTGCCGGCAACAATACCAGGCAGGCTGTACAACAGCCCATTTCAAATTGGAAAAACACCCTTACAAACGACTTTGAAAAACCGGTATTTGAAACCTATCCCTTAATAAAATCCATTAAAGATGCGCTCTATGAATCCGGTGCTGTTTATGCGGCCATGAGCGGGAGCGGCAGCACGGTATTCGGCATTTTTGAACAGCCCCCGGCGTTTCCGCAATTCAAGGATAAAAACTGGTATATAAGGATCGTTTAAACCCTTTCGCAACTTCCCGCATTTCTCCTTTCGGCCAAAATCATTATCTTGCAGCAAATCTGAACACGATCAGCCTTTCAACTACGATACAAACCGTTTCTTTTCTCAGCAGCAACCTCGACCTGCTGAATCACCGAAGTATCTGATACCACTTCCCTGGGCAAATTATGCCCTGCTGATTTACACTTTGTTTTCAATTTTAATTTTCGTTTTATGCTTACAACCATTGCATCATCTGCAGCAACCCAACATTATTTAGACCTGGAGGAGAAATATGGCGCACACAATTACCACCCGCTGCCCGTGGTACTGGAACGTGGCGAAGGCGTTTTTTTATTCGACGTGGATGGAAAACGGTATTACGATTTCCTCAGCGGTTATTCGGCCGTAAACCAGGGGCATTGTCATCCTGAGATCATCGCGGCACTTACCGCACAGGCCCAAAAGCTCACACTTACTTCCCGCGCTTTTTATAACAACCTGCTGGGTGAATATGAACAATTCATCACCGGTTATTTTGGTTACGAAAAAGTGCTGCCGATGAATACCGGAGTGGAAGCAGTTGAAACAGCTATCAAGCTCAGCCGTAAATGGGGCTACCAGGTAAAAGGCGTTGCAGAGAATATGGCAAAGATCATTGTATGTGAAGGGAATTTTCATGGCCGCACCACCGGGGTGATTTCCTTTAGCAGCGACCCGGCTGCCACGCATGAGTTTGGACCTTATATGCCCGGCTACACCGCCATTCCCTTTAATGATACGGCAGCGCTTGAAAAAGCCATGCAGGACAAAAACGTGGTGGCATTTTTATTCGAACCCATCCAGGGCGAAGCAGGTGTGGTGGTTCCTGATGAAGGATATTATACGAAGGTGCGCTCCCTTTGCACAGCATACAATGTTTTAATGGTGGCCGACGAAATACAAACCGGGCTTGCACGCACGGGAAAAATGCTGGCCTGTGATCATGAAAATGTACGACCTGATGTACTCATTCTCGGCAAGGCATTGAGCGGGGGCGTATTGCCCGTTAGCGCCGTTTTATGTGATGATGCCATCATGCTTACGATAAAACCGGGGGAACATGGCAGTACTTATGGAGGTAATCCGCTTGCCTGTAAAGTGGCCATAACAGCATTGGAAATACTGAAAAAAGAAGACCTGGCGGCAAAAGCAGCTGTGCTTGGTAAATTGCTCAGGGAAGAATTGCGCAAAATCGGTTCGCCCTTTATTCAAACGGTCAGGGGCAGGGGCCTGCTCAATGCGATTGTTATAAAGCATCCCGATCCCGAGGCCGCATGGCAGCTCTGTCTCATACTGAAAGAAAAAGGATTGCTGGCAAAACCCACGCATGGCGACAAAATCCGTTTTGCCCCCCCGCTGGTCATTACAGAAAAACAGGTACTCGAATGTGTGCAACTGATCAAAGAGGCACTGGAAGAGATCTGATATCAGCGCATCGCAAAATCAACACCTGCTGCCGCATGAATGGATAAGGTATCAAACATCGGCACCGCGATGTCTTCCTTTTTGATAAGTAAAGGAATTTCTGTACAGCCCAGTATAAAACCCTCCACTCCTTCATGGATCATTGCCTGCATGATCTGCAGGTATTTCTCCCGTGTGGCAGCTGTAAAAATATTTTTGCTGAACTCCTCATAGATGGAGTGGTTGATAAATGCAATATCCGCTGCACCAGGTATCATCACTTCAATGCCTTTTGCAAGCAGGCGGTTTTTATAAAAATCAAGCTGCATGGTATATTTTGTTCCCAGGAGCGCCACTTTTTTCAATCCCTTTTCATTGATCGCTGCGGCCACTGCATCTGCAATATGAATCACGGGGATATTTACCGCATCCTGGATGGCGCCTGCAATTTTGTGCATGGTATTGGCACCAATCAGTATGCAATCCGCACCTGCAAGCTCGAGTCCCTTTGCTGCCGGTGCAATCACAGCAGCAATGCCATTCCAGTTATCGTTTTCTGTCATGGTCTTTATCCCTGCAAAATCCACCGAGTGTAAAATGATCTTTGCCGAATGTACACCGCCCAGTTTTTTATTCACCATTTCATTCAGCACTTTATAATATTCCGCCGTGGAAAGCCATGTTAAACCGCCAATAAGCCCGATTGTTTTCATCCTGTTTGTTTAGATGCAATGTAACATCCGCAATGCAATCCATAAAAAAATGTTAACTGCTCCCTTGAAGAAGATCCGTGGCTGTAACAAAAAACAGGTTTGCAACAAAATGATTATCAACCCCCTGCAACCAACCGGACCCTTATTGCCATAATGAAACCACTCCAACAATGATTGTGAAACGCTTTTTTAAAAATAACATGCGGCGTATCTTTGCGGCGCAATTCAGTAACACTGCGCTTTATTACTCCTGGTTATAGTACCATTGATTTGCGAACAAACAATCCGTGCAGACGATAAGACTATAATAATTACCGCCTGGCATAGAAGAAACTTTTGAAAAATTAAACTTAGATAGTATGAAGACTAATGTAATGACTACAGGTAATGCTTTGAACAAAGAAGACCTGAAAGAACTAATGAAAGAAACAAAGGAAACACTTGCAGTTGATGCAAAGGAAACAGAAGAAAACCCTTCTTTTAGTTTGGTGGACATGTGGAATGTACAAAAAAGACAAAGAACCGCTGCTGCCATGACAAGAAGGTGGTGGTTAAATTAATCACTGCTTTTTTAACTGTATATAACATTCTTTTTTAGTTTTTGAAATAAGCATATTGAACACACAATGCTTAGTTAATTGAAATCCCTGCATTCATGCAGGGATTTTTAATTTGTTAAAATTTTAACAGCAGCTGTTCATTTTGGTACGGTTTTGCATCGTTAGTAATAACAACTTATCTTTACCATGCATTATACAAACGTCATGTCTGCAACATTTGAAGCCGAAAAAAACCGCAAAGCTTTTACATACACCTCCATTATTGTGGGTGGCATATTGCTGATTGCCTTTTTATGGACATGGGACCTTACACAGCCTCCCAAACAAATCGCCGATGACCTGATCGAGATCAATCTCGGTAATTTACAGGAAGGATTTGGCGATGTGCAGCCGCTGATCAAAGGAGAAAAAACGCCTGGTGATGAACCCGCCGAACAGCAGCAGCAAACCCCAGTTGCCTCTAACAATAATGCAGCAGAAAACACACAACAGGAAGAAGACAGCAAGGATGAAGACGCAACTCCTATAAACAAGCCTGTAAAAACAGTTACAAAACCCAACCCGGCTCCCACCTCGCAGCCGGTGAAAAATAATAACCCCACGCCTGCCGTGGTAAATGAACCCAAACCTGCACCCAAACCAAAAATTGCGGGTTATAACGGACCAAAAACCGGGACAGGCAATGGCGCCACGGAAGACAACGGGTACAAATACCAGGGCAATAATCCGAATGGCAAGGGCGATGCCGGTAGCCCCAATGGCCATCCCGACAGCTACGGCAACACCCCGGGTGGTAAAGTGGCTGGTGGCAGCTTGAGGGTATCAAAAGGCGACCGCACCATTGTGAATAATTATATTTTTATGGGCGACCTTCCAAAGGCCACCATCAATGCGATCATTAAAGTTAATCCCGATGGCCGCGGATCATTTGTGGGTTTTGATAAAGGAAGCACCAGCAATGATTCGAGGTATGCAACAGCCATCCGCAGCTATCTTCCCAACATACAGTTTAATAAATCCGATCACGAATCCATTGTAACAGTTCCGTTCAATTTCAGGGTGAATTAATTTTTGCGCAGTCATTTACTCAGGTATCAGCAGTTGTTGTGTCACTCACTTCAACGGCATATCATTATTCATCTTTGCCTACATTTGCGTTTTGATTGAACGCCATGACCTATCAGCAAACGATTGATTATCTCTTCAGCCAGCTGCCCATGTTCAGCCGGATAGGCGCCGCCGCTTATAAAAAAGATTTACACAATACACTTGAACTGTGTGCGGCGCTCGGTAACCCCCACCAGGCATTTAAAAGCATTCATATCGCCGGCACCAATGGCAAGGGCAGCACCAGTCATATGCTGGCAGCCATATTGCAAAAAGCCGGTTACAAAACCGGGTTGTACACATCGCCCCATTTAAAGGATTTCAGGGAAAGGATCAGGGTGAATGGTGAAATGGTGGAGGAGGATTTTGTGATTGAATTTGTTGAAAAAACAAAGGCCCTTGCTGAAAAAATACAACCTTCATTTTTTGAGCTCACGGTTGTAATGGCCTTTGAATATTTTGCCCGGCAAAAAGTGGATGTGGCAGTCATCGAAACCGGGCTGGGCGGCCGGCTCGACAGCACCAATGTGATCAAGCCCGTGCTTTCCATTATCACCAATATCGGGTTCGATCATATGAACCTGCTGGGCAACACACTCACTGAAATCGCATTTGAAAAAGCCGGCATCATTAAACCCGGCGTTCCGGTTGTTATTGGCGCCAGCACCCCCGAAACAAGACCGGTGTTTGTACATAAAGCAACGGAATGTAACGCCCCCATACATTTTGCGGAGGAACAGTATACAGTCTCCAATATCCAAACAGGCATTGATTTTCTCGGCTGTGATATCACCGACAGTGAACACCATGTCACCGAAACATTCAGCCTCGACCTGAACGGGCTGTACCAGTCCAAAAACCTCTGCACCGTTTTATGTGCCGAAGGGATTTTAATGAACCAGGGATTCTCCATCAGCAATGAAGAAGAGAAAGATGCGCTTTCACATGCAAAGCAACTGACGGGATTGCATGGCCGCTGGGAAGTTATTTCAAAAGATCCAGTTGTGATATTGGATGTGGCACATAATGAAGCCGGGATAAGGGAAGTGATGGAACATTTACGGCAATCAGGAACCAGTACCGCAAAAACACATATTGTACTGGGAATGGTAAAGGATAAAGATGTAACAAAAGTGCTTGCATTGTTACCGGCAGATGCGGCATACTATTTCACGCATGCACATATTCCCCGTGCGCTGGCGGCTGCCGAACTGCAGTTACAGGCCGCAGCTTATCTCTTAAATGGCAGTTGCTTTGAAAATGTAAATGATGCAATTACCGCTGCTAAGCAAAAAGCCGCCACCGGTGATATCATCCTTGTTTGCGGCAGCGTTTTTTTAGTGGGAGAAGTGGAATAACTACCTGCCTAATTTTTCCAAAGCATAGAACACACAGCTTAAGTGGAGCGCCTGTACAATTTCGCAATCACGAACCATGCGTTTCAATTCATCCAGCGAAACGGTTACGATCTCGATCTCTTCATTATCATCAAGCTTTTGCGCTGCTACTTTTTTGCCGCCCTTTGCAAGGTATAAGTAAGTAAAATTGTCCAGCACGCCTGGATTGGCCGCGATCTTACCCAGGTAATCAAATTGGCTAAATGCATAACCTGTTTCTTCGAGTAATTCCCTGGCCATCGCATTCTCCATATCTTCTCCCGGGTCGGCAAAACCACCGGGAATTTCCAGGATGGTTTGCCCGATTGGGTGACGGTACTGTTTCACCAGCAGCACTTCATTATTTTCGGTAATTGGCAATGCACAAACGGTGGTGGGCAGTTCTACCACGAAATAAGGATCCACGATCAGGCCGTCAGGCCTTTCGCACCTGTCCTGCCTGGCAGTAAAATAAGTATGCTTGTTAATATAAGTGGAGGAGAGTGTTTTCCAGTTCATGGTGGATGGCTGAAGGTTCATGGTTCATTGTTCATGGTCATGGTTAAAAGGAACTGCTGATTCGTGGCAAACCGCTGTCTCCTGTCTTCTATCTTCTGCCTTCTATCACTACCACCCCCTGCGTTCCCGCAAACTGTTAATATGCGCCACATGATGTTTTCCATGCCATGCATACATTCCCAGCAGGAACCATAGTGTCCAGGTTTTATTATGTTCAGGGTGATAAACAGTTTTTTCCTCGAGATCTGCCGCACTGATATCCTCCAGTAATGCATGCCAGCGCAGGTGCAATGCATGCAGTAAGGTGAGTGATACATTCACGGGCTGCACATGGTAATCCTTCATCCCGGCCCAGGCCACTTCATCGTATGGCCTGATGGCTACCGGCGCATGCTCCGTCATACCCAGCCTGAAACGGATATAGGCATTCATATGACTGTCGGCCACATGGTGCACCACCTGTTTCACCATCCAGCCCTCTTCACGGTATGGCGTGTTCAGCTGTGCTTCATCCAGGTTCAGCACCGCATGTTCCAGTTGTTGCGGCAGCACTTTGATATCAAGCAGCCATTGCTGTAATTGTTTTTCAGAAAAAGGCTGTGGTTCATATTTCCCAATGGGATAGCGCAGATCTTCCATAAATTATTTATTGAGCAGGTTTAATAGCTTCCAGTTTTATTTCAAATATCAGCATCGCCCCGGGCGGAATTGTTTTAGGATCACGCGGATTGAGATTGTAAGCGAGTTCGGTGGGGATATACACTTTCCACTTATCTCCCACCACCATACGTTGCAACGCTTCGGTCCATCCCCTGATCACCCGGTTC
The DNA here is from genome assembly GCA_046329655.1 of Ferruginibacter sp. Taxonomy (GTDB): domain Bacteria; phylum Bacteroidota; class Bacteroidia; order Chitinophagales; family Chitinophagaceae; genus Ferruginibacter. The sequence continues at coordinate 93,244 of JAXLUD010000008.1, forward strand.
ACGGTAAATGTTGCAGGCTTTCCATAGGTGTAGGAATTATCAAACTCCTTTCCGCCAATGAGTGTGCCGATATAATTTACCACCACGGTATCTGTTTCTTTTGGATGCACAGTGCCGGTATCACTTTTCTCAAGCACTTCGTATTGCAGTCCGCTTGGCAGCGTGATCACTTCCTTGCGGGTGCGGTTATTGTTTAAAAATTCACGGCCCTTATCAATTTCAGGCTTTGCGTTGGCACCGGCAAACGCATCCATCTGTTTTTGCATGGCCGTATTCATCAGGTCGGCCGTAAGTACCGAAGGTTTTCCCTTATAAGATTCCTCCATCGCCCTGCGTACAATATCGAGGTTCAGTTTTGCAACGCCCTGGCCCTTTAAATTTGTGGCGATATTATAACCAATGGCATAACTAAAACTGTCCATCAGGTTTTTAAATGCAGGCTTGATCACGGGGGGTGTAAATTTTTTCTTCGGACTGGTTTGTGCTGCGGCGCCTGCACAACTGCCCAGCAATAAGAAAATGCTCAATACTTTTTTCATCAATATATTTTATTATTCTTCCCTTAAATCATGACCGGTAAGATGTATAAACACATCTTCCAGACTGGCCGATTTGGTTTGCTTCGGCCTTTCAAAACCGGATGCAACCAAGTCATCAATCATTTTATCAGGAGAATCCAGTGAAATGATACGCCCTTCATTCATAATGGCGATACGGTCGCAGAGCTGCTCGGCCTCATCCATATAATGCGTGGTGATAATTACCGTGGTGCCATTGGCACGGATATTCCGGATGAGCTCCCATAAATTCCGTCTTGCCTGCGGATCCAGTCCTGTAGTGGGTTCATCCAGGAAAATGATCTTGGGTTTGTTTACCAGCGTGGTGGCAATGGAAAAACGCTGCTTCTGCCCGCCGCTCATATCCTTGAACTTGCTCTTCGCCTTATCTTCCAGGTTTACCAGCTTTAAAAAATCCATCGCATTTACCTGCTGGTTGTACAAGCCTGCAAATAATTCCAGCAGCTGCAACAGGTTTAAGCCAGGATAAAAACCGGATGTCTGCAATTGCACCCCGATGATCTTCTTGATGGCTGCTGCATCGGTATCCAGGTTCATGCCATCCACAATGATCTCACCACCCGTTTTTTCCCGCAGTGTTTCTATTATTTCAAGCGTGGTGCTCTTGCCGGCGCCGTTGGGGCCCAGCAACCCGAATATCTCACCTTCAAACACATCAAAGGAAATTCCCTTTACTGCTTCAAAACTGCCATAACTCTTTTTGAGGTTTGTGACAGAAATAATTTTGTTCATGCCATTTATAATTTACAGAGCAAGCTCCATTTTTACATCTGCCGTTTCAAAGGGCGACCCGGTTACATCCACGTGCTTAAAACCATACTTCTCATATAATTTTAACGCGGTGGTGAGCTGGTGGTTGGAGAACAGTTCCAGTTTTTTTGCACCACATTCCCTGGCCTTTGCAATACACACTTTGATCAGTTCTTTACTGATTCCCTGCCCCTGGTATGCATCCTCCACGGCCATTTTTGCGAGCTCAAAAATACCTTCACCCTCTTTAATTAAGGCCGCGGAGCCAACAATTTTATCCTCCACTTTTGCCAGCCATATAAAACCACCCTTACTGGTAATGGCGCCTTCGGGGTCATCCAGTATCAGCAGGTCATGGCTTTCCTTCAGGTTATATTTATCAAGCCATACTTCATTGAGCCGGTAAAAATCGGGCTGGTAGCGTGCAGTGTATTCAATAATTTCAACCATGCGCCGCTTATTCTTTTGTAAAGCTTTCGAGCTCCTCCATCATTTTGATACTGCCTGCAAAAAATGGGGTGCGCTGGTGCAGGTCAACGGGCTGCACATCGAGCATGCGCTGCCTGCCATTGGTGGCTTTGCCTCCCGCTACTTCAATAATAAACGCACAGGGATTGCATTCATACATCAGCCTGAGTTTGCCCTTTGGTTTATCCGCAATGGCAGGATACATAAAGATGCCACCCTTTATAAGGTTGCGGTGAATATCGGCCACCATACTGCCTATATAACGCTGTGTATACGGCCCCCCGGTACTTTTGTCCTTGCGCTGGCATTCGTTGATGTATTTACGCACCCCTTCTTCATACTGGAAAAAATTACCGTGGTTCACAGAGTAAATTCTGCCTGTTTCGGGGCATTTGATATTGGGATGACTTAAAGTAAACTCACCAATGGAGGGATCCAGTGTAAAACCATTTACACCACGGCGGGTGGCATATACCATCATGGTGGATGAACCATAAATCACATAGCCTGCCGCCACCTGGTTGATACCTTTTTGTAAAAAATCATCCTTGGTGGCCGGCGTACCCACCTGGCTAACCCGGCGGTAAATACTGAAGATGGTACCGATGGACACATTCACGTCAATATTGGCACTGCCATCCAGCGGATCGAATAAACAAACATATTTGCTGGCATTACTGATCTCGTCATCAAATATCACCACATCATCAATTTCCTCGCTGCCAATACCGGCACAACTGATACCATGACGCAATACTCCCACAAACTGGTTATTGGCATATACATCCAGCTTCTTCACTTCCTCTCCCTGCACATTGGTGGTACCATGATCACCCAGTATATCCACCAGCCCGGCCTTGTTCACTTCCACGTTCACCCTTTTTGCAGCCAGGCCAATATCACGTAATAACCTCGAAAGCTCACCGGTGGCACTGGGAAATTCACGCAGCTGCTGGATCGTAAATTCATCCAGCGTTTGTACTTTGCGGTCTATTGACATAAAACTATTTCAGATTTAGGATTTACGAATTTAGATTTGCTTCTCAAAAGTAAGCATTCTTATAAACCAAAATGTGTTTTGCGTTCGCAATACACAACTAAATAATACCATGAAAGTATTCAAGTTTGGCGGGGCCAGTATCAGCACGGTGGAACGTATCCAGAATGTGGCCCGTATCCTGCAGACTTATAAAGGAGAGAAAATACTCATCATCATTTCTGCCATGGGTAAAACCACCAATGCACTTGAAAAAGTGGTGGAAGCATTTTATGATGGAAGAAAGGAGGATGCATTGCAGTTATTTGACCAGGTAAAGCAACAGCACCTGAATACAATGAAATTCCTGGTAACCATCAACTGGCAGCAGGCCGAAAATCACCTGAAAGATTTTTTCACTGAAGTGGAGTGGCTCCTGCACGATAAACCGGTGAGGGAATATGATTATTATTACGACCAGGTGGTTTGCTGCGGTGAATTATTGAGCACAGCCATGATGAGTGCTTACCTCAATGAAGCCGGGATCAGCAATCAATGGATCGATGTAAGGGATGTGGTGCGGACCGATGATAATTTCAGGGATGCGGGGATCAACTGGACATTCACTGCAGGAAAAGTAAAGGAAGCAGTACTGCCTTTCTTTAATGAAACGGATATTGTGCTGACGCAGGGTTTTATTGGCGCCACCGACGAAAACGAAAGCACCACACTGGGCCGTGAAGGCAGCGATTACAGTGCCGCCATTTTTGCCAACCTGCTCAATGCCCAAAGCCAGACCATCTGGAAAGATGTGGAAGGTGTGATGAATGCCGACCCGAAAGAATTTAAGGATGCGCAGTTTTTAAGTGCGCTCAGTTATGATGAAGTGATCGAGATGGCCTATTATGGCGCACAGGTGATCCATCCTAAAACCATCAAACCCCTGCAGAATAAAAATATCCCGCTGCATGTGCGCTGTTTCCTGCAGCCCGAACTGCCCGGCACGGTTATCAGCAGCAAACCCGTGCACAACCTGCCTCCCGTGATTGTTGTTAAACAAAACCAGGCACTGATAAAACTGGAGAGCAGGGATTTTTCTTTTGTGGGCGAACATTATGTAAGTGATTTGTACGAACTGTTTGGCAACCTTAAAATAAAACCCAATATTGTGCAAACCGGCGCCATCAGTATTTTATGCTGCCTGGATGACCGGCCTGATAAAATTGAAAAACTGGCGCATGCTGCTTCCACTTTGTTTGAAGTAAGTGTGGAGAAAAACCTGAGCCTGCTTACCATCCGTCATTATACAAAAGAAAAGTTTGATGAATTATCGAAAGATAAAACCATCATACTCATACAACGCACCACCGATACCGTACAGGCACTGTTAAGGAGTTAAATTAGTTTGCCAGGAAGACTGTAAGACGTTTTCTGCTGCTGCGCAGCAAAAAGAAATTGCCACCAAGACATGAAGTCACAAAGCCAGTAATTTAAATTTTCGTTGTGTCTTCGTGCCTTGGTGGCGTATTAACCGGCGCAGGCAGTTTCAAAAAAAGTCTTCCCGCCTCCCCGGCAAAAAAAATCCGGCAGCGCCGGATATGTATTTTAATCTCAGAAATTTTAGTTGATCACATACTCCCCTCTTTTATTCACCATAATCACGGGCAGCTGTTTCTTCTCTTCAAAATAGCTGAACGCTTCTTTCAACCGAAGGGCAAATTCTGTAAGTGAAGGTTTTGCCACCAATGTCTGGTTCAGGTATTCCATTGATTTTTTCACATTGTATTTCACCGGGAATACATGCACGGGAATAAAATCCTGCCCGCTGTTTTTTGCCTGTGCAGCCAGCTGGTACACCTCTTCGATCTGTACATCATTAATGGCGATACAGCCCACCGATACACAATTGCCATGAATATAAATATCATTGCCGGGCCTGATGGAATCACTCAGAATCCTGTCGGAAGCATTGGGATAATTCAGTCCCAGCGCCAGGTGATAATTACTTTGCGGCCTGAATTCGTTGATATAATAAAAACCTTCCGGCACCTGGTAATCGCCCTGCATGCGCTTGGGCCCCATGGTGCCGCTTTGCATGCAAACCTTGTAAGTCTTAAAATGTTTGAAAGGTTCCCGCTGACTGGCCTTCACCCAAACTTCCAGTTCCTTATCGTATTTGAAAGAGCGGATGTAAATTTCCTGCGGGGGCCATACCAGTTTTTTGTCTTCAAACTGTTTGCGTAAAGTATCCTCCACATTGGTAAGCACCATAGGCTTGCTGGTGGTTTTTTTATAATCCACGTAAGCACCCTGCGCAAACAATTGCATTGCTAAAAAGGGTACAGCAATAACGGTACAAATTAATTTTACGGCAAATGACTTCATCAAACTGAATGAAAATTTTATCGTATCCGGTTTCAATAACTGTCAGTTCCTGCTGTCAAAGCCTGTGCAACACTGGTTCGTTCTTCCATCGGTATCCCGATAGCTATCGGGACAGGCTGACAGTAGATTTTTCTGCTGCCGTAAAATTAATTTTTTCCGGGTTTTTCAACTGTTAAAAAAGCCTGTTTTTCGGAAAATGCGGAAAATTGGGGGAATTCTACCCTTTACAGGTTGCCCCTTGCCTCCTGCTCCCGTTCCAGCGCTTCAAACAATGCCTTAAAATTTCCCTTGCCAAAGCTTTTGGCACCCTTTCGTTGTATGATCTCAAAAAATAATGTGGGCCGGTCTTCCAGTGGTTTACTGAATATCTGCAGCAGGTATCCCTCATCGTCCCGGTCGATCAAAATGCCCAGTTCACTCAGGGGTTGCAGGTCTTCATCTATCTGGCCCACCCGTTCAAGCACTGTTTCATAATAGGTGGCAGGCACTTTTAAAAATTCCACGCCGCGGTGTTGCAGTTCGGTCACGGTTTCAATGATATTATTGGTGGCAATGGCCACATGCTGCACACCTTCACCATCATAAAAATCAAGGTATTCTTCCACCTGGCTTTTCTTCTTGCCTTCAGCCGGTTCGTTGATGGGAAACTTCACGTACCCGTTGCCATTGCTCATCACCTTGCTCATGAGTGCAGAATATTCAGTGGAAATATCCTTGTCATCAAAACTTAAAATGTTTTTAAAGCCCATCACTTCTTCATAAAATTTCACCCAGGGATTCATCTGGTTCCAGCCCACATTACCCACGCAGTGATCCACGTACTGCAAACCGGTGGATGCGGGGTTGTAACTGCTCTTCCATTCCCTGAATCCCGGCATAAACACGCCGTTATAATTTTTGCGCTCCACAAAAAGATGCACCGTGTCGCCATAAGTATGAATACCGCTCAGCACCACTTCCCCGTTCTCATCTTTTAAAGTAACAGGCTCCATATATGATTTTCCGCCGCGCTGGGTGGTTTGTTCCCACGCATCCCTGGCATCATCCACTCTTAAAGCCAGCACTTTCACCCCATCCCCGTGTTTGTAAATATGATCCGCAATGATGTTACCGCTTTTCAATGGCGTGGTAAGTACAAAGGTGAGTTTGTTCTGGCGGATCACATAACTGGCTTTATCCTTTACACCCGTTTCCGGACCAGCATAGGCCAGGCTTTGAAACCCGAATGCGGTTTTATAAAAATGAGCGGCCTGTTTGGCATTGCCCACGTAAAATTCCACATAATCTGTTCCCTGCAGCGGCAGGAAATCGGTGGCGGCATGTTTTTGCAATTCAGTAGCGGCTAAAGAAGACATAATTTAATTTTTTTGATGTAACAATCGTGAGTAATACTGTTCAGCTGCATGGGCGTCGCACTCTTCAACCAGGAATATCTTTCAGCTTTTTTGAGTGGTCGCGGGTTCCCCTTGATAGACGTTTAGAAGTTTATGGGGTTGGAAGATCAGCGTTGGTGTCGCATGGCCAATGACTCCATCAGCAGCTCAAAATGGCAGCGTTCATCAGCAAAGATTTTGTGTGGATAGTCCGGTGTCATGCGGAACAAAGATATAAAAAAGAAACACGAATGGGACGAATTACACGAATTGCATCGCTGCGGCCTTTGTGTGAAAGCCTTATTCAAGGATTGACAACCCGGTAAAGCAGGTTAAATGACCTTTCGGCTTTGCTCCTTAGCGCCTTTGCGTGAAATACATAACACGGATTGGACGAATTACCCGAATTAAATCTCAGCGGCCGCTGCTCCGCTGCGTGCAACTTTAAGGTAAATGGGGTGGTGAAGCTGATAAGGTTAATAAAGCTGACCAAACTGCTGCGTGTAAAGAATCACCAATATTGAGGAACTCCCCATCAACAACATTTAAACTCCGTTCATCAGCCTGGCAGCACCCTCCCCCAAAAAATTATTTGCCGTTCCGGTTATTATTTAGACATTTGTCTAAATATCTAACAGATGAACCTTTTATTCAAAGCCCTGAACGATGCCACGAGAAGGGAAATACTGGAGCTGCTGAAAAAGAAAGACCTCACGGCCGGTGAAATTGCCGACCAGTTTCATATCAGCAAACCCAGCATTTCGCATCACCTCGACCTGCTGAAACAGGCCGGGCTGGTGGAATCGGTTAAAGAGGGGCAGTTTATTTACTATTCACTCAACACCACGGTAATGGATGAAATAGTAAAATGGTTCATCCAGTTCAAAACAAAAAAATGAAACAGATTATATGAAACAGCGTTCACTTTTGCAGACTATTTTCCCCTTTGTTGTAACAGCAGTTCCCTGGATATACCTGGCCATGATATGGAACAAACTGCCCGAAGTGATTCCCACGCACTTTGGCATCAACGGCACACCCGATAAATTCGGGGAGCGCAGCGAAGTGCTGGCAGCACCCGCCATCATGACCATCGTTGGCCTGCTCATGTATTTTATCCTCCGTAATATTTACAAGATCGATCCCAGGAAAAAATATGCAGCGGGTAATGCCGGTTTATTGGGAAAGATTGCTTCTGTTACACTTATCTTCCTGAGCGCCGTAGCCGTACTCATCATTTACTGGACATTGCACGGGAAAGTAGTGGGCGGTAATTTTTTATTCTGCGGCATCAGCCTCTTTATGGCCTATATCGGAAATGTATTTCACAGTGTAAAACCCAATTATTTTGCCGGCTTCCGCCTGCCATGGACACTGGAGAATGAAGATAACTGGCGCAAAACGCATCAGCTGGCCAGCAAACTCTGGTTCACCGGCGGTTTAATACTGGCGCTGGCCACACTGGTTACCGGGCCTAAAACGGCATTCTTCATTTTCATGACCGGCATACTCATACTCGTGCTTGTACCCGTGGCCTATTCGTATAACCTTTATAAAAATGGAAACAAAGGAAAGGATGACAGCAATCCATCATGATTGCAGTACAAAAACACTTACCGCTGTAGTGGCACCATCCAGTGTAACCATTATCTCATCCTGCTGCCTGCAGTAAACGAGCAATTGTTCAACAAAAGGTTTTGCCATCAGCCGCTGCGGAGAACTGAGTATCACGGTGCATTGCTGCTGCAGGTAAAACTGCACTGCTTTCAACAAGCCTTCAAATACTTCGGGTTCATAATTTACATCGCTCAGCAGCAGCACATCCGGCACTGGCTCCCGGTCATACGCATCCCATGATGCTGCCGCACATTGCATATGGGTAAATCCGTTATGCAGCACCGATTGCTGTACCAGTTCAACTGCCGCCGGTTCGATATCACTGCAATGAACAAATGCCGCATGGCGTGCCGCAAACAGCGAAGGCAATCCCAGTCCTGCCGCAAGTTCACTCACCTTTTTATCCCTGATCAAATGAAGATTTGCAGATAAGAATTCGCATAGCCCGGCAGCAGCAGGCCAAACCTTTCCCCAGTAAGGAGTATGCTGATACGGCAGCTGCTGTGTACTGGCCGGAACGAACAATTCCACCGCCTGCCCGTTAAAAACATAAGATCTGAGTATATACTGCTGATGCATGCCTGTATTAAAACGGCAAGGTACAATTTTAGTCTTGCTGCATATCCCGGTTTTAAAGTATATGAACAGAAAAATGCCAGCAGCATAACACTTTAAACTGCCGCACAAACGGTATTCCGTAATCACAATTGCAGTAGCTTTGAATCCTAAAATTTGCGATATGAAAAAACTGGCATGCCTCTTCCTTTTACAGGCTGTACTGATGGCCGCAGCGGTTTCACAACCTTCCCGTTCAACTGTAAAAAATGCGCATCCTGCATGGAGCCTGCAGGGCAATATCTATGAAGTGAATGTAAGGCAGTATACGCCCGAAGGCACGTTCAATGCTTTTGCAAAACACCTGGACCGGCTCAAAAAAATGGGTGTGCAAACAGTGTGGTTCATGCCCATTAACCCGATCAGCAAACTCGACCGCAAAGGAACCCTGGGCAGCTATTATGCCGTATCTGATTATACAGCGCCCAATCCTGAATTTGGCACCTTGCAGGACTGGAAAAATTTAGTAAAAAAGATACATGCACTGGGTATGAAAGTGATCATTGACTGGGTGCCCAATCATGCCGGTGCCGATCACCGCTGGCTCAGCACACACCCTGATTTTTTTGTAAAAGACAGCAGTGGCAAACCGGCGGTTCCCTTCGACTGGACCGACACCCGTCAGCTGGATTACGGGAATAGTGTGATGCAGGACAGTATGATCGCATCGATGAAATACTGGTTGGTGAGTACGGGCATTGATGGTTTCAGGCAGGATGTGGCCTGGAATGTTCCCGGCAGTTTCTGGAGCAGGTGCATCAGTGAACTGAAAAAAGTAAAAAAAGATATCTACTTCCTCGCAGAAGGTGACAGGGATTATTTGCATCCCAGCGGTTTTGACGCCACTTATCCCTGGGAGATGTTTCATAAAATGGTGGAAGTGGCAGCAGGCGAACGTCCTGCGTTTGCACTCGACAGCATCAAACGCAAATATGATGCTGTATATCCCGCTTACGGCCAGCTCTTGTACTTCACCAGCAACCATGATGAGAACAGCTGGAATAAATCAGATTATGGCACATTCCCCGGCGCCTCACATGCACCTTTTGCGGTATTCACCCAAACCATGGACAAAAGCATTCCGCTTATTTACAGCGGCCAGGAAGAACCGTTATTAAGAAAACTGGAGTTCTTTGAAAAAGACCCCATTATTTTTAAAGATTATAAACGTGCAAAATTTTACAGCACCCTGCTCGCATTGCGCAAAAGAAACCCGGCACTGGCTTCCGATGCTTCCTTCAAAAAAATCATCGCAGGTGATGAAAACGCGTTGTATGCTTACGTGAGGGAAAAATCAGGAAAAAAAGTATTGGTGATATTGAACCTGTCTAAAAATGAACAAACAGTTACTGTCAGCGACCAATCACTTTGGGGTTCACCTTACAATGTTTTTATGCATAGTAAAGAACCCCTCAGCGGCAAACCATGGAAGCTGGAACCCTGGGGTTATGTGGTGTATGAATACTGATATCTAAAACACATCAATCCCACTTACCAGGAACGCCGGCATGCCGGCGTTCTTAATACTTATAACTTAATACTTAAAACTTACAACTTATCACTTCATACTCCCAACTACCCAAACCCCGGCAATAATTTTATTTCATTCCGGTACAGGATGATCTTCTTATCATTCTCCAGCTGTTTCAGCAACCGGGATATCACCACGCGGGAAGTAGCCAGTTCATCGGCAATTAAGTAGTGGGATGCCTTGATAACGGCAGAACCGGAAAGACGCTGTTTTTCTTTCAGGTAAGCCACCAGGCGTTCATCCAGTTTGTGAAAAGCAATGCTTTCAATGGATTTGAGCAGTTCCGTAAATCTTTCGTTGAAGCTGCGCATGATATAGTTTTTCCAGCTGGGATATTTACACAGCCATTCGTCCAGCTTTACATTGGGAATGCCCATGATTTCCACATCATCTTCGGCGATGGCCTTTACCTCGCTTTTCTTGGCTTCCACGCAGCAACTGTACGCCATGGAACAGCTTTCACTGCTGGATAAATAGTACAGCAGTATCTCATTCCCGTTTTCGTCCAGCCTGTACACTTTAATGGTACCATTCAGTACAATCGGCATCATCCGTATGTACTTGCCGTAATCCATTATCAGGTCGCCTTCTTTAAAACTTTGCCAGATGCCAAATTGCTGTATCTCCTGCAGCAGCGCAGGTTCAAATACATGCGACAATCTTTCAAGGGATGTGCTCATGGTTCAAATTTAGTGCAATCTGTCTTTATAATGTATATAAAAAATCTGCCCCGGTGGGCAGATTTTCAATGAAAAATGAACGCAAATGACCAACCTATTTTACGTAATTTCTTACCTGCATCCAGCTGCCGCCATTCACCACATTGGTAAACCCGTTTTTTTCAAGAATGGATTTAGCTGCGCTGCTGCGGCCGCCGCTTTGGCAAAACACCACGATTGTTTTTTTATTTTTAAGCTGTGCCGTCTTAGAGGCAATTATATCAAGCGGAATATTTACTGATCCTTTTACATGACCCATGGAAAATTCGCCTGATGTGCGCACGTCCACCAGGTATGCGCCATCATTGATCACCTGCTGCAGGTCAACCGTTGTACCGCCGCCAAAAAGTTTTTGAAGAATGTTCATTGTCTTATTTTTTTATTGTGAATGGTCAATTGTGAATTGTGAACAGGCGGTTTTAAATGAATTGCTTAATAACATTTATAAGATTGTTTTTAGGCACCACCCCGCTTTGCCGCCATAATATTTTACCTTCCTTGAACAGGATCAATGTGGGCACGCCCTGTACCTGGTATGCCTGTGCTGCTTCCGGGCTCTGGTCAACATCTACTTTAATGATCGTGGCAGCGTCACCCAGTTCATGTTTAACATCCTTTAAAACCGGCGCCATCATTTTACAGGGGCCGCACCAGGCGGCTGTAAAATCAACCAGTACAGGTTTGGATGAGCTGATCATTTCGCTGAATGTCATTGTAATTATTTTTCTGCTGAACTTTTTTCCTTTTTGAAAATCCCGAAAAACAAGGCCCCCATCAGGGCGCCGTACAAAGTGCTGTTAACGGGTTTGGAGGTGATCATACAGGTGCCGCTTGCACAACCCACATAATGCCAGTACAAATAACCGCCGAGCGCCCCCAGGGCCGCTCCGGCCACATAAAGTATGTTATTGCTAAACCACTTCTTCATACGGTATGTTTTCAACGGCTGTTTTTTTCACTGCTGGTTTTGTGCTGCTGTAACAGCTGCCCGCTGCGCAACAGCCTGTATTGAAAAGCGCCATCATGGTAAAAAGAAAGCCTGCAACACCAAACATCGCATCCCTGGCCACAACGGCCTGTGCAACAATAACAAGCCCCATCAGCAGGCGCACCACACGCAAAAAATTCCAGTTACTGAAAAGAATCTGTTTCATGATCTGATTTGTACTGTAAAAATACGGCAGCGGCGAAGGGAATATGGTAACAAAGGTTACAATTAAAAGGGCAGCCTGGGCTGCCCTTGTGTAAATGGTTTTTCAAAACTGTTGTTCAATACTATTTTTTCACCTTGCAGGTATTCAATCCTATCAATGTATACAGCGGGCAAAAACTGATCACACTGGTAAACAGGAAAACAGCGCCCAGTACTAAAAGAACAATACCCGGTGTTCCTGTAACAGTGCCGGTAAAATATAATACGGCAAATACGGCTGCAAGCAGCACTCGTATAATGCGGTCAGCAGCTCCCATGTTTTTTTTCATAACAATATTTTTGGTTGATGATTGCAGCTTCGGGAGATGTTCCCGCAGCATAATTTCATTTTTATAAAAATAACACCCCCGGGGTAAGCTGCCGGTAACATTTGTTACAAACTGCCGGGAAATAAAAAGGCAGCTTTCGCTGCCGTTGGTTTTTCTCTTGCTTGAACATTGAGTCGACCAATTCATTTACAGTTTCATCACCTTGCTCTGGCATATATAGTCCGTTACCGGAACCGTTGTTTTCCTGATAGCATTAAAACCTCCTTCCACTTCGGTAAAATTGCGGTAGCCCCTTGCCTGCAAAACAGAGGCTGCCACCATGCTGCGGTATCCGCCTGCGCAATGTAAATAAAAATGTTTATCGGGGTCAATGTCTTTTATCCAGTTGTTGATATAGGCCAGTGGTTTATTGTATGCATCCGCAACATGTTCGGCGGCATATTCAGTTTCTTTTCGTACGTCAATAACCGTGTCTTCTGCAGCATTGAACTGTTTGGCGAAAACTTCTGCGGGGATCCGGTCCACCACATCTGCTTCTTTTCCCGACTGCAGCCAGGCGGCAAACCCGCCGTTGAGATACCCCAGGATATGATCAAAACCCACACGGCTCAGGCGGGTTACCGCTTCTTCTTCCTTTCCTTCATCGGTTACCAGTAAAATGGCCTGCTGCACATCCACCACCATGGCCCCCACCCAGGGTGCAAAATCGCCATTGAGCCCGATATTCACACTCTGCGGAATAAATCCCTTGTAAAATTCCTTACTGTCCCGCGTGTCGAGCACAAGGGCACCGGTACTTTCTGCCGCTGCTTCAAACTCACCGGGACTGAGTGCACGCATCCCATTGCTGAGCACTTTTTCAAAACTTTCGTATCCCTTCTTATTCATGGCCACATTGAAACCAAAATATGCCGGCGGCGGTGTAAGCCCTTCTGTTACTGCCTTAATAAACGCTTCTTTGCCGGGCTGGTTCAATGCATAGTTCATTCTTTTCTGGTTACCCAAACTGTCCACCGTTTCTTTCATCATATTTTTACCACAGGCACTTCCTGCCCCATGTGCAGGATATACAATTACATCATCCGCCAGCGGCATAATTTTATTCACCAGGCTTTCATATAAGAGTCCGGCCAGTTCTTCCTGCGTCATGCTGGCCGCTTTTTGTGCCAGGTCGGGCCGGCCCACATCACCCAAAAAAAGTGTATCTCCGCTGAAGATCGCATGATCCTTCCCCGATGCATCCTTTAAAAGATAGGTGGTGCTTTCCATCGTATGACCCGGTGTATGCAACACTTTAATCCTAAGATCGCCCAGCCCGAACTCCTGCCCGTCGGCAGCAACGATGCAGTCAAAATCAGGGGTGGCAAGCGGACCATATACAATGGCCGCACCGGTAGCCCTTGCCAGGTCGATATGCCCGCTCACAAAATCAGCATGAAAATGGGTTTCGAAAATATATTTCAGGGTAACGCCATCTTTCTGGAGACGTTCAAGATAGGGTTTGATCTCCCGCAGCGGATCAACAATGGCAGCTTCCCCATTGGAACTGATGTAATAGGCGCCCTGTGCCAGGCAGCCGGTATATATTTGTTCTATGTTCATAGTTGTTGCCGTTTTGAAGTTACAAAATTGCTGCAGCCTTCAAAATATTTTGGCAACATAAGTTACAAACAAAAAGGGCCGTTGTGTGAACAACGACCCGACCTTTCTGCTCAAAAAACTATCTTAAAGCATCGTGGTAGGACAAACATAATCTGACCTTGACACGCTTGTTTTTGCAATTTCCTTATAACCGCCCACTACATCGGCGAAATTATCCCAGCCCCTTTGTTTCAAAATGGAACCGGCAATGATACTTCGGTAGCCACCGGCACAATGAATTACAAAGGGTTTTTCTTTGGGTAATTCGGCCAGGTGGCTGTTGAGTAAATGCAGCGGCATATTCACCGCCCCGATCACATGTTCGGTATCGTATTCGCTTTTTTTGCGTACATCCACCAGCAGCAATTCGCCACTGCGCAGTTGCGTTTCGAGTGCCTGCGCTGTGATACGGTGGATCATATCTGTTTCCTTGCCCCGGTTTTTCCAGGCTTCAAAACCGCCCTGCAAATATCCAATGGCATGATCATACCCCACCCTAGACAGGCGGATGATGCTTTCTTCCTCCTTGCCTTCTTCAGCCACGATCAATATCTCCTGGTTGATATCGGTAACCAGTTCTCCCACCATTTGTGCAAAATTGCCTTCCAGCCCGATGCTGATACTATTGGGTATAAATACTTTTGCAAACTCGGCCGCCGGTCTTGTATCCAGTATCAGCGCCCTTGTTTCGTTGGCCATAAATTCAAATGCATCGGGATCGAGCGGTTTGTGTCCGCGTTCCATCACAGTATCCAGGCTTTCATAGCCTTTAATATTCATCAGCACATTTTTGGGGAAATATCCCGGGGGCGGTGTAAGTCCTGTAAGAATGGCTTTTACAAATTCATCCTCGCTCATCGGCTGCAATGCATAATTCACTTTTTTCTGGTGCCCAAGCGTATCCGTGGTTTCCTTGCTCATCATTTTACCGCAGGCACTGCCGGCTCCATGATTGGGATATACAACCAGGTCATCGCCCAGCGGCATAATTTTTTCGCGGAGCGATTTGTATAAATGACGGGCCAGTTTATCTTCGGTAAGTTCAGCTACCACATGCTGCGCCAGGTCGGGGCGGCCCACATCACCAATGAACAATGTATCACCTGATATGATACCATGCTCTTTATTATTTTCATCTACCAGTAAATAAGTCGTGCTTTCCATGGTATGCCCCGGGGTATGAATGGCCACGATCTTATAATCACCAATCCTGAATACCTGCCCGTCGTGCGCCACCACAGCTTCGTAGCTGGGTGTTGCACCCGGCCCATACACAATGGTTGCACCGGATTTTTTATGCAGGTCGAGATGACCACTTACAAAATCGGCATGAAAATGTGTTTCGAAAACATACTTGATCCGGGCATTGTCCTTTACGGCCCTGTCTATATAAGGCTGTACTTCGCGGAGGGGATCAAAAATGGCGGCCTCTCCGTTATTCTCAACATAATAAGCCGCATGTGCAATGCAGCCGGTATAAATCTGTTCTACTTTCATTGCAAGTGTTTTAAGGATGACTGTGGCGCCTGTTCACAAACAGGTATTTACAAGATGCAAAGGTTGGAACAATTGTTTTGGCCGCCTGTTACGGTTGTTACAGGGCAGGCTGACATATATCAGCACTTCAAATGACTGCCGTCATTGTTTGATGGCGATGATAAAAGCCTCGGCACCGGCACGTTTGGGATGAGAATTGTAACAGCCGCTGAGTGTATGCAGGTGAAAAGAAGGTGAAAACAGTGATTCGTATTCCTGCATGCTGCCGCCAAATGGCGGACCCGCATCTTCAAACTGTTTATTAAACAGCACACCTGCAAGCCGCCCGTTCGCAGTTAACAGTGCATGCATTTTTTTTGCATAGGCTTCCCGGAGGGATGGATCCAGCGCACAGAAAAATGTTTGCTCCAGCACCAGGTCATACGCCCCTGCATGTTCAAAAAAATCGCCCAGGATAATGTTTATACCGGCATGATCTTTCAGTCTTTCCCTTAGTTGTGTTACCAGCAGCGGCGCTATATCAATGAGTGTGATATTGCTGAAGCCCTGCTGTGATAAATATTCTGCTTCATAACTGTTACCACAACCCGGAATTAAAATACGCAGCGCTTTATCCGTCAGCTGATCCGCATAGGCCTTTAAAGGCGGAGAAACCTGCTTCATATCCCAGCCTGTTTCATTGCCGGCATAGCGGTCATTCCAGTAAGATGCATCCAGTACAGGAGGTTGATGGTTCATAGTGTTCAATGCGGTGTTGAAAAAAATAATTCCCTCGCAATAATATAGATTCCCATGATCAGTACAAACCAGCCGAATATTTTTTTAAGCTGGGGGCCATGGATTTTTCTTGACAGCGCCGTGCCGGCAAAAATGCCGGCAACAGAAACCGTTGTAACAGTCAGCAGCAGGTGCCAGTTTGTATTGTAATGACCTATGTCCCCGGCAAAACCGATCAGTGAATTCAGTGCGATGATCAGCAGTGATGTGCCCACGGCCTGCCTGATGGGCAAACCCATCATCAGCACCAGCACGGGTATGATCAAAAATCCGCCGCCGGCGCCCAGCAAACCCGTTACCAGCCCGATGGCAATTCCGTATCCCGTTAATGAAAGCACCGTTTGTTTACTGCCTGTTGTATTTGCAGGTTTATTAAAACGGCTGCTCCTGATCATGGCCATGGAAGAAAAAACCATCAGCACTGCAAACAGCAGCATGGCGGCAATGGATTTTGTTACGGTAAATCCCCGCACATAGAAAAGGGTTTCCGGAATTTGCGGCAGCAGCCAGTGCCGGGTTACAAACACCACGATCACCGAAGTGATACCAAACAACAAAGCGGTTTTGGTATCCACCAGTCCCCGGATATAATTATTGGTGGCCCCTACCAATGAAGTGCAGCCCACAATGAACAATGAGTAAGAAGTGGCCAGTACCGGGTTCACGCCCATCACGTATACCAGGATCGGAACAGTGAGTACAGATCCGCCGCTGCCAATGAGCCCCAGCGAAAGCCCCACCATTGCAGCCAGTAAATAACCGGTAATTTCCATGTTGCAAAATTGTTCATTCTATCAGCGGCATACCGTTACAAATGTTACCAAGCTTGTGGGAAACCTTTGCTGCAGCTGAAACTTATTGTAATTTATAGCTTTTATATTTGCCACATGAAAAAGACAGGTATACTTGGCGGCGGACAATTAGGCAGGATGCTGCTGCAGGCAGCAGCAAATTACCCGGTGGAAACCTATGTGATGGAAAATGAAACCGATTGCCCGGCAGCACACTTATGCCATCATTTTACAAAGGGCGATATCAAAAACTTTGACGATGTTTATAATTTCGGAAAAGGACTGGATGCGATCACTATTGAAATTGAAAGCGTGAATGAAGCGGCGCTGAAAAAACTGGAGGCGGAAGGCGTGAAAATTTACCCCAGCCCGGCAGCGCTGAAGATCATCAAGAATAAAATTCTGCAAAAACAATTCTACAAAGACAACGAAATACCTACCAGCGATTTTATCATCACCCAAAATAAAAATGAACTGCAGCAGCAAAGCGGTTTTTTACCCGCTGCACATAAGATCGGCATGGGAGGTTATGATGGCCGTGGTGTGGAACTGCTGAAAACCGCCGATGACCTGGCAAGAGGCTTTGATGCACCCGCGGTACTGGAAAAAATGGTGCAGGTGAAAAAAGAGATCGCGGTGATCATCGCAGTAAATGATAAAGGAGAAAACGCCATTTACCCGCCCGTGGATATGGTTTTTGATATGCGGCTCAACCTGCTCGATTACCAGATCAGTCCGGCCGATCTGCCCGAAAAACTATTATGGAAAGTTGAAGCCGTGGCGCTGAAAGTGGTGAAATCGTTAAACAGCCCGGGTATTTTTGCTGTGGAGCTTTTCATCGACCAGCAGGACAATGTTTTGGTAAACGAAACCGCACCCCGCGTGCATAACAGCGGGCACCATACCATTGAAGCCAATTATTCTTCACAGTTTGATATGCTATGGCGTGTGATACTGGGTTACCCGCTGGGCAATACCGATCATATATTACCTGCCGCCATCGTGAACCTGCTGGGTGCCGTGGGGCATAGCGGCACGGCATTTTATGAAGGAATGGATGATGTATTAAAGACCGAACATGTTTTTGTACATATCTATGGAAAAAAAGAAACCAAGCCAGGCCGCAAAATGGGGCATGTAACCATCCTGAGCCGGGAAAAGCAGGAGCTTGTTTACCAGGCCAACAAGATTAAACACACATTAAAAGTAATCAGCCGGTAATATCAGCCCGCCCGTTTATCAACTTATTGCCTGCCGGGGCAACAGTTTTTTGTTATTTTGTAGTCTAATAAACAAATTTTTATACCGTTGTGCAAAAACTAATACTAACAGCCACTGCTGCCGGCCTTTTTATTTTAAGCAGCTGCAGTGGAGATGATAAGAAAACAGAAGCGCCCAAACCTGCTGGTCCGCAAACCGCCAAAGCAGATGGTTATATCGTTACCCCCCAATTGCTGAGCCAGGATATTGAAGTACCCGGCAGCCTCGCCGCATCGAAAGAAACCGAATTGCATCCCGAAGCTTCGGGCAGGGTAACAGGCGTTTATTTTAAGGAAGGCGCTTATGTTTCGCAGGGCGCCACTTTGTTAAAAATATATGATGGCGACCTGCAGGCGCAGCTGAACAAATTACAGGTGCAGCTGAAAACCGCCCAGCAAACGGTTGACCGTTATGCGGCACTTTTGAAAATAAATGGTGTGAGCCAGCAGGAATATGACCTGAATGTGCTGGCGGTGAACAATATCATGGCGGATATGAATATCATCCGCACCAGCATTGCCAAAACAACCCTGCGTGCACCTTTCAGCGGGAAGATCGGCATCACCACCATAACACCGGGTGCCTATGTTTCCCCGCAAAGCATTATTGCCACATTGAGAAATGTGAACCCGCTGAAACTTGATTTTACGGTACCGGAGGTATACGGCACTAAAATGAAAGCGGGTGCACTGGTGAATTTTACGGTGGAAGGCAGTGCCAAAACCTATGCCGCCACCATCTCCGCCACTGAAAATATTATTGCTGCTGAAAACCGCAACCTGCGTGTGATGGCCCTGGTTACAAAGCCCGATGCAGCTCTGCTGGCCGGCGCCTTTGCCAAAGTAAATGTGCCACTGGGTGAAAACAATGCCGCACTGATGGTGCCCACCCAGGCCATTATACCCAAGGCAAGAAATAAAGAAGTGATGCTGTTATTGAACGGCGTTGCCACCCGGCAGGTGGTAACAACCGGTTTGCGTGACTCTGCAAATGTGGAGATCACTACCGGGCTCAAGGCGGGTGATACCGTTTTGATATCCGGGATACTCACCATCAAACCCGGGGCCAAAGTTGTTTTGAACAAGATTAACAAACCTTAAGTTGTAGTAAGTGAATATTTCTGAATTAAGTCTGCGGCGGCCCGTAATGGCAATGGTGCTCAGTATCATTATTGTGCTGTTTGGTTTTATCGGTTTCAAATTTTTGGGGGTAAGGGATTATCCAGCCATCGACCCGCCGAATATCAGTGTGCGGACTTCCTATGCAGGCGCCAATTCAGATATCATCGAATCGCAAATCACCGAACCGCTTGAAAAAGCCATCAATGGTATTGCAGGTGTGAAGAACATCACTTCCAGCAGCAGCCAGGGCACCAGCAATATCAATGTTGAATTTGAACTGGGCGAAAACCTCGAAGCTGCGGCCAATGATGTACGTGATAAGGTATCACAGGCTTTGCGTTCCCTCCCGCCCGACCTGGATGCGCCGCCGGTGGTAACAAAAGCGGATGCCTCTTCTGACCCCATACTGGCCATGACGGTGCAAAGCAATACCCGCAACCAGCTGGAGGTAACAGAATTTGCCAATAATAATTTAGTGGAAAGACTGCAAACCATTCCCGGTGTAAGCAGTATTATGATATGGGGTGAAAAACGCTATGCCATGCGCATTTGGTTCAACACCACCAAGCTGAATGCATTTGGATTAACCTTTGCAGATGTACAGTCGGCACTTGCCCGCGAAAACGTGGAACTGCCTTCCGGAAAAATATCCGGCGATGCCACCGAACTGTCTGTAAGAACTTTCGGCAAACTCAATTCCGAGGAGGATTTCAAAAATGTTTCCATCAAAAATGTAAATGGCGCCGATATCAAATTAAAAGATGTGGCCGATGTGGTGCTGGGCCCGGAAAATGAAGAATCTGTTTTAAAGGAAAGCGGTGTGCCCATGATTGCACTGGCATTGGTGCCTCAACCCGGTTCCAACTACGTGGAGATCGCCGATGAATTTTACAAAAGGCTGGAAAAGATCAAAAGAGATGTGCCCGCCGATATCAAACTGAATATTGCACTCGACCAGACCAAGTATATCAAGCGTTCCATTTCTGAAGTAAAGGAAACACTCATCATTTCGCTGGTGCTGGTGATCCTGATCATTTATCTCTTCTTCCGTGAATGGGTGATTGCTTTCCGCCCGCTCATCGATATTCCTGTTTCGCTGATCGGTGCATTCTTTATCATGTACCTGTTTGGCTTTACCATCAATGTGCTTACGCTGCTCGCCATCGTACTGGCCACGGGCCTGGTGGTGGATGATGGTATCGTGGTAACGGAGAATATTTTCAAAAAAATGGAGCAGGGCATGAACAAGTGGAAGGCGGCCAAAGAAGGCTCCAAAGAAATTTATTTTGCGGTGATCTCCACGTCCATTACGCTGGCGGTGGTGTTCCTGCCCATTATATTCTTACAGGGTTTTGTGGGAAGGCTCTTCCGCGAATTTGGTATCGTGGTGGCCGGCGCCGTGCTCATTTCTGCGCTGGTATCACTCACGCTCACGCCTGTGCTCAACGTTAAACTCTCTGGTAAATCGGGGCATCATGAGCATTCATGGTTCTACCGTAAAACCGAACCCTTTTTCCGCGGCATGGAAAACGGTTACCGCCGTTTGCTGGTGGGTTTTATGAAAGTACGCTGGCTGGCCTGGGTGCTGGTACTGGTTTGCGCCGCGTTGATTTATATCATTGGAAAAGATATTCCCAGTGAGCTGGCGCCCATGGAAGACCGCAGCCAGTTCCGTTTATCCGTAACAACACCGGAAGGTACCTCCTATGATTATATGGATAATTACATGACCAAGCTATCCGCATTTGTAGCCGATTCGGTGCCGGAAAAAAATGTGCTGATCTCGATCACTGCACCTGGCTTCACCGGTTCGGGCGCTGTGAACACGGGCTTTATCCGGGTGGTGATGGTTGATCCGAAAGACCGCAAAAGGTCGCAAAGCGATATCGTTAAGATGATCAATAAAAACCTTTCCAAATTCAATGAAGGAAGGGCCTTTAGTATTGAAGAGCAAACCATTTCGGTAAACCGCCGCGGCGGCCAGCCGGTGCAGTTTGTAATTCAGAATGTAGACTTTGATAAGTTAAAAGCGGTATTGCCTAAAATACTGGAAGAAACCGGCAAGAGCACTGTATTGCAGAATGCAGATGCCGATCTTAAATTCAACAAACCTGAATTGCGCATCCTGATAGACCGTGCAAAAGCCAGTGCACTTGGCATCACCGCACAGGACATCTCTGAATCATTGCAGCTGGCGCTGAGCAACCGCAGGCTGGGCTTCTTTACCAAGGAAGGCAAGCAATACCAGGTGATGGCGCAGGTAAGCCGTAATGAACGCGATGATCCGGCAGATCTCAAATCGGTATTCATCCGCAATAAATCGGGCCAGCTGATATCACTCGATAACGTGGTGAGCATGGTGGAAGAAAGTTCTCCGCCGGTGATCTATCATTTCAACCGCTATAAATCCGCCACCATACAGGCCAACCTCGCTCCCGGCAAAACGGTGGGTGACGGTATCAAGGAAATGCAGGCGATTTCAAAGAAAGTGCTCGACGAAACTTTCAGCACGGCCCTCAGCGGCACATCACGCGACTATGCAGAAAGCGGCAGCAATACCATGTTCGCATTCATGCTGGCGCTGGTGCTTATCTTCCTCATCCTTGCAGCGCAGTTTGAAAGTTTTATTGATCCCATTATCATCATCCTCACCGTGCCGCTGGCCATTGCAGGTGCTTTGATATCATTGAAACTGTTTGGCCAAACACTGAATATCTTCTCACAGATCGGGCTCATCATGCTCATCGGGCTGGTTACCAAAAACGGTATCCTGATCGTGGAATTTGCCAACCAGAAACAGATTGGCGGCGATAAGAAGATCAAGGCAGTGACGGATGCGGCCGTGGCCCGTTTCCGCCCCATCCTGATGACCAGTTTGGCCATGGTGCTCGGCGCTTTACCGCTGGCACTTTCATTGGGAGATGCATCCACCAGCCGTATCCCATTGGGCATTGTAATTGTGGGCGGGGTGATGTTTGCGCTGATACTTACATTATTTGTGATTCCTGCCATTTACTCATTCCTCTCCAGCCGTAAAAAGAAAAGTGCACTGGATGATGAATCGGTAATGGCTTAATAAAAAATATTCCGGATTGATGAAGCAGGTGTTATTTACAGTCAGTTTTATTTGCACGGCAGCCTTATGCAGTGCACAAAATATTTTAACCGTGGATGAAGCCATTGCCACGGCACTGAAAAACAATTATGATATCCAGCTGCTGCGGAATGATTCCGCTTCCTTTGCGCTGGATAATTCGTATGCAAAAATGGCTTTTTATCCAAGGGTGAATGCAACAGGCGGACTGGTTTATAACAACAATAACCAGCTGCAGAAATTTTCAGACGGCACCAAGCGGGAAAGAAACGGCATCCGTTCCAGTAACCTCACGGGATCTGTGCAGCTGAACTGGACCCTGTTCGACGGGTTTAAAATGTTTGCCACCAAAGATAAGCTGGCGCAATTTGTTAAGCTGGGTGAGCTGAATATCAAAACGCAAATGGTAACATCGGTTGCAGCGGTCATCAATAATTATTACAATATTGTTTACCAGAAACAGCAGCTGAAAGCCATCGAAGACCAGATGAGCATTAATGAGGAAAGGGTGAAACTGGCAGATAAAAAATTCAGCACAGGTTTGGGTGCCAAACCCGAACTGTTACAGGCAAAGACCGACCTGAATGCACAAAAAGCCGCCCGGATCAAACAACAAACCCTGATTGCGCAATTGAAGGAAACGCTGAACCAGCTCATCAATGTGGCACAACAAACTTCGTATGATGTGAGCGACTCTATTCCGATCAATACAGGCATTGTGCTGGGTGAAGTGCTGGCTGCTGTGGAAAGCACCAACCCTTCTTTGCTGGTCACAAAAAAGAATCTTGAAATTGCGAACCTCACGCTGAAAGAAAAAAAGGCCGACCGTTACCCCGTGCTCAGTTTTAATTCGGCTTACAACTATACCAAGGCAGATAACAAGGCGGTGGTAAACCCCTTCACGCCCCTGTACAGCCGCAATAACGGCTTTAACTACGGTTTGGGTTTATCCATTCCCATCTTCAATGCATTCAATGCAAAAAGAAATATACAGCAGGCACAGCTGGATATTGATTACCTGAAACTTTCTTACCAGAACCAGCAATCAAAAATCAATGCGGGCATTGTAAATGCATTCAAGGATTATGAAATGCAGAAGCAGGCCCTGGCGCTTGAAGAAGAAAACATCACGCTGGCCAAAGAAAATGTAATGATCGCACTCGAGCGTTTTAAACTCGGCGTTTCCACCTACCTTGAATTAAGGGAAACACAAAAAACACTGGAAGATGCGTATAACCGGTTGCTGGCAGCGAGGTACAATACCAAGCTGGCCGAAACAGAATTACTGAGGCTGAAGGGAGACCTGGTGAAATAATCATTTGGCTGCGGCACAAGCAATGTAAACACATAGGCATAAAGGAACATAGAAAAGAGATCATCGCTTTTCTCAGGTAAAGATTGAAATAGTTAAATCCCCGCTCCGGAGTCGTTTTGAAAATTATGAGCATTTGTCATCCTGAGCTTGCCGAAAGAAGCCGAAGGCGGGTTATTTTCATGAAAACCATTTTCGACATCCCGACTACTATCCGGGCAACCTGCCATACCGCATAAAGATGATTTTCAAAATGACCCGGCACGGTATTAAATGCATGTGCCTGTGTGGTATAAAACTTACCTGTCAAACTCATTCCTGAAACCCATTCCCCGTACATTCTTCACGCTTTCCATTACAATATCATCCTGGTATTCTTTGTAGGCTTCCAGTTTACCGGCAATGCTTGTATCGTGCAAGGCTAAAATCTGTGCCGCAAGGATACCGGCGTTTTTAGCGCCATTCAGTGCAACGGTTGCCACGGGCACACCATAAGGCATTTGCAGAATGGATAATACCGAATCCCAGCCATCGATACTGTTGCTTGATTTTACCGGCACACCAATTACCGGAAGAATGGTATTGGCAGCCACCATACCCGGCAAATGCGCAGCACCGCCTGCCCCGGCAATGATTACTTTAATACCCCGTTCTTTTGCTTTATGTGCGTAATCACGCAAACGCTCCGGCGTGCGGTGTGCAGAAACGATCGTTAATTCGGGCTCCACTTCAAACTGGCGCAGCATTTCTGCCGCCCCTTTCATAATATCCAGGTCACTTTCACTGCCCATTATAATGCCAACTAAAGGAGTACTCATGTGTGATAATTTTTGTGCAAGATAACGATTAAGCATTTTATTCAATCCCCTATCTTCTGTCTTCTGTCTTCTGTCTTCTGACTTCCTTCTTCCAACTTCTTCCAATAAAATTTACTTTTGCTTATAAAACCATTTCAATGAAAATGCGGCATCTTACCTTTTTGTCAATCTTCATCCTGATAACCCTTGCAGGCATTGCCCAGCAACCGGTATTTCAATATAAAGTCTCATTCCCGGATCCTGCCTCACATACTTACCATGTGCAGCTCAAAAGCAGCGGGTGGGATAAGGACAGTGCAGATTTTAAAATGCCTAAATGGATGCCGGGTTATTACCAGCTGATGAACTATGCAGCTGATGTTGAAAAGATCACAGCGATGGATGCGAAAGGGCATGCCATCCCGCTTATAAACATCAACGATAATACCTGGCGTGTTCGGGGAACCAGGAATAAAGCCTTCAGTATTGAGTACGATATCAACACCAAAAAACAATTTGTTGCCAACAGTTATACCGACAGTGCCCATGCCTATATTGTTAATGCCAATACATTTTTATATGCCGATGGTTATTTGAATTCACCGGTAAGCGTTGCTGTTGAACTGCCCAAAGCCTGGAATAATATCGCTACAGGATTGCAGCCAATAACAAACAAAAAAAACAGTTTCACCGCGGCTGATTTTGATGAGCTCTACGATTGTCCCATACTGGCCGGTAACCTGCAGCAACTGCCTTCCTTTTTTGTAAACGGGATCGAACACCGTTTTATGGGTTATAATATGGGACAATTTGATGGTCAGCTGCTGATGGATAATTTGAAGAAGATCGTGCAGGCTGCGGCCAATATCATTGGTGATATTCCTTACAAGCAATACACTTTCATCGGTATTGGACCGGGCCGCGGCGGTATCGAACACCTGAACAATACCACCGTAAGTTTTGAGGGAAGCGGTTTAAACAAACCCGAAGCCATGAACCGCACGCTGAATTTTTTGGCGCATGAATACTTTCATCATTACAATGTAAAGCGCATCCGCCCTTTTGAACTGGGCCCGTTTGATTATGATAAGGAGAACCGCACCAATTTACTCTGGATCAGCGAAGGTCTGTCGGTATACTATGAATACCTGCTGGTAAAACGTGCCGGGCTTGCTGATGCAGCCGCATTGCTGCGCAATTTTGAAGGCAATATCAATGCACTTGAAAATAATCCCGGCAGGAAATACCAGTCGCTCCAGCAGGCCAGTTACCACACATGGAAAGACGGCCCTTTTGGCACACAGGGGCCTGAAGCGGGTAAATCCATTTCGTATTACGACAAAGGGCCCGTGGTGGGATTGCTGTTTGACTTTGCCATCCGCAATGCCACGCAAAATAAAAAATCGCTCGACGATGTAATGCGTTTGCTCTACTGGCAGTACTATAAAAAACTGCACCGTGGTTTTACCGAAGCAGAATTTCAGCAGGCCTGTGAAACCGTTGCGGGTATTTCCATGACAGCGATGTTTGATTATGTGTATACAGCGCAGGACCTTGATTATGCAAAATACCTCGGTTATGGCGCACTTGAAATTGAATGGAACAATACAGACAATGAGCAAAAAAAACCGGTTAAGGCAAAGTTGAAACGCATGGAAAATCCTGCCTCCCTGCAGCAGGCTATTCTACAGGCATGGCTGGGTGAATAGGATGTTAGCGCTCCCGGGCTTAACAGTTCCTTTTGAAAAAAAACCGTAAGCGGCTTGCAATACAAAATATTTTTTTACAACTTGTATTATAAACCGGTTCCTGCTCATACCTTTTCTAATGAAACACCTTGCCAGCAATACGGGCTTCGCCATTTTTTCTGTAATCATTTTCAGTGCCGGGCTGATCGGGTTGCTATGGAATAAAGAAATTCAGCTCTTAAATACTGATAAGGCAGCTGCTGTTGAACAGGTGGTGCAGCGCAATTCGAACCTGGCACTGGCTCTTGAAAACTATACCATACGCACCATCCAGAACGCTGAGCTTGTATTGCAGGTGATAAAAGACGAATTTGAAAAAAGCCGCAGTTTCTCCAGTTTTAATTCCTTATTAAAAAAACCTGCGGTGGACAACCGTTTATTCAATGGTGTGGCCATACTGGATTCGTCAGGCGACCTTGTTATTGCCAATGTGCAGTTCAACAGCGATACCATTCCCAATTTCAGTTACCGGGAGTTTTTCCAGTATCACAAAACACACCGCGATGATATCCTGTACATCAATAAACCGGTGATCTCAAAGTCCATCAACGTGGCTGTGGTGCCGCTCAGCCGCCGCATCAATAACCCCGATGGCAGCTTTGGCGGTGTGGTGGTACTGCAGATCAGGCCTTCCATCTTTACCTCTTTTTATGAAAATGCAGTGGTAAATGCTTATGATATCGTTTCACTCATTGCCCCGGATGGCATTACTTATGCCAGGCAAACAGGCGGGATACCCAGCTATGGAGAAAATATCAGCAAGAGCCCCCTGTTCGTTCATCTACGTGACAGCGCTGTAGGTTCTTATTTTGCCAAAGATGCCATCCGTGGCATTCCTACTTTTTTCAGCTACCGCAAGCTGAGCAATTATCCCATTATTGCTACTGTGGGTATTCGTGAAAAAGATGCACTGGCGGATTTCGACAGGCGCAAAAAAAGGGAGATCGCATTTACGGCAAGCATCAGTATATTAATTGTATTGTTTGGCATACTGATTTGTTTTGGCATACTCACACGCAGAAAATATTATTTGCGGCTCCAAGAAAACGAGGAAAAGTACAGGCTGATGTTTGAGAACAGCCGGGATGCCATTGTGCTGGCTGATCCAATGGGCAATATCACCGCTATGAATCCTGCAGCGCGGGAGCTGTTTAAAATTGCAGAGGCCGTGAAAGACCCGGTTAATTTCGCTGCCTTTGTAAACAATAACCCCGGGAGGAATATTCTCAACGGATCATTCTTGAATGGCGAACTCAGTTTTGTGGCAGGCGATGGCACCGCTTTCTCCGGAGAAATACAAACAGCCACTTACAACAGCGGCAAAAAAGATACCGTGATCATGGCCGTGATACGCGACACCACCGAACGCAAAAGGCTTCAGGAAGAATTGAGTAACGAAAAAAATAACCGGCAGCAGCTGATCATGAAACAGGTGATCCAGGCCCAGGAAAGGGAACGCACCATCATTGGCGGCGAACTGCATGATAATGTTTGCCAGATACTCACCACGGTAAAAATTTACATGAACCTGGTGATCAAAAACAATGAACGCGGCAAGGAGTTTCTTCCCAAATCCATGGAATTTCTGGATATGGCCATCCTGGAAATACGCAATCTTTCCCATACGCTCAGCGCCCCCACGCTCGGAAAAAAATCACTCGTGGTTTCCATTAACGATCTTGTAAAGGAAATTGGTTCGCACAGCGGCCTGCACATGATATTTAACAGCAGCAGCGATGTGGATGATATCAGCATGGAACAAAAGCTGGCCATCTTCCGCATTGTACAGGAGCAGGTAAACAATATTCTGAAACATGCACAGGCTTCCGAAGTAAGTATTTCGCTGCTCAAACAAAATGATTTTACAAACCTGGTCATCAAAGACAATGGAAAGGGATTTTCGCCGGATGAAAATGCTAAGGGCATCGGGCTTAACAATATCGAGGCCCGGGTAAAGGCATTCTCCGGCGCTGTTCAGATTATTTCATCACCAGGTAATGGTTGTACGGTGGAGGTAAATTTTCCGCAATCCTGATTTTATACACATTCCTTTCCCGTTCATATAAATTTCTTGTTTCTGATGGCGGTATTGGCTATTTTAAATGCCTTAAACTAACACATATGAGAAAACAAGGAATTTTTACGGTTGTGCTGGGATTGTGCATGTCTTATGCGGGGGCACAAACAGATGCAACTGACAAAATCAAAAACGAAGGACTGAAGCAATCCAAAGTAATGGACTTCGCCTTTCATCTTACGGATGTAAGCGGCCCGAGGCTGACCAATTCTCCCGGATTTTTCAGGGCGGCCAACTGGGCAAAGGATAAACTCACCGAAATGGGATTGGTCAATGCAGCACTCGAACCCTGGGGCGATTTTGGTGTGGGCTGGGAACAAAACCGTTGTTATACCGCCATCACCAGTCCCTATTATTTTCCGGTGGTGTCTATTCCCCGTGCATGGACCGGCAGCACACCCGGCAAAAAAGCCATCAGCAGTGAAGTGATCGTGATCAATGCAAAAGACTCTGCAGAACTGTACAGCAAATACAGCGGCAAGGTAAAAGGCAAGATCATCATGTTGTATTCTGCCGACACACTCAAGCCCTCTTTTACCGCGGATGGCGCAAGATTTACGGATGAGGAACTGGATAAGATGGCCAATGCCAAACCAGATACCACAAGGCGCACGATTACAGGAAGGGGCAGGTTTGGCTTCGGACTGGCCCGCGTACTGCCCGATTTTTACAAGAACGAAAAACCGGCACTGGTACTCAGCATGAGCCGTGCAGGCAATGACGGTACTTTGTTTGTGCAAAATGGCGGCGCGTATACAAAAGATGCTGAAAATAATTATGGCTACGTGATGGTATCCAGCGATGACTATTTACGCATACAGCGTTTGGCATTATCCGGACAAAAAGTGGAAATGGAAGCCGATGTGAAAACAACATTCTACCCTGCCGACATTAAGGGTTATAATGTAGTGGCAGAAATTCCCGGAACAGATCCTGTACTGAAAGATGAGATCGTAATGCTGGGCGGGCATCTTGACAGCTGGCAGGGTGCCACCGGTGCTACGGATAATGCAGCGGGCTGCTCCGTGATGATGGAAGTGGTGCGTATCATAAAGGCAGCCGGGCTACAACCCAAACGCACGATACGGATCGCATTGTGGAGTGGCGAAGAACAGGGACTGCTGGGTTCGAGGGGCTATGTTAAAAATCATTTCGCCGATCCTGCGGATATGGTATTGAAACCTGAGCATGCAAAACTGGCCGCCTATTATAACCTGGATAATGGTACCGGTAAAATACGTGGCATTTATTTGCAGGGCAATGCAGCAGCGGGACCCATCTTCGCCCAATGGCTGGAACCTTTTCATGCACTCGGTGCAAAAACAGTTACCATCAATAATACCGGCGGCACCGATCACCAGGCATTTGATGCCGTGGGCATTCCCGGCTTCCAGTTTATACAGGATGAAATTGAATATGATACCCGCACGCATCATACCAATATGGATACGTATGATCACCTTGTTCCGGAAGACCTGATGCAGGCATCCACCATTATTGCAGCATTTGTGTACAACACGGCACAGGCCGGTGAAAAGATCCCACGCAAGGAACTTCCCAAGCCAAGAGGCACGGGCAGCAGAAATTTTTAATCAACCTTAAATAAAAAAGTTCAGCAGTACAGCTGAACTTTTTTATTTTACTGCAATACATTTGCGACAACTTTTCAGTTATGATTAAAAAGGCACTTCTCTTTGCATTAATGGCTGCAACAACTTTTTGCAAGACACCGGCACAATCGAAAAAAATATTTGCTGCAACACATACTGTTTATGCCGAAGGCTCCACGCAAGGCCCTGTTTATTCACTGAACTATGATAAGATTTTTTCGCAGGGCCGCATTTTTGCCAAATCATTCCGTGCAGGTTTTTCGGTGTACAACGATGTGCTGGCTGTTCCTGCCGGACTGAACTTTATTTCCGGTAAATCGGCGCATCATGCCGAGCTGGATATTACCGTGGTACTTTATATTGAAAAATTTCAACAGCTCTTCAGCGCTGGCAACCTATCCGATAAAAAATTATACATCATGCCAGGGGCAGGATACCGCTACCAGCGGCCGGCAGGCGGATTTTTTTTCAAAGCCATTGCATCTCCTGTATTGTACCTTGACCCGCCATCTGATCATTTCTGGAACATGGACACAAAATTTTATGCCGGTTTGTCAATTGCTGCAGGATTTAGTTTTTAATAAAGCTATTTCGCCTTAAATTTGCAGTCCGGCCTGCAGCTATTCCGGCTCCGTAGCTCAGTTGGCAGAGCAGCTGACTCTTAATCAGCGGGCCGAGAGTTCGAGTCTCTCCGGAGTCACGACAGTTCTTTTGAATATTGCCCGATAGTATAACGGTAGTACCGCAGATTCTGATTCTGCTTGTCTTGGTTCGAATCCAGGTCGGGTAACAAAAAGCCTTTGAGTCATCAAAGGCTTTTTTATTTTGTAACATTGAGTATGTAGCATAATATCAATGCTTGAAATATGGCTGGTGAGACAACAGCCACGGAAGAAAAGTCTAGTAAATGATAAACAAGGCTTTTCATTTTACATAAGATATTTACCGCTCCATCAAAAACGCTTTCAAATCAGCCGGGCTGTTTTTGATCACAACACTTTTCTTCTCCAGTTTTATTTGTTCCTGTATGGCCGGCGGCACAGCAACCGTTTCGTTGATCACCGGTTCCACCACATCATAAAATTTAACCGGGTGCGCCGTTTCTAAAAAGATGCCTTTATCACCAGGATGCGCATCCAGGTAATCTTCCAGCGCCCTGTAAGCAACAGCCCCATGTGGATCGCAGAGGTAATTGTATTTTTTATATACTTCCAGCAATGTTTGACGGGTTGTTTCGTCAGTAATACTCACACTGCTCACTTTATGCTTTAATGCCGTCACTTCCTGCTGAAACAGCTGCATGATGCGTACAAAATTACTCGGATCCCCCACATCCATGGCATTGCTGATGGTGGCCACGGCTTTCCTGGGTTCATAATGACCGCTTTCAAAAAACACCGGCACCACATCATTGGCATTGGTGGCGGCGATGAAATGTTTCACCGGCAAACCACTGGCATGGGCAAGCAGGCCGGCGCAGATATTTCCAAAGTTTCCGCTGGGCACACAAATCACCGGCGGGTTGCCCTTATCCTTCCATTGCTTATATGCAAAGAAATAATAGAACTGCTGCGGCAGCCATCGTGCCACATTGATGGAGTTGGCAGAAGTGAGAAAATATTTTTTACTGAGTTCCGCATCCAGGAAAGCGGCTTTTACCATTTGCTGGCAATCATCAAAATTGCCTTCCACTTCCAGGGCAGTAATATTGTTACCCAAAGTAGTGAGTTGTTTTTCCTGTACACTGCTTACTTTACCCGAAGGATACAGTATCACCACTTCCACCCCGTCTACATTATAAAAACCGCTGGCCACGGCTCCGCCGGTATCACCGCTGGTGGCCACCAGTACCGTAACTTTTTTATCACCCGCCCTGAGCGAAGTCGAATGGGTTACAAAATATCCCAGGCAGCGACTCATAAACCTTGCACCCACATCTTTAAATGCCAGGGTGGGACCATGGTACAATTCCAGTGAACTTATGTTTTCATGTACGTTTACCAAGGGAAGGGGAAAATTCACGGTTTCTTCTGCAATGCGGCGTAAATCACTTTCACCAATGGTATCGCCCACATAAGGTTTAATCACTTCGAAAGCTATTTCTTCATTGCTGATGCTTTCAATATTATCAAGCAGTTCTTTACTTACCTGCGGGATATCGTGCGGAAAATATAACCCTTTATCCGGCGCCTGTCCGTTGATGGTGGCGTCTTTAAAATTTACATCCGGAGATTTTTTATTGAGACTGTAGAATTGCATTTGGGTTGATCAGTTATTCAGTTATTTGGTTAATTAGTTTATTGGTTCATGGTTCATAGTTGATGGTTCATGGAAGAGCCTGGGTTTGTTTTCAGTAACTTGTGACGCTAATTTCTCCGACATCCGACATCCGACATCCGACATCCAGTATCTATTATCCCTCCACGCTCACTCCCCCGTTATTCACGGTTGTTACATGCACATGATAATCCACTCCGATTTTATCATACACTTCTTTCATGATTTGCGCAGCATCCCTCGCCGTATCTTCTTCCTTGCATAACATGAATACAGAAGGTCCGCTGCCGCTGATACCACCACCGAGAGCCCCGGCTTCTTTACATTTTGTTTTTATTTCATCAAAACCCGGTATTAAAATACTGCGGATGGGTTCAATGATCACATCTTCCAGGCTGCGGCCGATCAGCTCATAATCATTTTTTAAAAAACCTGCAACCAGCCCGGCGATATTGCCCCATTGCTTGATCGCATCTTTTAACTGCACTTCCTTCCGCAGAATCTGCCTGGCATCACTGGTCTTTACTTCAATCTGCGGATGCACCACGGTAACAAACATTGGTGGTGCACTGAGTTCAACAATATCCAATGGAAAAATGGAACGGATCAGTGTAACGCCACCGTAAATACAGGGCGTGATATTATCAGCATGTTTTACGCCGCTGGCAACTTTTTCACCATTCATCGCAAAACGTACCAGGTCCATTTTACTAAAATGATTGTTCAGTAAATGGTTGGCACCCACCACCGCACCTGCACTGCTGGCAGCGCTGGATCCGAGTCCGCTCCCCGGCTTGATGATTTTATTAATGGTTACATCCAGGCCAATGGATTTATCAGGATATTCTTCCAGCAATGCAAGCAATGCCGCACCCGCTACATTTTTTTCCGGCGCCGTGGGCAGGTTGTACCCGTCAATATGTTTGATACGGATACCGGGCTCATTGCTGAGCGCCATTTCCATTTCATCCTGCGGACTGTTGATGGCCAATCCCAAAATATCAAAGCCACAAACCAGGTTGGCAATGGTGGCGGGAGCCTGTATTTTAACTGCGTTGTTCATTGTATAATTTCTTTTTTGAGCCGGTCATTCAATCCTTTTTCGTCTTTTTGTTGCGCCTGCCTGCCGGCAGGCAGGTCGCACACTTGTACGGCATCAATTGATTCAGCATGCATGGTGTTTTGTCCCTATTACCACCCAAAAGGAGCTTTGCAAATTCCTTCGCATACATCTTCTACATAATCAGTTCCCCCTTCAGAGGGCGGAGGGGGTCTCTACGCCGTTGCCCGGATAATATCCGCAAACACACCGCTCGCTGTCACTTCTGCACCGGCACCTGCTCCTTTCACCACCATCGGTTGTTCAGGATAACGGTTGGTATAGAACAATACGATATTATCCTTTCCATACAGGTGATAAAAATCATGTTCGGGATTGATGTGCTGCAAACCTACCGCTGCTTTTCCATTTTCGTAGGAAGCCACAAATTTCAGTTTGCATCCGGCCGCGGCTGCCTTATCATAAATGGCTTTGAAATGCGCTTCCTCTTTTTCCATGGCTGCGTAAAAATCAGCCACGGTTCCTGTCATACAGCTTTCGGGCATGAAGGAGTTGTTGCTGATATCTTCCATTTCAATTGTTTCGCCGCTTTCCCGGGCCAGTATCATGATCTTGCGCATTACATCTTTGCCACTCAGGTCAAGACGCGGATCGGGTTCTGTATAACCTTCATCCTGCGCCTGCTTTACCACGGCCGCAAATGAACGTTTACCATCATAGTTATTAAACACAAAATTGAGTGTGCCGCTCAACACAGCCTGCATTTTATTTATTTTGTCACCGCTGCTGATCAGGTCATTCAGCGTGCCGATGATGGGAAGCCCTGCGCCCACATTTGTTTCAAACAAAAACCGGGCATTGAATTCCCTTGCACTGGTTTTTAACTGCTGGTAATAACTGTATGAAGAGGAACAGGCCACTTTATTGCAGGCCACCACGGCAATACTTCTTTGCAATAATTTATTGTAACAGGTTGCCACCACATCACTGGCAGTCACATCCACAAAAATGGAGTTGCGCAGGTTCTTTTCAAGAATGGTATTTACATAAGCATCCAGGTTACCGGCCGGTGCGGCATCCAGTAATTTTTTCCAGTCTGCCAGCGCAATACCATCGTCATTCAGTAATGTTTTTTTACTGTTGGCCAGTCCTACCACTTTTACATTCAGCCTTAACTGCTTTTTCAAAAATGCTGTTTGCTGCGCCAACTGTGCCAGCAGTTTGCTGCCCACATTGCCTGCACCGGCAATAAACAGGTGCACTTCCTTATACGTGGTTTCAAAGAATGCCTCGTGCAATACGTTCACACCTTTGTTCACATCGGCGAGTGCAATCACGGCAGAAATATTTCTTTCGGATGAACCCTGTGCAATGGCACGTATATTCACACCGTTTCTTCCCAATGCGCCAAACATCCTGCCTGCAATACCGGTATGGCTTTTCATACTGTCGCCCACCACGGCAATCACGGCCAGGTCATTCTCCACAATCAGCGGTTCTACTTTTTTGGTTTCAATTTCCCAGGCAAAAGCGGCATCCACCGCAGTCTTTGCCACAGAAGCATTCACCGCATCCACCGCCACGCAAATGGAGTGCTCCGAAGAGCTTTGTGTAATAAGGATCACATTGATTTTATGATTGGCCAGTGCTTCAAACAAACGCTTGCTGAAACCGGGTATGCCCACCATCCCGCTGCCTTCCAGGCTGAGTAACGAAATTTTATTGATGCTGGATATGCCCCGCACTGCACTGCCATTTTTAGTGGATTCATTTTGTATCACAGTGCCTTCATCTCCGGGAGCAAAAGTATTTTTAACCCATACCGGAATGTTCTTGCTCATCACCGGCTGAATGGTGGGCGGGTAAATTACCTTGGCGCCAAAATGCGACAGCTCCATTGCCTCCTGGTAAGAGATGGAAGGAATGAGTTTGTAATTGGTAACAATCCTCGGATCTGCAGTCATCATGCCGCTCACATCGGTCCATATTTCCAGGCTGCCGGCATTTACGGCCCCGGCAAGAATAGCTGCGGTATAATCACTGCCGCCGCGGCCCAGTGTGGTGGTGGTGCCATTGGCATCTGAAGCAATAAAACCGGGCAATAAAAACAGGGCTTCCTGGTGCTGGTGGAAGTAATTGCTCACATGATTATTGGTGGCAGCAAAGTCAACCGCAGCAGCACCAAAATTACTGTCGGTAATGATCAGCTCACGGCTGTCTTTCCATTCAACGGCCAGTCCTTCGCTTTTAAATTTTGCCGCAATGATCTGTGAAGAAAGCAATTCGCCATAACTCACCATTTTATCACGTGTACGGGCAGACAATTCGCCCAGCAAAAAAATACCATTACAGATATCTTCAATTTCGTTGCAGAGTTTTTTAACCAGGCTCAGCACACTGCTTTGCTGTGTAACGGGTATCAGGTCTTTCACCGTTTGCAGGTGACGCTGTTCCAGTTCCTGTATACTGTTCTTATAATTTTCAGATCCATCTGCAGCCAGTTGCGCACATTGCAGCAGCAGGTCGGTGATGCCGCCCAATGCAGAAACCACCACGGCTGTTTTGCCCGCGGTTATCTTTTGTTTAACAATGGCTGTTACTTTACTGATATTTTCCGCGGAGGCTACCGAACTGCCTCCAAATTTTAAAACCTGCATGTAATAATTTTATAAATGGATGAAATTTTTTTCTGAAATTGTTAAGCCAAAGGCCCAGGGGATGATATGAAGAAGTACAACCCTAACGGGTTGTAGTGGTAGTAGTAATGGTGGTACCAACACTGGCTGCCATTAATGAACTCGGAATATGGTATGTATGCTGTTGCATCTTGAATGGTTTCAAAGATACAAATTATGGTTGGAAAGTATCAAAAAAAAATTCATCTTTGTTAACCGATTGCTGCAATTTTTATCAATTTCTTGAAAAATACAACATTCAGACATGAGTCATCACAGTTCCAGGGGTTTGCAGCAGTTTAATACCAATGTGGGTATCAAATTCCAGTTGTACAACAGCCTGTTTTCTTCCCTTCCCTTTCACCGTATCGAAAAAACGGGCATTTTATTGTCGGTTTTGATGAGTGAATGTGAAGAAGGATTCAAACGCAAGAAAAGCCCGGTGGAGATCATCGATACATTTTTCAGTAAACACACATCCTTTAAACAGGAGCAGGAACAGCTGGATAAATTATTCCGCATCATACAGTACGTGGAGCGGCAGGTGGTATTATTTGATGCGCTGGAAGATGCCGCCTTCACCGAAGTAAGGGATGTAAATGGCGCAGGCTCACTCCGGCAGCTTGAGCTGGAAGTTTCGCAGCAAAAAAAGGGCAAAGAACTGGAAAAGAAACTGAAGGATTTTTCTGTACACCTGGTGCTTACAGCCCATCCCACACAGTTTTATCCCGGCACAGTGCTGGGCATTATCAACGATCTTGCAAAAGCGCTGGCCGAAAATGATGCTTCAAAGATCAATATGTACCTGATGCAATTGGGCAAAACGCCTTTCCTGCAAAAACAACGCCCCACACCTTACGATGAAGCCGTAAGCCTGATATGGTACCTTGAGAATGTATTTTATCCTGCGGCGGGCAGGATCGCCAGTTTTATCAAAAACCAGTTTGGTGATGCGGCGCCTGCCAGCAAGAGCATTTTAAATATGGGTTTCTGGCCCGGCGGCGACCGCGACGGGAATCCTTTTGTAACGGCTGATATCACCCTGAAAGTGGCCAATGCTTTAAGGGGCAGCATCATCAAATGTTATTACCTCGAAATCAGGCGTATCAAACGGCGCCTGACCTTTAAAGGCATTGATGTGATTTTGAACGGACTTGAAAAAGAGCTGTACGATAATATTTTCATCCCCGGGAACCAAACGGCACTTACGAAGGAATATATCCTGGATGAACTTGAAAAAATAAAAGCCATCATCGTGTACCAGCACAACGGGCTTTTCCTGCACCTGGTAACGAATCTTATTAATAAGGTAAACCTGTTTGGGCTGCACTTTGCTTCACTGGATGTAAGACAGGAAAGCAGCGTGCACGACACCGTGCTTGAAGCAGTATATGGCGAAGCATACAGCAAATTAAATGTGGATGAAAAAATCCGTTTCCTTACTGCTGCTCCCGAAGCGGATACCAGCAAGGACTATGGCAATGCCCTGGTGAACGACACCCTGGTTAATATCAAAGGCATCCGTCAAATACAGGAAGTAAATGGCGAGGCGGGTTGTAACCGGTATATCATCAGCCAGTGCAATACCGCATTGAATGTACTGGAAGTATTCGGACTGTTCCTGGCGAGCGGCTGGCAAAAAAGAAATTTCAGCATTGATATTGTTCCATTGTTTGAGACCATCGATGACCTGAAACATGCTTCCGGTATTATGGAAGCGCTGTACACCAATGAAACTTACCGCAACCATTTAAAACAACGGCACAATAAACAAACCATCATGCTTGGCTTTAGTGACGGCACCAAGGATGGCGGTTACCTGATGGCCAACTTCAGCATCTACAAGGCTAAAGAAGAGCTGACCAAAATTTCAAAGCAATACGAAATTGATGTGGTGTTCTTCGACGGCCGCGGCGGTCCTCCTGCAAGAGGTGGCGGTAAAACGCACCAGTTTTATGCGAGCATGGGTAAAAACATCAGCAATAAAGAAATACAGCTCACCATACAGGGACAAACCGTGAGCTCCAATTTTGGCACGGTGGATTCGGCACAGTACAACATGGAGCAGCTGATACATGCAGGTATCAGCAACGACCTGTTCGGCAGCAAGCATATTACCCTGCAGCAAAAAGAAGAAGACCTGCTGATAAAACTGGCCAACGACAGTTATGAAGCTTATGCGGCATTGAAAAGTCACCCGGATTTTTTAGTGTATCTCTCGCATGTGAGCCCGGTTAAGTTTTACAGCCAGACAAATATTGCCAGCCGCCCCAGCAAACGTAACAGCGGCGGCACCCTTACATTGAAAGACCTCCGTGCCATTCCTTTTGTAGGCGCATGGTCGCAGATAAAACAAAATGTTACGGGATATTATGGTGTGGGTACCGCACTGGAAAAACTCGACAAGGAAGGAAAATTCACACAGGCCAAAGAACTTTACAGCAATTCCCTCTATTTTAAAACCCTGATGGATAACTGTGAAATGGCCATGAAGAAATGCTATTTCCCCCTCACCTCTTACCTGAGCAATGATCCCAAGTTTGGTGAACTCTGGAATAACATTTACCATGAGTATGAACTCACCAAGAAATATGTGCTGCAGCTCAGCGGCCGTACAGAACTGATGGGTGATTACCCGGTGGACAGTTTATCAATTGCCATGCGTGAAAAGATCGTATTACCATTGCTCACGATACAGCAATATGCCATCAATAAAATCAGGCATATTGAAGAACATATGCTTAACACACCGCACAAGGAAACTTATGAAAAGCTGATCATCCGTTCTTCGTTTGGCATCATCAATGCGGGAAGAAACTCTGCATAAAACAACTTAAAATACAGGTAAAAAATATCCCTCTATAGAAATAGAGGGATTGTTTTAACGATTGCTTGCTATATCAAAAAAGATCATTAGAATTTATATACCGCAGCCACCAGTGCTGATACAGTTGATTTGGTTGGCGTGGCATCTTTTTTCAGGTAGAAATTACTTTGTGCGCTTTCGAAACGCAGTTCAGGAATGATGGTAAGCGGCCCTACCTTGCAGTTTACAGAGATCGTGTTTGCCAGGATGCTTTTTGTACCGAAATAAACCGTTTTGCTGTCGCTGATCAGTTCACTTCTTAAAGTGATACCCAGTTTTGCAGTCGGGTCAAAGTTCAGGTACAAAGCGTTGCCGATCCAGCTTCCGTCAGCCACCTGGCTGCCGGTTACCTGGTTTCTTGACTGTACAGTACCATTATAACCAATATTGAATTTGCTGCTGATGGTTCCCAGGATTACCGCATCAAACTGGTTCAGTGATTCCAGTCCGCTTGGGTTATTACCCGCTTTTGAACCTGCAAATCCTGAATAGTTCACGTAAAATTTCAGTTTGCCATTTTTAGTACCGCCACTTACCTGGGCTATAAAGTTTTTAACCCCGGTGGTGGAAGTGGACTGATCGGTATAGTTGGTTAAACCCAGCATGAAGGCAACCGGACCGGCAGTGATATCTGCTTTCAGACCGGTATGAAAGAATGGTCCGTTGGTAAACATATAACTCATACTGTAGTTCCTGTTCAAGGGAGCATCCAGCAGTTCGTAACCCACATGCGTTGCAAATTTACCTGCAGTGAATTTTACTTTGGAAGAAACCGCGTAGGTAACATAAGCCTGTTTGATGGCAGCCAGGGAAAGAAAACCATTTTTGTCTGCTCCGCTTCCGGGATTATCGTTTCCGTCATTGTATGAAAACTCTTCTGCCCTGCGGCCAAATCCAAGATCTACGGTGGCACCTACCTTGCCCGACAGTGCGGTGGCATCGGCACGTAAAGAAGCCATACCCAGTTCAAAAGAACTTTGTGAATTGGTAAAGCTTGTATAGTTATTGGTCTGACCATTGAAATTATAACGATAGTATCCGTCTACTGAGCCGGAAACAGTGAGTGTTTTGGTTGAGTCCTGTGCCGAGGCGGCAAAAATTGACATAGAGGCAACGGCTGCTAAAGATAATTTTCTTAACATTGTAATAGATTTTAATTATTAAATAAGAGGTACAACCCATGAACTTTGTCCAGAAGCTCATATCAGCGGTTGTACCTTTTTTATTAATCCGGTCTTATTAGTCTTCTACGATTTGTTCTTTTATATCACCACCAGTTTGCACCAGCAATGTACCCTGTGAGTATTTTTCAGCATGCTGTGTTTCATCCAGGCCGAGCAGTTCTTCTTCCTGGCTAACACGGATCGGTAACAGGAAGTTGATGAATTTGAAGATAAGGAATGAAACCACGAAGCTGTAGGCCACTACAATCAGAAGCCCTTTTACCTGTGTAAAGAAAAATGAGGGGTTATGATAAAGGAGACCATCATTACCTGCAGTGTTAACTGCTTTAGTGGCAAACACACCGGTTAACAGCATACCCACCATACCGCCTAAACCGTGACAGGGGAATACATCCAGTGTATCATCCAGTTTTGATTTTGATTTATAATACACAGCCACATTAGAAACGATGGCAGCGATGAAGCCAATGAAAATACTCTGTGGAATGGCTACAAAACCCGCAGCAGGCGTAATGGCAACGAGGCCAACCACTGCACCGATACAGAAACCAAGCACAGAAGGTTTTTTGCCTTTCAGTACATCAAAGAACATCCAGCTTAAGCCAGCAGCAGCAGCAGCAGTATTGGTAGTGGCAAAAGCAGAAACAGACAATACAGATGCACCTACGGCAGAACCTGCATTGAAACCAAACCAGCCAAACCAGAGCAAACCGGTACCGATCAGTACATAAGGAATATTAGCCGGTGGAATTTCTTTTTGTTCAATGTGCACCTGCCTTCTTTTTAAAACCAGTGCACCAGCAAGAGCAGCACAACCTGCAGAAATATGTACCACGGTACCACCTGCAAAGTCTAACACACCCCATTTGAACAGGAATCCATCAGGATGCCATGTCCAGTGAGCCAGCGGCGCATAAACCAGCAGGCTGAATAAAACGATGAAAAGGATATAAGCTGTAAACTTGATACGCTCAGCTACCGCACCCACCACAAGACCCGGGGTGATAATGGCAAACATAAGCTGGAAGAAAGCAAATAACATTAAGGGAATAGTGGGAGCAAGACTCCATGGCTGGCCTGATGCCACACCTTTAAAAAACAGGTGCGTCATCGGGTTACCGATAAAGCCACCGATGTCTTCACCAAAGCAAAGACTGTAACCCACAACAATCCAAAGCACACTTACCACACCTGCAGCCACCACACTTTTGATCATGGTGCTGATCACATTTTTACGGTGCACCATACCACCATAGAAAAAGGCCAGGCCCGGTGTCATCAAAAATACAAGAGCAGTTGCCACGAGGATCCAGGCAACATCGGCTCCGCTGAACTTACCATCATCAAAGTTGGGTAATGACGGAATAAAAATGGCCGCAATGGCCACCACCGCCAGGATTAAAAACGGAGCTAGATTTCTTACGCTAAAACTTTTCATGTTGTGCTTTTTTGTATTGTGAAAAATAATATCTGTATTATTTCACGTCAAACTTAATTAAAAAAGCAAAAAAAAGTCCGTTTTGCATCGTTTAATTTTAAAGAAATAGAAAAAATCGAACGCAAACGTTATCAAAACCATTTTTTTGTTGAGATTTTTAAAAAATCAATCAGATAGTTATTTTTATAATTTGTAATTTGGCAATAAAAAAGCCTCCCGGTTCCCGGGAGGCTGCAAAAAACCTGTAAAAACTTAGATTGCAACGTATTGCAAAGAACTGTCTTTTGATTCAAGTACAGAATAGCCCATCAGGAACTGGTCTACCTTACGGGCACACTCCCTGCCCTCGCTAATGGCCCATACCACCAGGCTTTGTCCGCGGCGCATATCACCGGCTGCAAATATTTTGGGGATGCTGGTCTGGTACTCTTTTTCAGTGGCTTTTACATTTCCCCTTTCATCAAGTTCTACTTCCAGCTGGCTGATCATGCCCTCATGCTGCGGGTGTACAAATCCCATGGCCAGCAATGCCAGTTCGCAGGGTATTTCTCTTTCTGAACCTTCCCTTTCAACAAAACTGGCCGGTCTTCCCTCCTCGGTAATTTTCCATTCCAGGTCTACTATTTTCAGTGCTTTTAAATTACCGTTACCATCACCTACAAATTCTTTGGTAGCCACCGCCCATTGCCTGTTGGCGCCTTCTTCATGGGAAGAAGATGTTTTTAACGTCATGGGATAAGTAGGCCATGGCATAAACGGTGTTCTGCCTTCCGGTGGCTTGGGCAACAACTCAAACTGTGTTACAGATGCTGCTTTATGACGGTTACTGGTACCCACACAATCACTGCCGGTATCACCGCCCCCGATCACCACCACATTTTTACCGGTGGCTAAAATATTTTCTGCAGTTACTTCCCTGCCGGCCACCCGCTTGTTTTGCTGTTTTAGAAAATCCATGGCGAACTGAACACCCTTGAGTTCCCTGCCGGGAATATTCAGGTCACGCGGAATGGTGGAACCACCCGCAAGCACAATCACATTGAATTCCCTGAGCAATTCATTGATGCTTACATCGGCTCCCACATTGGCATTACAACGGAACACCACCCCTTCTTCCTCCATTATTTTCACCCGCCTGTCGATCACCCATTTTTCGAGTTTGAAATCAGGAATACCATAACGCAGCAGGCCGCCCGGCGCATCATCCCTTTCAAATACCATTACATAATGACCGGCATAGTTGAGCTGTGCAGCTGCTGCAAGACCTGCAGGGCCGCTTCCTACCACGGCAACTTTTTTACCGGTGCGTACAATTGATTTTTTCGGTTCAACAAATCCCTTATCAAAAGCGATCTCGATAATATGTTTTTCGATTTCTTCTATCGTGATGGCTGGCTGGTTGATCCCCAGCACGCAGGCACTTTCACAGGGCGCCGGGCAAATTCTTCCTGTAAACTCGGGGAAATTATTGGTGGAGGTAAGAATATCATATGCTTCCTTCCACTCTTTGCGGTAAACCGCATCATTGAATTCCGGAATCACATTACCCAGGGGACAGCCGCTGTGGCAAAAAGGCACCCCGCAATTCATGCAGCGGCCGCTTTGCTGGTTGAGCTGTTCCGCTTCAAACCGGTTTACAAATTCATTGTAATCCTGCAGGCGTTCCTCCACCTTTCTCTTGGATGGAAGCTGTCTTGTAAATTCTAAAAAACCAGTAGGTTTTCCCATTTTATTTTTTAGTTTTTTTGGTCAACATTTAATTTAAAGCTGCTGGCCATATGGTCAGCCATGGTGCTGGTATCAGGCAGTTTGTTTTGCGCCGCCCGCTTTTTGCAGCAGCACTTTTTTGTAATCACGCGGAAATACTTTTACAAAATTCCTGAGCTGGTTTTCAAAATCGCCCAGTACAAATTTTGCAACGGTGCTTCCTGTATTGTCAAAATGCTTCTGAATCATCTGGCGCAATACCACCGCATCATCTGCATCAACAGGATCAAGGTCCACCATTTCGGTGTTGCAGTTACCGGCAAATTTCCCTTTCACATCGTAGATATATGCAATACCGCCGCTCATGCCCGCCGCAAAATTTCTGCCCGTATCGCCCAGTATCACCACCACGCCGCCGGTCATGTATTCGCAGCCATGATCTCCCACACCTTCCACCACCACGCTGGCACCGCTGTTACGCACACCAAAACGTTCACCGGCCTTACCACGGATAAATGATTCTCCATCAGTAGCACCATAAAATGCCACGTTACCAATGATACTGTTTTCTTCGGGAACAAATGCAGCGGCACTGTCAGGGTATACGATCAGCCTGGCCCCGCTTAATCCTTTACCAAAATAATCATTGGCATCGCCTTCCAGTTCGAGCGTGATACCCTTTGTATTGAATGCGCCAAAGCTTTGTCCTGCGGTTCCCTTCAATTTGTAATGAATGGTATCCGCCGGTAATCCCTCCGCCTTGTACAGCTTCGTGATCTCATTGGAAAGAATGGTACCGGCTGTACGGTCGGTATTTTTAATATCGAAAGATGCGGTGACTTTTTGTTTGTTTTCCAGCGCAGGTTTTGCAGCCTGTAAAAATTTCCAGTCAAGCACTTCTGCCAGGCCGTGATCCTGTTCTTCCGAATTATATAATCCGGTATAGGCCGATAATGGTTCTTTATACAGCACCT
Organism: Ferruginibacter sp.; assembly: GCA_046329655.1. GTDB lineage: Bacteria > Bacteroidota > Bacteroidia > Chitinophagales > Chitinophagaceae > Ferruginibacter. The sequence goes on from JAXLUD010000008.1 coordinate 137,644, forward strand.
GTGAAAGATCCAGGTTATTGTATTTCCAGTGGCTGATATCCGGTTTTTGTTCAAGGCATTCTGCCTGCCCGATCATTTCTTCCACTGACCTGAAGCCAAGCTCTGCCATGATCTCACGCAGTTCTTCTGTAATAAACTTAAAGAAGTTCACCACGTGATCGGCATTACCACTAAAACGTTTCCTTAATTCAGGATCCTGCGTGGCTACACCAACCGGGCAGGTATTGAGATGACATTTGCGCATCATGATACATCCTTCCACCACCAGCGCTGCTGTTGCAACACCCCATTCTTCTGCACCAAGTAATGCGGCTATCGCAATATCACGGCCTGTTTTCATCTGACCGTCGGCCTGCAATACAATACGGCTGCGGAGTTTGTTACGCACCAGTGTCTGGTGTGCTTCTGCCAACCCTAATTCCCAGGGCAAACCAGCGTGTTTGATCGAACTGATCGGCGAAGCACCGGTACCACCATCAAAGCCCGATATCAGGATAACATCTGCTTTCGCTTTGGCCACACCGGCAGCGATGGTTCCCACACCTGCCTTACTCACCAGTTTCACATTGATCCTTGCGGCACGGTTTGAATTTTTAAGATCGAATATCAGCTGTGCAAGGTCTTCAATAGAATAAATATCGTGGTGCGGTGGTGGTGATATCAATCCCACACCCGGTGTGCTGTGTCTTGTTTTACCAATCCAGTCATCCACTTTATGCCCGGGCAGCTGACCGCCTTCACCGGGTTTTGCACCCTGTGCCATTTTGATCTGCAGTTCATCTGCCTCAGTGAGGTATAAACTTGTTACGCCAAACCTTGCACTGGCCACCTGCTTGATGGCACTGCGCATGCTGTCGCCATTTTCCAGCGGTGTATACCTTCTTTCATCTTCCCCGCCTTCGCCGGTATTGCTTTTTCCGCCGAGGCGGTTCATTGCAACGGCCAGCGTGGTATGCGCTTCCCAGCTGATGGAGCCAAAGCTCATGGCGCCGGTGGCAAAGCGTTTGTAAATATTTTGTGCCGGTTCCACTTCTTCAATTGAAATAGAAGGACGGTTCTTTTTAAAATTGAACAGGCTGCGCAAAGTCACCGCTTTTTCTCCCTGGTCGTTTACCGATTTTGAATACTTTTTAAACGTATTGTAATCGTTCATCCGCGTGGCATACTGCAGCAGGTGAATGGTGGTGGGGTTGAACAAATGGAATTCGCCCTTGCGTTTCCACTGGTAAATACCGCCTACGGGCAACCTGTTAACAGGAATATCCTTACGGCTGAAACCCATGCGGTGTTTGGCCAGGGCTTCGGCAGCGATATTATCCAGGTTCATGCCTTCAATGCGGCTAACCGCCCCTGTGAAATATTTCTCCACCACAGATTTGCTGATACCCAGGATTTCAAATATCTGTGCACCCTGGTATGATTGCAGCGTGGAGATACCCATTTTAGAAAACACTTTCAGCAAACCATCGCATACCGCCTTGATATAGTTGTAGCGCAGTTTATCCCATTCCAGTTCTGTCTGGAGCTGGCCGTTCACTTTCATGTTACGGATGGAAGCCAGTGCGAGGTATGGATTAATGGCTGTTGCACCAAAACCGATCAGGCAGGCGAAGTGATGCACTTCCCATACATCACCCGCTTCCACCACGATGCCCACCTGTCCGCGTAAACCTTTACGGATTAGATGGTGATGTACGGCGGCTGTTGCTAACAGTGAGGGAATGGGTGCATGCTCGGAGTCAACCGCACGGTCGCAAAGTATCAGCACTTCAAAACCATCGTGCACCGCATCTTCTGCATAACGGCACAAACGGTCGAGGCCCCGCTGCAATGAACCGGGTTTGCCATCGGCACGGAAATAAGTCTGCAGTGTTTTTGCCTGGAAGATGCCGGTATCAATACTTCTCAGTTTCTCCAGCTCGGTACTGGTGAGAACGGGCTGTTTCAAAGCAACCGTATGACAATGCTCGGGCGCTTCATCCAGCAGGTTACCGTTATTACCCACAAAATTGGCCAGGCTCATCACCATGCGTTCCCTGATGGGATCGATGGGCGGGTTGGTTACCTGGGCGAATAATTGTTTGAAATAAGATGACAAGTGTTGCGGCTGATCACTCAGCACAGCCAGCGGCGCATCGGTACCCATGGAGCCGATCGGCTCCTTGCCATCCAGTGCCATGGGTTTTAAGATCGTTTCAATATCTTCTGTTGAATAACCAAATGCTTTCTGGTATTTGAGCACAGAGCTCTCTGATAAATGCGTAAAGGCCACACGCGGCTCATCAATTTCCTCGAGGCGGATCTTGTATTTATTCAGCCATTCGCCATAGGGCTGCTGGCTGCAGATGGTTTGTTTCAGTTCATCATCACTGATGATACGGCCCTGTTCCATATCCACCACGAACATTTTTCCGGGCTGCAGACGGCCTTTCTCCTTTACAAGTTTCTGGTCGATGGGCAATGCACCGGTTTCACTGGCCATGATCACACGGTCGTCGGTGGTAACACAATATCTTGAGGGGCGAAGACCGTTACGGTCGAGCGTGGCACCAATTATTTTTCCGTCGGTAAATGAAATGGAAGCCGGGCCATCCCAGGGTTCCATAATGGAAGCATGGTATTCGTAAAAAGCTTTTTTTACCGGGTTCATATCTTCATTGCCGTCCCATGCTTCGGGAATGAGCATCATCATTACGTGCGGCAGGCTGCGCCCGGTCATGCTGAGGAGTTCGATCATATTATCAAGACAGGCAGAGTCCGACTGACCATCAGACACCACCGGCAGCAGCATTTCCATTTCTTCTTTGGTAAAGAAGGTGGATTCAAACCCGTGCTCGGCCGCTTTTAACCAGTTGAGGTTACCCTGCAGCGTGTTGATTTCCCCGTTATGTGCGATATAACGGAATGGCTGGGCCAGTTTCCAGGAAGGAAAAGTATTGGTGGCAAAGCGTGAATGCACGAGGCCGAAAGCACTCACCACCCTTTTATTGTTCAGGTCGGTGAAATAACCACGCACCTGCATGCTGGTAAGCTGTCCTTTGTAAACAATTGTTTTGTATGAAAGTGATGCAATGTAAAAGCCAATGGCATCCTGGCGCACGGTACTGCGGATGGTATGCGAGGCATAATTGCGCAGCACATAAAGCTTGCGTTCAAATTCCTCAGGTGTTTTTACATGATCCGGGCATGCGATGAACACATGCTCCATTTCAGGTTCAACGCTCAGCGCAGTAGGACCGATATTATCAGGATTTACGGGTACTTTACGGTAAGCCAGTATCTCCATGCCCATTTTTTCAACGGCACGGTTAAATACCGCACGGCATTCTTCCCGCAGGCGTATTTCCCTGGGAAAGAAGATCACCCCCACCCCGTATTTACCAAATGGCGGCAGGTGCACACCCAGTTTAATACATTCATCAAAGAAAAATTCATGCGGCATCTGGATCATGATGCCGGCACCATCACCCGAATTGTTTTCACAACCGCAGGCGCCACGGTGCTCCATGTTTTCCAGCACGGTCAATGCATCAGAAATGTGCTGGTGGCTTTTGTTGCCCTTGATGTTGGCCACAAAACCAATACCACATGCATCATGTTCATAGGAAGGATGATACAACCCCTCATACTTCTCTTCGTTTTGCTGAATACCACTTTTGTTTACAAGTGTGTTCATTTCTGCTTTTTTTAGTTTGTTTAATTGCTTTTTGCCGGTGGCTGCCGCTTCCGCGTTCAGCCCTTATTCATATTCAGCAGCATGCATCGTAACCGTTCCTGCGTTTATTATTACCCGGCACTTGCAGGATGAACAGGCATGCCGGGTTTGTTTGTATGATGATCGTTATCGTTTTCAGCAGAACGGATTGCAATTACAGCAGCGGGCCTGCTTATGCAGGCGCCAGCTGTTTTACTTTTTTCTTTGTTTCATTTACTGCAGAGGTGATGGCTTTCATCTCGGTCATGGCCTCACGCAATACCGTACCTACTTTTTCCACGGGGTGGTTGCGCAGTATTTTGTTTACTTCAATCAGCGAGCGGTTATCAACGCCATTGTCTTTCCCTGCGTTGAAATTTGTGCCGATCACATCCTTATCAACCGTGCTCATAAATTCTTTCAGCAACGGTTTTGCAGCATGATCAAATAAATAACAGCCGTATTCTGCCGTATCGGAGATCACACGGTTCATTTCAAATAATTTTTTACGGGCAATGGTATTTGCAATCAGCGGTGTTTCGTGCAGCGATTCGTAGTAAGCGCTTTCTGCTTTAATGCCAGCTTCCACCATTGTTTCAAAAGCCAGTTCCACACCGGCACGAACAAAGGCCACCATCAGTAAACCATTGTCAAAATATTCCTGTTCGCTGATAACAACATCCGCAGGCGCTGTTTTTTCAAACGCTGTTTCGCCGGTGGCTTTGCGCCAGGTGAGCAGGTTTTTATCATCATTGGCCCAGTCTTCCATCATTGTTTTGCTGAAATGACCGCTCATGATATCATCCTGGTGTTTCTGGAACAGCGGGCGCATGATATTTTTCAGTTCAGTCGATAATTCATATGCTTTCAGTTTTGCAGGATTGCTCAGGCGGTCCATCATGGCGGTAACACCACCATGCTTCAGCGCTTCGGTGATCACTTCCCATCCGTACTGGATGAATTTAGCCGCATAACCGGCATCCACACCTTTCTCCACCATTTTGTCAAAACATAAAATAGAACCTGTTTGCAGCACACCGCATAAAATGGTTTGTTCACCCATCAGGTCACTTTTTACTTCGGCCACAAATGAAGAACGCAGCACTCCCGCACGGTGACCGCCGGTGGCAGCAGCATAAGCTTTTGCCTGTGCCAGGCCTTTTCCTTCCGGATCGTTTTCAGGATGCACCGCAATCAGCGTGGGCACACCAAAACCTCTTTTATATTCTTCCCGCACTTCGGTGCCCGGGCATTTTGGCGCCACCATAATTACCGTAATGTCTTTACGTATCTGTGTGCCTTCTTCCACGATATTAAAACCATGCGAATAAGAAAGCGTTGAATATTTTTTCATCAACGGCATAATGGCTTTAATAACTGAAGTATGCTGCTTATCGGGTGTTAAGTTCAATACCAGATCTGCATTAGGAATTAATTCTTCATAAGTGCCCACGGTAAAACCGTTTTCAGTGGCATTTTTCCACGAAGCCCTTTTTTCTGCAATCGCTTCTGCACGCAGTGCGTAAGCAATATCCAACCCTGAATCACGCATATTCAAACCCTGGTTCAAACCCTGTGCACCGCAACCCACGATGACGATCTTTTTTCCTTTCAGCACATTTACGCCATCAGCAAATTCGCTGCGGTTCATAAATTCACATACACCTAATTGATTCAGTTGCTCCCTGAGCGGTAAAGAATTGAAATAGTTTGCCATTGTTTTTTGTTTTTTAGCTAAGAGATTAAAAGAAAAAAGAGATCAGTTAATTTTCACTCTTACGTTCAGCTCCAGCTTTGTTCTTTTTTAATTACTGTTTTATTTTTTTATTACCGGCAACATCAACGTTGTTCAGCATCGTTGTGTCACTCACTTGTACTTTTTTACTCCTGTCAGCAGATTATTGACGACCGACCACTGTCAACTGTCATCTCTCATCTCCCGCTGACCACTCACTACTCACTACTCACCACTCACATACTAAACACTTCCTCATTCCTGTCCAGGTATTCATTTTCCAGCGCTTCTTCTCCCGGTTCCCGGTATTCAAATTCCTTGAGTTTTTTATGGAAGCCATCGCTGTTTTTAATAATGGCCACCCTTGCACTGCGCACAAATTCAATCAGACCGTAGGGTTCCAGCACCTGTATCAGGTTATCGGTTTCTTCGCGGTGGCCCGCCACTTCAAACACCGTATAATCGCTGCGGATGGCCACGGCTTTTGCACCGTACTGGCTCAGCAAGCGTTCCACTTTCACGTGTTCGGCAATTACATCTGTAGGCACTTTGTACATGGCCAGTTCCTGCCAAACAATTTCTTCGTTGGTATTGTAATAGGCTTTTAATACTTCCACTTGCTTTTCAATCTGGCGGCATAGTTTGCGCACCACATCTTCAGTTTCGTTGATCACAATGGTAAAGCGGTGCACACTGTCCACCTCGGTGGGTGATGTGTTCAAACTCTCCACGTTGATCTTTCTTCTTGAAAATATAATGGCAATACGGGTAAGCAAGCCTACCTGGTTCTCGGTATAAACGGTTATTGTATATTCCTGCTTTTGCATAATTTTTAATTTAATTTAGTCCGGAAGTCGGTAAGACCGAAGTCCGGCAGTTTAAAATTTGCAGTGATGTCTTTCTATCATTCCGGCTTTCTGTCTTCCGGACTTCCCGACTTTCTGACTTTCAGTCTTCCTGTTTTCCCGTCTTTCTGACTTCCAGCCTTGCAACTTCCCTCTTCCTAAATCTCTTCCTTCGTTAGCACGATCTCAGCCACGCCCCTTCCCTGCGGCACCATCGGGAACACGTTGTTCTCTTTGCCTACCATCACTTCCAGCAAATAACTTCCTTTACTGTTCAGGAATTCACTCACCGCATTCTTCAGGTCTTCCCTTTTGCTGATGCTTTTGCCGGGGATGCTGTAACCTTTGGCCACTTGTACAAAATCGGGGCTTTGTATATCCACGAATGAATAACGTTTTTCATGAAACAGCTGCTGCCACTGGCGCACCATTCCCAAAAAGTTATTGTTGAGAATTAAAATTTTCACATCTGGTTTGTATTGCATGATAGTGCCCAGTTCCTGAATCGTCATCTGGAAACCGCCATCGCCAATAATGGCCACCGTTGTCCTGGAAGGATCACCATAAGCAGCACCAATGGCCGCAGGCAAACCATAACCCATGGTACCCAGTCCGCCGCTGGTGATATTGCTTTTGCTGTTATTCATTTTTGCATAACGGCAGGCCACCATCTGGTGCTGTCCCACATCGGTAACAATAATGGCATTACCTTCGGTTTGCGCATTCAGTTCTTTGATCACTTCACCCATGGTCATTACTTCACCTGTTGGGTTCATTTCAGGATCAATACAGGATGCTTTTTCTTTCGCCATGCAGTCATTGAACTTTTGCAGCCATGCAGGATAAGTTTTTGGGCTAAGCAGTTCCGTTAGCATGGGCAATGTTTCTTTGCAATCGCCCCAAACAGGCACGGTTGTTTTTACATTCTTATCAATCTCTGCAGGATCAATATCGAGGTGAACAATCTTTGCCTGCCTGGCATATTTATCCAGGCGGCCGGTAACGCGGTCGTCGAAGCGCATACCCACCGCGATCAGCACATCACATTCATTGGTGAGTAAATTCGGACCATAATTACCATGCATGCCCAGCATACCCACACCTAACGGATGATCGGTGGGAATGGCACTCATGCCCATGATGGTCCATGCTGCAGGCAAGCCGCCTTTTTCTATAAATGCCTTGAATTCTTTTTCCGCTTTACCCAGTATCACGCCCTGCCCAAAAATCACAAATGGCCTTTCTGCTTCATTAATCAGTTTGGCTGCATCTTCCACGTATTGTTTGCGTATAATGGGTGCCGGTCGGTAGCTGCGGATATGTTCACATTTTTTGTATCCTTCGTAATCGAATTTTTGCAGCTGTGCATTTTTGGTAATGTCAATCAGCACCGGACCGGGTCTTCCGCTGGCGGCAATATAAAATGCCTTGGCCAGCACGGCCGGAATTTCGGTGGCATCCGTAACCTGGTAATTCCATTTGGTTACAGGCGTGGTGATGTTGATCACATCTGTTTCCTGGAATGCATCGGTACCCAGTAAATGCGCAAACACCTGGCCGGTTACACAAACCACCGGTGTTGAATCGATCATGGCATCGGCCAAACCTGTTACCAGGTTGGTGGCACCCGGACCGCTGGTGGCAAACACCACACCAGTTTTACCACTGGCACGTGCAAAGCCCTGCGCCGCATGTATGGCGCCCTGTTCGTGACGCACCAGTATGTGCTGCAGTTTATCATTGTAATCGTACAGTGCATCATAAATAGGCATGATGGCGCCCCCGGGATACCCGAATATAGTTGTTACACCTTCCTGTAAAAAAGCATCCAGCACAGCTTCGCTGCCGCTGATTGAGGCCCCCGCCAAACCTCCCCCTACCGGGGAGGCTTCCGAAGTCTCTTGCGATACAGGTCCTTTTATTTTTTCAAGAATTTCCATTCTCTGATTTTTAAAAAGTTCTTAAATGTTTTTTGGTTTCAAAGTCCCCCTTCGGGGGATTTAGGGAGCCTCATCTGTTACACAACCTTCAGAAGCATCTTTTACCAGTTTGGCATATTTATACAATACACCGCTGGTTACTTTCAATGCAGGCTGCTTCCAGTTTTTACGTCTTTCAGCAATCACTTCCGCTGCAACTTTCAGGTTTATTTTATTTGCTGTGGCATCCAGTTCAATGATATCATCATCCTGTACCAGCGCAATCAGTCCGCCTTCAAATGCTTCAGGAGTGATATGACCGACGACGAAACCATGTGAACCACCGCTGAACCTTCCGTCGGTAATCAATGCCACATCCTTACCCAAACCCGCACCCATGATGGCTGATGTTGGTTTGAGCATTTCGGGCATGCCCGGCGCTCCTTTCGGACCTTCATACCGGATCACCACCACATCGCCTTTTTTAACACGGCCATTGGCAATACCTGCCACCAAATCCTTTTCACCATCAAACACACGTGCAGGTCCTTCAAACCTTTCGCCTTCCTTGCCGCTGATCTTGGCCACACTTCCTCTTTCAGCAAGATTGCCATAAAGAATTTGAAGATGACCGGTTGCCTTCAACGGTTTTTCCAGCGGGTAAAAAATATCCTGTGTTTCAAAATTGATGGGCGCCGTATCTTTTAAATTCTCAGCCACTGTTTTACCGGTTACGGTGAGGCAATCGCCATGCAGCAGCCCTTTATCCAGCAGGTAACGCATTACAGCGGGTGTGCCACCATGACTATGGAGTTCCTGCATCAGGTATTTACCGCTGGGTTTAAAATCGGCCAGTACAGGTGTGGTGTCACTTACTTTTTGAAAATCATCGATGGTAAGATCCACGTTCACACTCTTTGCCATGGCAACAAGATGCAATACTGCATTCGTGCTTCCTCCCAATACCATGATCACCTTAATGGCATTTTCAAATGCCTTTCTTGTCATGATATCTTTTGGTTTGATATCTTTTTCAAGCAATACTTTTATCGCCCTGCCTGCTTCGAGGCATTCTTTATTTTTTTCATCACTGGTGGCCGGGTTAGAGGATGAATAAGGCAGGCTCATACCCAGTGCTTCAATGGCGCTGGCCATGGTATTAGCCGTATACATACCACCGCAGGCACCTGCACCCGGACAGCTGTGTTTCACCACTTCTTTAAAATCTTCGGGCGTAATGGTACCCGCGAGTTTTTGTCCCAGTGCTTCAAAAGCAGAAATAATATTCAGCTCCTGTCCTTTATGATAACCCGGTGCAATGGTACCGCCATATACCATAATGGAAGGACGGTTCAAACGTCCCATGGCCATGATGGCGCCGGGCATATTTTTATCACAGCCCGGTAAGGCGATGAGTCCGTCGTAATAAAATCCGCCGCAAACACTTTCGATGCTGTCTGCAATCAGGTCGCGGCTAACCAGTGAATAGCGCATGCCATCGGTACCATTGCTGATACCATCACTGATGCCGATGGTGTTAAAGATCAGTCCTACCAGTTCATTGGCCCATACCCCTTCTTTCACCACTTTGGCCAGGTCGTTCAGGTGCATGTTACAGGTATTGCCGTCATAACCCATACTGGCGATACCCACCTGCGGTTTTTTCAGATCCTGTTCTGTTAAACCAATCCCGTACAGCATGGCCTGTGCAGCCGGCTGTGTTTCATCCTGTGTTAATGTCTTTGAATATTTATTCAGTTCGCTCATATTTTTATTATACTTTGATCAAAATCCCTTCCTGTATTGTTGTTGCCTTTACGGCAAAAAAAGTCCCGCCATCTTGGAGGCGGGACGTTTACTATTTTAATTTGTGATGATAAACCTTATCCTCCTCCATGCAGTGCAGGAACAATAATGACAATCACAACAGCAAGTATTGCGCAGATTGTATGGACATTATTCTTTCTGTTGTTCAACATGAAGGATGTGTTGTTACACAAATATACCCCGCCTGTATTAAAACCCAAAGAACTTTTTGTGAAGTTTGATAACTCACCATTCACAACTCACCATTCACTAAATTATCGTCGACTTCCGCAACTCAATATTTTCCGTCTTAACCGAACCCGGTATCCTTCCGCTCACATAATCCGCAATTAAATCACCAATGGTGCTGGTGAAGTAAAAGTTAACCGGGTCGATATCTTTTGTTACAAAATTGTTTTGGAGGGTCCACTCCACCGCTCCACGTATCAGTGCGGCTTCCTTTGTTAATCCAAAATAATCCATCATCATTGCCGCAGATAAAACGGAACCAATTGGATTGGCAATATCCTTTCCTGCTGCTTTTGGAAAAGAACCATGAATGGGTTCAAACAATGCCTTGCCGTTTCCAACAGATGCGGACGGCAGCATGCCCATTGAACCCACCAGTACGCTGGCTTCATCACTTAAAATATCCCCGATTAAATTTTCGGTAAGTATTACGTCAAACTGTTTTGGATTCAGGATAACCTGCAATGCTGCATTATCAGCATACATATAATCCACCGCCACATCAGGATAGGTTTCCGCAATTTCTTTCACCACCCTTCTCCATAACCTGGATGTATCCAGCACATTGGCCTTATCCACCATCGTTAGTTTCTTCTTACGCTTTTGCGCACTCTGAAAAGCAATGTGTGCAATACGTACCACTTCTTCCCGGCTGTAACTGGTTTCATCACTGGCATAATTGCCATCTTCACTGGTATATCGCTTGCCGAAATAAATTCCGCCGGTGAGTTCACGGAAAATCACACAGTCAACCCCTTCGAGGTGTTTGGGTTTAAATGGCAGCAGGTGCTGTAATAAAGGATACGTGGTGATGGGCCGGATATTGGCATATAACTGCAGGGCCTTCCGTAAACCAAACAAACCCTGTTCGGGGCGGATGGTAGCGGCAGGGTCGCTGTCGTATTTAGGATGGCCCACAGCGCCAAATAAAACCGCATCACTGTCCAGGCAAATATCAATGGTTGCAGCAGGCAGTGCGGTACCGGTTTTGTCGATGGCATCTGCACCCACCAGGGCTTCTGTAAACTCAAAATGATGATTGAACTCAGCCGCGATGGCAGCCAGTACTTTTACAGACTGTGCAGTAACTTCAGGGCCTGCACCATCTCCGTTTAATATTGCGATTTTCTTATCCATTTGACATTGTTTTCGTGGGATGAGCAGATTTTTTCGATATAGCAGGCAACCGGATCATTTATTTTAAGGGTGTAAAATGACACACCCGGTTTGTTGTTAAAAAGTGGGGGAAGAATCCCCCACACTAAACTAAAACTAAACTAAAACGCATATGAAAATCTACGCCGTAGCCATTGATTGTTGCTGGTAGGCCAGCGCCATTTGTTCCAGGTCTGAGTCTTCCACTTCCTTCTTTGTGTCTGCCACCTGCAAAAAGCGTTCGTACAGCACATCGATATCATTCCGGTCGAACTGGAAACTGAGTTTTTGAAAACGGTAAGCAAGCGCACTGCGGCCACTGCGTGCCGTGAGTACGATCTTTGAACTGTCGGCCCCCACTTCTTCGGGAGCAATGATCTCATACGTGGTGGTGTCTTTTAAGAAACCATCCTGGTGGATGCCTGATGAGTGAGAGAATGCGTTGGAGCCAACGATAGCCTTGTTGGGCTGCACGGGCATACGCATGGTTTCGCTCACCTTGCGGCTGATTGGATTCAAAAGCGGGGCTTTGATATCGGTATAGAGGTCAAGTTCTTTATGTTGTTTAATCACCATCACCACTTCTTCCAGCGAGGTATTGCCCGCTCTCTCTCCCAGCCCGTTGATGGTACATTCAATTTGCCTGGCGCCTGCGATCACACCGGCAATGGAATTGGCGGTAGCCAGCCCAAGATCGTTATGACAGTGGCAGCTTAATATCGCCTTGTCAACATTGGGCACATGATTAATAAGGTAAGCAATCTTTTCACCATATTGCTGTGGCAGGCAATACCCGGTGGTATCGGGTATATTCACCACGGTGGCGCCGGCCTTGATAACGGCTTCCACCACACGTGCCAGGTAATCATTATCTGTGCGGCCTGCATCTTCTGCATAAAATTCCACATCATCGGTATAGCGTTTGGCCCACTTAACGGCCTGGATGGCACGTTCCAGGATTTCTTCCCGGGTGGCATTGAATTTGGCCTTGATATGTGAATCAGAAGTGCCGATACCGGTGTGGATACGCGGCCTTTGGGCGAATTTTAACGCAGCGCCTGCTGCTTCAATATCTTTTTCCACTGCACGGCTTAAAGCACATACGGTGGATTTTGTGATGAGTCTGGCAATTTCGGAAACCGAGTTAAAATCCCCGGGACTGCTGATGGGAAATCCCGCTTCGATAATATCCACTCCCAGTTCTTCCAGTTGCAGGGCCAGCTCGATCTTTTCGCTGGTGACCAGTTTGCAACCGGGTACCTGTTCCCCGTCTCTTAAGGTGGTGTCAAAAATGTGAATTTTGCTGCCTGGCATAGCTTAGTTTAGTTTAAATGCGTCGTTTAGTTTATTTAAGTATATAACTTAGGCATAAATTTACCACCGTATCGGGGGGATGTAAAATCAAAACCGTGGATCATTTACGCTTTACAACCACCCCGGTATCGGCTGAAACCCTTGCTGGTACTGAATTTTAACAACCTGGAATTACAATGCCTAACCGCACAACAGACGCCCTTTTTCAATTGGTAAAATCGCTCGGGAAGAGCGAAAAACGGAATTTTAAGCTCTATACCACCCGTAATAAATCATCTGAAGAGCTTAAAGTGGTGCAGTTATTTGACGCATTGGACAAAATGGACATATATGATGAAGCCCTGCTGCTGAAGAAAAATACGGGTATTAAAAAGCAGCAGCTGAGTAACCTCAAGGCCCATCTTTACAAGCAAATCTTATCCAGCCTCCGCGTGATAACCGATGAGGGCAATATTGATATACAGCTGCATGAACAGATGGATTATGCCCGCATTTTATACAACAAGGGCCTGTACCTGCAAAGCCTTAAAGTGCTGGATAAACTGAAGGAACTGGCCAAAGCCCATAACCAGTTCACCTACCTGCAGCAGGCGCTTTTTTTTGAAAAGAATATCGAAGGACTTCATATCACCCGAAGCTTAAAAAACCGGGCCGAACACCTGAGCAAGGAAGCCGATGATATCAATCACCATCTTTCCAATGTATCCAAACTGAGCAACCTGGCGCTGCAGCTGTATGGCTGGTATATCAAAAACGGGTTTGCCACCGACGACAACGAAGAACGGGCCGTGGCTTCTTTTTTAGAAGAGCACCTCCCCGCCAATCCGCAGCAGCTGCACGGCTTTTATGAAAGGCTGTACCTGTACCAGAGTTATTGCTGGAAGGCTTTTATCCGCCAGGACTTTTTACAGTACTACCGTTATACGCAAAAATGGGTGGACCTGTTTCATGATGCACCGCATATGATCGGCATTGAAAGCGGGCATTATATCAAGGGCATGCATAACCTGATGGGTTCGCATTTTAACCTGGGCAATTATAAAAAGCTGGAAGAAACACTGCGGCAGTTTGAAAAATTCTGCAACAGCAAAACCGTGCAGCAAAGCCAGAACAACCTGATACAATGCTTCATTTATCATACCATTTCCTCACTGAACAAACATTTTATCAGTGGTGAATTCACCAACGGGCTCAAGCTGGTACCGGGTATTGAAGAAAAGCTGCGTGCGTACGAGATCTATCTCGACCGCCACCGGATACTCGTGATCTATTACAAAATTGCCTGCATGTATTTTGGCGCCGGCGAATTTGACCGGGCGATTGATTACCTGAATAAGATCATCAACCAGAAAATGGACCTGCGCAATGACCTGCAATGTTATGCCCGGCTGCTGCACCTGATCGCCCATTATGAAATTGGCAACCTCAACCTGCTGGAATACCTCGCAAAATCGGTGTACCGTTTTATGGCCAAGATGCAAAACCTGAGCGTGGTAGAAGAAGAGATGTTCCGGTTTTTACGCAAGTCGCTCACCCTTACACCCGGCAGACTGAAACCTGAATTTGAAAAACTCCTGAACAAACTGAAACAGCTGGAACATAAGCCGGTTGAAACAAGGGCCTTTATGTACCTGGATGTGATCAGCTGGCTGGAAAGCAAGATCAGCAATGTGCCGGTGCAGGATATTATAAAAAAGAAATTTGCAGGCAGGAAATAACATCCGGTCCTCTTATTCCGGCTCCAGGGATGCAGGCGGCAGTGAATAATAATCAGGATGGTTTCGGGCAACAAAATTATTCTTCCGTAATGTTATATTTCCATTCGCCGTGCTCAGATAAATGTCCACCGCAGTTTTACCATCCAGGTTTTTCCCGGCAAAGCCAATGATTGTATTTGCTTGCACGTAATCGTTTTTTTTCAACCGGGTGTTTTTTAAATTGCTATAGGTAAAATAAAAATCATCCTTCTTAATCATTACCATGGTCATCTCGTCAATATCTAAAACTGTTTGAACAACCCCGCCGGCAAGGGCATAAACGGTACTGTCTTCAGAAAAAACCGTTGCCCCGTCAAACCGCACGAATGTTGCAGCATGCATAAAATCATCCTGGAAGAGAGCGCCCGACACATCATTCATCGGGTAACTGAACCTGCCTGCAAACCCATTTTGTTTTTGCAATGCTGCAATATGTATTATTTCTTTATTCAGCACCTCCTCCCGCAGTTCCCCTTCCCAAAATTTTTTATAGCCCCTCGCTTTGTTGATCACCACGGTGGCCGGTATGGCGCCGCTCCAGCTGCTGTCGATCATCGGGCAAAAATGATCGGCATTGGTTTCATTCAGCCATGCAATTTCAGTATACCATTGCTGCTGCTTTGCAAAATTGGCGATACGGGCAGGATAATAGGAAGGCAGGTCGAGGCTGATCAGCACCAGTTTTACTTTCTGTGATTTATACCGGGCTGCCATTTTGATGAAACCCGGAATTTCAGCCACACAGGGTTTGCAAAAAGTAGCCCAGAAGTTGATGATATAGGTAGTGTCGTTGGCCTGGTTCATCCGCTTCACCACCTCTGCGGCTTTTAGTGAAGGTACCTGCTGCGCTGCGGCCATGCATGTTGACAGGGCAAGCGTCCAAATTAACAGTTGTGTTTTTAGCATGTTTAAAAATACTGATAAATGCCCGTGGTTACGGCACCGGCCTGTTATTTCCCTGCTAAAATTAGCGTTTGGCTGGTACTGCATTTCAAGCTAATTTTGCCCCCATTCTGATGATTGAACACGGTATTTTCTCACATCATCACCAGCAACACATTAACCAATAAATTAAATAACGAATCAGTATGGCATACGATGTAATTGTATTGGGCAGCGGCCCCGGCGGTTATCCTGCAGCGATCAGGGCCAGCCAGCTTGGAAAAAAAGTGGCAATTGTAGAAAAAGAAAGCCTCGGCGGTATCTGCCTTAACTGGGGTTGTATTCCAACAAAAGCATTATTAAAAAGTGCACAGGTTTTTGAATATGCCAAACATGCAAAGGACTATGGTATTGCCATTGCTGAACCTTCGGCAGACTTTGGCGGCGTAATTGGCCGCAGCCGCGGGGTGGCCGATAAAATGAGCAAGGGCATCCAGTTTTTAATGAAGAAAAACAAGATCGATGTGATCATGGGCACCGGTAAACTTGTGGCCGCTAACAAACTGGAAATTACTGCTGCTGATGGTACTAAAAAAACAGAGGAAGCTAAAAACATCATCATCGCAACCGGTGGCCGTGCAAGGCAATTGCCCAGCCTGCCGATTGACGGTACTAAAATCATAGAATACCGCAAGGCCATGAGCCTGCCCTCTCAGCCCAAAAGCATGATCATTTGCGGCAGCGGCGCCATCGGAAGTGAGTTTGCCTATTTCTACAACAGCATAGGCACAAAAGTTACCATGGTGGAATTTATGCCACGCCTGGTACCGGTGGAAGATGAAGACATCAGCAAGGAACTGGAAAAACAATTCAAAAAGCAGGGGATGACGATTATGACGAACAGCGAGGTGCTGAGCGTTGATACGGCCGGTGCCGGAGTAAAGGCAAAAGTTAAAACACCAACCGGCGAAGTGATACTGGAAGCGGATATTTTATTGAGTGCTGTGGGTGTGGTGGCCAACATAGAAAATATCGGGCTGGAAGCACTGGGTATTAAAACAGAAAAAGGAAAAATCATTGTGGATGCCAACCAGCAAACCAGCGTAAAAGGAGTGTATGCCATTGGCGATTGCACACCCGGCCAGGCCCTGGCACACGTGGCCAGCAAGGAAGGCATCAATGCCGCAGAACACCTGGCAGGTCACCATCCTGAACCAATTGATTACAACAATATTCCGGGTTGTACTTATTGCACGCCCGAAATCGCCAGCGTTGGTTATACAGAAAAAGCGGCTAAGGAAGCCGGTTACGAAATTAAAGTGGGCAAGTTTCCATTTATTGCAAGCGGTAAAGCCGTAGCAAGCGGCGCAACAGATGGTTTTGTAAAAGTGATATTCGATGCCAAGTACGGCGAGTTTCTGGGCTGCCACATGATTGGCATGAATGTTACCGACATGATCGCAGAAGCCGTAGTGGCCCGTAAACTGGAAACCACCGGTCATGAAATTTTAAATGCGGTACACCCCCATCCTACCATGAGCGAAGCAATGAAAGAAGCTACCGCCGCTGCTTATGGCGAAGCGATAGATATTTAATCAGCATCAAACATGCAACTTCTGTATCCCGGTACCTTGTGCCGGGATTTTTTTTACCCGCCGTAGCTTCAGCGAAGGCGGGTTTACCCAACTGCTTCAGCGAAGGCGGGTTTACCCAACTGCTTCAGCGAAGGCGGGTTTACCTGCCCGGCAACGATTGCATATTAATTTCAGCCCAAAATGGCAGAAAAGCCATGATAAGGAATGGTTGCAAAACTGATTACCATCATTCAGCCACGCAGTGCCCGCAGTAATTTTATAAAAGCCCGTTTTTTAGTTTTCACCATTATCAACAGATGCACGGGCAGGGCTTAATATGAATACAATACTATACAAAGAACAGCTGTCGCAGGATGTATTCCTGATGCGCATCCACGCCCCTTTAATTGCGGAGGAAAGACTGGCAGGCCAGTTCATCATACTGCAAACAGATGACGACTATGGAGAGCGTATCCCGCTTACCATTGCAGATGCGGATACAAGCGAAGGGTCTATCACCATCATCTTCCAGGTAGTAGGCAAAACCACCAAACAGCTATCCACATTTATCAAGGGCGATGAACTGCCGGCACTGGTGGGCCCGTTGGGAAAACCCACGCATATTGAAAATTATGGCCGGGCCGTTTGCGTTTGCGGCGGTATCGGCACGGCACCCATGCATCCCATTGCCCAGGCTTTGAAAAAAGCGGGCAACCGTGTTACCGTTATTATAGGTGCCCGTACAAAAGAACTGGTGATACTGGAAAAAGAAATGCGGGCCATTGCTGATGAACTGATCATCTGCACGGATGATGGATCGTATGGAAGAAAAGACCTGGTTACCGCACCACTGAAAGAATTATGTGAACAGGATACAAAACCAGCGCTTGTAATTGCAATTGGTCCGCCGGTGATGATGAAATTTTGTGCCGCCACCACCAAACCTTACAATGTATTTACCCAGGTTTCCCTCAACACCATTATGGTGGATGGCACCGGTATGTGCGGCGGCTGCAGGGTGAACGTGGACAACGAAGTAAAATTTGTTTGCGTGGACGGGCCGGAGTTTGACGGGCACCAGGTGGATTTTGACAATATGATCGCCCGGCTGAATGCCTATAAAGAAAAGGAACGGACCCATTACAAGTGTTTTGTTGAAAAAGCTTTTGCTCAACCGGAAAAAGAATTACAGTCATGAGTTACAGAAACGCCGATTCACTGCAGCAGGAAGCACAGTGGTTAATGGATGAATACGCCAGCCGTTCCGCCACATTAAAAGTAAAGGAACGGCAAAAAATACCCGCCCAGGATATGCCGGTGCAGGATCCTGAATTACGCAGCCGTAACATGCAGGAAGTGGCGCTGGGTTATAGTGCAGAACAGGCACAGGTGGAAGCGTTCCGCTGTTTGCAGTGCGCCAAAAAAAATTGTATTGAAGGCTGCCCGGTTAAAATAGATATCCCCCGTTTTATTGCACATATCGCAAAAGGTGAAATGGAGCAGGCCATTGCCGTGGTGAAAGAAACCACCCTGCTGCCTGCAGTATGCGGACGGGTTTGTCCGCAGGAAAAACAATGCCAGCTCTTTTGCACCCTCGGAAAATCATTGAAGGATATCGACCATTCGGTGGCCATTGGCAGGCTGGAGCGTTTTGTGGCCGACTGGGAACGCATTCATAACAAAACAGTGACCCCTCCGGTAAAACCATCCACCGGAAAAAAAGTGGCCATTGTGGGCAGCGGACCGGCAGGACTTGTAGCTGCTGCTGATTGCAGAAGAGAAGGACATCATGTAACCATATTTGAAGCATTCCATAAACTGGGCGGCGTGTTGCGTTATGGCATTCCTGAATTCCGTTTGCCCAATGAAATTATTGACAGGGAAATTGAAACACTCGCCGCCATGGGCGTGGAGATCAAAACAAATTTTGTGGTGGGCCGTACAAGAAAACTGACCGACCTGGTTGATAAGGACGGTTATGATGCCGTGTTTGTAGGTACCGGCGCCGGCTTACCCATCTTTATGAATATTGAAGGCGAAAACCTGGTAGGTGTTTTTGCCGCCAACGAATACCTTACCCGCATTAACCTGATGAAGGCCTTTGATAAAAAGGCCGACACTCCGGTTTACCATTCTAAAAATGTTGCTGTGCTTGGTGGTGGCAATGTTGCGATGGACGCAGCCAGGATGGCCAAACGCCTTGGTGCGGAAAGGGTATACGTGGTATACCGCAGAAGCGAAGCCGAAATGCCTGCACGAAAAGAAGAAGTGCTGCACGCAAAAGAAGAAGGCGTGGAGTTTCTGATGCTTCGCAATGCCAAAAGAATTACCGGCGACGGTGATGGCCGTGTAAACGGCATTGAATGCATTTGCTACCAGTTGGGCGAACCGGATCATTCAGGCAGGAGATCGCCTGTTGAAATTGAAGGCACTGAATTTATGCTGGATGTGGATACGGTGATTGTAGCCGTGGGCAATGGCAGCAACCCGCTGATCAGCCAGACCACACCGCAGATGAATGTAAACAGGCGCGGTAATATCATGGTGGATGCCGCACAGCAAACTTCAGTCAGCAAAATTTTTGCCGGCGGCGATATTGTGCTGGGTGCTGCCACCGTGATCCTTGCTATGGGTGAAGGCAGAAAGGCTGCGGCTTCGATCAACGCAATGCTGCTGGCAGAATAAACAACAGCGGGTTATCTTTGTGTCGGAGCAAATGAAAATCCTGAAACTGATACCAGAGATCATTGGCTGGCTGCAGATCATGTTCAGCCCGGCTGTTATAGCCGGGGCCATCGCGTTTATCATCTATCTTAAATGGAATAACCGTACAGGGGAAATGGTTGCACTTATCATCCTTGCGCTGGGATTTATCACCGGTGCGGTATGGGCCACCCGCATCTGGAAAAAATACGGCACCACGGCGTGGCTTTCGGGCTTATGGAAAAAATCACCGGGTAATACAGGAGAAGACAGTTAAAAGACTGCCAGTACACAAAACTGAACTGCAAACTTGAAGTCCGAAAGATTACAATAACGCCAGCATCCGCTGCGTCTGCTTTACAAAATATAATTACCTTTATCCGTAATACATCAAACGCCGTATTCATCATCAAATACCCTTTACCATGTTTGGAATAAAACACATCAAATTCGACTCCATGACCTATGTGCTGCATTATAAAAGCGGCCATGTTAAAAGAGAAGGACGGGGTCTCTCCTTTTTTTACTTTGCACCGGTAAGTTCCATTGTGGCCATTCCGCTGGGCAGCAATGACCTGCCCTTTATTTTCAATGAAACCACCAACGATTACCAGTCGGTTTCCATACAGGGCCAGATCAGTTATAAGATCGGGGATCCCAAAACACTTTCAGACAATCTCGATTTTACCGTAACCGATAATGGCATTTACAAGAAGAATGATATAGAGAAACTCAACCAGCGCATCATCAATGAAGCGCAAACCGCCACCGCTTCTTTTATTCACAGCATTGCACTTAAAGAAGCGATCCGTTCAGCAAAAAAAGTAGAGTCCAATATTCTTGAAGGACTCAAATCTTCTGCGGCCATCAGTATGCTTGGTATTGAAATTTTGGGCTCCAGTATTCTTGCCATACAGGCCACACCCGAAATGGCAAGGGCGCTTGAAACAGAAACAAGGGAAAAACTGCAGCAGGAGGCCGACCAGGCCATATATGAACGCCGCAATTTTGCAGTGGAGCAGGAAAGAAAGATCAAAGAGTCGGAGCTGAATACGGAAATTGCGGTGGAAGAAAAACAGAAACAGATCGCTGAAAAGAAAATGGAATCGGATGTGCAGAAATCGGAGAATGACCGTAAACTGAGGGAAATGCAACTGGCTGCAGATATTGCCGTGGAAAACCAGCGCAAACAGCTGATCGAACAAAAAACATCCAATGAACGCAAGGAGGCCGAAACACAGGGCTATGTGATTGAAACCACGCTGAAACCTTATAAGGATATCGACTGGAAAACACTCACCGCACTCAGCAATAACCACGATCCAAAATTTAATATCGCACTTGCATTCCGCCAGATTGCAGAAAATGCAGAAAAGATCGGCAACCTGAATATCAGCCCTGAATTGCTCGACTCCATTCTCAATAACAAGAGCGGCAAATGACCAGGGAATATGCCATCATTGTAAAAAATAAAACAAGGCTTGAAACACTGATCGAAAGATTCAATACCCGGGCCCAGGCTAAATTTTATATTGAAAGACTGGGAGGTAATTTTGATGATTATGTTGCCGAGCACGACATATTTCACCGGTCACTCGACCAGATGCAATCGGCACTTTCGGGCATCATCAAGAATAAAATTGTAGCACGCAGCTTTGTTCCCAATTATATTTTTACAGAGAAGAACCTCATCATTGTAATTGGCCAGGATGGACTTGTTGCCAACACGGCAAAATATTCAAATGGTCTGCCCATTGTTGCAGTCAACCCCGACAAAACCCGGTACGACGGCGTGTTGCTACCATTCGATAACAGCAATTTTTTACACGGTGTTGAAAAAGTGCTGAATAATACATACCAGCACCGCACCATGCATTTTGCTGCCGCCTCGCTCAACGACGGGCAACGGCTGCTGGCATTTAACGACCTGTTTATTGGTGCCGCATCCCATGTATCAGCCCGGTATAAAATTTCATTCAGGGATAAAACGGAAGAGCATTCATCCAGCGGGCTCATTGTATCCACGCAGGCCGGTTCTACAGGCTGGTTAAGTTCAATTTTCAATATGGCTTACGGGGTAGCGGGCATGTTTGAAAAGAATTTAAAATTGAAACGCCCCAAAATGAGTGCAAATGATTTACTGTTTGCTGTAAGGGAGCCTTTCCAGAGTGTACGCACACAAACCAATATTACAGCCGGTATTTTAAAAAACCATACAAACCTGGTGGTGGAATCACTGATGCCTTCCGGCGGGGTGATCTTTTCAGATGGTATTGAAAAGGATTTCCTCCATTTCAACAGCGGTACCGTGGCCCATATCACCCTCGCCACAGAAACCGCTTCCCTGGTAATGAATGCATAAGCCCACTGCGCCTTTCTTAACATTTTTTTACAGCCCGGTTACTTTTAAAAAACCGCTTTATTTTAGATTTTGTGGTAAAATACAACACGCCCAAAAGCGTTATTGATCCGTCATTACTCACTTAAACGTTACCCTATGCTGTCATCTTTACTTAAAAACAGTTTTTACATTGTGTTACTTGCCGGTTGTTCCAGCACCGCACACAATAATGTTCAGCCTGCCGGAAATGCAGGTGAAACCATGTTTACCACCATACAGCCGGAAATGCCCGATACGGTAAAACTGCGTTCGATGATGGAACTGCCCCAGACACAATATGGCGGTTTTGTACTGCAACCGGGGTTTTATGAAGCCGAATTCAAAACATATTGCCTGCAGCCGGGCACACCAGATCCACATTCGGGCGATGCCTATTTCCAGGGCGCAGTAAGCGGCAATAACAAAGAGATCGTTGAAACCGCACTGGTCAATTCAGTCACGCATACGGAAATACCACAACGGAATATCCAGTTGCTGTTATGGTCGGTGGTGAGCGGGTCCGACTTTAACAAGCTTTCTTACAATGTACAGTCAGACGCGGCCAAACTGCTTACACCCAAACAGGTTTTTAAACTCAAAGGCGGTGTGGCGGGTGCCATCCGAACCATCTCTTACAATACCGGGCTTTTCAGTGCAAACAAAAGCATGCAGCGTTTGTTTGAGACAGGCATTTCTTCTTACGAGGCATTTGAAAAACTCGCGGTATTGAAAGAGCCTTCGCAGGTGCGTTTTAAAAATGCAAAGCCCGATCAATGGTATCAGCAGCCTGAAAATTATTTTATCCGTTATTACCCGCTCAGTTATCAAAAAGTGCGTATCCAGTTATTTGTTCCTGCAAACCTGGTTGACAGCAGCGGTAAAGTTTCGGGTGAATACCTGGTGTTTGATCCAACAGGCAAACAGGCCATCCCGGCATTTACCAATGCGCAACGCCTCGGTGTGGGGGCACCTGTACCGGAAGTGATGCGGGAGATCATCCGTATCAATAAACCGTTACCACCCGTAAGCAGGCCAGCGGGCAAACAAAAAAAGCCAGCACCCTCACCCAAACAAGCGGGGATGTAAAACTTTTATAAAATGCAGGCTTTATTCGCCTTCCGTAACACGCAGTTTCATCAGTTCTTTACTGCTGCGGTTCATGCGGTTGTTTTGTGATGGTGGAATCCAGGCGGGTTTATCCGTTGCCTTCACGCGGCTCCTGCCCTGTTTTTCCTTTGCAGAAAAATGATCCTGGCCGGTTGCAGCAGCGGTTTGTGCGGAGGCAGGTAATGGATAATAAACAGCATGCTTCATGGTATCCGTCTTACCTGCTTTTGTCTGGGTACGCACATCAACAGGTAAAGCGAAAAAGATCATGCCGGCAAACAATAATCTTTTCATCGTTTTAGTTTTTGTCAAAGTTATTTTACCGGCAATCACGGCATCAGCGATATACAACTTTTAATCACATTTTAATCCCTTCGCGGGTCAAACAGCCTTCAAACTTTTCCACTGGAATTTTGCTTTTGTTGATAATTAATTTTGGGAAGTATGAATATCAATTCGTTAAATTTGATACAGGTGAGTAAGTAGTACCAAACAATATTTTATCACTATCAAGTGCTGCTATGACGGAGGTCAACCGCAGAAACAGCATGATAAATTTTGAAAACTTTGACAGAAACAATCATTAACCTCGAAACCGTAAACCCTATCGAGTTTTTTGGAGTAAACAACGGAAAGTTAGATCTTTTAAAAAAGAAATTTCCCCTCTTAAAAATCCTTAGCCGCGGTACGCAGATCAAACTCAGTGGTGCACCTGAACAAATTACCGGTGCCAAAGAAAAAATTGAACTGATCCTGCAATATCTCGAACGGAACGGTCACATGAGCACCAACTATTTTGAACAGATACTCGGTGGTGATGATGAACGCGTGATCGACAATTTCATGGACCGCAATCCCAATGATGTACTGGTATTTGGCCCGAATGGTAAAACCGTGCGTGCACGTACTGCCAACCAGAAAATGATGGTGGAAGCCTGTGACAAAAATGATATTGTTTTTGCCATTGGCCCTGCCGGTACAGGTAAAACCTATACTGCCGTGGCACTCGCCGTAAGGGCTTTAAAAAACAAAACGGTTAAAAAGATCATCCTTACACGTCCTGCTGTGGAAGCGGGTGAAAGCCTGGGTTTCCTGCCTGGTGACCTCAAGGAAAAGATCGATCCCTATTTAAGACCGCTTTATGATGCATTGGATGACATGATTCCTGCAGACAAGCTGGGTTATTACATGAGCACACGCACCATTGAGATCGCCCCGCTTGCCTATATGCGTGGCCGCACACTGGATAATGCGTTTATCATCCTGGATGAAGCCCAGAACACGAACGACCTGCAGATAAAAATGTTCCTCACCCGTATCGGGCCCAATGCAAAAGCCATTATCACCGGCGACCCTTCGCAGATCGATCTGCCCAAGAACCAGCAGAGCGGTTTGTTCAAGGCTACCAGGATCTTAAAAAATATTCATGGCATCGGGCATATTGAACTCGATGAAGAAGATGTGGTGCGGCACCGCCTGGTGAAATCCATCATCAAAGCCTATAATAAATTTGATGGCAAGGAAGATCCGGAAAACAAGAAGCCGGCATAAAGGGTTTTCAACCTTTTATGATCCAAAGCTGTAAAATCAATAGTTTTGCTTCATGCACTTGGTTAGACATATGTGGAGGTGGCCAGTTGGCTGCCTCTTTTTTATTACGGCCTGCAACAGCAGCCCGGCAAATGCGCCGCATGCAATGACGCAGGAAGATTCGGCAAAAGAAAACAGGCGGATCGATCTTGCTTTCGCTGCCATCGACGCTGTTAAGCCCATTATTAAAACAGGCGACCTGGTGGTACGTGCCGGGAATGATTTTACCAGCGAAAGCCTCCGCAGCCTGAACCAGCGGGATAAATCCTGGTCGCACTGCGGCATCGCCAGTGTGGAGCATGATACCGTTTTTATTTACCATGCACTGGGCGGCGAATTTAATCCTGATCAGAAAATCAGGAAAGACCAGTTGCCGGTTTTTGCCGAACCCTACAGCAACAGGGGTATTGGGATTTACCGTTACGACCTGGGCGCCGCGGATATTGAAAGCCTGATGTTAACCGTAAAAAGATTGTATGCCATCGGGGTGATGTTCGATATGAAATTCGACCTGCAGACCAACGACCATATGTACTGCGCAGAATTTGTTTACAAGAGCTATATCATGGGCACCAGGGGCAAGCTGCAGTTTACCACCAGTCACCTGGGCGATTTCAGTTTTGTAGGCGTGGATGACCTGTTTTTACAGCCGCAGTGCCACCTGCAGAAAAAGATTTCTTACCAGGATATAAAAACATTAGAAAATAAAATTACTTTTGGGCATTAAACTAAAAAAAAAACATTTATGAAAAAATTATTTATGGCTGCTGCGGTAATTGCTGCCGTAACTTTTGCAGGATGTAAAGGCGGCAGTGGTGATCCTAAAGCAGTGCTGATCGCTTTCTTTGAAGCCCTGGGTAAAAAAGATATTGCTGCTGCAAAAAAACTGGCTACAAAAGACAGTGAGCAAATGCTGGGCTTTATGGAAATGGGTATGAAAATGGCCAAAGACAGTAAGGATGCTGACATGGATAAATTCAACAAAGACAAAATGATTTTTGGCGAACCAAAAATTGAAGGCGATAAAGCAACCGTGGAAGTAAAGGACAAAGAAAAAGGTGAAGCCGTTAATTTCATTCTTAAAAAAGAAGAAGGCAGCTGGAAAGTGGCATTCGACAAAGCTTCGATGATGCAAATGGGTGCTGAAAAAATGAGTGA
Organism: Ferruginibacter sp.; assembly: GCA_046329655.1. Classification (GTDB taxonomy): domain Bacteria; phylum Bacteroidota; class Bacteroidia; order Chitinophagales; family Chitinophagaceae; genus Ferruginibacter. The sequence goes on from JAXLUD010000008.1 coordinate 163,512, forward strand.
AAAAGGTATGGACCCCAGTGCTGCCATGGACACGCTGAACAGCGGCCTGGATAAATTAAAAGACATCAATGTTGATTCACTTGCTGGTAAAATGAAAGAAGGACTTGAAAAGATCAACGAGAATAAAGACAAAATTGAAGACGCTGCCAAAAAACTGGAAGAAGCTTCTAAAAAACTGAACCAGTAAGCTGGTCACAAATCATACAATAAAAGCGCCTCAAAATCCGGGGCGCTTTTTATTTTCCATCGCCAAAGATATTTACCTTTAGGTATGAAAAGCATTTTCCCCGTTTGCCTGCTTGCTGCTGTACTCCTCAGTTCCTGCGGCAATGATGATAAAAAAGAACCGGTAACAGACACGGATGTGGCCACTGCTTTTGTAAGGGCCTCACTGGACAATGACCTTAAAACCGCGGAAAAATTTATTTTACCCGACGATACCAACCGCCAGTATTTCGAAACTTTCAAAAGGCAATACCAGCAAAAAGACAAGACCGAACTGGATAAATACAAGGCTGCCGATGTGGTGATCGATGAACTGAAACCCGAAAACGACTCGGTACACACCGTCATTTATTCCAACACGTATACCAATAAAAAAAGCAGGCTCAAACTGGTTTGGCGCAATAACAAATGGCTGGTTGACCTGAAATATACCTTTACCGAAACTCCCTGACAGGATGCTGTTTAAAAATTTTTTACTGGTTGGCCTTGGGGGCGCATTGGGTTCCATGCTGCGCTATGGAACTTATCTGCTATTCCCTGTAAAGGAGTTTCCGCTGGCCACGCTGATGGTAAATATCACCGGTAGTTTTGTGATTGGTGCAGTAATTGCACTGGGCATAAAAGACGAAAGTTTTTTGAACAACTGGAAACTGTTTTTGGCAACAGGCATCTGCGGCGGCTTCACCACTTTTTCGGCATTCAGTGCAGAAAATATTGCGCTGCTGCAAAACGGGAAGTTCATGCTGGCATTATTATATACTCTTGTAAGTATCGTGGCAGGCATTACTGCGGCATGGCTGGGATTCAAACTCATCCATCATAACTGATTACTCATTATTCATTACTCATAAATCATTCTTATGTACGTACTCCACCCATGGCATGGTGCCCATTATGGAAAAAAGGCACCCCAAATCGTTAACGGTATGATCGAAATCCCGCAAGGCAGCCGCACCAAGTATGAAATTGATAAAGCAACCGGTTTGCTAAAACTCGACCGGGTTATATACTCATCCTTCCACTACCCGGTGAATTATGGCATGATACCGCAAACACTCGGACTGGATGGTGACCCGCTGGATATCCTGGTAATCTGTAGTGAAAGTATACAGCCGCTTTGCCTCGTGGAAGCCACGGTGATCGGCAATATGCAGATGATCGACAATGGAGAAGAAGATGATAAGATCATTGCCGTTGCAACACAGGACCCCGGCGTAAACCATTTTACTGATGTGTATGACCTGCCCCAGCATTTTAAAGCGGTACTGAAAAACTATTTTGAAAATTATAAAGTGCTCGAAAATAAAGTGGTGGAAATTGATGAATTCCAGTCGAAGGATATTGCTTACAAGATCATCAATGATGCCATTGCGCACTACAAAGAAAAATTCCCGAAATGATCCTTAAAAAAAATGATATGGATACGCAAACAGTTTTAACGGTGATTGCCATTGGCATTGCTGCGGGTGTGCTGAGCGGGCTCGTAGGTGTGGGCGGTGGCATCATCATTGTGCCCTCACTGGTTTACCTGCTGGGTTTTTCACAAAAAACCGCACAGGGCACTTCCCTTGGGCTGATATTATTGCCCGTTGGAATTTTGGGCGTGCTTCAATATTATAAACAGGGACATATTAACCTGAACGTGGTGTGGCTGCTGGCTGTTGGCTTTGTAATCGGCGGGTGGCTGGGTGGTAAAATAGCAGTGAACCTGCCGCAGGAAACCATCAAAAAAATATTTGCAGTGCTGATGATTGTAATCGCAATAAAAATGCTCTTCATCGACAAACCTGCCAAGGCCGTTTCACAAACAAAAAGCACAACAGAAAACACCAGCGGCTAAAAATATCTTTTTATAATGCGGAGCCGGTGCATGCGCTGCCCGGTTTGTTTGTGAACGATGCCGCTATTATCAATATGATCTGCCTGCACCTTCCCGGATGCATGAAGGATGGCTTTATCATTCAGTAATATCCCCACATGAATGATCTCCCCGGCTTCATTGTCAAAAAAAGCAAGATCGCCGCAACGTGCCTGTTGTAAAAAATCAACAGTGCTTCCCTGTGCGGCCTGCTGGTGTGCATCCCGTTTCAATGCGATATTGAAAAATCTGAAAACGGTTTGCGTAAAACCGCTGCAGTCTGTTCCGAATACAGAGCGGCCTCCCCAGAGATAAGCCGTATTTAAAAAAGTATAAGCGATTTTTTGCAGGTTTTCTTCTGAAGGAACCGCAGTATGGCAATCCCACAGCTCCCCGCCAAATGAAATACCCGGGTGAACGGTGCTGCCAAATGGTATCCGCATCACGGTGTGGTTGAACAACACATCATTTACCCAACCTGCTGCAAGCCCGGCACCCGGCGTATTGAAGGATTTTTCATCCGTGGCTGTTATATGATTCAACTGGCACCAGCCTTCGTAACCGTCGGCTTTCACCGTAATGTGCACAAAGCCGTCTTGGGTGGTTTCCCGGGCTGTGCAATACTCTCCAAACAGCAACTGGCTGCTCATTTCTGATTTATGATCCGGTCCTGTACGAACCGGGGCAACAGGCACTGTGCAAACCGCATGAAGCATAAATGTGTTATTATCATCTAAATTATGGAATTTAAAGTATGTTTACATCTAAGAAAAAGAAATCTTACCGGAAGCATTTTGCACCCTGACAAGTACAACCATATCAGCGACGCGGAATTACTGCAGCGTTTTTACAGCGACCATCACAACGAATGGCTGGGCATCTTGCTGCAGCGTTATACCCTGCTGCTCTATGGTGTTTGCATGAAGTATTTAAAAAATGAGGAAGAAGCAAAGGACAGTGTGCAGCAGGTTTTTCTGAAAGCCATTAATGAACTGCATAAATACAAAGTGGATTATTTTAAGAGCTGGATCTATATGGTGGCAAAAAACCACTGCCTGATGCAGCTGCGTGACAAGGGGAAATATACTGCAGAAATAAATGAACGGGTACTGGCCACACCGGATGAGGGCGATACAAAGAACAGTCATATAGAAAAAGAAAACAACCTGACTGAAATGGCAGCAGCACTGCAGCGGCTGAATAAAGAACAGCAACTATGCATAACTTTGTTTTACCTTGAGAAGAAAAGCTACCAGGAAATTGCCGACCAGACGAATTTCACCATGATGCAGGTAAAGAGCCATATTCAAAATGGCAAACGGAATTTAAAATTACTGATGACGAAAGGAAGTTAGTTCATAGCTAAAAGCTCATGGATCAAAACATGCACTTTTAGCCAACAACCATCCACCAATGAGCGATGATTTAAAAGACATATTGAATAACAGCAACAAAGACATCGACAACCAGAAGCTGATGGATTACCTCAGCAAAAAGTTATCGGCGGAGGAAAGTCATGAGCTGGAGCGGATGATGGCAGAAGATGAATTTATGAACGATGCAATGGAGGGACTTGAAGAGGTTGGAGATACAAAAAAAATCGGCGTTTCCATTGAAGACCTCAACAGGGAATTGCAAAAACAGGTGGCAAAAAAGAAATTGCGCAAGGAAAAAAGAAAACTGAAAGACCAGCCCTGGGCATATATCACCATTATACTGCTTTTGTTACTGATGATCGTAAGCTACCTTGTCATCAAAAAAATGCAGCAATCTCCCAAACTCAACGAACCCAAACAGCAGGGAGCTTTGTTTGTACCTGCTTCACCAAAAACAGTTTAGCATTACACCGGTACATGAATGGCCACAAGCGTGCCCTTACCCGGGGCAGAATCAAAGTCAACCGTACCTTTTAAATATTCAATACGGGTGCGGATATTCTTCAGCCCGATGCCGCCATTCTTTTCCTTTTCTGTAATGATAAATCCTTTGCCGTTATCTTCAATGGTTGCAGCAATGCCATCCTTGTCTTTTATAAGCGAAATATCCAGCTTATCTGCACCGCTGTGCCTGATCACATTATTCACACATTCCTGTATCACCCTGTAAAGCACCGTTTCAACATTACTGTCCAGCCGCTCATTCAATCCCTCGCTGTAAAGATTTACCTGCAATATCCTGCTGTCGATCTTATCAATAAATTCTTTCACGGCGCTGCTTAGTCCGCTCCGGAGCAGCGCATTCGGCATCATATTATGACTCACAGCCCGCACTTCCCTGCAACTTTCATCCACCAGGTTCACAATTTTTTCAAAAGCCAGTTTATCATCATCCGTATTAAAATGCAGCCGGCTTTCGATGCTGGATAAGTTCATTTTTGCAGCGCTCATGATCTGCCCCACCCCATCGTGCAGGTCGCCGGCAATCCGTTTCCTTTCATTTTCCTCCGCATTGATAACGGCACGGGTGGCCAAATCCTGCTGGCGCATGATTTCCTGCTGCAGTTTTTTCTCCTGTGCCAGCCGGTATCTTTTGTAATAAGAAAATACCAGCAGGCTGCCCAGCAACAGTAACCCGGCCAGCCCGGCGATCCAGTATTGTTTGCGTGTATTTTCAAATTGCTGCCGCTGTATCTCTTTTTCCTTTTTGGCTGTTTCGTATTTGGCTGACAGCTCAGAAATGTTCTTATGAATCTCCATATTCATGGTCGAGTCTTCCAGCACTTTCAGTTGTGCCGACAGTTCGCCGGCTTTTACCAGGTCGCCCTTTACCGTATAATAGGTAACCAGCGAAGCCATTGCTTCGGCTTTTTCTTTTAGAAAATCGCCTTTGTCGGCAATCATCAGTGCTGAATCAAGATACAGTTTTGCTTTCCCGTAATCGTGCAGGTTCAGCAATGCTCCACCGATATCTGTATAGTCAGTGATAATGCCATACTGGTCATCAAAGGCCTTATCGATTGGCAGGCATTGGTAGAAATACCCCAGCGCTTCGGCGTGATGCTGTATTTTACCGCTCACTTCACCCAGGTTGCTGAGTACGGTAACCACGGCATTACTATCCTGCGACTCATAAGCAACGGGCAAGGCCTTATCGAGGTAGTATTTTGCAGAGTCATATTGCTGTTGCTCAGAAAAAACGGTGGCGATATTATTCTGCAGCAGGGCAATACTGTTTTTCTTCCCGGCTTTTTTAGCATATTGCAGCGATTGCCTGTAATAGGAAAGCGCTTCGGAATAACGGTGCAGTATCTTATAAACGATGCCTATATCATTCAGGGTGATGCTCATGCCATAATCATCGGTGTATTGTTCTTTTATTGAAAGCGCCTTTAAATGGTATTTGATGGCCGCTTCATATTCCCCGCGGTATTTTTGCACCGCCCCCAGCAGGGCGTAGGATTCTGATTCAATTTTTTTATCCGCGGATTTTTCAGCAAGGCCAATGGCCTGTTTTGAAAACATTTCGGCAGAGTCCAGGTTTACACGCAGCATGGATTTGGCCAGCATATAACAGGCTTTCATTTTCACCGAGTCGGCAGAACTGCTCAGATCTGCCAGCCATTGTTCCTTTGATTTTTTTTGTGCAGGCACGGCGTTTACTGTCAGCAACAGCAACACAAATAAGTGAAGGGTTCCTTTTCTCATGAGCAGGTGATTAAGGCTTATAAAGTATCTAAAAGTAATCAATCATACGGCGGTGCCCATACCCGCCCCAAGGTATTTTAATAAAAAGGGCCCGCCTGCGGCGGGCCCCGAAATATCGCTAAGGAAAAGTTATTGCTTGATGAAACGTACGGTTTTTATTTCTCCTGCAGCTGTTGTGGCGGTGAGCCAGTACATACCTGCGGCCAGTCTTTCTGTACTGATATCAAACAGGTTGCTGCCTGCAGTAAGATTGTACATCACTTTTGTAACCGGGCGGCCGGCAAGGTCTGTTATTGTAACGTTCATGCTTGTTTTTTGTGCCGCGGCAATATTCAGCTGCATGTTGCTGCGCACAATATTCGGCAGCAGACTTATAATATCAAAACCAGCATCACTGTTGATCACGGCTGCAATGGCGCTGTAAGTAACGCGGCCATTCATATCGGTCACCTTCACACGGTAGTAGTTGGTGCCTGCCAGCAGCATATGATCAGCATAATTATTTACCAATGCCGGAAGGGTTGCCAGTGTTTCAAAATTGCGGCCATCGGCAGAACGCTGGATGGTGATGTCTTTAACCGCAGTGCCTGTATTGAGTACCCAGCTGAGTTTTGCCTGGTCGTTTTGTTTTTGAACAGCAAGCTGAACACCATTACTGGTGTTGAGAATTGAACCCATACCTCCCACTACCATTGGCAGGTCAGTATTTCCCAGGAAAGTAGTTACATTGGTAACTGTAACTGAATAATTGCTGCCTGAAGGTACAGGCGTTAAATTAGTGGCATCTACATTCCAACCACCGGCAATATACACACCATGATCAACAGGGTCAATATAAACAAATCCCGATTGCCCGTCTGTATTTGAATATTGCATAGTAACACTAACGGGTGCAGAAGGGGTATTTTGAGTTTTTACAGTCCAGGTACGATTCACTGCATAAATGGGATATGCAATGGTGGGGTTAATCCCGGTTTCTACCCTCACAAAATAGTCATTGGGAGAAGCAGCACCGGCCGATGGCACCAGTGTAACGGGATTATATGTAGTGGAACTGGGTGCAACCGGGAAAGCCTGGCTGGCCAATGCAGTAAGGCCGGTAACCTTTAATGAGCCGGTGCCATTCGTAACCGCCTTGCCATTGCCTGATGAGAATACCTGTCCGGCAGCAACAGTCAGGTCAAAATTATTCAACTGAATAAAACCTCCGGAAGCAAGATTTAGCGCATAAGGCAGCACGATATTATTTTGCAGTGATGCTCCTCCTGAAGAATTGCTTACAACTAAAGATGCAGTACCCGTAAAATTACTCATTTGAACATTCTGCACAGCAGTACCATTCATGTTGAACTGGTTTTGTGAACCGAATGCTGTCGTGGCAGTAACAGTCCCCCCGGTTTGCGTTATGTCGCCTTTTACATTTACAACACATGCGGCTCCGGGATTAAGTGTTCCGATCCTGTTGGTAAAATCAAAAGTGCCTCCAGTAATCGTAATCCCTCCGTTTACAGTAATTGTCATCGGAAAATGAAATCCTGCATCACCAGCAAATGTCGCATTTCCATAAACAGTTCCCCCGGAGATTTTCAGTCCTGAGTTTATTGTACACGATCCGGCACTTGTAACCGGACTCCCCATTTCCAAGGTCCCTCCTTGCACTTCAAGGTCACCAATCGTATATCCGGACGGGTTTCCAAACATCCGCAGTGAACCTGTTCCGGTACTCATAACTCTGACACTGTCCATCGAAGTACTTGAAGTGGGAAGCAGTACAGCTGAAGCACCGGAAACAGTCTGGCTGCTGTTATTCCAGATCAGTAGTCCATTGAAATTAGAAGTGGCGCTGAAAGTAGGCATTAAGCCCACGACGCCTGTTACACTAATCGTAGATCCATCTTGATAATCTGCCACTGAAACGGTTCCTCCATTTCGTGCCCATGTTAAAGATGAGCCAGACAAAAATTTAACTGTAGCTAAAGTACTGTTAGTGAACACCGCTGCAGTATGTGATGAAACTAAGTAGACAGTACCAGAAATATCAACATTGGTAAATGCCGTTAGGCCAACATTATTTACAGTCCAGGTGGAAGTATAGCCCATAAACAATGTACCTTCAATCTGTGCGTTATTCGTTCCGGATGCACCATGCGTGGTAACAGACACCCCAAATGCAAAACCAGCTTGCCCCAGGGAAAGTGAAGTTCCGCTATTAACCTTTAGGACAGGAGTAGCGTCTCCTGCATTATCAATCGATATCGTACGGTTTGCTATGGATGACCTCAGTACCGCATTCGATGAAATAACCCTTAACGATGCAATACTGGGGTTTATATCAACTTCACATACAGGGTTAGCAGAATTAAAGATTACCGTATCAGAAGAAGTTGGCACAATTGCCGGCGACCAGTTTGATGCTGTACTCCATGAGCCGCCTGATGCACCAACCCATGTTTTCGTGTTTTGCGATGCTGCATCATAATGGTTGAGCAAAGCCAATATCAATCCGCCTATAGAAAGTAAAGTTCTTTTCATACCAACAAATTATTGGGTGATTAAAATAAAACAGGAAGCTTTGAGAGGGGCGGAATTAAAAGCAGCAGTTTTGCTTATAGCAAGATACACTAATTCTCCAAAAGGCTGCCGGGGAAACAGGCTGAGACAGTAATATTATTTTCCACACTGGTGAATAGCAAAATAAGGCCCTGCCACAGCAAATGCGGCAGGGCCTATCAAAAAAAATCATTACTGTTTTATAAACCTTCTCGTAACCGGGTCACCCGCCGCACTGATGCAGGTAAGATAATACTGTCCGGCCGGGAGTAACGCCACATTCATGTCAAGTAAGTTGCTGCCACTTGCCAGTTTATAAAACTGTTTCATTACAACCCTTCCGGCAAGATCTGTTACCTGTACACAAAGGCTGCTCTTTTTTGCTGCGGTAACATTCAGCTGCAGGTCTGATTGCACAATATTCGGCGCAAGACCCACTATTTCAAACCCATTACGCTCATCTGTAACCATCGCTGCGGCACTGTAAAAAATCTTACCATTGATATCCGTGGCCTTGATGCGGTAATATGTTCTTCCCGTGTAAGGCTGATCATCGGTATATGAGGATACAACAGGCGGAATTGATTTTATCACACTGAAACTCCTTCCCTCCGGGGATCTTTCGATGACCAGTTCTTTTAAAGGGCTGGCGGTGTTCAGCGTCCAGCGTAACAAATTGCCTGCGGGTGAAGGTTGTACCTGCAGGTCCACATACCGGGGCAGACTCAATATCGCTCCCAGGTTACCGATCACCATCGGCAAGGGTGTTCCGCCTACAAAGGAATTGACGGTTGTACTCACCTGGTAACTGCCGGTTTGCACCAGGCCAGACTGGTTGATATTCCAGCCCGAAGTGTAAATGCCGTGCTCCGCGGCGGATGAAAAACTGAAACCGGGATTGGCATCCCCTGCTCCGTAAGAAAAAATAATATTCACGCCGGCGCCGGGTGTTGCAGATGCCGTGACCATCCAGGTTCGGTTTACCGCATTATTGGGTGCAAGTAAGGGAAATGGAAAACCTGTTTCAACCCTTGCACCATAATCCGCATTGTTCCCATTGGAAATGGTAACCGGGTTGATCGTTCCGGCATTGGCACCAACCGGGAAAACGGCCGCCGTGACCCCGATATTTTTTATAATGAGTTTGCCGGTATTATCAGTTACCACGTGTTGTGCGGCGCTGAACCCACCCGCTGTTGCAATGGTAAGATCATTTATTCCCAGCGTTAAATTACCGGCATTGAATTGCAGGTTACCGCTTATTTCCCTTGAACTATGCAGTATCACACCGCCAGCATTGTTGATGATAAGATGGGTGAGCGCACTGCCGGCCCCGAATTCCTTATCAGATGTTAACTGCACTGCGGAGGCGCCATATGCGAGGGATGCGCCGGCACTGTATATAATGGCTGCACCTGTTCCCAGCACAATATTACCGCCATTATGAAAGAGGGTTCCGCCAATGGTGAGCGTAACCCCGGCGTCAATGGTAACTGTGCTGCCCGTGTTCAGGGTAAGATCATGCAATGACTGGTTACTGCTGATTTGCAAAGTTCCACCACTGTTCAACAATACATCATTGGCTGCAGGCAATGTATTGCCGCCTGTTTTGGCAAGCTGTAAAGTTCCTGCGTTCACAGTTGTAAGTCCGTCATACGTGCAGGCCCCGCCCAATACCAGTTTTCCGGCAGATGTTGCGTTGATCGTAATACCCGAACCGGCACCACTGATAACACCATTAAAAACATGCGCCGCGTTATTTCCCAGCGTAATCGTCCTGGTAACCGCATTGCCCAGCAGCATCGGCGCATCAAAAGTGATAATGGCGGTGGAAGATGCAAGCCCTGTAGTTGCGCCAATGGTAAAATTGCCGTTGATCGTAACCTGCGATGGCTTTCCGGATAAATTCCTGCTGGCATTGGAACAAATGGTGCCGCCATTAATGGTAAAAACATTGCCGGCACCAACAGCATTTACACCTCGCAATACCAGTGTACCCGCATTGAGTGTAAAGCCTCCGCCATAAGTGCTGCCTCCCAATGCAAAAACACCATTGCCCGATTTGATAAAACCGGTACCGGCAGTAGCAGATACGCCCTGTGATCCAAAATCAAATGTTTTACCGGTTGCAACATTTACAGTGATCACCGTGCTCCCGGTTCCAAATGTTCCGCCGGGTGTAACGGTTACATCTTCGCTGGCGGTAATGCCTGAACAGGCAATGGTGGCACCGGTTATGGTGGCAGCAGGCACATCGAATACAGCAGCACTGCCTGCGGTCCATGTTTGTGAATAAGGTCCGCCGCTGGCAGTGGCCCAGGTGCTGGCGGCATTCCAGGTGCCGGAGCCATTCCAGTAAAGCTGTGCATCACAAAACAGCATGGCCGCGGATGCAAAAAGGATGAGCAGGATTTTTTTTGATCGGGTGAAATAATAACGTGCAGGGGGTAACAGAATCTGTTTCATAGTTACAAATTGTTTACGGTTAAAAAATGCTTGTTGATTTTTTAAAGGACGGGCACGACACTTCCGGGGAGGAAGGGAACCGGGAATGGATTAACTGAAAGCGTAGATTTTTATCATCACCTGACGAAGCCTTAGTGATTATTGAACTATTACAAAGTACAGTTATTTTTTAAAATTTCAAACCGTCATTATCCGCAGGCGGGGGTATGTATAAAAAAAGCCTCCCGCCAAAACGGGAGGCCGTTATTTTCAACAGAAAAAATTAGTGTTTTACTGCTTCTTTAGCTTTATCAACCACTTTGTTGGCGGCGTTTTTCACATCCTTACCGGCTTCTTTAGCTCCTTCTGCCACTTTGTTTGCAGCGTCTTTTACACCTTCTTTTGCTTTGTCCATCATGGCACCGGCTTTACTGGCAGCAGTGTCCATCATTGCGCCGGCTTTATTCATCAGTGTATCTTTCATGGCGCCGGCAGAATCAGCAATTTTTTGTGCTTCGGCAGCAGCGGATGGTAATGTGTCAACTTTTACTTCAGGAGCTTTTTCTCCTTCGTTGTTACATGCTGTAAGAATTGCTGCAACAGCGATGACGGCAAACAATTTTTTCATTTTAATTTTTTTTAGGTTTTAAAATCGCATGCAAAGCTAGCAATTTATACAAGCTGTGCAAGCCCTGTAAACAATTTAACTAAAATACTTTCCGGACACCGTAATTTCCGCATTATTTTTTCCTGAAAAACAAGCGTACGGGCACGCCACTGAAATTAAAATGCTGCCTTAACTGGTTCTCGAGATAGTTTTTATAGGGTGGTTTGATATCATCCGGAAGGTTACAGAAAAATGCAAATGCCGGGGTATGGGTGGGCAGCTGCGAAATGTATTTAATTTTTATCAGTATACCCCTCACCACCGGTGGCCTGTATCCTTCTATCGCTTTCAGCATTACTTCATTCAGTTCGGAAGTAGGTATTTTCCGCTTGCGGTTTTCATATACTTCGAGCGCCGCTTCAATGCTTTTAAAGATACGCTGCTTCTCATGCACGGAGATGAAAATAATGGGCACATCACTGAATGGTGCAAAGCGCTTTTTTAATTCGGCTTCATAATCTTTGGCGGTGTTTGTCTTTTTCTCTTCCACCAGGTCCCATTTATTTACCAGCACCACTATGCCCTTTCCCTTTTTTGCAGCCAGCGCAAAAATAGAAAGGTCCTGTGCAGTGATTCCCTTACCGGCATCCAGCATCATCAGGCATACATCGGCCTCATCCATCGCCTTGATGGCACGTATCACAGAATAGAATTCAAGATCTTCATGCACTTTTGTTTTTTTACGGATACCTGCAGTATCTATCAGTATGAATTCCTTGTTGAAAAGATTATAGTGTGTATGAATGGTGTCTCTCGTGGTGCCGGCGATATCACTCACAATGGTGCGCTCTTTACCAATAAGTGCATTCAGCAAAGAAGATTTGCCCACGTTGGGCTGACCAATGATGGCGAATTTGGGCAGTTCATTGCTGATGTCACTGGCCTCATCTTCCGGCTGTATCAGTGCCGTTACCGCATCCAGTATTTCGCCGGTGCCGCTGCCGCTGATGGAAGAGACAAAAAAGATATGTTCAAAACCAAGACTGTAAAATTCACTCGCTTCCAGCAGGCGCTCGTGGTTATCCACTTTATTCACCACCAGGAAGACCGGTTTATTGCTCCTGCGCAGCATATCAGCCATGCTTTCATCCAGGTCGGTAATGCCGGTGGCCACATCCACCATAAAGATGATGGCATTGGCTTCTTCCACCGCGATCATCACCTGCTTGCGGATTTCCTTTTCAAACACATCATCACTCCCGGCAACAAAACCACCGGTATCAATTACATTGAATGTTTTTCCGGCCCACTCTGCCACACCATACTGGCGGTCGCGTGTTACACCACTCACATCATCCACGATGGCTTTACGCTGCTCGAGCATGCGGTTGAAGAAGGTGCTTTTGCCCACATTGGGGCGGCCTGTTATTGCTAATGTAAAACTCATACCCGTTGTTAATTGATAATTTTATAATTGATAATTAATAATGTCTTCAAATGGAATCAGCTTTTGTTTCCGAAAAATTATCCATTATCTCATTATCAATTATCCATTCATTCAATACCCGTATTCCCGTAGCTGCATTTCATTGTCACGCCACTTGGGCCGCACTTTTACAAACAGCTCCAAAAAAACCTTGCTGCCTAAAAATGCCTCAATATCCTTTCTCGCTTCTGTCCCGATCTTTTTGATCATCTTTCCTCCTTCTCCTAAAATAATTCCTTTTTGGGTATCACGCTGCACAATAATATCGGCACCGATCTTTACCAGTGTTGTCTTCTCTTTGAATTCCTGTACCAGCACCGTGGTGTGATAAGGTATTTCATCTCCAAAAAACTGGAATACTTTTTCACGGATCATTTCCCCCACAAAAAATTTAGTGGGCAGATCACTGATATCATCCCCTGCGAAAAAAGGTTCCCCTTCAGGCAGCAGTTTCAGTATTTTTTTCAGCAGGAAATCGATACCGTTTTTTTTGAGCGCTGACAAAATCACCACGTCTTTGCAATATGACTGTTTGCGGTAAAAATCACTGATGCTGTCCAGCTGTTCTTTCTTTGCCTTATCCGCTTTGTTCAGCACCACGATGGCGGGCACTTTCAGTTTAAGTGCATTGAAAATGGCATTGCTTTCTTCCTGCGGTTCATTTACATCGGTGATGAGCAATGCCACATCGGCATCTTCAAGACTGCTTTTCACCGCCTGCATCATTTTTTCGTGCAGTTTGTACCTGGGTTCGATGATACCCGGCGTATCGGAGAAAATAACCTGGTAATCCTTTTCGGTTAAAATGGCCTTGATACGATGACGGGTGGTTTGCACTTTGGGAGATACAATGGCCATCTTTTCACCCATGATGGCGTTTAAGAGTGTGCTTTTACCCGCATTGGGTTTGCCAAATATGTTTACAAAGCCTGATTTCATTATCGTGGCAAATAGAATAATGCATTACCACTATAAACAGCCGTTGAAGAGGAGGTAATCATTATTCATTATATTTTATTTGTAATGAATAAAAAATCCTCAAATCCGGTGACTTGAGGATTAAAATTAGTTGCGAAGACTGGGATCGAACCAGTGTCCGCCAGCTGGCGGATATGAGCCATCACATCGCTTTAATTAAAGTCCGGATAAAATTTCTTCCAGCCGCAGTTTTCAGCTCTTCTTCACGCTGCATCGCTGCGGCTTTCGCGGGATATTCTTCTTTATAAACCAATTTCCACGGCCTGAACTTTATCGTCCCCCCCTTTTGCCCTAATTCATTGTGCGAAATAAGACGCTGTTACAGGTTAGAAGTATATCCTATGTAAATTTTATCAAAATCCATGCTGTAAAGTACATATACCGTAAACATGGAATAAACTTAAACAAAGAACTGCTGTAATCAAAAAAAGGCTCTTGTTTGAGCCTTAGATTTAGTTGCGAAGACTGGGATCGAACCAGTGACCTTCGGGTTATGAGCCCGACGAGCTACCGCTGCTCTACTTCGCAGTGCAAAACTAAGGTATTGAGCCTTTGCAGCCAAATAATATACATTTGTTGTACAATTATTTTTTATGAAGCAATACGTAATCATCGTCTTAGCCTTGCTGGCAGCGGTTTTGGACACAGGATGCAAAAAGAAAATAAAACAGCAGGAGGATGAGGTTTACAGCCGTCATTTACAAAAAAAGGTAAGGCTCACCATCATTACCACTCCCATGCCCGATGAAAAAAGCAATATGAACCTCTTATTGCTCAACGATGGCCAGGAGATGGAGAAATGGGGTGTTAAAAAGATCGTGGACAGCCTGTACCGCAAGAACCTGATAGAACCTGTACTGGTGGTGGGCATCCATACCAGTGCCCGGGAAAAAGAATATGGAGTAAGCGGCTCACCTGATTTTATGAACCGCGGAGAAAAGGCGGATAAATATGCTGCATTTATAGATGATGAGCTCTATCCTTTTATTAAAAAGAAAGCCGTGGTGCGGAAGTTTAAAACCGTGGTGATGGCGGGCTGTTCACTTGGCGGGCTTTCTGCATTTGATATTGCCTGGGACCATGCAGATAAAATTGACAAAGCAGGTATCTTCTCGGGCTCATTCTGGTGGAGAGATAAGGATATTACAGACAGTACCTACTCAGATGAGAAAAACCGCATCTTGCTGAACAAAATACGCAGCAGCCGGAAAAAACCGCATTTGAAATATTGGTTCTATGCAGGCGGTAAAGAAGAAACCAGCGACCGTGATAAAGACCGTATCATTGATGTGGAAGATGATACCCGGGACCTGGCTGAACTGATCAGGTCAAAAAATATTTGTCTGCCTGAAGATATAGTTTACACCGAAGATCCCAATGGCATACATGATTACAGTTCGTGGCGGCAGCAACTACCCGCTTTTTTATTATGGGCTTTTGGAAAATAAAAGAACCGGCACAGGCCGGTCCATTTATTGTTCACCCATCAAACGATTATCCTTTTTTTGACACGCTGCTGGCACCACCGGTATGCTGCTCAACGATCTTCGCTTCGCCTTTATACCTGATATCACTGGCCCCGCTGGCATGTGCCGTTAATTCTTTATTCACGGTGATATGAATATCGGATGCGCCGGATGCCTTGGCGGTACAATAATCTGCCGCGAGGTCAAATCCTTTTACATCACTTGCGCCACTGGATTCGATATCCACTTTCTGTGCCACACCCTTAATGGTGATATCGGATGCACCGCTCAGGTTGATCTTTAAATCGCCGCTGATATCAACCGCACCTTTAAAGTCGCTGGCACCGCTCATACTGAGCGCCAGAGAAGGCACATTGATCACACCCGATACCTGCACATCACTGGCACCGGTGGCTTCGAGTTTCGTAAGTGTTTTGAAAGACACATAAGCCCTTAAATGTCGGTTTTTGAAATTATTCCAGCCTTTATCATTGGCGTAGTAAATCCGCAGCTGGCCTCCATTCACTTCGGCTTTGATGCCATCCCTGTATTTGGATTCAACAGCGCTTACTGCAACCGCTTCTTCCTCACCCTGTGATAAAAACAAATCGATACCATCGGATATTTTGATACTGCTGAAACTGCCGCTGATGCTGCGCACTTCCGCATTGGGATCATTGATGATATCCTTTTGTGCAGCGGCTGTAAGCATGCTGCTTAAAAGAACCAGGTTTAAAATGATTTTTTTCATATTGTTATAGCTTTAACCGTTATGCTTTTTTTACACTGCCGCCGCTGTTTACATTCAGGTCTTTTATCACGGCATTGCCCTTGTATTTGATGCCACCGCCGCTGTTGGCCTTTGCATTCAGTTCTTTATTGATGGTGATGCGCACACCGCCACCGCTGCTTGCTTTGGCATCACAGTAATCCACTTCCAGGTCAAACCCCTTGAACACCGCCCCGCTGCTCACATCCACTTTTACATTGCCGGCATTGCCGGATATATTTGCAGAAGAGCCGCTGTTTTGCTCCACCAGCAATTCCTTTACCGATACTTTTCCCCCGAAAGATGCGCCGCTGGTAAGTTTCATATCCAGTGTCTGTCCGTTAACATTACCCTGCAAATCCACATCGGCACCGCCGGAGGCGTTCAGTTTTTCCAGTGTTTTAAAAGATACCCAGGCCCTTAACTTTCTTTTTTCATTAATGGCCCACTTGATCCCTTTATAATCGTAATAGATCTTGAGCACACCGTCCACCACTTCGGTTTTAAACCGTTCCAGGTACTTTGCATCAGCGGCGCTTACGGCAACAGACTCTTCATTGCCCTGTGTTAAATAAAGATCCACCCCGTCGGATACCGAGATGGCCTTAAAACTGCTGTTAATGGTTCTTTTTTCCGCATCCGCATCGTGAAAAGTTTTTTCCTGGGCGGTGGCTGCAAGCCCGGCACAAACAAATAATGTGAACAATAATTTTTTCATGGCTATACTTTTTATTGATACGAAGTAAGAAAAAGAAAAGTTACAGGAACTGTAAAATTATTTTCCAAAGGCCCTAACTTTGCCGAAAGTTCTTGTTTAACCGACTGAATTTCCGGGGTGTTCCTTTAATGGAGCTGAGATCATACCCGTTAACCTGATCAGGATAATGCCTGCGTAGGAAGAAATGACCGCCATTCGGCCATATTTAACGACCTGTCTCCCGGACTTCAGCACAAATTTTATTGATTATGAAGAAAGTATTACTCAGTACTGCTTTATGTACATGCGCATTTGTGGCCTGGAGTCAAACAACAAAAAAGTTTAATGACACCACTTATCTCCAGCCTGTGGAGGTAAACGCCGTGAGGGCCGGCGCCAAAGCCCCTTTTGCAAAAACCAATTTGGCAAAGGCCGATATTGCTAAAAACAATCTCGGGCAGGACCTGCCTTTTTTACTGAACCAAACTCCCGGCGTGGTGGTAAATTCAGATGCCGGTGCCGGCGTGGGGTATACCGGGATCCGCATCCGGGGAACTGATGCCAGCCGCATCAATGTTACACTGAATGGCATTCCGTATAACGACGCCGAAAGCCAGGGAACATTTTTTGTTGACCTCCCCGATTTTGCTTCATCCGTTAACAGCATACAGGTACAGCGTGGGGTGGGCACTTCATCCAATGGCGCCGGAGCATTTGGAGCCACCATTAACCTCGCCACCAACGAGCTGAACAAAAAGTTTTATGCTGAACTGAACAACAGCTCCGGGTCATTCAACACCCTGAAAAACACCTTGCAGTTTGGCAGCGGACTGCTGGGAAAACATATTACCATCGACGGCAGGCTGAGCCGTATCAGCAGCGATGGTTATATCGACCGTGCCAGCAGTAATTTAAAGTCATTTTACCTGAGCACTGCTTATACAGATGCCAAACATTCACTGCGGCTGAATATTTTCAGCGGAAAGGAAAAAACATACCAGGCATGGAATGGTGTGCCGGAAAGCTTTTTAACAAGCAACCGCACTTATAACTCTGCCGGCACAGAAAAAACCGGTGATCCTTACGATAATGAAACGGATAATTATACCCAAACCCATTACCAGTTGTTTTACAACCATCAGTTCAATCCCTACTGGAAAGGGAACATTGCGGTGTTTCTCACCAGGGGCAAAGGTTATTATGAACAATACAAAGCCGACCGCAAATTATCTTCACTCGGCCTGCCCGATTATGTAAATGGAAGCACTACCATCAGCAGTACAGATATCATCCGGCAGTTATGGCTGGACAATAACTTTTACGGTACTGTGTTCTCTGCTCAATATCATAAATACAAAACAGAGTTTACAGTGGGCGGCGGATGGAATGGCTATGATGGCAAGCATTATGGTATTGTAAAATGGGCCGCAGTACAGGCAGCAGTTCCTGCCAATTACCGCTGGTATAACCTTGATGCAACAAAAAAAGATGCTTCACTGTACAGCAAACTCACACAGGAACTGGGTAAAGGATGGTATGGATTTGCAGATCTCCAGTTCCGTAACATTAATTATGATATCAACGGGTTCAGGGATAATCCTTCCATCATTGTAAACAACCAGTACAACTTTATCAATCCAAAGGCGGGTATTACTTACATAAAAAATAACTGGCAGGCTTATGCATCATATGCCTATGCTCAGCATGAACCCAACAGGGATGATTTTGAAGCAGGTAACACCCAGCAGCCCAAACCTGAAAAGTTGAATGATATTGAACTGGGGGCTGAAACGAAAAAGAACCAGTATTCTTTTGGTGTAAACCTCTATTACATGCTGTATAAAGATCAGCTGGTGCTTACCGGCAAGATCAATGATGTGGGCGCCTATACCCGTACCAATATTCCCCGCAGCTACCGTGCAGGTATTGAATTACAGGGCGGGTATATGATCAGCAAATTCATCAGCCTGGCTGCCAACGCGGCATTCAGCAGTAACAAGATCAAAAATTTCACCGAATATGTGGATGATTACGACAATGGCGGGCAGCAAACAAACTTCTATTCTAAAACCGATATCTCCTTCTCTCCTGCTGCAGTTGCTGGCGGGAGCATCCTCATCAAACCGGTTAAGAATGGAGAGATCAGTTTAACAAGCAAATATGTAAGCTGCCAGTACCTCGATAATACTGCAAAGAAAAGCCGCAGTCTTGACCCATACTTTACGCAGGATATAAGAATGAATTATACCGTAAAAGGGAAGGTATTAAAACAAACAGACTTTATCCTGCAGCTGAATAATATCTTCAGTAAAAAATATGCGCCCAATGGGTACAGCTTCAGTTATATCTATGGCGGCGCACTTACCACAGAGAATTATTATTTCCCCATGGCCCTGTTCAATTTCATGGCCGGTGTGAATATCCGCTTTTAAGAAGATGAACGCTTTGAGAAGTGAAAAAGTTTGAGAAAGTAAGGCTTCGCAAGAAGCCTTTTTCTTTTGTCATGATATCACGCAACAGCGCCTGCACACTTCCACAACATTTCTTTTCTAATTCACGCGAAACCATAATCTTTGCCTTATTAAATGAATACGCAATCACCCGATATCAGGCAGGTACAGGTAACACGGTATGTAACGCCGTTACGTGAAGGCGGTTCATTGCCTGCCATTGCCGAAGCAAACGACGGCTTTTTATATGTGCTCAAGTTCCGGGGTGCAGGCCAGGGCAGCAAGGCGCTCGTGGCCGACCTGGTGGGAGGAGAAATAGCCAGGGCTGCAGGACTGAAAGTTCCTGAACTGGTATTTGCCAGCCTGGATAAAGCCTTTGGCCGTACTGAACCTGATGAAGAAATACAGGACCTGCTGCGGGCCAGTGTTGGATTGAACCTTGGGCTTCATTATTTATCAGGCGCCATCACCTACGATCCTGCAGTAAAGCAACTGGATGCTGCCACCGCTTCAAAGATCGTATGGCTGGATGCTTTGCTGATGAATGTAGACCGCACCGCACGCAACACCAATATGCTTAGCTGGCGTAACGAACTCTGGCTGATCGATCATGGCGCATCTTTGTATTTTCATCATACCTGGAGCAACTGGAGGGAGCAATCTGTGAAGCCATTTATACAGGTGAAGGAACATGTGCTGCTGCCGCAGGCGTCTTTGCTGGAAGAAACCGATGCAATGATGAAACAACTGATCACCCCTGAAATAATCAGGGGCATTGTTTCGGTGATACCGGCAGACTGGTTGCAGCATGCCGATATTGATGAAGACCCCGATGCCATGCGTGAAGTGTATTACAGGTTTTTAACCGGCCGTATGCAGCAGTCGGAAATATTTTTAAACGAAGCCATCCATGCAAGAGCAGCACTTATTTGAATATGCCGTGATAAGGCTGGTGCCACGTGTTGAGCGGGAAGA
This sequence comes from Ferruginibacter sp., assembly GCA_046329655.1. GTDB lineage: Bacteria > Bacteroidota > Bacteroidia > Chitinophagales > Chitinophagaceae > Ferruginibacter. The sequence goes on from JAXLUD010000008.1 coordinate 183,662, forward strand.
ATTTCTCAACACGGGGGTGATCGTTTTTTGCAAAAGACCTCCTTTCCTTCAAACCATGATTGTGGTGAACGAGGCAAAGCTGCTGGCTTTATTCCCGGAAGCGGATATTGCAGCAATCAGGGAGCACCTCGAAGCTTTTGAAGCGATCAGCAAAGGCATTTCAACAGACAGCCCGATTGCGGCACTGGATATTGCCAGCCGTTTCCGCTGGCTTACTGCCAAACGCAGTACGGTGGTGCAAACATCCGCGGTGCACAGCGGACTATGCAGCAACCCGGAGAAAACCGTGCAGCATTTACTGGAACAACTGGTACTTTAATAACGCAACAAGTATGAATATTCATCAACTGGCATTTACTGAAGACGATGCATTGCCCTGGCAAACTGTGGGAGAAGGTGTGCAACGCAAGATCATGACCTACGACACAAACATCATGCTGGTAAAAGTAAAATTTGCAACCGGCGCCATCGGAAGCATTCACCAGCATCACCATGCGCAGGTAAGTTTTGTGGCGTCGGGTAGTTTTGAAGTGGAAATAGAGGGCGCCAAAAAAATACTTTGTACCGGTGATACTTTTTACGCAGCGCCCAACAAATTACACGGCGTGGTATGCAGGGAAGCGGGTATGCTGGTAGATGTATTTACCCCGCACCGCAAAGATTTTATTGCACCAACTGTATAAAACAAAACGGCTTCCTGTGGAAGCCGTTTTTGTAAAATATATTCCAATTAAAATAGTCCGAACAAGGTACTGTCGATACTGGAAATGATCTGTCCCAGGTGTTCTTCATTCTCGGCAAATTTATTCTTATCGGCATCAATGATCAGCAGCGGCCCTTCTTTATAAGTATCGATCCAGCCATTATAAAACTCATTCAGTTTTTTCAGGTAATCCAGGCGGATATTTTCTTCATATTCCCGGCCGCGTTTTTGGATTTGCGCCACCAGCGTGGGAACAGATGCTTTTAAGTAAATCAGCAGGTCGGGCGGCTGCACCATGCTTTTAAGCGTTTCGAAAAATTTATAGTAATTATCAAAATCACGTTTGCTCATCAGGCCCATATCGTGCAGGTTGGGCGCAAAGATGTTGGCATCTTCATAAATGGTACGGTCCTGTATCACGGTTTCGGTGCCACGGTGAATTTCGAGCAACTGGTTGAGCCTGCTGTTCAAAAAGAATATCTGCAGGTTAAAACTCCAGCGTGGCATGTCTTCGTAAAAATCATTCAGGTAGGGATTGTGATCCACATCCTCAAACTGCGGTATCCACTTGTAATGCTTGCTCAGCATTTCGGTGAGGGTTGTTTTACCGGCACCGATGTTGCCAGCCACAGCTATGTGTTTTGGTTTTTTAGTTTTAGCCATAATTCAATTGATGATTGACGATTGCAGGTTCTCAGTTTTGCTGGCAACGCCGAACAACTAAAGTAAACAAAATCTGAAATCTAAGATCTGAAATTCAAAATATTTTAAGGTCATTCATTTAAGGGAAGTCAAGTTTCTAAAACTTGACTTCCCTTGCCGTATCCCTGGTTAGTAGTACTTTAACCCCATCGCTTCCCTTACCACTTCCATGGTGGCATGGGCGCTTTTATTGGCCTTTTCAGCCCCCATCTCCATCACTTCCTTCAGGTATTTTTTATCGGGTAAAATAGTATTGATCCGTTCCCTGATGGGGCGAATGAACTGCACCATATCTTCTCCAAGTTGCTTTTTCAGGTCACCGTAACGGATATTGCAATTATTATAATCCGCGTCAAATTTTTCGATCACTTCCGGTGCTGAAACCAGCTTCATCAAACCAAAAATATTTTCAATATAATCGGGCCGGGGTGCATTCGGGGCCGTTGGTCCGCTGTCGGTTTTTGCCTTCATTACTTTTTTACGGATCATATCATCCTCATCACTCAGGTACAGGGTGCTCATTCCGTTTTCGCTCTTGCTCATTTTACCGCTTCCGTCAAGGCTGGGTACTTTCACCAGTTCGGCGTTATTGTCGTTATAAGCCACGGGCTCTGGAAAAGTTTCGCCATAGCGGTGGTTAAACCGGTTTACATAATTGCGGGCCATTTCAAGATGCTGCTCCTGGTCCTTTCCCACTGGCACATATTTCGCCCGGTGGATGATGATATCGGCTGCCTGCAGCACAGGGTAAGTGAGCAACCCGGCATTCACATTCTCCGGGTGCTGGCGCACTTTATCCTTAAAGGTCACGGTTTTTTCCAGCTCTCCCTTATATGCCAGCATATTCAGGTATAAATAAAGTTCGCTGGTCTCCCGCAGGTGACTCTGGCAATAAAGGGCCGCCTTTTCCGGGTCAAGTCCGCAGGCAATATTCTCGGCCAGCACCCTTTCCACATTTGCCTTCAGTTCGTGTGTATCAGGATGCGTGGTGAGAGAATGCAGGTCGGCCACCATAAAATAGCACTCATACTGTTCCTGCATTTTGATATAATTGCGGATTGCACCAAAATAATTCCCCAGGTGTAAAAAACCTGTAGGACGGATGCCGCTCATGACGATTTCTTTCTTCTTTTCCATAACACGTTACAGGGATTCCTTTTTCCTGGTCAGGCGGCGAAGATAAGAAGTTTAGGTGGTTGCCGCTCACAGAAAAGCGCCTGCAGAAACAGCCAAACCAAGTATATTTGTTGTATGGAAGTAAATGAAGCATTGGTGGACAAACTGGCCAACCTGGCAAGACTGCAGTTCAGCCCTGAAGAAAAACCGGCGATACAGAATGACCTGCAGCGGATGATACAGTTTGTAGAAAAGCTGAATGAAGTGGACACCACCGGCGTGGAGCCCCTGCTGCACATGAGCGACCAGGTAAATGTATTGCGGGAAGATGAGGTGGCAGGCAGCATATCCACGGAAGAAGGCCTGAAAAACGCCCCCGTGCATGATGCACAATTTTTTAAAGTACCGAAAGTAATCAAGAAGTAAGAAGTTGTAAGTACTAAGTGCCGGGCAGTTTGCCGTTACAACGCTTAACTTAATACTTACAACTTACCACTTAAAACGATATTATGCAAAGCATCATCCATCTGGAAAACATCCTCAAAAGTTATTACCTCGGTAAACAGGAACTGCCCGTATTAAAAGGCATCACACTGGATGTTTTCAAGAATGAGTATGTGGCGCTGATGGGACCCAGCGGAAGTGGTAAATCAACCCTCATGAATATACTCGGCTGCCTCGACTCACCCAGCGGTGGCCGTTATGTGCTCAACGGCAAAGACGTAAGCCGGATGCCGGATAATGACCTGGCAGAAGTGCGCAACAAAGAAATTGGATTTGTATTCCAGCAATTCAACCTCCTGCCGCGTTTAACTGCACTTGAAAATGTGGCCCTGCCCCTGATCTATTCAGGCGTGGGTAAAAAAGAAAGAATGGAACGTGCCGCAGCCACCCTTGCTAAAGTAAAACTGGATGACCGCAGCCACCATAAACCCAATGAACTGAGCGGCGGACAATGCCAGCGTGTGGCCATTGCCAGGGCGCTGGTGAACAATCCTTCGATCATTTTAGCAGATGAACCTACCGGTAACCTCGACAGTAAAACCAGCTACGAGATCATGGATATTCTTGGCAAGATCCATGAAGACGGCAATACCGTGGTGCTGGTAACGCACGAGGATGATATCTCCCATTTTGCACACCGCATCATCCGCTTAAAAGATGGTTTGGTGGAAAGTGATAAACAAAATGCCAGCCCGGTTACCATCGCACAGATGGCATAATATTTTTCTGAACCAATCCCGTTAATTTTTGTTGCTTTGTATCAACTTAAGCAGCATTATGGCTTTCAAAATTTATACAAAGACCGGCGACAAGGGCACCACTTCTTTAATTGGCGGAACAAAAGTTCCCAAAAGCCATTTACGCATCGACAGTTATGGCACCATTGATGAACTCAATTCATTTATCGGGCTGGTATGCGATCAGCTGGCAGATAAAGACACCCAAATAATGCTCAGGGAAATACAAGACAGGTTATTCACCATCGGCGCTTCACTCGCCTGTGATCCGGATAAGGAACCTAAAATGAAAATCCCGGATCTGAAGGAAGCGGATATCCTGCTGCTGGAAAAAGAAATGGACCGCATGGATGAACAGCTGCCCGTGATGAAATCGTTTATTTTACCGGGCGGGCATGTGGCTGTTAGCACCACGCATGTGGCCCGTTGTGTATGCCGCCGTGCCGAAAGGATTTGTGTGAATATGCAGGAACAGGATTTATTTGTGGATGAACGGGTGATCAAATACCTGAACCGTTTAAGTGATTATCTTTTCATGCTGGCCCGCTATACCGGTCACCTGCTCGGCGCCGCAGAAATCCCCTGGAAGCCGCGGGTATAATGTCAGATCAGCTTTTCTGTAATGGCGAGCTTGATAAGCGCCGCGGTATTCTGCACGTTATATTTCGCGATCATATTTTTCCGGTGTGAATTGATGGTGCTTACATCCAGGAATAATATCTCGGCTATTTGAGGATTGGTGAGCCCGTCGGCTATTTTTTCCAATATTTCTTTTTCCCTCCTGGTAAGTGATGGCAACAAAGGTTTTTCAGGCTGCCGTAATAATACCGTGGCCGACCTGCTGAAGTATTCCTTTCCCTTTGCCACCATTCGTATGGCTTCGATAATTTCCTGCTGTGCCGCATCCTTCAGCACATACCCGACCGCCCCTGCTTCCATGATCTTGCGGATAATCGCCGGCTGGTTATTGATGCTCAGCGCCACGATGTTTACTGCAGGATACGATGCCTTTACTGCAGTGCACAATTCAATGCCATTGGTATCGGGCAGGTTAATATCCATGATGATCACATCGGGTGCAAATGACCTGAGTTTTTGCAGCAGTGCATGGCCATTGGTAAAACTGCCGGCACAAACAATATCTTTTGTTTCACTGATCATGGACCTGATCCCTTCTGTAACCAGAGAATGATCTTCCACCAATAATACCTGTATCATGACTGTAATGGGATTTCGATGTAAACAGAAGTGCCTTCACCTTTTTTTGACCGGGTATCCATGGTTCCCTTGAGAAACGATACCCTGCTCAGTGTATTTTTATAGCCAATGCCGCCTGCATCCTGCAGCATGGCGGTATCAAAACCTTTGCCGTCGTCTTCCACAGTAATATTCAGCAAATGTTCTTTCGCAATCACCTGCACCATGGCGCCTGTGGCATGCGCATGTTTAATGATATTGTTCGTAAGCTCCTGCACAATCCGGTATACCGTTGTTTTAATGGTGTTATCAACCACCAGCTGTTCCATCCCAACACTCTGGTAGGTTACCTTCAATGCGCCGCTTTGGGTGATCTGCAAACAATAATCCTGCAAGGCCTCATTCAGGGTCAGCTTCATCAGTGTTTCCGGCATCATATTATGGGCCACCCTGCGCAATTCGGTGATGGACTGATCGAGCATGTTCATGCTTTTTTCAAAAGCCATGGCATTGTCTTCTGATAAAATAAAATTCTGTTTCATATTGCTGAATGAATATTTAGCACTGGATAAAATACCGCCCAGCCCGTCGTGCAGGTCTTTGGCAAGGCGGCTCCGTTCCTCCTCCTGCCCCTTTAATACGGCCTGCGTGGCGGTGAGTTGCTTTTCATTTTCAAGCTGAATGATCTGCTGCCGTTGCAAGGCCTGCTCATTGAGTAAAAGTTGCTGGCGGTTCCTGTAACCACGTACTGCCAGCAGGGCAATCACTGCCAGCAGCAGCAATAAACCGCCCAGTATGTACTTCCACATTCTTTGCTGACTGATCTCTGCAGACTGGAGTTTCAGCTGCTGTTCTTTTTTTTCGGTATCGTATTTCAGCTCCAGTTCTTTGGTTACTTTCAGCACATCTTCTGCATGGGCCGCAGTTCTCACCGAATCCCTTAAATCCCTGAAATGTTCGTAGGCTTCAAATTCATGTGCGCCGGCTTTTGCATCCATCAGGCCTTTATAAGTGACTTCAAGATATTTATTGATACCGGCTTCCGTCATTATCTCAACAGCATGCAGGTAATACTTTGTTGCTGAATCAAAACTCCTGTTATACATGTGATAATCTCCCATATTGTCATATGCCAGTATCAGCCCTTCAGTTGCTTTTGATTCAGTTGCTTTTTCAATAAGCTGGCGGATAAGGGGAAGTGTTTTTTCATTTTGGCCCAGCATACGGTAATCAACAATCATGTTGCTGATAATAATGGGGCCGTTGATTTTATCATTCAGGTCTTCTGCAATCGCAGCCGCTTCTTTCAAAACAATGATTGCGGTATCATATTTTTTAAATTTCGTCAAAGGTTCACTCAGGTTCAACAAGGCCATTTGAAGATTGGCCCGGTTTTGAACCCTTCGGGCACAATAAACACCTTTCAGATCGTATTCATATGCCAGTACATGGTCATTAAGGTTTTGATAAAAATAACCGAGATTGATAAATATGTTGGTGAGCCTTACCGAATCCTTTTGTTCATCTGCAATTTTCATTGCTTTGAGCGTGTACTCAACCGCTTTTCCAAAATCTCCCTTACTTGAATAAGGCCTCCCCATGTTCAGGTAGGCAGCACTGATGAGATTAGGCCGGTTTGCTTTAATCGCTACCTGAAGTGCCTGTGTATTTACGGCAATGGCCTCATCAAACCTGTTCTGATACACCAAAGGATTGGCCTGGTTGGTGAGTGCATTGAAAAGCCCCACTGCAAAATCGAGCTTGCGGCTCAATACTTCTGCAGCTTTGAAATAATAAGTTGCTGAATCAAAATTATTTGTCTGGTAAATTCTCCCGTACAATAAAAGGGCTTTCACCTTATTGGTATCTTCTTTTGCAACTTTCAATACCTGGTTAAGACTGTCTTTACGCTTCAGGGTCGCTGTGCCTTGCGGCAAACAGGGATTCAGCCACCAGCAGCATAAAACAGAAAGGATCATTTTTTTCATTGCTTCATTGTGTTAAGCCGTTACAAAAATAAAAACAGCAGTCGGCAAAAAATTCCCCCTTTTGGTGGAAATGCACCGGATTTGTGCTGTATAGTTTTGTTCCTGAAAATAAAACTTATTCTTTATGGTTAACACATTTTCTCTTTCAAGGGCCTTTATCACGGGTGCTGTTGTGCTGTGCTGTATCCAGCCTGTAAAAGCGCAGGATTTCAAACCCTATAATAATTACGATTTCATTCCCGGCAGCAGGATCATTTTTGAAGATGATTTCAGGGATGATACCGACGGGGAATTTCCCTCGCACTGGAAACTCTCCGGCGGCCAGGGCGTGGTGAATACGCTGGACAGCGACCGGGTGTTTGCCATTACAAAATTCTATGGTGATTTTTCACCCAATATCAAAAAAGCGGCCTACCTGCCCGCACAATACACCATTGAGTTTGATACCTGGCTGGATGCCGGTTACGACAGTAACGAAGGCACCATGATCGAGTTTCGCATCGGAAAGGAAACAAAGGGTTCCATCACCACCAGCCGCAGCAGTTTTACATTTTATGCAGGCAGCACCAAACTCAGCGGTGATCTTCCTGCACCCATTGCCAATGAAAACTACCTGAACAAATGGCACCATATCGCCATAGCGGTGAAAGATGCGCAGGTAAAAGTTTACTGCGACCAGTTTCGTGTGCTGGTAATCCCTGATGCTGGTTTTAAAGCATCCAATATCGCTGTTTTGGGAAATGCGAGCGAAGGCCTGGCCATGCTGTTTAAAAATTTCAGGCTGGCAGAAGGCGGCGGCATGAATATGCTGGGCAAAAAATTCACTGATGCCAAAATCGTAACGCATGGTATCAATTTCGATTACAATAAAGCCAGCATCAAACCCGAAAGCATGGGCACACTCAATGCCATTGTACAGGTGCTGAAGGAAAATCCCGGATTAACATTCGATATCGGCGGACACACAGATGGTGATGGCAATGATGCATATAACCTCACGCTTTCTCAGCAACGGGCCGATGCCGTAAAAGCACAACTGGTAAAAATGGGAACAGATGCAGCCCGGCTCACCACGAAAGGATATGGTAAAACACAACCTGTTTCCGACAATAACACACCGGAGGGAAAAGCCAATAACCGCCGCGTGGAATTTGTGAGAACAAGTAAGTAATCCCCGGTTTAAGTGAATCATCATTACCGGCAGTGTCATCACTGTCAATACAACTCTTTGCCAATACAAAACGTATGAAACAAATAATCACCGCTGCCTTACTATTGATGGCAGTCCATAGCAGGGCACAGCAGTTTCCCAATAACGAGTTTAAAAAATGGGATGACTATGACTGCCCGGAAGACTGGCATTGCAATAATGACCCAGACTGCAAGGGTAAAATAACCATGGCTGACAAAATAAAGGGCGGCGCCAGGCTGACCGTGATGCATTGCTTCGACCCCAAAAAAGAAGACCGCAGCAATAATGAGAATATGAATTATGATGACTTGAGTGCAAAGATTCCCAAAGGGAAAAAAGTGAAAATTAGTTTTGTGTACAGCTATGCCCCGGTGGGGAATGATATATCGTACATCAAAATCGATGCGGATTTTGATGAAGAAATCAACAACGCATTTCCGCAATTTATGTATAATGGCAGCAGTAATGGGATATTAAAACCCGGCGGCAGGCTTAGCGCTGAATGTGTACTTGACTTCAATCCAAAGGGCAGCACATTGTTTACCGCCCCGGCCGACTGCAATGCTAATTCAATACGCACGGCATTTGGTATCATGCCCGCCAAAGATGCTGCAGACGTTCACAAGGGATCTTCACTCATCATCCATCACATCAAATTTGAAATACTGTAAGATGAAGCAGGTAATATTTTTTGCCCTGGCGATATTTTTCGCAGGCAGTTTACAAGCACAGCGCCCGGCCACAACTGCAGAAACCGCTGAAGACGCCAGGGTTTTAAATATCCTCTCCCAATCGATGCCGCATGAAATTGACGGCTGGCTGGATGAAGGAGAAAGGTCTTTTGGCATTAGCAGTTTAACCGGCATCACCGGCTTTTACAATAATATGAATTTTGCCACCCGTGATATTTTTGACCACCAGTACACCATTACGTACCGCCTGGTGAATGCTTCGGATGCATTAAAGCAAAAGGCAGCCAATGCCAAAACGGAGAACGATTTTGCCGAACTTGAAAGTGCTTCCCGCTGCGAGATCAATATACTGGTAAACGCCGCCGAAAACCAGGTAAATACAGCTGCTCCATTTACAAAACTCAACCTCCCGTTTTGCAGCCAGGCTTACAGGGATGCTGCCAAAAAAGAATGTACGGTACTGTATTTTGGCAATAACTGGACACTGAACCCATCAGCAGAAACCGTTGAAGACGGCAGGGGAAGGATCTATAAAAACTACTTTATCAGCACCAAACTGAAAAACACCATTGGCACAGTAATTCAGAGCATACAGGTTATCATTAAGTGTAATAGTGAAGTGGCCGATCTTATGATGAGCAAAATAAACTGGAACAAGATCAACAGCCTGCTTGGCACAGGCGCATTTAGTGACAATACCGGTGAAACTGATTTAAAAAAATATTTTACAGAAAAACCGGTGGCGAATATTCCCGGCAAAAACACGCTCTCATTTACAATGATTGGTGAAGACGGTGTGGCGAAAGAATTTGCAGTCAGCTCTTCAAAAATTGAATTTGCCAATAGCGCCATTTTACGTAACCACAACGAAAATCCAAAAGTACTGCAGGAAGCACATATCGACTTTCACATAGAAGATGATAAGAACCCGGGAATGAGTTTTATGATGTCGTTACCCATTATCCGCACCACGGGCAAGGTTACAGCCACCTTCCAAAGTGATTATGATTACCAGGTGATGTGGCGGGGCAATACCGATGCCAATCATTCTTTCAGTCCCGGTGAAATTGAAATCCATCTCACCAAATGGGCACCGGTGGGTGATTTTTTAGAAGGTACATTTTCAGGAACGGCCACGCTGAAAGACCACAATAATTTTTCTACCCAGCAACCAGCATTCACCATCCGGAACGGAAAGTTCAGGATCAGGAGAATTGCAGACCAGATTAAATGATAACCAATACAAACATCATGAAAAAAATATTCCTCTTTGCAATGCTCCTCTCCTCAGCTGCTTTGCAGGCACAAAACGTATTACCCATTTACGACGCCGATACTTACGGTTTTGAAATACAGCCGGGCATGCTGCACCTGGATGCAGACAGGAATCTCTGCGAACTGAATGAAACAGTGAATGTGCATATCAGGATGACCGTGGCTGGTAAAGACGACCTGGCACCTTATGTTTTCGCTTACAGGTACAGGGACCCTTTTGATGCACCATGGACAATCGGGGAATTTAAAATCGTGAGCGGTGGTGCCCGGGTGGTGATGACAGAAAAAGAGGTGGCCCAACTGCAGATGCCGGCATCCATACCAAAAGAAAAAGCGGTGCTGGTGCAGGTAACGCTGAACCCCGTGATTAAAAAATACCAGCAGGTACAGTTGTTCACCACCATTTATCTTGCAGACAATGACAATGTTTTTTATTTCAACTGTGCTTACCTGGGTATTGACCATGAAAAATATGTGATCAAAAATAATGGCGGCATCAGCATGGCTTTAGCTGACAGGCCGGGTGGTGATTATAAAAATGTAAGCGATGCGGTGGATGCAAAACAAAAAGCAGCCATGGAAAAACTCCGTACCAAACAGGCACAGGAAGCGATGGTTAAGCAAGGCATCAACATGACGGCACTTACCAGCAATGCGAAGGCAGTATATGCCAAAGAAACAGATGCCACCACCATTATTTTGAACGACCGGTTTGTTGAACAGGTTAATGGTATTGCCACCAACAGCAAAAGAATGTATCTCATTCAGCTCAGTTTCCCGGGCAACAGTACCGGCGAGTTTATACTAAAACAAAATCCAAAAGTAACGGCATCCGTTGTTTTGCCGGAAACCGGCTATGGCTGCGCCTGCAGTGACGACCCCGAAGAGAAAAAAAGGCGGGATGAAGCGGGCGAAAAAGGCCCCACCTGTGCCGGTGGTAAAATTATCATCACCCGCTATGATCCAAAAGCAGGCATCGTGGAAGGGAAAGTTTTTGTGGAACTGGAAAGTGCAGGTAAATCAGACCATCAAATATTTTACAGCAAACTCAACGGGCATTTTAAAGTGCCGCTGGCTAACTGACGATCAGGCCATCTTTCATCATTACGGTGCGGTCGCCCAGTTTGGCCAGTTCTTCGTTATGGGTAACGATAAGGAAAGTCTGGTTAAACTGATTCCGCAGGTCGATAAACAGCTGGTGCAATTCCTTTGCATTGGCGCTGTCGAGGTTGCCTGTTGGCTCATCGGCCATCACAATCGAAGGATTATTGATCAGTGCCCTGGCAACGGCCACCCTTTGCTGCTCACCGCCCGAAAGCTGCTGGGGTTTATTATTCATCCTGTCCTGCAGGCGTAAATTTTTAAGGAGGGTTTCAGCCCTTTCAATAATATCCTTTTTCCTGCCACCGGCAATCCACCCAGGTATGCATACGTTTTCCAGTGCGGTAAATTCTGGCAGCAGGTGGTGAAACTGGAATACAAAACCGATTTCACGGTTACGGAAAGCGGCCAGTTTTTTGCCGCTTAGGCTGTTTAATTGCTGGTTATTAAGGGTGATCTCGCCCGAATCTGCCTTATCAAGTGTTCCTAAAATATGGAGCAGGGTGCTTTTGCCGGCGCCGGAACTGCCCACAATACTTACGATTTCACCTTTGCTGATACTAAAATCCACCCCTTTTAATACCTGTAACTGACCGTATTCTTTTTGAATATTCCTGGCTGATAACATGCTTTAAAAATAGGTAATAATTTATAAACCGGTCCTGCTGCAAGTTTTAACCATTCGTACACAATCTGTACTGTAAACAGCCGTTAATAAAACACTTTTGGTTATTTCCCCAGAACTTCTACATTTGCGGAAAAATAGGGGGTAAATACCCTTTGATTACTAACGAAAACTAAAGATACAGCATATGTTTTGGACACTTGAACTAGCCTCTCACCTCGAAGATGCTCCGTGGCCCGCAACCAAAGATGAACTGATTGATTATGCCATCCGCAGTGGTGCCCCGATTGAAGTGGTGGAAAACCTGCAGGAGCTGGAAGATGAAGGTGAAATTTATGAAAGCCTCGAAGACATCTGGCCGGATTATCCCAGCCATGAAGATTTCTTTTTTAACGAAGAAGAATATTAATGAAGCAATAAGCTTAAAGCCGAAAGCAACAGCTTTTCTAAATAACGAAGCCACTAATTCATTTAGTGGCTTCGTTATTTTTGAGGCTATCAATGTACCATCATTCTTTGCTATAAAACACTATAACTCCCGCTATCAGCTTTTTTGTTCTTTGCTATCAGCTTTAATCCCTACTTCTCCATCTGCTCAATCACCGCCTGTGTTACGCCTGTAAAGGAGAACCCGCCATCGTGAAACAGGTTTTGCATTGTAACCATTTTGGTCAGATCGCTGAACAGTGTTACACAATAGTTGGCGCAATCATCTGCAGTGGCATTACCCAGCGGGCTCATTTTTTCGGCATAATTAATAAAGCCATCAAATCCCTTAACGCCGCTGCCCGCCGTTGTTTTTGTAGGCGACTGCGATACGGTATTCACACGAACATGTTTTTTAACACCGTACTGGTAACCGAAATTCCGGGCAATACTTTCCAGCACTGCTTTATTATCCGCCATATCATTATAATCGGGAAACACACGCTGTGCAGCAATATAACTCAATGCCACCACAGAACCCCATTCATTGATGGCATCATGTTTCATGGCAGATGCCAGCACCCGGTGCAGGCTCAGTGCTGAGATATCAAACCCCTTATGGGTAAATTCATAATTATTTTCTGTATACCCCAATCCTTTGCGTACGTTAATGCTCATGCCAATTGAATGCAGGATAAAATCTACGCCTCCGCCAAAGTGCTTCATGGCTTCTGCCATCAGTTTATCCACGTCTTCATTCAGGCTTACATCACAGGGTACAACAGGTGCATTCACCGCTTCTGCCAGTTTTTTTATTTCGCCCATGCGCATGGCAACCGGTGCGTTTGTTAACAACAGCTCCGCTCCTTCTTCGTGGCAGCGCAGGGCTGTTTTCCATGCGATGGATTTTTCATCCAAAGCGCCGAAAATGATTCCTTTCTTTCCTTTTAGTAAATTATTTGACATAGCAATTATTTTGAGGGGTTAAAAGTAACACACTATTTGAAATTGGAGCATATTTCAATGCTTATTTATCAGTTTTGCAGCTGCAATCACCAGGCAAACGGCCGCTGTTATGTAAATAAAAACACTTACGACCATTACAACAAAATAACGCAGCAGGTTTTTACCACTCTCTCTTGGTTTTATTTTGCGCAGCAGGAAGCGGTTAAAAAAATAAAACGGCACAGTCATTATGGCTGCAATAAGGAATATGTTCAGCTGTGGATTCATTGTTATGTATTAATTACCCACCATTTCCCGGGCGTTTTGCAGTGCAGCCGCCGTGGGTTTTTCGCCGCTGAGCATTTGGGCTATGGCAGTAATGCGTTCATCATTGCTCAGCAGTTTTACCGCAGTTACAATTTTATCATCCTTTATGGCCTTATGCACAAAAAAATGGGCATTGGCCTTGGCCGCAATCTGCGGCTGGTGTGTGATGGAAATAAGCTGGTGACTGGCGGCCAGGTCTTTCATGATATTGCCCACCTGTTTGGCGGCCTCACCACTGATGCCGGTATCGATCTCGTCAAAGATCAGCGTGGGCAACTGCAGCTTTTGGGCTACCAGGCTTTTCACACAAAGCATCAGCCTGCTCAGTTCGCCGCCACTGGCCACTTTATGCAATGGTTCAAAACGGCCGCTTTTATTGGCATCAAATAAAAACGCCACGGTATCGCTGCCATATTGATGCAGGGACGCTGTTGCAAGCTCCGCTTTGAGCTGTGCACCCGGCATACCCACCTGTTTCAATAATGCGTTCACTTTTTCTGTAAATGGCTTCACCGCTTTGCTGCGGTTGAGGTGAATCTGGTTTGCCAGCTGCTCACATTGCTGCAACAGGCGGTTTGACTGCTTTTCCTTTTGTGTTATCGCATCGCTGATATTGAGCACATCGTTCAGTTTTTGCTGCAGACCTCCCTGTAACTGCAATAAATCCGCAGTTGCGGTAACACCGTGTTTTTTCAGCAGTTTATAACCGAGTGCGATGCGGTCGTTCACCACCTGGAAACGTTCTGCACTGTATTGCACGCCTTCACTGATGGATTCGAGCTCATCGGCAATATCTTTTAATTCGATCTGTGCGGCCAGTAAACGTTTGGCCAGTTCTTCAATACTGTTGTGGTATTGCGTGAGCCCCTGCAGTTTGTTATTAAGCGATTTCAGCTGCTGCACAATGGGCTGCTCACTGTCTTTTAATTCATAGCATACTGTTTCCAGTTGCTGTTTGATATGTTCTGCATTGCTCAGCAACTTCAGTTCTGCATCCAGTTCTTCGAGTTCATTTTCCTTCAAAGCAGCTGCATCCAGTTCATCGAACAGAAATTTATTGTAATCGTAGGTGGCATTTGCGGCGGCTTGTTCCTGCTGCAGGGTTTCAAGTTCTTTTTTTGTTTGCTGGTATTGCCTGAAGATGCTGCCGTACTGAAGCAGCAGCTCCCCGTTTTCAGCCAGCGCATCCAGCACTTCCCTTTGAAAGCCGCTGTCGCCGAGTTCGAGTGTATCAAACTGCTGGTGAAGATCTACCAGCAATGAGCTCAGTGCCCTGAGCTGTGCCAGTGTTACCGGCGTATCGTTGATAAACGCCCTTGATTTACCATTGGCTGCAATCTCCCTCCGCACCATCACCATTTCTTCTGCATCCAGTTCATGATCCAGCAAAAACTGCCGGACAGATTTATTTTTCTCTGCCTCGAACCAGCCTTCCACCACGCATTTTTTTTCTTTTTGCAACAGCACGCTGCTGTCGGCCCTTTCACCCAGTATAAGACTCAGGGCGCCCATTAAAATACTCTTACCGGCGCCCGTTTCACCCGTGATGATATTCAGGTGCTGCTGGAAAGCCACAGTAAGCTCATCAATAATGGCATAGTTCTGTATGTGTAGTTTTTGGAGCATGTTGATTCTTGCACGAATTAAACCAATTACACGAATGTAGGCAAATAAAGGCCATCATTTAAAAAGAAAAAGCATTCCAAAGGAATGCTTCACTTATTACTTAGTACTTAATACTTACAATACATTATTTCACTTCCACAGAATCATTCAGGTCTGCATCCACCAGCACCCTTCCGCAGTTTTCACAAACCATCACTTTTTTGCGCAGTTTGATCTCACTTTGTTTTTGAGGAGGAATAGCGTGGAAACAACCGCCGCAGCTGTCCCTTTCAACCGGAACCACGGCAAGACCGTTGCGGTAATTTTTACGGATACGGTCGTAGCTTACCAGTAAACGCTCGTCCACTTCCTTACGGGCAGATTCAGCTTCTTTGCCGTAATGTTTTTCTTCTTTTTCAGTTTCACCGATGATCTTTTCCAGTTCGCCTTTTTTAGCGCCAAGGTTTGTTTCCTTGGTGGCTACCGCTTTTTTGGCGCCTTCCAGCTGTTTCGCCTTTTCTGCGATCTCTTCTGTGGCATCCTTGATATGCTTTTCGCACAATTTCACTTCCAGTGTTTGCATTTCTATCTCTTTGTTGATAGCTTCAAACTCACGGTTGTTCTTTACATTTTCGCTTTGCTTCTCGTATTTTTTCACCAGCGCCTCAGCCTCTTTGATA
Source organism: Ferruginibacter sp. (assembly GCA_046329655.1). Taxonomy (GTDB): domain Bacteria; phylum Bacteroidota; class Bacteroidia; order Chitinophagales; family Chitinophagaceae; genus Ferruginibacter. The sequence continues at coordinate 199,477 of JAXLUD010000008.1, forward strand.
CCATTTTTCTTTTGCTCAATGAATTCCTGGATACCATTGATCTCTTCTTCAATACGTGTTTGCCTGGCGTGCAGTCCCTCAATTTCATCTTCCAGGTCTTTAACTTCCATTGGCAGTTCGCCCTTTAATATCTGGATCTCATCCAGCTTGCAGTCGATTTTCTGCAAACGAACCAGTGACTTTAATTTTTCTTCAACGGAGAAATCTGCAACTTTTGCCATGTGTGTATTATTGTTGATTGAATATTGATGATCCCCGGGGGAATATCAATGAATTATTTCAGCTCCAAACCTTAACCGGGTTCGTGTCTACACCCGTTTTAAGGACGGCAAAGGTAGGGAATTTTTCCTGCAAAAACTCACTCAAAAGCCCTATAGTGAACTGCTCGCTTTCGTAATGACCAATATCGGCAATCACGATGCGGTCATTGGCATCAAAATATTCATGATATTTAAAATCTGCACTGATATAAAAATCGGCCCCGGCAGCGATAGCTGTTTTGGTTAAAAAACTGCCCGCCCCGCCACAAAGCGCCACTTTTTTTACCGGCTTTCCCCTTAAACGGGTATGTTTCAGCATTTTCAGTCCAAATCCTTCCTTAACCCTGGCAAGCAGGTCGGCTTCGGTCATTGCCTCGGGTAAATAACCGGTAAGTCCGCTCCCAATATGAGCATGCGTATTATCCAAAGCAATCATATCATAGGCCACTTCCTCGTAAGGATGGGCATCTTTCATGGCTTTTACCACTTGCTTTTCCAGCCAAGCAGGAACGATCACTTCAATTTTAAGCTCGGGCTCGGTATGCCTTTCCCCAATATTTCCTGTATAAGGATGAGCACCATCCCCTGCTTTATACGTGCCTTCGCCGCTGCTGCTGAAACTGCATTCACTGTAGTTTCCAATATTTCCCCCGCCCGCTGCAAACAGGGCATTTCGCACCTGCCCCGCATGGGTAACCGGTACAAAAGTGCTGAGTTTTTTAAGGGTTTGCTGTTTAGGTAACAGCGCCTGCCGGTTGATGAGCCCCAGCACATCCGCGATTTTTTCATTTACACCATGCAGTACATTATCGAGATTGGTGTGAATGGCATAAATGGCCACATCATTTTTGATGGCCGCGATGATCGTTTTCTCCACGTAACTGCTGCCGGTGATCCGTTTTAACCCGCTAAAAATAACAGGATGATGTGCCACCACGAGGTTACATTTTTTTTCAACCGCCTCCATGATCACCGGTTCGGTTACATCAAGCGCCACCAGCACACCGGTGCATTCATCATGCAAATTACCCGTGAGCAGCCCGGCGTTATCATAATTTTCCTGGAGGGATAGCGGGGCCAGTTTTTCTAATAAAGATGTAATATCTTGAACCTTCATCATGAAAATTTAAAAATGAACAGTGCGGAATTATACAAAGAGTATATAACAAAGATGCAACAAATTGCCGATGTAAAATACGCATCAGCAGTTTTACAATGGGACCAGGAAACCTATCTTCCCCCAAAAGGAAGTGAATTCCGCGGCAGGCAAATTGCCACTCTCAATGAAACGGCACACGAACTTTTTGCCACCGAAAAAACAGGTGCGCTTTTACAGGAACTTGTTGCCAAAAATGACCTTAATCCTGAACAAAAAAGAAATGCCGAACTGAGTTTGTATGATTATACACGTGCACGGAAATTCACCGGTGAATTTGTGCGCAGGATGAGTGAAACGGTGAACAAATGTTTTCATGCATGGATACAGGCAAGAAAAGAAAATGACTTTGCCGTTTTTAAACAGCCACTGCATGCGCTGATACAACTGAAAAAAGAAGAAGCCGCTATTTTGGGTTACAGCGATCATCCCTACAGTGCGCTGATGAATGATTTTGACAAAGGCCTCACCGTGACAACAGTTGACAAAGTTTTTGCAGACCTCAAACCACAACTGCTTTACCTGCTCCATCACATTCAGCAAAAGCAGCAGGTGGATGACAGTTTTTTACACCGGCGTTTTGATAAAGACAAACAATGGAAATTCGGTATTGAAATACTGAAGAAAATGGGATTTGATTTTGAAGCAGGCAGGCAGGATATCAGCGAGCATCCTTTTACCATCAATTTTAACAATGCAGATGTAAGGGTAACCACCCGCATTGATGAAAATGATTTTACCAATATGACCTGGAGCTGTATTCATGAAGGTGGTCATGCCTTATACGAACAGGGTTTGCCAGGCGATGCTTACGGTTTGCCACTGGGCGAATATTGCAGCCTGAGCATTCATGAAAGCCAGAGCCGGTTGTGGGAAAACAATATTGGCCGGGGCCTGGCCTTCTGGCAAAACAATTTTTTGCTGTTAAAATCGTTTTTTAAGGAAGAGCTTGGCACTATTTCTGTTGAACAGTTTTACAGGGCCATCAATAAGGTCAGTCCTTCTTTGATACGCACCGAAGCAGATGAACTCACGTATCACTTTCACGTAATGATACGGTATGAGATAGAAAAGATGCTGATTGACGGCTCTATTGAAACAGCCGATATACCGGCTTACTGGAACAGTCACTACAAATCATATCTTGGGGTGAATGTACCGGATGACAAAAACGGGTGCCTGCAGGATGTTCACTGGAGCCATGGCAGTTTTGGATATTTTGCCACTTACAGCCTGGGAAGTTTATATGCTGCCCAGCTGCATGCAGCAATTGAAAAGGAAAATGCGTCTTTGGAACAGGAGCTTGCCACAGGAAACTGCGGGTCAGTATCCAGCTGGTTATCCAAAAACATTTATCAATACGGCAGGTTTTATACATCAGAAGAATTATGTGAAAAAGCAACAGGAGAAACATTAAACAGTACCCATTTTATCCGTTATGCAAACAAGAAGTACAATAGTATTTACACAATTTAAATGGAGCAATATGCCGGCACTGTTCTATAAATCGAGGTTTATCATTGCAATCGGGATTGCATTGTTATTGCTGTGCTCCGGCTGCAGTAAAAAAACGCTGATTGATACCCCTTCACAAAATGTGCTGGAACAGTATTTTGAACAGAACATACTGAACCATGATTTTAACGTAAACTATGCTTCCGATAACGGCACAGATATCACGTCACAATTCGCTGGTTTTATCTTCAGGCTTAACAAAAACACTTATTACGATGGCCCGATGACGGCCAGCAACGGGCTGCTTACGGTTACCGGCACATGGAGCTGCAACAGCGATTACAGTAAACTTACCATCAATCTCCCCACCACTATCCCCGCATTCAGCTTTCTCAACCGGGAATGGAAATTCACCAAAAAAGCGGTGCCCATTATGGAACTGGCGCCCTGGGGCACCACCGAGCCGGATGTTTTGCACATGCAACGCTTGTAAATGTGGAAAAAAAACTTATCTTTATGATGTTGGTAGTATAACCAGCTTATAACCAAAACAGAAACGGCGTTTACCACAAGATTTTTTTTCGGGAAACCAGGCAGTCTGCACAATTTATCACAAAGGTTTTAAGTTTATTGGATGTATTATTAGCAAGCAACATTTGTTGCTTTATCCAACTATTCATAAAAAACAAAGCACTAACCAATGACTGCCTTTCGCGGAGTCAAATATACCCTGGTAATTTTATTGGTATTTGTTAGTTTTGCCCCCAAAGCCCAGCTCACAGCCAATTTTACTGCCCTTCCCACTTCGGGATGTGCACCCGTGCTTGTAAATTTCATCGATCAGTCTGCAGGTAATCCCGTTCAATGGAAATGGGATCTTGGAAATGGTACTATTTCCTTTCTGCAAAGCCCCTCGGTAACCTATTTCAATCCCGGTCAATACACGATCAAATTAGTAGTATACAATGCCGGCGGCGACTCGTCTGTACTGGTTAAGTCCCAGTATATCTCAATTTTTGCCCAGCCTTCGGTGGCTTTTACCGGCGCCCCTTTAACTGGTTGCATGCCGCTTCCTGTAAGTTTTACGGATCAAACCACACCCGGAAATGGCACGGTCACACAATGGCAATGGGACCTGGGTGATGGCACTACCAGCAACCTGCAGCATCCCGTTCACACGTATGCGGCATCGGGCAATTACAATGTAACCCTCCTGGTGACGAACAGTTTTGGCTGCAGTAAGGTATTAACCAAAAGTCAGTACATCAAGGTATCAGCCGGCACGCAAGCAGATTTTTCAGCCGCTGTCACCAGTGCCTGCCAGGCTCCATTTACAGCAAGTTTTCAAAATCTTTCTACCGGCAATGCCCCGCTGAGTTATCAATGGTTTTTTGGCGACGGCGGTACATCCTCGCTCACAAATCCATCACATATTTACGCCCTGCCCGGAACATATACTGTAAAGCTGGTTACTACGAACAGCACGGGTTGTGCTGATACAATGACCCGGACGAATTTTATCAATGTAGGAGCTTACAATGCTTCTTTCAGTAATACCCCGCAGGCCTGTGTTAATACCGGTGTACTGTTTACAAATACTTCCCTTCCGGCTCCAGCATCGGCCAGCTGGGATTTTGGCGATGCCACTACATCTTCCCTCATCAGCCCCGTAAAAGTTTACAGCAGCCCCGGAACATATACAGTAAGAATGATCGCAGATTTTGGAGGATGCCCGGATACAGCCATTTCAACAATTACAATTAATGACAAACCAACGGCATCTTTTGATGCGCCGGTAACCAGTGCCTGCAAAGCACCGCTGACTGTTAATTTCAACAATACCAGTGCAGGTGCCGTAAGTTACCAATGGGATTTTGGAGATGGCAATACATCCACACAAAGAAATCCTTCACATACTTATAATGCTCCCGGGAATTATACTGTCACACTGGTTGTAACCAATGCCAATGGATGCAATGACACTTTGGTAATGCCGGATTATATAAAAATCCAGGCGCCCAGGGCCGTGATTAATAATTTACCGGCGTCATTTTGTGCACCACTAACCTGGACATTTTCTTCTTCGGTTACTTCCGTTGATCCTGTAATTGGTTATGAGTGGGACCTGGGTGATGGCAATACATCCATCCTGCCCACACCCACACATACTTATCCTGCGGGCACATACAATATCAGGCTGGTGATAACAACTGCCGGCGGATGTACCGACACGGCATACGAACAGCCAGGTATCATTGCCTCAGTAAAGCCATCCCCCAATTTCACGGCCACCCCCAGGGATGTTTGTGCATTTCAGAATATCCAGTTTACAGATATGACAAGCGGAACAGCCACCAACTGGTTATGGCTTTTTGGAGATGGCGGAACATCCACCCAGCAAAACCCGGTGTATGCATACCAGGATACGGGCTTTTTTGATGTTACACTGATTGTGTGCAATGCAGGTTGCTGCGACAGTATCAAATTCACCAACTACATTCATATTAATCCGCCCATTGCCAACTTTACAATATCATCCGACTGTAATAATAAACTCAACAGGCAGTTCACCGATCTCTCTGTTGGTGCAGACGAATGGCATTGGGATTTTGGCGACGGCGGAACATCCACCCTGCAAAACCCGGCCCATGCTTATGCAGGTCCGGGCGCTTACAATGTATCACTATGGGTAAAAAATAACACCACGGGGTGTGAACATACTAAGGCATTTGTTCTTTTGATCATTGACGAAAAAGCCAACTTTGCCGTTTCAGAAGATACTGTTTGTAAATACAGTCCTGTTATTTTTACGGCAGTTGGGAATAATGCTGCCAATATCGCTTCCTATTCATGGGATTTCGGGGATGGTGCCACTGCCGGTAACAGTACTGCGTCTCACAGTTATTCACAATCCGGCGAATATACCATCAGGCTCATCATTACAGATATTCAGGGTTGCAGTGATACCCTCACAAAGAATTTACTGATACGTGTGAATGGCCCGGCCGCAGCGTTCACACCGGGCAGCTCAGGCAGTTGTTTGCTGTCTGTAATCAGTTTTACTGATCAATCCACCCATGATGGCATACATCCTATCAGCACCTGGATATGGCACTATGGAGATGGCATCAGTGATACATTAACAGCACCGCCATTCCAGCACAGTTATGCTGCAGCGGGTAATTATACTGTAAGCTTAAAAGTAATTGATAACCTGGGCTGTACAGATTCCATATCAATGGCCAGCCCGATCATCATTTCGCAACCGCTTGCTTCCTTTGCAACAACAGACACCCTTACCTGCCCAGCCAAAGACGTGCATTTCTCCAACAGCTCGGCCGGCCCGGGATTGCAATACCTGTGGAATTTCGGAGACGGCAATACCTCAACTCTTGCCACACCAGTTCACAGTTATGCTGCGGATGGTTTATACACCATCCAACTTATTATTACCGATCAGTTTGGCTGTAAAGACACATTGGTAAAACCCGGTTATGTTCATATTGTATCTCCGCATTCAATATACCAGGTGAGTGACACACTGAGTACCTGCCCGCCATTGCTCGTAACGTTTACAAATAATTCCCAGAATCATATTTCAGAAGTCTGGGATTTTGGAGATGGCACTTCTACCATATCAGCCAATCCAACACATTTTTATACCAACCCGGGTATTTATGTTACAAAGCTTACGGTTACAAGCCCAGGCGGCTGTGTGGATGTTTCACAAAAGACAATTGTTATCCGCGGACCACAGGGCAATTTCACCTATGGCCCGATGAATGGCTGCAAACCATTGTCGATTCAATTCAATGCGGTTACACAAGACAGGTTATCATTTATATGGGATTATAATGACGGCAGCACACAGGTTACGCCAGATTCAGTTGTAACGCATACCTATACCATCCCGGGCATGTATAACCCAAAAATGATCCTGGTGGATACCAATGGTTGTATGGTTCCGGTTGTGGGTCCTGACACCATTAAAGTAAGTGGTGCCGTGGCAAATTTTGGGTTCCTGAACCAGGTGCATTGCGATGAAGCATTGATTGCTTTTTCGGATTCGTCGGTTACAGACTTTGATGCCATCATCACGTATGCATGGGATTTCGGGGACGGTAATACTTCTTCAGCACAAAATCCTTTACATCATTATACATCTCCCGGTTTGTATTATCCAAAACTCGTAGTAAGAACACAACTTGGATGTATTGATTCTGCACAATTGCCTGCACCGGTAAAAATCGTCGCTTCTCCGCAGGCACAGATCAATAAAAGCCAGGACGGCTGTGCCCCGCTGACGGTGAATTTTAAAGGGCAGCTTGCCGTACCAGATACTTCCGCCATTAACTGGACCTGGCAACTGGGCAATGGTAACAGCTCCCAGTTAAAAGACCCGCCACCGCAGGTATACACAACAGCTGCTGTATATAATATTGAACTGATTGCCACCAACAGCAGCGGGTGTAAAGACACCACTACTGCGATAGTGGAAGCATTTGCTGTTCCTGTAATTGACGCGGGTGCAGACACACTTGTATGCCGTGGTAAAAATATTGCGCTGAATGCAACCGGTGCTGACACTTATTTATGGACGCCTTCCAATGGTTTAAGCTGTAATAACTGCGCCAGGCCAATGGCAAGCCCCGACAGCATTACCACCTATATGGTTACAGGAACCACCGTACATGGCTGCAGCAACATCGATTCTGTTATGGTGGATGTTAAACAGCGCTTTAATATGCTCAACAGTGCCGGTGATACGCTTTGCCGCGGAGGTTCAGTAAGATTATTTGCCAGTGGTGCGTACACTTATGAGTGGAGCCCCTCTGCAGGATTGAACAATGTATTCCTTGCCGCTCCGCTTGCCACTCCGGCGGTTACCACCACTTACAGGGTTATCGGAACGGATGATAAAAAATGTTTTGCAGATACCGGCTTTGTATTGGTAAAAGTATATCCCATCCCCACTATTGATGCCGGCCAGGATAAAACGATCAACGCCGGTCAGAGTATTGAGCTCAAGCCGGCAGTATCACCGGATGTATCCAGGGTAATGTGGGTATCTGCTCCCGGTATTGTAAGCACCAATGGCAATAGCATCATTGTTAAGCCGCGGGAAACCACCACTTACACTGCAGAGGCAGTGAATGCCGGGGGATGCAAGTCGAAGGACAATGTGACGGTGTATGTGGTTTGCAATGGCGCCAATATTTTTATTCCGAATACATTTACACCCAATGGCGATGGAGTGAATGATATTTTCTATCCGCGTGGTTCGGGGTTGTTCCGTATCAAATCCATGCGCATTTACAGCCGCTGGGGAGAGATGATGTATGAGAAGACCGAGTTTACTCCCAATGACGTCAATGCAGGATGGAACGGCACATTTAAAGGAAAGCTGCTTACGCCTGATGTATATGTTTACACCATTGAAGTAATGTGCGACAATAATACGGTGCTTACATTGAAAGGCAATATTGCATTACTGCAATAAAAGGGCCATCTGATTTTATGTATATAACAATGCCGGCCTTTGACCGGCATTGTTATGAATATTATCCCCTGAGTTTGGTAACCAGTGCAACATATTGCTGCATGGCATCGTCCTTCGTTTTCCCTTTTAGCGAGGCCCAGGCTTCGTATTTTGCCTTGCCCACAAAATCAAACATATTGGTGGGTGCTTCAACATTTACATCCCCTTCAGTACCCTGTTTGTATAATGAATACAGCTGCAGCAATGTTTCATTATCTGGTTTTGATGGCAGGAGTTTACTGTCTGCAACCGCTTTTTCAAATTGTTCTCTGAGTTCCATAGTTGTTTTTTTACGAAGCTACAGCTTAAGGCGAAAACAAAAAAGGTTGCCCGATGACAACCTTTTAAACGTGGAGAATACCGGAGTCGAACCGGTGACCTCTTGCATGCCATGCAAGCGCTCTAGCCAACTGAGCTAATTCCCCTTTGGGAGTGCAAATATATAGCTGCGCAAAGTTTCAGCCAAAATAAAAACCCGGTGTTTTATCACCGGGTTCATTTATGCAGGAATTAATTTAATCTCCCCAGATTTCGTCCTTACCTTCCAGCCATTTTTTAACCAGGTCGGTGGTAACCGATTTGGGTCTTTCCAGTGGTAATCCAAGTGCCCTGTCCCAGCAAAGACTTGCCAGCACACCCAATGCCCTTGATACGGCAAACAATACTGTGTAGAATTCATATTCCACCATTCCATAATGCACCAGTAATGCCCCACTGTGTGCATCCACATTTGGCCAGGGGTTCTTGATCTTGCCCAGCGTTTGCAAAATAGGCGGCACGGTTTCATATATATTCCAAACGGTGTTTACGAGTTTATCATCGGGCATATGTTTTTTACCAAATTCCATCTGCGCAGTAAACCTTGGATCGGTTTTACGCAAAACGGCATGCCCGTAACCCGGCACCACTTTCCCCTCGCTCAGTGTTTTTTTAACGTATTCAGCAATCTGCTCTTTTGAAGGCTCGTCGGTGTTCAGCTGATGCTGCATTTCGAATATCCATTTAATCACTTCCTGGTTGGCAAGACCGTGCAAGGGACCCGCCAGGCCGTTCATGCCCGCAGCATAAGAAAGATAAGGATCACTCAGTGCCGAGCCCACCAAATGTGTGGTATGGGCAGATACATTGCCTCCTTCATGATCGGCGTGTATCGTCATATACAAACGCATCAGCTCCTTGAAACTTTCATCTTCATATCCCAGCATATGGGCAAAGTTGCCTGCCCAGTCCAGCAAACCATTGGGCTGAATATCTTCACCGTTTTTATATTTACGCCTGTAGATATAGGCGGCAATACGCGGCAGGCGGGAAAGCAATACAATGCTGTCATCAAACACCGGCAGCCAGTAATCTTTTTTACTGATGCCCTCGGCATATTTTTTCTGGAAATAACTTTCTGTTTGCAGCGCCATCACCCCCACCACGAACATGGTCATCGGGTGCGTTGAAAGCGGTAATGCATCAATGGCCTCAAACACATATTTGGGCACATGGCTCCTTCTTTGCAAAATATCCGTTACATGTTCGGCTTCATCTTCAGTGGGCAGGTCTCCAATAAGCATCAGGTAAAATAATCCTTCAGGCAAAGGTTCACTTCCTCCCGGCGCCTTGGGCAGCTGTGCCTGCAGTTCCGGTATGCTGTAACCCCTGAAACGGATCCCTTCCTGTGCATCCAGCAGCGAGGTTTCTGTTACCAGTCCTGTCATACCCCTCATACCCTGGTAAACCTGGCCCAGGGTTACTTCGCCTATTTTTTTATTACCATGCTCTTTCAGCAATGCTTTGATCTCTTCTGATACCGAATCAGACTTCGCTTTAAACCTGTTTTTTAAAATTCCCATATATTAAATTGAAGATGTTTTAAAAGAGAAATCATTGCAGTAATTAGAAATATGTCAGATTACAAACAACTGCCTAAAATTACGATGCAGCCCCCTGTTAAACAAAACTTTTAAAAGAAAGTTTATAATTGCCCGGGGCTACTTCGGGGCTTTTTTGTAGAGGTATAAAGCCAGCACACCAAAGATCAGATTGGGTGTCCATGCAGCTATGAAAGGAGTGAAATTTCCCTTGGTGGCAAATACAATGGAGAAGCGGCTGAAAAGGATATACATTACGCTGATGATAACTCCCATGGCCAGATGCAGCCCGCTGCCTCCCCTGACTTTCCGGGATGCAAGCACGGCCCCAATAACGGTCAGGATGAGTACCGATACAGGAATGGCATCACGGTTATAGCGTTCCACCAGCAAACCATTCAGGTTCTCGGCACCCCTTAGTTTTTCCTTTTTGATGAATTCATTCAGGGCTGGTGTGGGCATCTGGTCTTTGAGGTATTCATCCTTCCGCAGGTCGATGGGTTTAAAATTATATGAAACCTGCAGGGATGGGATACGCTTTACTTTTTCTGTAATGCCGTGAATCTCCCGTTCCATCACATTATCCAGCCGCCATTTTTTTACGGCGGTATCCCAGGTGAAATTATCGGCCCGCAGGTTGTACAGCAGTTTGTTGTTTGCAAAACGCTGCACAAAAAAGCCATTGCCTATTTTGGAAACCGTGTCGTATCCCCTGATGCCAATGTAGGTGTTTGAGTCGTTCCGGAAATAGAGATGTGTTTTGTAACTGCGCTGGTTATTATCGGCCCCGAAATTCGGGTCGATATATTTTGCCTCAAAATCGCCCCATTTTTTATTGGCATTGGGAACCACGTACTGGTAACCGAACCATAACAGGGTGGCCAGTATCAGTCCGCCTGCAAGAAACGGCATCATAAACCGGCGGAAACTTACCCCGCTGCTGAGGATGGCCACCACTTCTGAGCGGCCTGCCATTTTGGAAGTGAAAAATATGACCGAAATAAAAACAAAGAGCGGGAACAGCATGGCATCAATACGGGGTATGAAGCCAAAATAATAATCAGTAATGATCCTGGATGCCGGCAGTTTGGATTTAACGAAATCATCTGTTTTTTCACTCACATCCACCACCACCACAATAACGGTCATCAGCAAAATACAAAAGAAAAAAGTGGTTAAGTATTTTGACAGTATGTAGCGGTCGATTTTTTTCAACATGCACCAGGCCGTTTGTAAGTTACAAAAGTAGCCTAAAATACTTTGCGGAAAGCAAGTGTTCTGGTAAGTATTTGTGAAGGTTGGGAGTTAACTGGGGATACTGGATACTGGATGTTGGATGCTGGATGCTGAATACCGGATTCTGGATACCGGATTGAATATTCCACAAAGCAAGTGATTTTATTTCTTCATCAAACCGTCGTCATACTGCATCGGGCTTTTAGTATCCAGCATTTTACTCACCTTCCGCTAACACACTTTCTGCGATGGCTTTTGCAGCTATCCAACCCGTAGTCCATGCATTCTGAAAATTGAATCCTCCCGTTACACCATCCACATCCAGCACTTCTCCAGCAAAGTACAGTCCGGATGCTTTTTTACTCTGCATGGTAAGATGATCCACTTCTGCGAGGCTGATACCCCCGGCCGTAACAAACTCTTCCTTGAAAGTGGTTTTACCCTTCACTTCAAATTCATGTGCACACAAATATTTGATCAGTTTGTTTTGCGCTTTGGCAGGAAGATCGGCCCAGCGGATTTCAGGGGCAATACCTGATTCTTTTAACAGGTAATCCCATAGCCTTGCGGGCAAACCAAATGGGTTGCGGTTGTATATCTTCTGTGCGGCCATATCAAAACGCAGTTGCTGGATGGAAGTGCGCAAAGAATTTTCATTGTATTCGGGCAACCAGTTGATGACTATTTTACATTGCCATTGTTTTGCAGCCAGTTCACGGGCAGCCCAGGCAGAAAGTTTAAGTATTGCAGGACCGCTCATTCCCCAATGTGTGATCAGCAAGGGGCCTTCCGACTGTAATTTACTGGCCGATATCTTTACCTGCGCATTGGCCACACTTACGCCCATTAAAGCGGTAATGCTGTTGCCCGGCATATTAAAAGTAAATAAGGAAGGTACAGGAGTTTCAATGGTATGACCCACATTGCGCAACCAGTCAAACTGCTGCGCTTTGGCATAACCGCCGCTGGCCACACAAACAAAATCGGCTTCCATCGGGGATGCATTTTTAAAACTGATATGCCAGTGGTTATTTTCCCGCACAACAGCATCCACTTCCCGGTTCATCAGCACCTGTACATGATTTGTATTGGCCTCTCTCATCAAACAATCAATAATTGTTTGGGAAGAATCCGTTACAGGAAACATCCTGCCGTCTGTTTCGGTTTTTAATTCAACTCCCCGTTCCCTAAACCATTGGATGGTATCTGTTGTAAAGAAATGGTGAAATGCTTTTTTCAAAAAAGATGCCCCCCGAGGGTAACGCTTTACCATTTCAGCAATACTGAAACAGGCATGCGTTACATTGCACCGGCCACCGCCGCTTACTTTCACTTTGCCCAGCAGCTTCCCCGATTTTTCCACAATGGTTACCCGCAGATCCGGGCACATTGCTGCAGCATTTACTGCGCAAAAAAAACCTGCCGCACCACCACCTGTTACCACTAAATGTTTTTGTTTCATTCGCCAATTCGTATCTTGAAAATAAAAGTACTTGTTAACTGCAGTATTTTAAAACAAAACTTTTAATACAACCGCTTATGGCCAGTTCTGTTTCAAAAAAGCAATTAAAAAAAATGCCGGTGATCCCATATGAAAAAGTAAGGGATTACCTGAAAACAGGTGATATTTTTTTCAGCAGCGGCAGTTATGCGTTTTCAGGTATTATACAAAAGCTCACCAAAAGCACCTGGAGCCATGTAGCTGTAATTTATAAAGATGAGGAACTGAAGCGTGTAATGGTGCTGGAAGCAGAACCGAATGTGGGTATCCGCCTGATACCGCTTTCAAAATACCTGCACGATTATAAAGGAAAGAAACGTCCGTATAAAGGACAGATCGCCATTGCACGGCTAAGCACCGAAATGCAAAAAGAAAATCTGAATAAAGGGATCAGTTTCGGGCTGGATGAACTGACCAGGCCTTATGATAATTTTGAAATTGTGCGTATCATGGTCCGCATTTTATTTCACATAAGCCGCAGGGAAAGAAACCGCAATTATATCTGCAGCGAACTGGTACGTGATATTTTTGCCAGGGCCGGTGTGGTAATGCAGTATAAAGACACTTATATCAGCCCCGATAATGTATGGACAGATGAAAGGGTTGAAATGAAATACAGGATATTGTGAGTGGTGAGTTGTGAATGGTGAACCGTCAATAGTGAATCGTCAGTTACGGCCCAATAGCTTTCGGGGATGTATGTTACTATGAATTTCTAATAGTCAGCGCAGAGATTGGGATTGGCTTTTTCAGCAGCTTCAATTTCTGTGAAGGATGATAAAATATCTGCCTTATTTTTCTGGATGCTCAGTGTATGCTCATAGTGTGCTGCCGGTTTGCCATCTTCTGTCCTGATTGTCCAGCCGTCTTTATCATGGTACACGTTTTTGGTGCCCATATTGATCATCGGCTCAATGGCGATCACCATCCCTTCTTTCAGTTTTGCGCCTGTACCACGTTTGCCATAGTTGGGTACCTGCGGTTCTTCGTGCAGCTTGCGCCCAAGACCATGTCCCACCAGTTCTCTCACCACACCATACCCATGTTCCTTCTCTGTATAGTTTTGAATCGCAAAAGCGATATCCCCCACCCGGTTGCCGTGCACAGCTTTTTCAATTCCCTTATACAATGAAGCTTTGGTAACACGGAGCAATTGCTTTACATCATCCCCGATTGCACCCACGGCAAAAGTATAGGCGCTGTCGCCATGAAATCCATTTTTATACACGCCTACATCCACCGAAACAATATCCCCGTCCCTTAATGGTTCTTTTACAGGAAAGCCATGCACCACGGCATCATTCACCGAGATGCAGCAGGTGTAGGGAAAATCCTGGTAGCCCTTGAAAGACGGAACAGCTCCGTTATCACGTATGAACTGCTCTGCAAACTGATCCAATTCCAGTGTAGAAATACCGGGGCGTATAATCTTCGCCACTTCAGCAAGTGTTTTACTTACCAGCTGGCTGCTGATACGCATCAGTTCAATCTCTTCCTTTGTCTTATAGTGGATCATATCTTATTAAAACAAACCCCGACTCTTTAGGCCGGGGTTCAGTTATTTTCAAGTCCCCGGTAAGGGGCTATTACATTTAAATTGTTGTGGCGGCCTGCCTTCCCTGTATACGTCCGCCGCTCATCAAACCATCGTACTGGCGCATCAGCAATTGTGTTTCTATCTGCTGCAGTGTATCCAGTATTACCCCTACCATGATCAGCAGTGAAGTACCGCCGAAGAAAGTGGAGAAACTCTGCTGCATCCCCACGAATGCCAGCTGGCAAAGACCGGGCAAAATACCCACTACCGCCAGTAAAATGGCTCCTGGTAATGTGATGCGGTCCATAATCGTACCGATATAATCTGCAGTAGGCTGGCCCGGTTTTACACCTGGGATGAAACCGTTATTGCGTTTCAGTTCATCAGCCATTTGCTTAGGATTGAAAATTAGAGCGGTGTATAAGAAGGTAAAACCAATTACAGCCACTGAGTAAATGAGCATATACCAAAGGTTGGTATGATCATTCAGGAAGCTTCCTTCAGATGTTTTGCCCAAACCGGTAATGAAAGCCACCAGGAAAAGGATCGCCTGTGCAAAAATGATTGGCATTACACCGGAAGCATTCACTTTCAGCGGAAGGAAATTCCTGGCACCACCAAACTGGCGGTTGCCCACAATTTGTTTTGCGTAGTTAACAGGCACACGTCTTGTGCCCTGGATCAGCATGATCAGACCCATGATAACCGCGATCAGGAAAACAATTTCAACCAGCATGATCAGCAAACCACCTGCACCTCTTGTAGAACGGCTGGTCCATTCCTGGAAGATGGCCTGTGGCAGGCGTGCAAGGATACCCACCATGATGATAATGGAAGTTCCGTTGCCCAAACCTTTATCCGTAATTTTTTCACCCAGCCACATTACGAACAATGTACCCGCGGTTAAGAGAATTACAGTTGAAAATTTGAACAGCCCTGCTCCGTAAGAAGGTATGATGGCGTTGCCATAAGTCTGCGTAAGGAAGCTGATATAAGCGATGGCCTGGAAAGCAGTAACACCCACGGTGAGGTAACGTGTCCACTGGTTGATTTTCTTTCTGCCGCTTTCGCCTTCTTTCTGGATTTTTGAAATCTGCGGTACCAGGATTGTCATCAGCTGCATAAAGATAGATGCAGAGATATATGGCATGATACCCAGTGCAAAAATGGAAGCCCTGTTAAATGAACCTCCCACGAATGTATCCAGCAGTCCTAAAATACCACCACCGGCTTTGTTGTTTTTTGTTTGCTCAGCAAGAACGTTAGGATCGATACCAGGCAACACGATATGTGTTCCCACGATATAGATAAATATCAGCAGCAGGGTGAAAGTAATTTTGTTACGCAGCTCCTCAATGCTCCAGATATTTTTAAGTGTTTTTATAAACTTCTTCACAGGTTTAAAACTATTTTATGTTTGCGCTCAATTAAAAAAGACCCAACTTGTTGTTTGGGTCAGGCAAATATCGGGAAATTATTTCACTATCTCTACTGAACCACCTGCTGCTTCAATAGCTGCTTTGGCTTTGGCGCTTACAGCATTTACCTTGAAAGTGAACTTACCTTTTACTTCTCCGGTACCGAGGATCTTTACATTGTCAAACTGGCTGATGAGGCTGTTGATATATAAATTCTGCAGGCTGAATTCTGTGATACCGTATTTTTCTGCGAGATGGTCAATTTGACCGATGTTGAACACTTTATACTCAACACGGCTGATGTTTTTAAAGCCACGTTTTGGAATACGGCGCTGGATAGGCATCTGTCCGCCCTCGTGTGCTTTTTTACTTTTATAACCGGCGCGGCTCTGACCGCCCTTGTTACCTTTTGTAGAAGTGCCGCCTTTACCACTTGCTTCACCGCGGCCTAATCTTTTTTCTTTGTGAGTGGCTCCTTTTGCGGGCCTGAGAGAATGTAATTTCATTGTACCTATTTTAAACTTACGCCCCGGGTAAACGGGGCTCGCTTGTTAAGAAATATATTTAAGGGGCTGATTAAGCCAGTTCTTCCACTTTTATCAGGTGGTTTACTTTTTTAACCATACCAAGTATTTGCGGGGTAGCTTCCACTTCCACAACAGCATTTAATTTTTTCAAACCCAATGCCACCATGGTTCTTTTCTGGCGCTCGGGCCTGTCGATGGTGCTTTTTACCTGTGTTACTTTTATCTTTTTCATTGTATTAATAAGTTGTAAGTTGTAAGTAATAAGTTGTAAGTGCTGAAATGACTTATAACTTATGACTTAATACTTTTTATCCGTTGAATACTTTCTTTAAAGAAACTGTGCGCTTTTTTGCAACAGTTACCGGTTCACGTAATGTGGCCAGCGCCTTGAAAGTTGCTTTTACCACGTTGTGCGGATTGGCTGAACCAAGGCTTTTTGCAAGCACGTCGGTAATACCTGCTGCTTCCAGTACAGCACGCATGCTGCCTCCGGCGATCACACCAGTACCATGGGCAGCCGGTTTGATATATACTTTAGCAGCGCCTTCTTTACTCAGCTGATCGTGCGGAATGGTACCATGCATCACAGGTACTTTGATCAGGTTCTTCTTTGCATCCTCAATACCTTTTGTAATGGCTTCCTGAACTTCTTTGGCTTTACCCAAACCATGACCAACCACACCAGCTTCATTACCCACCACCACTAAAGCTGAAAAGCTGAAAGCACGGCCACCTTTGGTTGTTTTTACCACGCGGTTAATTGCAACCACTTTGTCTTTTAACTCCAGGTCACCTGCTTTTACTTTATTTAAAATTACGTTTGACATTATTATCGGTTTACGATTTTAGATTTAACGATTTCAGATTTGTTTTGATGATGCAGATAAATCTTAAATCTGCGGACAACCTGCAGTATTAGAATTGCAGACCGCCTTCCCTTGCACCTTCAGCAACCGCTTTCACACGGCCATGATAGATGTAACCACCACGGTCAAACACCACGGTAGTGATACCAAGGTCTTTTGCTTTGGCAGCGATGGCAGCTCCCACCAGTTTGCCCTTTTCAGTTTTAGGTGCTTTTTGCGCAGCGATATCTTTTTGTTTTGAAGATGCTGAAGCAATGGTCACTCCTTTTGAATCATCAATTAACTGTGCATAGATATCAGTGTTGCTTCTGAAAACACTTAATCTTGGTTTAGCTGTCACACCGCCTATTTTTTTGCGGATGCGGTAGCGGATTTTTTGCCTTGCACTTGCTTTACTGTTCATGATTATGATATTTTATTTCTGATACTGCCAGAAAATTATTTACAATTATTTACCTGCCGCTTTACCTGCTTTTCTCCTTAACACCTCACCTTCAAATTTCACACCTTTACCTTTGTATGGTTCAGGTTTACGCAGGCTCCTGATTTTGGCACATACCTGGCCCAGCAGCTGTTTGTCCACACCTTCCAGGGTAATGGTCGGGTTTTGACCTTTTTCCTGTGCAGTGGCCACTTTCAGTTCTTTGGGAATTTCAAAAATGATGTTGTGCGAATAACCTAAAGCCAGGTCCAGGATATTTCCCTGGTTCGCTGCTTTAAAACCCACACCCACCAGTTCCAGTTTCTTGGAGAACCCGGCAGTAACACCCGTAACCATGTTATTGATCAGAGCCCTGTACAAGCCGTGCATGGCACGGTGACGGATCTGGTCAGTAGGACGGCCCAGTTCAACCTGGCCATCTTTTACTTCCACTTTGATATCCCTGTCGATGGCCTGTTTTAATTCGCCTTTAGGGCCTTTTACTGTGATTACATTATCAGCACCAACGGTGATGGTAACACCTGCAGGAACTGTAACTGGTTTTTTACCTATACGTGACATATTGTTTATTTTATTTTCCCTGAACGGTCAGCCTGCTATAGGTCCGGCTTAAGGCAACAGGAAATGATTGTAAGAATTAATAAATGTTGCAAAGAATTTCACCACCCACATTCTGGGCTTTCGCTTCCTTATCGGTCATCACCCCTTTTGAAGTGGAAATGATGGCGATGCCCAAACCATTCTTAACGCGTTTGAAATCGGCTGGTTTTGCGTATGCACGAAGACCAGGACGGCTGATTCTTTCCAGGCTCTGGATCACAGGCAGCTTGGTGGAAGGATCATATTTCAACGCGATTTTAATAACACCTTGTTTGCTGTCATCTTCAAATTTGTATTTTAAGATGTAGCCTTTATCGTACAGAATTTCTGTGATACGTTTTTTGAGGTTGCTTGCAGGGATTTCCACAATACGGTGGTTAGCCATCTGGGCGTTACGTATTCTTGTTAAAAAATCTGCTATAGGATCAGTTACCATTGTTATGTTGTAATTAGTTTTTTAAAATTTATTTCAATGCGATATCCTCATTCTTGATACTGGATATTTGCAACTGGATCCTGTGACCGGAATCCAGCATCCAGTTTACCAGCTGGCTTTTCTCACTCCCGGAATCTTACCCTGCAATGCCATATCACGGAACTGGTTCCTGCAGATACCGAAATGTCTCATATAACCTTTAGGACGGCCGGTTAACTGGCAACGGTTCCTTAAACGGATATAAGAAGCATTATTGGGTAATAAGTCCAGTGCTGCGAAATCACCTGCAGCTTTTAAAGCAGCTTTTTTCTCTGCATATTTGGCAACCATAGCTTCACGCTTTCTTTGCCTGGCTTCTACTGATTTTTTTGCCATGATATAGTCTTATTATTTTTTAATGTTTTTAAAAGGCATACCCAGTTCCTTCAGCAGTTCAAACGCTTCTTCGTTTGTTTGTGCAGTGGTAACAAAAGTGATATCCAGACCTGTGATCTTATTCACTTTGTCGATATCAATTTCCGGGAAGATGATCTGTTCAGTAACACCCAGTGTGTAGTTACCGCGGCCATCAAAGGATTTATCATTGATACCTTTGAAGTCACGCACACGTGGCAGTGATACAGACACCAGCCTGTCAAGGAATTCGTACATTTTCACACCACGTAAAGTAACCCTTGCGCCGATTGGCATGCTCTTACGCAGTTTGAAGTTTGAAATATCTTTCTTAGAAATCGTGGGAACTGCTTTCTGGCCGGTGATATTTGTCAGTTCATCAACAGCGATGTCGATCAACTTTTTATCAGCAACAGCGCCGTTCACACCACGGTTCAGGCAGATTTTTGTAAGCTTGGGAGCCTGCATTACAGTTTTGTAACTGAATTTCTTCATTAAAGCAGGTACCACTTCTTTCGTGTACTTGTCTGCTAATCTTGCAGTATTTGTTTTTGTGCTCATTATTTGATTACCTCCCCTGATTTTTTAGAAATTCTAACTAGTTTACCATTTTCCCTGGTACGTTTAACCTTGGTGGGAGCGCCTGTTTTTGCATCCCATAACATTACGTTACTGATAGCAATAGGTGCTTCTTTTTTAATGATACCACCCTTTGTGTTTTGAGATGTTGGCTTGCTGTGCTTGGTAACGATGTTTACACCTTCCACCAATACACGGCCCTTATCCAAAATAACTTCCAGTACTTTACGCGGCTTCTTCAGATCTTTATCCTCGCCGGTGATTACCACCACGCTGTCGCCTTTTTTGATACTGAACTTAGGTTTAAATCTTGTACTCATTGTTTTATTCGGTTTGCATCCCGGATTTTGCCGGAACTGATTTTAATCTGATTATAATACTTCTGGAGCCAGGGAGATGATTTTCATGTAACCTTTATCCCTCAGTTCCCTTGCCACCGGGCCGAAGATACGGGTACCCCTTGGCTCATCAGCGTTGTTCAGCAACACCACTGCGTTGTCGTCAAAACGGATATAAGAACCGTCTTTACGGCGCAGCTTGTTGGTTGTTCTTACAATAACAGCTTTACTAACAGTGCCTTTTTTAACACCGCCAGCAGGCATGGCATCTTTTACTGTTACTACAATTTTATCACCTATTTTGGCGTAGTCCTGGCCGCTGTTCCCTAATACACGGATACATAAAACCTCTTTTGCACCGCTATTGTCCGCTACGTTTAATCTGCTTTCTTGCTGTATCATTTTTTTAGCTTTTAGCTATTATTACTATTGTTAATGATCAGAGGCTGGGTAACACTTTTGAGTGTGCCAGCTTGAAAAAAATTATTTTACTTTTTCAATCACTTCCACCAGCCTCCAGCGTTTTGTTTTGCTCAAAGGGCGTGTTTCCATAATTTTTACTGTATCGCCAATGCTGCACTCATTTTTTTCATCATGAGCATGGAACTTGGTTGTTTTCTTTACAAACTTTCCATAAAGCGGGTGCTTTACTTTCCTTTCAACATTAACGGTAATGGTTTTGTCCATTTTGTTGCTGGATACCACACCTAACTTTGTTTTTCTTAAATTTCTTTCAGCCATTGTACTGCTTTTTATGGTTTATTAAAACCCTAATTGTTTTTTTCTTAATTCGGTTTTAAGCCTGGCAATGTCCCTTCTTAAAGAACGGATGCTCTGTGGGTTTTCCAGCGGAGCCACTGCGTGTGCAAATGAAAGCTTTTTCAAACGCAACTCATCTTCCTTGATTTTAGCAACCAGGTCAGTCTCACTCAACTCTTTTAAGCTTTTTACAAAATCAACTTTCTTAGCCATTGTATTTAGTTTGATATTTTCCTAATTCTTACGCCTGGTAATCGTGGCGTTTTACAAATCTTGTTAAGATGGGGAGTTTCTGTGCCGCCAGTTCAAACGCTTCTTTTGCCACCTGCTCAGGTACGCCGTCACATTCAAAAATGATACGTCCGGGTTGTACAATAGCAGCCCATCCTTCGGGGTTACCTTTACCTTTACCCATCCTCACCTCTGCAGGTTTTGCAGTGATCGGTTTGTCAGGAAATACACGGATCCATACATTACCCTCACGTTTCATGTGGCGGGTTAATGCCTGACGGGCACTTTCAATCTGTCTGTTGGTTAACCAAACACTGTCCAGCGCTTTTAAACCAAAACTTCCGAATGCCAATGTTGCTCCACGCTTTGTGTCGCCTTTCATTTTGCCTTTCTGCGTTTTCCTGTGCTTAGTTCTTTTTGGTGATAACATCTTGCTTCTATTTTAGATTTCAGATTTCAGATTTTTTATTTTCTTCAGTCCAAATCTGTATTAAATTGTTTGTTATTTTTTGCGGCATCAAAAACTGAACCCGCAAAGCTCAAATCTTAAATTGTTTCTTACCTTCTTCCGCCGCCGCCACGGTTATCCCTTCCGCCGCCTCTCCTGTCATCCCTTCTCTCTCCGCCTCTCCTGTCATCCCTTCTTTCAAAACCACCCTGCCTTTCGCCGCCTTCCTTACCTGTACCGGCAACCACATTCGGGTTCAGGTCTCTTTTGCCCAGTACTTCACCTTTACAAATCCATACTTTCACACCGATCTTTCCATATACTGTCAAAGCAAACACGTTGGCGTAATCAATATCCATCCTCCAGGTATGCAAGGGTGTACGGCCCTGTTTGATCTCTTCGCTGCGGGCAATTTCAGCACCACCTAAACGGCCGCCTACTTTTACCTTGATACCTTCTGCACCCATCCTTAAAGCAGAAGCGATCGACATTTTGATAGCTCTTTTATAATTGATACGGTTCTCAATCTGGCGTGCAATGGTGTCAGCAACAATATTGGCATCCAGTTCAGGACGGCGGATCTCCAGGATGTTGATCTGCACATCTTCCTTACCGCATAATTTTTTCAGTTCTTCCTTGATCCTGTCAACCTCGCCACCGCCTTTACCAATGATGATACCTGGCTTGGAAGTGTGGATAGTCACGATCAGTTTGTTCAATGTGCGCTCAATTACAATTTTTGCAATGCCGCCTTTGTTGATACGGGCATTGAGGTAATTCCTGATCTTATGATCTTCAATCAGTTTCTTTGAATAATCCGCTTTATTAGCATACCAGTTACTGTCCCAACCACGAATGATTCCTAACCTGGCACCTATTGGATTTGTTTTCTGACCCATTGTATTTGCTTAATATTTTGTTATTAGTTTTTTGTTGCTTTAGTATCTACAATCACTGTAACGTGGTTGCTGCGTTTGCGCACCCTGTAACCACGTCCCTGCGGAGCAGGACGCATACGTTTGATAACCCTTGCACCATCTACAAAAATGGTTTTAACCACTAATGCACTTTCATCGGCTCCTTCGTTCTTTGCCTTCCAGTTGCTGATGGCAGACACCACCAGTTTACGCAAAGGCACAGCAGGATGCTTGGGATTGTGCTCCAGTATTGCCAGTGCTTTTTCCACTTCCATACCACGAATCAGATCGGCCAGTAAACGCATTTTACGGGGCGATGTGGGGTAGTTATTCAATTTTGCTGTTGCTTCCATTTATTATAAGTTTTAAGTTTTAAGTTTTAAGTTTTAAGCTCCGGAGTTCATCCCGTACTTATTACTTATTACCTATTACTTTTTTAATTATGCAATTTTCTTACTTGAGTGTCCTTTAAAGTTCCTGGTGGGTGCAAATTCACCAAGCTTATGACCTACCATGAATTCAGTAGCATAAACAGGAATAAATTTATTGCCGTTGTGTACTGCAAAAGTGTGACCTACAAAGTCAGGTGTGATGGTACTTCTCCTGCTCCAGGTTTTGATAACGCCCCTTTTGGCTTTACCATCATTCATTGCATTTACTTTTTCCAGCAATTTTGTTTCTACGTAAGGACCTTTTTTTAACGAACGAGCCATGTTTTATTTTGTTTTTGTTGATTCTCACCCTTCATAGAGGATGATATTTTAACAAGTGATTATTTGCTTAATTTTTTTCCGTTTCTCCTCTGGAGGATCATCTTATCTGATCCTTTACCACGGGTACGTGTGATTTCACCTTTGGCGTATTTACCTGTACGGCTGCGCGGGTGACCACCTGAAGCTTTACCTTCACCACCACCCATCGGGTGATCTACCGGGTTCATCGCTACGGCACGGTTGCGGGGGCGGATACCTTTCCAGCGGTTACGGCCGGCTTTACCCATGCTTTCGAGGTTATGGTCGCTGTTGCTAACCACACCCACAGTAGCATAACAGTTGATCAGCACTTTCCTTAATTCACCACTTGGCATTTTCAGGATGGCATATTTTTCTTCTTTATTGCTTAACTGTGCAGATGTACCGGCACTTCTAACGAGGATACCGCCATGGCTAGGCTGCATTTCGATATTGTGCACATTGGTACCCAGCGGCATGTGCTTTAACTGCAGTGCATTTCCCAGTTCAGGGGCAACATCATCACCGCTTACAACGGTTTGACCAACCTGCAGTCCCTGGGGTGCAATGATATAACGCTTTTCACCATCCGCATAACTCAGCAATGCGATAAATGCGGTACGGTTTGGATCGTATTCAATTGTTTTAACCACTGCGGGAATATTCTTTTTATTCCTTTTGAAATCGATCACACGGTACATCGTTTTGTTACCACCACCGATGTAACGCATGCTTCTTCTGCCCTGGGCATTACGGCCCGCTGTACTTTTTACTTTTTCAACCAGCGATTTTTCCGGTACGTTGGTAGTTACCTCCTGGTAAGCATTACCAATTCTCCACCTGGTACCTGCTGTTGTTGGTTTATATTTTCTTAATGCCATTGTTAAAGGTTTTTATTTTCAACTTTTGCGGCAGTTGCTGCCATTCATTTTTAAATTAAATACCGCTTCCATAGATGTCGATGCTTTCGCCTTCGGCCACCGTTACGATCGCTTTCTTTTTAGCAGGTTTGCGGCCGCTGATAAAGCCCGCTTTTGTGTACCTTGATTTTTGCTTGGAAGGAACAACGATGGTGTTCACTTCTGCAACCTGCACGCCGTAAAACTGTTCTACAGCCTTTTTGATTTCCAGTTTGTTTGCCTTTCTGTCAACCACAAATGAGTAGCGGTTTTGTTTTTCTGAAAGCTTGTTTGCTTTTTCAGATAAGATCGGCTTTATTAAAACATCAGACGGTTTCATGTCTTCTTAATTTGATAGTTTGTGTTTGCTTATGCTTCTTCAGTTGCTGTAAAAACCTTTGCAGCGTTTTCTGTCATTACCAGTACATTGGCATTAACGATATCGTATGTGTTGATATCCCTGATCAGTGTGCCGTTTACACGTGGAACGTTACGCAGGCTCAGGTACAGGTTTGTGCTGTCTTCCGGAATAACGAACAGTGATTTTTTATCGTTAACACCCAGGTTTTTCAGGATAGAAACAAACTGCTTTGTTTTTGGCGCATCCATGGTCACATCTTCCACCACCACAATAGCATTTTCCTTTGCCTTGTAAGTAAGGGCGCTCATCTTGGCCAGGGTTTTCACCTTCTGGTTCAGTTTGATATCATACTTATGCGGCTTGGGACCAAAGATGGTACCACCACCTTTATACAGCGGGTTACGCAGGTTACCTTTACGGGCACCACCGGTACCTTTTTGTTTGTGCAGTTTCTTGGAAGAACCATGCACTTCCATACGGGTTTTTACCTTATGCGTTCCCTGGCGTTGTGCTGCCTGGTATTGTTTAACAGCAAGGTAAATAACGTGGTCATTGGGCTCGATACCAAAAATCTCTTCTGGTAACTCAACCGTTCTGCCGGTCTTTTTCCCTTCTTTATTTAAAACATCTACTTGCATCGTACTTATTATTTAAGGCCTTGGCCTGTTAGTTATTTTTGAATTAACACGATAGATCCGTTATGACCTGGCACCGATCCACTGATCAGGATGTAATTTTTCTCAGGGAAAATCTTCACCACTTTCAGTCCTTTCATGGTAACCCTGTCCTGACCTAAACGGCCGGCCATGCGCATACCTTTGAATACACGGCTGGCATCAGATGAGTTACCGATTGAACCCGGAGCCCTCTGCCTGTCGTGCTGACCGTGAGATTGTTCACCCACACCGCTAAAGCCATGGCGTTTAACAACACCCTGGAAACCTTTACCCTTGGTAGTACCAATTACTTCAACATTTTCACCTTCGGCAAAAATGTCCACAGTAATGGTTTCACCCACGTTTTTGTCAATTTCGCTATCGCGTATTTCTTTTACGATTTTTTTTGCAGCTGTCTGGGCTTTGGAGAAATGCCCTGCTTCAGATTTAGAGGTATGCTTTTCTTTCTTTTCGCCGAAAGCAATCTGAAGCGCATTGTAACCGTCAGTTTCAACGGTTTTCTTTTGTGTAACTACGCATGGACCTGCTTCAATAATGGTAACAGCAGTTTGCTTACCGGTAGTATCAAAGATACTGGTCATGCCAATCTTCTTTCCAATAATACTTTTCATTGTATCTTATTTATGTCCAGCGGTACTGACGTAGCAGCACTTAGACGTTCATGTTTTTTTCTTTTTAAGAGCTTACCTTTTGCTTTCCCCCTTAGTTGCCGGGGGAAGTTCATCAGGCTTTGATCTCAACATCCACACCACTTGGTAAATCCAGCTTGCTCAGTGCATCCACTGTGCGGCTGCTGCTGGTGTAAATGTCTAACAAACGTTTATGTGTACAGAGCTGGAATTGTTCACGTGCTTTTTTGTTTACGTGCGGACTACGCAGTACAGTGAAAATTTTCTTGTGTGTGGGTAAAGGAATTGGACCTGTTACCACGGCTCCTGTGCTGCGTACAGTTTTTACGATTTTCTCTGCAGATTTGTCTACTAAATTGTGATCGTAAGACTGTAATTTGATTCTGATTCTCTGTGACATATGTAAAGAACTTTAAAATTTCCGTTTTAAAATTTGGAGTGCAAAGGTAATGGCTGTATTTGTAACAGCAAAGCATTCAGCAAAGTTTTTTTTGATTTTGAGCCTTTTGGGGATAAAATCATCAAAAAAGCCCCAAAAATGGGGCTTCCGTTTGAATTTTTTCTTCGCAGGCTGGTTTTTAATCCCGTTTATGCACACTGCCGCTGCTATTGGTATTCGACTTTACCGTGGCTCCGCCGCTGTATTCAATACTCCCGCTGCTGCTGGCATCAGCATCGAGCGAAACACTGGCATATACTTCGGCCGAACCGCTGCTGTTGGCCGAAACCCGGGTGTTTTCACTTAATAATTCAGCCGATTTGATATCGGCACTGCTGGAGACACCTGCTTTATAGTTTTTGGTTTTACCACTCAGCCTTACCGTGGCCGAACTATTGGCTTCTGCCGACACTTCTGGCGCATCCACTGTTGCCTCAATATCCGCCGAACTGCTGGCATCAAAGCTTACTTTACCGGCATTTTTAATTATATCCAACACTTTCACGTCAGATGAAGAACTGGCTTCCACCCTGGAAAGCTCGGGCACCGTAACATATACTTTTATATGTGTGTTATAGAAACTTACCCCGTTTTCAACACCAATATGCAGCATCTTTCCCGACACATCAGTTTTTACATATTGCAGAATATTGTCATCAGCCTCCACTTCCACCGAAGGTGCACCTATTTTTACCTCCACATCGATTGAATTACTGGCATGGATGGCTTTGAATTCGGGTACATTTCTTTTTTCTGAAGTGATATTACCGCTTCCCCTTTCTGAATGAAAACTGCAGGCAGCAAGAAGTATTACCGCTGCAGTTACAAATGCTAGTTGTTTCATGGCTTAAATATTTTATAACAAATATAAAACCTGTTGATAAGCACTGCAACAATACGCCAACATTATTTACCTTCGCCGCAATATGACGGAAAAAATTCTCATCCTCGATTTTGGCTCCCAGTATACCCAGTTAATTGCCCGCACGGTGAGGGAAGCGAATGTATATTGTGAAATAGTTCCATACAACAAACCCATCAGCTACGAACCTGAACTGAAAGGCGTGATCCTGGGCGGTTCCCCTTTTTCGGTTAATGAAGAGAAAGCCCTGGTGATCGACGTACAGGCCATCGCTGCAAAATTGCCCGTACTGGGCATTTGCTACGGCGCACAGCTTACGGCAAAACTCTTTGGCGGCCAGGTGGGCAAAAGCGATAAAAGAGAATATGGCCGGGCCTTGTTTAAAAAAGACCGGGAAGATGTGCTCTTGCAAAACGTATCTGCACAATCGCAGGTTTGGATGAGCCACAGCGATACCATTAAAGCACTGCCCGAAGGTTTTGAACTCCTGGGCACCACCGACAGCATCCCGGTTGCCGCCTTTAAAAGAAACAGCACAGAAGGTTGCCCGCTTTACGGGCTCCAGTTTCACCCGGAGGTTTACCATTCAACCGAGGGCAAGACCATCATAAAGAACTTTTTGGTGAACATATGCGGTTGTACCCAAGAATGGACTCCAGAACATTTTATAACTGATACAGTTGCCAGTCTTAAACAGCAAATTGGCAACCGGAAAGTGATTATGGCATTGAGCGGTGGGGTTGACAGCACCGTAGCTGCCACACTTATTCATAATGCCATTGGGGACAACCTGTTTGGCATTTTTGTAGATAATGGTGTGCTGCGGAAGGGCGAATTTGAAAGTGTGATGGAAATGTATGGTAAACTCGGGCTGAACGTAAATGGTGTGGATGCCAAAAAACATTTTTATGATGAACTGGCAGGCAAAAATGATCCCGAGGAGAAACGAAAAACGATCGGGCGCTGCTTTATAGAAATATTTGACCAGGAGGCCCACAAAATACAGGGGGTTGAATTGCTGGGCCAGGGAACGATTTACCCGGATGTGATCGAATCCCTTTCAGTTCACGGCCCATCTGCCACTATCAAAAGTCACCATAACGTAGGTGGTTTGCCAGACACCATGAAACTGGAACTGGTAGAGCCGCTGCGTTTATTATTTAAAGATGAAGTACGCCGCGTGGGACTTGAGCTCGGCATCCCGCATGAAATGCTGTTCCGTCATCCTTTCCCAGGTCCCGGGCTTGCTATTCGGATTTTGGGAGATATTACAGAAGAAAAGGTACGATTATTGCAAGAAGCAGATGCCATATACATCAACGGCCTGAAAAAGCACAACCTGTATGCGACTGTTTGGCAGGCCGGCACCATCCTCCTACCGGTAAAGAGTGTGGGTGTGATGGGAGATGAAAGGACATACGAATTTACAGTGGCACTGAGGGCGGTAACTTCGGTGGATGGCATGACCGCTGACTGGGCGCATTTACCTTATGATTTTTTAGCCCATATATCCAATGAAATTATCAATAACGTAAAAGGGATCAACCGCGTGGTATATGATATCAGCAGTAAGCCGCCGGCAACCATTGAATGGGAATAAGCTGAACAGACTTAAGTTATGAAGATGAAATATTTTATTGGATTATTCGCCCTGTTGTTAAGCAGCGGGGGCGCTTTACAGGCGCAAACAGCTGTTGCAAAAGATTTCCCCACCTACCGTGTCGGGATCTTCGCACCGCTTTACCTGGATTCGGTATTTACCAAAAATGATTTTAAGTATAAGGACGCCGTTCCAAAATTCATCATGCCTGCAGTGGATTTTGTACAGGGAGCCATGGTGGCGCTCGACTCCATGAAAATGGAAAAGGAAAATATCAAAGCCTTTGTTTTTGACACAAGATCATACACACAGGGAATTCCTGCGCTTATAAAAAATAAAAAAATCGACAGTCTTGACCTAATCATTGGCTCTGTAAAAGATGCCGACTATAAACAGCTGGCCGATTTCGCCCTGCAAAAAAACATTCCGTTCATATCGGCCACCTATCCCAATGATGGCGGTGTAACGGCGAATCCCTTTACCGTGATTTTAAATTCCACTTTAAAGGCTCACTGCGAAGCCATTTACAGTTACCTGCTGCAAAATCACGGAACCGATCTTATTTTTCTCTGCCGCCAGAACGGTGCCCAGGAAGATAAAGTAGCCGGTTATTTTAAACAGCTGAATGAACAGGACGGCAAACCATTACTGAATGTCCAGACACTGAACACCGACAGTACATTCAACACGGCTGCGCTGCAACCCAAACTTGACAGTAACCGCCAGTGCGTGATTATCGGCGGCAGCCTGGATGAAAACTTTGCTAAAAACCTGGCGGCTGCCTGTTACAGCTTATTTCCTTCTTACCCCATTACATTGATTGGCATGCCCAATTGGGACGGGTTTGCTTCTTTGTATAAAAAAGAGGCTTTTGAAAATTTTCCAATCCATTTCACCTCACCATATTTTAATACAAGGCTGGACAATTACAGCAAACAGCTGATGACGGCTTACCAGAAAAAATATAAAGTCAAACCAGGCGACTGGGCATTTAAAGGTTTTGAAGCCACCTACCTCTTTACTAAATTGTATGCACTGCACCCGCATGATTTTATCAGCAACCTGAATGATAAATCAGTGAAGGTTTTTTGCGATTATACTTTCAAACCGGTCAAGCTGAACAAGGATAACATGACGCCTGATTATTTCGAGAACAAGCATCTCTATTTTGTAAAGATATTCAATGGCACAAGGGCAAAAGCATGGTAAAAACGGTAATGCTTTTATAAAAAAAGAGGGGTGATCATCGCCCCTCTTTTTTATTTAACTATTTAACAAGGTGCTTTCTTTGCATTGTGTACAGAATCACAAACAGCACCGGTAAGCCCATACCGAAAATATAACTGGAAACTCCTGTATATTGCCCCATACCCATAATGGCAATACCGGCAACAATGGGCGCCAGCTCCCCGGCTACATAGAGCCAGTAACCATCTTTTTTGAGTTTGCGCATCCAGATGGCGCCCAGCAAACAAAGCGCTATGCCGGCAATACCAATAACCATGGTCGGGATCATGTTTGCCTTAAGCAGTTCCATGGCGGCCTTGCCTTTTTCAATATCGGCCAGTTGCTTTTGAGACAATTCCTGGCCGGAGTTAATCGCTTTATCCATAAATCCCGAGGTCCATTTAATGATCATGGGCGTTAACAACGTAAATAGTCCGCCGATTCCGCAACCAATAAAAGTAAGAATCGTCAGAACATTTAGTCCTGAAGGCAGTTTTGCTTCTTCCTGTTCGGGAGTAAGCAGGTCTTTAATTTCCTGGCTCATAAAAATTTTTCAGCCAAGTTATAGGCTTTCAGATGTATTTCAAAACCGCAGGTAAATTATTTTCTGAGTTTCAGGTAATCAAGAAAATAAACAATTTTTACGGTGAGTTCATTACTGTGGGGATTATCAACAGACCGGCCGAAATTTTTAAGATAGGTTGCATTGGCGTAGGGATCTATATATGTATTTCCTCCCAAAGCATTTTTCCATGCCACGGTTATCCTGCTGCCGGGTAAAAAATCCCAGGTATAAAACATGTCGATATTGAATGCGTTGTAACCAATATTCCTCCCATTCATAAACGGCCGTTCATCCCAGTAACCATCCGGTTTAAGGTTATAGAAATTTGTATTGTTCACTGCATACCAGTAATGACGCATCCGGATGGTGGCATTCATTCTTTTGGTAAAACTGTATTGCGCATTGATCAGTGCCGTATTTGTTTTGGTATTGCGGCGGGATATCACCGGTGAGCCATCGGGGTTATTGATGAATGCCCAGCCCCAGTTACCCCTGTCCTGCTGGATGGCGAGGTTTGCAGAAAGCTGGAACTTATCCGTGAAGCGGTAACGCAAGCCGGCATTGCCTGTCCAGTAAGGATCTTTGGGCAAGGGTGATTCTGCCCCGCCAATGGCATAACTGAAGTATAATTTCTTGCGGCTGTCTGAACTTCCGTCGATACCCACATAATAGTAAGGGGTGCGTTTTAGAAAATGTCCTGTATAAACACTGCTGTTTACAAAATAATCATTGTACCATACCGGCGTGGTTTGAAACACGGCCCTGATATCCCAGAAATTCCTGAGCAATACAAAAGCACTGGCTGTAATTTCAAAATTGGTCCATTTATAGGGCATGTACAGGTTCCTGTTCACCAGGGTGAGCTTATACATTTCGTTGATGAACCGCTTGCCGGGATTCAGCGAATTGTAACTGATGGTTCCTGTATAATCAACACTGTTGTTATTGGCCAGGTATCCCATATCATTGGGGTTGTACTTATCGTCTTCAACATTTATCATGGCCCTGTAACGGATAAGCCCGCTCATTTTACCCCAGGCCGCCGTGGTGGTAAACCCATTTTTATTTTCGGTGTTTCCCCACACAGAACTGAAACGGCCCGTCCATGAAAAGTTGTAGATACTCTTTTTGTCAAATAAAGAAAGATCAAGACTGCTCACATTCGCATTCCTGCTGTTGCCCTTACGCAAAACATTCGTGTTGGTAAAACTGATGGATGACCTGTTTTTTAGAGCCTGGTCAAACACCACGATATTATAATTGCTGAGCGGCTCTGTGAGTATGGTTGAATCGAGCCCTGTATGTGTGTTGGTTACTTTTGCATACATAGGTGCAGTAACAGCATTGAAAATACCAATGCCAAGATTATCTTTTGTACGACCCGAAAATTTTGTGGCATTGTACAGCCTTGTTATACCCGGGTTCTTGCTGATCCTGTAATCAGGATTATTGCCGTAAGTGCCCAGTACAGCCGCTGCGCCCGCGGGCGCAGCACCAATACGTCTTGAATAAAAAAGCCCGGCTTTATTGAACAGTTCTGTTCCTTCGGTAAAGAAGGGCCTGTAATCATTAAATTTTATTTCAAAAGGGGTAAGGTTGAGCTGCAGGTTATCACTTTGCACCTGTGCAAAATCCGGTATCAGTGTCATATCCACGGTAAAGCTTTCACTCACCCCATATTTTACATCCATACCGCCGCTTTTCAGCGTTTCATTGATGCGGCCGTTTGAGGTGGGAGAATTACGTATACCGCCGGAAATATAGGGAAGAAAAGAAAGACGCAATGGCGGTTTAACCGACTGAAGCCCTGACCATGTTCCCCATTGATTGATATCCCCGTTTAAATTGGGATTTACCGGGCTCCAGATACTGTTCTCATTATCCTTCCTGCAAAAACGGGCAAAATTAATTCCCCAGTCCTGCAACTGTTTTTTCGAAAAACGGATGGCACTAAAAGGAATCTTCATTTCTGCCACCCACCCATCGCTTTTGATACTTACCTGGCTTTCCCATACAGCATCCCATGTTACATCATATACGGGGTTATTGTTTTGTGCGCCCCTGGCATCAAACTGCACACCGGCAGCACTCACTTTAAAAAGGAAGGCATTCTGCCTGTCGAGATAGGTATCAAAGCCAACGGTAAAAGCATCCACATCCTGCCGCTCAATCACGTCACGGGAAGTAATTTGTGTGCGGATATTGCCGGGATCATCATACATATAGGCCACCACATAAACGGCCGCATTGTCATACGCCAGTTTCACCAGTGTTTTGTGTGCTGATGCCTTTCCAAATTCCGGGTGGGAAGTGATGAAATCGCCGGTTGCTTCCACGTTCTTCCATGCCTCATCATTCCAGTCGCCATCAATTTTTACAGGGAGAGAAATTTTTACGGCAGGGACAGACTTCACCTGTGCAGCAGACACGGAGAAAAGGAATAAAAGCAGGACAAAAAGCAAGACAGGTCGCAATCTCAACAGTTAGTTTAACGGCAAATATAAATGAATATCACCAGTGCCGTAGCCTGTACCGTTATTATTTACCGGCGCCCCTTCGATCCATTTCTTTCCGGATGAGCACCAGTTCTCGCCCTGTTTGGCCGGCCACCGAACTGTTTTCCTGTGCCCTGCGCATGAGGTAGGGTATTACATCCTTAATGGGACCAAAGGGCAGGTATTTGCTTACTGAACAACCTGCATTGGCAAGGTTAAAAGTGATATTATCACTCATGCCATAGAGCTGTGAAAAATGAACATGCGGGTGATTGTGGGGCAATCCCTTTTTATCCAGCAGCTCCGTGGTATATAAATTACTGTATTCATTGTGCGAGGCAACGATCAGGGCAATCCTGTCGAGATGCTCCACGCAAAAAGCTACCGAAGCATTATAATCCCTGTCCGTACTTTCTTTATCGGGCTGTATGGGCGATGGATAGCCTTTTTCAGCAGCACGCTCCCGCTCTTTTTCCATATAGGCGCCCCTAACCAGCTTGGCACCTAAAATAAAATTTCTTTCCTTCGCCGCTTCATAAGAGTCTTTTAAAAACTGGAACCGGTCGTGGCGGTACAACTGCAGGGTATTATAAACAACGGCCCTTGTTTTATTAAAAGTGTCCATCATTAAAATGGTCAGCGCATCCACCGGGTCCTGTATCCATGTTTCTTCTGCATCTATCAGCACGCCCACATTTTTTGCAGCGGCTTCTTCACAAACCTGTAAGGTGCGGAGACGCACCCTGTGCCATTCTTCCCTTTCGGAGGGTGACAATGATTCCACCGCGTACAGGTAACGTTTCATCAGCGTGCCGGTACTGCTGTTCATCAGGCTGTCCATTTTTTCGAGCAAACCAAATCGTGCAAAACCCGTCACCTTCACACTCATAAATGGTATATTGGGCTGGGTGGATGCATAAGCAATCACGCGTTTGAATACATCCCTTGCATGTTCAAAATTATCTTCTCCTTCTTTTCCTTCCACGCCGTAATCCAGTATCACCTGCACATCATATTCTTTAAGTTTTGCTGCTGCCCGTGCGGTTTCTTCCAGTGTTTCTCCACCAACAAACTGTTGAAAAATGGTTTTGCGGATAACTGTTTTTGTAAAAGGCAGATTTAGCCTGATGGCAACAGGTGTGAGTTTAAGCCCCAGGTTCACCAGCCATGGTTTGCCCATGGATGAAAAAAGAAAATGTGCCTTTTTTAATTGTTCGGTGTTTTTATAAGCAAATGCGGTTTCTGTATTGTCGAATGAAATATTGTTTTGCTGGCTCATAATTTTTTACAATTCGTGATCCGAAATTCGAACAATGACTGCGAACTGCCAAATTAAACCTGTAAAGATGAGGAGTATCATATGGCCTGGTGATTAAATGGCTGCAGTACCATTTCACTCACCACCGCACTGGCTGGCTGCTGGCAGAGAAACCAAATAGCCTTCGCTGCTTCTTCGGCCACAATCATTTTTTCACGCTGCACCCGCAACTCGATATGATCCCAAAAAGAGGTATCGGTCCCCCCAAGAAAAATATTGGTAATCCTTATGTCCGTTCTTTTCAGCTCTTCCCTTACACTTTGCAGCATGCCCACCAGCCCGTATTTGCTGGCAGCATACGCGGCGGCACCGGCCATCGGCGTTTTACCAAGCACACCCGGTATATGGATGATCAGCCCTTTTTTGGCTTCTTTCATTGCGGGCAAAAAAGCTTTCAACAACAGAAAAGGAGCAAATAGATTATGATGGATCACTTTTAAAAACTCATCTTCCGAAAGTGTTTCCATATTCCGGATGATTCCGATTCCGGCAGCGTTGATGAGTATATCCGGTGAGGCGAATTGTGAAAAACATTTTTCTTTGAGATTTGCAACATCTGCCGGCAGTGTAATATCAGCTGCCATAACATGCGCAGGAGGGATTCCGCAATCCGCTGCAACAGCATGTAGCTTGTCCGCATTCCTGCCGGTTATAAATAACGCAGCACCGCTGCGGGAAAGCAATTTTGCAACAGCCGACCCTATTCCCCCGGTAGCCCCGGTGAGCAATATTTTTTTCTCTTTCAAACTTTCCATCACGACGTTTTTGTGATAAACAAAACAGGGCGGAGTTTGTTTACAGGGAGATGAAAGAAGTAACCGTTATTTTCCCTCACCAGCTTTTTAAAGAGCACCCGGCACTGTCAGCTGGTTCCCATGTGCTCCTTGTTGAAGAATTTCTTTTTTTTAAGCAGTATACATTTCACAAACAAAAACTGGTGCTGCACCGGGCATCCATGAAATTTTATGAATCGTACCTGCAGGAAAGAAAAATTGAGGTCAGCTATATCGGTGCAGGAAGCCCGCTTTCAGATACCAGGCTCCTGCTGCAGCATCTTTCAAAACAGGGTGTTCAATGCCTGCATGTATGTGATGTGGCGGATGACTGGCTGCAAAGACGGCTGCAAAAAGGCTGCAGCAAAAACAGCATCAAACTGGTTCAATATAAAAGCCCCGGTTTTTTGAACAGTAATGCAGATGCTGAAGAAATATTTAAAGACAACAGGCATTATTTCCAAACCGCCTTTTATATCGGGCAGCGTAAACAACGAAAACTGCTGCTTACTGCTGAAGGAGGCCCGGTTGGCGGGCAATGGACTTTTGATAAAGAAAACCGCAAAAAATACCCTTCCGGGAAAAAGCCACCTGCAATGCATTTGCCCGGGACCAACATGTACGTTGAAGAAGCCATTCAATATGTGGAAACAATGTTTAAGGACAATCCCGGTAAATCAACCCCTTTTATATATCCCGTTACTTTCAGCGATGCAGACAAGTGGCTGGAAGATTTTTTTACATACCGTTTTCATGAATTCGGCACCTATGAAGATGCCATTTTAAAGAATGAACATTACCTGCATCATGCAGTGTTAACCCCCGCACTTAATACAGGCCTCAGCACGCCACTCGTGGTTACTGAACGTGCTGTTGCCTGTGCAGCGGTAACAGGCATCCCCCTGAACGCAGCAGAGGGTTTTATCAGGCAGGTTACCGGGTGGCGTGAGTTTATCAAAATTGTATATACCCGCGAAGGACGGCGGCAGCGTACCATGAACTACTGGGGCTTTAAGAAAAAACTGCCGCCAGGCTTTTGGAACGGCAATACCGGCATTGCGCCTGTTGACTGCACCATTCGTAAAATACTCCAGACAGGATATTGCCATCACATAGAAAGGCTGATGATACTCGGTAACTTTTTGTTGCTGTGTGAAACAGATCCGGATGAAGTATACCGGTGGTTTATGGAAATGTTTATTGATTCATACGACTGGGTGATGGTGCCGAATGTATATGGTATGACACAATTTGCTGACGGAGGACTGATGACCACCAAACCCTATATCAGCGGCAGCAATTATATTTTAAAAATGAGTGATTACAAAAAAGACAGCTGGTGTGAAATATGGGACGCCCTGTTCTGGCGGTTCATGCATGTGCACAGGGATTTTTTTCTGCAAAACCCAAGACTTGGCATGCTCATCAAAACATTTGACAATTTACCTGAAGAAAAAAGAAAACACCATATCAGGACTGCAGAAAATTATTTAACAAGCTATGACTAAGAAGAAAGAACACCTGCCCCAAAAAATCTGCATCATCTGCAAAAAGCCATTTGCCTGGAGAAAAAAATGGACCAGGGTTTGGGAGGAAGTAAAATACTGCAGTGAACGCTGCAGGCGTAACAGGCTGCGTCACTAAATTCATTTTATACAGCGGGTGCCGCAATGTATCTTTGTAAAAAAAATAAATGGATAAGAAAGCAGGAGATTCCCTCGTGGTAATGACAGAACTGGTGTTGCCCAATGACACCAATACTTTTGGTAACCTGATGGGTGGCCGGCTCATGTACTGGATGGATATTGCAGCGGCACTGGCAGCCATGAAACATTGCGGCGCACCGGTGGTTACCGCATCGGTTGATAATATATCTTTTGAAAACCCGATCAAGCTGGGCAATGTGGTGCATATTGAAGCCAAGGTTACCCGTGCATTCAACAGCAGTATGGAAGTGCACATGAATGTTTGGGGTGAAGATGCCATACAACAGTACCGTTACAAAAGCAACGAAGCATATTATACATTCGTTTCGCTCGACCCGAATAACAAACCAAGACCGGTGAACAAAGTAATTCCTGAAACCGCCGATGAACAAAAACTGTATGACGGCGCTTTAAGAAGAAGACAGCTGCGGCTGGTGCTGGGCGGTAAAATGAAAGCTGCAGAAGCCAATGAGCTGAAGGCGCTTTTCCAGGATCAATAATTGTTTATTTATCTGCAAGAGTGATCAAATGGTGCTTACCCTTAAGCATAAATTGCTTGCTTTGCTCGATGGCATCCATCACTGCGTTTAAAATATTTTCAGTGCTGTCGTTGTAATCAAGCTGCATGGGTTCTTTAAATCTTACTGAAAGTGTAACGCCTTTCTTTTTAAACTTCAGTCCTTTTTTATTAAAAGCCCGCCAGTATCCGTTGATCACAACAGGTATCACCACGGGCTGGTGCTGCTTGATAAGGTAGGCAGTGCCCTTACGGCCGGGGGCAAAGGGTTTGGTGGTTCCCTGCGGAAAAGTGATGACCCAGTTTTTTTCAAGTGCCCTTTCAATATTGCGGGTATCTTTGGGATCAAGGCCCCGCCGCACTTCTTTACCCTCGGCACGCCATGTACGCTTTACAGTTACCGCACCAGCAAGGGTGAACAGTTTGCTGATCCAGTTATTTTTCATGGTTTCTTCCGCTGCCACATATTTTACTTTTGTAAATGGCCAGAGCAGGTAATACGGAATGCCCAGCCTGTTTTTTTTCCGCCAGCTTACGGCGCAGAAAATATGGAGGAAGGTGATTACGTCGGCAAAATAAGTTTGATGATTGCTGACAAAAAGCACATTTTTTTTGGGGAGCCCTTCTAAATGCTCAGTGCCTTTGATCTCGAGTTTATTAAAGATATTCAGTCCTGGATAAGACAGTATGCCCACCGCTGCATACACGGTGCCTTTAACAATTTTCCATTCCTTAACAGCAGCAAGCCACTTTTTCATAATACAGCCGGAAATATTTTCTGGCCTTGCAATTTAAGGATTCTGTTTTTAAAAGACCGGCTGATTGATTGCCAGCGGAGGTTGAATATATTTGCGCATGCAACTGAATACAGTGATTTTTGATATGGACGGATTGCTGGTTGATTCCGAACCGCTTTGGGATGAAGCAGCCAATGCTGTTTTTGGAAAATACGGCATCCGGTTAACAGCACAGCAATATGCCACCACAACGGGTTTGCGTACGAAAGAATTTATTCACTGGTGGTTCAGCATGTACAATGTACCACTTTCCGAAATCGAAGCAGCCGAAGAAGCCATTATCAAAAAAGTAATTGAACTGGTAAAGAAAAAAGGCAGGGCCATGCCCGGTGTGCAGCATATTTTTGAATTCTTTATTTCACGGGGATTCAAAATCGGGCTTGCTTCTTCTTCTCCTTTAAGCTTGATCGATACCGTTACCGGCCTGCTGGGTATCCAGTCTCATTTGCAAATATGTACTTCTGCTGCTGCACTGCCATATGGGAAGCCCCATCCGCAGGTATACCTGGATTGTGCCGCTGCGCTGGAATCGGCCCCAACAGCATGCCTTTGCTTTGAAGACTCATACTATGGAATGATTGCTGCCAAGGCCGCCCGGATGAAATGCGTGGTGGTACCAGAACCCAAAAATGCAAAAGATCCCCGCTGGACTGCCGCAGATCTTAAAATTGCCGCTCTCTCCAACTTCAATGAATTGCTGCTGGCATCCCTTTAAAAAATATTTTAATACAGCTTAAAAACCAGTCATTTTCAGCAGACCAATACCCTGCCGGCTCATTTTTCCACAATCGCTCTGTGGATAAGGGTTAAAGCACCAAAAAAAGGGGGCGAAATGTTTAATTTTAAGTTAAAGTTCCTATCTTTAAAGCTCTACTACCTGAACTGCACTGCTACATACCAAAACAGTACACCAGCATGCTTTCAAGTAACAAACAAACTAAAACCATTTAATTATGCAAAAAACAGCTACACTTAAAGACTTTAAGGTGTTTCTGTTCAGGACGGTACTGCTATGTATCGTCATGAGCATTTCGTTCAAGGTCTCCTATAGTCAGGAGAGTTTGGCGAAACCTGCTTCTGCGAAAAAGAACATGCCGACTGAAAAGCCGGCCGCAGCCAAGCAGAAAATCAATAACGTAAGATTATTGAAGAATTTACCTGCAGGCAAGGTAAATTCACCCGCTTCCGTAGTTGCTACGGGAGATTTTTCAAAAGATCCATCGGATGTACCGGCAGTAAATGCCAAGTATGCTGAAAAGGTGAAACAGATTAGCGGCGACAATGCTGTGCAATCTATCATTCCTCCTACAGCTAGCCTGGTAAATGATGTTTGTACATTCACAGGCTCATTGGGCGGCAGCGATGCCACACTCAGCGCAGGAAGGTTTTTCCGTGATGGTATACCTTCCACTTGTGCTGCTCCCAAAGCAGTTTGTCCGGGATCATTTGGTACAGGTCCGTATTTCTACGACACCTATACCATGCAAAACCTCACCTGCGCCAGCCAGTGCGTAACTGTTACTTACCTGGCGAATGGCACTACAGGTAACTGTTTTGTTACTGCTTACAACGGCAGTTTCAACCCGGCGAACCTTTGTTCCAACTACATTGCAGATGGTGGTTTAAGTTCTCTTGCTGCAGGTACGCCTGTAACATTCTCTTTCACACTTGCGCCTAACCAAACAGTGGTGCTGGTGGTGAACGAAGCAAACGTTGGTGAAGCATCAGATTCTTACACCATGACTGTTACCGGTATCAATTGTGCGCCTCCTCCTCCCTGCCAGCCAGCTACATCTTCTGTACTGAGCCAGGCCGGTGGTATTCCGGTTGCAAGCACTCCGATCAACGAAACATTCAACTCTGTATTACCTGCCAGCTGGGCCGCACAAAACCTCAGCAGCCCTGTAGGTGCCACTGGCTGGTTCCAGGGTAATACTGCAGTATTCGGAGCTAACAGCGGTACTGGTTACATTGCTGCCAACTTCAACAACACAACTGGTTTGAACACGATCAGCAACTGGTTATTCACTCCAAACGTTACACTGAAAAACGGCGACAAGTTTTCTTTCTATACCAGGACAACTTCAGGTACATTCCCTGACAGGTTACAGGTTAGGATGAGTACAAACGGTACCAGTGTAAATGCGGGTACCACCAACACCAGTGTGGGCGACTATTCAACACTGCTGCTTGACATCAACCCAACTTATACTTCTACGGGTTATCCAACTGCATGGACACAGTATACTTTAACATTATCAGGTTTACCTGCTGCCGGTGTATCCGGCCGCCTGGCATTCCGTTATTTTGTTGAAGGTGCAGGTCCGTTAGGTAATAACTCCGACTATATCGGTATTGATGATGTGGTTTACACAACATTCACACCTGGCCCTGTAACAACTTGTACAGGTTCTACTGCTAACCTTAAAGTAGATATTACTGGTGGCAGTGGTGCCGCATACAACGTTACAATCAATGCTAACCCCGGTGGTAACTTCACAGTTAATAACTATGTTAGTGGTTCTTATATTCCTGTAACACCTGCTGGTCCTACAACTTATACACTGGTATCTGTTGTTCAGTCAGACAATCCATGCTGCGTTGGTACAGGTAACACAGGTACCGTAACCATTACGCCAAGTGCCACTCCGATAGCACCGATCGTAATTACGGCCAGCCCGAACGGCCCTTTATGCGCAGGCGATCCTACATTACTGAATGTTGCGCAGGCACCGTCTACTCCAACATTCTCTAATACAGCTCCGGTATTAATTTCTTCTGGTCCGCTTACAGGTACTGCTGCAGGCGTGGCTTCTCCATATCCATCCAACATCACCGTATCTGGTTTACCAACGAGTGGTGTAACAGTTACATCAGTAACGCTGAATAATTTGTCGCACACATGGGCTGGAGACCTTGATATCTTATTACAATCACCAACCGGTCAGAATGTAATATTGTTATCTGATAACGGAGGTAGCAGCGATTTCATTAACTCAACGTTGGTGTTCAGTGATGCAGCTGCCGGTCTTGTTCCAACAACAAACCCGATACCATCCGGTACTTACAGGCCAACTAATACAGCTGGTCCTGATAACTTCCCTGCTCCCGGACCAGGTTCTATTACAAACGTTAACCCAACCCTGTCTACTTTTACCGGCGACTTCAACGGTCAGTGGAAACTGTTTGTAAATGACCAGGCTGGTGGTGATACAGGACGTATCGCTGGAGGCTATTCAATCAGGTTTAATGTACCAGGCGGACCTGTTCCTGCTGGTTATACCTACTACTGGACTCCGGCTGCTGGCTTAAGCACCACTACTTCGGTTCCTGTGGCAGCTTCTCCAATGCAGACAACTACTTACACTGTACTTGCTACAGCTCCAAGTGGTTGCCAGACAACAGCTGCCATCACCATCAATGTTAACCAGTTACCAGCTGTAACTGTACCGCCTGCAAGCCTTTCAATTTGCGCCGGTTTACCAGCTGTATTCACAGCAACAGCTACAGGTGCTGGTATTTCATACCAATGGCAGGTAAGTACTAACAACGGCGTAACCTGGACCAACCTTACAAATGGTGCTCCATATTCCGGTGTTACTACCAATACCTTAACTGTTAACCCAACTACCACAGCAATGAGCGGTTACCGTTACCGTTTGAATGTTGCTGGTACTTGTCCTCCTGTTGCATCTTCTGCAGCAGCTATCTTAACAGTTAAAGCTTTACCTGTTATTACTTACACTCCGGCTTCACCGGTTTGTGGAGGTATTGCTGGTGTATCAGGAACTCAAATCACTGCAGGTTCTTCCCTGCCTCCGGTTCCAGGTACAGCAACATTCAACTCTGGTGCAATCAGTGTAGCAATACCTGACGGCCCGGCATCATGGCCACAAACTGTATTCCCTGGAGTTAAGAGTCCTGATTTGGCGGTTTCAGGTATTCCTGCTAACGCAACCATAACAGGTATGAGAGTTAACTTAAACGTTACGCATACTTTCATCAGTGACCTGGTAATTGTGTTAAAAGCACCCAATGGCAATGTTTTAAATTTGGATGCTAATATTAACAAGACTGGCCCAGCTGGTGCTAATTTTGTCAATACAGTTATCAGCTCTGCAAGTTCCACTTTGCTTAGTACTGGTTCAGCGCCTTATACGGGAACATTTAAAGCAGATGCTGTTGGTTCAACCTATACAGCGTTTGGCTTTACATTCCCTGGTGGTCCTACCACTCCTGCCAACTACATCCCAACAGTATCAACATTCGGTGGTTTGTATTCAACACCAAATGGCAACTGGTCACTGGGTATATATGACTGGGGTGCAGGTGATGTAGGAAATTTGACTTCATGGTCACTCACTATTGACTATACCACTCCGGGTGGTGCAGGTTCTCCATTAACTTATACATGGTCTCCTGCCGCAGGTTTATACACCGATCCGGGTGCTAACGTACCATACACTTTAGGTACACAAACAGCTACAGTATATGCGGCTCCAACCAATTATACTTATTACACTATCACTGGTTCAAACAGCCAGACCGGTTGTTCTGACTCAGCTAAAGTGCTGGTGAACTATATGCCATTGGCTCCGTCAATTGTTCCAAGTTCTGTTACCATGTGCTTGGGCGACAGTGCTGTAATGCTGGTGAAACCACCTGCCACAACAGCATTGTTCAACTCTGGTGCGATTAACGTAGCAATACCTGAAGGTGCGTTCCCGAACCCGCCTGCAACTGCTGCAACGAATACTGTTGCTGTAAGTGGTATTCCTGCAAATGCCGTGGTATCTAACATTGCTGTTAAATTAAACATCACCCACGCTTATGTTGGTGACGTAATTGCAGTATTGAAAGCACCAAACGGACAGATCATTAACATTGATGCGATGTTGAATAAAACCAACAATCCTGGTGCAAACTTTGTAAATACAGTTATCAGCTCTACAGGTACAACCCTGTTAAGCGCAGGTACTGCTCCATTTACAAATACTTATAAAGCTGACCTGGTGGGCGCTACATTTACTGCGTTTGGCTTTACATTACAGGGCGGCCCTGTTGGCTTCTCTCCAACAGCCACTACATGGAACTCCCTGCTGAGCCAGCTCAATGGTAACTGGACACTCGCCATGTACGATGCCGGTGCACCTGATGTGGGTAACCTTACAAACTGGGAACTGCAGATCACCTATACAACAGGTGTTCCAACTTCACCAGCTACATGGAGCCCGATTGCCGGCTTATTCCTGAATAAAGCTGCGACAATACCATATACAGGCGATCAAAGGGATACTGTGTTTGCTAAGCCTGCTGCAAGCACTACGTATAATGTTACTGTAAACGGAATTGGCCCGGATGTAACACCAACCTTCTCATTCACTGGTTCAATTTCTACCGGTGACGGAAGCGTGGGTTCACCATATCCTGCCAACATCACCATCAGTGGTGTTCCAACAACAGGTGTAAAAGTTAAATCTGTTACTCTGAAAGGACTCAGCCATACATGGTCTGATGATATCGATGTGGTACTGCAGTCACCAACAGGTACAAACGTTACCCTGATGTCTGACGTGGGAAGCCTTGATATCCTTAACAATGTGACCTATACAATGGATGATGCCGGTGCAGCAATGAGTATTGCGGCTGGTAACCCAACAGGTACTTATCACCCAACCAATAACGGTGCGGCAGATACTTATCCTGCTCCGGGTCCTGGCGGTATTAACGATGCAACTCCTGCACTCGCTAATTTCACAGGTAACTTCAATGGTGTTTGGAAACTGTTTGTAGTGGATGATACCGGTGGTGACACAGGTGCATTCGCTGGTGGTTACGACATTACACTGGTTTATCCAAGTGTGGGTTGTACATCAGGTGCTAAACAGGTTCCTGTAACTGTAAATATTCCTGTAACAATCACCACACAGCCTGTTAACGCGGTTGTATGTACTGATAAGGTAACCACATTCACTTGTGTTGCAGCTGGTACATCTCCGGGGCATAACTGGCAATACAGCCTCAACAATGGTAATCCGGGAACCTGGGTAACTATTGCAAATGGTGGTGTGTTCAGTGGCGCTACAACGGGTACATTAACCATCACTGCACCTCCTGTTTCTATGAACGGATGGGTGTTCAGGGATTCAGTTAAAGGTGCTGCACCTTGCGGAGCTGTTCCATCATTCATC
This sequence comes from Ferruginibacter sp., assembly GCA_046329655.1. Taxonomy (GTDB): domain Bacteria; phylum Bacteroidota; class Bacteroidia; order Chitinophagales; family Chitinophagaceae; genus Ferruginibacter. The sequence continues at coordinate 243,761 of JAXLUD010000008.1, forward strand.
GCAAGGTTAACAGTGAACCCGCTGCCAACCATCGTGGTTACAGCTTCTCCGTTCCGCAAGCTGATGCCGGGTATGAAAACTACGCTTTTCTTCAACTGTAAGCCCGATCGCTTCAACTTATACATGGTTGAGGAATGGCGCAACAGTTCCGGGAAGCAAGTGCTGGTGCATAGTGATTGAAATAGACGGATTGGGAGATTATCAATTACGTGTAACAGATGTTAACGGTTGTACCAATCTTTCCAACATCGTATCGGTTACAGATTCTGTAAGCGGTAAAGTATTCATCTACCCGAATCCGAACAGCGGTCAGTTCCAGGTTAGGTATCACGATGTGATCAACAACACTGGTTTACCAAGAGAATTAACGTGTACGATGCAAGAGGTAAAAATTAAAACAGCATCACCTACTCTATAGCTGCTCCTTATGGCAGAATGGACATTGATTTAAGCAACCATGGTTCTGGTGTATACTGGATCGAAGTGAGGTTGATGTAAACGGCGACCGCACAACCCAGGAAGGGTTGCAGTTGTGAGATAATCACTTTCTTCTTATAAAAAAAGGTCCCTTCCAAATGGAGGACGGCACATACGGATTATTTTCCAGCTGGTTACAGTGACATCTATATTTTAATGCATCCAAAAAAACCTTCATTTTACAGATTCTTGTAAGGCTATTTCAACTTTGCCTCCCGTTTAAAAATCACGGTTATTTTATGTCATTTAATATTTCAAAACAATTAAGCTTTTGGTCACACAGGAGGAAGGGGCTGTAGCTGAAGCTGCCGCAACTGCGACAACAAACGTGCCTGTGGAAGCACTGTTACCAGCAACTCACGATGATTTGACTGGAATGTTGACAAACGCAATGTGGTTAATTCTCTGCCGAAGAAGGCTAAATATGACAATGTGTACGACAACACTTTCAAACAAATTAATGATGGAGAAATGATACAGGCCACAGTTGTATCATTAACCAAAACCGACGCAGTTGTAAACATTGGTTTCAAAAGCGATGGTTTGATTTCTTTGAACGAATTCCGCGATGTTCAGGGTGGTGTTAAAGTAGGTGATGTGATTGAAGTAATGGTGGTTGAAAAAGAAGACCGTGAAGGTAACCTGCACCTGAGCCGCAAAAACGCACGTACCACCAGGGCCTGGGAGCGTATTGTTGAAGTACACAAAACCGGCGAAATCGTTACCGGTCTGGTTACCAGCAAAACCAAGGGCGGTCTTATTGTGGATGTGTTTGGAATGGAAACATTCTTACCCGGTTCTCAAATTGACGTTAAACCTGTTACCGACTACGATCAGTTTGTTGGTAAAACAATGGAATTTAAAGTGGTTAAAATCAATGAAGCCATTAAGAATGCCGTTGTATCCCATAAAGCACTTATTGAAAGTGATATCGAAGCTCAAAGGGCTGAGATCATGGGTAAACTGGAAAAAGGACAGGTACTGGAAGGAACGATCAAGAACATCACTGATTTTGGTGCATTCCTCGACCTGGGCGGCTTAGACGGTTTACTGTATATCACAGATATTTCATGGGGACGTATCAACCATCCTTCTGAAGTACTGAAGATGGATCAGAAACTGAACGTGGTGGTATTAGACTTTGATGATGATAAAAAACGCATCAGCCTGGGTCTAAAACAACTTACTCCGCATCCATGGGATACTTTACCGGAAACACTGAAAGAAGGTGAGATCGTTAAAGGTAAAGTGGTGAATATTGAAGATTACGGTGCATTCCTGGAAATTATGCCGGGTGTGGAAGGTTTGGTACACGTAAGTGAAATTACATGGGCCAACACCCCTATCAATGCAAAAGAATTCTTCAAACTGGGTGATGAGCATGAAGCCAAAGTGGTAACACTGGATAAAGATACCCGCAAAATGAGCCTGTCCATTAAACAAATGAGCCAGGATCCATGGAGCAATATAGAAACAGTATTCCCTGAAGGAAGCCGTCATAAAGGTGTGGTTAAAAACATCACTCCTTACGGTGTGTTTGTTGAACTGGCAACAGGTATTGGTGGTATGATCCACATCAGCGACCTGAGCTGGCTGAAACGTTTTAACAACCCGAATGAGTACACCAAAGTGGGTGAAACCATCGAAGTCGTTATCATGAACATCGACAAAGATGGTCGTAAACTGCAACTGGGTCACAAACAAATTGAAGAAGATCCATGGAACACCCTGCAGGAAACTTTCCCAGTAGGAAGTGTGCATGAAGGTCATGTGATCAAGAAAGATGATAAAGGTGCTGTAGTACAGTTGCCATACGGACTGGAAGGCTTTGCGCCTGCACGTCACCTGCACAAGGAAGATGGCAAAACCATCGTTGCAGATGAAACAGCCCAGTTCGTGGTGATTGAATTTGACCGTAACGACAAACGCATCGTATTAAGTCATACACGTATTTGGGAGCAGGCTAATGAAGATGAGAAACAAGCTGTGATGAAAGAGAAAAAAGCCGAAGCTGAACAAACCAAGAAAGCTGTTAAGCAACTGCAAAGCAAAGTAGAGAAATCTACCCTGGGTGATTTAGGCATCCTTGCAGACCTGAAAGCTAAACTGGAAAGTGATGCTGCTGCCAATGCGGCCGGTGATGCACCAAAAGCTGAATAAGCTAATCCTCTTATAACAAAACCCCTTCAGCGTGCTGAAGGGTTTTTTTGTTTAGCAAGATTTCCAACTTTTGAGAGAGAAATTAAATTTTAAAACTTGACTTCTCTCTTACCTACTATTCCAGTATTTTTAACTTCTGTACGCCTGTTTTGCGCCCTGCCCTCTGCAGTTTTATTACTGGCCACAGGCTTCGTCATTCCATAGCCTTTGGCAGTAAGCCTGGAAGGGTCAATCCCTTTAGAAACCAGGTAAGCCATTACAGCATTGGCCCTTTCCTGCGAAAGTTTGAGATTGCTGGCTGCAAGCGCCTACATTATCTGTATGACCGCCCAGCTCGATCTTTTCGTCAATATCGCTACCGTAAGATAAGATACCAGTTGTCGATGATGGAAGCAAAAGTTCGAGGTAACCAGTGAACTTGCCGATTTCGAAATTGCAATCCTCCAGTACAAAGCTTTTGCGGGCAGTGCTGTATCACGATAAAGGATTTTTATAATAGGCATTCCCTTTTAACGCCGGGATCTCAAGCACATCTTTACTGGTGGAATCTTTAAATCCCAATACAAATATTTCATATATATCCCCCGATGGCAGCCGGGTGGAGAATTTTCCTTTATCGTCGGTAATGCCCTGGTATTCCTTGGTATTGGCCTTGCTTTTAAAGACCACGATTTCGTTATTGAGCACATTCCCTTTAAAATCTGTCATGGAAACATTTACAGGGGCATCCTTGGGAATGGCAGCGTTTTGTACGGTGCCGGTTTGTCCGAATGATACAATGGGTAAAAGAAAAGTGAGCCATAAGTAAAAAAGTTTTTGCTTCATGGTATGCGTTTTGTTTTTAAAGATATAACATCTTAAGGTTTTCAATTATTGTGCCAGCAAAGGGCGAAATGGCGTTAACAACCGCGTTTTTAAAGCCGGGCAGTATCACACTGCTGAGCATAGCCCGGATTGGAGTGAAAAGTCAGGACGGCAGGACTGCCTTGTAACGGAAAGCCGGATACAGGTGCCTGGGACAGTTGCCGTGGCCGCTGCTCAACATTATAATTTCTGCTGGATCCTTGTCACGGTTTCATTTTTCCAGCTGTTAAAATCGCCGGCCATGATATGCTTGCGGGCTTCGGTAACCAGCCAAAGATAAAAGGCAAGGTTATGCACGCTGGCAATGGTGTAAGCAAGAAATTCTTTCGCCTTCATCAAATGACGCAGGTAAGCTTTGCTGTAAAAATTACTGACGTGGCAATCTATGCCATCGTCAATGGGTGAAAAATCACGCTCCCATTTTTTATTATCGATATTGATCACACCATGAGAAGTAAAGAGCATGGCATTGCGGCCATTGCGGGTGGGCATCACACAATCAAACATATCAATACCCAGCGCAATCCCTTCTAGTATGTTCCAGGGTGTTCCCACGCCCATTAAATAACGCGGTTTATTGGGTGGAAGAATACTGCAGCATAATTCTGTATACTCATACATTATTTCGGTAGGTTCACCCACACTGAGCCCGCCGATGGCATTGCCCGTGGCATTTTGTGATGCAATAAAATCTGCGGAAGCCGTGCGCAGGTCTTTAAATGTGCTTCCCTGCACTATCGGGAAAAGGTTTTGTGTATAGCCGTATTTATCCGGAGTTTCATTAAATCTTTTAAAACAACGCTGCAGCCAGCGGTGTGTAAGCTCCATGGAGTTTTTTGCATACTTATAATCGCTGGGATAAGGCGGGCACTCGTCAAATGCCATGATAATATCCCCGCCGATGGTACGCTGGATGTCCATCACATTTTCCGGTGTAAAAAGATGTTTGCTGCCATCTATATGGCTTTGAAAGAGGGCGCCTTCTTCGGTCAGCTTTCGGTTATTGGCCAGCGAAAAAACCTGGTAACCGCCACTGTCGGTAAGGATGGGTTTATCCCAGCCATTGAACTTGTGCAAACCACCCGCGGCTTCTAAAGTTTCGAGGCCCGGGCGCAAATAAAGGTGATAGGTATTACCCAAAATGATCTGGGCCTTTACATCCTGGTGCAGCTGCTGCTGTGTAACGGCTTTTACACTTCCCACGGTGCCAACGGGCATAAAAATGGGCGTAAGTATCTCCCCATGATCCGTGGTTATTTTACCTGCACGGGCTTTGGAAATTGTATCCGTATGCTGTAGCTCAAACTGGAGTGCTGCCATAATCGTATTTAATCTGCCCACCGCATTTGATATCCATATGTGGTGTGAGCAATTGGTGTAATTCGTGTAATTGGAATAATCAGTGTTTAAAAGTTATTTTTGCCGCATGAATTTTACCCATTGGTGGCAATGGCTTTTTTTAAGTTTTTGCCTCATAACCCTTATTCAGATTTTTTATTACTGCTTCTTTTTTTTAAGACTGGCTTTTTACAAGGCCCGTCCCAAAACATCTTCCCGCACACACCCGGTTTCTGTGATCATTTGCGCCAGGGACGAAGCTGCAAATTTAGCAAAAAATCTGCCCGGTGCACTCGTTCAGCAATACTCCACCACCCATGAAGTGATCTGCGTGGATGATAATTCATACGACGACACCAAATACCTGCTGGAAGAATTTCAAAAAGAGTTTAAACAACTGCACGTGGTGCTGCTGAAACAGGAGGCTAAATTTATCCCGGGTAAAAAATTTCCACTCAGCGTGGGAATCAAAACCGCCAAATATGAAGTGCTGCTGCTCACCGATGCAGATTGCGTTCCGGCCAGTGAATACTGGATGGATAAGATGCAGCAGGTATATGATGATGACACGGAAATCGTACTCGGTTACGGGGCTTACCATAAAAAAAGCGGGCTGCTGAACAAGTTTATCCGTTGGGATACCTTTCATACGGCACTGCAATATTTTTCATACGCACTTGCCCATATGCCTTACATGGGAGTAGGACGTAACCTGAGTTATAAAAAAGAGCTTTTTTTCCGGCATAAAGGCTTCACGGCACATAACCATATCCCCAGCGGGGATGATGACCTGTTCATTAAAACTGCCGCCACCAAAACAAACACAAAAATTTCCATTGACCCGGATACTTTTACATTGAGTGAACCCGCCAAAACATGGAGACAGTGGGTAAAACAAAAAAGCAGGCATTACAGTACTGCTAAATTTTACAAACCGGTTCATAAGTGTTTACTGGGGCTCTATTCGTTCAGCCAGTTTCTTTTTTACCCCTTGTTTGCCGCAAGCATGCTGTTTTATGGCTGGGAATTTTCGCTGGCTGTATTTGGTGTGCGCTTCTTGTTACAAGCCATCACACTATACCCCGCGATGAAAAAATTACAGGAAAAAGACCTCTATCCTTGGTTCCTGTTTTTTGATATCTGGATGTTTTTTTATTACCTGGTTTTTGCACTGTCACTGGTTAAAAAACCAAGAGGCAGGTGGTAAAGATAATTTTCAATAAACGAAGACCCGGTTAATTTTGTACTGAACTATTCGTGTTAACTAATGATGGACCTGATACAACAATATTTTACAGATTTTACACCCGGGCAACTGCAGCAACTGGCCGCCTTAAAAAGCCTGTATGAAGAATGGAACCAGAAAATCAACGTGATCAGCAGGAAGGATATGGACAATTTTTACGAACACCATGTCCTGCACTCGCTCACCATTGCCACCCAGTTTGAATTTAAAAGCAATATGCAGGTTATGGACCTGGGTTGTGGCGGAGGGTTTCCTGGGATTCCGCTGGCTATATTCTTCCCGGAAGTACATTTTCATATGGTAGACAGTATTAATAAAAAACTTAAAGTTGTGAAAGCTGTGGCCGAAGCGGCCGGCCTGCAGAATGTATCAGTACAACATAGCAGGGCAGAAGATATCAAAAACAGGAAATTTGATGCCGTTGTAAGCCGGGCAGTTGCCCCATTAAAAGAGCTGTGGAGCTGGAGCAAACCATTGATAAAGAAAAGCAAAGTAGAAGAGGCCGTTCCAAACGGGCTGATTTGCCTGAAAGGCGGGGACCTGGTAAAAGAGATTTTTGAAAGTGGCTG
>JAXLUD010000009.1:0-234994 GCA_046329655.1 Ferruginibacter sp.
GAGAGGGCATTAGTCCGTGAAGCAAAAAAAAATTAGTGTTTGACCTGGTAGGGCTGGGTATCGCCGCAGCCTTTGGGTTAATCACTTACCAAATTGTAAAAGAAACCTGATGAAAACATTTTTCACACAACTGTTCAAGGATAAAAACGGCTGCTATTCACTCCGTGAAGTAGCCATCGCCTTACTCATACTCGCCCTGATGATTAGCTGGGTGGCACAACAATTCTTTGGCAAGACGATGCCGGAATTTATGTTCTACGCTTTTGCCAGCTTGATCGGAGCCGGATGTTTCGGCTATTCCCTTGAAAAGAAAACAACCATTGACAATAATCAAAACCAATAAGATGAAAAACTTTAAAACCATTATTACTCTCCTGATCGGCATTACCATTGGCTTTTCCTTTTGCCAGCTCTTTCACCGAAATGCTGACGACAGCGATATACCGGCTACAACAGTGCAGGCCAGTGCAGAAACAATTAAAGAGCAGGTGGCCCAGGTGGAAAAACAATACCGTGAAAAAGAAGATTCCCTGAATGAGCATAATGACAGTCTGGGCAGCCGCCTTAAACAAACAGAAACGGCATTGACCAAAGCAAAACGCAAGAATGGGGAACTGCAACAACAGGTGTACACCTTGATTGACCGGCAAAGCATTTTCAAACAGGAACACGATACGGCCAGTTATTACAGCAACTGCGATTCGCTTGCCCGGCTTACCAACCAGTTAATTGTTTTTTCCGCTGAACAGGACAGCCTGAGCCAGATCAGCATACAAACTCTGGGGGCGCAGGTACAAAACAGGGATTCTGCCATTGTGTTAAAGCTCTCGCAATACCAGTCGCTCAAAGCAACACTATCGCAAAACCTTTCGCAGCAACAGGCACTTGAAAAAGAAGTGAAGCAGCTACGAAAGAAATTCAAACGGCAGCGATTCTGGGGCAAGCTGAAAAACGCAGGCTTACTCATTATCTCCGGCCTTGCAGCCAAACAATTACTACACTAACCAAACCAATAAAAGGCATGAAAGAAAAAAGCATTGTGGCTTCGGCTACACTGATTACCTCCCTTCTCTCTTATGCCTATGCAAAGGAAACCGGAAAAGATGCGGTTCCCTTTGTGATGGTGGGAGGTTTTATCGGATCAATCATCGGCGAAGGCATCGCTGAATTAATCAAAAACAACAATAAAACTAATGGCAATACAAATATTCAATGACGGCGCATCCATTCGGATTGTGAATGCTGCCAGCGTACTGCTGATTAACAAATCGCATATCAAAACCATTGATACCGTCCGGGATAATACCATACGCCTGGACATCGGTTCGGGTGCGCTGAAAAATGTGTTTATCAAATTCCAGGAAGTAACTATTCCGGCAGCATTACCGGACGTGTACGCATTGCGGGATGCAATCAACACTATGTTGCAAACTACTGGCACCGGTCTGGCAACAGAAGCGAAACAGGATGTTCAGATTGAGTTACTGAGCGGCATCCTGTCTGCACTCACGGAAATAAAAATAGCAATCAGTAACCTGAAATGTTGCTGCAATGGCCAGATCATGCGTATTGATGAATCCAACCCCTTGGTTACTTATGTAGGGTATGCCAATATGGGATCACTGCCCGGCGATGCGGTTTGGCAGATTCAGCGAACAAGGAGATTTGTTACCAACGATATTGTAGTTGTGGAATGGGCTGATGGAAACCAATTATTTGATAATATCTGGGATCAACGCCTTGAGCTTAATTATCAGGCTTTGGAGGCACCCGTAAAGTAAATAGCTGATTGGTAAAATGAACTATTCAACCATACCTGAAATAGTGCTTGGCGAAACTCCGGAAATTGATGTTCCGGAGTTAGCCGTTTCATACACCCGTAGTGGCAAGCGGCAATTTGGGAAAATTACCAGTTCCAAAGATGCGGCTGATTTTATCCGTGAAACTTTTGGAGAGGGGCAGGTGGAACTACAGGAGCAATTCATTGTGCTTTACCTGAACCAGGCCAATGAGATTATCGGATATTATAAACACTCCAAAGGAGCCATCAATGCAACGGTGGCTGATATTCGGATTGTGCTGGCCACAGCTTTGAAGGCGCTCGCTGTTTCGATGGTAATTGCCCATAATCATCCATCGGGCAATTTAAAGCCCTCCAGGGCAGATGAGCAATTGACAGATAAGATCAAGCAAAGCTCTACACTTATGGATGTGAAACTGCTCGATCATATTATCGTTACCAGGGACGGCTATTACTCCTTCGCTGATGAAGGATTGCTGGGGCTTGATGGGCTGAACAACAAAGAACAGTTTTTTGTGACAGCCGTTGAAAGGGATTTAGCTACAAAGAAGGAGCATAACAAACTCTCTTTAGAAAAACTGGCTGCTTCTTTTGGGATCACCGACAAAACGCAGGTGAAGGAATTGACTGAACTCGCTATCGTAAACAGGGCAAGACTGCTTGCGCATAGCGAAGGAACTGTCAAAGAACGTTTCCAGCGCATAGTCGAGCTGTACTACGCCCAAGTGAACTTATCTCATCGTACCTCTCAAAGTATCCTGCTGCAACAATATTCCACACCGGCACCCATTGGTTATTTGGCGGGTGTTTTCTGTGAGATAGATAAGCTGCAATTTAACGGTGGCTTTGCCTTCGAACCTTCTGCCGGAAACGGGCTGTTAACCATTGCTGCGAAGCCAGAAAGAGTCTATGTAAATGAACTGGACAGCTTCAGAAACCACAACCTGAAAACACAAGGCTTTGCAAACGTATGGAACCGGGATTCGACCAAGCCATTTTTTGATGTACAAAGGAATTTCAAAGCCGTAATGACCAATCCTCCCTTTGGCAAAATGGAAAGTGAAGTCATGTTCGATACTTTTCCGATAAAGCCACTGGAGCATGTGATGGCCCTGCGAGCACTCGATTGTATGGCAGATGATGGCAGAGCTGCTATCATCATTGGCGGTCATACTACCTGGGATGCCAAGGGCAGAATCACTTCGGGCAAGAACCGAATTTTTTTTAATTATCTCTACAGCCGTTATCATGTAGCGGATGTTATCAATATTGATGGCCATAAACTTTATTCCCGGCAGGGAACTTCCTTTGATGTCAGGCTTATCCTGATTAATGGCAGAAAACCTGAAGCTTCGGGCGCAGCTCCGGTCTTTAATCCGGATAAAGATGTTGTGGTGAAGACCTTCGAGGATTTATTTGACCGGGTGATGGATGCAATGGAAACAAACCAAAATCCAGCTATGAAAATTGTTACGATAAAACAACATTTAGAAAAAGAAGCGGCATCACTGATGAAACTATTCCAGGATGAAACCCTGGCGGCACCTTATGAGCCAGCTTCAGAAAGCTGTGTGGTACTGAATACCCAGGTTCCCGATAGCATGGCTTTTGAGACCAGGGAAGCCTTGCTAAGTATTAAAGGGGAAGTAGGAGGTGATATAGACAATTTTGTCCGTCACCGTTTGAAGTACCCCAACAAAGCCTCTTTATGTAAGGTATTATCTGCTGAACAAATTGATGCGGTGGCAATGGCTATTTACAATATTGAAGCCAGGGGACAGGGTATGATTATCGGCGATCAGACCGGTATCGGTAAAGGCCGTGTGGCGGCTGCCATGATCCGCTATGCAGTGAACCAGGGTGTAAAGCCTGTATTTCTTACTGAGAAAGCAAATCTGTTTTCCGACATCTACCGTGATTTATCTGCCATCGGTTCAGGGCATTTAAAACCCTTCATCGTAAATGGCCGGGAATCCAAAACCGATATCAAAGATGAAGACGGAGAAGTAATCTACCAGGCACCTGCTGCACCTGAACAGGAACGTATCATCGAATCAAGAGCAATTCCGGCAGGTTACCAGTTTGTAGTGGCAACTTATTCGCAGTTTAATTCGCCGGAGAAGAAACCTGAGAAGCCAAACTTCCTTCGTGCTATTGCGGAAGGAAATATTTTCATCCTGGATGAAGCACATAACTCCAGCGGGTCCTCTAATACCGGAGAATTTCTGCAAGGGGTTGTTGCCAAAACAAAGGGTGTGGTTTTCTTATCAGCCACTTTTGCCAAGCGACCGGATAATATGCCGATCTATGCCATGAAAACTTCCATTGCGGATTGCAATATGAGTAAGGAAGATTTGGTGGAAGCCATTACCAGGGGTGGCGTGGCTTTGCAGGAAGTACTTTCCTCACAGTTGGTGGCCGAAGGTCAAATGGTGCGCCGTGAAAGAAGTTTTGAAGGCGTAGAGGTAAATTATCTTTCTCTTGATACCAAGACCGAAGAACATAGGGCTATTGCCGATAATATCACGGAGATCCTTCGGGATATAATTGCGTTTCAGTCAAACTTTGTGGACACACAAGTAGAGGAACTCGATAAGATTGCCGTAGCCGAAGGAAAGGAAGTAGAGCTGCGGGAAGGTACTTCGCAGGCAGGCGTAGATAACCAGCCCTATTTTTCAAAAGTCTTCCAGGTGATTAACCAGATGCTTTTCTCCCTCAAAGCCGAAGCCGTGGCTGAACAGGCCATCAAGAGGTTGAAAGAAGGAAAGAAACCGGTGATTGCTTTTGCCTCCACAATGGGCAGCTTTATTGAATCAATGGAAAATGAGCATGGCACGCCGGTTGGAGATGGAGATACCATCAATGCAGATTTTAGTGAAGTGCTGAAACGTGGGTTGGAAGGTGTGCTGCGCTATTCTGAAAAAGATGTGGATGGCAATTCCATTCATAAAAAATTTGAGATCAGTGAATTTCCCCCGGATGCACAAACCGAATACCACCGCATACTGGAAAAGATAAACGCCGTATCAACGGGCATTACTATTTCGCCGATTGATGTAATTATAAAAAAAATCAAAGCTGCCGGTTATAGCGTTGCGGAAGTAACAGGCCGCAAATTTGAAATGCAGCTTAACTGGAAAGGCAGTAAGGCGCTGATCCTTGCCCGAAAGCGCATCAATACCAATGATGCTTTTCGTCAGTTCAATAATAATGAAGTAGATGTGTTGATGATTAACCAATCCGGCAGCACCGGTGCATCTGCCCATGCCATTCCTACGGCCAAAGTACCCAAAGAAGAAGTGAAGCAACGGGTGATGATTGTACTGCAGGCAGAGCTGGATATTAATACCGAAGTACAGAAACGAGGACGTATCAATCGCACTGGGCAAATACTAAAACCCATTTACGATTATGTGACCTCTGCGATCCCTGCTGAAAAGCGGTTGATGATGATGCTTCAAAAGAAGCTGAAATCACTTGATGCAAACACGACTTCTAATCAGAAACAATCCACCAAGATTTTAGACGTGCCGGATTTTCTGAATAAATACGGTGATAAGATTGTCAAAGACTACCTGCTTGAAAATAAAGAAGTGAATGACCTGCTCGATGATCCCCTGCATTTGAAAAACTCGAAGGCTGACAGCGGCAGTAATGAATCGCAAATCCTGGAAGATGCAGCGCATAAAGTATCTGGCCGTGTAGCAGTGCTTTCCACTAAAATGCAGCAGGACTTTTACAATGAGATTGCCGAACGCTACAATGATTATGTAGAATACCTAAAACAAATCGGAGACTACGATCTGGAAGTGGAAGCCATGAACCTAGAGGCAGAAACAGTTTCAGCAAAGGTGATAAAAATGGGCAAGGGAAGTGACAGTGCTTTTGGAGAAGACAGCACCCTTGAAACCGTCCGGGCAAATGTGCTGAAAAAACCCTTCACTAAAACTGAACTGGAAAACCTGATTAATGAATCACTGAAAAGTAAAGACCCCCAGAAATTACAAGATGAGATGGTGGAAGAATACGAAGCATCGGTAGCGGACCGCCTGAAACTGGAGGAAACAGAAACCAATACCAAATATGAGGAACTAATCCGTAATATTCCCAACGAAAAGAAGATACAAAAGATATTGGCGAAACAGGGCGAAGGAGCCTGGAGGCAGGCGATCACAGAAAGGGAAAAGGAACTTACAGGGGCGAGAGATTTACAAATTCAAAACCTGCACAAGACTTATTCAAACCGCAAGCAATACCTTGAAAAGGCATTCCGGTTCTTTTATATCAGTCGCAATATCCGCTACCCCATTGAAACCTATAATGGCGGTAATGAGCTGGTGCCTGCTGTGTTCCTGGGATTTGTAATTGACCGGAAAAAGAAGAACCCCTATGCTCCATCAGTCATTAAATTGCGCATAGCCATAGCGAACAGTTCTAAATACCTGGCTATCCCGGCTTCCTATTCAGAAGACATTATGACTATCATTGGAGCCAGCGCCGATGTGTCGCAACCCAGCATGAATGTACTGCTGCATGAGTGGGAGAAATACACCAAGGAAAATAATACCGACAGGCGTATCCGGCATATTATTACCGGAAATCTGTTACAGGCATTTTCCGACTTCAAAGGCAAACTGGTGAGCTATACTACCATGAACGGTGAAACCAAGAAAGGTATTCTGATGCCGGAAAACTGGAATCCGGGTGAGCAGGTGCAAGACAAAGTGGTGGTGCCGATATTAAAAGCTGCACCCATTATAAAGTCCATAACACAGAACAGCCATATCGTTACCAATAACGGCTTATCGTTTTTCAGAACCGGTAATTACTTTAAACTGATTATTTCTGCATCCCGTTCTCGGGGCGGTGATATATACCTGGACAAGGAAATCCTGGAACTGGTAGAGAAAAACAACTTCGAGAAAGTGTCGGATAAAATGGTAGCCATGCTGCCGGATAAAAACATGGATAAGCTGCTGGAGATACTGCAATCCCGTCACGGATGCTCTGTAACGCTGCAATCCTACCAGTTGAAAGACCTGAAAGATGATGCGATCACCTACTCCAACAGAAAGCGTATTGAACTGCCTCCGGATGATGAAGAACCGCAAAACGAGGTAGCCATGCTGGAACTGGAAGCAGAAGCCCTCGCCCTTGAACTTGAATTATTAGCCGCATAAAAATCCACCCTATGATTACAATAGATAACTACTTCAATAAAGAAAAAGAACTTGACTTTTCATCCTTTCCCGAAGCCCTTAGAAAAGGCCACGGATTTGTAAGTAAAGCCACAGCGCATGGATCAAGCTGGGTATCTTATCATTCCAGTGATGCAATCAAAAAAACGATTGACATATACCTTTCAAAGCTCAATGAATATCTGAGCAGCAATGCCAAGGCTGAAAAGAAACAAACTAAAAAAGAAAGGCAGCGGCAGGAGCATGATGAGGTTATCAAGGAAACCATGCGCAGGCAAGGTATAACCCCAAAGGAAAAGCCTGCCCCAAAAGCAAAAGATAAACAACCCTTGCCACAGCCTCAGATGGTGGAGCGCATTCCCGAAGAATTAAAGTTTATCCGGCGTTTTGTGAACCTTAATGGCAAGACAAAAACGAAAGAAGATATACTGCGGTTTATAAACTCGCTGCAAAAAGCTATCGTGGAAAAACGTATTCGCAAAACTTCCACCTATGCCGAGCAGATACACTATATCCAGGGAAAGCTGATAGAAGTGTATAACAACATGAAGGGCAAAATTCACCTGGAATTAAAGCCTGAAACCTTAGAGAAAATGAAGGCTTTGGTGAAAGAAGAAAAAGTAATGCCTTCCGTGAATTTTATCAAGGCTTATATCAACATGAACGGCAAACTGGGTATGAAGAAAAAGGCTGATGGTTTACTGAAACGTATCACCCGGATGGTAGATAAGAAATTAATACCGGCAAATGACCCATACATGAATGAGCTGATCAGTATTACCAAAAACCTGGAGAGCTTTCTGGACGATCCGGCTCAAAAGACACTTTCCATTGAACGAAACGAACTGAACGGGCTGGAAGGTATTTTAGGCTGTGCCTGCAATCAACTGAACGGCATTGATGAAATGCCAGCCATCATGAACAGCATGGACTTTGCCAACCTGCAGTTTGAGACCATTGGCCTGAAAGGTAAATGGCTGGATTTGATTGGAGATCCTTCGTCCAACTTCACAGCGATGGTATTCGGCAAACCCAAGATGGGTAAATCCTACCTATGCATTGATTTCGCCGGTTACCTGGCCCGAAACCACGGGAAGGTACTTTATGTGGCCAAGGAAGAAGGACTGGATATGACACTCCAAAAGAAATTAAACGATAAGGATGTGGCGCATCCGAACCTTTATGTTGCCTCAGTACTGCCTGAGAACCTTGCACTCTATGATTTTATCTTCCTGGACAGCGTAAATAAACTGGGGCTGACCCCAGAAGATTTAAGCAGGCTGAAAGCTGGTAACCCATCTAAGTCATTCATTTTCATATTCCAGACTACAAAAATGGGAGCCTTCCGGGGAGCCAACACCTTTCAGCATGATGTGGATGTGGTGATTGAGGTTCCTGAGCGAGGAAAGGCAGTGCAGATGGGGAGGTTTAATCAAGGAGGGGAGATTATAATATTTGAGGAATGAAACATTTATATTTTCCAATAGCATTACGGTGCCAAATACTTCAGGATTGCAAGGAGTTTTGTCTATGGAGCAAAATTGGCATTCAACTATCTTTATCGCCTAAATAATTAATATCCAATGCCCTATAAGAGCAAGATTAAGACTAAATTTGCTACCTTGGATGGAAATAGAATAAGCTTTGTACATTTATTAAAAAATAAATAATGAATCAGGAATTGATGATAAGATTATTCAGATCTATAGAAGGAGATTCTTCTGATGATATCATCAAGGTCGCTGAAAGGATTATTGAGGAAGAAAAAAAGAAAGGGCATACAAAAGTTGCCTTTCGTTTAAAAGATATACTTGAGAAGAATATGCAGAATTATGCTGCATTCAAGGGGGAATTAAAAACTCTGTTACCTAAAGGAGTATCTATTCCAACCGATAAGAGGTATAATATACCGCTTGCCACCTATATAGACAGGGAACATTTGAGGCATCATATGGTTTTACCAGAGGAAACTGAAAATAAAATTCACCGGATAGAAAAAGAATATGTAGCACGAGAAAGGTTAGGCCATTTTGGATTAAAACCAAAGCAAAAAGTGTTGTTTTATGGCTCACCAGGTTGCGGAAAAAGTATGGCCGCAGAACGTATAGCCTGGACAATTGGACTCCCATTTTTAAAAGTAAGATTTGAGGCTGTGATTTCATCTTTTTTAGGAGAATCTGCAACCAATCTTAAGAAATTATTCGATTCTTTAAAGAACTTTCCCTGTGTATTATTATTAGATGAGTTTGATTTCATAGCAAAAGCTAGGTCCAATAAGACAAATGATGTTGGAGAAATGCATCGTTTAGTAAATATACTTTTGAATTTATTGGAAGATTATGACGCTCCAGGAATTCTTGTTGCTACTACAAATTTTGAAGGGGTTATAGATCAAGCATTATTTCGACGTTTCGATGAAATTATTGAGCTTCCGAAACCTGGCAAAGAAGAAATGCTAAGAATACTAAAACAAACTTTATCATCTATTCAGATTTCTAAATCAATTGATTGGCAATCTGTAATTAATCAATTGCCAGATATATCTGCGGCAACAGTTGTGAAAATTGCCAATGATGCGGCCAAATTAGCAATTATAGAAGGGAATAAGACAGTTGAAGAAAATTATCTGTTAAAAGCAATTGAAGAAAATCGCATGTATAATTGATCATGGCCGACTTCCCCCACCTAAATCTAATTCAAGTATTAGAAAAGCGAGCATTTAAGCCTGGCACTGTTCGGAAAACGAAAAGTGTTCAAACCCGCTATAATCTTGAACATCGCCAGGAACATTTTGACAATCTTTCTACTGCGATCAGTAATGTCAGGCAAGGTTGGCAAGATAATATCCAGGCTAGAGAAGATGCTGGGCTACCAATATTAGGAGACAATGGCAAAGCTCTCCCAGTTTTCCTTAAGATAGACCTGGATGCCAAAGACATTGAATCCCTTGCTAGTTTCGGAATTATTATTATTTCTGAAGAAGAGGAAGGATTTATCCTTGGTGCGAATGTTGACGATTTTAAAAAATTTGAGGAGAGACTTGATCAATTTCTCCATGAAAGCAATAAAAAATTTAAGGACTCTGCGGCCAGTATTTTAGAAATTGTAACAGATCCGATAGAAAGACTTAGAAAGATTCTTTCACCTGATTTATTCAATAAATGGAATAACATTCGCCAGACTCCCGAAATTACAGTATATGTGGCAATCTCCGCATACATACGTACCCCCGATTATCCTGGGAAAGATGAAAATGAAACAGACGAAGAATATGAGCAGAAAGTCCATAGATGGAAACAAAGAAGTGAAACATGGCAGCGTGCAAAGGATGATTTGGCAAGAGATAGAGAAACCGCTTTTGAGAATATTGTAACTCCCTATAATGCAGAATTTCTGGGATCCTATATCGAATTTGATGATGGTTTTGGTTGCAAACTCAGAATAACTGGGCAAGGCTTTGTTGATATGTGTCTCAACTGCCCTTATATATTTAGCGTAGAAGAACATGATGATTTGGATGGCTTCAAAGGAACAGGAGAGCTTGAACAACTGATAGAAGTTGAAGTTTTAGCGCCCGATGTTGATAAACCAAAAGTTTGTGTAATCGATAGTGGAATACAGGAAGGCCATCGTCTACTTTCCCCGGCTATTGATGGTGCCACGTCTGTTTCTTATGTACCTAATGATACAGATACCTTTGACAAAGTATCTGGCGGAGGACATGGAACTAGAGTAGCTGGAGCAATTCTTTATCCCGAAGGGTTTACGGGCATCTCTAACCCATATCAATTGCCATTCTGGATTCAAAATGCAAGAATATTAAATCAGGACAATAAATTGAGTAGCCTGATAAATGAAGTGGATGCCATGAACGACATTGTTAAGCGCTACTCACCAACAAGATTATTTAACTTATCTGCTTCAAGAGAAAGACCACAAAACTATACGCATATGCCATTATGGGCAGCTGCGATTGATAAGCTGATTTGGGAGAAAGATATCTTGTTTATAATTGCTGCTGGAAATATTCCCCATATTTCAAACGATCCAGACATACCTTCCATACGGGATTATGTTTCTTCAGGAACTCAATATCCTGATTTTTTAAAAAAAGAAAAAAGTAAAATCACAAGCCCTGCCCATAGTAGTTTTGCGCTCACAGTAGGTTCAATTTGCATGGGCGAATTTGATAATGGTGCATTCGCCTCGTTTGGAAAAGTACAATTTCCATCTTCATTTTCGAGAACCGGCTTGGGTCTGTGGGGCATGATTAAGCCTGATGTAGTTGAATATGGCGGTGATTTTATATATGATAAGTCAAATGGAAGTAATATCACAACGCATGATGATGTTTCACCTTTTTTAGTCCGCTCTACGAGAAATGGTGGGCCGGCAATAGGGAAGGATGCAGTAGGAACTTCATTCAGTACACCTAAAGTTACTCATATAGCAGCAGCAGTACAAGCATTATATCCTAACGAACCTGCGCTGCTGTATAGGGCTTTAATTGTACAATCAGCTAGTTTGCCAGACTGTGCTACTCAAATAGATAACTGCCTTTATCATTATGGCTACGGTTTACCAGATATAAACAAAGCAACAATTAATACCGTAAATAGGGTAACATTATATGCTACAGGGAACATCACCCCCAAAAATACAAATCTATATAGAGTAAAAATACCTACTGAAATTTCACGTCCGGGTAACGAATACAATATTAAAATTGAAATTACTCTTAGCTATAAGGCAGAGCCACGAATAACAAGAAAAGGCACTCGTTCTTACTTGTCTGCCTGGCTTGATTGGGAAGCCTCTAAACCAGGTGAAAGCCTGGATATGTTTAAAGATCGAATACTATCCCAAAGTGAGGATGAGGATAACACTGAAACATCCGAACAGGATGCTGTAGTAACGCCTGACAATGAAAATTTCAAATGGGTTATTTCGTCTCGAAGCAATTCTGGTAATTTTGCTGGCCTTCGGAGACAAGATGGAACAGTACAAAAAGATTGGTGCGTAGTTCCGTCCAATAGAATGCCGAATGAATTTGTAATTGCAGTGAAAGGCCACAAAGGGTGGCAAAGAGATTTATCCAAAGAAATACCCTATGCTATTGTTGTAAGTTTTGAGGTTATTGATAACCCAGAAATTGACATCTATAATTTAATAGAAGTTGAAAATCGAGTTGAAATTGAGGTTGCTGAGTAATTCGATTAAATAAATAAGTCGAACTTTTAACTTCCGATTTTTGCTGGCATTGTCACCTAAAGTCTCCTAATGTCTTCAAATCTTCCAAAATCTGGTTCGACGTTGGGAGGCTTCGGGCTACCAAAGAGGACAAATTGCTGTTACCAGCAGTTTGTCCCTTTTTATTTTTGTCCAAAGCCTTGCTGATATTAAGTATGAGCGCAAGGGCTTCGTGATAGACAAGAGTTCGATATGTTGTTTCTTCAAAAACCAGTTTTTCAGCCAGTATCGAACTCCGTATTTGCGATTTGAGTTGTGTATCGCCTGATACATATACCCTGTCTATATTCTGGAGCAGGTTGAAGCCAAAGTCAAAGTATTACCAGGGATTTTGACTTCCTGGTAATACTGTTGCTGCCGATCAGGTTTACTACCGTTGCACAATCAGCGGTTTTCTTATGCTGTTGACTCCGTCTGTGATATCCAGGTAATAGATATCTGACGGCAGCCCGGAAACATCGATCGTTACGGACTGCATGCCTTTTACAAACTGCTGGACGCTGCGGGTGATACCCGTTTTGTCAACCAGGCGGACCCTGGTGATGCTGCTGAGTACAGGGTTTCCCTTACTGTCTTTGGCCGGTGCTGTTTTGCTGCCTGCATCATCCAGCCGGATCGTCACCTGTGATTGAGCCGGGTTCGGGAAGACCTTTACCTGCTCTTTAACCAGGTATTGGTAACAGATGGGTGAATAGGTGCCGCCGTAAACCGGGGCCGTAGGCCCGCAGGGGGTGATGGCCACCACAGACAGGCCTTCACCTTCTGAAGTACAGGGCCAGTTATAGGTAATCAGGAAGCTGGAATAGGTGGTCTCGATCAATTGGCCGTTTACATACCATTCATACCTGGTGGCGTTCGGGTGATCAGGGCTTACGATCGCTTCCAATGGTTCGTTGGTGGCCGGAGCCGAGTAGATCCAGGTAATCGAAGGGTTATCCCATGGTTCGCAGGGACAGAAGGAAATACCGGAAGCTGAACAGGATCCGCCGATGGTGGCAGATATCGTTCCACCGGAACCGTTAGGAGAAGAAATGGTCACCACGTTGGAATTAAGTGTAACAGGTGAGCTGTTGCCATTGATCAGTAATCCATTGGTGGTGGTCCAGGTCACGTTCGAGCTGCCGGGGAAATTCGCTGTTACGGTTACTGAACTGCAGTCCTGCCCGTAACTGCTGAATAACTGGTAATTGGGAGTGGTCCAGGCTGCCCCCACACCCACTGCAAACCAGGCATTGGTAACCTGCACCACTTCATTGGAACAATTGCCAAACAATTGTATGGCAGCCTGTATACTAACCTGCCTGCATAAACCGTAATTGGCAAGGGAATTATTGAGCAGGGTCTTGGTGCGGTATGCAATTTGAGCCGCAGTATTGATACCCAACCCTGCAACATTAAATGGATTTCCAAGGTCATTGGTGCCTGCGCCACCATCAGAAATCAGAAAGAACCAGTAGTTCAGTACGCCGCTATTGGTATGTACCCCGCAATAATCATTACCGGGCTGAGGAGTGCCGCAATTCGTATTCGCCCACAAATTACCCTGGTAGGTATCGGGTTGGTTAAACTGGTTGGGATTGGCCATATTGCGTATAGGGCCCACATTCAGATCCTCCCCGATCAGCCACCTTTGTTTACCGGGTGTGCGCCAGGCTTCCACACAGGCACCCCAGATATCGGCAAAGCCTTCATCCAATGCGCCCGATTCCCTTTCATAGGCCAGGCTGCCGGTATATTCGTCAATACCATGTCCGAATTCATGGGCGCACACATCCAGGCAGGTAACATTGCCGCCCGCGAATCCGTTCCCATAGTACATCCTGCTGTTGAACCAGAAGGCGTTCACAGGGTTAGCACCTACATCTACATTGACATAATTATCGACCATCATCCCTGCATTATTGATGCTGTTCCTGTTGTGTACAGTGCGCCAGTAATCCAATACAGATTCAGCACCCCAGTGGGCATCAAATCCTGCCCGGAGTGTTCCATGCTCAGCAAAGGTCCAGTTATTGTCATTGTCTGTAATTTCTGTCGCCCCTGCTACATTGGTGCCTGCAAAATTATTATTACGGGTACGGATCACGACATTGTTTGGGCCTCTTGTCTCAAATAAACGGAAGGGACCGGCTGCCGTAGGCGCATCCGTTACTATATTTTGTGTGCCGTTATACTGTGTTTGGGCACTTCCTGGAAAATTGGTCTGGCAGACCCGGCTTTCACTGCCCAGCAAACTGCCATCAATGGCGCTCACATAAACATTTTCTGCCCGGAAGTTTTTACTGGCTTCCAGGTAAACTTCATAAGCGAGCTGGTATTTTTCTGACTGGTAGCTGAAATAATAGATCAGCGGGCTTGCCGCAAGTGAAGAAGCTGTTGCTGTAACGGCTTCTTCAAAATAAGCGATGGCCTTTTTGGTAAAGACAGCTTTGTCCCGGGGATTGACTGCTCCTTCCTCCTTAACAGGTGCGGCAAATCCATGAATGAATTGCAGGGTTTTATTATGGGAATTGATGAGCAACTCTCCTCCCCGCAATTTGATCCCGTTTTTATAAAGCTGGTATTTTTCCTGGGTATTGGTTTTATCCAGTACCTGCGTTTCTGTTTTTATAAAGCGCAGGGTTGGATCATTATTGGTTACGGATTTGAGCACCTCAGACTTTGCAGCTGCATTATCCGCGGGGCCTGCCTTAAAGGTTGCGAATTGAAAGACGCCGTTCTTTTGAAGTACATTGTCTAATTCGATCCTGGCTTGAGAAAATAATTGGTTACTGACGGCAATGAGCAGTACCAGAAGGACTGAAATTTTAATTTTCATTATTCATGTTTTTAGGTGTTTGAATGCTTGCCGGTATTGGTTAAAGGGGCTAAGGTTATGAAGCAGCACTTTACCAGCTTTCAAATCCCGGGTACGTATGTACGGCTGTTAAGTATCCATCACCGGGCCGGGAAAATGCTGGAGTTTATTCTGAAGCATTAAAAATTACCAGGCAGCAGGCGGACTGTTTTCGTGTAAGGGGAATGGTTTCTCCATACGGGATGGTTGCTATTCGGATTAATAAAAATTTTAAAGAATTCCGGGCTTATGTAATTTCCGTTAATTGTTTAATGTGTAAACAGTTATCAGGAAATGTCCTGTAATATATAGATAATTATTTAATAATTTAAATAAAATTATAATTTTTTTGCGTAATCCGGGATTGTGTGATGGTCTGCATCCCGGGAGGTTCCACCCTTCCTGCAGTCAGTGGTTGTATTGCTTTTAATCAGGAACGGCAAATAGACCTGGTTGCGGGTTGCATAATTCAGGTTCTGCACCTTGTTCAAGATCATAAACTGAAACCGGGGTTGCCCCTGGGCGGTTTTAAAAGAAGAAACCCAGTAAGTTATATACGGTGCGATCTGGATCCATGCTACCACGGATTCAGTATATAGCCAGCTTATTCATTCCGAAAATCTTTATGCCTGTGACCTGGAGCGAACAGGAGCGCAATAAAAGTAAAGCAGCAGCAAGTATAACGATATACGATCCGGAGAATTTGTATTTGTAAATTATAAAACATTCGGGGTTGGTTACCAGGAACCTCTTAATTATTTTGGAAGCAACGGTATATTTCATACCAGTAATGCCAAAACAAAGCAAGTGCCGGAGGATGGGTTTGACAGTACGATTTCTGACCTGGTCAGTTTTTTGAATAACCGTCCAGCCGCTGGTACAGACCTGTCTTCAATTGAAATAATGATTTCCGCTGGGGCTTAATCAAACCTGAGGTAATTCATTGACCCGAATACGGATAACAGGAGGGCACCTGCCAGCAATACCAATCCAGCCCAGCCCAGTCCAACAGCTGTTTCAGCCTTTTTGTCGCCCGGGTATTTTCTTTTAACCCGTTTACCGTAATGGATGGCTGCCACAAGGAAAATAAGAGCAGCAAAATAAAGATTTGGTATAAAAACCATGGCAATACCCGCAATACCGATGATGAGGGGCATTAACCCCCTGGATGGTTTTTTTTCCTGGCCACTCATAATCCTTCTGGATTTGAATTGCAGGAGTTTTTCAGCAACACGGTTAAGAAAAAAGGACCGCCCTTTTTTGCCTGTAAAAAAATGAAGGGTATTATTCATAATAATGACGGAGTCTCCGGGCTGACTTACCGCATAGGCCCCTGCCGGCAGGGATGCATACCGTTTCATGCTGGAAACCTTACCCATCGCTGCAGGTGGCAGCAGCAGGGCAATAAAAAAGACAAGCAGCGTCAATTGCGATTTCATTGTGTGCTTTTATTGATTTGGATTTTCCAGGCAAAGAATCCTTTAATGTTATGCCGTATCAGATAGTAATTTCCTGTTGAAAGGTGTAACTAAATTAATTGATTTGGCACGAAGCTGTCGTTTTCATGCGTGCTGTCTGTAGTGATAAAACGCCCTTTCGTAGATTTTGATAAAGGTGTTTTTTTCATTTCATGACCTTCATTCTTATAAGCGGGACACCCTATAACACGGAGGAGGATAATGTGTACAGTAATGAAACCAATCTTTGCCGGTGAGGCGTGACAGGCAGCCAAACAAGGGGGACTGCTGATGGATTACCATACCGATATATAAACCTTAACAGTCAATTCAGTACTTACTCAGATGCCGCTTATCGGGACATGCAATAAATTAAGGGGATATGGCCCGGCCAGGCATGCGGGGTATACGCAGGATGCCAATGGTTACAGGGCTTTACCATTACCCTTCATTCCTTCATAAAATCCATACAAAAATGAAAAAAATCACACTCTTCCTTTTTACCATCTGCCGGCTGGCCTTGTTTGCCCAGCCTTGCAGTACCCCGGTCAGCAACGGTAATTTTGGCATCATCAGAAGCCAGGTGCTTGGCGCACCCAATTCAGCCCAGGCCCTGCAAAAAGGTATGGAAGCGGCCCGCAATCATTGCTTTTCTTCCAGCCAGGCAAGGGAATTGGTACAGTTATATTTACAGGATACTTATAAAACAGAAATTGCCAAAACACTTTACCCAAGTGTGATAGATAAATTCAATTTCCAGGTTGTTTATGAAATTTTTACCAATGCGCCCGCATTAGCCGCATTGGCCGGCTTTGTGAACGATTACAATATACAACAAAGCAACGACAGCAAGACCAGCTTTGACAGGTCCGAAATCGCACTGCCGGCATACGAAAAAAACAACGGGAGCAGAATTACCGGCCAGCAGCCCATGGATTATAATACTTTCTCCGGGTGGTTACAAAACAACAATCACCCCGACCCCCAGCAGCGTTTACAAAACCTGCTCCATACTAAGCCAGCTGGATATTTCTCTGCAGCGCAGGTAATGGAAGCAGCCATGCTCTTCCCGGATGAAAATATGCGGTTAAGCATATTAAAACAGTTTACAACAAAAATACTTGACCTGTCAAATTATCCTTATGCACTGCAGCTGCTCTCAACACTTTCAAACAAAAAGAACTACCTGGAATATGTACAGGTCAATTTACACACCAGTGACCAGGGCGGTCACCAAAATGGTGGTAAAGCTGCCTGCTTGCAGGCAGTGTCGGATGCGGAAGCAAATATTATTAAAGGAAGTCTTGAAAGGATCAGTCTCTCCTCTACAAGAGCAAAACAATACAAGGCAGTGTTAAAGAATAAATGTCTTACCAGTACGCAGATTAAAATGCTGGTGACATTATTCAGCAATACTGACCGTCTCAGCCTGTTAGCGTACAGTTATGACCATTGTGTGGATGTACAAAACTTTTTTGCACTCAGCGAGATCCTTGTTTATAACAGCGATGTGGAGGCTTTTTCAGAATTTTTGCAGGCAAAATAACAGTGGTCAGCCGGTTCTGCCGGAAAATAAATGGCCGCAAAATTTTACAGGACGGGATGCCATAAATGCCGAAGACAACTTTCCTCCTGTTGTGAAATCCCTTTTAACTGCAAGGTTCGTGTTTATCCGGAATGGAAACAACTGTGGCTGATTTGCGGTGGATACCTGGGGGGATTTGATTCATTAACGAAGAGGTTATTGCAGTTCAGGCCCTGGTTACCTGGAAGTCAGTGCGTGTATTTAAAAAACTCAAATCAAACGAGCCGTGCCACCAAGGTATTTTGTAACGCTTTTACTTGTATGCAGCAGTTTGTTATTTGTAAGGATACTGAATTTATTTTTCAGGCTGGAGGTTCAGAAAACCCGTCATCCTGAAATCGAAGGATTAAGGGGTTTACTGGCCTGGTTCGTGATGCTTCACCATCTCTGTATCTGGTATTTCTATTTGAAATACAGCCGGTGGGAACCGCCGCCTTTTAACCTGTTCAGCCATTTCGGTAATGGGGCGGTTGCGTTCTTTTTTATGATCACTGCATTTTTATTTACCAGGAAATTGATGAAGGGGGTTAATGCTGGCTGGAGACCTTTTTTTGTAAACAGGTTCCTGCGGTTATTTCCTGTTTATGCTTTTTCTGTCTTACTGCTTTTTGCACTGGTAATGTATTTGTCCGGGATGCGGGTACAGGTTTCTGCGGGCCGGCTGACAGATCAGTTCCTGCACTGGATCGGATTCACCTACCTGGGTGCTCCCGATATGAATGGCTACAAAAATACCTACCTGCTGAATGCAGGGGTTGCATGGTCATTGCGTTATGAAATCATGTTTTATGCACTGGTGCCCTTTCTGGGTTTATTATTTAAGGAGAGGGCCGGCTGGATTACGTTGTCATCCTGCCTGGTATTGATACTGCTGTTCTTTCTGAAAACAGCCGCGGTTAACAGCCTGCTCCTCCTGTATTTTCTCGCCGGGATCCTGACAGCCATCGGTTACGGAAAATTGAAAAATATCAGGATTATAAAAAGCGGTTGGGCGGCAATAATTTGTTGCCTCCTGCTTTTTACCGGTGTGGTCTGCTGTCCCTCTGCTGATAATCTATTATCGGTTTGCCTGTTTTCCCTTGTTTTTGGAGCAATAGCAGGTGGCAATAATCTGGGTGGATTGCTCGTGGCCCGCAGCACCCAGGTGCTGGGCCAGTTATCCTACAGTATTTACCTGTTGCATGGAATGGTGCTGTTCTGTGTGAACCAAAGCCGTTTCGGTGGAAAATTACCTGCCGGGCTGGGTTTTGAACAATACCTGCTCACCGGGCTTACCCCGGCCTTCCTAACCGTATTGCTTTCTTTTGCTGCTCATAAATTTATCGAAAGACCATTTATGGAATGGCGGGTTAAAATGGAGATATCGGAATAAATGATTGTTTTATTAAAAAATTACCTGGTATGAAATCTTTTGAAACTATGAATCCGGCTTGCTTCCCAATGGAGGAAAATGTTCAAAACACCCTTATGCGGGCTGTTATCTATGAAAAATACGGTAACCCTTCTGTGTTACAACTTACCTGGCTTCCCATCCCCAAACCGGGCAGGAACGAGCTGCTTATACGGCTTTGTGCCACGAGTGTAACAGCTGCCGATTGGCGGCTTAGAAAGGCGGATCCCTTCCTGGCCAGGATATTCAATGGGCTTTTTCGGCCAAAAAGGGTAAAAGTACTTGGGTTTGAACTGGCTGGTATGGTGGTGGAAACAGGGGAAGCCGTCACCCGTTTCCAGCCAGGGGATAAAGTATTTGGATTTTGTGGTTTATCCTTTGGCGCCTATGCTGAATATAAATGCATGTCAGAAAATGCCGAAATAGCCCTGAAACCGGGTAACCTTTCTTTTGGTGAAGCAGCCGTTTTGCCGGTGGGTGGGCTTACTGCATTACGATTGCTTCGCAGGGCCTGTATGGCTGATGGTAAAAACATATTGGTTTATGGTGCATCTGGCAGCGTGGGAAGTTATGCGATACAACTGGCCAAAAATATGGGTGCGCTTTCGGTTACCGCTGTTTGTAGTACGGATAATATTGGGATGGTCCTGTCCCTAGGAGCAGATATGGTGATAGATTACAGGAAACAGGATATAAGGAACTGCGGCCGGCAGTTTGATATTATTTTGGATGCGGTGGGAAAGACCTCCCGTTTTACCTGCAGGAAACTATTGCGTTCCCGGGGACGTTTTGTAACGGTTCGGGGTTCCATTAAAGGGGATAAAGATGATCTTTCCATACTGAAAGCCGCTGCAGAATCGGGACACCTGCGGCCCTATATTGACAGGGTCTGCGAACTTGCCCAGGTAAAGGAAGCCCATGCGTACGTGGAGCAGTTTCATAAAAAAGGGAATGTGGTAATCAAGTTTGATGGAGCTCCTGACAGGTAAAACAGCGTAGCCTGTATCATTGCTGTTTCCGGTCAGGGGTTGATTGTTATTCCGATCCTGGCATTGGTTGTGCCTGCAGTGCTGAATTCCAAAAACGCCCCCTTGGTTTTATAAAAAAAATACCTGCCGCCGATAAATGCCCCTCCAAAAGGGGCACTGGAATATTTACGGCTTCTAACAAAACCCGGATCGGTTTCACTGGAAACATAGCTTCTGTAACCAGTAATTGCACCTGAATAGAAATCAAACTTATTGTTCTGTATTTTCAGGAATTCATCAAGATGATAAGATACACGAACTCCCCAAAACCAGTATTTGAATCTTATTTCATGGTTGTTTCCCGAAAGGGTTTGCTGATACGAACCGGAAAAAAATCATTCATCACGCCCGCACTGACCAGGTTAGTAAGCATATATTCAACGGTACTCCCAACAGGCAACTCCCTGCTACAACGGGAATTCAGGCCTATACCGGAATTGATTAACAACCAGGCCTCCTTTAGTCTGAGCATACAGTGTTGCTGAAAATGAAACCAGGATAGTAACAATAAAAAATCTCATTTGAATAAATGGCCTGATGTTGAAAATGAACTTGGTTACTTTAATACAGTGTTCACCTCAATAAAATGCCGGCACCGATGTATTATGAATCTCTTTTTTCATGCCCGGGCCCTGGTGCTTTATGACCAGAGGCTGTTGAGGCAAACCAGCAGGCTTATTTGAACTGTAAATTCCCTGAAGTGTTGCCCGCAGTTTCAGCTAATCTACCAATAAAAGCCGGGCGTCAATGAATCGCAGAAAAGCAGGCATCCTTGATTTTTACTGACATTTCCTGTTTAGCCGGGAACAGCTTTTTCCAGGCTGTTCGTATGCATGAAATGGTATGCTGTAGCCGTAAACCGGCAACTCGTATAAAATACCTGGCCCTGAGCCACGATTGATATAAAATAATTGTCAGTTTATACGGCCATCATAATGGAGTATATGAATGAGATGAAAAAGATGACAAAAGCCTTTCCTTTCTTTTTATTGACCGCCTTGCTGATTACAGGCTGCTTAAAAGATCCTCCCCTAAACCCAGAACCGGGTTTGCCGGATCTACAAATTGACAGCCTGAAAATACTCCCTGCCGTTATTCCGGCGGCGGAGTATACGGATATGTGTTTTGTAACAGGGCAAACCGGCTTTGCGGTCAGTGGGGAAGGGGATATTATACGGACAACTGATTCGGGTCTGCACTGGATCAATCTTCCCTACCAGGCCCATGCTTACCTGCACCGCATCCAGTTCGTTAATGGCAGCACGGGATTTATTATTGGTGGAGCGGACACCCTGCCATCCGGTTTTTTATTAAAAACAACGGATGCGGGATTGAGCTGGCAGCGGATTGTATTGAACACGCCTGTTTCCGGTGCTCCAGCGGCCTTGTATTTTCTCGATGCTAATACAGGCTTTATTGCCGGCAAGCAGTTTTTGCGCAGAACCACCGATGGTGGAAATACCTGGACCGATATTCCGGGCACGGGAGCAGAAGATTTTACCGATGTGAAATTCATGGATAACCTGAAGGGATACGCAACGGCCAGGTCCGGGAGGTATTATAAAACAACCAATGGCGGCAACAGCTGGCAACCCGCCCAAATAATTACCTCGATCCAGCTGGGTGAAATCGTCGCAGCACCTTCTAAAATGTTTGTAAGAGTGGGAACCAGCACGCTGGCTGATCTGGAAACGGGCCAGCATGCGTTCATTTTTCCCTCCAATGTATTCCGGATGCTTTTTTTATCCGAGTCAGCGGCCCTTGGTATCGGGCAGCATTATGAAATGGGTTTTTGGCCCTACGGAGATATTTTAATAACAAACAGCCGGTGGGCGACCAGCAAGGCTAAAAGGTTTGAACCCGGACAGGCTGTTAATTTCAGGGCTATTGCAAAAGCAACAGAACATAAACTGGTCATGCTGGGCACCGGTTTGTTACAGACTACCGTCGTTCAGTTAAAGTATTAGTTCGTACCGCAAAAAAAGAAATCTACCTGCGGGAGTTTGTATGCCGGCAGGATGGGCGAAGCTGCATTCTGTAGGTTGAAAACTGTATTCCGTCCATCCTGCATTGTTATTCGTTTGTAAATTTGGAACAGGAGGCAATATTTGCCAATTTTGGGTATTGGCAAAAGAAGTAAGAAAACATATCATTTACTGGATACTGTACTTTTTATTTGAAGTATACGTGGAGTATGCCTGGGTAAAGATGGATATCAAACTGCCCCATTGGTACCAGGTACTTTGGATCACTACAGAAACGGAGTTGCTGCGGCTGCTGGTAAAAATACCCTTATCCTATATTGTGGTTCGGCAGATCATAGCCCTGATGGAGGGCAGGGGTAAAGTTATCCTCCGCCTGGCATATATGCTGGCTGCTTACGCAGTTTGTATAACTGGATATGTTATACTGGTGTTTTTTGTGTTTTACCCGCAAATTTATAAGGTGCCCATTCCCGCAGTTGAAACCTACGATTCCTGGAGCCTCTCAGGTTTCCTGGACCTGACTTTCGCAGTGGGTATTTTTTTCGCAGTCATGCTGTATTTCAAGTACCAGCAATGGAAGTTCCGTGAAACAGAACTGATCAATGAGCGCATTTCGGCAGAATTGAAACTGATCAAATCGCAGACTAACCCGCATTTTCTCTTTAATACACTGAATTCACTGTATGCGCTTTCAAGAAAAAACTCGCAGCAGGTTCCGGCTGGTATATTGAAATTATCCAACCTCCTCCGGTTCCTTTTATATGAGGCTTCCGAAAACGGGGTACTGCTGGTACGGGAGATCAGCACCATCCAGGATTATATTGAACTGGAACGATTACGCTGGGGGAATAAAGTGAAGGTTGATTTCAATGTGGAACTGGATTCGGAAAATGCCATCATTATTCCTTCTATACTGCTGCAACTGGTGGAGAATGCCTTTAAGCATGGGGTGGGTGAATCCAGGTTCGGCAGCTATGTTTATATTGACCTGAAACTGGCAGATTCACAACTTGTATTTGCGGTCAGGAACAGCGCTGAGGAACCGGGTCAGCCTACCGGGAAGAGCATCGGGTTAAAAAACCTGCAGCGGCTGATCGAATTATCCTATACAAATTATGCATTCACCAGCGGAATAAAAGAGGGTGAGTTTTCTGTCTTCTTAAATATACCACTCAATGAACGGAAACAGGCTTAATTGCATCATAGTGGAAGATGAGCCACTGGCTGCGGAGATACTGAAAGATTATATTGCGGAACTGCCGGCACTGCACCTGGTGGCTCATTGTTCAGACGCTATTATGGCACTGGATATTTTGAAGAGCTATAAGATCGACCTGGTCTTCCTGGACATACATTTGCCCAAACTGAAAGGCTTTGAATTCCTGAATACACTGGAAAACAGGCCCGATGTGATCATTACTAGTGCTTTTCATGAATATGCGCTGAAAGGGTTTGAGTACAATGTGGTGGATTACCTGCTTAAGCCGGTTGAATTTACGAGGTTCCTGCTGGCAGTAAATAAGGTATTGGGCAGGCAAAAACCGCAGCAACCCCAGCAAATTGTACAGCATATATTACCTGAAAGAAAATTCATGTTTTTTAATGTCGGCAAAAAAAACATCAGGATATTCCTGGATGAGATCAATTATGTGGAAAGTGTAAGAGAATATGTAAAGGTCTTTTACAATACTAAATTTATCATCACCAAAATCAAGATCGGGGATATGGAACAATTGCTGCCCCCCAGTCACTTCATCCGTATACACCGGTCTTTCATTGTAAACCTTTCCAGGATTGAGTCATTCTCCCATTTTGAAATTGAGGTTGCGGGCAAACAATTGCCTGTAAGCCGCAGCTGCAAAGAAAAGCTGCATCAAATTATGCAGGCATATAAATAATATCACCCGGGGTCCGCATACCAATTTCCATTAAGTACATACGAGTTGTCTTATAGGTTGAACCTTGTCATTAATAGACATGGGATAACCATTTATAGAGTAGCCAAACCAAAGCTGGTTTGAGGGAATACATTTAGAAAAATTTTTGAAACTAAAACTAAGTGTATGCGAAAACTGCTTTTATTTTTCCTGTTGCTTATGGGAACGGCTGCTTATTCCCAAAAAACAGTGAGCGGAAAGGTGATGGATAAGGCGGGTGCATCCGTGCCCTTTACATCCGTCACTGTTAAGGGAAAAAATACCGGGGTGCAAACGGATCAGAACGGTGAGTTTTACCTGCGTGTATCGGTGAATGACGTACTCATATTCAGTAATACCTCTTTCCTCAATGCGGAGCTGGTGGTGGGAGAGGCGGCCTATTATACGGTCACGATGCAACGTAAAGAAAATACCATCCAGGAAGTGGTGGTTACCAGTGCCTTTAATATCACGCGTTCTTCCCGGAGTGTATCTTCCAATATTCAGTCTGTTAATGCTGACAAACTCAATACAGTCAGGTCTCCCAATATCAACAACGCACTGGCAGGCAAAGTGGCCGGCGTGCAGGTACGCAGCCAGTCGGGTGCGGCGCTGGGACGGGAAACCGCGGTGAGGCTTCGCGGCGAAAATGCATTGGGTGCGGGTGCCGGGGCGATCTATGTGGTGGATGGCACGATTATCAGCAGTGCCAGCAGTTTGAATGGTGTGATCATTAGCGGGTCCAGTGATATTAACCTGGATGATGTGGAAGAACTGAACGTGCTCCAGGGACCCGCAGCGGCCGCCCTGTTCGGTCCCGATGGGTCAAACGGTGCTATAGTGATAACTACCAAAAAAGGCCGCAAGAATAATACCTCGGGCATCGAGGTCAATTCAGCCATTTATTTTGACAATATTTTTGTTACCCCCAAATACCAGAACGCCTATGCAGGCGGAAGTTCGGCTGACTTCTACCGTTATACCTGGCAGCCTGGTCAGCCACTGGCCTGGAAATCCCTTGATGGAAAGTTTTACCATGATTATATTGATGACGCTTCCTGGGGCCCCCGTATTGCCGGTCAGGAGTACATACCCTGGTATGCATGGTATGGCGGTCACGAGAATGCATATAAAACAGCCCGGCTCACAGCCCAGCCAAGTAATGTGAGGGATTTTTATAACCAGGGGATCACCAAACAGAACAATATCAATTTTGTAAGAGGTGGTGACAACTACAAAGTGCGTGTTTCCTATACCAACCTGGATGTGGAGGGAATTATCCCGGGCACCTACCTGAAAAAGAATTCCTTTAATACAAATGTTACGCTGGATCTGAATCCTTATGTAAGTGTGAATGCCAATATCAATTACATGAACCAGCAAAGGAATGCGGAGAACAACGACAACTATGCCAATGCCGGTTCGGGAAGTTTTAACCAGTGGTTTCACCGCGACCTGGATATGAATATCATGCGCAACCTTAGGTACCTCCGCACTCCCGGTGGTATCTATGCCAGCTGGAATCATAATAATCCGGCAGCCTACAGTGCCACAGATGAATCTGCTTTCTACAGCGCCAATTACTGGCTCAATCCCTTTACGTTCTTCGACCTGGTGAAAGCACCTGATAATCGTGACCGTTTTTATGGGGATGCGGGAATTACCTTCAAAATTACCAGGGACCTGAAGATCCGTGGTACTTACCGCCGTAACCAGCTGGTATCAAAAAGCTCCCTTACCTATCCGTCTGAAATGGAAAAAAGTTCCACGCAGTCTTCCTTTAACCAGTTTGAGGGTAATGGCCTTGCCGGTTACGGTATAACAAATATTTCAAGTACCAGGCAGAATTATGAGCTCCTGGCCAGTTATTCAAAAAAGATCAGGTCTTTCCAGTTAAATGGAAATGCGGGTATCGACCTGTTAAAAAGCCTGGATGAAAGTTACAGGATCAATACTGTGGGTGGTTTAAAGGTTCCCGGTTTGTATTCAATAGCCAATTCAGAAAGCACGCCTAAAAACTCCTCTTCTGCAACAGGCAATACCCAGGCCTACATACCCTTGAACCAGCGGGCCTGGTTTGTAAGGGCAGATGCAGGCTATAAAAACACCTTGTTCGTTGAAGGTTCCTTCAGAAGAAATTTCCTTTCCAGTGAACCAGCGGGCAAATCCATTGATGCCTATTCAATGGGTGCGAGTGTAATTTTCAGTGAATGGTTAAAAGATAAAAGCATATTGTCCTATGGAAAGATAAGGGCTTCAGTCGGACAGGTAAACAACAGGCTGGCTGCATTCCAGTTGTATAATACTTATACACCCAATGCGGCAGATGTGTTTACCATGTCGGAGCCCAATACTTTTATTGATCCCAGCCTCCACGGCAGCGTGAATACAGAAAAGGAAATCGGGATCGAAACACGCTGGCTGAAAAATAGGATTGGTTTCAGTTTTACCTATTGGGACAGGTCAAATACCGATTTCCCCGTGAGCGTGAGCATCAGCAGTACAACCGGATACAATGGATTCAGGACCAATGCGGGTAAGATCGAAAAGAAAGGGATAGAGCTGCAGGCATTTTTGAACCCGGTTCGTTCCGAAAAATTCGACTGGCGGCTGGATGCCAGTTTCTCCAAACTCATCCGGAACCAGGTTGTGTCTATTGCACCGGGTGTAAACAGGCTTACGGTGGCATCAGGTGCATTTTCTGGTTCATCATCGGCGTATACGGTGAGCAGTGTTGACCAGCCCTGGGGCCAGCTGTTCGGAGGGGGTATAAAGAAACTGAATGGCAAACCGGTATTGCAGAGCAATGGATTATATACCAAGCAAACCGAGGTGAACTTTGGCAGTGTGCTGCCTGATTATACAGGTGGTGTGCAGAGCAGCATGAAACTGTTTGAAAGGTTCAGCCTGAATGTGAATGTAGACTACCAGGTGGGCGGTAAATTCTTTTCACTCTCTGATTTCTGGGGTACATACAGCGGCCTGACCGCCCGTACTGCCACCCTGAATGATAAAGGAAATTCCGTAAGGGACCAGGTGGCTGATGGAGGCGGTGTAAGAGTGGATGGTGTGGATGCCTCTGGAAAAGACGTTACCTATTATGTGGACGCACAGACCTATTTCCACCAGTTCAGGCAGAATAATATTGCTGAAAACAGTGTCTTTGACCTGACCTATGTTAAGCTGCGTGAACTCAGCATCGGGTACGACCTGCCTGTAGCAAAACTCTTCCGTACCAAATGGATCAGCGGAATCAATTTTTCACTGGTAGGCAGGAATGTGTTACTCCTGTATACCAAGAACAGGGACTTCGACCCTTCTGAAATTTCCCAGGTGCAGGGAGAGGACGGCCAAATGCCCGGCACACGCTCGCTGGGTTTCAATCTTAAACTTAATTTCTAAAGCTTAATCACGACAGAATGATAAAATATAATTTGCTCAACCCCAAAATGACCATGCTGGTACTTGCCCTAGCGGGATTTTCCAGTTGTGAAAAATTCAAGGATTTTGGGGATACCAATATTGATCCATATGGTTCGGTTTCCCCGGTGAATTCAGGTTTGCTGACAGATGCTGAACTGCTGACAGGCACCGTCCTGGTGGGTGGTACCCAAACAGGAGTGACCAGCAGTCTCTATGCCCAGCAGATCACTGAAACGCAGTATACAGAAGCTTCCCTGTACAGTGAGCCCAAATTTGAATATAGTATCACTTACCGGGATATATTGTCCAACCTGCAGGTAATCATTAACAGGAATACCAATGATAAAACAAAAGATGCCAGTACCGCCTATGGTTCAAACGCGAACCAGGTGGCTGTTGCCTCCATATTGAAAACCTATATTTTCTGGCAGCTGACGGATTGCTGGGGTGATATACCTTATAGCCAGGCTCTGCAAGGTTCAGCCTTCCTCACACCCGTATATGACAAGCAGGAAGAAATTTATCCAAAACTGCTAGCGGCATTAAAGGAGGCTATTGCAAAATTTGATAATGGCCCGTTGGTTAAAGGGGACATATTTTATAACGGCGATATTGCCAGGTGGAAAAAACTGGCCAACACACTGCGCATGCTCATCAGCCTGCGCATGATCAAGGTGTCACCTGCTGCTGCACAAACTGCCTTCACGGATGCTTTTAATGATGTTGCAGGATATATCACTGCCAACAGCGATAACCTGGTAATTAATTTCCCGGGCGATGGAACCTACAATCATCCCTGGTTTTCTATTTATGACGGCAGAACGGATTATGCACTCAGCAAAACTTTCAGTGATATCCTTACCAATATGAATGACAGCAGGCGGAATGTATTCGGGTCCTCAGCCACCGCATTTCCCTATGGCCTGAAGAAAACAGATGCAGATAATTTCGGGGCTGCCAACACAGGCTATGCCCGGGTGTTACAACCAGCCCTCCGGCAAAAGAACAGTCCTTTTGTGCTGGTGAATGCGGCCAGTTCACTGCTGGCGGTGAGTGAGGCGGCAGTAAGGGGATGGATACCCGGGGCCAGTACGGCGAAAGATAATTATGACAATGCAGTAAAAGCATCATTTGAGCAATGGGGCCTCACCCAGGCAGATGCCAATGCAGTGCTGAACAGTGCGGGCAACTTCAATTCCGGTGCCGGGGGCGGTGCAAATATTGGGGCCAGCAGTTACAATTCGGTGGCGGGACAGCATGCAAACACCACGGGTTTTCTCCAGCGGATTTTCCTGCAGCGTTATATCGCTCATTTTCCTGACGGTATCCAGGTCTGGAGTGAGTGGCGCCGTTCCTGTGACCTCGCCCAGCCCAACCCGGTTACCGGCACTGCCGGGATTCCTGCACTGGGACCCACGGCCTTTGCTTCTAATAATGGAAAGGGTATTCCACGCCGCTATGTATATGGCACCAATGAATACAGCACCAACAATACCAATGTGGCCGCGGCGGCGGCGAGGCTGAGTGGCGGGGATGTGGCCGGGGCTCGCATATGGTGGGATAAATAATACTTAAAATCATTATCATGCTAAAAAAATATTTTAAAATATCCCTGGCTGCGGGTTTGGCAGTGCTGTTCTTTGTGTCCTGTAAAAAAACAAAAGAGGTCAGCAGCATTACGGATGAAGGAAAAACACTGGTAAAATTAATGAGCGGGGGACCGGCTGATCATACGGCGGGACAAACACTGACGGGCATAAATTTCGTGAATACTTCCCAAACCATTGAGCTAGCTGAACTGAGACGGGAACCCAACAGCAGTGATGCACTGAATACGTCCATGAAAGTGAATGTACAGTTTGATACAGTGTTACTCAAAAGGGTGAATGATTCAATGGTGGCCCATGGTGGAATTCCTTTCCTCCAGATGCCGGCTTCCTGGTATACGCTCAGCACGGGTGGCGTATTGGGAAATACCATCAGTATTGATATGGCTCCGGGTGAGATCAGTAAAATAATAAAGTTAACGGTTCCCAACGCACAGTTATTTGATCCCGCCCGCAGTTATGCGTTTCCGTTGAAGATCACCGCTGTTGCAAACGGGGATGCAAAGATCAGTGCTAATAATGCACTGATCGCCGTGGTGGGTGCGAAAAACGAATACGACGGACTGTATGAGCTTACTTTTTCCAATTACCATCCTTCGAGTAACCCGGGCTATTCGGGAGACAAAGTGACGGTTCAGCTGATTACTTCAGCACTGAATAAGGTTAAAATATACTGGGATTTTGCCGGAGGCTATGCCAACCCGGCCGTTTTAGGAGGCTCCCTTGGTTATTTTGGTAGCCAGGAACCTGAGTATACCATCAATACTGTAAATAATTTGGTGACGGTTCAGAATTCATACCCTGGTGCCACCACGTTTTATACGATGAGTCCCTCCTTCAATTCCTATTATGACCCGGCAGCTAAAAAAATATTTGCAAAATGGGGATACAGTTATGTGGGCGGCACATTTGCTCCCGGGGTGTCAAGGGAATGGACCCAGGAATTCAGGTACATCGGGCCAAGATAGTTATAACGGTTAAGGTTATAAGGCATCACCAATCTATAGTCTTTGCATTGTGCGTGTATGAAAAGGACGGTTGGTGAACTATTGACGGCGGGTATTTCCATATCTGCCTCATTTAAAATTACAACGGATGAAAATAAACAAGGAACTGCAGTTTGCACTATTTCGTGCAGGCGTATGCGGTATTTTAATGGTGCACGGGGTGCATAAGCTGGCCGGGTGGAAAACCTCCATCCCGGGTTTGGGAAATTTTCTCAGCAGCGAGGGGATTCCTTTTGGAAATTTTGTTGCCATAATGATCACCCTGCTGGAGACAGCAGGCCCGGTCATGGTGGCCCTGGGAAAAGCCGTGAAGTGGATCCCGCCCCTGATTATCCTTTACCTGCTTGCGGGAATCTTCATGGTGCACATGCATAATGGCTGGTTCGTGGTCGGTCCTTCCCAGGATGGGATGGAATACAATGTGCTGCTGATTATCTGTATGCTGTATATATGGATGCAGGGGGGAGTAAAAAGAACAAGCAGGCTGGTGGCGGTCCCGCACCCGGGTTCACTTGCCAGTTAATAAACGTTTTCATTAAAAACCAACAGGATATTATGCTTAAAAGATTCATGTTTCAATTCGCATTGTTTGCTGCGGTGATACTCGTTACCGGATCCTGCAAAAAGGACAATAATGACAACCCGCAGCCAGTAAATGCACGGCAGGTAAAATTTGAAATTACCGGCAATTTCACAGGGAAGTTTACAGTGATTTACAGTGATAATATCAATGGCAATACAGTCCTCAACAATGTTACCATTCCGTGGTCCAAAGAGATTACCTATCCTGCCAGCGTAAGCGCAGTGGGTATTGGAGGGCAGGCCAGTACCAATGGTTTGCCGGGCCAGACAGCGACACTAAAAATTTATTCAGGGGGAAGTGTGGTCCAGTCCAGCCTGAAAACCGCCGGTTCACTGGGTGAACTGGTGTTCCAGACACTCGGATATACATTTTAAAACCTTTCCCGGAAAGGCATAACAGCAGTATGAAACAATTCCCTTTTATTAAACAGCAGCAGGCCATTGTACTGCTGCGCATATCAGTGGCGCTGGTTTTTATGGCACATGCGCTGGTGCGGGTCATCAACGGAACAATTCCTGAGTTCAGTCTCTTCCTGGATTCAAAGGGTTTTATGTTCAGCAAGGCCATCGTTTGGCTGATTACTGTCTTTGAAATCGCGGGCAGTGTCCTGCTGGCCCTCGGTTACTTTATTAAGTGGCTTGCTGCAGGATTTATCTTCATTTTGCTTGCAGGTATTGTCCTCATACATGCATCGCTCGGATGGTTTGTAGGTGAACATGGAACCGGCGGAAGTGAATACAGTTTTATTTTGGTGATGGCTCTGGTAATGGTGGCTTCAGACAGGGGGCATGAGCAGGAAAAGGCAGCCCCTGATTATTAATTTCACTACCTGCTTATGGTATTTACTGGGTTGGCGCAGGGGGGGGCGTTATGGAAGGCGTTAGCACGCCCGGGTATGAATCAATAGTAACAGGATGTTTTTTTAGGCAGCCGGCAGGGACCTGGTTGTCCGCCAGTTGGGGAAAGGAAGGCCGGGTCCTGTTTTGGCCGGTGACTAAAGGTTGGGTGAAAGGATCATGCAAATTACAGGTTT
This sequence comes from Ferruginibacter sp., assembly GCA_046329655.1. Lineage (GTDB taxonomy): Bacteria > Bacteroidota > Bacteroidia > Chitinophagales > Chitinophagaceae > Ferruginibacter. Next base: position 32,100 of record JAXLUD010000009.1, read on the forward strand.
GGCGCCCTTTGAAGGTTACAGTCATCCTGTGATTTCATGGTCTTTTTGTTTTCTGTAAACCTGCAACAAGTTCGTCCCTCCATTTACTGCCATGGGTAATCAGGCTTTTTTAAAAAATGATATCACTCCAAACCCCATAGTCCGCTAGGATACAGGTGAAGATCCGTATGAGTATCCCTGTACCTGCACAGCTTTCCCGGGCAATGATCGTTCATTCATCTGCCGGTCATTGTTATCTGTATATGCAAAGCGGTTGTTCGTGTTTTTTCTTTAGTTGGCTTCATTGTATAGGTGAAATTTATGACCGCTCCGGCTTGTTCGCTGATGCTGCAGGCGGGAGTAAAGTTTAATGCCATAAAAAATAATACAATGAAAAGAGTTTTACTGACATGCACATTGGTTGCGGTTACGGGTTTATCTATCCATGCGCAAAAGGGCGGTGGGTTTGCAAAAGGGGACAAATTACTGAATGCGGGTATTGGCCTCAATTCTTATTACAGTGGGGGTATCCCTGCGGGCGTCTCGCTGGAGCTGGGTATTTCAGATGTTTTAAGTGTGGGGGCTAATGCTGATTATGTAAGCAGTACCTACAAATACAGTGGATGGGGAATTGCTGTTAAGGAGAAGTTTACCAGCCTGTATTTGGGAGCCAGGCTGTCTTATCATGCAAACGAAATACTCAATATTAATAATGACAAAGTGGACCTCTATGCCGGGGCAACAGCCGGTTTCAGGAGTTTTTCTTTCAGGAATAATTATTCATCTGACGGTCTTGCCAGTGCCTATTCCAACGGGGTATTTATTGGCGCCTATATCGGAGGAAGGTATTATTTCACCGGTAAGATTGGCGGGTTTGCAGAACTCGGTGCCATTGGCTCCACCAACGCCAGGATCGGGGCGGCCTTTAAATTCTAACCCGGTGAAGGATGACCTGTACCTGGCAGGATCTTCCAGGAAGATTGTTTTAGATAGCAGCAATCTGTCTTCATGAAAACTACTTTTCATCATCTTAAATCTTAAAAAATGAATGGCCCGTTTAAATCCGCATTCCGGTCAATGATTTTTGTTGGCCTGGTTTGTTTTGCCTTTAGTGCGAATGCTCAAAAAAAGGATACTGTTTTTATAGATGGAAAAAAAATAAACACTTCGGTACTGAAGGAAGGAGTGCACCGTTACCTCGTTTATTTTAAGAATGGCGAATCGGCTCCCCGTTCAGATGCGCAGTTCTGGACGATCCGTATTGAACGTGCCATGGAGGCGGGAAAACCGGTCATTGCTGTAACACAGGAATGGGAGCACAAAGATACCGTGTTGCATAAAGCCTGGTCGGTTTGCGATGCAAATACGATGCAACCGATCACCCATAAGATCTGGTGGAATATCCCCCGCCTGGGCAGTACCTCGGTGGATTTCAGATCCAATATAGTTGACTTTAACGGAAAGCAACTGGATGATACTGATACCGCAAGGACGGCAAAAAGGATATGGACTGCATTTAAATCAGCGAAAGACAAATACCTGCTCAACTGGCACCTTGACCTGGAAGTGTTTTCAACGCTTCCCTATAAAGACGGGACTGTTTTTGTGATCCCTTTTTACGACCCGGGTACAGGAGCTCCATTTGAAAAGGTTGTCTATGCTGTGAAAGGTTCAGCATCCCTTGACGGGTATGATGGTCAGCAAATTCCCTGCTGGCTGCTGGTACATGAAAGTGAAGGGAACAAGGAGATATTCTGGATCAGCAAAAAAACAAGGGAGGTACTTAAACTGGAGCAACAGTTTGGAAAAATGTACCGGTATAAAATAAAGCTGGGTTTTAGTAATTAATAATCGCATGTATATGAAAAAGAACATAATATTCTCCTTTCTTACAATGGCAATTTTCCTGTTAAATGCCTGTTGTAAAATACCGCAGGATGAAAATTGTTCTGCACTGTCATCGAAAACTGCGGCTGCAGTAGTAGAACCCTCGATGAAAGGATGGGAGCTATACAGCTGGCCGGGAACCGGTTGTGACGGATGGAATTTCTGTATTCTTCCCGGAACCAATAAGTTCAAGTCTTATGCGGCTGTTACAAGCGATACCTGTCTGTACAAGGTGACGGGACTGGCGCAACTGGAATCCCTGCTCGATAAATTTCCTAGCAAAGAAAGTATTGCTTGGATGGGCCAAAGCTGGCTGGAGGCCATCTGGGGCTCCGTGGGTTTGTACACAGGGAATTTGAAACTGCCACCGGCTTCAATTCTTCAACGCATCGAAAGCCGATGCCGGCAAAGGGACCTGCAACTGGTCGTACTGCCATAGTTCAAAAGATCTAAAAAAAATAACCATGAATAAGCTGTCCTTACTGATTTTACTGATGATGGGCATTCTCCCGTTATCCCGCAGCCAGACGATCTATTATGTCGATGTAACCCGGGCAAATAATTCGGGTGCAGGCACCAGTTGGGCCACTGCAAAAAAGGATTTGCAGGTGGCCATCAATGCAGCAGTCTCCGGAGACCAGGTTTGGGTAAAGGCCGGTACCTACCTGCCCACGCATGATCCCTTCGCCAATGCTGCCCCGGCCAACAACCGGGATAAAGCCTTTTCGCTGAAATCCGGTGTAAGTGTGTATGGTGGTTTTGCAGGGACGGAGACACAACTCAGCCAGCGAAACTGGCGCACGAATATTACTACCCTCAGCGGGGACCTGGGTATTGCAAACACGCTCACCGATAATGCATATCACGTGGTGCTGGCAGTGAATAATTCCGGGAATACTATGGATGGATTTATCATATCAAAGGGCTATGCGACTGCACCCAGCGGGTCCTCCCTTACTGTCAGTACCCGGCTGGTGGAACGTTTCAAAGGGGGAGGTATTTATAATGTGTATTCTTCAACCAGTTTCAGTAATTGTATCATCAGGGCAAACAGTGCAGATTGCACGGATAACAATGATGATTCCTGGGGTGCTGGCGTGTTATGTGATAATTCCACTTCCGCCTTTACCGCTTGTATGATAGACGGGAATTCATTTTTGGTCGGCGGAAACAGTTTTGGGGTTTTTGGGGCGGGTATGAACATAATCAACGGGGCCTGCACAATCAGTAATTGTGCATTTGTAAATAATACCAGCGGCTCAGGCTTCTTATCTGGTTCAATAGGAGGCGCCCTCTACCTTGTATATACGAACACTGCAGTGGTAAATTGTGTATTCTTTAATAACGCAGCGCAAAATGCAGCCTGCATTGGTGCTGGTGGGGCTGGCTCCAATACCTCCACCGTAACCAACTGTACATTTGCTGGCAATACTTCTTCCTATGCAGGGGTGTCATTCCAGGGCTTTGCAAAAATGGTATTCAGGAATTCGATATTCTGGAATAATTCACCAACGGTCAGCACTATTCCCGGGAGAGATGAAGTGTACAGCCAGGAAACCATGGTGGTTAACCAGCCTTCTTTTATCAATTGCCTGATCAGGGATGCTTCCGGAAGCCCCCTTTCCGTTACCAATGCCCAGTTGACCAGTTGCCTGAACAATTTTCCCAATTTCAATAATCTTTCAGATGGCGACGGGGCAGATAATATTATCATGACAGCAGACGATGGGCTGCGGTTACAGTGCACATCGGTTGCAATTGGTGCAGGTACTGGTGCCAGCCCGGTACTGGATATATTAAACCTGCCGCGTACCGGGGTGATTGATATGGGTGCCTATGAAGGCGGTCATTTGGATGGCGCATCCAATACGATTCCAACCGGTAACAGTACCGTTCAGCTACCGCAGAACGCCGCAGGCATTTCCAACTATTCTGATTGCGTGAACCAGCTGGTCCAGGTGCAGTCGGGGGGCGCTTACACGGTAAGCGGCCCGGTTACGGCAAGAGTATGGATCGAAGCTGCACAACCTTCCAATTTTGTGAAACGGCATTACGAGATAACCCCCGACCAGAATGCAGGTACCGCCAGTGGCAGGGTGACGCTGTATTTCAAACAACAGGAATTTACAGATTTCAATGCAGTGAATACGGTGAAACTGCCAACAGGCCCGGCCGATGCAGCAGGTATTGCGAACATACTGGTAGAGAAGCGGGGGGGTACCAGTGGAGATGGCTCGGGACTGCCCGGTTCCTACAGCGGTACGATCCAGACCATCAGCAATGCATCCCTTACAAAAACATGGAACGCATCAGCTGCCCGGTGGGAGATCAGTTTTGATGTAACGGGTTTCAGCGGCTTTTTCCTGAAAACCCAGCTGGCCACACTCCCTGTTCAGCGCCTTGATTTTTATATAACAGCCGGCAGCAACTGCAACCAGCTCCGCTGGAACAGCTTTGAGGAGATCAATACCAAAGAATTTGTATTGGAGAAAAGTGATGATGGCATTATTTTTTACCCGGTCGCAACCATCGCTGCTGCGGGAAGCGGCAATAACCAATACCAGTACCAGGATTGCAATGCAGCAGACCTGTCATATTACAGGCTCAGGATTACTGACAGGAACGGGACGTTTTCATACAGCAGGTTGCTGGTAACGGGTAAAAACGGCCCCGCGGATATCCGGGTACAACCCAATCCTGTAAAAGACAATATGCTGGTACTTTTTGATGACCGTGCATTGTTGAATACGCCGATTAAAGTATCTGACGCAACGGGCAGGTTATTGGTTACAGGAAAGATCACCCGGATGCCTTACAGCCTGACCTGCGGGCAATTATCTGCCGGTATTTATTACCTGCAGTTTGCAAACGGGAAAGTGATTCCATTTGTAAAAGAGTAGGCAGCTGGTATTGGAAAAACAAAACCGGTAAAAGAACCATTTCATGCTGAATTTATCCACCTGCATGCAAACAGGATAACTTAAGATTGTTTCTGAATAATAAACATGGATTGTTTTAATGGAACCACTGCACTGTTAGGGTGCGGTGGTTTTTTTTATTGGTGAGTCTTTGCCAGGAAGGCAGCATAACTGATAATTTCCTGATCATTGGGATCTTTAAAAAATATCGGCTAAAAATGGTAATGTTCCCGGGTAAACGAAGGGGTATCTCAGCCAATATCCTTCCAGCTGGCACCTGTATACCGGGGAAAATGTCGCATGAACCCATTGACTATTTTGTATGGAATTCAATTTGGCCTGGCCATAATGCACCGGTTACGGATGCTGAATGGACAAGGATAAAGGGTTTGTACCGCGTGAGCAATCATAGAGGTGGTTACAGGGGAAGCCATTGATGCGCACCGGTTGCAGGAAGCAGTGCCGGCCGTTTATTTAAGCCCAGGCCTGCATAAAACAAAAAGGAGTACAGTCAACGACTGTACTCCCGCACCTGCTAAAAAACCCTGCTTGATGGTGCTGTGCTGTTTTTCATAGCTATACTCAACTACCCTGAAGTGCGAACCATTGATTAATTTGAAGCAGCGGAATCAAAACTCAAGTTTGTAACTGATATTGGGTATGGCCACATTGGCATCATACACTTCCACTTTATTTTGCTGCAGGTTGTAACGGTGTCCTTTAAAGTCCGGCTGGTTCGTAACATTGAGCAGTTTAATGGCAAACTCATGCGCTGTTTTCTTCCTGTTGATCTTATAAGAGGCCGTAAAGTGCATATTCAGTGAACCGGGAGCCTGGAGGCTGTAGGCGCTGGTTTCATCATACACCACATCTTTCGCTGCAACGGAAGCGGCCGTATTTACAGGAGAAAAACGATAACCGCCCTGCTGGGTAAAACGGGCATTCAGGCTGAGGATATTTTGCCTTTTATGGCCCATTTTCCATTCCTTGCCCCCCAGTACATTCAGGGCATAGCTGCGGTTGAATCTTGTATTCCGCCATACATTGTCACCACCCCTGTATTCACTCTTGAATACAGAGCCGGTTACCAGGTAATAGAAACCTTTGGAAATATATTTCTCAATGGTTAATTCAACCCCGTAATTTCTTCCCTTGCCGGTGCTTTGCAACTGGCTGCTGAAAAACCAGTCACCCTGGAGATTCAGGAAGGAAAAAGAACTGTCTGCAATGACAGGGGCATCATAGATCGCCTGGTAATAGGGTTCGATTTTCAGGTGCAGGTTACTGGTAATACTGCAGTCAAAACTCATCACCAGGTGATGGGCTTTGGTGAAATCCAGGTCCTTGTTGATTTCCTTTTTCCCGGTAATGATATCGTTATTCAGGTAATAGTTTAGTTTTTCAATTCTGCTGTGCAGGCCATAGGCGATGCCGATGGTTCTGCCGGCACCGATCTGCTGGCGGAAACCCAGCCGGGGCTCCACGGTGTAATGTTGATTCAGCAGGAAATACTGCGCATTGATGCCTGCATTCATGGTAAGCCGGCTGGTAAGATTGATGGCGCTGCTGCTGAATCCTGATAGTAAGGCACTCGATCCCTTTTCATTCACAATTTCTGCAGGAGGGGTACCCAAAACAAATGATTTGTTCAGGAAAATATCGTAGAACATTTTTGTGGCAACGATACCTGTTTTGTTGGTATGTCCTGCATTTATTTTATTATTGATAAAGGAGGAAAAGGTAAGGCTCAGTTCTTTGAATTCACCCCTGTAAAGCGGCTTGGATTCAAGCGTATTGTTAAACTTGTCCACCACCCAGAGGGTCTGGTTGCCTGAACCCGCCAGTGTGGTCTTAATATAGGTTTTCCTGTTTAAAAAATATTTATGCGCCAGGCCCGCAGACCCCGAACTTAACCTGACATCATTTTCCTCATTATCTTCTTCGTAGATCCATTTCGTCTTGTCTGTTTTAGGGGTACTTCCTGCACCATCACGGAGACCCATACCCCAAAGAGTGAAAGTGCCCGCTTTTTTAGTGGGGAAATTCAGTTTGAAAGAGAGATCCTGGTACTTGATGGTGTTGCCGTTTTCCGGCAACAAAGGTGCAACCAGTGCAAGGGTGGAGTAGCGGTAATTGAACAGGTAAGATGATTTGCCACCCTTCCTGAACGGGCCTTCAGAGGAAGCGTCAATACCCAGTACCCCCACCTGGAAAGTGTGTTCATATTTTTGATTGTTACCCTTGCGCATCGACATGTCAAACACCCCGGAAAGCGCATTACTGTATTCTGAAGGAAAGGCGCCTGTAAGAAAATCAGAATTGGCCAGTACCTGGCTGCTCATGGCTGTCAGGATACCGCTGCCCACTGTTTCCAGGTCACCAAAATGGTTGGGATTGGGTATCTCCACCCCTTCCATTTTCCATTGCATGAACTTGGGAGCATTCCCTCGCACAATGATACCGTTCTGATCAATATTGCCAGTAACACCTGCAAAGGATGCAGCCAGCCTGGCCGGGTCATCAAATCCACCAGCATATTTTTTGGCTTCCTCCACGCTGAGCATACGGGCACTCACCGTTGCCATATTGTTAATAGGCTGTTCCTTGGCCACCCTGGGGCTAACAGTTACCCCGGTCAGCAGTGTAATGCGTTGCTGCATGGTAAGTGTCACAAAGGTTTCCTTGGCCGAGCTTACGAGTATATCGCGAACCAGTACCGGGAAATACCCTGTGCCGGAAGCTTCTAAATTATACCTGCCTACCGGGAGCTGGAAACTGAAATTTCCGGCACTGTCGGCTACAGCAGACATGCGGGGGCTGATATTTACCACCTGTATCGTGGCACCAGCCACCGGTGTATTGGAAGCATAATCCGTAACGGTGCCACGGATGGTTTGAAGCGGCTGGGCATGAAGGAAATTAAAAAACAGGATAAAAAAAGAGAGGGGAATGTATTTCATGGTTTATAAAAATTTGAAACGCGAATTTCAAACCTTACAGGAGAGGTGGCAATACTGATTTATCAGTAATATCAGTTTACCAGTCCGAATTTGGAGGCAAAAATCACGGCTTCCATAGAATTATTGGCTCCCAGCTTTTCAAGCACCCTTTGCCTGTGTGTATTTACGGTGTGGACACTGATGGAGAGTTTGCCTGATATTTCTTTACTGAGCAATCCCTTTTTCACCAGCTCCAATACTTCTTTTTCTCTTTTGGTAAGCTCCAGCTGTGCTTTTTGCATGGCTTCAACAGGAATGATATTGCCGGTTCTGAAATTAAGCAACTGGCTTTTTATTCCGTTATACGATTCCTGGTCGGGGGAGATGTCGACAAAACTCAGCATCAGCCATAATTGCCCGGCCCGGTCCAGTTCCAGCACCTGGTGCTGTTCCACCAGCCGCACATAATTATTTTGCGCATTCAGCATCCGGTATTCATTTATCAGTTTGTGGTTTTTCTTTTCATCTATTGAAAAATTATCAAACAGCTTGAGTATCGTGATACCGCTTTCGCTTAACTGCAGTTTATCATCGGGATGAATTTTCCCGTCAAAAAATTTTTGACCTGTTGCTTCAAAATCGGCCGGGTTATATCCCAGCAGGCTGCCATAGTTCGAAGAGTAAAACACCACCTGAAGCTTACTGATATCAAATACACTGATGCCGGAATGGCCGACCTGTGAAAGCACCTGCAAAACTTCTATATGTTTTTGCAAAAGGCTGTAGTCAAGATCTGCCTCCCTGAACTGGTATCTTAACAGGTACCGGAAAAAAATTTCTTCAATACTGTTGTCCTGTGTCATTTTAATAAAAGGAAGTGGCCGGAATGTAAGGCGACCCCGTAAAAAATATCTTTTTGAGTATAGTAAGTTGTTTAATCGCGAAACAGGTACATTGAATTTTTGTGGCTGTTGTGTTTTATGGGGTAAGCCCGCACTATTAACTGACAACTGAACCGTACTTTACCCCTGTCTTACTTGTTCTTTTTTTATGAAACCCGCCTTTGATTCCTGCTAACAGGTGACAGATCCTTTTTATTACTATTACGTGCATCCCCGCCTCTTTAAAACTTTGCAGCACTGTATGAATTGATAATTGTGCCCGCTGCGGACGCCCTGGCCGTGGACTCTGTTTGAAATAAAGGAAAATGGTTGTAGTCAGTTAAAAAAATCAGGCAATGCCTTCCGGGTGCTTTCCCTGTAAAAACGGCTGATGGGAATATTGTGGTCACCAATCACTGCACTGGTGGCAGAACATTCATCGATCTTATCCTTTGCCAGGACAAAGGAACGGTGAACCCTGATAAACATACCCGGGGGAAGTGACATCACCGTATCACTGAGTGTTTGTTTGGTGAGATAGGTTTTACCAGGAGTTACAATGCTGATATATTCCCTTTTACTTTCAATAAAAAGGATATCACTGAATAATATTCTTTTTTTCTTTTTCATGGAGGAGATCATCAGGTAGCCTGGGTTGCGGCTCTCCATTGGAGCGGGAACCGTTCCAGCATCATGGCTATTTGAATGATAGGCCGCAATAAACCTGGAAAGACCGGAAGCATCCCAAAACAGGTTGCTTAAATTCTTATCCCGCTTTAAGTTTACGCTTTCATTGGAGGCGGGAGTTACCAATACCTGTGCCGGATACCGGCGGTTCCCTCCGGGAGAAGATACACTTCCATGCGGCTCCCGGATATCCAGGAAAACTATTTCAAGCTGCTCATCTTTCAGGAATTGCAATGCATCCGAAGCATTCCATCTCCCGGCACAGGCTTCGAAACCTGGCAGCTGTTGCAGGTAATGCCATAAATCGGCAGCAGAAAGAAGTTCCTCATCCTGGATGAGGCATTTAATGACTTTCATGGCTATAGCGTTTAATTAATAAAAGGTCTTTGCTTGAATCTGAATGCGGTACCAGGCCGCATCCGCGTATTAACCTGCGCAGGTATTTTATTATTTAGTGATAAACTTAGAATAAAAACTGGGCGGCCGGTCTTAAAGTATACGAATGGCGCATTACGGTATGCAGGAAGCTGATTAAAGACTACCAGCTACCATGCATTGAGAACTTTCGGATTGAATGGTATATAGAAAACTGCCAGGTGAGTATAGCCGGATGCTTTTGCCAGCGGGAGGATATATTATTTTTGAATCCTGGTAACAGGTGAATGGAACATATTTTGTGAACCGAACGGTTGCCGAATAACGGGCTCCTGCTGCTTAAATGCTGGAAAGAAACCTGTACCTCTCTGATGATTGATCTCGGGTACTTAAATCTTTGCTCTGTTTTTCACAAAACTCAATTCTTTGAGATCGTTTGGTTAAAGAGCAATTTTGGAATAAGACCCTGGTAATGAAAATTGCCGGGGTTTTTTACATAACGGATTTAAGAACTGTTTACTTTAAAATTGCCGGTTCTTATGAACATCCGGAATCAGGCTTTTTATCCTCTCTTCACCAGTATTTTCAGTTGAGGGAATTATTTCCTGTTTTTCCCTGCAGACTATTTTTTAAAACTGCCGCGAGCGCTGTGAATATAAGGCTACCAGGAAAAACAGGTTGCCCGGCAATTCATTCGTCATGGATTTTTTGTTACCCGTACCTGCTTTCCTGCCATCTGCAGAGTATCGCTTCTGCTGGACAGCGAAAGGATATTTCTGACGGTCAATAGAAAAACATTATTAACCACAATCCCCGTTTCACAGCCAGGGATTGAAAAACCGTAAGACCATGAAAAAATTATTTTATACTGTTCTCGTTTCAACAGTTTTGTTTGTTTCCTGTAAAAAGGATCCTGTGGAAGTGCCCTGTAACATCGATATGGGCAGTATCGCGGGACCCTACAAGTTATCCGTGATGAAGTATAAGGGGGCAAGCGGGGGAGCTGAAACAGATATAACCGGCACCATCAGCCCCTGTGAGGTGGATGATATCGTAACTTTTAAAGCGAACGGCACAGTAACCAATACCGATGCCGGAACGGTTTGCTCTCCTGCCGGAAATACAACAGCCACCTGGTCATTGAGTGGTAAAAACCTCAGCTTTGATGGTGAGCAGTACACCATCGAAAGTTTTGATTGCAAGACCCTGGTATTGTCCCAGCCTGATTTTATTATGACTGGTGATAAAGTAACGGTATTCTATACAAAACAATAAGGTATCCCGGCGGGAAAGATATACAGCTAAAAAAATCATGGGGGTAAGTATTAAATTTGCCTCCATGATTTAAAATTTGCAATCAGCTTTCCAGGCCCGGAACTGCAGTAACAGACGGAGCGGTGCATCAAGGACAAAAAAACAGTCTGCTAAAATGGCCGCACTCTCCCCGGACCGGAAATGGAAGTGCTGATCATGGGTGTTCCTTTATAGTAAACATTTCCGCTGCCGGATATATTTGCATACAGGTATCTTACAGCCCTGATGCGCATGCTGCCACTGCCGTTGATTGCCGTGTGTACGTTGTCGGCATAAAGGCCTGAACTGCTGATATCGCCGCTGCCGTTGGATTCAAAATTTGCCTGCAGTACATTTCCTCCTTCAATGATAATATCACCTGATCCATTGATCTCCCCGATCAGCGTATTTTGAATGCTCACCTTTTCCAGGCCAATACTCCCTGAACCATTAATACTGCATTTTAAATGGTCCCCGGCTGCTGTTCCAAATACACCTAAATGCCCGGCTCCATCCTGTTCCAGGTATTTAATGGAACCCGTATGAATGGCGATCCTGACATCCTGGTCCCTGCCCACAAAATGGCCGGATTTTAATTTCACCACCAGGTCACCCCCTGAATTAAATGTCTCGATCACATCCAGTATATTCTGCTGCGCTTTGATCTCAATAAAACTAACCGTATCTATAATTACCGATACATCCTGTACGACCGAAGAACGGATGCCGGTGAAATTACTGGGATGACGCAGTTCAGTGATTACAGGCCCTTCACCTGTAATTTTCTTACACGATGCAAACAGGGTCATTGCAGGGAGTGCCCACGCAAAACTTAAGGTTTTTTTCATGACTATACTTTTTAATGGTAATTACAAATCTGGTTTTGGAGCATGCACCCCCCGGCATGCGCACTTTCTTCCTTTCTGCAGCAGGCTGCAATATCCCCGGAAGCGGGCATTTTTACCCCGTCAACAGGCTGCCTGCTGAAGCCACAGCATATTACCATAGGGCAATCTTGCAACCGGTGATAGTGATTGATACAAAGGCCTGGAAGGCTGATGTGGCCGGGTGAGAATGGTTCCCTGTTTACTTAACAACTCAAACAACGGATACCCCTATGCACAGGTATTGTTTTAGAAGATATTGATACCAGCACTCCAGCCCAGCCATGCCTGCGTATGAGTGTTTACCCGGTGAATCTTATAACCTGCTGGCGGCAAACCGGAGCCGTAACCTGCAATCGGGGTATTTTGATTGCTGTATAACATGGCAACCGTGGGGCCGGCGAATAACGCAATACCCTTCGCGATCTGTACATTTAAGTGTAACTGGAACCGGGCAAGGAAATTGGTATAATCCCAGCTTCCCCGGTAAATTGAAGCGCCTGATAATTCCGGGTTTAATCCCACGGTCCTGTGCCTGTTAAAGAAAAAATTGCTGCCAATGCCATAACCCGCCGAATATAATTTTTGATCGGGATTACCGGCATTCATCCCGGCCTGGAGAATATTATAGAATTTGTAATAACCGGTTTTATAAGCGATGTTAATATTTTGAATTTCATTTGCAGAGATACCCAGTTTATGATATCCATGCTTTACAATTGTAATCAACCCGATACTGAAACCCTCAGAACTGTCTGCAATATTAATAACACCCACCTGGAGACCCCTTAGTTTTTTTGCATAGTTGATCAGCCCTGAAACCTGCACGCCATTCATTTTATTGTGTGCAATATTCAGTATCCCCGCTGTTTGCAATCCATAGAAATTTCCCGCAGTATAATTTACCACTCCGGATATCTGTACGCCAGAGAATTTTCCGGTAACATGATTCTGTATACCCCCGATTTGTAAACCGTTGAACGGCCCTTTTACAATATTATTGATCCCGGCTGTTTGCAAACCACTTACCGAGTCCAGCACCAGGTTGGTAAGGCCCGCAGCCTGGAAGCCCCTGGTACGATTCCCCACCACATTAAATATCCCTGCAACCTGCATACCCTTCACCTTACTCTTATCGATGTTGAAAAGGCCTGCAGCTTCAAATCCATTAACTCCTGCAGTGTATCCTCCAAGGATGTTAAGCGAAAAATTACTGATTACCTGCGAACCAAGCTGGCCATGCGTTGTAAATCCTGGTAAAAATGATACCTGGAAAGGGCGTGAGGTAATGAATTCTTTCAGGTTCAGGCTTTGCTTTTTTTGCCTGGATGAAAGCAGGAGTTTTGCCAGTGGCGTTTGCTGTACCCTTGGGGTGTCATTGGTAGCAGGTTGGTTGTTTGAACGGGGGGCCGGCAGGGTATCTGCAGGAATATATTCTTCCGGGGCCACCCTGATTTCATCCTGGTATTGATACAGCGGCGATAAGGTTACCAGCACTTCCTGGTTGAACCTGGAAGGGATATTCAGCATTGTATCTGTATAAAACTCCTTGCTGATGGTCAGGGTCATCATGCCCGGACCGCTTTTTTTTAACTTTATCCTGAAGTAGCCGTTTTCATTGGTTAACGCAGAAGAGAGCCGGTTTTTTTCATACACACTCACATCTTTGATGGCCCTGCCCGAAAACTCATCATACACATACCCGCTCACAGAAAAAAAATTATCATTTACTGCTGCTGTTTTAGCCGGAAGCACCAAAAGTTGTGCGGATGTTTTGCGGATAATGATATAATTGCCATTTTCATAAAACTCATACCCTTGTTTAAACAGGCTTTGCAGCACTTCTTTTACTGTTTTATTGCGCACATTAAAACTTACCAGACTGTCTTTTTTTACAATAGCTGAATTGTAAGAGAAATACACACCGCCGGCCCTGCTGATCAGTTCCAGCACTTCCTTCAGCTGCTGCCGGTTCACTTCCAGGGTGATGCTTTTTTGTAATGGCCCCTGTGCTGTACTGCTGTTGCAAACAAATAAAACCAGCAGCATGAAAATTAAATGCTTCTTTCTTTTCATAAAGAGTATACTTATTGTAAAATGATACGGTTGTCTTTCTTAACTATACGGATGTGGTAACTGCTGAAGGTTTGGGAGATCAGTTCGAGCAGTTTGTCCGGTCCTTCTTCCCGGAAGGTGGCGTCGATGGTAAGGTTTCTTAGTTTATCACGCTCAATACTGATATTACTATGGAAGGCTTCGTTCATCACATCTACCAGTTTCCACAGCGGCGTTTCTTTGCAAACAAAGCTGTTGGTACGGTAATAATTGTACAGCTGGTCTGTAACCTTTTCTTTACGAAACAGGCTGTCGTGTGCATACAGGCTGATCTTTTCACCTGCCTGCAGCAATATTTCATGCTGCATTTTCTTCACTTTTACAAGGCCTGTTTCAACAATCACTTCGGTGAATGTGCCCGATTGCCTGATGTTGAATGAAGTGCCCAGCACAGTAACCTGTATATCCCCGGCAGTGATCACAAAAGGTTTGGCCTTATTGGGACTTACTTTAAAAAAGGCTTCCCCTTTGAGCTGAACCGGTCTGGTAGCTCCTTTAAAAACCGATGGATAGCTGATGGTGGCATTCTTGTTCATGGTAACCACAGATCCGTCTGGTAAAGTGTCTGACAAAGGGAGACGTGTTGCGCTGACTGCAACCTGCTGCACCGGGTTTTCTTTTATGAATGTGAGCCAGGTCCATCCGGCTGTTAATACAAGCGCCAGTACAGCAGCTGTTCTTAAGATCAACCCTGCAGGTTTTATGCTGCTGGTTTGTTTTTTTTCAGCCTGCTGTACACGCTGCCTGAAACGCTGCCAGGCTTTTTCTTCGTTTGCAGTTAAATGGGTGCTGAGCTGGCCACTGCCAGTCCATACCTGTGCCAGCTGGTTAAAATAGCGCTGGTTTTCCGGTTGTTCGGCCAGCCAGTCTGTTACCATCAGTATCTCATCCTGGCTGGCTTCTCCCAGCAGGTATTTGGCCAGCAATGCATCCATATGTTCACCAGGTGTTTGCAGTGTATATATTTTTAATGGTACAGTAAAATAATCAGCAGGGTTAAGAATTCTGCAAGTTTATAACGCAGTATTTTCAATGCCTTCCCCATTTGGTGCTCCACCGTTTTTACAGAAATGCCCAGTTGTTCAGCAATCTCCCGGTATTTTAGTTGGTCAAACCTGCTGAGCTGAAATACGGTGCGGCATTGTTCTGGTAATTGCTGCAATGCTGCCGTATATTCTTTTTCTATAGCTGCAGCTGTGAGTCCGTCTTTCATATCATCTTTTTCATGTTTCATATGGTATGCAACATAAAGCTGGTGTTTTGAAATTACTTTTTGATGCTTCAGGTAATTGAGGCTTTCATTGTGTACTGCCCTGTACAAGTAGGCCGGCACGGTACCGCTGATCTGTATTTGTTCAGCCCGCTCCCATAATTTTAAAAAAACCTGCTGCACAATTTCTTCAGCTGCATAAGCATCTCTTACCATTGTAAAGGCATAGGTGTGCAAGCTCCGGAAAAACTGTTTAAATACCTTTTCAAAAGCCTGTTCATCCTTGTTCATAAGCTGGCCGGCCAGTGATCTGTCCTCCTGTAAATCCATTCTTTCAAAATAATATGCCGTGTCCATGAAAAGCCGGGCTTGCAAATAATTTTAATGATAACAACCCAGACTGCCGTTACCCCTATGCAACCCGGAAAAAATTTAAATGGTCTATTTGTCTGCCCCGGAATACATTCCGGGGCAGACAAAAATATGCTGTGAAGGCAAGGGTGACAATCCACCCATCCGTTTGCTCATCCAAAATACAATCCGCCCTGGTACATTCTTCTGTATTCAGAAGGAGTGGAACCTGTGAACTGTTTAAAAAACCTCGATAGATTGGCCGGTTCCCTGAATCCCAATGAATCGGCAATCTCGTTAATGGTGCGGTTGGTATACAGCAAACCTGATTTTATTTCGAATACCAGCCGTTGCCTGATCAGCTCGCCGGCATTGATGCCAAAAAGGCTATTACAATATTTATTCAGCGTGATACGGGATGTACCTAAACGTTGGGCGTAATAGGCCACTCCCTTGCTGGCTTCAAGATCAGATTCCAGTAAATAACGGAACTGGTGTGCCAGCCCCAGTCCTTTTAGGGGATGGGCCATACCATGTTGCTGGCGGTAAGACCGGGCCGCGATATTCAGCAGGTAAACCACCAGCGAGGGTAACATTGTTCCGGCACTGTTATGAAAGCCTTTGATTTCAACGGTGATCTTTTCCAGTATGTCCACCAATGTTTGCCACTCCCCCGCAACCGGGAAATGATCATGCGGGTACTGCCTGTAAAAGAAAGGGAGTTCGTAGAGGAAAAGCGGATTTTTAAGGTATCCGCTGATAAATTCCTCCCGGAATAATAAGAACCGGCATTGGGATGTTTTTTTGCTGACAAACCATCTGCGCTTACGGAAAGGTGCGATAAAGATCACCATTCCGGGAGTGAGGTTGATCTTTCGGTCATCCAGCATCAGGTGGCCTGGTCCCGATTCCCAGAAGATCAGTTCATAAAAATCCGTTGCGTGTACTTCTGCCTCAAAAAAATAACCAGGGAATTGCTGCACACTGCCGGCATCTGCCAGCAGCGATTTTCCATATTTCCAGTTATTAAATTTAAATATCCTCATGTTGACCAGCATTGGTGATTGATCCCGGTTCAGAACACCGGCTTATTTAATGCCTGTGCAGGGGGATCGATGTGTAATAGTTTTGAAACCGTTGCGGCAATTTGCACCGAACGGATCGTCTTTATTTTTTTTGCAGGTACATCCGGGCCCCAGGCATAAAAAATGGATTGCCCTTCCCTGATCCGGCCCAGGCAACCATGTACAGCGCGGCCTGTTTCATTCATGGTGCCATTGACCAGGAAATTCCTTGTCGCTTCCTGCTGGCTGCTGAACATGGAAGGGTCAAAAGAATTTTTTACAAGCGGGGGCACTCCCGGCAGGAACCTCCCTGAAAGAGAGTAGCCCTTTTTGCAACTTACAAACAAATCCCCTGAATAGGATGGATGGAAGAGTCCTGATTCTTTTTGGGCGTTGCTGTCAGCCACCAGTTCAAAAATCCTTTCCCCGTTTTCCGGGTTGCGGTATTCCCGCAAGAGGGTTTTCAGCCTGCTGGCATAAGCAGCATAATCCGGGCCGTTTATTTTTTCAGGGTTTATATAAATATGTGCTGAGTTACCGCTGACCACAGCCTGTATTTCCTTCTTACTGAAATAAAAGCCGGATTGCTCCAGGTAATTATTCAGCAGCAATACAGAATGCACCGGCAGCATCCCGTGATCAGAAAAGAGAACGAAAGAAGTTCCCTTTGGTGCGGCATTCATGATCTCAAGCAAATAACCGTCAATGGTACGGAACCATTTTTCAATGATCCGTGCATAACGTTCAGGCCGGTGACCGTTTTCTGCAGTGTAATCCAGTTGCCGTTTATCAGTCAGGGTATACCGGTGCTGCACATCATCCAGCGTGGAAAAATAACCAAAAAGCAAATCCCATTTTTCTTCCTTCATCCCGTTCAGTATAAGGTTCTTTGAATAAGCAGCGAGCCGGCCCACCTGCTCAAACCATATTTCTTCGGAAACAGCACCCGAGGTTTCTTTCAGGTTATCGGGTTCTCCCGGCCATAAGCCGCAGGCGGATTGCATGCGGTCCATGAATGATTGCGGGTAGCCGTACACTTCAGCAGCAGGCGCAAGGTAGAGCCTGAATTTACCTGCAGCCGGGGACGCATGAAAAAGCGTGGCTGAAAGATTATATACCTTGTCATTGGCTGTTATCCGCAAAACCTGCCAGCCGGTTTCATTCAATGCAGCTGCATAACCATTGCCCGGCAGGGAATCTGTATCAAGGATGAGTTTAAAGGAAGGCTTCAGTATATTGGCCTCTTCTGTCACCGTATCTTTCAGGTAAAACCAGAGTCTTGTTTTTTTTCCACCCCCCAGTTGCACACCGGCCGCAGGGATTTCTGGCAGCAGCCTGGTGAAAGTATCGCCGTTCTGTATAAATTTTTCATTACCGGCATTTAGATTTACGATGGATGAAGGTCCTGCGATGGATGGATACATAAGCATTTTTGTGGTCATGCGGCTGCTGTCCTGGTAATCGATACCAACTCCCCCGAGAGCAATCACCTGCTTGCCCTGCCGCATGGCCGCCCTGAAAATATTTTCTGCTGTATAAGGCTGCCGGAATGCGGTGAGTGCCGGTTCATCCCATGGCTGTTTTTTTGAACGGAAGGAATTGCCGACTATACTGGTTATTCCCGGGGCGGCACCGGTAAAAATAGAAATATGTGAGGGACCGGTGGATGCTACATTGATGGGCAAGACTGTTTTTGCAACTGCACCTTCCCTTTTCATTCTGGCAAATGCTCCGTCGGCCGGCAACACACCGTTTTTTAAAAACCGGTCAACCAGGAAATCAGGTGTGCCATCCAGGGAAATCATCACCACCCGGTTTTCCTTGCTTTGCTGGGCACCCGCCCCTGAAGGAAAAATAAGCATTGTGGCTACAATTAAACTAAAAAGCCCGGGTAACGGGGGGCCTGAAAAAAAAAGTTTGACAACTGGCAGGTTCATGTTAAAATATTTTGGCAAAAATATTCCGGGTCTTTTTGGCAGGCCATATCAATACTGAAAGAAAGCTGTCAATTTGATAAGGTGCTTTGCTGATACGCTTCAGCCACGCAGAAACTTTTCTGTTATGTTTATGCATGTTTCCCCGCAAAGGCCCGGGTTGTCTTTAGAAGTTCTCTATGAACTGTTGCATCCGTTAACGGTTACGTGATGTTTTGGACACCGGACCCTTATTTTTTACCTGGATGCCAAATACGTTATCGTGCAACCAGTCCATGCACCAGGAAAACCATTGGTTGCCCCGGGTGGGATGTTCCAGTGCAAAGGCATGCCCGCCATTGGGCAGTATATGCAGCTCAGCATTCACCTTTGCCTGGAGCAGGGCCTGGTAAAACAACAGGCTGTGCTGAACAGCCACC
Source organism: Ferruginibacter sp. (assembly GCA_046329655.1). Taxonomy (GTDB): domain Bacteria; phylum Bacteroidota; class Bacteroidia; order Chitinophagales; family Chitinophagaceae; genus Ferruginibacter. The sequence goes on from JAXLUD010000009.1 coordinate 51,036, forward strand.
CGGGCATCATCCCCTGCATGAACCAGGAATGTGGGCGGTGTCCGGGGTCCTGCGTTTTTTTCGCTGCTGAAGAACCGGATGGAATCGGAAGACGGTGCCGGTCCCAGTAATCGGGCTACCGTGCCGGTTACCGGGTATTCACTGAAGCTGATGACGGGGTAGGCCAGCACCAGGAAGTCCGGGCGCAGGCTGGTATTTTCCGGGTTATCTATAAGGACAGTTTCTGGATGTGTGGCCACGGTAGTGGCCAGGTGCCCCCCGGCAGAGAGGCCAATGAAACCAATTTTATTGGAATCCAGCCCGTATTTTTTTGTATTCCTGCGTACATATTGAATGGCCATCTGGGCATCCTGCAGGGGGCCTGTTGATTTGTCCGTCATGATCTCATCGCTGGGTAAACGGTATTTTAAAGCAAAGGCTGTAATTCCCCTGCTGGTAAATTCCCTGGCAAAGTATTCTCCTTCATCAACAAGCACCCTGTAACCTCCCCCGGGGATGATGATAACGGCCGTGCCATTGGCAGTTCCTTTTTTGGGAGTATACACGGTCAGGCTGGGTACACTCACATTGGTGAAATACCCGCTGGCGGTATCATGCGCTTCCTTGTAAGCAACAGGTGTTTGCTTTGCACCCGGGATAACGCCCTTGTATAAGGGCACTACTGTTCCCTGCGCAAAAGCACCGGGCAGAAAAAATCCTAAAAAGAAACTGGTCAGTAATAAATGCGTTGTTTTCATTGTTTGTTATTTAGATAGTTGTTCATTATGTTTTCCACTCCAGGCATTTCAGTTTGTTCATCAGTCATGCGCCGCGGGCACCAGTAATACCGAGGGATGCTTTTCATCACTGTGTATCCTTATGCGGGCAGTTATTGCGTCCCGGGCGGTTTCGGCACCAATGTTTCCTCCGCTGCAGTAATTTTTCTGAACATAGACCGAGTTTGGGGAGTGAATCAGTAAACATAACCTGCTGCCTTTTTCAATCACCCTGGAAATAAAAGGAAAATGGTTGAAATGAAATAAATGAATGGCGCCCGGTTCTAACAGGTTTTCTTTTTCAAGGTCATCGCGGTACCGGGCACGGGTGGTGGCTGTGGTAAGCAACACGACGGAGCCATTGGCCTTTATTTCATAAACTGTTGCCATGATATCCAGGTCTTTTACATTGGTTTCAACATAAACTTTCAATTCAAAAAAGCCGGAGACCTCTTTTTCTTTTTCAAAGGCTGCGGATTGGCAGATCAGGCCTGCAGCCCATTGGGAATATCCACTGTAGGACCCCCCACATCCCCACTTTGCCATTACACCAGGACTGGGCAGCCAGCCATTCGACCAGGTCATAACCGTCTTCTGCTTCCTGCATAAAGGGACGAAAGATTCCTTCGCTGTTCCCCCTGCCCCTTGAATCAGCAATGACAAAGACATAGCCGTTCCTTGCAAAATAAACGGCACGTGAATGGTAATTGTCGCTGATGTAGGGGGTTATGAGCAGGGTCACTGGTAAAGCTTCCTGCTGGTTGTGTGGTTTGTAGACAGTAACATTTATCAGTACACTATCCCGCATCCTGGTTTTAATTCCTTGCAGGATATCGGTTTGCTGGGCGGTTACCGGCAGGTACCATGCAATAAGAACAAGGAGATGCTGAAAAAAATATTTCAAGAAAAATCCGGTCTGTCAGTTAAAACCGTAAGGTTTTCATTTCAGGGCGCAATTTATTTGTAATATCTACCGGGCACCCGGTTTCATCTACCAATGCCCAAACTTAAAACATCAAAAATGTAATAGTATTTACTGCCTGCATGATGCTCCAGTTCCGCGGGCGGTACTCATTTATGCAATTGGTCGGATGAAAAAAGACATTGGTAGATTTCAGGCCCGGTTGCGCAACGTGTGCGATAAAGTCTTTGTCATTTTCCCAAACAACCTTTACAAAATGAAAATTATCCTCAGCAGTTTAGTTATGGCGATCCTGTTCGCATCCTGTGACAAGTGTAAAATTGAATCGTCCTGTATTCCGGCCAGGATTCTCCGGTATGATTGTGACCGGGTTATCCTTCAGCTGCAAAGTAGCCAGCAAATAGGTGACAGCAGCTGGACGGATGTGCAAACCGGCACGCGGTATACCAACGTGGTTTGGTATGACAATACCTGCCTGGTATCTGCAGTTACCGGAGGACAGAAGCAGACAATATTTGTAACATTGGGCAAAACAGAAGACACGGACCAGTCAGGCTGTATGGAATGTACAGCAGTGTCCGCAAATCCGCCAGTGACCCGGGTATATTTTAAAAATATATCCAGGGATACCTGTATTGCAGGTGTCCAGGAATAAATGCCTGGCCTGGCAAGACCTTAATACTTTGTTTAGTTAAGCATGTTGGGTTAAGTGCAGATCTTTTCTCTGGAAGAGATTTGCCCGGTGATGCCCGCACCAGTTGGGCATCACCAATTTTTTAATGCAGCTCTCAGAATGCTGCAGGTTCGGCTTTCATCCAATAATGCGGTCTTCATTTGCTTCAGCACCTTAATATCTGTTACCGGTAAAATGCTGATAAAGCATGTCTGGATCATATGCGGTATTCCTTTAGATCAGGCAATGTTATTTTTAGCCAGTTCAGTTTTTTTATTCTGGAAAACCCATCCAGGAGTATTGATATGAAACTGGCAGATTTCATTAAATCCAGTCTGTAAAAAGGGCAGTACCAAGTAAGAGGTTTTCCGTATACAGGGAAGCCCCTTTCATAGATTTTCCTGCTGATTCAAATGCAACAGGGTTACCTTAAAGTTCACGGCATGCAGACAAGTGTAAATACGCGGGCTGAGAAGTATTCCTGTACCGGGCACAGTAAAACAATATGCGAAAAAGCTATATTCAGCTGCTTATTTTCTGTTTGTTCACAACAGTTCAGGGCAACACGCAGCAGGCCCGTTTCAGTACCGGTCAGCCTGCAGTGAATGGTTTCTCTGCAAAGAAAAATATCTTTTCACCTGAGCTGTTCATCAATAATATTGGTCAGTATGGCAAGCGTTACAGCAGGCAGGCTTCTATGGGTGAGATCCTGTATGGCTATGAGGGTTTTGGCATGCCGGTTCTGTTCACAAAAAGGGGCATCATATACCTGCACAGGAGCATTAAAAAATACAACTGTAAACAGGAGCGGTTAGCCGGAAAGAAGAGTGCCAGGGAAGAAGAAATTGAAAAGGGATATGCCAGGGATGAATTCATTGCTGCGGTATTTGTGAATGCCAGCAACAAGGTTAAGCTCATTGCAGACAGTGCAGGAGCAGCCTATTTCACCTATGGCCTGATTAAGGAAAAAGCTTACGGCTACCGCCGGATTACCTACCAGGAAATATATCCGCATATTGATCTTGTTTTTCATCCTGGCACGCCGCCTCAGACAGGATTTGAATACACTTTCATAGTCAGACCCGGCGGAAACCCGGATGATATCAAAATTGTTTACCAGGGAGATATAAGAAAGATTATAGATCTGCCAGGAGGGCATATGAAGATCCGTTCGGGTTGCGGTGCCATCCGGGAGCAAAGGCCCGTATGCTTTATCTCCGGACCGGGAAGCATGGAGCTCCCGGTGCCTGTAGCTTCCTCCTTTAAACGCACCGGGAACAGGATAGGCTTCAATATTGGAAGTTACGACCGGTCAAAAACACTATATATTGATCCTTTTGTAAGTTCCACCGGAACACTCACTGGCGCCAACAATGGCATCGCCAAGGATATTGATTTTGATTACGATGGCAATATTTACGTGGCAGGTGGCGGGGATGGCAAAACCAGTCATAAGCTGGCCAAATACAATGCGGCCGGGGTATTGCAATGGACTTTCTCGGGCAATTTGACCACCCCAAGCTGGTCCTTTGGTACATCCTATGGCGGATGGGTGGTTGAAAAACAAACAGGCAAAATTTTCCTTGGCCAGGGCGTTATTAATCCTGGTGGATCCAGGGTGGTGCGGTTGAACGCATCCGGTGTTTTTGATAATTTTATTACCAGCGCCAGCAGTAATTTTTCGGAAAACTGGAAAATGATCTGGAGCTGTAACAATGGTCAGCCTCAAATACTCATCGGAGGAGGTACCACTGCTTCGAGTAACAGCATTGGTATTTGTACACCGCCATTGACTTCCGTGGATTCAAGGAATATAACCGGCAGCACTGCTTTTTACCAGGACATTGCTGATATGATCATCGATCCGCTGAACAACGATATGTACAGCCTGTTTTCCACAGGGATAATTCCACTGAATAACCGGATATATAAACATGCCTATCCTTATACAGCATCCACTGCTGCATGGAATACAGCTTCCGGTTACCAGGTATTAAATGAAATCAGGAACAGGCCCTACCTCGCCAGCAATGCTTTTGGTGATAATGAAAATTCTGCCAATATACTGGCGGTGAACAGTCAGTACCTTTTTTATTGGGATGGAAAACACCTGAAGGCTTTTGATAAGGCAACTGGGTCCGGGGCAGGTAATCCCTTTGTAAATCCTGTATATACTCCCCTGATGAGTGGTGGCATCGTCGCTGATGAATGTAACAATGTCTTCATTGGCAACGGTGACGATACGATCAAGGTGCTAAAATTCGACGGGAATAGTTTTGATGACCTGTCTGTTCCTGATATCTCGCTGCCCGGTTTCCCGGGAACGGTGATACATGACCTTGCCTATGATCCGGGACGGCATTTACTATATGCCTGCGGGGACGGGGTGGTGGCTTCATTGGATATTTCAGGTTATTGCACGGCAGGTACTTTTAGTTTGATCGTAAGTCCGGATTGTAATACGCAAACTGTACAGGCGGGTATCAGCCCGGCACCCCCTCTCGGTACAGTGGTTACATATATTTTGTTTTCAGGTACCACGCAGTTGCAAAGCAACAGCTCCGGTCTGTTTAATGGTTTAACACCTGGCACTAACTATACGATAAGGGCTTTTATCAACCAGGCCTGCAGCGGCCTGCAGCTTGTCGCGGATTTTTTGATGAACAACTGTGTTTTTTCTGTTGCCGCAATTGGTACTGGCCCAACCTGTACCGGTGTAGCCAATGGAATGATCACGGCGACAGCCAGCTATGGAACAGCGCCCTACCTGTATGCCATTGATGGTATTAATTTTCAAAGCAGCGGTATTTTTACCAACCTTGCCACCGGTACCTATATCGTTACGGTTAGGGATTTTACCGGCAAGGTGATCAATTCTGCACCTGTCATACTCGACAATAAGGATGTATTGAACCTTACTGCACAGCATACTGACCTTACCTGCAGTTTAACCAATGGAACCATTACGGCGCAGGCTGCTGGTGGGGTGCCGCCACTGCAATTTTCAATCGATGGGATCCATTACCAGGCAGCGCCAATATTTATCGGCTTACCGCCAGGTAATTATACCGTGTATGTAAAGGACGCAAACCAGTGTATGGCCACGGCAACTGTAAGTATTAGTGTGGTTACACCGCCTGTACTGAGTGTTTCAGTAACGCCTACCAGCTGTAACAATGCGTCCGGCAGTATTCATGCAAGTACAGTGATGGGCAGCACACCTTATCAATACAGTATTGACGGAATCAACTTTCAGTCATCCGGCCTGTTCTCCGGACTTGCTAAAAATAATTATACGGTTACCCTGAAAGATGCCGGCGGCTGCATGCGTACGGTGCCGGCAACAGTAGACTTAAATAACACACTTACTGTGGATGCGGGTAATGGGATAACCCTGTGTGAAGGAACCACGAGACAAATTCCGGCCAGCTCAAATGGCACCTCGTTTACATGGTCACCTGCAACAGGACTAACCAATCACCAGGTGTTGCAGCCGGGCGCATCTCCGGGTGTAACTACTATTTATACGCTTACGGCAAGGGATGGGATTTGTACGGGGAGCAGCAGTACCACGGTTTATGTAAAACCGGCACCCTTCGCAGATGCGGGAAAGGATACAACGGTTTGTTTTGGTAAAAATATCCAACTGAATGGCAGTGGCGGGCAGACCTATCATTGGAAACCTGCCACCTGGCTCAGCAACACAAGTATCGCGGATCCTGTATGCATTCAGCCAGCTGCTGGTATTTTTAAATATGCACTTTCAGTTACTGCGGCTAACGGCTGCAGTTCAGTACTGGCCGATACGGTTATCATAACAGTTAAACCACCTGCCAGCCTGTTTGCAGGAAATGATACAGCGGTTGTTATCAACCTCCCCCTTCAGCTGCAGTTAAGAGATGTGAATAATGTTGGATTCAGCAATTACCGGTGGTCACCTGCAACCGGCCTGAACAATACCAATATTTACAACCCGGTGGCTGTATTGAACAGGGACATTACCTATTCTGTGTTTGCAGAAACACCGGGTGGGTGTGCTGGTACTGATACTATACAAATTAAAGTTTACAAAGGTCCCATCATATATGTTCCCAATACATTCACGCCTAATGGAGATAACCTGAATGACCTGTTGCGGGCATTACCCGTTGGAATCAGGATATTTAAATATTTTTCGGTGTATAACAGGTACGGACAACTGGTTTTTAAAACAGCAGATCCGCGAAAGGGGTGGGACGGCTTGTTCAGGGAACAGCAGCAGCCAATGGGCGTTTATACCTGGATGGTGGAAGGGGTGGATTACAGGGGTGTACAATATGCCGGAAAAGGAACAGTTTTGCTGGCCAGGTAGCGCCCGCAGCGATCTTCTATAAATGGTTTCTTCCAGCGCTTCACAAAAACTTCCTGTAAAAATAACCTGCGGCTGCTGCTTTGCCGCTGGTCGCTTTTTTGGGAACAGGCTCCTTTTTCAGGAGCAACCACAGGCTGGATGCCCATACCATCCCAACGATTCATAACAAATGCGGCGGTACAGAATAACACCTGTTACCGCCGCATTGCATTTTATTGTTTCGCGGATTACCAGAAGCTCCCTACTCAACCAGTTTCATCATCATTCTCCTGCCCTTTGTTTCGATGTCCTGTTTCCAAAGCCTCCTGTCCTTTTTATCAAAGTAATAAGTGCTGTTGCCGTTTTCACCTTTGCCGATTTCATCAGATACTTTGACCACCCATACTTTCCGGGTACCATTTTTTTCTGTCTGGTAAGCAGCGCTGCTCACGCTTTTTACAAAGGCTTTGATAACACCCATTTTTGCGGATGGGTTATAATCATAAATCGAAATCTCCTGTTTAAAATCGTCGGACAGTTTCAGCCATCCCAGTAAGACGGGGTACAAATTACTGTCAAAGAAACCGGTCCCGGCAGTGTCGCTGATCAGGCTGTAACGCTTTTTTATTTTATCGTTATAATAGCCTGTAACAACCTTCCCAAAATTTAATACCATATCACGTTGCATATTGTAGGAAGCATGCCGTACAGGGGCCAGTGTTTTCAGGCTGGCAATGGTTGAATCGGTCCAGGGAGTCTTCATCATTTTCATTTGCACATCCGTGACTACAGTCAGTTCTTTTTTGCCCACCAGGATACGGGTACTGACTTTTCCCATCTCTGTTTTCGAACTGTCATTGCCTGCATACCAGGTCATTTGATAGGAACGGTTACTGATCCATTTTTTCTCAAAGGATTTTTTTGATGGTCCCAATGGATTTTGTGCGGGAGAAGTAAAAGCGATGCATACAGCAAAAGCTGTGATTAATGTTTTCATGGTTATAAATTTTTCGGGCAAAAATATACTGCGTTATTATTTTACCGGCACCGCTTATCCAATATCACCATTAAATTGATAACCGGAAATAATGCCGGGAGCCATTACTAAACTGTATTCTTTGCACTATACCAACATTCAATTAAATGACACTCCCTTTCTTTATTGTTATACGCGGTGACCGTGCCTGCTTTTTATGTGCAAGAACCTGCATTCTGTAGATGAATAGAGCCGGATGTTGTTCAAACACTTTTCTTGTGCAGGTATTTATATGCAGCCGGGAGAACAGTTGTTTATGATTTAAGGAGGTTGCCGCTTTGTGCCTGTATGATTCCGCGCCGGAAAACACAGGAATTTGTTTGAATAAATCACCAACCACAGCCGCTTCCGGGCTGTCATAGCGTAAATTATTTCACCATAAAAAAATACGCATGAAAAAATCAGCGGTATTGATAATTGCTGCAGTTAGCCTGTTGTCATGTACAAAAACAGAAATTGCTCCTGTTGAACCGGGTCTTAAAGGAGAAGACAATGTAAAAGCAGCCCTCCTCCATACCGGCTGGGTATTGAAACACACTGCACTTATTTATAGTCCCGACCTGGTGGATAACAGCGAACCGCAGGATTGCAAACTGGACGATGTCTATTCTTTTAAGATCTCCGGTTCAGCTGATATTGAATTTGGCGGCCTGTAGTGTTTTACTGGCAGCCCCACGCCACCTGTTTCAGGAGCGTATGGTAATTGGGAATTACTCGCGGATAGAACGGTTCTGAAACAGGTAATCACCCGCGATGTGCCTTGCTATACAGCTGGTGAAACAATTTACTGGACGGTGGACTATATCACTGCTTCAAAGATGCGTATTCAGCGATGGGTGAAAGAACCTGGCAAAACCTATTTGCAGGCAGACACCTACACCAACAAATAAACCAACGGGGTTGCATATGAAATCGTTTACAGGAATGAATTCCTGCCGGTTCTTTACCATGATCCCATTACTTTTTTCCTGCTTATACATAGTAATGGCCTGTTTTCTCAGGGGGGGGCGCCATCCCTTCAAATAGCGATACAATAAAAATTAACAGGATTTCCCGGCCGCTGCAAAATACCGATAGGAAAACCGCATCAGACTGTTTCTATATTGTTTGGTAAGAGAATCATTTTGCTGGTGAAATCATGGACCTGCTGTCTCTCCTGCCAACTGCATGGTTATTTTATCTTTAAAAATCCGGCCACTCCATCAGGCAATAATGCTTCCGTATAATTAATCGGTTGGTTGATAGGCAATGCGGGGTTGTTCGTCGATTTTGGTTTTTAATTACAAGGCATACAGGTAAATCTTTGCAAGGTTAAAGCAGTACTAACAACTGAGCTTCGTTTGGTTAACCATCGCCAGCAGAAGAATTTATCCGTATGCCTGGTGATACACCGTGTTTGTTTTGTTATCAAGTTGGGTGAACACAAACCTTTTGCATAATTAAAGGTTTGACAGGTGATGCACCGTGAAGGCGGGCATCACCATTTTTTCCAAAACCGGTTTTCTGCACTGGAATAATGAACGGGTGAATTAGGTGATACGGTTTGTTGGACCAGTACTGTATACCATTGCAGCAGAAACACACCAGGAAAGTATCCGCGTGGAAACAATGTTATTTGAAGAGACCCGGATGAGTTATTGAATAAAAAAATCTACATCATTAAAGAATGGAAAATAAACTGATTTCGCAAAAAAGAACCTCGCAGGTATTGATCGGTCTGATCGGTTTTTTTTTTCTGCTCAGCGGGTATTGGGAAATTACCCGTAACCCAGCAACATATCCCAAGACCCTGCAGATGGGATACCCGCCTTATTTTATTTTAATGTTGGGGATCATTAAGATGGCCGGTGTCGCGGCCTTATGGCAAAGCAGGATAAAATGGCTGAGAGAATGGGCTTTTGCCGGTTTTGCCTTTGACACCATTTTCGCTTTTGTATCCGGGCTTGCAATCAGCAGTACCGCGGATTGCATCAAATCTGCATTCGCTTTTGTGGTGATCCTGATCGCTTTTTTCAAATCAAGAAACGGCGGACTCATTCAAAGGCCCCCACGGGCTGCAGGCCTGGCTGATTAAGTTCTCCCAACAGGCATTAAGAACGGCCAAACATGTATTCAACAGGTCCGGACAGGTTACGTTTTTGAACTGCATATTACTGCCGGTTGTCGGTGAGTTTATATTGCTCCAGTACCTGCCAGCGTCCTCCGTTGTTTTGTTCTACCAGGGAAATGGTATCAAATTCCAGTGAAGCCGGGAAATGCATCACCCTGATCCTTTGAAAAATATTATCCGTGCAGCTGGAGTTCCTGGGATGCATGAGAGTTATATGAGGGTCTGGCTTCCGGGTAATGCCAGGGATACCGGCTAAAATTTTCGAACGGAGCAGGTGAAAAGGCTCATTGACACCAGAACCGGGCAGCATCACGCCCCGCCCATTTTCAAACCTTGTAACAGGCCCGAAACCGATCCTGGCAGGCAGCAGCAAAAGTTGTTGCAGGTTGCCTGTGATGGTATCCAGGTCTTCTATTTCATCCTCCCGGCAAAGGGTTACATGGCAGTCTATTAACGCCTGCTGCTCGGGGTTAAAGAGCCGGCGTACCAGCTCAATTTCCCTGGCCTCATTTTTATCTGCAAATAATGTCAGTTGCCTGCGTTGTTTTTTTTCCATTCGAAATATAATGTAGCCGTTGTGCATACCGGCATAGCTTTTTGGATCCTGGCTGTAACGGTTAATAAAACTTTCTTTTAACCAGCACCGGGCTAACATTCCTGTCGCCCGGTATTCCGTTCAGCCTGGCAGGTTTGTTATACTATTCTGCCAGTTTCTCCAATTCTGTTCCGGTGAGATATTGAACATGCCGGGTGATTTTTTCAATATCCCAGTTCCACCATTTGATGTCCAATAGTTTTTCAATTATTTCAGCAGGAAACCTTTTCTTAATTTCCTGTGCCGGATTACCGCCGGCAATTGTATAAGGTTCCACATCTTTTACAACGGTGGAATTGGAAGCGATAATGGCGCCGTCTCCAATTTTCACACCCGCCATAATGGTGGCGTTGTAACCGATCCAGACATCATTCCCAATAATGATATCACCCTTCTGCGGGTATGATTTATTTTCCATGGCTTTTTCCCAGCCGTTTCCAAAAATGGCGAATGGATAAGTTGTCAGGGCATTCGTCAGGTGATTGGCTCCGTTCATGATGAACTTTACATCAGAGGCAATCATGCAAAATTTACCAATGATTAATTTGTCGCCAATAAAGTCAAAATGGTACTTAACATTTTTTTCAAAATTTTCAACATTTTCAAAGTCATCATAATAGGTGTAGTCCCCGACAATAATATTGGGGTTTTTGACAACATTCTTTAAGAAACAAAGCCTGTCATAATGCGGGAGTGGAAATGGTATATTTTTATCTGGTCCTGTCATGGTTTGTTGTTTTGTTATTTATGCAAAAATAGTGCCCGCTCAATGGCTGAATGCGGGCGAATATTTAATCTTTAATGCCTGCGTCCAACATTAGTGTTGTTTGTATACAGTTAGCTCTCCATTGGGGAAAGATGATTTTAAAGTCCTCCGGCTGCCTGAAATTAAATGAAGATCCGGATAAGACCAGCGTATCAGAATGATTGTTAAAAATAAAGAATGGATATTGTACGGTTATCGCTGAATCTGCATCAGGAAGTATTGCGGCGCTTCAATTTCTGGGCAAAGTATTTTTTATGCAAGTTTACTAAAATCGCCGAGAGGCTTGTATTTTGTCTACCAACTGCATACAGGGGCACATGAATGAACAATATCAAGCAGGAAATCGCTGTAAACCCGCCAACTTTCTTTAAAAATTGGATAACCCGGTTTTATAAACAGACTTCCCGTTGTTTCCGTTCATTTATAATCCTTACTTTGATCCAGCAACTCCATCGCCTTCATCAGGGGTGCCCATTCTTTGCTGTTAAAGAAGAAGCGGAACCAGCGCTTATTCCTGTTTTTATACCTGATATTAAAGAAAAGCCATAATGCTAAAATTGTACATAAAAGGGTAACATCTACTTGAAGCATCCATAGCACCCAATGCGCATTTTCAAACATAGCACTATTCCAGTAAAATATCGTCCACAAAGGAAGCTGGAGGATTGTAATGCGTACCGCTGCAAGGGTGGTGTATTTTAACCTGGCGATTTTTTCCTGTATTTCGATAACGGAGCCATCTATGTTTACCCGGTTAATGGTGATTGCCTGGAAGAGATAAATAACTAAAGCCATTACCGTTAAAATAACCTGCAATGCTGCTGAATACAGGAAAAACGGGCTGACATCGTTGTAATGAAACATAAACAGCTTTATCACAAGCGTGCCTGCAACCGCTGTCCAAAGTATCGCAAATACAATTCCCAGTATTTTAACTGGTTTCATGGAAGAAAGCAACGAATGTGCTTTTACTTTAAGCAGTTCGGCTGCATTCTCCCGGTTGAGCTGGATGATCGCATCCATGTTTTTGTCTTTGGATTTCCAAAGATTGATAATTTCTACATCTTCCATTTTCAGTTATTTTTATGTTGTTTAAATCGTTCTTTTAATTTTTGTTTTATCCTGGCGGTTTTAGTGGACACGTTGGTTTCTGTTATCCCCGTGATTTCAGCAATTTCTTTATAGCTTTTTTCTTCGAGGTAAAGCAGCATGATGGCTTTATCAAATTCATTCAGTTCTGAAATGAACTGCTGCAACAGTGCAAAATCAGTTTCCTTCTCACCATGATCAGCTTCGTCAGAAAATTGAAAAACATTGTTTTCCATTGGAAGGGCGATTTTTACCCTGCTGCTTTGTTTCCTGTAAAATGAAATGGCAACATTCAATGATATGCGGTAAATCCAGGTGGAATACTTAAAGTCGGTCTTATAGTTTTCAAAAGCCTTCCACAGCTGTAAATATATCTCCTGGATGAGGTCATTTCTTTCTGAACTTTCTTTGCAATAGCTATTGACAATTTTATAGAGAATGCCTTTATGTGCATCAATAACAGCAATGAACTGGTCGGTTTTTTCCTGGTAGTCCATATCTATTGCTGTTTAAAAAATTTAGAAAACCATGTGTGGACTGCTTTCATTGCCTCGTGGCTGTGCCGGATGCCATTATGGGAAGCTTCCGCAACAATGATGGTCTTGCCTTTACTGTATTTTTGGACTGCAGGTTGAAATGCAGAGGACACAAATGCTTCATCCTTACTGCCTGCAATTACAAGTAAGGGAGATTTTACAGATTTCAGCCCTGCTGCATAATCAGCCGGCGACATGCTTTTGTTGCTTCGGTAGGTATATTGGGTAAGGGGCATTTCTTTTGGCAGGTTAAAAAAGAGGACGGGCAGGCTGTCGTACTGGTGAATACCGATTGAGTTATATAAGTGCAGCCCGATGATCCGTTGTATATGAAGTTTCAGGAAGGGCTCCGTTGTCGTGTCTGTTGTTGCAGCAGGCTTTGGCAAAGTGGGTGCATTGTCTCCCAATAAGGGCGCAAAAAGCAGGTAACCATCAACCTTAGTAGTATTCTTTTTCATTGCATAACGCAGGGCGATTCCTCCTCCCATTGAATGTCCGGCAATAATAATTTTTCCTGTTGGTTTGCTTTTCCTGATTGCCGCGATTACGTCTGCCAGGTCATCTGCATACTGATCAATATAGGCCACATCTCCTGCAATCCCTTCAGATTGCCCGTGCCCGCGAAAATCCAGTGCAAAAACATCCGCTTTTGTTGCTTCTCTTAATAAACCGGCTGTTCTGTTCATGGTATAACTGCTGGAGAGCACGCCGTGAAGCAATATAATTGTATTCGTGGAAGCATTTGAAAATTTATTTGCAAAAAGTTTTTTGCCGTCCCTCATCAGGAAGTAAAATGGTTCACCCTGGTAAACCTGGTCAAATCCCATGTCCGCGATTTGGGTACTGTCCATGGAGGCCGGTTGAAAGGACCGGAAAGTCGGTTCTGGTATATGAATGAGTGCGTATGCTTCACTGGAAATTTTTGCACTGTCCGCCCGGGTGGCTTTTTGAGCAGTGGTTTGCGCCTCGCTGTAAGTGATTAAAGCAATCAGGGTTAGCGGAAATAGAAAGAACTTTAATAAAAACATTTTTTGATCTTTTGGTAATAGAATAATTGTTTACTTCATTATTCGCAGTAAGGTCAAAAAAATCACACAGACCGGATAATTTTTTTAGAAAACTGCATTTAGAAGAATGGTTAAAAAAGCAGTAGCAGTCAACAACACTTAGCTCATTTTCAGTTAAGAAGTACAGTTATGCGCAGGGATGATCAAAACTGTTTCGGTGTATGCACGAAGATGCACGCGAAACAAAGAGACGTAAGATGCTGCAACCCGAGATTCAATATTATTTTATGCCCTTGCAATAGTGGGAAGAACCCCCGGTTCCGTATACTTTAAAATCGGTTTTCCGGTTCTGCCCTGCTTTACTGGGGATTATTGCGAATTTTTTTTGCCATTCAAAAATTTTCCAATCACGGTATTTCTCACGGCATAATGGTAGCTGGTAAAGCAAATCGCTGCAGTAACCAACAGGCAAATAGCAAACTTGAAAAATGCAGGCAAACCAGAACCGGACAAAACGCCCGGTATAAAAGCTACAACGGGGAGGTGAACCAGGTATACCCAATATGATGCATTCATAATATAGCTAAACCTTTTGGAGCTGGCATTGAATTTGGTGATGAACAGCGCTATGAATCCAAAGATATACAAGGAGCAAAGCAATGCGGATAACAGCTCTCTTACATATAGCCATGCGTTGGTTTCCGGCCAGGGGATAAAAATCAGTACAAAAAACAACAAAGTTGCTGCCACCAGCTGGATAACAGGATGATCTTTCAGCAACTGCAGGCTCCCGGTCCTGAAGATGATCCATCCTGTTTCAAAGAAAAGAAAATAAGTAATAAAAATGGGCGGCTCAATGGCCCAGCTGTTATTGGTGACCAGGTAAGGGGCACCAATCCACCAGAGGCAGCATGAATACAATGCTGCCAGGCTGATAATTCTTAACCAGGGTTTCCGCAGGATTTCGCTGCATACTTTCCTAACGCCCCTCGTAAACGCTGTATCTCTTTTAAATACCATCGCAATGAACCAGCCTCCAAACGAATATAAAACCAGGAAATATAGAAACCACAAATGAAGGACATTAAAAGGAAGAAATTCTCCTGCCACAACTTCCTGCCACGCATACTGTAAGGGCAAAGGCAAATCCTTAATGGCCGCACTGGAATAAGTAAATGCAAAAAAAGCCAGCGGATACAACAACATCACACCCGAAAGAAAAGGCAGGAGGATCCTTTTAAACCTGTTTACCAGCATCGACCGCGGTCCTTTTTTATAAAAAAGCAGCGCACCAAAATACCCTGCAGTTACAAAGAAAACCGGCATACGGAAATGGTGAATAATGGCTACCGCGAGGTCAAAAAAAATGCTGTTGTCTTTATCCTTAATCGGCCAAAATGCTGCGTAGTCACCTATGCCATAAGTGATGCCCGCATGCAGGACGATACCCAGCATCATCATCACAGATCTAAGGGCATCTAAACTATAAATCCTTCCGGGGGCCTGAATGTCTTTCATAAAAATATTTTTTAGGTAATACGCTTCAGGTGATCGGGGAGTTACATGCTGGACGGAGCGACCTGTTGTTGAATACGGGAAAAGCGGTACATGTTGGTGTGGAAATACAGGTCTTTCGTATACTTTATGACATTTTCTGTAGGCTAATTCAGGTGAATGGTTGATTTATTTTTTATACTACCTGTGTGGCTTCTGGTGCGCCTCCTAAAAAATTAAACTACACCGGTCTTGCATGGCTGAACTTTTACATAGCCAATTATGAGCGGGTACCTTTTACATCGTTATGAATTTGTCAAGTCTTGCCGCAATATCTGTCCAAAGGGTATCTTTCATGGTCTTTTTAAAATAGCCAAAATGTCCGATGCTGTTTAATCCGTATTCCGCCGGTGTTAATTCCGTCATGCTTATTCCTTTTTCACTCTTTACATGACTCCAGAATGTTTTGGTGTTATCCGCATTTGAAACCGGGTCGTCCGTGGCATAATAAACATGAACCGGAAATTTGAAATTTTTGAAATGACCTTCCGGAACAGTTTTTCCGTAGAAATGCTCATCAAAAAAATAATCTTCTCTTTCGAGCCAATCACGCCATTCAACTACTACCTTTTGCGGCAGGTTTTCCATAAAGCCGTAAGTTTTGGCTTTTACATATTTATGGATCAATATACTCACTGGTGAAAAAATATAAAAGAAGAGATAGGCTTTCATTCTGTACCCCAACGGCATATTGGGATAGTAACCCGTTGATACTGCAATATTGATATTTCCCTTAACGTTATCCAGGTCATGCATGAAACCAATTTGCTGCCCGCCTGCACTATGACCGAGGATCAGAAATGGTAAATTTGAGAACCTGCTGGTCAAATAGGCTTTTATTGCAGGCATGTCTTTTGTTCCGTAATCAGAAAACCTGAAATCGCTGTTTTTTAAATTGTCATTTTGTTCGCCTCCCCTGTAATTCCAAAGACAGCACAGGAAATCCTGTTCTGCCAGGTATGTCAAAAAAGGAAGATAAAACTCTTTCTTAACGGCTGTTCCGGAATTGAACTGTACAACCGCTTTTGGTTTTTTGGGTACCAGTAAAATGCCTTTCAATTTTATGCCGTCTTCGCAGGTGGCTTCAAAATCTTCTCTGGTCATTTTAAATTAGATGAAAGTTTTGTGGAAGTGGCTACAAATAACTTGGTTGACAGCATTCCTGCTGGTCCTTTCAAAATTAAAATGTCCTGTTTACCCCACGGGCACTTTTACTACGAACGGCAGGCAAAAGAGGCCCAAAAACCGCTATCTCCTGCAAGGAGGAGCAGCTTAAATTTCCGGCCTGAATACAAACCCTCCTGGTACATTATTTCATAACTGGTTGCCTGCACAGGATCCGGTTCCAGCTGCAACATTTCTGTCAATTCAGCAAGAATCCTGTCAATCTGATAAGGGATGCAACGGGATTGCCCTTTACCGGCTCATTACGTCAATGCCTGTTTTGCGTTTAGTAGCCTGAATCCGGTATTTCATATTCGCCTTACCGTCATTCATCGTTTTTAAAATGCCAGCAGGGATTTTCGGCCTACCTTTCTGGATAGTCCTGTATTGTCCGGCATCAAAGTAAGGGTAGTTGGTGCAGCCTGGTATGGATTGTTGCAGTCCGGGCTTGCAGTTGCAGGAGACCTGGATGCAAACTGTCAATTTTAATAATAAAAACCAGGAATATCAGATCAACAAAGATAAAGACTGTTTATGCGTATAATAATTCTATTACTTTTTGCGGTGATGGCAAATATATTCACAGTGGCTGCACAGGAGCTGAAGGTCTTTGACCTGCAACTGAATGATTCTTTCAATATACCGGAATGTCCCTGCAAAGTGCAGGAAACGGCGACCATGAATGGGATTAGTGTGAAAAAGCATAAGTGGAGGGGGCTTTTGGGAAAAAAACCAGACCTGTCCAAAATGTACGTGTATACAGATCAGGAACCATTAAAAGGAAAATGTTTTCAACGGGTTGGAATGTATTACACGGAGGCTCCTGTTCCTGGCACTCCGGGTGCAGATGTCCTGCCAGTCCCAATGCCACCCAACAACCAGAAAGTGAAACTCGTATATGCAAAGGAAGGGAGACCTGGTATTGCAGATGCGGAAGATATCTGGGCTGGTATCCAGGATCACAAACTAACCGGCGTACGGTTTTATTTTAACTGGCACAATGCGGACAGTGTTTACCAGGTACTCCTCCGGAAATATGGAAAGCCCGCCTCCCTGCAGGGTTATTTTATTTCAGCACCCATGGGCAACAAAAAGGACTACAACGAAGCAAAATGGAATTTTCCCCGGTTGTCAGTCACCTTCTTAAGTCTCGATACCAACCAGATCGGCTATGTACCGGGAGATGCGCCGCTGGGTTATTTAAGTGAAGTGGGGAGTGTATCCATTCAGTACAAGGTCAGCAGCCCGGCTAAACCAAAAGATAATAACAAACTGCAGCCTTGAAGAAGCTGGCCCGGCCGGTTTTCCTGCTGTAATATTTTCAGCATACCGGCAGGGCTGACGTGGATGATGGGATTTTCAAATGAATGGATAATTCAGGGCCCGGGCAAAGCAGGCGTCAACATCGATCTATTTATATAAAACAAAAAACAATGAAAAATTTACTCTTTGATTTTATATCAAAATACATTTCACTCACCGAGGAGGAAAAGAACATATTGCTATCGTTAAAATTGTTCCGGTCGGTGAAAAAAGGGACTATTTTGCTAAAAGAAGGGCAACATTCGAAAGAAAGCTATTTTGTCCTGCAAGGGTGTATCCGCGTTTATTACATGATCGACGGCGAGGAAAAAACAACGGCGCTCTATACAGAAATGGAGGCACTGACACCTCATTGTGTTGTCAATAATGTAGCCTCCGAGTATTTCATTGCCTGTGTTGAAGACTGTATTCTTTCAGTTTCAAATACTGATATGGAAGAAGAGGTCAACAGAAAATTCCCAAAGTTTGAATTAATGTGCAGAAAAATGGCGGAGGAATTATTGGCTAAACAACAGGTAGATTTTGATAAGTTTAAGACTTCTTCACCCGAAGAACGATACCATGACCTGCTGGAAAAAAGACCGGATCTTTTTCAGCGGGTTCCACAGCACCAGTTGGCAAGTTTCCTGGGTATCAAGCCCCAGTCTTTGAGCAGGTTGAGAGGAAGAATTCTTGAAAAAAGAGAACTCAGGCCAATATATTAACTTAAGTGAACGGCTTCTTGCAGCTGTTTGATTCACTTTTGCAGTATCATTTTTAACGATAAGAAGATATGCAAAAGAGAATTTTATGCATTGGGCTCATGCTCATGTTGTCAGGCAGTTTATTGCTGAATGCACAAAGTGGTAAAAAGGACAGCACATTCAGAAGATGGTTTATCGGGAGTACATTGCTGGAATTGGGAAATTTCGATAAAGTTAACAACCCGGAATTTATTCAAATAAATATTGGGTACAGGATCACTCCAAAAGATGCGGTGTCCTTTGAATTTAAGAGATCTGTTTATGCCTGGCCATTGGGCATTCCCTGGGGACCATCATTTGACGGAGAAGGGCTGAACTATCCTGGGCATGCACGCATATTGGCGCCTACGGCAGCCTACCAGCATTTTTGGTGGAAAGGGATCTATACATCCGTTCACGCACTGAATGCATTTGAAAAGTATAAGGATAAGGATAATAAAAAGATTGGAAATGGCTACACACTGTATTTGACATACCGTTTGGGTTACCAGCTTAAATTTTTTAAAAACCGCTTCTTTTTTGAGCCCTCCATCGGGTTCACGCATTGGCCTGTAAGGACGAATGTACCGGCATCATTTAAACTGGTGGAGAATAAATGGCCAAAATATTTTGGTTATGAACCCGGGCTTCATATTGGTTTTAACTTTTAACGCACAATGTATGAATACAGGAAAAACAACGAGGGGGGCACTGGAGGATATTAATGTCAGCTTAAAACTAAAGGTTGCTGCGCTGTGGGCCAGCCTGATGTTTCTGTACATTTATGTTGATTATTTCCATTTATACATGCCGGATAAAATGGAAGATATTCTGAGAGGGGTGGTGTTTAAATTTGATATTACACAAAGATTCCTTTTTGCCGCACTCGTCTCGATGACCATTCCGGCACTGATGATTTTTCTTTCCGTTGCGTTGCCGGCGAGGGGAAACCGGCTGGCAAACATGATCGTTGCCATTATATATATTCCTTACACACTGTTCAACCTGGCAGGGGAAGAACCCTGGATGCATATGGTGTTTGCCGCAGCTGCAGAAGTGCTGCTGCTGTGCATCATAATCTTTTATGCCTGGAAATGGCCCCGTCTTGAAAAATGAAGAACCAGTAACCATAGAATTTTCAGAAAAGCTGCCCTGGATAATTTTCTTATTGAGCAGGGGATGGTTTTGGAAGGTGTGAGAGATCACACCTTCTTTATGGATGAGCTCATGTTTTGAAATGGGTTGTATGTATCCCGTTAAGTAAAGAACCGGCATCCGGATAACTGTACATGCGGCGGCTGTTCCATAATACAAATTCCCTCAGGGGAAAGAGAAATAACTTAAAGGAGCGTTATGCAACAGGCATCCCGTGTTACCTGCAATAATAGCGGCAACAACAGGTACTTGGTTATCTGGAACACTTAACGGCCCCTAAGTGTTAAGCAATTCTTAATTGTGGGTCATTTTCCATTAAATCAGGACCCCTGGTCTTTTTCTTAACTTAAGTTAATTTCTTTCCGATTCCTCAATATCAATTTTGCGTTCACATTTTATAAAATAATTGATTTGTAACAGATGAACCCTTTAACAAAATTGAAATGGATATTCGGCGGAATTCCATAAATCTCCGGGCAATTGCTTAATGACTTTCATCTTAATTACCGTTAACCCAAAAAGTATTTAAAAAACAGGAATGAATATGACAATCAGAAATACAATGAAGGCCTTTTTGTTGCTTTCATTTTTCAGCACAGCCCAAAAAGTAATCGGGCAAAAACAATTTACCGTCAGCGGCAGTATTAAAAGTAAAAAAAATGGGGAGTACATTATTGGTGCAAGTATTAGGGTATTAAACAGTCCCTATGGTACAAGTTCCAATGAATATGGCTTTTACAGCATTTCACTGGAGCCGGGTACCTACCAGGTTGTGTACAGTGGCCTGGGGAAATTGCCGGATACGCTAAGTATTAACCTGGCTGGCAACATTGTAAATAATGTCAGTCTTTCAGAGGCTGATTACGAATTGACCGGTGTTACAGTTACCAGTAACAGGTCTTCAGGCCGTTCCGTAGCAGGTTCACAGATGGGTATCGAAAAACTTTCGGTACAGGAAGCTAAAAACATCCCGGTAATTTTTGGGGAGAAGGATTTATTAAAAACTATTCAGCTGCTCCCAGGCATCAAATCTGCAGGCGACGGCAACAGCGGTATTTTCGTAAGGGGTGGAAGTACCGACCAGAACCAAATAATTTTGGACGAAGCCAATATTTACAATGCGGCGCATTTGTTTGGCTTCTTTTCCACCTTCAACAGCGATGCTATTAAAGATATTGCTGTGTATAAAGGAGGAATGCCGGCCCAGTACGGGGGAAGATTAAGCAGCGTGCTGGATGTAAGAATGAATGAGGGAAACAACCAGGACTACAGTGTAAGCGGCAGCCTGGGGCTGATCAGTGCTAAACTCAATGTAGAGGGACCTGTTCAAAAAGGTAAATCTTCTTTTTTGATTTCCGGAAGAAGAACATATGCTGATGTGTTCTTAAGATTGGAGGATAAGTACAAGGATAACCAGTTATATTTTTACGACTTAAACGCCAAGCTGAATTATGAACTGGGGAAAAAGGACAAGCTGTACCTGAGCGGGTATTTTGGTAAAGATGTTCTGGGATATAATAACCAGTTTATGATCAACTGGGGCAACGGAACAGGTACCCTGCGCTGGAACCATATCTTTAACAGCCGCATGTTTTCAAATACCTCACTCATCTTCAGTAATTATAATTATGAGTTCAGGGTTAAAAACGGCACCAACGATATAAAAATATTTTCGCAGATAAGGGACTGGAACCTGAAACAGGATTACCAGTACAGCATCAGCAATAAAAATAACCTTCGTTTTGGATGGTCTGGCATTTACCATATCATCCGCCCTGGGGAAATTACAGCCAATGCCACATCCAGTATCAACGACAAAATCCAGGATAAGCGGTATTCTTTCGAAACAGCATTGTATGCAGGCGATGTATATAAACCTGTTAAAAACCTGACCATTACGCTGGGTGCAAGGTTGAGCGGATTTATCGTAATGGGTGGCGGCAAATTTTTTAACATTGATGACAAGGGTAATATTAAAGACACCCTAAGGTATCCCAAAGAAGAGATCGTACAGGCGTATTGCAACCTTGAGCCCAGGGTTTCAGTAGGCTACATGCTGAATACCTATACCTCTGTAAAAGCAGCCTACACCCGCAATGCCCAGTATATGCACCAGGTTACCAATTCAAACGGGTCCAGTCCCCTGGACAAATGGGTGAGTACCAGTAATATCATACAGCCGCAGATCAGTGACCAGTTCAGCGCAGGCTATTATTCAAACATATTACTGAACCGCTTTGAATTTACTGCCGAGGCCTACTATAAGGAAATGCAAAATGTCCTGGATTACAGAAATGGTGCAGACCTGTTTTTAAACGAGTCAGTCGAAACACAATTACTTTTTGGTAAAGGCAGGGCTTATGGTATTGAGTTTATGTTAAAGAAAAAAACAGGAAAATTTACAGGATGGATCAGTTACACTTTAAGCAAGTCGGAACGGAAGATCAATGGTATAAATAACAACCAATGGTACAATGCGGCCCAGGACAGAACACACGATATATCCATTGTTGGGATATACCAGTTAAGTAAGAAATGGACACTGAGCGGGAATTTTGTTTACTATACGGGCAATGCGGTTACCTTTCCTTCAGGTAAGTACCAGGTGAATGGACAAACGGTTTACTACTATACCAACCGGAATGCCGACAGGATGCCGGCTTATCACCGCCTGGATTTTGGTGCAACCTGGCAATTAAAGAAGGGCAAAAAATGGTCGAAGGAACTGGTATTTAGTTTATACAATGTGTACGGCAGGGAAAATGCCTATACCATTAATTTCAAAGACAATAAGGACAATCCCAATATCAGTGAAATCAGGCAAACCAGTTTATTCCGCTGGGTTCCGTCAGTATCATACAATTTCAGGTTTTAATCACTTAATAATAATAACATGAAAACGAAATATGCAATTTTGAATGCAGCACTGCTTGTATTTTCATTAACAGGCTGCGAAAAAATAATCGACCTGGATGTAGAGACAGCTGATCCTGTAATAGTGGTGGATGGCCAGGTGACCAATAGTCTGACAGTTGGCAGCATTGTAAGGCTGTCTTACACAAATAAAGTAAAGTCGGATAACAGTATTGTGCCATTAAAGGGAGCAACTGTTTCCATCCAGGAAGATGGCGGCACTGTATATACTTTACCGGAACTCTCGGACGGGGTTTACAAAAATGCAGCACTGGTGGGCAGTACTGGCAAAACATACCATCTTAAAGTGGTTGCAAATGGCATTACACTTACTGCAAGTTCCAAAATGCCGGCGATGGTGAATCTTGATTCTCTGGTGGTGGAAGATTTTCCAATTTTTGGTAAAACAATGAAAGTGGTAACACCGTATTACAGTGATCCGGCAGGGCTTGGAAACAACTATAACCTGTTTATGTATAAAAATGGCAGGTTAATTAAAGATGTATTCGCCAATGATGATTCATTTATTGATGGCAAAAAAGCAACTTTCCCTTTAATTTATTCAAGGGAAGAAGATGAATTTAAGAAAGGTGACAGCATTGAAGTGGTGATGAACTGTATAGATGCCGACAATTACAAATACTGGTTTAGTTTTTCGCAGTCTTCTACTGGCAGCCCCCAGGCAGTTCCGGACAACCCGGTAAGTAATATCAAGGGCAATGCCATTGGTGTATTTGGTGCAAATACTTATCAAAAAAGAAAGGTGATCATACAGTAACAAGAAATCAATGAGGCAGGGAAAAAAACCGGCGGTCTGGGTAAAATGACGGTTAAGCCTTGTTTGGCAGCATGTTTAACCAGGCGGCATTGCCGGTATGTAAAGACCGGTTTCTATCCGTATGATCAACATTTGTTGCAGGTTGACCGGGAGCACAGCGGCGCCACCGGCATGCCATGGTTTGTTGAAAGGCCAATCCCTTTGACCGGGAAAATCTGCAAAGGGGAAATGATCATTGCGGGACTTCTTACAAATTCAACAGCAGCAACACCAGGGCACCTTAATTTTTTGTCCGTCTGAATGGAAATTTAACTAATTGATCAGTAATAAATTTATCCGAATCGGTAATTTTACAGTGCAAATAAAATAATGCCGGAAACCGTTTGTAGCGTACCAGTGGATCCCTTTTTATAGGAGCTGTACTTGTTGTTAAAATCAGTTTTGCCTGCGTGTATTGTATTTGCAACCGTTGGTTTTACCAGGCCTTTGCACCAGGAATGTGGAAATTATGGCAGCGCTGTATCTGTGAGGATGGTATACCACAATCCCTGCTGCGGAATACGGGTGCAGGCGGTAAAAAAACGCAGCAGTAAAGAAAAGATAAAGGAGGATTTTGTTATGAACCAGGAGGGAAAAGTACAGGAGCTGGAAAAGCTGCCTGGAGAAAACAGGAATACTATCATTGCATCGCTTCAAAGTGAAAGAACCAGGGACAAAAAAATTCCTTACAGGGAAACACCAGTTAATAAACTGTTTCCGGATGGTGTTACAATAAAGGAAGTCCTGGATAAAAAACGGTTAAAGATATTTATTGATTTCCCCAACCGTCTCTATAAAGGAAGCAGGTATTATGTTCCCCAGTTAAAAAAAGATATTGAAAATACTTTTGATCAGCGGAAAAATCCGGCTTATGAATTTTGCGAGGCAAGATACTGGCTGGCCTATAAAGAGAACAGGGTGGTTGGCAGGATTGCAGGGGTGATCAACCATGCCTTTAACGACAAGTGGGGGAAGAAATATGTGCGCTTCGGATGGATCGATTTTGAAAAGGAGGAAGGGATTGCCCGCCAGTTACTGGAACAGGTGGAAGAATGGGCCAGGGAAAAAGGGATGGAAGCGGTGCATGGGCCGCTGGGTTTCACCAACTTTGATTATGCGGGTATGCTTACCGAGGGCTTTTCGGAAA
Source organism: Ferruginibacter sp. (assembly GCA_046329655.1). Taxonomy (GTDB): domain Bacteria; phylum Bacteroidota; class Bacteroidia; order Chitinophagales; family Chitinophagaceae; genus Ferruginibacter. Next base: position 75,650 of record JAXLUD010000009.1, read on the forward strand.
CAGGAACCTTCGCCACCATTTATAACTATTCTTATTACCCGGAGCTGGTAGAAAAGGCAGGCTATAAAAAGGAAACCGGCTGGGTGGAATACAAAATAAAAATCACGGGAACCGTCCCGGAAATAATTGGGAGGGCGGCCGCTGTTGTTGAGAAGAGGCTGCAGCTGAAAGTAATCAGGCCAGTCAAAATGAAAGAGATCCTTCCTTTTGCGTTAAAGATATTTGAGCTCATCAATACGGCCTATGACGGTTTATTCGGTGTGGTGCCCATGACGGATAAACAGGTTCAGTATAATATCAGCAAATACCTCGGTTTTCTTAAACCGGAATTTGTTTCAATCATCCTGGATAAAAATGGGGATCTCGCAGCCTTTGGCATTACCATGCCCTCCTTATCAAATGCGCTGCAGAAGGCAAAAGGGAAACTCTATCCATTTGGCTTCCTGCACTTGTTGAAAGCATTCAGGAAAAACAAATACGCTGATCTCTGCCTGGTTGCAGTTCGCAGAGACCTCCAGGGCAAGGGTGTCAACGCCATCCTGATCCGTGAGATCAATGAAGCCTTTATCCGGAATGGAATTGAATACGTGGAATCCAATCCCGAACTGGAGGAAAATACCAGGGTGCAGTCACAGTGGGATTATTATGAAAAGCAGCAGCATAAACGCCGGATTTGTTATATCAAATACCTGTAAGGGAATAATAAAGGGGGGATTTTTTTTCGGTATCCTGGGTTTAATAAGTAATGCAGGACATCCACTCATTTGAGACCGGTCGTCTTAAGGTTAAAAGTGAAGATTAGTTTATCGAGCCACACTTGTGAAAAACCGGATGCTGGTAGCAGTCTTTTTTTAGACTTATGATTTCCCCCCAAAAAATAATTTCAAATAAAAAATTGTCAAGCTGTATATATCCAAACATTCGGAATTTCAATAAAATTGTTGCTCTACTGATTTTGTTATTGACGATTTTATTTTACCTGTGTGTTCCGTGGTTTTAGATTCAATAAGCATAATTAGACACTCTTTTTTTGAGGAAACCTTGTGATAGTTTCCTTTTTTCACAACAAACAAGTCGCCTCTTTTTAATGTCAGGTGTGATCGATTTTCAATTTGCATAAGAAGTGTTCCTTTTACAACATAGAATAATTCGTCTTCATTTTCGTGATTATGCCAGGGTACTTCCTGCCCCTTAATTTTACGACTTTAATATATTGGTCATTTACTTCACCTATAATCCTTGGTGAAAAATTGTTATCAAGACCTGAAAAGGCATTTTTTAAATTCATCTTTCAAACAGTTTGCCTTTTACAAATTTGCCCTGTTTTTTGGCAAGGTAATAAAGAACAATACCAATAATTAATAGAAATGATTGCGTAAAAATTGAACCTTCAATTCCAAATGCACCCCCTGTTAACAGTTCTGGTCCCGTAAATTTTGATTGAATGATAGTGCCAAAATCATTTGCCCCTGTGAGATTGGAGCCATAAAAAGGCTGAGAAAAATTCCAGCCTATATGGAAGAAATAAGGCAGCCATATTCTTTTAGTATAGATAAACATCATTGCCATGGTAAACCCCCAAATCAAATATAATAACAGATCAAATATTTTGAAATTGGGATTGGAAATGTGTTGTAATTCTACCAACATTGCAATGACAATGGCTATGTTAGTGCCTAACCAATTTTCCAATACTCTTAGGATTAATCCCCTATGGAATAAGTCTTCAACTATCGCAGCAAATAGTAATACGGTAAACATTCTTGCTGAGTAGTGAGTAGTTGTAATACTGAAAGCCTGATAGTGCCCTGATAAGTATAAAATGAAAATAGATAATGAAATTGTCGAAAAACCAAAAATAAAACCCCCAAACATATCCTTGTGTAAATATTTTAGGGATAGTTCAGTAATTTTTCTGTTATCATATAAACGGAATAAATAGTAATAGCTAACTAATAATAGTATTGAAGAAATAAAAATAATAATTGGGTCAGCAATACTTTTATCCTGAATAATGCTATAAAAAAATGGTTTTAAAACAAAGTTTTGGATTACGACAAACAGGGAAAAACAGACTACAATTCCGATGATAATTTTTGTTATTGGAAAATGCAGCGCTCTTTTAATTATTACATTCATTGTTTCTTTTGATTGTTTTTATTTAGAAAATTTTTGCAAAGACAACTCATTATTACTTTTACCGCAGGTACATGCAATAAACTATGATACTTACTAAAAGTATGTATCGTGGATAATCAATACTTTAAATCATAAAAAATGAAAGAAAAGAAATAAAGACTCATTGTTCAGTAGATTGTGCATTTCAAAGGATAGGCGGAGAATATAGGGGTCGGATTTTATGGGTATTGTGAAATGGTTTTTTAAGATAAGGAGACGTAAACAGAGCTGAACTTTTATTTTTAATAAGGGTATAAAAAAATGGTTTTAAGACAAAGTTTTGAAGTACGGCAAATTGAAAAAAATAGGCCACAAGTCCAATGAGAATTTTTATTAGAGGAAAATGAAGCACTCTAGTAATTGATACATTCATTGTTTCTTTTGATTTATTGTAGTTAAAAGTTTTATGCAAATAAAACTCCTTATTACCTTTATGGCAAGTACATACAATAAAGTAGCCTACATACTAAAAGGATAGTATTGTTGAATATCAATAGTTTAAATTTTTAAATAAATGAAGAATAAAATTAAAAAAGCACATTGTGCCGTTGATTATGCTTTCCAACGAATAGGAGGAAAGTATAAGGGCCGGATTTTATGGGTATTGAGAGATGGTTTTTTGAGATATGGGGAATTAAAAAGAGCAGTAGTGGGTATAACACCAAAAATGCTTACACAAACGCTAAAAGAATTGGAAGCTGATGAACTGATTGTTAGAAAAGTGTATTTAGAAGTTCCGCCGAAGGTTGAATATTCACTTACCGATACAGGAAAAGAATTAATTCCGTTTATTGGTCAAATGAGAAGTTGGGGTGAAAAGCAAATGGCAGCAAATTGAAACTTACATTTCGCTGGGGGTTCAATATGCTTGTCCAAAACCGTTTGATGGAAGAAGTCAATAAAGTTAGTTGCAGGAGATTAAAGTGAATACTCAAGCGAGTTTTTTGCAAAAATTAAACTAACCTGAAGGATTTTCGAATTGTTTTACGCAAACGTTCAAAATCTATGATAATCAAAAGAGAAAATATTCTTGTCGGGGCTACCAAAGCCCACCTGAAAAGGTGGGCTATTTCTTTAGTACCAAGTCCTCCTTGGCGGCCCACATGCCAATATCCTGTTTGCTGAGTGCTGCAGCCATCAGGTCGGGAAATTTATCGGGCGTACAGGCGAATACCGGAATACCCAGGCTGGAAAAATATTGCGCATTTTGATGATCGTAGGAAGGAGCGCCTTCATCATTTAAAGCCAAAAGTACAATCACCTGCACGCCGGCCGCCGTTAATTCTGCTGCTCTTTTTCGCATATTCGCCGCATCGCCTCCTTCATACAGGTCGGTAATTAAAACCAGTACAGTATCGGCAGGGCGGGTAACGATTTGCTGACAATAAGTAAGGGCCAGGTTAATATCGGTTCCGCCACCCAACTGCACGCCAAACAATAATTCCACGGGGTCGGTGAGTTCTTCGGTCAGATCAGCCACGGCAGTATCAAATACGATCATTTTTGTTTTGATGGCAGGGATAGAGGCCATTACAGAACCAAAAATGCCTGAGTAAACCACCGATGTGCCCATTGAACCACTCTGATCTAAACAGAGTACCACATCTTTCAAAGAATTTCTTTTACGTCCATACCCGATCCTTGTTTCGGGGATGATGGTTTTATATTCCGGCTGGTAATGTTTTAAATTCTTTTGAATGGTCATATGCCAGTTGATCTCATTATGTTTTGGCCTGCGGTTCCTGGCAGAGCGGTTCAGGCTTCCTGTGATGGCCTGTTGTGTAGGGTTGGATAATTTCCGGATCAATTCGTTCACCACTTTTCTTACCACCTGCCTGGCGGTGTCTTTTGTTTTGTCCGGAATCACCCTGCTCAGGGTCATCAGGGTGGCTACCAGGTTTACATCGGGTTCCACCGTTTCCAGCATCTCTTTTTCAAACAGCATTTCAGTAAGGTTTAATCGCTTTAGGGCATCCTTCTGCATCACCTGCACAACGGTGTTAGGAAAAAAGGTTCTGATATCACCCAGCCAGCGGCTTACATTGGGTGAGGAAGCACCCAGGCCGGCAGTGCGGTCGCTGTCGTACAAGGCACCCAGCGTTTTATCGATCTGCATATCCTGTTGGCCTAAGGAAAAACCAGTGCCGTCATTCTCTGCACTGCCCAGGATAAGCCGCCACTTGCGTATTTGCTCTTCGGTTGGCATTATTGTGCTGTATTGTTTTTGAGATAAGTAAATCCCAACATTTCCATTACCACGGGTACACCCTTCAAAGCTCTTGCTTCATCAAAATTGCTTTCTGTTTTCACGGTAATGATCGTACCACCTTGTTTCACTTTTTCACCCAGCTTTCTTCTTTCGGGTTGGGTAAAGCTGGAGAAAGTGCGGCGAAGCAAAGGCAGCACCTGCATAAATGAATCACCTTCCAGTTGTTCCACCCAGCTGTTTACCACCTGCCATAAATCATTGTCAATTAAAAGCAGGGTACCGCTGCCCTTCAGAAAACCTTCAAGCCAGGCAGCTGCAATGCCGGGAGCTGTGGCCGTACTCATGGCATAATAGAATGCCGTTACCAGTTTTTCCCCGGTAATAATTTTATGATCTGCCAGCAGGCGAAGTGTATAACCTGCAATAACAGGTGCTGTTTTTTTCGATGAAGCAATTAACCCCAGTGTTTGCTGCCATGCGGTACTGATCACCTCCTGTTGTAACAGGTTTATTGAATCATTCATCCGCATAAATAAATGCAGCAGTGCTGCTGCAGCATCTTCATCTATAGAAGTACAGGCTGCCGGCAGACTTACGCAAATACGTGTGATCATGCTTTCAGCAATACCCGCCACCAGGTCGGCATCAGTTTTTCTGACATTGCCATAACGGCTAACGTTTACAAGGCCGGGTATCACTTCCATCAATTGTATCACATCTCCTGAAGCGGCTGCCAGGTTGTTGATCTTCGTTATCAATGCTTCAACAGCTGCAGGCAATTCAGCCGGAATGCAGGTTTCGAGTAAGCTGCATACAATGCTGAGTGATGCTGCTTTTTCTGACTGGTCCGTCACATATTTTCCGGCTGCCTCTTCCACGGTATTTCCCCAGGATCCTTTTTCTATGATCTCGATAGATAATTCCGGTTGCCATTGCAGCCGCCATTGTTCTTTAAAAGTTCCCTTGCTGCTTACATCAGATTTCTCTCCCCATTTAATGTGCAGCAATTGAAGCCGGTGCAATAAGATGCTTCGCTCAAGGTCGGTTTCTTTGCGCAGGTCGAGTGTATAATCTTTCCAGTCTGCAGTGGCTGGCAACCGCAGTCGCTTCTGCGCTTTTTCAATATCAAGCTGTAAAGGCGGTTTTGGAATATTGCCGGGAACTTCACCGATCCTATTACCCACGATCAGTGCATCATGCAATAAGCTCATCATGATGGGTTCTCCATTACAAAGGATGCTCAATGTGGCTTCGCTTAATTCTTCCAGTCCGGCCCGGGAAAGGTTCCTGAGCGCTGCCAGTGTGTTGCCCAGGCGTACGGCTTCAATTACATGCGCCACCGAAGTGTCCATTTTTTGTTCCCTGAAGAGCTTCGCAACTTTTGCCATCCATAAAGTACCGTCATCGGCAGGATGATTCCAGATATGCTCGTACCAGCCGGGCGACATGATGCCTGCACCATAGCCACTAAAAAAGCTCAGCCTTTTATAGGTCCAGGGTATCCAGGTGCATTCTGTTTTTAATTTGGGCAAACCTTTTAAAAGATCATTGTCTTCTTTTTGCTTGGGCATATGAGTGAGTGCCGGGGCATGCCAGGCACCGCAAATAACTGCAATGGACTGAAACATTTCTTTCTCTGCCTGCCGTATCACTTTTCGCATGTGTGCTTCCCGCAATTGTTCCAGCCGGTCGTTCTTTGGCGGCAATTCATCCCGCAGTGCCTGCATGGCTTCTGTAACCGCTTCAAAAACTGCTTCTGCATTATTGCGGTGTTCAAACATGTGTTCCCACCATTTCTCTCCGTCATCAAAACCATCTGCAGCAGCCAGGTGAGCAATGGGATCGGTCCTTATTTCTTCAACTACAGGCATCTCTTCCGCAACCGGGTCTGCAGCATTTGTATGTTTATTGCTGAAAACAACCATATTGTTAAGAGCCGCATCATCAGGGCCCGTTTCAGCAGTTGTATTTTGCCCGGCCAGCATTTTTTGTTCTTCCAGTTCAATGGCAAACTGGTTGGCCGCAGGTAAATCCATGAACCTGACATGTATGTTGTTTCGTTTGGCGTATTGTATGGCCTGCCATTCCGGTGAAAATTCTGCAAAAGGGTAGAAAACAGAATGCCGGGGGTTATCCGGCTGGTAACATAAAATGGCAACAGGTGGTTTTAGTTCTTTGTCAGATGCCCATTGAAGAATTTCATCAGCATCCGGCGGACCTTCCACCAGCACAATATCCGGCTTCACCGATTCTAAAAACGTTTTTACGTTTTTTGCCGAACCGGGTCCGTGATGCCTGATGCCAAGAATATGTATTGCCATTTGAGCTTTGTTTTTTACCACAGAGATATGTGAGTTTCTTTCACAGAGGTAAGGGAGTTGATTAAATAATTACTCTTTTAATTCCGTGCTTCAATGAAGCAATTTTAAAATTTACTAGTAAGCCAACTTTACAGTTACTCAATTTGAGATAAGTAATGACTTGTGCCAGGTGAACAGCATAAAAACTGTCGACCGTTTTTTATTTCAATGACCACTTTGTTTTCAACCAATAAATCCAGCAGGTAACCGATATCTAATTTAACTTCTTCATAAACCAATGGCATTGGCTTCTCTTTTTCAACATATAATGCGTCCTTCCACATTTCATAAAAAAGACATTCCTTGTAAGAAGAGATTCCAGCAAACCGGGCACAAGTACTGTGTGTACTTTAAAAGCACATTTTAATATCCTTTCCGTTATTTCGTTTTCAGTCATACAAAAAACTAAAACTCCGTTAAACTCTGTGGTTAAAAATCACAGATCCCTGCAAGCCCTGTAAATATCTTTCCAGTCATCTCTTGGCTTCACCACTGTTTCCAGGTATTCCTGCCATACCAGTTTGTCCTGAACGGGGTCTTTTACAACAGCACCCAAAATGCTGGAGGCAAGATCATTTGCCTTTAGCTGACCATCGCCAAAATAGGCGGCCATCGTAAGCCCGTTATTCACTACAGAAATGGCTTCGGCCGTGCTGAGTGTGCCGCTGGGTATTTTTACTTTTGTTTTACCATCCGTCGTTACACCATTTCTTAATTCACGGAAAATGGTAACTATCCGCCTGATCTCGGTGAGCGCTGGTTTTTCTGCAGGCAATTCCATCGTTTTTTCAAAACTCTCCACACGCCTTTTTACAATATCAATTTCTTCTTCAATGCTGTCGGGCACCGGTAATATCACGGTATTGAAACGACGCTTTAATGCGCTGGATAATTCATTCACACCTTTATCCCTGTTGTTGGCCGTGGCAATGATATTGAATCCTTTTACGGCCTGCACTTCTATATTCAATTCTGAAACCGGCATTGATTTTTCTGAAAGTATGGTAATAAGCGCATCCTGCACATCTGCACCAATCCTGGTCAGTTCTTCCACCCTTGCTATTTTACCGTCTTTCATGGCCCTCATTACGGGTGTTTCCACCAGGGCTTTTTCTGATGGCCCTTCTGCCAATAACCGGGCATAGTTCCATCCATACCGGATGGCTTCTTCACCCGTACCTGCTGTGCCTTGCACCACCAGTGAAGAGTCTCCGCTGATGGCCGCAGCCAGATGCTCGCTTACCCAGCTTTTTGCAGTGCCTGGTAAACCATACAAAAGCAGCGCCCTGTCTGTTGCAAGTGTAGCTACTGCAATTTCCATCAGCCGCCGGTTGCCAATGTATTTGGGAGAAACTTCAAAGCCGTTTTTTAATTTGCCACCCACCAGGTAGGTAACCACCGATTGCGGAGACAGTTTCCAGTTGGAAGGAATCTTATCAGAATCCTGTTTTTTTAACTCCCCGATTTCTTCAGCGAATAACTGCTCGGCATGCTGGCGTAATACTGTTGACATATTTTTACTTTAGTTGAATGATTGAATGGTTTGTGCTTTAAGTGATAACAGTTTTAATATATAGTCACTGGTATTGCTCCAGGTACTCTTAAGATAATCTTCTGCCGGTGAAAGTTTTTCAAGCGATAAAGCCGCTTTACCCGGTAACAGGTGAATATGTTGGTTGTAAAACGAACGATTATACTGGTAGCTGTTTTTTGCAGTATGTCCCAGGATCAGCAAAGCCAGTTCCGTGTTCCATTCTGTTTCCCTGTTAGTGGCATATGTTATGATTTGATCGGGAAACTGCCCAAAAAATTTACTGCTGTAAAGATCCTGCAGCTCCAATGGAAGCAATGGAATAATGTCGATATAAAATACTTCACTATACTGCATCATTACCACGGCCCACCTGGTATCCCTGAATTTTGTGATGGCAGTTACCAGTGAAGGAATCATTTTTTTGCCCGTTGCGTCTTTTTGAAATACCTGGATGATCTCCTCCGGTTTCAGTTGTAAATGGGCCTCCCAAAACGAGAGCGGTACAGATCTCATCAACTGTGATATAATAAATGTATCGTCGGTAAACTCTTTACTGTTACTTAGTTTCTCGATGCCGCTTTTAAAAACCGATTCGTCGATTGAGCCGGGTAAACTAAATTGTAAAGTTGTTTTTGTGGTAAGACCAAGCAGTGCTTTTTCTTTTTTCAGAAAAACAGCCTGTTCCAGTATTTGCTGGTATTGCAGCACAATCGGCGAGCCGGGTATTTGCTTTAAAAGCTCAAGGGCAGTTTCTTTTATTTTTTTGCCTTTATCGGCGGAGATGGTTTCTAAAAATGCTATATCATCCGGGCTGATATTGTTTTCCAGTACCTGGAGAAAGGAATTTTTGGTGGCAGCATCCTCCTGTGGCCATACCTGCTGTACCCAGGCCCTTGCCGTAGCAGGGTCGGTTGCCCTCGTTTCTTTTAACAGCTTTTTTCTTTGCTCCGGCGTGCCAGTTTGCCATAGCTCTTCCGGCGGCAGGGGGGCAGAAAAATGCAGCGCCGTATTGAACTGGCTCAGCCATTCGCCTCGCTTACCACAGCAACCGGCAATTAATGATTGCAGCGATTTTTGTGCAGTGGCAATTTCCATAAGATCAGCTATCAAATCAGGCAGTACTATTTGATGTTTATTAGTACAGTGTAGCAGCCAAAATTTCAATAAAGGTATACTTTCCTCCTGCAAAATATCTTTCAATACCTGTACGGCCATTTTGCTGCAGTAAGGTTTTTCTTCGGCACCGGCTACAACAATTGTTGCCTGCTCTTTTTTCAGCGGCAGCAGTCCACTTTGCCTGAAGCCAAGTGCCAGGGAGGCAATTTGTAAAAACTTATCTTCCTTTTCGGATGATTCATTGCTGAAAATAATTTGTGCAGCATTCTGTAATGCGGAAGGTAAACCGGTACTGCTGATCGTTTTTTTATCAGTGCCGATCATCGAAGTGTTTACAATATGCTGCCAGTATTCCACGTTACAGGGTTTTGTATTCATCATTGTGCCAAACACCAACAGGATAATAGTGGCCTTCTTTCCCAATAACGGCCATGTCCAATGGGTTGCCGCCACTCAGCGACAATAATTTCCACAGGTATTTTTGTTCATTTTTCAACTGCATCATGTTCTTCGCATCGTCCTGAAGCCACCATTGCTCATTATACTTAACCGGCTTTAATTGCAGGATGATATATGGCCTTTCGGGCCACAAGGGTGTTATGCTGCAGTTTTCGGTTTCGGTTTCTGCCACTTGCTGCCAGTTGCCGAAGCCAGTGAAACCACCAGCAGTTGGAGAGCTGATCTGTTTTTTTATTAATGCCCTTAATGGTATTGCAGCAGAAAAAAATACCAGTTCGGCCTGCAGGTGCATACCGGGTGTTAAAGTGAACTGTGCCGCCTGCCCGCGAACAAGGAATTGCAAAACCATCGCATATTGATTGGTGCCGGTTCCATACAGCCAGTTTTTTTCTGTGGTAATATTATCTGTCTCTGTGCTTTGCTTTGATAGTACCAGCCAGGTATCGGTTACTCCTTTTGTTTCCTTCAGTTCATCCTGGCTCTGTGTAAAGCCGATCCAGTTCTTGATATCCTGGTGAAGCAATTCATTGCCTGCGGTATTTTTGTACCCTTCAACAACCAGGTAGATGCTGAGGAGCTGGTTCATGAAAACTGACTGCCAGCCTTCTGCATAAAAATTGGTTTCGCCCAGGGTTCTAACCATATTGGCCAGACCGGGAGCCTGTGCATCCACCATCCGTTTGGCCATGTTCTCAAACCAGCCGGACCCTTTATCGGGCATTGATATAATTCCGTTCCTCACTATATCTTTTATCCAGGTGCGCAACTCTTCTATGCCATCCTCCACTTTTGACTGCCTTGCTTTTTGACGTTTGGCCTGTGCTGCTGCATCCACGGGCTTCTCTTCCTGTATTGCTTTTTTTTCCTCCTTTTCTGTTCGCTTGTTCAGCCAATCGGTAACCCAGGCAGGTGCATTTGTTTCGGTAAAAGCACCAGGTTGTCTTGCATGAAAGAGTAATAAACCAAGTCCGTGTTTACAGGGAAATTTTCTGCTGGGGCAGCTGCATTTAAAAGCGATGTTGAGCAGGTCAACCTGTGTTTGATAAGGTTTGCTGCCGCTGCCTTGTACTTCGCCCCATAATGCTTTTTCGTTACTCCCCTTACTAACCCATTTAGAAGGATTGGCCAGATCTTTTCCTGATTTTTTGGAAGCTTCATCTGGTGCCAGTGCTAATATCTGATCTTCAGTTAGGGCCAAGTTCTTTTTTGTATGAAGATAAAGGGAAGGGGAAAAAATAAAAAAGAAATTTTTATCATAATCATGATGCGTCTTTTCAAAAAACGCACCACTTTCTTAGATACAATTTTTCCGAAACTACCTGCAACACTATTTGCTTTTTTATTGACCCCCGTCAGCCCTATATCCCATCCCTGTCATCCTTTTATTGAAAACTGTTTGCCAACTTTAGTACAAAGTATTTTATGCAAAGGCCTTTACCTCCGGTTAGTTTGTTTGTAAAATACCTACAGGGCATATTTTTTACCCTTGTGATATTGTGGTTTGGTAAAACGTTCTTTGTACCCCTTCTGATGGGTTTACTAATTGCAATGATCATGTACCCCATCAGCCGCTGGCTGGAATTACATGGATGGGGCAGGCCGCTGGCTATCACCGCCTGTCTTTTGATAGTTACAATATTGATCGCAGCATTGGTGTGGTTACTGGTATGGCAGGTAAAAATGTTCAGTGCGGATGCACCTCTTTTATTCAAAAAAGCCGGGGAACAGCTGCAGTTGTTTGTATCCTGGGTTAAGGAAAGTACCGGAATCACATTGTCTGCCACCGGTAGTAATGAACAACTGGTACTTGCCGCGGTTGGCTCCGTTGAACAAATACTGCAGGGTATTTTCAACGGACTGGTAAGTTTTTTCCTGGTGCCGGTGTACACTGCGTTATTTATGTACCATCGTACCGGGCTGGTAAAGTTCATGCTCACCCTGGTACCGGAAAAATCAAGGATCGAATTGTTCGTGGCCCTGCAGCAAACTGCCCAGGTGTATTTCAATTATATCAAGGGAATGATACTGGTTTATATCCTGGTGGGCATACTGAACAGCGCAGGCCTTTTTATCATTGGCGTGCAGCACCCGGTGCTTTTTGGTATGCTATGTGCCGTCATGACCATCATCCCTTATTTTGGTATCATCATCAGCGCACTGCTGCCCATTTCATCTATCTGGCTGCAAACAGGCAATGTTTGGTATGCGGTGGCAGTAGTGGGTGTGTTTACCGTGGTGCAGTACCTGGAAGCCAATGTGATTTTTCCTAAAGTGGTGGGCCGGCAATTACATATCAATACACTGGCCATGCTTGCAGCGATTGTTGCCGGCGGGGTGATCTGGGGTGTGGAAGGCATGATACTGTTTATTCCCTTCCTGGCCATTATCAAAATAGCCAGTGATCATATTGAATCGTGGAAACCCCTGCAGCTGTTACTGGGCCGGAATGATTAATGCAGCATCACCTCACCCTGCTGCTCAATAAAAAACTCATGGAGTTTTGTAAGCACCCATGCTGCTATTCTTCGTCCAAAATGTGTAAGTCCAAGCAACAGCAATACGGTAACAAAAAACCAGGCAGCTGTATCCGCTTCAAGTCTTGTATTATTTACTAATGCTGTGTTCATAACAATGGTTTAAATTTTATGGTCCTTCCCCGGGTTCAGGAATTTCATAGGGCGGGTTTTCGTACGGGTCTTCATCCGGGATGGTATCCGGGTCAGCTTCCGGCATCACCGGCGGTTCTCCGGGATCGGCCGGTGGTATTATTTCGGGCAGCTTCTTGGGGGTTGGTTGCTGCGGCTTTCCGGGTAAATCATGTACAGTCATAAATCAGGTTTTAATTTCATTAACCGGGTCTATTCTTTTCCTGTAAACCTTTCTTTATACAAAGTGACCAAATAAAAAACGCCACTGCAATGACAGCTGTCAGCCTTTATCCAACCGGCGTCATTGTTAGATGCACTGTTGTTCAGATATTTTCGTACAGGTTATTCCCGGATATTGGATGTAAGGGCTGGATGTCTATCCGGCTCTTTTAATAAGACTGCCGGTTTATTTGACTTTATCACAGGTATCAGCAATTTTTCAGTGCAGGCATATTATTTTAGCTTGCTATTAATGCATCGCCCCATGAACATGCCAGCAATTATTCAGCAGGATTTTACAGGAGGAAACAGCGTGCGGCTTATCCGGGGCGGTAAAGCATATTTTGATCTTTTGCTGCAGCTGGTAAGTGAAGCCAGGCAAACCATTCACCTGCAGGCCTATATTATCAGTGATGATGATACCGGAAAAATGGTGGCCGAAGCCCTGGTGCAGGCGGCCCGGAGGAAGGTGGCCGTATTTGTGCTGGCTGATGGTTATGCATCGCAATCCCTGGGTGATGATTACACCGCTCAACTGCGTGAAGCGGGTGTGCATTTTCGCTTTTTTGAACCTTTTCTTAAAAGCCGCTATTTTTATTTTGGTCGGCGTTTGCATCAAAAAATATTTGTTGCAGATGCGGCAGTGGCCCTGGTGGGAGGCATCAATATTGGTAACCGGTACAATGATTTGCCCGGGGCACCTGCATGGCTTGATTTTGCATTACTGGTAAGAGGTCCTGTGGCGCAGCAGCTTTGCCACAAATGCCAGCGGGCATGGAATGGGTGGGTACTGACCCGGCAAAAACAACCCTCCTGCGAAAATGATGCTGCTGCAACTGCGGGCCTGGTACCGGTAAGGGTGCGTTCCAACGACTGGGTGCGGCACCGCAATGAAATTTCCGGCACCTATATCCAGATGCTGCGCAGTGCACAGCGGCAGGTCACTATTTTCTGCAGTTATTTTTTACCCGGTCGTTTTATGCGAAGGCTTTTAAAGGCGGCTGCAAAACGCGGGGTGCAGGTAAGGGTGGTCACGGCGGGTCCTTCAGATGTGCGGATCGCCAAAAATGCGGAGCGGTGGATGTACGACTGGCTGCTGCGCCACAATATAGCGGTATATGAATACGAGGCATCCGTACTGCATGCAAAGATTGCGCTCTGCGATACTGCCTGGCTTACGGTGGGTTCATATAATATCAATGATATCAGCGCCTATGCAAGCATCGAACTGAACCTGGATGTGGCAGATCCTGTTTTTACCGCCTCGGTGCAGCAGGAACTGGATGATATCATTCTTAAACAATGCAGTCCCGTAACAGCCGCAGCACACCAGCGCCACAAAAATATTTTCAAACAGTTTGTACGCTGGGTTTCCTATGAAGCGGTACGGCTTATTTTTTACAGCGTTACTTTTTATTACAGGCAGCACCGCAACCGCTGATTTTATTGACGAGATTCAATATTTCTGCTGACAGCCGTAATTGTAAACGGCAGCCGGGGAGAATAACTTCGCCCTGTTAACAATATTTGTAAACAATTAAATAAGGCTACAATGGGAACACAAGCATTAACAAAGAAAACAGAACGGATGCCGCTGATGTTCGATGAGTTCTTTAAACCCTGGAATGAATGGTTTGACAACGGCGGTATTTGGGGCCGTACCATGAATGTACCTGCTGTTAACATTACCGAAAACAAAGACGAATACCTGGTTTCGCTGGCCGTTCCTGGCATGAAAAAAGATGATTTCAGAATTGACCTTGATGGTAACATGCTCACCATCAGTTCTGAGAAAGAAGAATCCAAAGAAGAAAAAGACAAAAAGTTCACTCGGATGGAATACAACTTCACTTCTTTCACCAGGAGCTTTACTTTACCGGAAGAAATCAACAGGGAAAAGATCGATGCAAAATACGAAGAGGGTGTTCTGAAAATATCCTTACCCTTCAGGGATGGGGCTAAAAAGCCTGCAGCAAAGCATATTGCTGTAAAATAGGTCATCACTTTTATGACCACCGGCCCCGCCATACAGGATGGCGGGGTTTTGTCATATTTAGGGGTGGCCAATATTGATGTAAATCATGCCCGCGTTTCTTTTACTTGATGTATATCATACCAGGCTGTGATGACTGTCGTTGCCGGCCACACCGTCAAATTATAGTTTTACAGAAAATATACAGGTCCGTTATGATGAATTCTGTAATAATTACATCAGCAGGCCACAGAAAATTCTATACAACAAACCGACAGCCTGTGAAAGCAGAACAGCTGCAATACGAATGTGATACCTGGAGGCGCCAGCTGTCATTTATGATGGATGAAAATGTGCACCTTAAAAACCGTCTTTCAGATGTGCTGAAGGAGCGGTTCGACAAAACATTGCTGGAAGCGATGGAAAATTTCCAGAGTCTTTTCATCAAGGAGGATGAATCCATCAGCCTCCTGCGCAATGATATTGCCGATATTGAAAAGCTGCTGCAGAAAGAAAGAAATACAGAGAATCCTCCATCCCCCAAAATTGTAAGAAAGATCAGGGAGCTGCGGAATAATATGGTGGTAACGGAAGCAAAATTCAGCAAGCTGCAATCCGAGTTCTATACGTTCCTCCACGAAAACCTCTGAGGGTCAGTTAGGCATCAGCTCCAGTTTTTTCGGGTTGAGCAGGGTAATGGCATTGCCCTTCATGTCGATGAGTTTTTCCGACCTGAAATCAGTCAGTGTCCTGATAAGTGATTCAGTGGCTGTGCCTGCAATGGTGGCCAGGCTTTCCCGGTTGATATCAATGGTAAATTTTTCCTCTGCCTTCTGCTGGTATTTTTTCTGCAGCAGCAATAATGCATTGGCCACTTTTTTACGCAGTGAACTGTAGGCAATCCCGATCATTTTTTTTTCTTTGGTGATGATATTACTGGTGAGGAGTTTTATAAACATACAGGAGAGTTCATGGCTTTTATACATCATTTCCTCCAGGTCCTCCTTGGGTATAACGGCCAGTTCGGTGTCTTCCATGGCAATAGCGGTATCGTGGTAAGTACCCTTGTTCAGCAATGCAATAAATCCTAAAAAATCTCCCGGGCCAAAAAGATCTGTAGCCAGTGCCTTGCCATCATCGTTCGATTTTACCGCCTTTATTTTCCCGGTAAGCACATAATAAAGTGCATTGGGGTGATTGCCTTCTGAATAGATCACCTGTTTGCGTTTATACCGGTTGGTATTACGGCCCTCGATAAAAAACTCCAATACATTTTTTTCCGCCGCTGTTCCTTCGTTGGGTTTTTCTTCAGCGTCGGCTGACAGGTCTTCCTTCATCTGGTCGTGTTTTTTGATCCTGCTGTCAACCGCACTCAGCAATTCGGTTCCGGAAAAGGGTTTTACAATATAATCGTCTGCACCCAGTTCCATGCCTTTCCTGAAATCGTTGTGTTCGGTTTTGGCGGTTAAAAAAATAAACGGCGTGTTTTTAATGTTTTCATTTTTATGAAGGGCGTGCAGTACACCATAACCATCCAGTTCGGGCATCATGATATCACAGATGATCAGGTCGGGCCGGAAGACGATGGCTTTGGCGAGGCCCGTTTTGCCATTCTCTGCCACTTCCACCCTGTAGTTGGAAAGCTCCAGTATTTCGGCTGTATTGTTTCTTACGGTTTCATTGTCCTCTATCAGTAATATCTTTTTCATACCTGGCCATTTAAAGATTGAAGGTGATGGTGAACGTGCTGCCCTTGCCGGGCTCGCTCACACATTGCATGGTGCCGTTTTGCAATGCTGCATACCGCGATACGATATGCAGCCCAAGGCCGGTGCCCTGTATGCCCTGTGCATTGGCGCCACGGAAAAATCTTTCAGCAAGGTGTTTCTGGTCTTCTGCCGCAATACCGCAGCCATGATCTGTAACGGAGAGGATCAGCTGTTTTTCTTTCCAGTAAGTACTGATTGTGACCAGGGCCGTTTCAGGCGAAAACTTACTGGCATTGGAAACCAGGTTCATCAGGATATGTTTCATCAGGGTTGGGTCGAGCAATACTTCCTGTTTTCCCTTGTGGGTGTATTTTATCTTTTGGTTTTCTTTCAGGCCCGCACGCAGTTCCTGTACTGCAGCTGTGATAAATGTTTTGAGGTTAAAGCTGGCAGGCTTTGCCGTGATCTTGCCTTCTTCAATTTTGCCCACACTTAAAAAATCGTTCAAGATAGAAGTAAGCATTTCAACCGATGACGTGATGTGCCGCAGGTGCTTCTCACGTTTTGCCTGGTCACGCCCGGCTGAATATTTTTCAACGAGGTATGCGGAGGAAAGCACGGTGCTCAGCGGGGTGCGGAATTCATGCGATGCGGTGGTTACAAACCTCGACTTCAGTTCACTCAGTTCTTTTTCTTTTTTCAGCGATGCTTCCAGTTCTTCCCTTGCTTTTTTAAGATCAGCGGTTCTTTTTTCAACCGTTTCTTCCAGTGCTGCGTTTAACTGCTGTATGGCTTTTTCGGCCCTTTTTCTTTCGGAGATATCATTGATAAAAGCGATCACAAAAATGCTGCCGTTATAGCTGTAATGACTCAGGCTGATGGCAACAGGAAACTCAGTGCCGTTTTTTTTCATGCCGGTGAGTTCCACGCCGCTGCCCATTTTTCTTGAATAGGGATTGCTGAGATAGGCCCGGTGATGCTGCTGGTGCCTTTCCCTGAATCGTTCCGGCATCAGCTTTTCTATTTTCTGGTTTACCAGTTCCTCTTCTGTATACCCAAATTCATTCAGCGCAAAAGGATTTGCAGCCTTGATGGTGCCGGTATTGTCCGTGATAAGCATACCCATGGTGGCATACCGGAAAAGTGCTTCAAAGTGAACTGTTTCCTGTTCTGTATGCAATAGGGGAAATAACATCGTTACACTTTTAAGAAATGTACAACAATGCGTTTCAAATTCAACTGATATACATCAGTTATACTTATGAGAATGCTGAAGAAAAAAGTACCGCGGTTAAACCATTTCTTTACGCCAGCGTTCCAGGCGGGGGAGTACCTGGAGTGACTGCCGGACCAGTTGTTCGGGTAGGTGCATTTCGTGCATTTTTTCAGCCACCAGTTTTTCCATTTCTTCCAGTGGCATTTCCGGGTTCACAAATGCGCCATCCTGGTAGCAGTATTTGCAATAGAGGGTACTTTTGTTGCCATCCGGTGCTGTTCCCCTGTCTGCCGGGTTATCAATCGGCATGGTACAACTCTGGCAAATCAAATGAGGGTGCATATCAAAAATGTTTATTCTTTACTAAACCAGGTTTTAATTTTGTCACCGGCCCTGTTTACCGTTTTTTTCGTGAGGCCTGCAGCCAGTTCGCCCAGGATACTGGCTATAACGCCGGTTTCTCCCGGCTCTTTATGATGACCACTGCTGAAACTGCCCCAAATTGTTTTACCCATATTGGCGGGTTCCAGACCTTCCTTCACATCACGCCAGTCGTACCGGATGGCTTTTTCCAGTTCGGCTTTACGCCGGGCCAGTTTTTTTTGGGCCGCTTTCAGTTGTTGTATGTCTTTAATCTTCTTCATTTTCTTCTTCTTCTTTATGGCCGGTATGCATCTGCCGCAGCATGGCATTCATCAGCGGTATGCGAAGTATTTTTTCCCTGGCCATCCAGATGATGATTCCCAAAACAAGGTAAATGCCGGCAACGATCAAAAAACCCCAGTACAATTCACCGGTCCATTTGGCAAAAGCATATGCCAGGGCGAAACTGGCAAATATCAAAAACAGCATTAAGAACTGCAGTGCCACTGCAAAAGCCAGCGCCCCTGCTATAGCTTTTGAAGTTTTTTCGGCAGTACTTAGTTTCACTGCATCCATCCTAACGTTCACATACTCCATAATGTGAGCGCCCAGTTCTTCCACCCTGGCAAATACATTTTCCATAACTACATTTTAAGATCATTGGCTTCAGGCAAATTCTTCCGCTTCTTTTTTGGCGTGTTCCATTTTTTCTTTCATCCTGTCTTCAAAGCGGGTTAATTTTTCTTTTCCTTTTTTAAAACCGCTTTCAACATCATCGGCCAGTTTTTTACCGGCATCCCTGATCTTTTTTCTTGTTTCGCTGCCTTTGGCAGGGGCAAACAAAATTCCCATAATGGCACCGGCAGCAGCTCCTGCTGCAAGTGCAGTAACTATTTTACCTGTGTTGTTCATAAAAAATGATTGAATGGTTTATCAATGCGTGTAATTTATGCAGCGTGTATTTGGATAACAATGACGGCAGGCAAGGGAGCGCTTGACTGCCATCAGTGCGGTATGGTTCACCTGCTAATTGTCATGTACTGCCATTACAGGTATATGCGCCTGCAATACCAGTTGTTTTGAACAGCTGTGTTTGAACAGCCTGCCGATGAGGTTGTGTTTTTTAGGAATTACAATCAGCAGGTCAATGCTGTTGTGTTCGGCAAAGTCACATATCTGGTGTTCTGTATCTGCCGTGCCGCTGAATTTAAGGAAATGATATTTGGGTTTTAATTCGCCCAGCATTTCCTGCAGCCATCCCGTTTCGGCAATGATATCAGGATTAAAAAGTGCACCGGTACTTTCACTCACATGAATGATATGCAGTTCGGCTTTAAATGCATGTACCAGTTCCCTGATTTCCCCGGCAGGGATTGTTTCCACCACATTCCTGAAATCGCAGGCAAGCCCGATTTTTTCTATGCTGTGAAATGTTGCATCCGGCGGCACCACAATTACGGGGCAGCTGATCTCCCTGATGGTGCCGGTAGTTCTTCCGCCAAGGAAAAAACGTTCCAGCGAACCGGCGCTTTCTGCACCTACCACCACTGCATAGGGTTGCACCTGTTCACAATAATTTTCCACTTCTGTCACTACGTAACCGGTTCGTATTTCTGTATCTATAGCAACTTTTCCACCGGTGCGGTTGAATATTTTTTCTTTCAGCAGCTGCATTTCTTCCCCGGCTTCTTCTTCCATTTGCATCATGCTGTTACCTGGGGCAGGTACTTCACTAAAAGCCATTGTCATGGGAAAAATATGCATCAGGCAAAGCCGTGCGCCGATAATACGGGCAAGGTCTGCGGCATAATTAACGGCATTCAATGACAACGCCGAAAAATTGGTGGGGGCTAATATCGTTTTCATGACAAATTTTTTTTCAATTAAATGTATATCACCACCTGTTTTTTTTCAATGACAATCATCAAAGAAAAACTTGATTTTGCGCAGCAGGTCAGTTGCCGCATGCTCTGCTCAATAAGGAAACAACGGTTTGCCGGTTCCAGCCCTCAAAGCGGCCCCGCTGCACCACCAGTTTATTTTCGAGCGGGTGTTGCAGGTAGTAGTGAAATGCAAATTTTGCACCCGGGTTTTGCCAGCCGGTGACTTGCCCGAACCGGAGGTCGTTAAATACCAGTGTGTCATTGTAGCGCTCCACGGTATAAAACCCTTTCGAAAACCGGATCAGCCTTTGGAGGTCTTCATTGGCGGCCACCGTATCCAGCATTATTTTGTTGGAGGGGAAATAGGTAAGCGGGAGTTGTTTGTTTTTATCGAATAAAGACCGGTAACCGGTATAATAACCGCTGTCGGTGCCGGCCACTACAAACCACAGACAGTTCTGCAGGGGAGCTGGTGTGGTAAAGTATTTTGTGTAGCTGATGTGTTGCTGCGCAAGTAATTGCTTTACGTCACGATCGATCCGGCTTTTAATGAAGATACAGGCAGCCAGGTAGCATGCGGGGAGCAGCACCCCGAGTTTCCACCAGAATTTTCTTTTGCTGCTGTAACGGTTCAGCAGTACCAGCATGATGACAGCAATACCAGGCCAGAGGGAGAACATCGGGTCTGCCACATAAATGGCATTAAAGGAAAAGCGTGCATGACTGAATGGTTCCAGCCACCCCACGCCGTAATTATTAAAGCCATCAATAAACAGGTGCGCCATAACCTCTGCGGAAAAAAACAGGCACCATTTGCGGAAGCTGATATTATGCGGCTGGTGCACTTTACCGGCGGTTAACGCAAATAAGGGAATGATGAGGGCGGCAAAAAGCAGGGAATGTGTAAAACCCCGGTGCGCCAGTAAGGCTGCAGGGGTCGTCATCCAGGATGCCGTAATAAAATCAATATCAGGGATGCTTTGTGCAAGGATGCCCCATATCATAGCTTTTTTGCCGAAGCCCTTTTCAAAAAAAGCTTCCCCGATACAAGCCCCCAAAGCGATATGTGTGAGTGAATCCAAGGGTTATTTGTTATGTGCAATGAACAGGGGCACTTTGATTTCTTTCATCAGCGCATCGGCCATACTTTGCCGGAACCATCTCGAAACTGCGCTTCTCCTGTATGCTCCCAGTATCACCAGCAGGTTTTCCTTTTGTTCTTTAAGGTATAACAGTATTTCAATTTCAGCAAGCCCTTTTAAAACGGTATAACTGGCTTTGGGAAAATGTCTTTTCATGAATTCTTTCATCAGCCTGTCATCGGGTATATGCAGGGTTTCGCCGGGTTGTTTCACCACCACCACTTCGGCGGGCAAATCCTTCATTCGCGGCAGCATATAACTGAACATTTTGATGGCATGCACAGAAGAAGGTTCACCATCAAACAATAATATGATTTTACTTACCGGCTTATACCTTGCCGGAACAAGCAGTACGGGGCACTGGGCATCGGCCAGTAATTCCCTGATAAAACGGGTGGGCAGCTTTTCGTTGTAATGGGTGAGTGTTTCTCTGGAATCTATTACCAGCAGGTCGCTGTAAATACTTTCATGTTTTAACTCCCTGATGGCAATATTGCGATCGTGGTGGATATTGAATTCGATGCCTTCCTTTTCGCAGCCCTGTTTAAAATCCTTTGCAGCACCGAGCCTGTGTTGCTTATCTTCTGATTCATATTTTTCTAACATGGATTCGGAAACACCCTGTTGGGTTACCAATTCATAGATCTTGTAACTCGTATATGTGGGGTCATCCAAAAAAACGCCTACCAGGTATGCTCCGCTTTGTTTGGCAATAAAGATGGAATAGTCCCTTGTGCTTTTAGAGTATTTCAGCCCGTCAAAAGCAGCCAGTATCTTTTTCATAAAACAAATTTGATTGTTTGAAAATGATAGTGCGTTACTGCTATAAAGTTATCAGGGCAGGATTAAAAGGGTGTTGACTGCAGTAAGAGACAGTATTGACGGTGGTCAGTGTGCGGGCAAAATATGCCGGTCAGGTCTTTTCAATTTTTAAGGAAGTCATGGTAAGCGAACCTGCCACAGGTTTGTCGTTGAAAAAGCTGAGTTTTTCGTTCTCTTCCTTCAATCCCAGTATATACAATAAGGGCAGGTAATGTTCGGGAGTGGGAATGGCCAGGTCAAAAGCTTTTCCCTGTCCGCGGAAATTGATCAGCTGCTGGTGATCACCACTGCTGATGTATTGTTTCATTTTTGCGCTGGCTTCTGCTGCCCAATCATAAGCATAGGTTTCGTTGAGTTTGTCCCATGCCACCATGCGCAGGTTATGCACCAGGTTGCCACTGCCGATGATGAGCACGCCTTTTTTTCGTAAGGATGCCAGTTCTTTTGCCAGTTCATAATGGTATTGCGGGGTTTGCCTGTAATCAATACTCAGCTGAAGCACCGGTATATTGGCATCGGGGTATAAATGTTTCACCACGCTCCAGCAACCATGATCCAGTCCCCATTTTTGGTCCAGCCCGATATCGGTTTTCTTTACCAGTTCTTTGGTTTCCTTTGCCAGTGCAGGATTGCCGGGCGCAGGATACTGCACATCATAAAGCGCTTTTGGAAAACCACCAAAATCATGAATGGTTTGCGGCTGTTCCATTGCTGTAATGAATGTACCCGCTGTTTCCCAGTGTGCCGAAACACAAATAATGGCTGCCGGTGTGGTAATATTTTTACCGGTATCCCGGAATCCTTTTACAAATTCATTTTCTTCAATGGCATTCATCGGGCTGCCATGGCCCAGGAATAACAGCGGCATTTGTGCTGTTTCTTCCATTTTTGCGGTGAGAGAACTGAGTGCATTCAGTTTCATTGCTGCGCCTGCCATACCTGTAATTGCTAGTGATTGAATAAATTTTTTCCTGTTCATGCGGTACACAAAGATAGGGCTATTTTCTTACAAACAATGTTTAAACATTGTTTCAGTTTTGTTAAGAACCATCTTATCTGATGATGGAATAAACTGCAGGCGCATGCGGTTTAATACTTAATTTTGAGTCCCATATTTTAAATCTATGTTCTCTGTAAGTCAACAACAGTCAGCCGCATTTTCCCAACAGGTAATACTCACTGATGAAAAAATCCAGACGCAGGTAACGGTTTTACCAGCCTGCGGGGCGATCCTGCACGGTTTTACCATCCTGCACCATAGCGAAATCCTCAACCTGGTGGAGGGTTATGAAAGTGATGCGGATTTCCGTGCGAATGCAGAAAGCAAGGGTTTCAGGAATATAAAAATGAGTCCCTTTGCCTGCCGTATCCGGGATGCGCAATACCGTTATAACGGGGAGCTGCACACCATCCATAAATTTTTACTGAACGGGAGCGCCATACATGGTTTGCTTTACAACGAGTCTTTTACGGTTGTAAAAACCTGGGCAGATGAAGAAAGGGCAGGGGTGCTGCTTGCGTTTGAGTATAAGGGAACCGACCCGGGTTATCCGTATCATTTTACCTGTGAAATAATGTACGAGCTCGGGGCCGGCAATGCACTTACTTTAACAACGGTCATCACGAATAAAGACAAAACAGCGATGCCCATCCAGGATGGCTGGCATCCTTATTTTACGTTCGGCGGCAGCATCAATGATCTTGAACTTTTCTTTAACAGCGACAGCCTGGTTGAATTTGATGATGCGCTGGTGCCCACGGGTATTTTATCACCCTTTACTGAGTTTGGTGCTTCCAAAAAACTGGGCGACCGTTTTTTTGATAACTGCTTTACTTTGAAACCGGGGACTGAAGGCCCGGCCTGCACACTGACAGATACGGTGAAAAAACTCATGCTCTCTGTCTGGCCCGATCAGTCGTACCCATACCTGCAGCTGTACACTCCGCCGCACAGGCAAAGCATTGCCGTGGAAAACATCAGTGCCGCCCCGGATGCATTTAATAATGGTATGGGCTTACTGGTATTACAGCCGGAAGCCACAGCACAGTTTGCTACAACATATCAAATAACTTCACTGCTTTAATTCTGTGTATGAACAATATTGCTGCTGCTGTATTAAGTGAATTCGAAAAGCGTTTTAACCGTCAGCCCAACATTTATTATTCCCCCGGCCGTATCAATTTAATTGGTGAACATATCGATTATAACAGCGGTTATGTAATGCCTGCAGCCATTGATAAAGGAATTTATTATGCAGTAGCGCCTAATAATACATCCACCATTCAGTTTTATGCTCTTGATTTTAATGAGTCGTTTTCTGTGGAGCTTGCTGCTGTTCAGAAAAATGATGGCTGGAGGAATTATGTACTGAGCGTGGTAAATGAATACAATATCGCAGGACTTTCTTTAAAAGGCTTCGACTGTGTATTCGGCGGTGATATACCGGTGGGTTCGGGTATGAGTTCTTCTGCTGCGGTAGAAGGCGGACTGGCCTATGCGCTCAATGATATTTTTGAGCTGGGTCTGAACAGGAAGGAGCTGGCTTTGTTATGCCAGCGTGCAGAACATAATTATCCGGGTGTAAAATGCGGCATCATGGATATGTATGCAAGCCTCAATGGAAAAAAAGACGCCGTGATCCTGCTGGATTGTGATGCAGTTACCCATCGCTATTTTCCATTTTCGCAACAGGATTATAAAATTGTACTCATCAATTCCAAAGTGCATCATTCATTGGCAAGCGGGGAATACAATGTGCGCCGCAGGTATTGCGAGGAAGGGCTGGCTGTTTTAAAACAGGAACCCGGTGTTCAAACATTCCGGGATATTAAAGATGTTTCCCTGGTTGAAAAATACAGACCGCAAATGAGCGATGATGTTTTCAACTGCTGTAAATACGTGGTGGAGGAGATAGGCCGTACACAGGTTGGAGGTGCTTTATTGCAGCATAACGATTTACATGGTTTTGGCAAACTGATGTATCAAACCCATGAAGGGTTAAGCAAACTGTATAAAGTAAGCTGCGAAGAGCTGGATTTCCTGGTTGAGGCTGCCGCCGAAAAAAAGGATATCATTGGAGCAAGATTAATGGGCGGTGGATTTGGCGGCTGTACCATCAATATTATTAAAAAGGAAAGCGCTGCAGAAACCGCGGCAAGCATCAGCCAGTCTTACCAAAACCGGTTTAATATCCTTCCTGAAGTATATTTTGTTCAAATATGTGATGGAACAAATTTGATTTTCCCCTCTTTTGTAGAATAATTACGTCATTTATTTGTGGCTTTTTCGATTATTTATACCTTAAAAAGGTATTTTTTTTGTCTGGTGGTATACATGTGTTAGTGTGAAAAAATGTAATATGTACTTGTGTTTCAGTATTCTAATCATGCATACTATTTGAGCAAAACTATCATTTAGTAAATATATCATATATATTATCACCCCTATAGTTAAGAAAATTGATAATATGTATTATATTTGCTGCAAGTTTTTTGTAATCACCCTGGTAAAAATTTTAAAACCTTTATCCATGAATCATTTTCTTGTTATCGACGACCATGAAGTAGTAAGATCTGGTGTAAGAACTGTACTACTTGAATTGTTTAAACCTTGCGAGGTTTACGAAGCCCACAACGACAAATCAGCACTTGAACAGCTTAAAGCACGTCCCTATAATTTAGTGATCATGGACGTGCAGATCCCGGACACAGATACTACGGGTTTGATGGATTATATAAAAGTCGCATACCCGGACACGAAAGTGCTGATATTCTCAATGACCCCGGAAAATATCTATGGTAAAAGATTCCTGAAAGCGGGGGCCATGGGATTTGTTGCAAAAAATTCCGGGCTGGCCGAGCTGCAAAAAGCCATTGAAATGATCCTCAACGGCCGCATCTACATGAGCAATACCCTGCTGGAGCAGTTGGTAGTGGATATCAGTGGAAACAGGGCCGATAACCCCTTTGAAAAACTCAGTTCCAGGGAAGTGGAAATAGTATCCCTGCTTACAAGTGGCAAATCCATCACAGAGATTGCCAATATACTTTCACTGGCCATTTCAACTGTGGGTACCTACAAGGCCCGCCTTTTTGAGAAGTTAAAAGTGCATAACCTGGTTGAGCTGATTGAACTGTGGCACCTGTACAATAACGGGTCTGCTGCCACAGGTAAAACTGCCGGGTAAAAGCACTCACACTTTGATGTATATTTTTTTCCTGTCCAGTAACCAGGCCAGCAGCCACATCATGGCTATAAAACAAAGCGCATATACCAGTGAACCGATTTCAGGCCTGGAGGGAAAGATGGGTTTACATGCATGTTCGTAAAACCAGCCCAGGGGCGAAACATAATTTTGTTTGCCCGTTATAACATTGATGGTTGAGGGGATCCTGATTAAACCTGCCGACCGTGGAATGATGGCGCTCATGGCAAAAATAAACAGCGCATTTTTTCCAAACACATCAAAGAACTTACTCCAGGCACCGCGGATGTTTTTAAACTCAACCAGGTAAATCATTAAAGCGAGTATCAGCAGTGCCAACCCGGTTGTATAAACAGCATAACTGCTGGTCCATATTTTTTTGTTGATCGGGAAAACCATATCCCAGCAAAATCCGGTAAACACCAATACACAACCTGCAACAAACAACCCGTTTACCATTTCATGCGTTTTGCCTTTTTGCAGAATATAATTGCCTGCAAGATAACCCAGCACCACCTGCACAACGGCAACAAATGTGCTCATCAGGCCTTCGGGATCAAATGCAATGCCTTCACCATGGTACATATGCTTTTCGCCTAAAACGGCCATGTCTATCCCGGTGCCAAACCAGCCCCTGATACTGAAAGGATCGGATGGATTACCTGCCACACAAATAAACCAATACAGCAGCAGGATAATGCCGCCAGCAACAAAGGCGCCCCTGACCTTAAAAAAATATATGATTAATGCGGCAAAGAAATAACTGACAGCGATACGCTGCAGCACACCAAAAATGCGCAGGTTTTCATAAGGTTTTGCAACGAAATTGCCTGCTTCATTGTATTTAATAAACGGGAACCAGTTGAGAAAAAGCCCGATGGCGAAAATGAGCAGGCTGCGTTTAATCACTTTTTGCCAGAAAATATTCTTCTCTTCCAGCCTGGGCATTACAAAAGCCATCGCATTGCCTACCGCAAATAAGAAAAACGGAAATACCAGGTCGGTGGGTGTGCAGCCATGCCATGAAGCATGTTCGAGTGGGGGGAAAATATGACCCCAGCTGCCGGGATTATTTACCAATATCATTAAGGCCACAGTGGCACCGCGGAAAATATCAAGGGAGTAAAAACGCTGGTTCATGTACCTAAGATACTGATTTTATGAGCAGGGGCAATGTTCAATGATTTAATGCTCAAGAATCAATGTTAAGGTATATAGTTCTTTGACGCGAAGTGTTTCTTTATTGATCATTGAATATTGAAACTTAAGTCTTGAAATTGATTATTTCAATGTTCAATTTACAAGGTACAATGTTCAATTATAAGAGCCTTTGGTGTGAAGCGTTCTTTATTGAATATTGAAACTTAAGTCTTGAAAATTTAAACGTACTCTTCAGTAATCAAAAATAAATTCCCAGGCTGCAAACCTCAATTTATACCCGCTCACTTAACTCCAGCCACCGCATTTCCTTTTCATCCAGCAGCGAAACTATTTCCCCGATACGGGCCGCAGCTTTTTGCAGCGCTTCAAAATTTAAACTGCCGCCGTTCATCATTTCTTCCAGTTCAGTTTTTTCTTTTTGCAGTGCGGGCATTTCTTTTTCAATGGTTTCAAACTCCAGTTTTTCTTTGAACGATAATTTTTTATTGTCGGTTTTTTGCGATCCAGCCTGCACCGGTGCAGCATTTTCTTTTACTTCCGGCAACATTTTTATTTCGTAACCTGTAAATTTTTCTTTGGCCAGCGCTTCCCTGTACTGCGTATAATTGCCCGGGAAATCTTTTATCACGCCATTGCCTTCAAAAGCAAATAAATGGTCTACCATACGGTCCATAAAATAACGGTCGTGGCTCACAATTAAAATACAGCCGGGATAGTCGAGTAAAAACTCTTCCAGCGTTCTCAGTGTTTGCAGGTCCAGGTCATTGGTGGGTTCATCCAGGATCAAAAAGTTGGGGTTTACAAACAGCACACTTAATAAATGCAGCCGGCGTTTTTCACCGCCGCTTAATTTACTCAATGGTGTGTATTGCTGTTCACCGCTGAAGCCAAATTTTTCCATAAACTGGGATGCAGATATTTTACTGCCGTCTGCCAGCGGAAAAAACTCGGCAAAATCCTTTACATATTCAATGGCACGTTTGTCTTCTTTGTATTTCAAACCTTCCTGGTTAAAATTGCCAAACACCACCGTATCACCATGATTGATCTTGCCGCTGTCGGGCTGCTCCTGGTGCAGTGCTATTTTTAAAAAAGTGGATTTGCCCACGCCGTTCTTTCCAACAATGCCCACCCTTTCGCCTCTTTTAAAAGTGTAATCAAAGCCCTTTATCAATACCTTATCACCATAGCTTTTGTAAATCTTTTTCATCTCCAGTATCTTTCCGCCCAGCCTTGTCATTTTCACCTGCAGGCTTACTTCCAGGTCTTCTTTTTTCTGGCTCACCCTTTCCTCCACTTCAGCAAATGCATCCTGCCGGCTCTTGCTCTTGGTGGTACGTGCCTTGGGCTGTTTGCGCATCCATTCCAGCTCCTTGCGGAAAATATTTTTATCCTTTTGCAGTTCGCTGGCCTGTATCTCATGGCGGAGGCTTTTCTGTTCAAGGAAATAGTCATAATCGCCCTTGTAGGTATAGATCTTTTCTTCATCCATTTCCATGATCTCGTTACAAACAGCATCTAAAAAATACCGGTCGTGTGTTACCAGCAATAAAGTTACTTTTTGGGCGCCCAGGTAATCTTCCAGCCATTCGATCATACCCACATCCAGGTGGTTGGTGGGTTCATCCAGTATCAGCAGGCAACGGCCTTCATGGAGCTGCATTTCTATCAGTGACTGTGCCAGTGCCACCCTTTTTCGCTGGCCACCACTTAAGTTTTTTACCGGCTCATTCAAATGGTGCAGGTTCAGTTTACCCAGTATCTGTTTCAGCTCACTTTCAAAATTCCATGCATTGAGCTCATCCACTTTTCCCATCAGGTCCGTCAGCCTGTCAATATTGTCCGGATCTTCTTCCAGGCATTGTTCATATTCCTTTACCACTTTAACCACGGGATTGTCCATCCGCAGCATATTATCCCAAATACTTTTTTCCTCTTCAAAAACAGTGTCCTGCTGCAGCATGATTACTTTTATATCCTTATGGATCCAGATGGTTCCGCTGTCAGGTGTATCAAGACCTGCAATAATTTTCAACAGGGTGGATTTGCCACTGCCATTGCGGGCCACAAATGCAATTTTATCCCCTTCTTCTACGTAAAAACTGATATTTTTAAAAAGGGAGCGGATGCCAAATGATTTACTGATATTTTCTATTGAAGCGTAGTGCATGCCGCAAAGTTAAAGACTGGCCCTGATGATTACGATTTTAGCAATTTCATTCATCAATAAAACATTATTTTTGCCCCTACAGATTAATTATAATGTATACAATACTCATAACAGGGGGCGCAGGTTTTATCGGCTCTCATTTAACAAGGCTGTTTGTTACAAAATACCCGCATTACAAAATTGTTAACCTTGATAAACTTACTTATGCGGGTAACCTCGAAAACCTGGCCGATATCGAAAATGCCCCCAACTATCAGTTTATAAAGGGCGATATCACTGATACCGGGTTTCTCCGTACCCTGTTTGCAACACATGATTTTTCCGCAGTGCTGCATTGTGCAGCCGAAAGTCATGTTGACCGCTCCATTTCCGACCCGCTGGCTTTTTTGCAAACCAATGTACTGGGCACGGCTTCCCTGCTGCTGGCAGCAAAAGAACATTGGAACAATGCATACGATAATAAGGTGTTCTATCATATTTCAACCGACGAAGTGTATGGTTCATTGGGTGAAACCGGTTTTTTTACCGAAACAACCGCCTATGATCCACGCAGCCCTTATTCTGCATCCAAAGCATCATCAGATCATATCGTAAGGGCGTTTTATCATACTTATCATTTGCCGGTTAAGATTTCCAATTGCAGCAATAACTACGGGCCTTATCATTTTCCTGAAAAATTGATTCCTTTATGTATCAATAATATCGTGAATAATAAACCCCTGCCTATTTATGGTAAGGGTGAAAATGTGCGTGACTGGCTATACGTGGAAGATCATGTTCGGGCTATTGATACCATTTTTCATAAGGGAAAAGTGGGCGAAACCTATAATATCGGCGGGCATAATGAATGGACGAATATTGCACTGGTTAAAGAACTGTGCAGGCAGATGGATGAAAAACTGGGCCGCGAAAAAGGCACATCAGAAAAACTGATCTCCTATGTGAAAGACAGGGCTGGCCATGACTTACGTTATGCCATCGATGCCACCAAACTGAAGGATGAACTGGGCTGGATGCCATCGCTGCAGTTTGAAGAGGGTATTTCAAAAACGATTGACTGGTATCTTTCCAATAAAAAATGGCTGGAGGATGTTACCAGCGGCAATTACCAGAAATACTATGAATCCCAGTACCACAAACGATAAATGATGAAAGGAATTATACTCGCAGGCGGCTCCGGAACAAGATTATACCCGATCACCATCGGTATCAGTAAACAACTGATGCCGATTTACGACAAGCCTATGATTTATTACCCGCTGAGCACCCTGATGCTGGCGGGCATCAATGAAATACTGGTTATTACAACTCCCGACGATCAGCCCCAGTTCAAACGTTTACTGAAGGACGGAAGCCAGTGGGGTTGCCGTATTGAATATGCTGTGCAGGAAGTGCCCAATGGCCTGGCGCAGGCATTTGTGATTGGCAAAAAATTTATCGGAACCGACAGTGTGGCACTGGTACTGGGCGACAATATTTTTTATGGCAGCGGTTTCAGCGGTATGCTGCGTGCGAGTGTTGACCCGGATGGGGCTGTGATATTTGCATACCCTGTAAGTGATCCCGAACGTTACGGGGTGGTGGAATTTGACAAGGAATTCAATGCGCTGAGTATTGAGGAAAAACCCTCCAGCCCTAAAAGCAATTACGCCGTGCCGGGTTTGTATTTTTATAACAATGAAGTAGTAAATATTGCAAAGAATATACAGCCAAGTGCAAGGGGTGAATATGAAATAACCACGGTGAATGATATTTATCTTCAAAACAAAAAATTGAAAGTGGCTGTTTTGAACCGTGGTTTTGCCTGGCTGGATACGGGCACTTTCGAAAGCCTGGGTGATGCCAGTGAGTATGTGCGTGTGATCGAAAAAAGGCAGGGGCTTAAAATTGGATGCCCGGAAGAAATTGCCTGGCGCATGGGTTTTATCAGTAAAACGCAATTGCTGCAGCTGGCCGGTGGCGTATTGGCAAAAAGCGGCTACGGCGAATATTTAAAAAAGATAGCACAGTAAAAATTTCAGTATGGGTTATTTTGCGCATCCTACTGCCGTTATTGATGATCATTGCGTGATAGGTGATGGCACCAAAATATGGCATTTCAGCCATGTGATGCCGGGTTGCGTAATTGGCAGTAACTGTAACCTGGGTCAGAATGTGGTGGTGTCGCCCAAAGTGATACTGGGTAATAATGTTCGGGTGCAGAACAATGTAAGCATTTATGAAGGCGTGATCTGTGAAGACGATGTTTTTCTAGGTCCCAGCATGGTGCTCACCAATGTTATCAATCCACGCAGTGCCGTAAGCCGCAAAGCTGAATATAAAACAACGCTTATAAAAAAAGGGGCCACCATCGGTGCCAATGCCACCATTGTTTGCGGCAATACGATCGGAGAATATGCGTTTATAGGAGCCGGAACCGTGGTAACAAAGGATGTACCGCCCTATGCCCTCATTATTGGTAATCCCGGCAGACAAACCGGCTGGATGAGCGAGTACGGGCATAAATTAAAGTTTGATCATGATGGCAAAGCGGTATGTGAAGAAAGCGGGCAGCAGTACAAACTGGAAAACAATCTCGTCAGCCGGTTAACTCCATAATCCCTAAACACCTCAACAACACTCAACACCCAACCATGAAAAATTTTGCACTCATCGGCGCCGGAGGTTATATAGCACCACGACACATGAAAGCCATCAGGGATACGGGTAACAATTTGCTGGCAGCGCTCGACAGGCACGATTCGGTGGGTATACTGGACAGTTATTTTCCCGACGCGGATTTTTTTACCGAGTTTGAAAGGTTCGACCGGCATCTTGAAAAGAAAAAACGCCAGGGCATTAAAACCGATTTTGTAAGTGTATGCAGTCCCAATTACCTGCACGATGCGCATATACGTTTTGGGCTCAGGATGGGAGCCAGTGTGATTTGTGAAAAACCTGTGGTGCTCAACCCATGGAATATTGAACCGCTCCTGGAACTGGAAAGGGAAACCGGCAACCATATTTATACCATTTTACAGTTAAGGCTGCACCCGGCCATCATTGCGTTAAAGGAAAAAATTGATACTGCCCCGGCCGGGAAACGTTATGCCATTACATTGAAATACATCACCAGCCGCGGTCACTGGTACCATGCCAGCTGGAAAGGAGATATGGCCAAGAGCGGCGGCATTGCCACAAATATTGGCGTGCATTTTTTTGATATGCTGATATGGATTTTTGGCGGGGTGAAGGAAAACGCCGTTACATCGCATTCGGCCGAAACCGCTTCAGGTAACCTGGTGCTCGAAAAGGCCAATGTGAACTGGATGCTGAGCATTGATGCAAACACCTTGCCGGCAGCGGCCAAAGCGGCGGGCAAGCGCACTTACCGCACTTTATCGATCGATGGCGATGAATTTGAATTCAGCGAAGGATTTACCGAACTGCACACCCGCAGTTACGAAGAGATACTGGCCGGGCGTGGTTTTGCCATCAGTGAAACAATGCCCGCGATACAGCTGGTGCATGATATCAGGAATAAAAAGCATTAGTACAGGCGCTTTATTACTTAAGAAGCAGAAAACAGTACAATAAATGATCAATGTAACACAACCGTTTTTGCCCCCGTTTGAGCTATATGAATCATACCTCAAAAAAGTATGGGAGCGTAAATGGCTTACCAATAATGGTCCGCTGGTGCAGGAACTGGAAGCCAGTTTAAAATCATACCTGGGTGTAAAGCATTTCTTTTTTATTAATAACGGAACGGTTGCCCTTCAGCTGGCAATAAAGGCACTTGATCTGAAAGGCGAAGTGATTACGACTCCGTTTTCTTATGTTGCCACCACCAACTCTTTGTTATGGGAAGGCTGCACACCGGTTTTTGCTGATATTAAAGAATCCGATTTTAATATTGATCCAGGTAAAATTATCCCGCTGATTAATGAAAATACAACAGGGATTATGGCCACCCATGTGTATGGCAATCCCTGTGATGTGGAGGCCATAGAAAAAATTGCACAAGAGTATAACCTTAAAGTTATTTATGACGGAGCCCATGCATTTGGATGCACATTAAACGGGCGGCAGGTGCTTTCTTTTGGTGATATTGCAACCTGCAGCTTTCATGCCACAAAACTGTTTCATACGGTGGAGGGCGGTGCTGTAATCACCAATGATGATGCACTTGCGGAAAAAATACATTTATACAGGCAATTCGGGCATATTGGCGATGAGTATTACAGCATAGGCATTAATGGGAAAAGCTCAGAAATGCACGCGGCCATGGGACTTAGTATCCTTCCTTATCTGAATGATATAATAAGCGTGCGCAAAACTATATGTGAAGAGTACGACCGGAAACTGAAAGGGTTACCATTATACCGGCCGGAAGGCATTGAAGGCACCGGTTATAATTATGCTTATTATCCTGTTGTGTTAGAGAGTGAAAACCAGTTGCTGCGAGTAAAGGAATACCTGGCAAACTGCAGTGTGTTCACAAGACGGTATTTTTATCCTTCACTAAATACACTTACGTTTGCCCGTGGAAAAGCCTGTCCTGTTTCTGAGGATATTGCCCTGCGGGTACTGGCTTTGCCATTATATTATAACCTTTCAGTTTCTGAAGTGCAGATTATTACCGGTTACCTGAATAATTTTTTAAAATAACAATATGCTTGTTGCTGGAGCAAAAGGCCATGCTGTGGAAATTATAGATGTATTGCTCCGGCAGTACACTAAAGAGGAGGTATTGCTTTTTGACAATGTTTCCGAAAGCTTTGATATGGATACAATCAGCCGGTTCAGGATACTCAAAACGGATGCTGAAGTAAAGCAGCTGTTTGAGGAAGACAACCGGTTTGTTTTGGGTACGGGTAATCCCTCCGTAAGAAAAAAACTTGCAGATTACCTGGGCAGACTGGGTGGCCAGCTTTGTTCTGTTATTTCACCACTTGCCGTAATCAGTAACTGGAACGTATCACTGGGCAGTGGCATAAATATTATGCATGGAGCCATTATACAGCCTGAAGTTACAATTGGCGAGGGCACTTTAATTAATGCAGCTGCACTGGTGCATCACGAAAGCAAAATCGGGCAGTATTGCGAAATTTGCCCGGGTGCAATTATTACAGGACATGTTTCTGTGGGAGATTTTACAATGATAGGCAGCGGTGCTGTAATTTTGCCTGGCATAAAAATCGGCGCATATGTAAAGGTGGGGGCAGGGGCAGTGGTAACGGCCGATGTGGAAGACGGTGTAACCATTGTGGGAAGTCCGGCCCGGCGGGTAATCAAATAACTGCAGAAGTAAAGCGAATGGAATCAAAAATAACCCCTGTTGTTACGGTTTGTATTATAACATATAACCACCGGGAATATATCAGAGATGCGGTTGAAAGCGTTTTGGCGCAACAGGCCGGTTTTGAATGGGATATTATAATTGCCGACGACTGCTCCACTGACGGGACCACAGAAATTGTAAAGGAATATGCCGCATTATACCCGGGTAAAATAAAACTGATACTGCAAAACCCCAATGTGGGCCTCAACCAGAATTTTATCGATCTTTTTACCGCGCCAGTCAGTAAATATGTCGCTTTCCTGGATGGGGATGATGTTTGGGTAAATCCCAACCGGTTAAACATACAGGTTGAATGCATGGAAACCCATCCTGATTGCGCACTGGTGTATGGCAAGTATAACCTGATGGATGAAAAAGGAAAGATTAAACCATTTAAGAAAAGGCCTCCTTACAAAAGCGGTTATATTTTTGAAGATATTATTTTATGCCGGTTTCTCCCCCATATGGCTTCGGCCTTAATGCGTAACGATATGATCAAAAAAGTATATCCTGAAAAAAAGGGTATCGGGGTGGATTTTTTCCTGGTGGCTTCTATTTGTAAAAACAATAAGGCCTTATACCTGGATGAAATATTCTTTAATTACCGGATCAATGCCACCAGCATTACAAATGTTCAAAGACAGGGCGTATCAGAAACATTTCTGAAAATTATGGGCTTTTTTGAAGCTGAATATCCGGCACTGGTTAAAAGAGGAATTAAAAATGGCCATCAAATACTGCTCTATCATTACGCAGAAAAAAAACCCGGGCTTAAGTCGTTATCCCTGCTGCTAAAAAACTTCACATTTAGCGGCATATATTTCAAACAACTGGCAAAGTGTATGATCAGTATTGTGAAAGCCAAATTAAAACCCGCTAAGGGGAGCTCCTGATGAATCTTTTTAAAACAAGTGCATATACAGCTTTTTCTCAGGCAACAACGGTGGCGGTTGGACTGATATCTGTAAAAATTGTAGCGGCCAGTATCGGCCCTTCCGGTGTTGCCATACAGGGCCAGTTTATCAATTCAACAGCGATTATCGGCATTTTTGCAAATGCCGCAATTGGAATTGGTGTTGTAAAATACCTGGCTGAATATGCCGATGATGCCGCAAAGCAGCTCTCCCTGGTCAAAACCGCCCTGACCCTTACCTTGCTTTGCAGTATCATGATGGCTTTTGTTCCGGTATTGGGAGCACGCTGGCTTACACAAAGTGCACTGAAAGACCCGCAATATGCTGCGGCTTACTGGCTGTACGGAATCTTTCTTCCACTGATCAGTTTTAATGCACAATTTTCCTATATCCTTAACGGGCTAAAAAAAATACCCGCACTTACCATTGTTAATATTTTTACATCAGTGGTTAACCTGGTAATGCTGGTAACACTCACCCACTTTTTTGGTATACTGGGCGTGCTGATATCTTCCAGCCTGGTGAGCGTGCTGGTATTTATATTAAACTGCTACTTTTTTAATAAATACCGCTGGTTTTCATTTAAGGAACTGAAGCCGGGGCTTAATTATGATATCGTAATCAAACTGCTCAAATTTTCTGCAATGAGTTTCACCGCAGGTTTCGGCATGCCCCTGGCCCAAATCCTGATAAGGGATAACCTTATTGCGAAATTTGGAATTACCCAGGCAGGCTATTGGCAGGCCATCACCAGGATTTCTGACTTTTATCTTACGTTTTTAACATCAGTGCTGAGTGTTTATTTTATACCCAAACTTTCCGGACTTAAAGAGGAAAAGCAAATAAAAGCGGAGCTGTTTTCTATTGCCAAATTCCTGTTCCCGGTTATTATTATACAGGCATTTGGTATCTGGCTTTGTAAAGACCTGATCATCCGGTATCTTTTAACTGAAAAATTTACCCCGATCAGGGACTTATTTCATTTTCAGTTAATGGGCGACGTTTTTAAGGTGGGGGGCTGGGTATTAAGTATGATTTTATGGTCCAAGGCGCAAACACGCAAATATATCATGATTGATGTTAGCTTCCTTGTATTGCTGGTTTTATTCAGTTATGCCTTTGTAAACACCTGGGGACTTATTGGTGCAACAGCAGGCTTTATGACAACCTATTTTTTATATTTTCTTGTAATGATTGTTGTTAACAGGAGGTATTTGCTTTGATAAAGCTACATTTGCAACGTAATAAATAAGTATGACAAACCCGGTTTTAAAATTTTTATACAGGTTCAAATCACTGCGGAAATTTGGAAGAAAGCTCCTTAAGGGCAGGATGATCACTCAGCCATTTTATAATGGTGTAATTTGTTTCAATGCGGTGGAGTTTGCTTCATTTTGGGTAAATGATGCCCGTTGTGAAAATGTTGATAAGGACATTCAGGATAAACTGCTTCAATTGTCCCTTGATAAGGATGTTTTCGTGGATATTGGCTCTAATATTGGGATCATGACATTGTCAATTGCGCTCAGAAACCCCCATATCAGTGTGCGGTCATATGATCCTAACAACAGTATTTTGTCAAACCTTAAGCTTTCAGTAAAGAAAAACAAACTTCAGAAAAGGGTTAGCCTGGTGAATGCGGCAGTATCAGACCAGGGTGGTAAAGCATATTTAAATTTCTCAACAAATTCCTATTCCGGGTATATTGCAGATAAGGGAATCGCGATTGATTTGATCGACTTTGAAGAGATTCTGAAAGCAAATAAAGATACCCGGGCGCTTTTTAAAATGGATATTGAAGGTTTTGAAAAGAATCTGGTCAGGGTATTAACCAAAGACAAAAACCCCTTACATGTTTTCGTAATTGAAATTCACCCGCATGGATTAAACGGGGTTTCTGACCCGGATTATGTGGTAAACGAGCTGCTTTCAAATGGGTACAGCCTTTTTAATATTGCCGGGGATAAGATCAGTTCAAAAAAAGAAATATCCGACTGGGATAATATTGTCTGTTTCTGTCAATAATTTCACCTGCTGTTTTTTATAAATGCCAGTTGCCGGCAGGTTTAACCGGTGCTGCCGGATTGCCGCTTATTAACTGCTGCTCGGTGGTAAATTTTTTATTCACCACACTGCCCGCAGCCACTATACACCTGTCTGGTATGGATGCTCCTTTTAATACCGTGGTCCTGCATCCCAGCCATACTTTATTGCCAATAATAATTTCTTTATCAGGGTTTGTAACAGCCCCGGTTTCATTGGTGATATTATGAAAATCTGTATCCATCAGGAGTATCTCCCACGAGAAGAGACAATCATTCCCTATTGATATTTTTTTTCTGCTGATGAATGAAGTTTCTGCAGTTGTAATAAAATTTTCACCGAAATAAATTTGCCCTGTATCCAGTATCCTTATTCTGCATCCATGTCCAATAGATGCATTTCTTGCAAAAATCACCGCCCCCCTCACATCCCAGATAAACCTTGAATTGTATTTGTCAAAATTACCCAGGTGTTCATAGCCAAGTTCGATCATGCCCGTTTTAATGGGGCCTTCGATGGTTATGCTGCCTTTTAAATTTAGAATTTTGCTGTTCGCAGATATGAAGACGGGCAATTGAATGGCGGTTCTAAAAGGGAAATAGTGTAAATTAAAACAGATGGTTTTAAAGTTCAACTTTTTTAACTTTGCCAATACCTTATTCATCATGCAAATATTTTATTCATAAACAAACACCATCCTTTCCCCTTTGCAAAATAAACTAAAAATATTACACGTAATTAACTCCCTTACCCGCGGGGGTGCAGAAACCCTGGTGGTAAATTCTCTCACACCCGGGGGTATTAATGAGCAGGCAGATAATTATCTTTTATATTTCATAAAAGGCGACTATTTATCTTCTTTGGTAGATAAAAATGTTACACAAGTATGCCTGGATTATAAAGGCGGGACAGATATTTTCCGTTTATTCAGAAGGATGCGTAAAATCATCCGGGAAGGCAATTTTGATATTATACACACTCATTTGAATCCTGCTGATTTTTATGTTAGTCTTGCGAAACCCAAAAATATTCCCCAAGTCCATACCGTTCACATTGCTTACTCTGCTGATTTCGAAACAAGGAAGTCGTTTAAGTTTTTGGAAAAATTTCTTTATTTCAAAAGAAATGACTGCAACCTGATTTTCCTGTCGTCTTATACTGAAAAAGATTTTCTCGAAACGGTCAGTTATACCGGAAGGCATTTTGTGCTGAATAATTTTATTGATGATTCTTTTTTTGGACTGCAGGGCTGTAAATATAATCCCGGCACAGGAGAGACACTGAGAATTATAGCAGTGGGCAATTTCAGGGCGCAAAAAAACTACTTTTATATGCTCGAAATTTTCAGGCATCTGAAAGACTGTAATATTGAACTTGATATTTATGGTGGCGGTGATACAGCTGCCTACGAGGAAATCATCCGGGCAAATAATCTAAAGGTTAATCTCAAAGGACAAAAAGCGAAAATAGATGAAGTGATAAGCGGCTATCACCTTTTTATGATGTCTTCAATCAATGAGGGATTTCCTTTGTCTGTTTTTGAAGCCATGGCGGCATCCGTTCCGCTGATGCTGTCTGACATTCCGCCACTTAAAAGTATTGTGGAGGAGCATGCTGTATACTTCGAATTGGGTGATGCGGCCAAAGCGGCTTCAATCGTAATGGATATAGCCATGGGAAAAATAGATATCAGTCAAATGGCACAGCATGCAAAGCAGCACGCGGAAAAAATGGCCCGGCGTGATGTTTATATAAAGAACCTTTTCTCCATTTATAACAATGTTTTACATCACGCTCCTTAAGTAATCTTATTTGGTATGTCCATCTTTGTGGCAAAAGTTGCAGGACGTGCTGTTCCTGCAATAAAAGGAGTAGATTTATCCAGCTAAACTTCCGTGTATGAAACAATTTTTGCTGCTGATGTTTTTATTCTCCATAGTACTTCAATGCATGGCAGATCATTCTGAAGAAACTAACATCCAAACACCGGTCTCCGCTGCGGGAACGGAAAAAATGGATGTATTAAACACCGTTGCTGAAATCGGGCAATATAAAGATGCGGCTATAAAACTGCTGTATGTGAAAGATACTTTGCGGGGCGGTTTTTTCCAGGTATATGAAGGCCCGGACCTGCCTGACGGAGGTATGGTTTTTGGCGATGCTGCAAACAGGAAATGGCTGCGGCAAACTGTTGATGCCAGGATCAATGCTATGTGGTATGGCGCCAGGAGTTATGTGCCGGGTCAGCCAGATGCAGTGAACAATATGGTGCCTTATTTTCAAAAAGCGCTGAATTATATCTATACCCATAAACGGTTCACTACGCTGTACATTCCCCAGGATAAAAGGGATTTTGGCGTGTATTATGTTATGTCTGTTATTCAGTTAAGGGGGCAGGTCATTATTGAAGGGGATGGAGGCACCGGTGATGCCCGTACGGTGATTTTGGCAACCAGGAATACCCCGGTTTTTTTTCAACCATTCCGTGCCCCGGATAACAGTAACACAGAAATTACACTGAAGAACCTGAGCCTGGGAATGGCTGAATCAAAGAACGGTGAAAGGGACAGCACAAAACATGTTTTTGAAAGCAGGGGCAGGTTTCATTTATATAATATCAATATCTATTACTCATCCGGTAACGGTATTCATGCCGAAGCATGCGCCATTCCCGGTAACCCGGTATTTGGTAATTGTAATCTTTCCACCATGCAGGATGTTCAGGTAACAGCCTGTTATAACGGGATTTATTTGGCAGGATGCGATGCCAATAAAATTGTGATGAACAGCATCAATGTTGTTGGTAACCGGAGATGGGGGATATGGGATAACGGTTTTTTGGGAAACACAATCAACTCCATGCACGGGGCGCATAATGGTGTTGTAAGTGGCCAGTCTTTTTGTGTTGTGTCTTATGCAGGAAAATATTATGTTGCCATAAATACGGATGAAAAAATAAACATCAATAAAAAACCGGCCACAGAACCCGGATTTTGGGCTGAAATACCCCCGCTCGGTGCTGAACCATGGCAACCGGGAATAAAGTACCAGTCAGGCGGACCGGTATATGTGAGTAACCCGAATGCCTGGAGCGTGGTTTATGATCCGTATACCGAAGCGTTTCAGCCTCCCATGCGCTTTAATTCCCGTTCGATGGCAATCAGCGGCGATAATGCCGCCCGGGTTTGGGGAGGGATCAACCTCGCTATCCTGGATGGGAAACTCAAAATGCCGGTTGGGGGAATTGTGCTTCCCAGCGCTGGCCAGTCTGTAGAAATTGGGAAGGAGAATCCCTATGCTTCAACACCACTATACGCATACCAGGCACAAGGAATGGCAAGCGGACTGATCATTGATGCCGCCGGTACCGGTGCCTATATGAAATTCCGCAATGCATCAGACCAGGGACTGGATGGGCAAGTAGGCTATACCGGGAATGATCTTGTTTTTGTAGCTGGTGGTAATGCTGTTATGTATATAGGAAAAGGAGTGGGGGTAAGCCCGTCGGCCAATAAAACCTATAGTTTGGGTAATCCCGATATGCAATGGAAAAATTTATGGGCAGGCAATTATTATGCTGAAAAAATAAACATCAGCACAAACCCTTTGCAAGGGGCTTCTG
This sequence comes from Ferruginibacter sp., assembly GCA_046329655.1. Lineage (GTDB taxonomy): Bacteria > Bacteroidota > Bacteroidia > Chitinophagales > Chitinophagaceae > Ferruginibacter. Next base: position 116,918 of record JAXLUD010000009.1, read on the forward strand.
CAGGAACAGGGGTTTTATCTTCTGGCAGTGCTGTTATAAATACCAGTTCCGTTACTTCGTTCAGTAAAATATTTCTGACATTAACGGGCTGCAACAATTGCGGTACACTGTATACCGGTCCTGTAAAACCGGGAGAGTCGTTTACAGTAACCAGCAGCAACAAAACAGATAAAAGTTCTTTTAACTGGTGGGTGATTAACTAATGGTTTTATAATCCGGATCGTTTTAAAATAACCGGAATATATTGTTAGTTGTTTTATACCGTCTTTTAAATATTATCTTACTTTTGCCCGGTTATATTAATTTAATAGAAAGCTAACGGCGAAATATGTTTCCTCCATTTTATAACAGGCAGAAAAAGAAATTTTACAGCACTGAAAATAACTCGCTCATTTGTGATGACAAAAAAGTGCCTGAAATAAACGGCATTAAATATTTTGCATCAACAAATACATATGCATCGCTGTTTGGCGATCAATGGAAACAATATAAAAAAACACAGCTGGATTCATACACAGGTTCCCCGATTTCCGGATCGCGGCTTGAGCGGTGTTTGGGCAGTGAACTTGAAAATAATTTAGAGGGAAAGCTGGTGCTCGAGGCTGGCTGCGGAGCCGGCCGGTTTACGGAAGTACTGCTTAAGAAAGGTGCAATACTGGTATCCTCCGACCTCAGCTCTGCGGTGGAAGTGAATGCAGAGAATTTTCCCATATCCGGCAAGCACCTGGTAATACAGGCCGATATAAATGATATGCCGTATGCTGATGAAACTTTTGATGTGGTGGTTTGCCTGGGCGTAATCCAGCATACACCCGATACGGAAAAAACGATCGAAGACCTGTATAAGCTTGTGAAAAAAGGAGGAACCCTTGTAATTGATCACTATCATTATAATAAGTCAAACTATTTCAGGCTGGCCCCGCTTTACCGTATCGGGCTTAAAAAGAAAAAGGCAGACTATACCATTCCATACACACAAAAACTGATAAAAAAATACCTGCCCTGGCATAAGCGATTTGCTGGTAACAAATTCATGAGCGTGTTGCTGAACCGTATCTCTCCTGTAATTTCCTATTACCATGCATTTCCTCAATTCAGCGACAGCCTCCAGGAAGAATGGGCATTACTGGATACCCACGACTCGCTTACAGACTGGCACAAACGGTTCAGGAATAAACCACAGTTAGTAGCGGCGTTAAGCCGTTTGGGCGCTACCGCTATCTGGTGTGAGTATGGGGGAAATGGTGTGGAAGCGAGATGTAAAAAACCTTTGTAATTGCGGAAATATGAAAGTGCTGCATATTTTGTACTCAGGACTAGGAGGTCACGGTAATGTTTTTTATTCGATGGTGGATGCAGATATCGATCGTGATTTTGAATACGAGGCATTGTTTTTTGGAGTGGAAGATGTGCGCCGGAATTATATACAAAAAGCAACTGATAAAAAGATTAACTGGCATTTTGTAAAGAAAAAACCTGGTATCGATCTTTCCGCTTACAGGAAAATTACTGCCATAATAAAAAAAGCGGCCCCGGATATTATTTTTATTCATACCAGCGCCTATATCTTCCCGGCCAAATGGGCCGCTGTATTTTCCCGTAAAAAAATGCGTGTAATTGTAAGGGAAACGCAACCCAATCATTTAAAAACAAAGTTTGAATGGATTGGCCTGGGGGCTTCACTGTTACTGGCTGATAAGGTGGTTTTTTTAAGCACGGAATACAGGAATGATGTAAAGCAAAAAATGAAACTGCTGTTTTCAAAAAAACGTACTGCTGTTATCCCCAATGGCATTGATCTTTCCTTATTCAGGCCATTTGAAACGAATAAGGAAGACGAACTGGTTAACATCGGCATGCAAAGCCGTTTGTCTGCTACAAAAGACCATGCCACCTTACTGGAAGCTTTTGCGCTGCTGTTGGCAGATAATAAAACAGGGAAAAAACTCAGGCTCAATATCGCCGGAGATGGTGACTGCCGGCAGGCACTGGAACAACAGGCCGAAAGACTGAAACTGACCGATCATGTTTTTTTTTCAGGGTTGCTCGAAGAAAAAGACCTCCCCGGATTCATTAACAACCAGGATATTTATGTACACGCCTCTCTCGGCGAAACGATGAGTACTGCCATCATGCAGGTAATGGCATGCAGGCTGCCGGTTATAGCCAGTAACGTGGATGGCATTAATAATATGGTACAGGATGGAATAAACGGATTGCTGGTAAATCCCCGGCAACCGCAGGAACTTGCCAATGCTATGGCAAACCTGCTGGCGGATGCTGACTTGAGAAATACCTTAGCAGCCAATGCCTACGCGAATGCACACGAAAAGTTTTCCAACAAAAAAATGTTTGAAGCTTACAAAGCTGTTTTTACTGTATGAAAGTGCTGCACCTGATATACACACATGGCATTGCAGGGGCCGAAAAATACCTGAAACACCTGTTACCCCCGCTCAGGGAATATAATATAGAGTCGCACCTGGTGTTGGTGGTGCCTCCCGTTTACAGTGAAAAAGTAGCCACTTACTGCAAGGAAATGAATGCGCTGGGTATACCTGTAACTGTACTGGAATATTCAAAAAAGGATTTTTTTAAGGCCTCAAAAAGGATCGCCCTTTATACAAAAGAACATGGTATCGGTTACCTGCACAGTCACCTGGTGAACTCAGATGTGCTGGCTATTCTTGCAAAAAAAATTTATAACCGGTCGCTTACACTTATTTCCACCAAGCATGGTTACAGCGAGTATATTCTGAAACAGGTGGATGATGTGAGCAAGAGCGGAAGGCTTCGGTTAAAAGCCATGTCAAAAGCATACTATTATATTACCTGGCTTACCCTGAAAATGATCCCTAATAATTTTGCGGTGTCAAAAGCTATGGCCATACTGTACCAGAACCTGGGCTTTACCGGGAAAGAAATGCCTTTTATTCATCATGGGGTAAACGTAACCGGCAGTAATGAACCGGTTATGGAGAAAAATCCTGGCCCGACACTGCTGATCATCGGCAGACTGGAAATTTTTAAAGGCCATATTTGTCTGATAAAAGCCATGCCTGCCATTGTGAGCCGGTTTCCATCTTGCAAATTAATTGTACTGGGAGAGGGGGGAGAAAGACAAAATTTTGAAAACCTTGCCCAATCGCTTGGTGTGGCGGAGAATGTTCAGTTTATGGGCTTTCATAACAATCCTTATGCATTTATCCGCCAGGCGGATGTGGTGGTGATCCCCTCTTTATTTGAACCATTCGGACTGGTATTTATCGAGGCCATTGCTTTACAAAAAGCGGTTGCGGCATTTGATGTGCCTGCGGGCAATGAAATACTCACCCATGGAAAAACGGCCCTGCTGGCACCACGGGCTGATCACGATGCTTTGGCGCAGCATATCATCTGCCTGCTTAACGATAAGGAACTGTCAAGCCGGCTGGGAGCGGCCGGGTATGCCCATTATTTGAATAATTTTACCACAGCAACGATGGTAAAAAACACTTTCAATTATTACAATGGCATTAAAAAAAGCTAACGCACCCTTTTGCCAACTGCATGCCAGAAGGCAGCTGCATCGCTGAACCTGATCTCCTCAAGCCCCGCATTTTTCATCATGCTGGTAATCTCCTGTTTTGTAAAGCGCTGCTCCAGCTTGGTGCCAAAACGGTCCAGGGAATCATTCCTGATAATATAAAAATCCTTGTTGGCATACGCATAGAGCGGAATTCTTTCAGCAAATTTTTTAAGCCCGATGAATTTGAAAAACCGGGCCGTATAAACAAAAGGCATATATGCCACCACTGCCAGTATATCGCAAACGGTTTTTTTGGTTTTTGGGGGGAGTTTGCAAACAGTTCTGCGTACCATGTCCGCTATGCCGAAAACGAATTTAAATAAAGGACCCCTGTTATCGAGCTTATAATATATGTACAGGTAAAAATAACCTCCCTTTTTTATTTTTTTCACACAGGATGCCAGTGCAGCACCGGTGTCGGGTATATGGTGCAGCACACCAATGCTCATACCAAAATCAAAAGTCTCATCATCCCAGGGTAATGTATTTACACTGGCCCTCGTAAGCCTGATATTTTCTTTTTTTTCCAGCAGATCATCCGCTGCAAAAATCGCTTCGCTTGGATCCACCGCGTCGATAAAACCCGCCTTGTCTGTAAAATACTCACTCCACCGGCCCGAACCACAACCAATATCAATCATCCGTGTTTGCCCGTTTACAATGGATGCGTCAACAATATCAAAGTATTCGTCGCATATTTTTTTAAGTGTTGATTTTGAAAAGGTATGGAATTTGGTCCACTCGTCACCAAAGGACTTAACCACATCCATATCAATATTCTGGTCATTGGCGGGGGATGTAAAATCAGCAATTTCCCTGTTTTTACCCTGGTGTATTTTAACCGGGGTTTTGCTGTAAGAAGGTTTTAGCACTGCCATAAAATTCGTGTTCACTTTTAATTGCGGGCAAATATATCGAACTAAATGCTAAGATTAGTGGCGGGGCCGGTTTAAATAAGGCGGGCTGGCCGGGAGTGCCGGTTTATGGGTTTGTTTCTGCCGGGGCAACCTCTTTTTGGGCAACGGCCTCGGATAGTTTGGTAAAAACGGCCACCAGCATGAAATAGTAAAAAGGGAGCAGGATAATCTTGTACCGTATCATGGTGCCAAAATTAAAAGTGGTAAACCCGATTACCAATGCAAAGAAAAGACTTGTTATAAGGCTGAAAAAAATGAGACTGTTTGAAAAGCAAATACGGAAAAAACCAACAAACCTTGATTTGAGGAGCAGGTAGAGGGTTGCCAGCAATAACAAAGTGGACTCAAGTGAGGTGAACAAAATGATCAGTTTTTTGCTCTCCCATAAAAATGGGCGGTACAGGCAGGTAAACACGGCCTCAGGGCTTTTGGCTATAATGCCCGATAATGAAGCGTCTATATTTTCAATCTGCACTCCGGCTTTACTTCTCTCATCCTCCGACTGCAGGTTTTGATAGTTTTGTGAAAAACTCTGTATTTGCATATACGATTCTTCCACCACGTTATTGATCACAGAAGAAAAGTCAGCGAAATACAGCACGCCTGAAAAAGAGATAACAAAAGCGAAAATAACAGCGGCCCGTACCAGCATATTTTTTATCCGGAATGTGTACCTTACAAAAAAAGTAAGGGCCAGCCCGGCCATGATTATCACCAATATGTAATTCTTAACCGTATAGAGCATTAAAACCAAAAAAGGCAGCAATATCCACTCACGTATGCTGATCTGCTTTTTTTTGATGCTGTTATAAAGCGTGCTTATAATAAACCCCGCAGCACCGATGCAAAGCGAATCTTTCATCAGCCCGCTGCCCCAGAACCAGATAGAAGGGGTGAATAAAACAGCCAGGGCCATCAGTTTTTGGAACTTACCATGGTTGTAATCATTAAAAACCTCAAAAAGCTTCCATTGACCGGCAAATGAAAAAAGTCCGAAAAACAGGGAAATGATCATAAACTTGTTAAATGCCAGGAAGGAAATGATACCGGCAATTTTCATCACCATATTGTTCGACGAAATGGCGGTATAGCCGGAGAGATACATATCTCCTTCTTCCGTATTAAACCATTGCTGAAATTCGGCCGATGAGGTAAACAGGTATTTAATATTGTCGAGATTTTTTAAGAGCTGTTCGTTAATAAAACTGCTTCCTTTGTAATAGGTGAAAGAATCTCCATAACCGTAATAATATTGTACCAGCATGGAGTATGCAACAGAACCCAGCATCCTTAAGAAAAAGGCTGTGTAAAAGATCTTTTTCAGCTCATCTGTTTCTAATGCGGCGGCCCGTTTCTTTATGAGCAAATAAAAAATAAACAGGTAAACCGGCAATAAAAGGAAGTCGTAAATTGTTATGATCTGCATTCAGACATGCCTGTTGATTTGGCGGTGCAATATAAACAATAGCATGTAAATTATATTTAAGCTGCAGCGAAGCAATCGCCTGTTACTTTTTTTTTGCGCTTGCATTGCTGTTATAATACTATGTCATTAATCCCTATTTTTGTTCTCGATGAGTAAAACAGTAATGGTAACCGGTTGTGCAGGCTTTATTGGCAGCCATGTATGTGAAAAACTGCTTGCAAATGGCTTTCATGTGGTTGGCATCGATAATTTTGATGCTTTTTACCCCCGGCCCGTGAAAGAACAGAACCTGGCTGCTTTTTCAGGCCACCCCAATTTTACATTCTACGAACTGGATATTTGCGAAGGTTTAGCGGCAGTGAAGGAAACGGGCATCAGCGCCGTGATCCATCTTGCCGCAAAGGCCGGGGTGCGGCCCAGTATTGAAGACCCGGCGGGCTATATCCGCACCAATATCACAGGCACCCAAAAAGTGCATGCGTTCATGTTGCAGCGCAACATCAGCAAACTTGTTTTTGCATCATCATCGTCTGTGTATGGTAATAATAAAAAAATACCTTTTTCAGAAACCGATAATGTTGACAACCCGATTTCTCCCTACGCCTTCACCAAAAAAGCGGGAGAGCTGATGAATTATACATTTCATCACTTATACAAAGCGGATGTGGTGAACCTGCGTTTTTTTACAGTATATGGTCCGCGGCAGCGGCCAGATCTCGCCATCCGGAAATTTGTAAGCCGGATCGATAAAGGTGAGCCTGTCGTAATGTTTGGTGACGGAAGCACGGCAAGAGATTATACTTTTATTGCAGATACGGTTTCCGGTATATACCAGGCCCTGTTATTTTGCATGAATAACACCGGTTTATTTACCACCCTGAATCTGGGCAATCATAAACCTGTAACACTCCTGGAGCTGGTGGAAGCCATTTACAGTGTAATGGGCCGTGAAAAAAATATTGAACTGCAGCCGATGCAACCCGGGGATGTGGATATTACTTATGCTGATATTTCAAAATCCACCGAAATACTCCAATATAACCCGGCTACAGATATTCATACCGGGCTGAAGAAATTTGTGGACTGGTACAGGGAATCCTCCCAAACCGCTTTATAGACCGGGGTAATTTACACCGGGTATGAGCCGGCCGGTTTGCACCGGTCCTAGCCCTCACAATATTTTTTTAAAGTATGCGTTATTAACAAGACTACTTTACTAAAAACCAAGCATCCTAACACATGAACCAAACTATCTCATTGGTGAACCCCTTTACCAAAACCCCCCTTCAAAAATCGGCGCAGGGACTGTTAGACAATCTCTCCAATTTATTTCCTTACAAAGGCGGCGCATACCGAATTGTACAAGACGATAATTATACTCAAAACTTTGGTTATCAATGGAATAAATTTGCCGAAACACAGATCGACCGTGAACAGACCAACAGCCAGCTGAGTCGCCGCCGCTTTTTTGCAGTAACCGGCTGGGATAAGGAAAACCTGCAGGATAAAAATATCCTGGAAGTGGGAAGTGGCGCAGGCCGTTTTTCACAGGTGGTGCTCGATTATACTGATGCTAATTTATACAGCGTGGATTATAGCAATGCCGTGGAAGCCAATTATAAAAATAATGGTCACCATCAAAGCAGGCTGCAGTTATTCCAGGCCAGTGTATATGAAATGCCTTTTGAAAAAGCCCAGTTTGACAAAGTATTTTGCCTGGGCGTGATACAACATACCCCCGATGTTCAAAAAACCGTGCAGTCGCTGATCGAAATGGCGAAACCCGGCGCCGAAGTGGTGGTGGATTTTTATTGTGTGAATGGCTGGTGGACCAAGGTACAGGCTAAATACATCTTCAGGCCCATCACCAAAAAATGGAGCAATGAAAAATTGCTGCGTGTGATCAATAAAAATGTAGACTGGATGATTGCAGCCACCACATTCTTCAACAAGATCGGTATTGGCAAATTCATCAACAGGTTTATACCCATCTGCGATATTAAAGGAACCCTTCCACAGGGTCTTTCCAAACAGGAATTAAGGGAATGGTGTGTGCTCGACACCTTTGATATGTTCAGCCCGCAATACGACCAGCCTCAAAAAGTTTCCACTGTTAAAAAATGGTTTGAAGAAAACGGTATGGAACAGGTTTGGGGCGGTACGATCCGTTTTGACAACAGTACTTCGTACGTGGTAAAAGGAATTAAAAAGTAATTCTCCCTACTTCATCCTTTATTTTATTAGCTTAGTGTTTTATGGCCCTGCCATAAATGCTGCCGGCATGTATTTATGAAACCCAAAGTAATACATTTCATATTCAACCTTGGAAGGGGTGGTGCAGAAACCATGCTGGTAAGGGTTATTAAGGAACTGCCGGAGTATGAACATATCGTGGTTACACTTTTTCCGCAAAACCACTGGGGCAGCGAACTGGTATGCGATAAACTGGTATGCCTTCATTTATCCTCTTTATTTTCCATTCCTGCTGCTGTTTTTAAATTCCGCAGGCTGGTTAAAAAAGAAAAGCCGCTCCTCGTGCATACGCATCTTTTCTGGCCAACCATTGTTGCCAGGCTGGGCGTGCCACGAAAGCTGCCGGTGATCACCACCATTCATGCATTCATCAATACTTCGATTGAATATACAAACTGGCATGTGCGTTTACTGGATAAACTGACCTACCGGTTTCGTAAAACCACTATCATCGGGGTGGCAAAAGGAGCAACCGAAGCCTATTTTTCATTCCTGAAACTGAAACCATGGAAGGCATACACACTGTATACATTTGTGGATGCAGACCGTTTTAATACTGCATTTGAAAAAAGAAAGAAAGAACGGGGGGCAGTTTTAAAAGTAGTTTCGGTGGGTGCATTGCGCCAGCAAAAGAATTACCCGTTTGCCATCGCTGCAATGGGGAAAATCAAACATGAAAATATCGAGCTGCATATTTACGGCAGCGGGGTTCTTAAAGATACACTGCAGCAGCAGGTTGATGCAGCCGGGGCAAAAGTATTCCTGAAGGGCGAGGTGAGCAGGATAGAAGAAGTGCTGCCCGAATACGACCTGTACCTGATGTCTTCCACTTACGAAGGTTTTTCCCTGAGTGTGCTGGAAGCCATGGCTGCCGGCATGCCTTTATTGCTGAGTGATATTTCATCTTTCAGGGAACAGTGTGAAGATACGGCTGCTTATTTTTCATTGCATGATGATAACAGCCTGCCGCAGCAACTGGCAGAATTTGATAAAAAAAGCAATGCAGAACTGGAAGCAATTGCAATAAAAGGCAGGACCAGGGCCTTGCAGTATTTTACCCTGCCGCAGCATGTGGAAGGGTTGCGCAAAATCTACCACGAATCAAAAAACACATAAAAGCCCGGAAGGGCGATGGCATTAAGCCGCTTTACTTAACTTTGAACATCTAAAATTGTTTATTTATGTGCGGTATATCCGGATTTGCTGATTTTAATAAAAGAACCGGGCGGGATGTCCTGGAAAAAATGAACCGCACAATGGTGCATCGTGGCCCGGATGGTGAAGGATATGGTTTGTATGATCATGAAAAGGCCACCATCGGCCTGGGCCACCGCCGCCTCAGTATTATCGATCTTTCAGCAGGAGGCAGTCAGCCACAGAATTACAAACACCTGCACATCACTTTTAACGGTGAGATATACAATTATGCATCCATCAAAAAAACACTGGAGGAAAAGGGTCACGAATTTCACAGTCATAGTGATACCGAAGTGATCCTCCATGCCTATGCAGAATGGGGCAGCGATGCACTGCAGCAGTTCATTGGCATGTTTGCCTTTGTTATTTATGATGAGATGAAGCAGGAAGTTTTTGCCTGCCGGGACAGGGCCGGCGTGAAACCGCTTTTTTATTATTATAAAAACGGGCTGTTTCTTTTCGCATCAGAACTGAAGGCCGTTATTCAGCATCCTGAATTTAAAAAGGAGATCAATCTCGATGCGGCCGCAGCATTTATGCAGCTGGGCTATGTGCCCACGCCGCACTGTATTTTTAATGACACGCATAAACTGAAGCCCGGGCATTTTTTAACACTCAGCCTGCAGAAAGAACAATTGCATACAAAGCAGTACTGGAATGTTTACGATGCCTATAACAAACCCGCTTTAAAAATTGACCTGCCCGAAGCCATCAGCGAAACGGAAAAACTGCTTACCAGCGCTTTCCAGTACAGGATGGTGAGTGATGTGCCCGTGGGTGTGTTCCTGAGCGGCGGTTACGACAGCAGCTGTGTTACGGCCCTGCTGCAAAAAAACAATACTGAAAAAATCAAAACATTTACCATTGGTGTGCCGGATGCGGGGCTCAATGAAGCGCCGTATGCAAAAGATATCGCCGCACACCTGGGTACCGATCATACCGAATATTACTGCACCGAAAAAGAAGCGCTGGAGATCGTTCCCGAACTGCCCTTCTTTTATGATGAGCCTTTTGCCGACAGCAGTGCCATCCCCACATCACTCGTGAGTAAAATTGCCCGCGAAAAAGTAACCGTGGCCTTATCGGCCGATGCAGGTGATGAGATATTTGCCGGTTACAACCGCTATGACTACATGATGAAGTTTGGTAAAAAGATCCGCCAGATACCGGGTTTTTTACGCAAAGGGGCCGCTGCCGTGATGGATGTGGTGCCCGCCAACTCCATTCCTGTACTCAATAAAAAATATTTATTTCACAGCCGTTACGAAAAAGTAAAAACGCTTTTTAAAAACCCTTCTGAACAGAATATACTGATGAGCCTTACCAAGCAGATGAATGAATCAGATATTGCAGACCTGTTCAGGAATAAAATACAAAAACTCAGTTCGGCATTCGACAGCGAGGAACTGACCGAAGAGAATTATTCCACCCTTTCCTACATGATGGCCATCGATTACCAGACCTACCTGCTGGATGATATCCTGCAAAAGGTTGACAGGGCCACCATGAGTGTGAGCCTGGAGGGCCGCGAGCCCTTCCTCGACCAGCGTATCATTGAATGGGCTGCACAACTGCCCATGCAATACAAGTATAATAACGGCGACAAAAAATTTATCATCAAGCAAATTGTTCATAAATACCTGCCGCAAAGCCTGATGGACCGCCCCAAAATGGGTTTTGGTATCCCGATCGCCAGCTGGCTGCAGAACAACCTGAAGCCATTTGTGGACGAATACTTTGACGAGGCCTTTATCCTGAAACAAAATATTTTTAACAACGATGAAATACAACGGATAAAGCGTTCGTTCTACCACGGCAAAGTGGAACGTGCAGAAAAAATATGGTACCTGCTCATGTTCCAGATGTGGTATGCCAAATGGATGACTAACAACTAATAAATGGCCGCTGTAAACCTGTTTAAGTCTGCTGTAAAAAACCCTGCTTACCGGTCGGTGGCCACTTATATATTCACCAACTTTTTTTCAAAGGGTATTTCACTGCTGCTGATACCTGTTTTTACCAACCCGCTTTATCTCACACCTGCTGATAATGGTGTGCTCAGTCTTTTTTCAAGCAACCTCATGCTGATGGCTCCCTTTATCGGGCTGGGCATGATACAATCTTCCAGCGCCGATTTTTTCAGGAAGAGCAGGGAAGATTTCAGCAGGTCGTTCACTTCCAATTTTGTTATTTCATTTTCCCTTACCCTTGTGGCCGTTTTTGTATTATACCTTTTCAGGGATATGCTGCAGCAAAAATTTGACCTGCCGGTTTCATTTGTATATATCATACCCTTTCTTGCTTTCCTGATCTTTTGCGGTGAGCAGTTGTTCGCTCTAATCCGCAACCGCAACGAAGTAAAGAACTTTGCCAATGGGGGCATCACCAAGGCCATTATTGAATATGGTGTTTCGGTGGCGCTGGTGGTGTTTTTCTTTTTGGGCTGGCAGGGCCGTGTTTGGGGCATTGCGGCCTCACTCATCATTGTAAACGGTATTGGCTTCTGGTATTATGCCCGGCACCAGTACCTGCGCTTTGATTTTACGTTGCAGCATGTTTGGGATGAGATCAAATTTGGCATCCCCGTTATCACTTACCAGTTATGTGTGTTTATGCTGGGTACCACCAACAAACTGTTCCTCGCCATTTTTAATGCCGATAAATACCAGCTGGGAATTTATGCCATTGCCTGTGTGTTTGGCACACTGGTGGGTTACCTGGGGCAGAGTATTTTTTTATACGTGCAGCCCAAGGTATATAAATCCATCAGTGAGAACAAGGCCACCATGGCCAGCCTGCGCAGGGAATTTTTTAATTACCTCTTTATGCTGATTGCGGTGGCAGTGCCCTGTATACTGTTTGTGCTTTTTTTATATTACTATGTGATCAACAAAGCCTATTTGCCGGGTATTCCATTATTTTTCCTGGTATCCATTTCTTCCTTTATCTGGCAATTGAATAATTACCTGTTCATGTTCCTGCTGTATTTCAAGGCAAAAAGAAAAATATTCATGCTGGCCGCCATTTCTGTCTGCATTTCTGTTGTGGTAAACACACTGATGGTTAAAAACTTTATGATACTGGGCGATGCACTGGCCAGCCTGATCAATACCTGTATTTTCAGTATCCTTGTATTCCTTTTTATCAGGAAACTGGTACAGGATAAATTTGCAAAACAAACTCAACCCATTCAAACAACCGCCTAAAGCGAACTGCTGAACATGAAACCAGATTTAGCCCCCATCATTTTTTTTGGCTATAACCGGCCAGATCATACCCGGCAGGTGCTGGAATCACTGCATCGTAACCCGCTGGCAGCTGATTCAGTGCTGTATATCTTTATCGACGGCCCCAAGCCCGGTGCTTCTGCAGAAGCCATTGCGGCCAATGCCGAAGTAAAGAAAGTGATCCGGGAAAAACAATGGTGCGGAGAAGTGCATATTGAAGAAGCAATACAGAACAAAGGACTCATCAAAGCCAACGTGGAAGGCGTTACAAGAATCGTGAACCAGTATGGAAAGATCATTGCCATTGAAGATGATAATTTACTGGCACCCGGTTTTTTGCAATTTATGAATGATGCATTGAATTTTTATGCGGATAATCCAAGGGTGATGCATGTGGCCGCTTTCAGGCGCCCCGACCTGGATCATGTGGAAGTAAAGGAGTCCACCTATTTCTTTTATCATACCACCACCTGGGGCTGGGCCACCTGGAAAAGGGCCTGGGATAAATACACGCTCGATGCCATGGCCGTAAGGGAAGCAGTGAAGAAGAAAGGCAATATCCATAAACTGAATATGGATAGCACGTTTGAATTTTTCTGGGGACTGAAAGCGGTGGCACAGGGAAAACTCAGGAGCTGGAATGCCATCTGGCACTCCACTGTTTTTTTGAATGACGGTCTTTGTTTGTACCCGCAGCGTTCACTCGTATCCAATATCGGGCACGATGGCAGTGGTACCAACTGTGAGCCTGATGAGCGTTTTAATATGAACAATGAACTGGTATCCGGCCAGGTGCCTGTTACTGCCATTCCATTGCAGAACCATGAAGGCATGCGTAAGGCTTATATCCGCCTTCACCCATTTAAATACCGTTTTATTTTTATTGTAAAACATTACCTGCGTTACCTGTTCAGGTAAAAATTCAAAAATGAAAGCAGCTCCCGGCGCTAACATATTGTTTATTTCATACGATGGCATGACCGATCCGCTGGGTCAGAGCCAGGTAATTCCCTATCTCGCCGAACTCACCAAAAGGGGATACCGTTTTACCATTTTGAGTTGTGATAAGCCTGCGAAATATGCGGCCAATAAAGCCTATGTTGAAAAACTCATCGCTCCTTATCCCATCAAGTGGGTCTCGATTCCCTACCATAAAAATCCGCCGGTTTTTTCTTCGGTGTATGATTTTTTCAGCATGCGCTCCATGGCAGTGAAACTCCACAAAAAAGAGCATTTTGATATCGTGCATACAAGACCCGGGCTTCCGCAACTGGCGGCGCTTCATTTAAAAAAGAAATACGGGGTAAAATTCATGAATGATATCCGCGGTTTCTGGGCCGATGAAAGGGTGGATGGCGGTATGTGGAATTTGAAAAACCCCCTCTACAAAATCATTTATAATTTTTTCAGGAGCAAGGAAGATGAATGTGCCGCCATTGCAGATTACAACACCTGTCTTACCTATCGCGGAAAAGAAGAGATATTGAAATGGAAGAATGTGCCGCAACCGGTAAAGCTGGAAGTGGTGCCCTGCAGCGTGGACCTAGAATTGTTTGACCCTGCAAAAATTGACCGCCCCAAAAAAGACCAATTCAGGACTGAACTCAACATTAACGACGGCGATTTTATTGTGAGCTATTTAGGTTCTATAGGTGGCTGGTACCTGACAAAGGAAATGCTGCAGTTTTGCAGTGTGCTGCTGCGCCGCAAACCGGAAGCAAAATTTTTATTCATCTCCAATAACAATCACCAGGACATTATTGATGCCGCCAAAGAATTTGGAATTCCCGCAGACAGTATCATGGTGAAATTTGGGAGGAGAGATGAAGTGCCGGTGCTGCTTTCTTTCAGCACATACTCCTTGTTCTTTATTAAGCCCTGCTATTCCAAGTTGTCATCATCACCCACCAAACACGGCGAGATCATGGCAATGGGAATCCCGGTGATTGCCAACAGTGGTGTGGGAGATGTAAAAGAGATCGTGGAAAAATACAATGGCGGTTTTGTGCTGGATGGTTTCACGCATGCAGAAATGGAGGCCGTGGTGGAGCAGATGATGCGGCCCGGGCTTGCATTTGACAGGCAAAAAATAAGGGCGGGTGCTGAAGAATTTTATGACCTTTACAAAACAGTGGATACTTATACAACAGTTTATCAAAGAATGACCGGCACAGCATAACACTGCGCCGGAATGAATTTACCATGGCAAAAAAATATTTAATTGTCGGAGCAGGATTTTCAGGAGCAGTATTGGCCAACCAGCTGGCAGCAAACAGTGATTGCAGTATTGAAATATGGGATGAAAGAGACCATATTGCAGGAAACTGCCATACTAAAAGAGATGAAGCAACAGGCGTGATGGTGCATGAGTACGGTCCGCATATTTTTAATACCGACAAAAAGGAAATATGGGATTTTGTAAACAGCATTGCCGAATTTAAACCTTTTGTAAACCGTGTGAAGGCAAAATACAACGGGGCTGTTTATTCACTGCCGGTGAACCTCCATACCATCAACCAGTTTTTTGGTAAAACATTCGGCCCGGAAGAAGCGAAGACATTCATCGCCGGGCAGGCAGATAACAGTATTGCAGAACCGCGTTCTTTTGAAGAGCAGGCCATGAAGTTTATCGGGAAAGACCTGTATAAAGCATTTTTTTACGGCTACACAAAAAAGCAGTGGGGATGTGAACCTGCTGAGCTGCCCGCATCTATCCTTAAAAGGCTGCCGGTACGGTTTAATTATGACGATAATTATTATAACAATCCCTACCAGGGCATCCCGGTGAATGGCTATACCGACCTGGTGGAGAAGCTGCTGGCGCATCAAAACATATCGGTACAGCTCAATAAAAAATTCGTGCCGGAGGAAGGACTTTTAAAGCAATTTGATCATATTTTTTATACAGGACCTATTGATGCTTTTTATGGTCACCGGCACGGACGGCTTGGCTACCGTACCGTAACATTCGAAAAGCACGAAGCCGATGGCGATTACCAGGGAAATGCCGTAATTAATTATTGTGATGCCGATGTGCCATTCACAAGGGTGCACGAACACAAGCATTTCACCCCATGGGAACAACACGCCAAAACCGTTTACTTTAAAGAGTACAGCAAAGAAACCGGCGAGGCCGATATTCCATACTATCCAAAACGGCTGGCCGCAGATATGGATGTTTTTGAGCAGTACCGCAACCTGGCGCTGGCAGAAACAAAGGTTTCTTTTTTAGGACGGCTGGCCACTTACCGCTATATGGATATGCACCATGTTATTGGCGAAGCACTGCAGTTTTCGGCCACTTATATAGCTGCTTTAAAAAATAATACCACGCTGCCTGTATTTCCTCTTGTGTAGGCCCTAAATTATTGCTGCTTAATGCAATAAAAGCATAAGTGTTCCGTTATATCCTTGTCCATTTCTATTTAAAACCAAAAATTCCACACCTATGGAAAAGGTTATAGCTGTGGTTGTTACATACAACCGCCTTGCCCTTTTGCGTGAATGTATCCAGGCCCTTCGTACCCAAACCCGCAGGCCCGACGCAATCCTTGTTGTAAATAATGGTAGTACAGATAATACCAGGCAATGGCTGGAAGAGCAGCCTGATATCACTACGGTGAACCAGCAGAATTGTGGTGGTGCCGGTGGATTTAATACAGCTATTGAACAGGGTTTTCGCCTGGGATATGAATGGATCTGGTGTATGGATGATGATGGGGAGCCCAAGGCCGACGCATTGCAGAAACTGCTTGAAGCCAGTGAAAAAGAACACGATCTTAAGCTGCTCAATTGCGCCGTGATCAATAAAGACGATAAAAAATCATTTGTATGGAATACCGGCGGTCATAAGTCGCTGGATGACGTGGAAGGCAATATCATCGAAGGTATTGGTCACCCGTTCAACGGAACCTTTATCAACCGCCGTATCGTGGAAAGAGTGGGCACACCAAGGGCCAAATTCTTTTTATGGGGCGATGAAACAGAATATTATTACCGCATCGTAAAGCAGAATAATATACCGGTTTGCACGGTGGCAGACAGTATACATTATCATCCCGCAGCCGCCTTTTCAATTAAGCAGGACT
The DNA here is from genome assembly GCA_046329655.1 of Ferruginibacter sp. Classification (GTDB taxonomy): domain Bacteria; phylum Bacteroidota; class Bacteroidia; order Chitinophagales; family Chitinophagaceae; genus Ferruginibacter. The sequence continues at coordinate 133,594 of JAXLUD010000009.1, forward strand.
GGGATTATAAATCTGCCTGGAAAATGTATTACTATATCCGCAACAGGTTCTCTATCCATAAAGCCAAGTTTAATGTAAAGGCCATTGCTTTTATCAATTATTGCTGCTTTTTGGCAGCCATGGCCGGTGTGGTGATATTGTTCCAGAAAACGAATAAACTTAAAAAACTCAATTTCATATTGTGGCCGGCGACCGATGCCCTGGTGAATAATTTTTCGGCCACGCCCGGTTTAATACTGGAAAGGTTAAAAACAAAATCGGAGAACAGCTTCAATGAAAATTTTACAGGCGCTTTCAGAACCCTTTGGTCATTGTTGTTTGCTTCAACCATGGCTAAAAAGGTACAGGCCCGTTAAGATATTTATACCCTGAAAACTGCAACTTGAAACCTGCTCTATATATGGGCAGGTTTTCCTTTTTTAGCCGCTGCGTCTTCTATCAGGAAAAGTGAAATAACAAAGAAGGGCATGCAGGGAATTTTATAGCGGCAAAGACTTCCGAAATTTAAGGTGGTGGCGCCCACGAACAATGCAAAGAGCATCGCAAATAAAAAACAATACATGGCCAGCGGGTTTTGCGTAAGGGTTTGAAACACCGTTTTGAGCCCGGCCTTGTACACCACGATGATGGTAAATATCATCAGCGCCATTCCTTCAAGCGATGAAAGCAGCGTGGAAAGTTTTTTTGACTCCCAGATAAAGGGCCTGAAAAAAGTGGTGCCCACAAAAACAGGCGCCATCTTCACCAGTCCTGTAATGCTTCCGTCAAACTCGGTTCCATAGGTAAACATGGATGAATTATCTCCATGGTTCTGGTTCTCGTAGGCGTCATTCATGTTTTTTACATTCTTGGTAAGACTGCCCACCGCAAACTGTCCCATTTCCTCTTTCAGGGTATCCATGATCTTTGAAAAAGCCAGCATGGCCCCGATGATCAATACGGGTGCAAGCACCAGTTTCACCAGTTTGCTGTTTACCCGGCCCACATTGGTAAGGATGAGGTAGAGAAAAAAGAATGGCACATAGGAAACCAGTATATAAGGTTTGATGGTCCATAAAAGATACCCAAACACCAGCAGGTAAATGGTACTGGTAAGCAGTTTCTGGTGCTTTACAAATACCTGGTACAGCGAATAGGTGATCCAGCCGATGGAAGCGATACAGATACTGTCTTTTAATATCCCCGAACTCCAGAATACAAACGTGGGCAGGTATAAAATGGCAATGGCAAATTTCCGGTGCAGGTGTGGATACTGCTCGTAAAAAAAGATGAACAGTTTCCAGGCACCTGTAAAAGCCAGCAATGAAAAAACGAGGTTGGTAAGCAGGTATTTTCCCAGTGTGAAAAATGAAACCAGCGCCACAATACGCACCACCATAAAATTGGGCTCATTCAGCAGGTATCCGCGGTTCCAGGGATCACGCAGCAGGGTTTCGTCAAAATACATCCCTTTTTGCATGATCCATTTTACATTGGAAAAATCCTTCAGCATCATATCATAAATATTCTTTCCCTCTGTCTGGTACAGCACAAAAGAATCGCCCAGTGAAATTTTCCAGTTAAAAAAGGCGAATACGATCACTACCAGGGTCTTTATCCAGAAACCATAGGCATGGTAAACCCGCAGCACAGGGTCTTCAATATTTTTTCGTTGTATCCTGAAGATGAAGTAAAAAAAAGCAGCATACAGCGGAAACAGGAGAAATTCGAAAAAAGCCATAAAGTGTGATTGGTTACAGCCTTTATCAGCAGCTGCCGTTTTATAATCTCAAATTTATTTCAAATTCCAATTTTTCTTTCAACAATATGAAGGTATTTTTGGCAATACTGTAAAACATTACCCATTGCAGCAAAAAAAACTCATACGCATCACCACCGTGCCCATGGCGCTCCGGTACCTGTTGCCCGGCCAGATGCAGTTTATGCAGCAACAGGGGTTTAATGTAATAATGATCAGCGCCACCGGACCCGAACTGCAGGAAGTGATCAGTCATGAAGGCTGCAGGCATATTAAAGTGCCCATGACCCGGAAGATCACCCCATGGCAGGATCTCAAATGCCTGCTGCAGCTCATAAAAATTTTCCGGAAAGAGCGGCCGGATATTGTGCACACGCACACACCCAAGGCGGGTTTGCTGGGTATGCTCGCCGCGAAAATAAGCGGGGTTAAAGTCCGTATACATACGGTGGCCGGTATGCCGCTGATGGTGGAAAAAGGGATAAAACTGCGGTTGCTGGTATTTATAGAGAAGCTTACATACCGGGCTGCCACTGAGATATGGCCCAACAGCCGCTCCCTCTATGATTTTATCACGGCAAAGCGTTTTACAAAAACAGAAAAACTGCGTATCATCGGCAAGGGTTCCACCAATGGTATCAACCTGGCCCGCTTTAATACAGCGGTTTTAGGTGCAGAAGGAATTGATACCGTAAAGAAACAGCTGCAATATACCGGCGGCTGTGTATACCTGTTATGTATTGGCAGGCTGGTGGCTGATAAGGGGATTGTGGAACTGGTACAGGTATTCTTACAGCTGAGCAAACAGCATACACAGTTAAGACTGGTGCTGGTGGGTGATTTTGAAGATGAGCTGGACCCGCTGCCTTATGAAGTGCACCGCGATATTGAACAGCACCCGGGTATCATCCATATAACATGGACACAGCAGGTGGAATACTTTATGTATTGCTGCGATTATTTTGTATTTCCTTCGCACCGCGAGGGTTTTCCCAACGTACTGCTGCAGGCCGGGGCCATGCAGCTGCCTGTTATATGCAGCCGCATTACCGGTAACGTGGATATTGTTACGCATGAAACAACAGGCCTGGTATTTGAAAAGGGCCATGCGGCCCAGATGCAGCAACAGCTTGAATACGCCCTCCTTCATCCCGAAAAAATGAAAACAATGGCAGCGGCACTCCACGCTATTGTGCAGGAGGATTACAAAAGGGAAAATATCTGGCTGAATATTCTTTCGGCTTATAATTCATTGTTACATTTAAGCAGTCAATAATATTGTATGATTGTAATTGGTTACTCAGGCCACGGTTTTGTTGTTTGCGGTATATTAAAGGCGGCGGGTGCGGCAATCACCGGCTATTGTGATAACACCGAAAAAACCTTTAACCCTTTTGCCCTGCCCTACCTTGGAGCAGAAGAGGGCGAAGCCGCCCGGGCCGCCTGCAGGCAGCATGGTTTTTTTATTGCTATCGGGGATAACAGCATCCGGTCAAAAGTATACCAAAAACTTGCAGCACACCAGCTGCTTCCTGCCAATGCCATTCATCCTTCAGCGGTAACAGACAGTAGTGCGGTGATTGCACCCAACGGGGTGATGATTGCTGCCAATGCCACCATTAACCCGCTGGCCAAAATCGGCACAGGCGCCATTTGCAATACAGGCAGTATTATTGAGCACGAATGCGAGGTGGGTGATTTTGCGCATATTGGACCGGGCGCAGTATTATGCGGCAATGTAAAAGTGGGAAGCGGAACTTTTGTTGGAGCCGGTGCGGTGGTACGACAGGGCATTACCATTGGCAGCAATGTGATGATTGGAGCCGGTGCGGTGGTGGTAAAGGATGTGCCTGATGGCACCACGGTAATGGGAATACCAGCCCGTACAAAATAATCATCTTCTTTTACCGTTTACTAGCTGCAAACTGCAAACTCTTCTTTGTACCTTTGCCACGCAAAAAATAAACTTCTTATGAAAGTATTAGTTACCGGCGGTGCCGGTTATATCGGCTCCGTTTTAGTACGCCAGTTATTGAATAAAAATTTCCAGGTACGTGCATTTGATTCTTTAAAATTTGGCGGCGACGCATTGTATGATGTGATGCAGCATCCCAATTTCGAATTCATGAAAGGCGATGTGCGCAATGCAGCAGATGTGGACAAAGCGCTGGAAGGCATTGATGCAGTGGCGCATCTTGCGGCAATAGTTGGAGACCCCGCCTGTAAAAAATTCAGTGATGAAGCCCGGGAAACCAACTGGGATGGCAGTGTGAATCTTTTTGAAAAGGCGGAGAAAGCAGGTGTAAAGCGTTTTGTTTTTGCCAGCACCTGCAGTAACTATGGCAAAATGCCCGACCCCGATTCTTTTGTTACCGAAACATCTGAACTGAACCCGGTAAGTTTATACGCCGAACTGAAAGTGAAGTTTGAGAATTATATCATGCACGACAGGAAAGACACAAACATGTGCAGCACGGCTTTGCGCTTCAGCACCGTTTATGGTTTTTCACCACGCATCCGTTTTGACCTGACCGTGAATGAATTCACCCGCAATGCATCACTCAAGGGCGAGCAGGAAATATGGGGAGCACAGTTCTGGAGGCCTTATTGCCATGTGGATGACCTGGCCAGGGCCGTGGTACTGGTAATTGAAAGCCCTGAAGCAAAAGTAAAATCAAACGTGTTCAACGTAGGAAGCACGGAAGAGAACTATAACAAGGGTATGATCATTGAAGAAGTTTGCAAAGTGGTGCCCAATGTAAAAGTGAATTATGTTGAAATGAACGAAGATCCACGCGATTATCGTGTGAACTTCGATAAAATTAAAAATGAACTGGGCTTTACCATTACCAAAACGGTGCCCGATGGTGTTAAGGAAATTTATACGCTGATGAAGACCGGTATCATTGATGATGCATACGGGCCTAAATTCAGGAATATTTAATTAAGCCAACCAATTGTATAAAGGGCAGTTCATTACTGCCCTTCTTTTAACCTCCATGAACAAATTAATATTACCCAATATTAAATACCTGCATATTGTTCGTGGACTGGCAGCCCTGCTGGTGGTGGTATTTCATGCAAAATTTGTGTTCTGGGTGGGCGGGAATATCTACGCAGAAAAGAACGGTTTCCACTCCATTTCCGATTATCTGCTGTTCGGGCTTGACATGCTTTCTTCCTGTGGTAAAGAATGCGTGGTGATCTTTTTTATCCTTTCAGCCTTTGTGATCAGGCATTCTTTCGCCAGTCATCATTACAGCTGGATGAATTTTTATAAAATAAGGCTGATAAGGATTTACTGGCCCTTTTTATTGTCGATGCTTTTTTCAATCGTGGTGCTGGTGGTTTGTGTAAGGTATATCAACCCTGCAATACATACCACATCCCTGCGGGAATATAATACCAGGCTCAGCGCCGCATATGACGGGCTTTCAGTACCGCAGGTGATCAAAACCATTTTCTTTATTTACAAAGGCGAGTTTGCGGGTTTCAATTATGCCTACTGGTCGCTGGGACATGAACTTATTTTTTACCTGCTCTTTCCATTATATAACAGGCTTAACCGAACAACGATCCTGCTGCCGGCGGCTGTGTTTATTACATTGTTCCTGGTTACGGGTTTGTCAGTTTTCTATTACCAGCTTTTTTTCCTGGCAGGTTTGATGCTTTACGATTACTTTTTCAACCTTTCACAGCAGCCGCTGATTAAAAGCAAAATGTTGTATGCTTTTGTTCTGGCCGTTTTTTTTATGGCCGTAAACGTGGCCAACAAGGCAGTGTCTGAAAAATTTTCCGATGTGGTTACCCTGCTCTATGCCTTTTTTATTTTCGATTATATCATCTACTATATAAAAAATAAAAACAGCTGGCTCATGAAGCTGGGGGATATCAGTTACAGTCTCTACCTGAATCACCTGCCGCTGCTCCTGTTGTTTTATGCTGTGATCACATTGTATACCGGCCAGCTGGTTTTTTTCAGCAGGGCGCCGTATTATGCTGGTGTGGTGATCGCCCTGGTATTAACGGTTCCCCTGTATATACTGATGGAGAAGCCATCAGTAAAATACCTGCGGAAACTGCGGCAATAGCTGTACATAAAAACCGTTTCAATAACTTTGTAACCAACAACCATTAAAAACCCCCGATATGCTTTTATTAAGTGGCCCGAATATGGGCGGCAACGAACTGAAATATGTTACAGAATGTATCACCACCGGCTGGGTAAGCAGTGTGGGCGCCTATGTTGACCAGTTTGAAAAAATGAGTGCTGAATTTGCCGGTACCAAATATGCCGTAGCCACCAGCAGCGGTACAACCGCATTGCATATCTGTCTTATTTTAATGGACGTAAAACAGGACGACCTGATCATAGCACCCAATATCACTTTTATTGCCACACTGAATGCAATCAAATATACCGGGGCAGATCCCATACTGATCGATACAGACGAAAACAACTGGCAGATGGATCTTAACCTGCTGGAGGAATTTTTAAACAAGGAAACCGAACAGCGCAATAATATTTGCTATCATAAAAAATCGGGAAGACGAATACCCCTGATCATGCCCGTGCATGTGCTGGGAAATATTTGTGATATGGACAGGCTGCTGGCACTTGCAAAGCAGCATAACCTGGTGGTGATAGAAGACAGTACCGAAGCGCTGGGCAGTTATTATAAAGGCAAACATGCCGGCAGTTTCGGGCTGATGGGAACATTCAGTTACAATGGAAACAAGATCATCACCACCGGTGGTGGCGGTATGATCGTTACCAATGATGAAGCACTCGCGAAAAAAGCAAAGCATCTTACCACGCAGGCAAAAAGTGATCCCTTTGAATACATCCACGATGAAATTGGGTATAACTACCGGCTGGTAAATGTGGCGGCTGCCATGGGCGTGGCCCAGATGGAACAGCTGCCCGGCTTTATCAAACGCAAGCATGAGATCATTGCTTTGTATAAAAAGGAATTGAGTGGTGTGGGTGATATCAGTTTCCAGGAGGTGAGTGCAGATGTAAATCCCAACTGGTGGATGCCCACCATTAAAACCACCCGGCAAAGGGAAGTGCTGAAGGTGCTCAACGAAAATAAAATGCAGAGCCGTCCTTTCTGGGTGCCCATGAACCAGCTGCGGATGTTTAAAGATTATACTTACTATAATCATACCGACCGGTCAGATTTTGTTTACCGGCACTGTTTGAGTATTCCCTGCTCTACCTATATCACCGATGAACAGGTGATGGCCGTATGTGAAAAAATTAAAAGCTGTTATTAATTGTTCATGGCATATAGTTCATGGTTCATAGCAGCGCAGCTGTCTACGCCATCAACTATGAACCATGAACTATGAACCACTTAACAACATGTACAAACTAACCAAACGCATTTTCGATATTATTGTAGCCGGCATTGCCCTCATCCTTTTATCACCCGTGCTGATTCCATCCATCATCATCCTGCTGTTTACCGGCGAGCATGAGGTGTTTTACAAACAGAAAAGGGTGGGATATAAAAATAAATTCTTCGGCATCTGGAAATTTGCCACCATGCTCAAGAACAGTCCCAATATCGGCACCGGTGAAATCACTTTGCGTAATGACCCGCGTGTTACTTCTTTTGGCAGGCTGCTGCGCATTACCAAGATCAACGAATTGCCGCAGATCATCAATGTGTTTAAAGGCGATATGAGCCTGGTGGGCCCGCGCCCGCTGATGGAAGTAAGTGTGAAGCTGTACCCTGACGAGATCAGGGATAAAATTTACAATGTAAAGCCCGGCATGACGGGCATCGGTTCACTCATTTTCAGGGATGAAGAAAAAATAGTTTCTGATGCGGAAGATCCCAAGGCCATGTATGCCAAAATCTATCCATACAAAGGTGCCCTTGAAATGTGGTACCAGCAACACGCTTCTATGTATACCGATATCATGATCATGTTCCTTACCGCCTGGTCCATCGTTTCGCCCCAAAACCAGCTGGTGAACAAGGTATTTAAAGACCTGCCGGTAAGAAATTTTTAGCCTGTTTATCTTTTTTGATATTTTTTTAAACAAATCGCGGGAGTATTTGTAATATCGTAGCAATAATACTCCATGAACTCATTTACGATAAAAGACCTGGAAAACCTGTCGGGTATCAAGGCCCATACGATACGTATCTGGGAGCAGCGTTATTCCTTTCTTAAACCCGAACGTACCGGTACCAATATCCGTTATTACAGCAACGAAGAGCTGAAGAAGATATTGAATGTGGCCCTGCTGAATAAATACGGGTACAAGATTTCGCATATTGACAGGATGGCCGAAGGAGAAATGCAGGAGCGGGTATTATCCCTTAACCAGGCCGAAGCCCTGCAGGAACGCATTGTCAACGATCTTATCCAGTGCATGGTGGATGTGGATATGGCAAGGCTGGAGCAGGTGCTCGATAAGCATATTGCTTCCAAGGGAATTGAACGTACCATTACCCAGATTATCTTCCCTTTTTTAGAAAAAATTGGTATCCTCTGGCTTACCAATCATATCAACCCGGCGCAGGAGCACCTGGTGAGTAATATGATCAGGCAGAAACTGATCGTAGGCATCGACGGGATTGCCACCTCCTTAAAAGTGGACAAAACCGTACTCCTTTTTTTACCCGAAGGCGAATATCACGAAATGGGATTACTGTTTGTAAACTACCTCCTTAAAAGCCGCGGGGTAAATACAATTTACCTGGGCGCCAGTATTCCCCTGAAAGATGTTGAATACGTGGTGAAAATGAAGCGCCCCGACATTTTATATGTACACATTACTTCGGCCGGGCAAAACTTTAACCTGGATAAATTCATCCAGCAGGCGGGCCAGCGCTTTGAAGGAATGCCCATCTTCATTTCGGGGCAGTTAACCAATACTTATCAAAAAAAGATACAGCCACCGCTTACCTTTATAAAGTCCTTCCCCGGTGTGATGGATTTTGTGGCCGGATTCTCCCGTTCATCCGGCTGATCAGCCACTTTATCATGTTTAATTTTCGAGTTAAGAAAATTAAACAAAAAAACTTGGACGGTTGGGCACCTGTGTTTAACTTTACTTAATAAATATTAAACAAAATGTCCTCCATCGAATTCAACGAAATTGTAGTTAATAACGCGGAGTACCTGAAACCATTTGCAGTAACACTTACCCGCGACCAGGAAACAGCCCGTGACCTGTTACAGGAAACGATGTACAGGGCGCTGGCCAATAAGGAAAAATACAATGTGGGTACAAACATCAAAGCATGGTTGTACACCATCATGCGTAATATTTTTATCAACGATTACCGCCGCAAGGCCAAACAGGCCAAAGTGCTGGATAACGGGGTGAATGAATTTTTGCTTGACAGTAAGCAGCATGCTATTGTCAATAAGGCCGAAAGCAATTTGCAAACCAAAGAGATCCAGCAGGCAGTTTATAACCTGCCTGATATTTTCCGCAACCCTTTTATGTTGTATTTTGAAGGATATAAATACAATGAAATCGCCTCCATGCTGCACGAACCGCTTGGCACTATCAAAAGCAGGATACACTTTGCCCGTAAGCTGCTCAAAGAGCAGCTCAGCAGGTTTTAGCAGCAGGTTTGCCCGTTTTAAATTTCAATATTCAACAGTTTAGTACTTGAAAAAAACAGTAGTAATTGGTAGCGGATTTGCAGGCCTTTCGGCAGCATGTTTCCTGGCAAAAGCGGGTTATGATGTTACCGTGCTGGAGAAACAGCCTGCGCCTGGTGGCCGCGCCCGGCAGCTGAAAGAACAGGGCTTCACTTTCGACATGGGGCCCAGCTGGTACTGGATGCCGGAAATTTTTGAACGTTTTTTCGAGCACTTCGGCAAAAAGGTAGCAGATTATTATCAGCTGGAACGGCTCGATCCCTCTTACCGCATTTACTGGAAGGATGGATCAATGGATGTACCTGCAGATTACGGGGAGCTTAAAAAACTCTTTGAAAAAATGGAGCCCGGCAGTGGCGCACAACTCGACCGCTTTATGGCCGAGGCCGAATACAAATACAATGTGGGCATACACAAACTGGTGCACAAACCGGGGAGAAGTGTTACTGAATTTTTAGACTGGGATGTGATCAAAGGAGTTTTCAGGCTGGATGTGTTTGCCAATATGCAAAGCCATGTGGCAAAACATTTTAAAAACCCGCAGCTCCGGCAAATGATGGAATTCCCTGTTTTGTTTTTGGGAGCATTGCCAAAACATATCCCGGCTTTGTACAGCCTGATGAATTATGCCGATATCAAACTGGGAACCTGGTATCCCAAAGGCGGTATGTACAAAGTGGTGGAAGCCATGTACAGCCTGGCAACAGAACTGGGGGTTCAATTTGAATTCAGCTGCAATGTTACTTCCATTGAAGTGAATGCCGGCCATGCAAGAACCATCACAGCACAAAAAAACAACAACGGCGAACCATCCGTCACCAAACGGTTTGCAGCTGATGTGGTGATCGGCGGTGCGGATTATAATTTTATCGAAACCAAACTGCTGCCGGAACAAAGCCGTACTTATTCGGACGAATACTGGAACAAAAGAGTGATGGCACCGGCCTGTTTGTTATATTACATCGGACTGAATAAAAAACTGGATGGCGTACTGCATCATTCCCTGTTCTTTGATACCGATTTTGAAGTGCATGGCGATGAAATTTACACCCGGCCCCAATGGCCCGCGAACCCGCTGTTTTATGTGAGTGTTTCGTCTGTTACCGACGATACGGTGGCCCCTGCAGGATGTGAGAACCTGGTTTTTTTAATACCAGTGGCAGCAGGCCTGGAAAACGACAACGGGGCATTACGTGAAAAATACCTGGACATGATGCTGAACCGTTTTGAACAGCACACCGGCCAGCAGCTGAAACAGCACATCGTTTATAAAAGATCTTATTCTGTAAGTGATTTTGTGAATGATTATAATTCTTTTAAAGGAAATGCGTACGGACTGGCAAACACACTGATGCAAACGGCTGTACTGCGGCCCTCATGCAAAAGCAAAAAAGTAAACAACCTGTTTTATACCGGTCAGCTTACGGTACCGGGTCCGGGTGTGCCGCCAAGCCTGATCAGCGGGGAAGTGGTGGCAAAAGAAATAATGAAAGAATTCTAAAGCAGAAACTATTTAAATTACAAGGTTTATGATGCACCTTTTTCATAACAACAGTCAGTTGTGCAGCAAGATGACCACCGAGCTGTACAGCACTTCATTCAGCAGTGCCATCAAACTGCTGCATAAAGACCTGCGCACACCCATTTACAATATTTACGGTTTTGTGCGCTTTGCTGATGAAATTGTAGATACATTTCATGACCACGACAAGCAAACCCTGCTGGCCGAATTTAAAAAAGATACTTATACGGCCATTGAACGCAGAATCAGTCTCAATCCCGTGCTGCATAGTTTCCAGTTAACAGTCAATGAATTTAATATTGATACAGTGTTGGTGGAAGCGTTCTTTAAAAGCATGGAATGGGATCTTACAAAAGACCGCTACGATGCTGCAGGATACGCCGCCTATATTTATGGGAGCGCAGAAGTGGTGGGGCTCATGTGCCTCTATGTTTTTTGTGAAGGCGACCAGGCCTTGTTTGAAAAACTGAAACCCGCTGCGCAGGCACTGGGTGCGGCTTTTCAGAAAGTGAATTTTTTACGGGATGTGAAAGCCGACTACCAGGAACTGCACCGCACCTATTTTCCCGAAGCGGATTTCAGGAATTTTACCCCTGGAATGAAACAGCAGATCGAGGCAGATATCGCTGCTGATTTTGCCCAGGCATACGAAGGCATATTGCAGCTGCCGGTAAAAGCCAGGTTCGGTGTGTATGTGGCCTATAAATATTACCAGTCCCTTTTTAGAAAAATACAAAAAGCGCAGCCGCATAAAATCCTGGAACAGCGCATACGTATTCCTGATTTTTACAAAGCATTCATTCTGGTGAAAGCCAGCCTGCGCACGCAGCTCAATCTTTTATAACTTCGCTTCTTTTAAACTGATGCAATTGGAAAAACTGATACTGGTGAATGAGCAGGATACGCCTGTGGGTACGGCTGAAAAAATGAAAGCACACCAGGAAGCATTGCTGCACCGGGCCTTTAGCGTGTTTATTTTTAACAGCAGGGGCGAAATGCTGCTGCAGCAAAGGGCTGTCAAAAAATACCATAGCGGTGGTTTGTGGACCAATGCCTGCTGCAGTCATCCCTACGAAGGACAGGATACCAGGGCTGCCGCCGAAAAAAGACTGCAGGAAGAAATGGGCTTTACCACACCGCTTTCAAAGGCTTTTGAATTTGTATATAAGGCGCCATTTGAAAACGGGCTTACCGAATATGAATACGATCATGTATTTGTGGCCACTTATGAAGGGCCGGTAAACCCGCATCCTGAAGAAGTGATGGATTTCTGTTACATGGATATGGATGCGATCAGGACATCCATCGCCTCGCATCCGCAACGGTATACCGAATGGTTTAAAATTGCTTTTCCAAAACTGGAGCACTATCTTGCAGGTGTTACTTCTAACAGCTGATCTTCATGGATTCCCGAAAAATTATTGTTATTGGCAGCGGCGTGGCCGGAATGGCTGCAGCCATCAGGCTTGCAGTGCAGGGATATGAAGTGCATGTATTTGAAAAAAACAATTATCCCGGCGGAAAACTATCGGCGTTTGAAAAGGATGGTTATCTCTTTGATGCCGGTCCCTCCTTGTTCACCCAGCCACAGCATATCACGGAATTGTTTGAACTGGCAGGCGAGCATATGGATGAATATTTCCGCTATCGCAAAACCGCCAGTATCTGCAATTATTTTTACGAAAACGGCATCACACTGCAGTCGTACAGCGATCCCGGATTATTTGCCGCCGAATTGCATGAAAAACTCGGTGAAGATAAAAATGCACTGGAGCGGTATCTTGATGAATCAGCAAAGATCTACAGTAATATAGGCACGGTTTTTTTAAATCATTCACTGCATAAGCGCAGTACCTGGCTCAATAAAAGGGTGCTGCCTGCACTGGCAGCTGTAAAGCCCCGCTATATTTTTAATACCCTTCACCAGCATAATAGAAAGCACTTTAAAACACCAGAAGCGGTGCAGCTCTTCAACCGCTATGCCACCTATAACGGCAGTAACCCTTACAAGGCCCCGGGCATGCTGGGACTGATTCCGCACCTGGAATACAACGAAGGATCTTTTTATCCTGATGGTGGCATGATCAGTATTACAAAGGCGCTGCACCAGCTTGCAGAAAAAAAAGGTGTGCAGTTTCATTTTGACACAGCGGTTCAAAAGATCATTCATCATGAAGGCCGGGTTCGGGGTGTGGTGGCCGGCGGTCAAAACATCATGGCTGATATTGTGATCAGCAATATGGATGTTTATTTTACTTACCAGCACCTGCTGAACAATGCACACAAGGCTAAAAAAGTACTCAGGCAGGAACGCAGCAGCAGTGCACTGGTTTTTTACTGGGGCATAAAAAAAGAATTTCCGCAGCTGGGATTGCACAATATCTTCTTTACAAAAAATTATGCTGCAGAGTTCGATGCCATCTTCAGCAGCAAAAAGCTTTATCCCGATCCTACGGTATATATCAATATCACTTCAAAGATGGAAGCCGGGCTGGCACCCGCAGGCAAAGAGAACTGGTTTGTGATGATCAATGTGCCTGCCAATACGGGGCAGGACTGGGCACGCTTTGTACCGGAAGCAAAACAACTGGTTATTCAAAAGCTGAACCGCATGCTGCAAACAGATATTGAACCGCTGATTGAAACGGAAGATATGCTGCACCCCGTTTTGATAGAGGAAAGAACAGCCTCTTACATGGGTTCGCTGTATGGCACCAGTTCAAATTCAAAATGGGCAGCCTTTTTACGGCACCCCAATTTTACAAGCACGATAAAAAACCTGTACTGTTGCGGTGGCAGTGTGCATCCGGGCGGTGGTATACCGCTTTGTTTTAAAAGCGCCGGGATAGTAAGTGACCTCATAAAAAACAATCCTGTTGACCGGCATCATTCATGATAACAAACAGCAGCTTGCCACGGCAATCGCGATACTGTTCCATGTGATCGGGCTGGCGGGCATCCTGTATTTTAACAGCGACTGGATCATCCGTTCCACACCATATAACCTGTTGCTGATGTTTGCGCTGATTGTATGGACACAGGAAGAAAAAAACAGTTACTTCTGGGTATTCATGATTACAACGGTGGCAGCGGGCATTGCAGTTGAAGTACTGGGAGTGAATACAGGCCTGTTATTTGGTGAGTACATCTATGGCAGCGTGCTGGGGTATAAAGTAAAAAATGTACCGCTCATGATTGGGGTAAACTGGTTTGTGATCATTTATTGCTGCGGTATCAGTATCCATTCGCTGCTAACGGCTGTTGTTGAAAAACTGGCCGTTGAAGAAGCCGCACCCAAAAAATCCATCCGGGCATTATCGGTTATGGTGGATGGCGCCACGCTGGCTGTTTTCTTCGACTGGATCATGGAGCCGGCAGCGGTGAAGCTGGGTTTCTGGCAATGGCAGGACCAGGAGATACCCTTGTTCAATTATATCAGCTGGTTTTTGGTGAGCCTGCTGCTGCTCGCCCTGTTTCACTTTGGCAAGTTCAGCAAACGCAACAAATTCGCTGTACATTTGTTACTCATCCAGGCAATGTTCTTTTTAATACTCCGCACATTCTTACCGTAATGAACTGGTTTGTTTTTATACCTGTAATGCTGCTTACTTTTTTCTTAATGGAAGGAGTAACCTGGCTTACACACCGTTATGTGATGCATGGGTTTTTATGGTACCTGCACGAAGACCATCATAACCCGCAGGGGCATACTTTTGAAAAAAACGATGCTTTCTTTTTGATATTCGCCATACCCAGCTGGTTATGTATTATGCTGGGACTGCAAAACAAAAATTACTGGGTGGCGGGCATTGGATTTGGCATAGCATTGTATGGGCTGGGCTATTTTTTAGTGCACGAAGTGATCATTCACCAGCGTTTTAAATGGTTTACAAGAAGCAACAATACTTATGTGCGCACCATACGCTGGGCACATAAAATGCACCATAAACATGTAGGTAAGGAAGACGGCGAAAGTTTTGGTATGCTGTGGGTGGCCAAAAAATACTGGAATAAGATTAAAGCCGATAAGGCAAGGATAACAGAGTCCTGAACTACCGGATAAAGTGCTGCAAGCCTACGTTAAAACTGGTGTTTAGGTTTGCGTTATCAGAAAACTTCCTGCTGCTGGCCGCTGCATGCAAGCCGGCAACAACAAACACTCTTGTTTTATAAGTGATAAAGTAATTCCCGTCAAAACCGACACTCATATTATTTACAAGGGTATTGCTGGAATATACCCAGGCTAAATTATTTACCAGGTTTACGCTAATGTTTGTTCTGCTGTTTGGATAATATCCAAATTCCAGAAAACCATTCAGCGCACTGTAACTGTTCTTTGTAACATCAACAATCTCCTTGTTATTGTATTTATTTTTTGATTTGGTATAAGTGTACTGGGTAACAAGGCTGATGCCCCTGTTAAACTGTTTTTTTAATGATAAAGCGCTCGCTTTTTCTATTCCTAAAGTTAAAAACGCCCCCAAGGACCTGTTAAGCAGTTTCTGGCTGCTGTCTGCAGGCTGATAAAACCTGTTCCTGGTCTCATCATTGCTAATGATGGGAGAAATACTTGCATACCTGTCTGTGCCATTTTTTCTTTGCGGGTTCATTGCATAAAACCAGTTATCGGTAACAGTTGTGAAATACTCTATAGATCTCTCATTTACCAGTCCGCGGTTTTTAAATAATGAATCAAGCTGCTTAAGTTCATAAATGCGTTTTCTCCTGCTGTCAAAAAGCCGTGTGTTATTAACCCGGGTAATGGTTTTTGCCAGTTCGTATGCATCATCAGTTGTAAAACCTCTTGTCAGCAGGGCATTTTTTTGAAGATCATTCAGGATATACAATGCCATTTGTGCATCTGTTACATTTTCAATTCTTCCTTTTCCAATGCCCATCGTATAAATAATGGTGCTGCCGATGTTATTGCTTTTAGTGTAATAGTCATTGTTGCTTTTAAAAAAATGCTGTGAAAGTGTTCCGTTATAACTGATTAAGAAGTACCTTTTTTCTCTGTAATATTTATTTTGAAGTGACTGGGAAACTGAATAAGAAAGGTCTGTAACTACACGTTTGCCGGTAACATAATTTGCCCTTGAATTCGACAATGAAAAGGCGGCATCTGAATAGAAAACGGAATATAATTGTTCAGTGCTTACAAGTTTGCTTATAGAAAGCCTTGGGTTTAACGCCAGATGATATTGTGCCCCGTATTGTTTATTAGCCGAGAGATCACCATATGCATTTCCGGAAACAGATGCAATAATATAACTGGGGCTGCGGAACTTGAACTGCTTTAATAAGGAGGAATCTTTTTTTTGTGCTGCGGCAACGAGTACAGATATAATGAAGAGGAGGCTGAGGGTAGAGGTTTTCATAAACAGTTTTGTTCAAATGTAAACAAATACATTAAACTAAAATGTTAAATGAATGCTTGCTACTTTTTATACCGGTCCTTCCACATTTCATTGAAGGTTTTCTGGCTGAAGTGCAGGTCGCTGCGGTTTTCTTTCCATACTTTGAACATGCCGTTCACCACTTTGTTTTTGAGGTTGCCATTGCCCATGTTCATCATGCCACGTTTGAGTGAGGCGAGCTTCCATATCTTCCAGGCCATTTTTTCACTGAAGGGAGCCAGTCCCTGGTCCACACTTTCTTTCCGGTTCTCCAGTAAAATTTCATGCAGGTTGATCTTTACGGCGCACACTTCTGTGCAGTTGCCGCACAGCGAAGAAGCATAGCTAAGGTGCTTGAATTCTTCCATGCCGCGTAAATGCGGGGATATCACGCTGCCGATCGGTCCGCTGTAAGTGGTGCCATAAGCATGGCCGCCGATATTTTTATAAATGGGGCAGGCGTTTAAGCAGGCGCCGCAACGGATGCAATAGAGGCTTTCCCTCGATTTGGGATTTTGTAAAATATTGGTGCGGCCATTATCCAGCAGTATCACATACATTTCTTCCGGCCCGTCTGTTTCATTGGCCTGTTTGGGGCCTGTAACAATGGTATTATAAACCGTTACTTTCTGACCCGTGCCAAACGTGCTCAGCAATGGCCAGAACAAACCCAGGTCGGTTATGGAAGGGATCATTTTTTCAATACCCACAATCACAATATGTGTTTTGGGAAAAGCGCAGCTCAAACGGGCATTGCCTTCATTTTCTGTAACGGCGATGCCGCCGATATCACTGATGATAAAATTGGCTCCCGTAACACCCACTTCGGCCTGTACATATTTTTCACGAAGCACTTCCCTTGCCTTCAGCGTTAATTGTTCGGGTGTATAATTGAGGGGAGTGCCCAGCTTATCATGAAACAGTTTGGCAACATCTTCCTTGTTCTTGTGCATGGCCGGTGTTACAATATGATAGGGGGGCTCACCGTCCAGCTGCTGGATATATTCGCCCAGGTCGGTTTCCACGCTTTCAATACCGGCAGCTTCAAGTGCTTTGTTCAGGTGAATTTCTTCGGTGACCATGCTCTTGCTCTTCACCAGGCTCTTGCAATTTTTTGCTGCGCAGATATTCAGAACTTCCGCAATGGCCTGTTCCGCATTTTCGGCCCATATCACTTTGCCGCCGCGTTTGGTAAAGTTGAGTTCAAACTCTTCCAGCTGCTGGTCGAGGGTTTCAATGGCACGCCATTTTACATTCTTGGCCCTTTCCCTGGCAAGGTGCACATCGGTAAACTGCTGTTTGCCCTTGGGTACAGCATCGTTGTATTTGCCAATATTAAATTTGATTTTACGGCGGTGCTCCAGGTCACCGGCCTTGATCTTTGCTTTAGCAATAAATGTTTGAGATGATTCACTCATAAACTTCAGCCACACCCTTGCGGGAATTATTTTTATTTATCAATACGCCGGGGCAAAGATATTTATTATCGTAACAGCTTTGCCGGATGATTTTGAGGTGACACCTTTTAGAAAGGTGTCACCTCAAAATCTTGCCCGGTTATCCAAAAATTTCATTCAGCAAACCGGCCAGGTGCACACCACCCTGTAATAACTGTCTGTTCAATATATCCACATAGTCGAAATTATATTTGTAATCCAGTTTTTGATAAGGCGTTTTGATCTCGCCGTAAATTTTTTCAGCAATCTGGTACGAATTGAATAACCAGGTGCTGACCGGTTCGTTTTTCATCGCCTTCACTTCCTCCTTACCGGCATGATTCACTGCCGTTGCATATTCAGTATAACTCAGTTGCTGGAAAGCGATCAGCCTGTCGTCCCATAACTGGTGCAGGTTAATGCTGTCTTTAAACCACAGCACCCGGATGCGGTTGCCGCCCTGGTCTTCTAAGCGGCCCACGTGCAGGGGCTGGTGCACATCACCCACAATATGTATCAGCAGGCGCAGGTACATGATCTTTTTATCCTGTGGCAGGTCGTCTTTTTTAAGCGCTGTTGCAAGGAAATTGATTTTTGTATAAGCGTCGGTGGCAGTGTCGGCATCCAGGTAAGCTTTAAACGCTTCTTCAGTGAGCCCGCTTTTAATATTGATATAATGCCAGTTGCCTAAGTAATTATACGAAGGGTCAGATTTAATAAAATCGGCCCAGTTGCTGCTCATGGCCACCGATTCTGTTCCCAAAATGGCGGCAATATTTTTACGGGCTTTTTTACTGAGATAGCTGTCTGCAATTTCACCAATAATGCGGTGACCCAATGTGCCCCATGCCAGTGTTACCATGGGTAAAAATGAAATGGCCATGATGATAAAGGCCTGTTTGCTTATTTTTTTCATGCTGTAAAAGTAAGGATTGAAATTTGTACCTGCCAGCAGTTATTGGGGGTTCTTTATGAGCGGGATGGACAACAACCGCACAATGGTTGCGTTCAGCAGGCTGTGAAAGCGCATCAATAAGACTTAACTTTGTAGCCAGCAGTTGCTATATGAGTTTTTTACAGGTCATAAGTTATACCGGCATTTTCATTTTTGCCATCACGGGCGCTTTAAAGGCGCGGGCATACAAAATGGATATTTTTGGCGGCATCGTGCTGGCCTTTGTAACCGCGTATGGCGGCGGCACTTTAAGGGATATATTAATCGGGGTAAGGCCGGTTAACTGGGTCAACGATAACCTGGCCCTGGTACTGGTGCTTGCCGGTACAGCCTACACTTTCTTTTTAAAGGAAAACCCCCGCAACTTCAACAAGTTCATCTTTTTTACAGATGCCATCGGGCTGGGGCTTTTTACAGCTACGGGTATCAAGGTTGCGGCACTCAACGGGCTGAATGAAACCTATGCGCTTATCATGGGGGTCATCACAGCTACTTTTGGCGGACTGATCGCCGATATTCTCTGTAATGCCGTTCCCAACCTGTTGAAAAAAGGGGAGCTCTATGCAACAGCCTGCGCCATGGGCGGCCTGGTTTACCTGCTGCTGAATAAATTTTCTGCTGCCAAAGACATCAACCTGCTGCTATGTGTTGTAATCGTAGTGGCGCTCCGAATCTATTCTAAAAGAAAAAGACTGATGCTGCCAGAAATATAAACCGTATCAAATCACGCCCAGTTCTTTCCCCACTTTTGTAAAGGCTGCAATGGCTTTATCCAAATGCAGCTGTTCATGTGCCGCACTCAGCTGTACACGGATACGTGCCTGGCCCTTTGCCACCACCGGGTAAAAGAATCCAATTACATAAATACCTTCTTCCAGCAGTTTGGCGGCGAAGTTTTGAGCTACCACCGCATCATACAGCATAATGGGCACAATGGGATGATCGCCGGGCCTGATGTCAAAACCAGCTTCCGTCATTTTGCTGCGGAAGTATTTGGTATTGTATTCGAGTTTATCCCTTAATTCAGTCGTCTCGCTCAGCATATCCAGTACGGCGATGCTGGCGCCCACAATACTCGGCGCAACAGTGTTGGAGAATAAATAGGGACGGGAGCGCTGGCGCAGCATTTCAATGATCTCCTTCCGCCCGCTGGTAAAACCGCCGCTGGCGCCGCCGAGCGCTTTGCCCAATGTGCCGGTGATAATATCCACGCGGCCCATCACACCACGGTATTCATGTGTGCCGCGGCCCGTTTTTCCCAGGAACCCGCTGCTATGACATTCATCGATCATAACAATGGCATCGTAACGGTCGGCCAGGTCGCAAATTTTATCCAGCTGTGCAATGGTGCCGTCCATGCTGAAACTGCCGTCGGTTACAATGATGCGGCTGCGGAGCTGGGCCGATTCCTTCAGTTTCGCCTCCAGGTCTTCCATATTATTATGTTCGTAGCGGTAGCGCTGGGCCTTGCACAAACGAACGCCATCAATGATACTGGCATGGTTAAGGGCATCGCTGATGATGGCATCCTGCTCATTGAACAGGGGTTCAAACACACCGCCATTGGCATCAAAGGCGGCAGCATATAAAATAGTGTCTTCAGTGCCCAGGAACGTGGCTATTTTTTTCTCCAGTTCTTTATGGATATCCTGCGTGCCGCAGATAAAACGTACGCTGCTCATGCCATATCCTCTTAAATCTATATATTTCTTGGCGGCGGCCAAAACCTTGGGGTGACTGCTGAGACCCAGGTAGTTATTGGCGCAAAAGTTCAGTACGGTTTTGCCGTTCACGATGATTTCGGCACCCTGTTCGCTGGCAATGATGCGTTCTTTCTTTAAAAGTCCGGCGGCTTCAATTTCAGTAAGCTCGGCGGCAATACGGCTGACAAAGTTTTGGTTCATATGCAATAGTTGATAGGCAAATGTAGGTTGAATGGAGACACGGAATACACCGATGAAACTGATTTGCACGGGTATTTCTGTGTTTATCCGTATCAATCCCGTCATCCGCGTTTCTATTGTCACTACGGTCTATTCACAAAAAACCGCCATTCACCCACTATCTGTTTAAATTTTTTTGAGAAAGCTGTAACTTTTCGGCTCAATAATCGTAAAACCAGTAATCAAGGCCATTTTACACCAAAAACCTGTATGACGGAGAGAGAATATAATGAATGTGTAAACCTGTATGCAGACAATGTATACCGTTTCATCCTCAAAAACCTGAGGCATGAAGAGGATGCACGGGATGTGGTGCAGGGCGCATTTGAAAAAATGTGGCTGAACAGGGATACAGTGGATCATGCCCGCAGCAAAAGCTTTTTATTTACGGTGGCCTATAACCAGATGATCGACCATATCCGTAAAAACAAAAGGGTGCACCTGCGGGAAGAATTTAATGAGAACGACCGCGGGGCAGTAGGTCCAAAAAATGATACAAAGCGGATTTTGAACGAAGCGCTGTCCAAGCTGGGCGAAACACAGCGCAGTCTGGTGTTGCTGAAAGATTACGAAGGTTACAGCTACGAGGAAATAGGGCAGATCACCGGGCTGAATGAAAGCCAGGTAAAAGTGTACCTCCACCGGGCAAGGCTGCAGCTGCGGGAGTATATTGTAAAAGTGGAAAACGTTATTTGATCACGAATTAAGCTAATTGCACGAATTACACTAATTCGTGCAATTCGAAAAGATTAGTGTAATATAGAAAATGAACATTAACAGACATAATTACGAAGAGTTTTTCCTGCTGTATGCAGATGATGAACTTAGCGCTGCAGACCGCAAGGCTGTGGAAGTTTTTGTGGCTGAAAATCCCGACCTGGAAGCGGAACTGCAATTACTGCTGCAAACCGTTATGCCGGCCGAAGACATGCGGTTTGAGTATAAAGACATTTTACTTAAGGAAGAAATGACCCCGCTGCAACAGCAGCTGTTATTATATATGGATGATGAGTTGCCGGCAGCTGACAAAACAATCATCACCCGCCTTATTGATACGGATGCCGTTGCTGCAAAAGAAGCGGCTATTTTACTGCAGACCAAACTGCAGCCGGATACTTCCATCAGCTACGCCCATAAAAAAGAACTGTACCGTAAAGAGGAAGGCCGCCTGGTGCGGATGAACTGGCGCAGGGCCGTGGCTGCTGCCGTTTTATTAGGCTTTGCAACCTGGGGCGGGCTCACCCTGATGCAGCCATCAGAACCCGGCACTACAAAGGGAAACAGTACAGCAACTGCCGGCATTGAAAAAAATAACCAGGTAATAACAGCGGATGCAGGTGCAACTAAAGATAATATACAGCCAGCTGTTCCTGCTGCAAACAACACTGCTGCCATTGCTGCAGTTAATACCAACACCGGCAATACGAATACCGCTGCTTCACAAAAAAGCAATCCGCCTGCAGTGAAAAATACAGCGCAGCAAAGCAAGGAAGCTGCAGCAGTCAATGATAATAATATCGCTGTAACAAAAGAGAAGGAACAAAAAACAAACAATTTACCGGAGCCCACCAATAACCCGCGTTACAATAATTTTAACAACGACAACAGTAACTTAAGTACAAAAACAAACGTACCACCTTTAGAAGATGCAGCCAGGAATGTAAACTCCGGAACTACACTGACAGCATCCAATAACAGGCCCAATACTTCCGCCGTTAACGGGTATGCGATCACTGCAGCTTATAACCCGGATGAAACCGAAGCGGTAAACAACAACAAAGTGCTTTACATGAATGAAGACAATGTAAAACGCTCCAAACTTGCCGGTTTTATCCGTAAGGTGAAAAGAGTGGTGGAACGCAACACCAATATCAAAACAGGTAACGGTATCCAGGTGGCAGGCTTCGACATAGCATTAAACAGGTAATCATTTTTAAAAATTCGAACGATGAAACAGCTAATTACAATTTTAGCCGCAGCAATGATTTGCAATTCGGCAAGCGCACAAACTGACTCAACAAAGACAGAAAAAAAGGATACGATCCGCATCGGCGGTATGGTGATCATTAAAAAAGGCAAGGATGGCAATAAGGACAAAGGCGTGGATATTACCATGGGCCGCCGCGACAGCCAGAAAAAACGCAATTCCAATGTTAGTACCAACTGGTGGATCGTGGATATCGGCCTGTCCAACTATGATGATAAAACCAATTATGGCGCAACAGGCGGTTACATTGTAAACCGCCCCGGGTATCCCGCCATCAACACAAACGATTTTAAACTGCGTGCCGGTAAAAGCGTAAACATAAACCTGTGGTTCTTTATGCAGAAACTAAATGTTGCCAAACACTACGTAAATCTGAAATACGGTTTGGGACTGGAGATGAATAATTACAGGTATAAAACCTTATCTCCCCTGAGCTATAAGGAAGGTGGCCAGGTTCCATATACAGCAACATTCACCAATGCGCCTTTTATTTTCAGGGATTCCGTTGAATTCAGTAAAAATAAACTGGCGGCCGATTACTTAACTGTGCCGCTTATGCTGAATATAAACACCAATCCCAACAGTAAAAAGAA
Organism: Ferruginibacter sp.; assembly: GCA_046329655.1. Classification (GTDB taxonomy): domain Bacteria; phylum Bacteroidota; class Bacteroidia; order Chitinophagales; family Chitinophagaceae; genus Ferruginibacter. Next base: position 156,799 of record JAXLUD010000009.1, read on the forward strand.
AGGTCTCAGTATCAGTGCAGGTGTAAGTGCCGGTTACCTGTACAGCCAGCGCAACAAACAAAAAAGCAGCGAACGCGGCAAAGAAACCAATAAAGGTGATTATGACCTGGAACGGTTTAAACTCAGCTATGTGGCAGAAGTAGGTGTGGGCCCGGTTCGTTTCTATGGTTCTTACAGTCCGAAATCAATGTATAAAAACGGCCTGGATATACGGCCCTATAATTTCGGTTTCCGCATCAGCAACTGGTAAGGCTCTCCCGCTCATACCCCTGCCTGTTGAACCCCGGGTGTAAACGGGCAGGGATTGGGTTAACCATACGGTCCCCGGCAAAAAGCCGGGGTTTTTTTATGCCTTGCTTACAATATTTTGTTAAAGCATTTATTCTCTTTTCCACAATCAATACTAATAATATGTGGCACGGCGTTTGAATAAATGTTTTTCAATAATTTTATCGCGATGAAAGTTCTCCCATTCAAATATTTTTTTATGGCAGCCGGTGTTGCTGCCCTGGTTTCTTTCAGTGCCGATAAGGGTAAAAAGAAAAAACCCGCCGCAAAACCACGTGCGGCTGTTACGAAGAAGGCCGCAGCCGACAGTACCGAAAATCCTTATTATATCATTATTGACAAAAGCGACTACGAGCTGAAGGTATATGATGAGGAAGGCTGGTATGCCACTTACCCCATTGTTTTTGGCAGCAAGGACCTGAGCGATAAAATGAAAGAAGGGGATAAGCGTACGCCTGATGGCAAGTTCAAGGTGATCCTGAAAAAAATCCATCCCAAATGGGGCCCCGAACTGTTACTTGATTATCCCAATGATATCAGCTACCAGCGGTTTAACCAGCGAAAGGCACAGGGCCTGATACCCAAAGGCGCCAAAATAGGAAACGGTATTGCCATTCATGCCACCCGGCCCGATGAGGAATGGACCGTGGACAATTTCTACAACTGGACCGATGGCTGTGTAAGTGTGAAATACACCGAAATGAAAGACCTCTTCAGCTATATACCGGTTGGTACGCCGGTTACAATTCAGCAATGATATGATTATTTACTGCGCCATTGTTTTAGCAGGAATCAACTGGTTACTTCCCCATAATTGGTAACTGCCAATATTATTTAATTCCATTTTATTGTATTGACGCTGCACATTCAGCGGCAGGTGTACAGAGTCGGGAATGATAATAAAATCAATCTTGTACCGTGTAAGGTCTTCAGCAAGGGCTGTGCTGTCTGCCGCGTAATTTTTTATGCCGCTGTAATTCTTCCATTGGTTCATATAGCCAAGTATATAAAATTCAAAAGGCCTCCAGGTAACATAGCGTTTGTTGTAATAAAACTTTTTTGTTTGCCGGTGTATGCTGTTGCAAATGGTTTCATCTGCTGTAGACAGCGTTGTGCTTACAGAGAAAAGATATCTTATTGTTCCTGCAAGCAGCAGCAGCATGGCAAAATGGGGCAGCAGTTTAACGGATGAAGCGGCTTTATCAATCAGCAATGCCTGCAATACCAGTATTATCAGCAGCACCGCAATCAGGTAGCGTTCTTCTATAAAAAATGCCAGGTAGCCGGAAGTGTAAATGCCTGCAAGACTCGCTGGTAAAAGCAGCCCGGAAATCTTTTCTTTCCTGGTAAACAAAACCAGCAAAAGCAGGGGCATCAGCAGTATAAAATAACGGGGCACTTTTAATAAGAGGTATGCAAGCTGTACCAGGTTGAATTTGATATGCTGGTAAGAAAATGCATTCTTATTACCCGAAGAAGGTAAATGCACATGCAGGCTCATTTCTTCCCAGGCCGAATATTTTTCTCCAGGGAAAGGAGGCATCAGCCGCATGGTATCTGCAGGATGCAGTGTTGCATGGTATTCTGTAATGATGGACTGGTTATACCTGCCTGCCGTTGAAATGGTGAAATGACCGTATTTGACTGAGAGGATACCGATCCAGCTGCTGCATAAAATAAAAAAAACGGCCAGCCCCTTTAAAAGCCCGGGCAGTTTTTTACTGCCAGACCCGCTGATAAAAAAATAAACAATACTGTGCGCAAGGAAAAAATATAAGCCATAAGCCTTGCATAAATAAATAGCGGTGCCTGTTATACCGTATAAAAAAGGGTTGCCGAAAAGTTTATCTTTTAACAGCAGGTAATAATACTGAAACAACAGTGCGGCAAGCAGCACATCTGCCGTAAGGTAAATGACACTGTAAAGACCTGCAAGCAGGCAGCAGCTGATAAGTATAGCGTTCCGGGTCAATGCATGTATTCCATAATGATCCAGTATTTTGGAGACCCTTGTAATGATAAAAAAGCCCAGTAAAAAATTAATGACCTTAAAAGCAATGATACCATCCTTCAATACGAGGATAAAGGGTACCAGTAACCAGCTTATGAGCGGAGACCAGTAGGCGTTTACGGCATCATGGAATTCGCCATGAATAATATGTTCGGCAATGCTGATATAAAGAGTGGCGTCGGGTGTATAGTATTCATTGAACTTAATGGCGAAGAAAAAATATCCCGCAATGAAAACCACTGCAAAAAAAATGTACCTCTTATATGTATTCAGCAGATTCAATTTGACTCAGAATATTGTTAAGGTTCCCCCTCTTCTCATGTGTAAAAATGTTACCGGGTCTTTTTTTGTCTCAGTCAAAAATATCGAATAATTGTTCTCCATTGATCGTTGGCCCGTTACAGCAGGGAAATCCGTACCTGCAACAACAGGCATCGGCAATGATAACAAACATAAATTTGCTTTTGAGAAGGATGGGCCATGGCTGCTAAATCTGAAAAATCCGGCGGTAAAATGTATTTTCGCCTGTAATTTAAATAATGAAATCAAAACCCTCCCAGGCGCTCTTCTTTATTGTCGCACTGCTGCTCACGATAACAGCGCTTGTTTACAGCATTCAAAGAGACAGGGTTTATGAAAAGGATTATACAGGTGATCTGAGGAACAGGGTTGTAGGGGCAAGACTTATTGCCGATGGCAAATCGCCCTATTTTTATAAATGGAAAATATCAGACAGCACAAGATATTACGACCCGAATGCTTTTGGCGACAGCAGGGTATCAAATATTACAGCCACCCCTTTTTTTCACCAACTGCTGATACTCATTGCCGGGTTATCTCAGGCCACTATATCTGAATGCTGGCTTTGGGCAGAATACCTGATGTTACTGGCCATTGTACTGCTGATGGTTAGTTTTGGTGAAACCGGGCCACAAAAAACACTGGTAGTGCTTGCAGCATCCGTTTTTTTGTTTTCCGATGCATGGAAAAGTCATGTTTTTGCCGGACAGATGTACCTGGTAATCGCCTTTTTTGCTTCCTTATTCATGTACCTGTTTAAAAGGGCTGAGGGTAATTTGTCTTACCTGGCATGCGGAATGGTGGCCGCCGCATTGGTTTTTACCAGGCCGAACTTTATTGTTTTCTTTCTTCCGTTGTTTTTATTACGGCCCTTTCTGAAAACAAAATCTGTCATGATGCTTTTACTCCCCGGCATTGCGGGGCTGCTGTTGATAGTTACCAACCCGTTTCAACGGCAGTTATGGAAAGATTTTTTTTCAGCGGTTAGTGTTCATACAAAAATTCACCAGGGAGAAAAAGTTGAAACCATTCCTTACGATCCCGACCCGGGTTACCGGCAATGGGAAGGCATTGATATGAAAACAGCCAGCACAATTAAGCCGGGCATGAGTTTGTATCCACGGTCGGAGAACGGCAATTTCTTTGTGCTTGTAAAACTTTTTTTACACAAGAAAACCGGTTCAGCAGCTTCGATGGCTATCGCTCTTTTACTGGTCTTTTCTTTACTGTTTGTTTTTTACAAAACAGCCAGGAGTAAACTGTCGGGCGGGGTTGACTTAAATGCACTTTTCTGCCTCGGCTTTTGCCTCTATATGATCACTGATCTGTTTTCGCCTGTATACCGCCGCCAGTATTATACAGTTCAGTGGATACCGGCGGTTTTGCTGTTGCTGGCAACGTTCAAATGGAACAAAAATTTTTTACTGATAGTTTTCTTATGGGCAGGCCTGGCTTTAAATGTATTCCAGGTTCCGTTCGTCAAAATGGAACATACAATAGGTGAATACCTTATTTTAGCTGTGCTCATCGTTTATTCATTTGTTTATTTTAACCGTAAATCCGTTGAAGCGTAAAGTTGCCGTAATTATTGGAGCCGGACCTGCCGGGCTAACTGCAGCCTATGAATTGCTGACCACAACAGATTATTTGCCTGTTGTGATAGAGGCGGATAAGCAGGCGGGCGGGCTGTCAAAAACCGTCGACTACAAGGGCAACAAAATTGACATTGGCGGTCACCGTTTTTTTTCAAAATCACAAAAGGTGCTCGACTGGTGGCTGCAGTTTTTGCCGCTGGAAGCACCACAGGTTAATGACAGCATAAAAATCCGTTACCATGACCAGGAAACATCTTTTCAAACAAATGCGGTTGCAGGGGATATCGATAAAAGGATGTTGTTAAGGCCCCGTAAATCGAGGATACTCTTCAACCGGAAGTTTTTTGATTACCCGCTGAAGTTAAATTTTGCAACAATAAAGAAGCTGGGACTTGTAAAGCTGATCAAGGCCGGCACCTCCTATATATATGCCAGGCTTTTCCCGGTAAGGGAAGAACAAAATCTTGCACAGTTTTTCCGTAACCGTTTTGGCAATGAACTTTACCTGACTTTTTTTAAGGATTATACTGAAAAAGTATGGGGCGTGAAATGTGAAGAAATCCCAGCCGAATGGGGCAGGCAACGGGTGAAAGATCTCAATGTTTCCAGGGTGCTGGCCAATGCTTTTTTGTCTGTTTTCCGCAGTAATACAAGTCTTACCCAAAAAGGCACCAGTACCAGTTTGATCGAACAGTTCCTGTATCCCAAATACGGTCCCGGCCAGATGTGGGAAACCGTGGCAGACGAAATTACCAGGCTTGGCGGCAAACTGATGCTGTGTACAGAAACCACGGCCATCAATTTTAATCCTGCTGGTGCGATTTGCTCAGTTACAGTGAAAAATAAAGATACAGGAGCTGAAGAAGAGATTGCCGGGGATGTGTTTTTTTCCAGCATGCCGGTACGGGAATTCATCCTTCAGTCAAAGGGCATAACATACCCGCAGGAGGTGCTGGCAACTGCTGCGGATTTGCAATACCGTGATTTTTTAATCGTTGGCCTGCTGGTTGATACATTACTGTTGCATGATGATAACAGCACGAAGGGTATCACAGATAACTGGATATACCTGCAGGATAAAGGCATCAAGGCGGGCCGGTTGCAGCTATTCAATAACTGGAGCCCGGGGATGGTGAACGACCCGGAAAAAATATGGATGGGGGTGGAATTTTTTTGCAGTGAAACAGAACCCTTCTGGCAGCAAACAGATGAAGCGATCATTGCACAGGCAGTTGCCGAGATGGAACAAACCGGTTTAATTAGCAGGGCCGATGTGAAAGATGCCGTGGTGCTGAAAGTGCTCAAAGCCTATCCATCGTATCACGGGGCCTACAATAATTTTGAAATTGTAAAAAGCAGGCTGAAGCAGGTGCCCAATCTTTATTGTATAGGAAGGAATGGTATGCATAAATACAATAACAGCGATCACAGCATGCTTACGGCCATGGAAGCTGTGATGCACTTAAAAAATGGCGGCGACAGGAATGCAATCTGGGAAATCAATACAGAGGAGGATTATCATGAAGAGAAATAATAAACCCATGACATGAGCTCCAATAACAACAATTCAATCAAATCTTTACAGTTTTTGCGGTGCATTGCTGTAAGCCTGGTGGTTTTGGCCCATTTGATTGACATTGCACCGAATTTCGGCAGGTCTCAGATAGGATCTTTCAAATACTTTGAAAATTTTGGCGCCGCCGGCGTTGATATTTTCTTTGTAATAAGCGGGTGCATAATGACTATTATTACCAGCAACCGTGCTGTAAGTCCTTCAAATTTCCTGATCCGCCGGTGCATCAGGATCCTGCCTTTATACTGGGCTGTGTCACTTGGTTGTATCGCCCTGTCGTTTGTATCATTTTGGCCTCATATAAAAGCCGCAGAAATTCTTCAAACCCTTACGGTAATCCCTTTTTTTAAAGCAGCATATAATACAGACGCTGTTCTGTTTCTTGGATGGACTTTATCTTTTGAATTTCTTTTTTATTTGGCTTTCGCCATTGCATTACTAATTTCAAAAAATGCGGCAAAGTATATTGTAATGGTTATACTGTTGATGTTAGTATCCGGCGGATTTATTTTAAAGATTGAGCCGGGTAACCAGCTTTTATTTTTTACCAATTCAATTATACTGGAATTTTTGTTTGGAAGCCTGTGTGGATTGGTTTACCTCAGTAATTTCAATCCTGCGAAAATTGTTATTTATTTTATTCTCCTGGCCGCCATCCTGTTGTTTTTATATTCAATACTCTTTGGGTATGGCAATATCAGTGAAATGGAATTTACCTGGGACGGAAGCCTGAGTTTGCAAAGGGTTTTGCGCTGGGGTATACCTTCTTTTTTACTTGTAGCTGGCATGTTGCTTTATGAGAAAAAAATGACACCAAAATTCCCCGCACTGTTTATTGCTGTCGGGAACAGTTCCTATTCGGCGTATCTTACCCATTTATTTGTAATTATGCTTTCTACTTCATTTTGGCATCACGCTGGTTTCGGATTACCCGATGTTTTTATTATTATTACCCTGGTCCTTTCTTTGCTCTTCGCCCGGCTTGTTTATATTTTATTTGAAAGGCCCGTCACGAATTATTTGAATAACCTGGTTAGTAAAGAAGAGCGGCAACAATAAATGCGGATTAGATTTTTCTACTGCACATCAATAAACAGCAAACTCCCGTCGCCATAACTCAGAAACCTGAAATCATTTTCTAAAGCGTAGTGATAAATCTCTTTCCATTGATTGCCCACTGCTGCAGCAACCAGCAGCAGGAGTGTTGATTGCGGCTGGTGAAAATTTGTTACCAGCGCTTTTGCAATTTTGAACTGGTATCCCGGTGCGATGAGTATCTGTGTTTGCGTGAATAAATGCGCCTGTTTGTTATGCTGCAGCCATCGCAATAATCCCTGCAGCGCTTCGGTTGCGGTAAATGTGCAGGCTGATAAAGACTCATATACTTCCCACTGGCTTAGTTGCAGTGAGTTTGCTTCCGGCTCCAATAATGCCTTTACGCCCAGCCAGTACAAACTCTCCAGTGTGCGCAGTGACGTGGTGCCAACCGCAACGATGGTATTGTTTAAGTTGCCAAGGATATTTTCAATGGCGCCGGTGCTGATATCAATCCATTCCGCATGCATTTCATGCTGCTCCATCTTCGCCGCTTTAACCGGTTTAAAGGTGCCTGCACCCACATGCAGGGTAACAAACCCGCGGCTGATATTTTTTGTATCCAGGGATTTAAAAACAGCATCTGTAAAATGCAAGCCTGCAGTAGGTGCCGCCACGGAGCCATCATATTGCGCATAGATGGTTTGATAACGGTCCCTGTCTTCCCCTTCCGCTTTTCGCTTGATATAGGGTGGCAAAGGAATATTGCCTGCCTGTTCCACCATTTCTGCAAAGCTGCCATTGCCGCTCCATATAAATTCCACGGCATAGGCATCAGGAAGCGTTTCGATTAAAGTGGCCAGCAGTTTTTTGCCATCCACCATCATCTCCAGGCTGCCGCCTTTCCATTTAGAAACACCCCCGATAAAACATTTCCAGTTACAGGTTTTGGTGGCAGCCAGCGCCTTGCTGTAATCTGATTGGTATGGTTCAAGCAAAAATATTTCTATTACACCGCCGCTTGGTTTTGTAAACAGCATGCGGGCATTGATCACTTTGGTATCATTAAAAACAAGCAGGCTGTTGGATGGCAGGTGTGCGGCAATATTTTTATAGGTATCCGCTTGTATCTCCCCGTTTTGATAAACCAGCAGCTTACTGCTGTCTCTTTCAGCAGCGGGATGCAGGGCTATCTTTTCGTCGGGCAGTGAATAAGTATAATCGAGGATCGAATGTTCTTTAGGATGCATGTTACAATATTGGATGCAAAGTTAAGCGGGAAACCCCGCCCGCGGCTGCCAGCCCTGGCGGGGTTTAAAAATGGATGGTTACCATAAACAGAAGCTAGCAACCCTGACGGGGTTTGCAACCGCCGTCAGGGTTGTTGTAAAAACTCACCCACTTCCTTCATCCATTTTTCATGTTCTTTTTTACAAAGGCTTTCATGACCTGCGGTTTCGTACATCACAAATTCTTTGTTACCGGTATTGATATTGCCATATAAAATATCTTCTTCCCCCCTGGTTACACGCGGGTCGAGCATGCCCCATTGCACCAGTGAAGGGCAGCTGATCTTTTTGGCATATTCTTCCGGCTTCATGCCAAATGCCCAGAAGCCATGAATGGTGCCGCCCCAGAATGTGAGCAGCGATGCGATGGGCTGCCCCGGCAATCCCATCAGTTTTAACCTGCCTTTCACCGCATCCTGGATGGTGCCAAAGGGCATTTCTAAAATGACTTTTTTGGGCTGGATATTATAATCAAATACCGCTTTTGTAATGGTGGAAGCTCCCATGGAAATGCCCCAGAGAATAATATTTTTTTCGCCGCTGTTTTTGATATAATCAAAAGCCAGCTTTACATCCTCCGCTTCATCAAAACCAATGGTGCAGGTATTGCCGCCGCTGCTGCCATGTGCCCTGAAGTCGATCTGAAATGTATTGTAACCCATTTTACGGAAGGCTGCTGCTTCTGCATTATTGCCGCTCTTGCGGCCGCCATGCCCGTGAAACATACAAACCGTTCCCCTGGGATTGTTCACAAGGGTATACCATGCATCCAGTTTTATGCTGTCCTTAGTAGTTAGTGTTACCGATGTATATGAAGTGTCGGGCAGTTCGTTCAGCTGCTTTTGCGCATTGATGCCAAACAATATTTCTTTTGTTTTATCCCAGCTTGTTTTATCCGCAGCCTGTTTAATGCTAATCTCACCGGGGTTATAAAAATGGGTGAACTTGTAAGCATGAAACACAACAATCACGTTGAGTAAAACAAATAACACAAGTGCTGTGCGCAGGAGGTATTTCAACAGTTTCCGCATAAAATGTTTTGGCAAAGTACGTATTTATTTATGTAAATTTTTCATTCAGGGCATCCGTTATGCAGGTACAAAACCAATGCTTATGCAGAAGATTATTTCAGTGGCCATGCTGCTGTATGCCGCACAATGTGCAGCGCAGCAAAATAAGGTTTCCAGCCTGATTGAAGGTGGTAAAACAATTGTTGAGCTGGTGAAAGTGTTTAAAACACCCAGGAGTAATATGTCAGCGTCCCTGCAACCTGCGGCACCGGTTGCCCCAACCGACAGCTGTGCGGTAAAAAACACCAGTGATATGTGTTTTAAAAATGCGATGGGCAAAAACCTTTACATCACATTGGTAAAACGCAATGGCAGTGTGTATGAGACCAATATGCTGAGCCTGAAAGTTCCTGCTAAATCACAGGAATGTGTTTATGAACTCCGGACCGGCATCTATAAACTTAAAATTGAAACCGACGGAGAAGGAGATAAAAAAATTATCTTCCGCGAGGGCGAAATAAAAATAAATGCCTGTGAAAACACGATAAAAGAAATCAAACAGGAGTGATCATTGTTTGCCGGACCCCTCCTTGATTTTTACCAGCGAATTGAGCGAAATATTTTTAATGATCTCCTTTGTTTGCCTGGCATTGGGCCAGCTGATTTCGATTTCTTCAATGGATGCCGCATTTCCCAGCCCGGCGCTGATCATTAACGGGCTCGCGCCAAAACTGCCGCCGCTTGAAACCACGTGATAAAAATTTTGTGTGCTGCCATCTGCCAGGATGGTTTTGATGCGCACCCTTGCACCAATGGCGCCCCTGTTACTGGTTACCCCTTCGAGTTTTAGTTTTAGCCATTTGTTTTTATCCGGACTGCTGTTTTCAAACAGCACATTCCTGAACCGGTCGCCTTCCACTGCACCACCGATCACTGCATAAATATCCTGGTCGCCATCATTGTCAATATCTGCAAACGCCACCGCATGCCCTTTTTGTATATGCCCGGTTTTGGTGGCATAGGTAATGTCTTCAAACTTTTTACCACCCAGGTTATGGTACAGTTTATTGGGTACAATCGTGGTGTATTCGGGGGCTCCTGTACCTAAATAATAATCAGGCCAGCCATCATTATCAATATCGCCGAAATTACTGCCCATGGCATAGTTCACATGGTTTACACCATAAGCTTCACTAACATCAGTAAAAGTGTTGTTACCGTTATTATGATATAAACGGGGCAGCTCACCCAATGGCGGCATGCCCAGCATATCCCTGGCAGCATCACCACCTACTTCCGAAAAGCGGCGGGTATCATAACCCGAAACAAAAATGTCCTGGTAACCGTCGTTATCAAAATCAAAGAACCAGGTGGGGAAACTGTAGATGGGTTCTTCCACACCGGCTTTTTGGGAAATGTCTTCAAATTTTCTTTCTCCTGCGGCGCCTGCGGTGTTCAGCCATAATTTATTGGGTGTGCCCAGGCAGGAAAGGTAAATATCTGGCCAGCCATCATTATTGATATCGCCCCAGCAGGTTCCTTTTGCGTATGTGGTGATATTGAGTCCGCACTTAGGCGCCACATCTTTAAATTTTCCTTTGTTGTTGATGAACAGTTGCGCAGGATAATTTTCATGCGGCACAAACAGGTCAATCCAGCCATCATTATTAAAATCTCCCCATGATGCGGTTTGCGTGGGAAAGGGGGAGTACAACCCGGCTTCGATGGTTACATCCTGGAATGTATTGTTGCCATTGTTCTTCAGCAATGAAAAAGGAAATTTTGCATTCTTGCCCCACCAGCCGCCACGCAGCACCACCACATCTGCAAAGCCATCGTTATTAAAATCAGCGTGAATCATATTCAGTCCACCGGTGATGCCCACCAGTCCTGAAGAAACTGTTTCTGTTTTAAATGTACCGTCTTTTTGCTGGTGCATATAACGCAGCTGGTCGTTCAGCCCGTATGATGAAGCCATGATATCAACCAGGCCATCATTATCAAAATCCTCCACCACGCAGCCGCCCGAAATACCATTCATGTCAACACCTTTTACTGCACCTATATCTTTTAAAACAATATCCGTTTTGGTTTGCTCAAATGCAGCCGGCTCTATCAGCCATTCTTTCGGTACTCCTGCAGGGTATTTATTCAGCGTCATGTAAGCGATATTGAGGAGGTAACGCGATTGGAGGTCATCGGGGAATTGTTTCAGGATGCGTGTGTACACCTGTATGGCGCTGTCGGAACCTGCAGGGAGTTTATGCAGTCCGCCGCCTTCAATCGGGATGATGCAGCTTTGCGGTGTATGGTTGCCGGCACAGTTTTCCAGTTCACCCTTGCGCATGTAAGCAATGGCTAAAAGATCAAAAAAAGGTTTGTACTGCGGTGGAAAATTTTCGAGGGGGATATGCATGGCCTGCTGAATCTGCTGCAATACACTGATGGCTTCGGTGGTATTGCCCGCGTTCAGTGATTCGATGCTGTACTGGTAATAATAGGAAAAGCGCTTATTGCCGTCTGTTTCCGTTTCCAGTTTTTTCCTGTACATATCAGCCCGCAGTGCATTCATCACCAGAAAATCCTGGGGATTGGCATGTTTATTAATGCTGTCGAGTATTTTAACCATCCGCAGTGTGCCGGGTGTTTGTTTAATGGAGGAAACCAGCTGCACATTATCCGGTTCGCAGCAGCTTTTCATTTGTGCTGATGCTGTGATATGAAAAGTAAATGCTATTATCAGTAATGGTAAACCCTTCCACATGCTGTTGTTATTTTGACGGATATAAAATTAATCTAAATAAGCGTTGGACATTAAAAAAACAGCCGGCTGCTGAAGCCGGCTGCGGAAATTTTTTTGATATGAACGGGTTTACAGTTTCCCATCCTTTATTTCATCCACCACACCCGGATCCAGCAAGGTGGTGGTATCTCCCAGATTAGCGGTTTCGCCTTCGGCGATCTTTCTTAAGATGCGGCGCATGATCTTACCGCTTCTTGTTTTTGGAAGCCCGGTTACAAACTGTATTTTATCCGGTTTGGCGATGGGGCCAATGATTTTTGAAACGGTTAAACTGATATCCTGGCGGGTAAGATTTTCATCATTATGATGACCGCCATAGATCACATAGGCATAAATGCCCTGGCCCTTGATATCATGCGGGTAACCCACCACGGCACTTTCCACCACGCCGCTGTGCATGTTGATGGCATTCTCCACTTCGGCAGTGCCAATACGGTGACCGCTAATATTTAATACATCATCCACGCGGCCCGTGATGCGGAAATTGCCATTGGCATCTTTTAATGCGCCATCACCGGTAAAATATAAATTTTCATAAGTGGCAAAATAGTTCTGGCGGCAGCGCTCATGGTCGCCATAGGTTGTCCTGATGGTGGAAGGCCAGGGTGATTTGATACAGAGATTGCCCTTGGTAATGCCATGCTCATCCGCTTCTGTAACTTCTTTACCGTTTTCATCCACAAGAATCGGCTGCACTCCCGGCATGGGCAGACTGGCCCAGCTGGGAATACCCGGTGTAATGCCCGCCATATTAGAAATGAGTATGCCACCGGTTTCTGTTTGCCACCAGGTATCCACGATCGGGCATTTTCCTTTGCCGATATTTTCATTGTACCAGTGCCATGCTTCTTCATTGATGGGTTCGCCAACGGTGCCCAGTGTTTTTAATGAAGAAAGATCTTTATTGGCCAGTGGTTCCATACCAAAACCCATCAGGCTGCGGATGGCGGTGGGGGCAGTATAAAGGATGTTTACCTTGTGCTTGTCAACAATATCCCAAAAGCGGCCGGCATCGGGCCAGGTGGGGATGCCTTCAAACATCAATGAAGTGGCACCGGCTGCCAGTGGTCCGTATACAATATAACTATGCCCCGTGATCCACCCGATATCGGCCGTGCAAAAATGTACATCACCTTTGTTGTACTGGAATGTGTTCACAAAAGTGTAGGCCGTCCAAACCATATAACCGGCACAGGCATGCACCACCCCCTTGGGTTTGCCGGTACTGCCGGATGTATACAAAATGAATAAAGGATCTTCCGCATCCATTTCGGTGGCGGGGTAATGAAACTTACCATCTTTTTCTATCTGGTGTTCGGCATGTTCCATTTCATCTTCCCACCAAACATCACGGCCCTTGATCATACTCACCGGGGTGCGGGTGCGGGTGTATACAATTACTTTTTTGATGGTGCGGTTACCGATCAGCGCATTATCGATGGTTTCTTTTAAGGGAATATCTTTATTGCCACGGTATGCGCCGTCGCAGGTAATTATAAATTCGGCCTGTGCATCATAAAGGCGGTCGGCAATGCTTTGCGCACTGAAGCCGCCAAAGATCACGGAATGAATGGCGCCAATTCTTGCACAACCCAGTACAGCATACGCCAGTTCCGGGATCATGCCCATATAAATACAAACACGGTCGCCTTTTTTTACGCCATTGTTCACCAGCATCTGCGCCACCTGGCTCACCCTTTTGTGCAGCCGGTTATACGTTACCACCCTTACTCTTTCTTCCGGGTTATTGGGTTCCCATATAATGGCAGGTTTGTCGCCCATTGTTTCCAGGTGCCTGTCAATGCAGTTTTCGGTAATGTTCAGTTTGGCACCTTTGAACCATTCCACTTTGGGTTCCTTAAAATTCCAGTCTAAAACCTTGTCCCACTTTTTATGCCACATAAAACTTTCAGCCACATTCCCCCAGAATGATTCCGGCGCTTCAATACTTTTTTTATAATCGGCGTGATACTGTTCTGCAGAGGTGATTTGAAACGGGTATGCCATGTGCAATCGCTTTTTTGTTGATTAATGAATCATAAAAATAAAGAACGCTGTGGGTACGGCGAACCTTTTTTTGCTAAAAAGGTATATTTATGCTAAAAAAGTATACCAGCTTTTTTATCTTGGATACATGAAACAGATTGCTTGTCCCAAATGCAAGGGTGAAGACCTTGTAAAAAGCGGTGTTGTCAAAGGAAGGCAACGCTACCGCTGTAAACACTGTAATTACTTTTTTACAGTGCTGAAAGAGGGTAAGAATATCGACCCTTACTATGTGATCAAAGCACTCCAGCTCTACATTGAAGGGGTTACATTCCGGGAGATCGAGCGTATCCTGGGCATCAGTCATGTTTCGGTAATGAACTGGGTGAAGCGGTATAATATCAAGGCGCCCGAGAATTACGAATACCGGCCTACTTACAAAGTGCTGAATCATGCTGAGCTGGTGGATTTTTTCAGCCACCGGGAATCACTTAACAGTTCAGGATGCATGATCACTGAATTAGGGGATAAATTTATGGTGATCAAATGGGAGCGTTTCAGGAAAAATGCCCTGTAAAAAATATACCATTTAGCATCATTATACGTAACAGTTTTAATCGTTGGTGATTTGGATAAAATTTGAAGCCGAATCTTTTCTGGCCTCGCCATTCACTAAAACGATTAACGATGAAACAACAGCTTGCTTATTTAAAACTATTGTCTTTGAACATTGCTTTGCTTCTTTCCCTTCACTTAAAAACAGCTGCACAAACACCTGCTGCAACAGGCGCTGCTGCCAAACCTGCTGCCACCACACCGTCTGTTTCCATCTATGGTTTTGTAAGAAACGATATGAACTACGACAGCCGCCAGGTTAGCTTTGTCCGCGAAGGACAACTGGATCTTTACCCGAAAGACATCGACACCACCGGCATGGGCGGCGTGGATGCCAATAAAAAATCACAGCTGAACCTGCTGGGTATACTCACCAGGTTCGGGTTGAAAATTACCGGCCCGGATGCGCTGGGTGCTAAAACATCTGCAGTGATCGAAGGCGATTTCTTCGGGCAGGCAGACGTGAATATCGGTTTGCTGCGCCTGCGCCATGGTTATGTAAAACTCGACTGGAAAAAAAGCGCCTTAACCCTGGGTCAAACATGGTACCCGCTTTTTATTCCTGAATGTTATCCCGGTGTGGTGAATTTTAACACCGGTATTCCCATTGCACCATTTGGCTGGGCCGCACAGGTAAAGTATACCGCGAAGTTTGACGACAAAACAAGTTTGTCGCTCACCGCATACAAACCCCGTGAGTTTTCGGTGGCAAGTGTAAACACTGCTGAAACCGCCAACTCCCCCAGCATGAATGCCACCATGCCCGAGCTGAATGCACACCTGCAGTATAAAACCGATAAAGTGCTGTTGGGTGCACAGGCCGATTACAGCAGCATCATGCCTTATGTGAAATATGGCACCAACCCTGTTAAGATCAGCAAGGAAAGGGTGAATGCCGTAAGCTTTATGGCTTATGCAAAACTTACCGGTAAAAAAGTGGCGATGAAAGCCCAGTTTGTTGCCGGGCAAAACACCACGCACTGGGTAATGATGGGTGGGTATTACGGTTATAAAACCAGTGCCACATCCATCGAAACCTATAAGCCTGCCAAAACCACGGCCGCATGGGCGGATATTTACAGCACCAATAAAAAACTGGCACCCGGCCTCTTTATCGGGTACAGCGCCAATAACGGATCGGATGCAGGTGCCACTGCAGCCTATGGCCGGATGATCGGCGTAAGCGGAAGGGGTATTAAAGACTTATTGCGTGTATCTCCCCGGCTGGACATTTACAGCGGTAAATTAAAGTTTGGTACAGAGCTCGAATTTACATCCGCCAAATACGGCACCCGCGGCACCGATGGAAAAGTGGTGGCTGCCAGCGGAACCTCTACTGTAAACAATATCCGTTTCACATTTTCTTCTGTTTTCAATTTCTAACACTTAAACCAACAACAATAACATGAGTAATTTTCAAACTGAGAAAAAAGGACTGGCGGCCATCATTGCTTCCTCTTCGGTGGGAACATTGATCGAATGGTACGACTTCTACATCTTTGGTAGTTTGGCCACCATCATTTCCACCAAGTTCTTTCCTGCAGGCAACCAAACACTGGCCCTGCTGTCAACACTGGCCACATTTGCTGCTGGTTTTGTAGTGAGGCCCTTTGGCGCTTTGTTCTTTGGCCGACTCGGCGATTTGATCGGAAGAAAATACACTTTTCTTGTAACCCTGGTGCTGATGGGTTTGTCCACCTTCCTCATTGGCTGTATCCCTGGTTATGAAACCATCGGGGTGATGGCGCCGATATTGGTATTACTGCTGCGCCTGTTGCAGGGTTTGGCGCTGGGTGGTGAATATGGTGGGGCGGCCACTTATGTGGCAGAACATTCGCCTGCGGAACGCCGCGGATTCTGGACCTCATGGATACAAACCACGGCTACTATTGGTCTGTTTGTTTCACTGGGTGTGATCACTGTAACAAAAGCCACCTTAAGCAAAGAAGCCTTTAATGATTATGGCTGGAGGGTCCCTTTCTGGGTTTCCATTATCATGGTGGGCATCTCAATCATTATCCGCATGAAAATGCAGGAGTCGCCACTGTTTGCAAAAGCAAAAGCAGAAGGAAAGACTTCCGTAAACCCGCTGAAAGAAAGTTTTGGTCATAAACTCAATTTCAAATTTGTGCTGCTGGCATTGTTTGGCGCCACGATGGGCCAGGGTGTGGTTTGGTACACCGGCCAGTTTTATGCACTCAACTTTATACAAACAACACTGAGTGTGGATGTATCGCAGGCCAGCAAGCTGATTATGTGGGCGCTGCTTTTTGGTACACCATTCTTTATTGTGTTTGGTGCGCTGAGTGACCGGATTGGCCGTAAATGGATCATGCTGATTGGTATGCTCATCGCCATTGTAAGCTACCGTTTCATCTATTCATCCATGTATGATGCGGGCAGTATTAAAAAGAAAACAGAGATTGCTGCAAAAACGGTGATCAATACAAAAGTGGTGGCCGATACAAAGAATTTGGGCGACAGTATCAAAACCACCAACACTTCTAAAGAATATGAAGATGGTACCACGTATAAAGAAGATAAAGTGGAAACCATACATGCCGATAAGGCAAAGGCGGATCCTGCAAAAGATGTAAAGATCACCAAAACAGTAAACCTGGATGACGGCTCCTTTTGGAAACTGGTGCTGCTGGTATTTATCCAGGTGATCTTTGTAACCATGGTATATGGTCCTATTGCGGCGTTCCTGGTTGAAATGTTCCCCACAAGGATACGATACACATCCATGTCGCTGCCCTACCATATCGGTAACGGTATCTTCGGTGGTTTGCTGCCGGCCGTTGCCACCTTCCTGGCCACAAAGGCCACGCAGGCTAATGAAGCTGCTGCGAAAGCGGGTGTGGCATTGCCCTACGAAAAACCTTTCCTTGAAGGTTTGTGGTACCCGATTATCATTGCGGCAGTTTGTTTTGTGATCGGCGTATTTTATATCAACGGGGAAGACAACCGTATTGAAGACTAAAACCAATTTATCATACACAAAAAAATATTATGAACCAGATCAGAAAAATTTTAGGCTTTGTTTGGATCGCACTGGCACTGGTGGCAGGTTATTACCTCATCGTATCGCAGGCCATACCCAAATTTGAAAGTCCCAAACCGGAAGACAGGATACCGGCCATTATTTATGCATTCATCCTTACACCCATTATTGTGGGCGGGTTGTTTGTGTTTGGCTATTATGCCATCAGGGGAGAGTATGATATTTACGAAGACTCAGAACATCATCTGCATATTAAAGAAGATTGAGCGGTGATGGTAAAGGTTGCCGGTCTTTCTAACCGGGCGGGCAACCTCATATCTGTTGGTTTTTGCAGGATAACATAGTTTGCTTAATTTAGGCAAGGCTGTGTTATCCTTTTTATTGCCTGCTATGCACAACAAAGTAAAACGTCAGAATTTAGCCTTCTTCAGTGTATTGCTGCTGGTATTGTTTTCCTGGCCCTTTATCGGGCTGGCCGACAAACCGCTGATGGTGAAAGGCATTCCTTTGTTATACCTGTACATACTGGTGGTATGGATACTTACCATTGTTATCATGTACCGCCTTACTGCTGCCCGGCGCAAAAAAACCGATGAATAATATTACCGCCATACTGGGTGCACTCGTTTACCTGGGCATTTTGTTCGGGGTGGCCTATTATGCAGAGTACAGGTTGAAAAAAGGCAGCAGTCTTATCAACAACGGGTATGTATACGCTTTATCGCTGGGCGCTTATTGCACGGCATGGACTTTTTATGGCAGTGTGGGGCAGGCATCCGCAAGGGGTATTGAATTTTTAGCGGTTTATATTGGTCCAACGATCATGGCTGCTTTATTCTGGCCATTGCTGCGCAAGATCATCCGCATTTGCAAATCGCAGCGCATTAACAGCATTGCCGACCTGATCTCCACCCGTTATGGGAAAAACTTTTCACTGGCAGTGGCTGTAACCATCCTGTGCATGGTGGGCATCATTCCTTATATCGCCCTGCAGCTGAAAGCCATCTCCGGAAGTATTTCTGTCTTTACAGCGGAAGCATCAGCCGGTACGGTGAATATTTTAAAGGGCAATACGGTTTATATCGCAGCAGCACTGGCATTTTTTATCATCCTGTTTGGCACCCGTTCTATTGATGCCTCAGAAAAACACGAAGGCCTGGTGGCGGCCATCGCATTTGAATCGGTGATAAAACTGCTGGCGTTTTTAGCCGTGGGTATATTCGTAACTTTTGGTCTCTTCGACGGATTTGGAGATGTTTTTTCGAAAGCAGCAGCCAACGACTCACTGAAACAATTGTTCCAGATGAACGGCAATACATCCTACACCACCTGGACGGGGCTTGTATTGCTTTCCATGCTGGCGGTGATATTCCTGCCGCGGCAATTCCAGTTATCCGTGGTGGAAAATGTAAGCGAAAATCATTTGCGCAAGGCCGTGTGGGTATTCCCCCTTTACCTCCTGCTCATCACCATATTTGTGTTGCCCATTGCATTTGGCGGCAAACTGCTGCTGGGCAACAGTGTAAATGCCGATACCTATGTGCTGGCACTGCCGCAGCATTTTAATGCTGGTGCCATCACCATGCTCACATTCATTGGCGGTTTTTCTGCGGCCACCAGTATGATCATCGTGGAAACCATTGCCATCAGCACCATGATGAGCAATAATATTGCCACACCCTTATTGCTGTCGGCACAAAAATTCAAGACCAGGGGCGACGGGTTGCTCACCAACCGCATCCTCAATATCCGCCGCTTCAGCATCATCATTATTATTGCACTGGCATTTTTATACGACAAACTGGTGGCACAGCATTTTACACTCGTATCCATCGGGATGGTATCCTTTGCAGCTGTGGCGCAGCTGACGCCGGCCATCATCGGCGGTATATACTGGAAACAGGCTTCACAAAAAGGCGCCATGGCCGGTATTTGTGCTGGCTTTGCCATCTGGTTTTTTACAGCGGTGATACCTTCCATGGCAAGCGCCGGTATTGTAAATATCAGTGTTGTTGAAAAAGGATTGTTTGGTATATCCTGGCTCAAACCCTTTTCCCTGTTTGGGATGGAAGGCATGGATTCGGTAACGCATTGTTTTTTCTGGAGCATGCTTTTTAATATTGTGGCGTTTATCACTGTTTCACTCAATTCAAAAAAACAGGCACAGGAAACTTACCAGGCCGAGATATTTGTGGATATCTTTAAACATTCTGTTTCGCCCATGGATAACAGTTTGTGGAAGGGAACGGCATACCTGTCTGACCTGCAGGCATTGCTGGGAAATTTTTTGGGAACAGAACGGGCGCATAAACTATTGCAGAGCTACGGCCAGCGGCATAAAATACCCATGGATGTAAAACGGGCAGATGCCCGGATGGTGATTTTTGCAGAACGGGTGCTCAGCGGCGTGATCGGTTCCGCATCCGCACGCATCATGATCAGCAGTGTTACCAAGGAAGAAGAACTGAAGATCGACGAAGTGATCCATATCTTACGTGAATCGCAGCAGGTGATAGAAATGAACAAAGAACTGCGCCGTAAATCGCAGGAGCTCCAAAAAGCCACCAACCAGTTAACCGAAGCAAATGAACAGCTGAAAAATATGGATGTGGCGAAAGATGAGTTTTTATATACGGTCACCCACGAGCTGCGCACACCGGTTACTTCCATCCGCGCCATGGCCGAGATCATCCACGACAATGATGATATGACCGAGGAAGAACGCAAACATTTTTTATCGGGTGTGATCAAGGAAACAGAAAGGGTGAGTCATTTGATCACACAGGTGCTTAACCTGGAGAAATTCGACAGTGGCCGGCAAAAACTCAATATCACGTCTGTACAGCTCAACAGCCTGATAAAAGATGCGGTGCAAACGATACAGCCGCTGGCCAACGAAAAGAAAACCAGCATCTCGGTGCAGATACCCGATTCCATATTTTTGGTGCAGTGCGACAGTGATCTGATCATGCAGGTGATGAATAATTTATTGTCAAATGCCGTTAAATTTGTACCCGACACCAATGGCCGGATTAAAATAGCAATACACAGCGGCGTGGATGAATTGCAGGTTTGGGTGGAAGATAATGGAAAGGGCATTGAACCGGCCCTGCATGAACTGGTATTTGATAAATTTTTCCAGGCCAAAAACCAGACATTGAAAAAACCGCAGGGGAGCGGGCTCGGACTGGCCATTTGTAAAAAGATCGTGAACCTGCATGGCGGTGAAATATGGGTGGAGAGTGAGCCGGATAAAGGCGCTAAATTTATTTTCACACTGCCTGTTTAAACACAAAAAATGGAAGCACATAAAATTCTGATAGTGGATGATGATCCGTATATCCTCATGTCGCTCGAATTCCTGATGCGCAAAAACGGGTATGATGTAATGATCGCACGCAATGGTACCGAAGCGCTCGACCTCCTGAATAAGCAGGTACCACACCTGGTGCTGCTGGATATCATGATGCCCGATGTGGATGGCTATGAAATTTGCAGGCGCATCAAAAAAACAGAAAAACTCAAATCGGTAAAAGTGGTGTTCATGAGTGCCAAAACAAAGGAAGCCGATATTCAAAAGGGGTACGACCTGGGCGCTTCGCTCTATATCACCAAACCTTTCAGCACCCGCGAAATGGTGAAGCAGGTGCATGAACTGCTGCAATAGAAGCATCATTCATTTTTCACAGTAACATTATCCCGTCAAATGCGTTTTAGAAAGATCATGAAGGGTGTTTTTATATATGCAGTGCTGCCGCTGGCAGTTTGGATATTGCTGGCGCAGTGTGTTATCATGCGTGAACGCTGGAGCGATCAAAAAGCTTACAGGGTATTTAAGGCGAAGGATGTTCCGTTACAGATATTTGACACAGTGATCAGTGGCCGGCACCTGCACTACGCCGTTAGCGGTGACGATACGCTGCCCACGCTGGTATTCATACACGGCAGCCCCGGCAGCTGGATGCATTACATGAAGTACATGTGGGATAGCAGCATGCGCAAAAAATTCAGGATCGTGGCCATTGACCGGCCGGGTTTTGGCTACAGCGATTTTGGAAAAGCGATGCATCTTAAGGAACAATCTGCCATCATTTCGCCTGTATTGCACCGGTTGAAAACGGATCAGCCATTATTCCTGGTGGGGCATAGCATGGGCGGCCCGGTAGCAGTGAAACTGGCGGCGGATAACCCCGCCATTGTAAACACACTCGTGATAGTTGCCGGTGCCATCGACATTAACCAGGAAAAAAAGGAAACATGGCGGCATATCATGAACATACCGCCATTGTACTGGTGCCTGCCCGGTGCCTTTGCACCCAGCAATACCGAATTACTGTACCTTAAGAAAGACCTGCTGCCTTTGCAGGATGATTTTAAAAATATCACCTGTAAAGTATTGTTTGTACATGGCGATAAAGACACCTGGGTACCGATACAAAATATTGCTTTTGGAAAAAAGATGCTGGTGAATGCCAAAGCAATTGAATCGGATACACTGCAGGGCGCCGGTCATCATATACCATGGAAAAACAGGGATGCGCTGAAAGCGATCCTGCTCGGGCTTTACTGATTACTCAGCGCTAATAGCTTTATACAGGGCTTCATGAATTTTAGGACGCACATTCATGTTCAGCAGTTTTTGATTGTCGCCACCTGCCGGGTTAACCCGGTTGCTTAAAAAAACAAAAATCAGCTGCTGCGCAGGATCGGCCCAAACACAGGTGCCGGTAAAACCTGTATGACCAAATGTTTCTGCCGAAGCGGATAAACAGGGATAGGGTTCGGGTCGTTTATTATTGTCTTTTTCGGGTTTGTCAAAGCCATAGCCCCTGCGGCTGATCTCGCTGTGATAGGCCGTAAACAGTTCCACTGTTTCCTTTCGTATAAAACGTTTGCCATTGATGGTGCCGCCATTCATCAGCATCTGCATGATCATGCCCAGGTCGTACGATGTGCTGAACAAACCGGCATGACCTGCAACGCCGCCAAACATGGCCGCACCAGGATCGTGCACATCACCAATGAGCAGCTGCTGGCGAAAATTTTTTTCCTGTTCAGTGGGTATTATCCGATTCAGCAGGTTGTTTTCCCTTGGTTTAAAACCGGAAGCAGTCAGTCCCATTGGCTTGTAAAATTCCTTTTGTACATAATCCTGTAATGGCAGTCCGCTTACTGCTTCCACGATCTTTCCAAGAAAAATAAAATCATTGTCACTGTAAACATATTTGCCTGCAGCGCCAAGCGGACTTTGTAATATCCGTTGATAGATGGTATCCCTCCAGGTATTGCGCATGTAAAGGTTTTCGGCCACTCTTATGCTGAATGAATCAGCGGGGTTTTTCCTGTAGTTTTTTGGTGAGGGACTGCCGCTGCTGTCCAGTGTTTCTTTATAAAAGGGGATATAAGAAACCAGCCCGGCCTGGTGCAGCAGAATATTTTTGAGTGTGAGATTTTCCTTGTTACTGCCTTTTACCCAGGGCAGGTAATCTCCCAGTTTTTTATCCAGCTCAATTTTTCCTTCATCGTACAAACGCATCACAGAAATGGTGGTGGCACAAATTTTTGTTACAGATGCCATGTCAAAAACATTTTCCAGGTTATCCGGCGTTCCGTTGCTGTATAATGTATTGCCAAATGCCTTGTGATAAGCGATCCTGCCGTTTTTAATGGCCAGCACCACGGCACCGGGTGTGGCACCTTTTGCAATGGCATCGTTTACGATCGAATCAACGGCCACCAGTTTTGATGCATCAAGGCCGGCTGCTGTTTGTGTTGCGGGGGGCAAAAAAAAACTGTTGTGTACAATGCCGCTGCCAAATTTATAGGTTTCACAAACTGTTACCGGCAGTTTTCCTTTTGCACTGATCTTTCCCTGCAGCAGGTCGGCCGCAGTTTGCTGAATGATCTCATCATCTTCATAACAGGCTACCAGGTTTTTTGCATTGCACCAGTTTTTGATGGCGTAGGGATTTCCAAAAACAAAGGTGATGGCATTGGTTTGTTGTTGCAGGCCGGTAACCAGCTCCACGGCATTTTTTGAAATGCCAAAATTATTGACGGGCACCCTGGCATAATTGTGAATACCGATCACCAGGTTTTTATATTTCTTTTTCAGGTCGGCCACCACCACTTTCACGCTGTCCTGGTTGTAAGGGAAATAAATCACATCGGCACCATAGTCTGCCTTCAGTCTTTTTGCAAAAGCATTTTCTGTATTGCTGCCGATGCATACATACACAACATCGCCTGCAGCAGGTTTTGCGGGTACTGTTAGCGGGAAGAAAGCTGCATCTGTTTTTTTCAACACAGTCAGTGCATTTTCTGCAACAGTTCTTCTCATGGCCTTTACTGCGCTGTTAAGGTCTGCTGTAAGATTTTCGGTATTGATGGGCAAAAGTTTTGACAGGCCATACTGGTATTTTGAAAGCAGCACTTTTTTACAATGCATGTCAATATCCGCCTGGCTTAGTTTGCCACTGGCAATGGCTTCCTTGATTTTTGTAATGGCCAGCGGTACATCACCGGGCAGGCAAAGCATGTCATTACCCGCCACCAGCGATTCCACGGATGCCGCCCCGTCAGGATAAAACTTTTTCACACCTGCCATCTCCAGTGCATCGGTAAAAGTAAGTCCCTGGTAACCGAGCTGGTTACGCATCAGGTCCGACACATTGTTTTTTGAAATGGAAGTGGGTTTATTGGGTGTGTTGTCAATAGCGGGGATGGCCAGGTGCGCAATCATCACACTGCCGATGCCTGCTTTAAATATCTGCCTGAACGGATACAGTTCCAGTGAATCGAGCTGTTGCTTTGTTTTGCTGATCACGGGCAGGTCATAGTGCGAATCCACTGCCACATCACCATGGCCGGGAAAATGTTTGGCGCATGCCATCACACCGTTATCCTGCATGCCCTTCATATAGGCAATGCCATATTGTGCCACTTTGTATTTGTCTTCTCCAAAACTGCGGTCATTGATCACGGGATTATCGGGATTATTGTTTACATCCACCACGGGTGCATAATTCACCTGGATGTTCATGCGCCTGCACTGGTCGGCCACAATTTTGCCATAGTCGTATACAACCGAAGCATCCGTCATGGCGCCCAGCATCATTTGTTTGGGCAGGGGTAATACACTGTCGATCATCCGCATGCCCAGTCCCCATTCGGCATCAATGCACATCAGGATGGGTGTTTTTGCCTGTGCCTGCAGGGCATTCAGGATATTGGCCTGTTTTACCGGGCTTCCCTGGAACAGGCATATGCCGCCGATATTGTATTGTTTAACCAGTTCGCTTACCTGTTTATCAAAAAAAGTCACCGTTTTTGTCCTGCCATCATAGGTGCTCAGCCGCACCACCATCAACTGTGCAATGCGTTCATCGGGCGAAAGGGTTTTAAAAACACTGTCGGCCCAAGCCTGTGCTGCATTGTTTTGCGTATAGGATTTAAGTGTGATAACAAGCAATAATGATAAAATGATTTTCTGCATGCTGCGGTAAAATTTAACTGGCAAGATGTGTTACTTTTGCGGTTCTAAATTAGTGGATTTTGCCTGATATCATTCAATTGTTGCCCGATAACATTGCCAACCAGATCGCAGCCGGTGAGGTGATACAGCGCCCTGCCAGTGCGGTGAAGGAGTTGCTGGAAAATGCGGTGGATGCAGGTGCGGATGAAATAAAGCTCATTATCACCGATGCGGGCAAAACCCTGGTGCAGGTAATTGATAATGGCAAGGGTATGAGTGATACCGATGCAAGAATGGCTTTTGAACGGCATGCCACTTCCAAGATCAGCAATATTGAAGACCTGTTCCGGATCAAAACAATGGGATTTCGCGGCGAGGCACTGGCCAGTATTGCGGCGGTGGCGCAGGTGGAACTGAAAACCAAAAGACCGGAAGATGAAACCGGTATTTTAATAGAAATCGAGAACAGCCGGGTAACAAGGCAGGAACCGGTTGCTGCCGCCAATGGCACCAGTATTGCCATGAAGAACCTTTTCTTCAATGTACCGGCCCGCCGTAATTTTTTAAAAAGCAATGCGGCAGAGTTAAGGCATATCGTGGATGAATTTACAAGGGTGGCCATGGCCTTTCCTGAAATTTTCTTCTCACTCAGTTCGAACGGCCAGCAGGTGTTTCACCTGGAGAAGGGCACATTGAAACAGCGTATTGTGCAGGTGCTGGGCAACAGTTACAATGCCAAACTGGTAAATGTGCAGGAACATACCGATTACCTGAACATTTATGGTTTTGTGGGCAAACCCGATACGGCCAAAAAAACCAGGGGCGACCAGTATTTTTTTGTGAACAACCGTTTTATCAAAAGCGCTTACCTCAATCATGCGGTGATGAGTGCTTATGAAGAGATGATCGCAAAGGACAGTTTCCCGATGTACACGCTCTTTATTGATCTTGACCCGGCACAGGTGGATATCAATGTGCATCCCACCAAACAGGAGATCAAGTTTGAAGATGAAAAGATAGTTTACGCTTTTGTGCAGAGTGCGGTAAAACATGCGCTGGCACAGTTCAGCATTACGCCCACGCTCGATTTTGACCTCGACAGTTCCATACAGCAGCTCGATGCGGTGAGCAAACCTTTTACAGAAGATAAAAAATCCACCGCGGCGGCCTCTTCATTATACAGCACTTTTACCCAAAAACACCAGAGCCATTTTATAGAAAGTAAAAGTGAATTGCGGCACTGGAAAGACCTGGGCAGTTTTGCAAAAGAGATCAACCAGGAAGCTGCGCCGCCGCAGCAAAAGCTGGACATGGCCGAAATACAGGCTGCCAACCGCAGGCCGCAAACGGATAACCTGTTGCAGCTGCATTTTTCCTATATCGTTGCACAAACAGAGAAGGGCTATTACCTCATTCACCAGCAGAATGCGCACGAGCGTATTTTATACGAACGTTTTATCAGTGCGATGGATGGTAAACCCATGGCCACGCAACAAAGCCTGTTCCCTTCCACCATAGAAATGGCGGCAGCGGATGCGGTATTGTTGCAGGAATTGCTGCCCGACCTGCACCTGCTGGGTTACCTGCTGGAACCTTTCGGCAACAACACATTTGTGATACAGGGCACGCCGGCCGATCTTGAACAGGGAAATGAAAAAACAGCGATTGAAAAAATGCTGGAGCAATACAAGCATTTCAGTATCGACCTGAAATTTACCCGGCGTGAAAAACTGCTGCGTTCGCTGGCGCTGCAGCAAAGCATCAGGGCCGGTGTTGCGTTAACCAATAAAGAGATGGCCACACTGGTAGATGAACTGTTTAACTGTGCAACGCCCAATATCACACCCAATGGCAAACCCACCTGGCTGGAATTTAAAAGAGAGGAGCTTGATAAAATGTTTGGAAGGTAGGTGGTTTAGTAATCAATATCCACGCTTACGCTGTTTTCTTCTTTGGCAGGTTTTTTTTCCTCATCCAGTACATACAATAATTTACTGAGCATTTCCTTGTACTGGCCGGTTTTCCCGTGCTGCGTTTCAATATTGATATAACGTTTGTTTTGTTCGCCATAGTAAACACTGAGCGAACCGTCTTTCAGCACTTTCATATTATCCTGCAAAATGCTGTTGTATCCAAAGCCCGACATACGGGTAAATAATGTTTCGTCGGTGGTAAGGGTGATATCATCAATATCCTGCCAGCTGTCCGCATACACTCTTTTGGCATCGGCCTGCCTGTTGCCTCCGGGCTGGTAGGTTTTAACAGAGTAGTCGCCATCGGTATTGTTATGCAGTGCAATGATGCAGGTGGCCGTGTCAGGAATTTGCTGTAAAATTTTAGTGGCAAATTTTTCCACTTCGGTCACCACTTCGGCAGTGATCCTGCCTTTTGATTTTAATGTAAGTTCAATGCCTTTGCGTGAAAATATCCTGTTGGGATCAAATGTATAGGGCACACCCCTGAATGCAAATGTTACCAGGCGCTGCCCGTTGTTTTCAATGCGTATCAGGATACCGCCTTTTTGTTCCAGTATCGCCCTGGCTGCCTGCACTGCAGTGCTTTCATCATCATGCAGGTTTACACAGCAGTTTTTAAATGAGCTGCCGTATTGCGAAATTTTAAGGAAAACGGTTTTATCACCCAGCTTGTGCTGGATACTTTTTTCGGCCGGTGTGAAATTGACAGGCTGTACGGGGCGGCTAACCGTTTCCGGTTGTATGTACCCGAATAATGTAGTTGTTAAAGAGAGCAGTAAGGCAATCCCGGACATCTGGATTTAGAATTTAGGGTAAATATAGGTAAAAATTCAGCTGTAACCTTTAAAACGCTTTTTTGATATATGTATTGTGTGCAATAAAAAAGTCCTGCAGCAGTGAAGTGCAGGACTTTTTATATTGCAAACCCTCAAGTTACAATTTATTGAACCTGGCGTAACAGGTTTTGTTGCCGTAGATCAGTTTGATGGTGTACAAACCGGCCGGCAATCCGTCCACATTAATCGTTACCACGTTGCTGCCGCTCACACCCTGTACATGTTTTTCCCTTACCAGTACATTGCTCGAACTGTATACATAGGCATGTATCATTTCAGGCTGTGTAAGTGTTACAGCCACATTGATCAGGTTGGTGGCCGGGCTTGGGTAGGCCTGCAGCAGGCAGGCATTGCTTACATTTTCAATACGGATCACGCTGCAGTATTCTTTTACACAACCACCCAGTGTTACCGCTTTCAAACATACACGGTACAGGCCGGTGTCTCCAAATACATAGCTTGGGTTGTTCTGGTGCAGGATCACCGGCGGTGTGGTGGCCGGGCTCAGCCTGGTAATGGTCCAGGTTTGATCCAGTATCGGGAAGTTGGCATTGGCATAGAAATAAAGTTTGTTGGGTACAAACGGATCTTTTTGCCATGTATAGCTTACGTGGATACTGTCGCAGTTCAGCTGGGGCAGCACACGCACTTCCTTGCAGGTGGTGCTGGCGCAGTTGGGGCCATTCCATGCAGTGAGGCAAACAATGTACACACCGGCTTGTGCATAGCGGTGTACTGCAACCGGGTCATGACTGCCGGTACCATCACCAAATGTCCATGTGTACTGGGTGGCAGCGCTGATAAAATCTGGAGTGAATTTGTATTTCTGGTTATCACCCACCACTTTTTCAAAAGTGAATTTCGACAGGTTCCTGCAGTCGGGCGCCGGTGTTGGAATGATAATGGTATCACAACTTGTTTTGGTACAGTTGGGAGCAATACTTACAGTGAGGCAAACGATATAAGTGCCGGGCTGTGCATATTCGTGTACGGCATTCCATGAACTGGCAGCAGTACCATCACCAAAACTCCAGGTTGCAGTAGCGGTTGCCGACGGCACAATGGTCATGTTGGTGAAGATCACTTTGCGTGGCACCAGTGAATCGCGGTGCATGATAAATGCCACCTGGAAATTACAGGGTGAAGCCACTACCACAGTTTTGCAGTATTCCCTTACACAGGGCGTGGTGCCTGCTGTGGTGATATTGCGCTTGATGCGGATACAAACAGTATACACACCGGCCTGCGCATAATTATGCGTGGGGTTGGCAACATTCGGGTCACTTTGCAAACCGCTTATTGAAGTACCGTCGCCAAAAGTCCAGCGGATAGAATCACTTAAAGCAACACCCGGGCTCATATTGGTGAATTTGATACGCAGCGGGTGAGCGGTATCAGGCTGTGCTGTAAAATAAGCCTGCAGGTTACAGGGCGCAGCCACCACCACTGTTTTACAAATTTCACCCACGCATGGGGCAGAAGTGGTATTGCTGTTGCGTTTTACACGCAGGCAAACATTGTAGGTACCGGCATTGGCATAAATATGAACCGGGTTGGCCATGGCTGGATCGCTCATCAGCCCGTTGATGATGGTGCCATCACCAAAATTCCAGCGAACGGAATCGGTGAGTGCCGCATTCACCGAAGTATTGAGAAAATATATTTTCAGGAAATTGAGTGAATCCGGCACAGAGCTGAAGCTTGCCTGGAGGTTACAGGGCACCGACTGTATCACCACTTGTTTGGTAACAGAGTCCATGCAGGTAACAGTACCGGCGGTACCGGTTCTTACCATGATATGGGTAACATTGTACGTGCCCGGTGCAGGATATGTGTAAGTGGGCAGTGGTATATTGGCCACATTGCCATTACCAAATTTCCAGTAATGCATGGTGTTGATGGAATCACCAATAAGCACCGGTGTGAACTTTACCGTATTGGAAGTAACATACGAAAAGCTGAAATCGGCATTACAAACAGGTGTGGTTTGGGCCTGGGCACGAAAACCGATACCAGCAGCAAGCAACAGTAAAAGGGTAATTATTCGTTTCATAACAAAACATTGTTTTTAGGTGAACGGTTAAATAGGAATTGCATTTTACAGTAAAGAGATACCGCATCAAAGCGTTGTGTTGCCTGTAAAAAGAAAAAAATCAGAATTTTTCGCGGATGGATTCCAAAAAACGCTCCACAGCCCGTCTGATGGGAGTGGCGCCGCTAATGTAATTATTATTCAGTACGGAGAAAATGAGCAGACGCCCTTTTTTGGTAATAAGATAGCCGCTCAAAGCGCAGTTATTGCTTAATGTACCGGTTTTTGCATATATATATCCTGCTTCTTTTTTGTAATAGGATGAGATCGTGCCTTCTCCACCCGTAGGTAAAATAAGTTTCATACGGTCAAGTCCGAACTCATCTTTCATTTTATTTAATATATACACAAAACTTTGTGGCGTGAACAGGTTATACCGGCTCAGCCCGCTGCCATCCACCCATTTTGGTTTTTGTGGTATATCTTTTAAAGATGTTTTGAGCATGGTATCAATCATAGCCTCATCATTCATGTAGCCAAGGTATTCATTACTGGCCATGAGCAATGTTTGCTCTGCAAAAAAATTATCACTGCGGTGCATCATGGGTTTAAAGAGGGAGTCGGAAGGCTGAGAGTATATCTTGCCCGTAAAAATATTTTTTTCAAAATAATGGTAGCTGCCGGCGGCTTCGTCACCCGGCTTTGTATTATTTGCAGCCGCTTTCAGGTAAGAAAGGTTTTCAAAGTCATTAATGTTTTTTGGCAGGTAGGTGGTTGAAAATTTGCTGGCGGACTCCCTGATCTTTATTACATCACTGACAGGATTATCCCGGCTTATTGAAAATTTTTCCGGGAGGTTACGCAGGTGCAGGAAAGGATATGGGGGGTTATAATATTTCGACTGGTTATAAGCAAGCCTTGCATCCTTCCGGTAGGGCGGGTCGGCCTGTAGTAAACTGTCTTTGATATAAAATTTATACAGGTTGGCATATACAGGAAGCGCACTTCTTTCCACACAATAATTATCCCCGAAATCATTCCACGCCCAGCCATTTCCCCAATTATCTTCTTTCCAGTTGCTATGATCCAGCTGAATTTGTTTCTGTACAGATTTGAGAAAATCAACAACAGGTTGTGATTTGTATTCCTCATTCAGCAATGTTGGGTCGCCAGATCCTTGCAAAATGATGGTGTTCCCGTTCAGTTTATACCGTATGCCAGTCAAACTATCCCCCAAATATTTCATCCCGGCATACAAAGTAAACAGTTTGGTATTACTGGCCGGGATAAAGTAATGGCTCCCGTTATAATTGTACCAGTATTTGCCGGTGGCCGGTTCATACATGCAGATACCCAAATGACCTGTGTTTACGGCACTGTCATGCAGCAGCGGTTTGGCCAGTTTCGCTACCTGTTTGCCGGTGCTGCAACTGTTCAAAAAAGTGAATGCGGCTAAAAAGGGGAGAATATTTTTCATGCTTTTATAAATGACGGCCATCAGCCGGCACAATGAGTTTCTTCTTTTTTTATCTGGCACTAAAGTTATAATTTTCAGCAACAGTTTATCTATGTTATTTCCTAAAAGACTGAGCCTTTTTAAGGGCCTGCTGATCCCGCTGCTGCTGATGCTTGCACTTATCATGGTGGGCACGGCGGGCTATATGATCATTGAGGGATTTGCATTTTTGGAAGCATTGTATATGACGGTGATTACGGTGGCTTCTGTGGGCTTTAATGAAGTGCACCCGCTCAGCGAGGCCGGTCATATTTTCACGATCATACTCATTATGATCAACCTGCTTTGTTTTACCTACTCCATCTCTGTGCTTACCCGTTATTTTTTTGATGCCGACATTATACACCAGTTTAAATTTCTTAAAATGGAAAACAGTATTCAGCAATTAAACCAGCATGTGATCATCTGCGGTTTTGGCCGCAATGGTAAGGAAAGTGCCCAGGTATTGCACGATAATAAAATACCCTTTGTGGTGCTGGAAGAAAAGAACGACCTGGATGCTGCGCTGGATTTTGAGGTAAAATATTTTTTAAAGGGTGATGCCACCAAGGACGAGACATTGCTCGATGCCGGAATAAAAAATGCGAGGGCCATCATCATCACATTACCGGTGGATGCGGATAATTTGTTTGTGGTGTTAACGGCCAAGCAGCTCAATCCCCATATCAAGATCATCAGCCGTGCTTCACAGGATTCATCGATCAAAAAACTTAAAATTGCCGGCGCCAGCAATGTGATAATGCCCGATAAAATCGGCGGGGCACATATGGCTACCCTGGTTATGCTGCCCGATGTGGTGGAAATGCTTTCGATCATGAGCACCCGGAGCGGGTCAGATTTTCGCGTGGCAGAACTGGCCGCCACCCGGTCTGTTTCACTGGCCGAACTCAATTTATGGCAGCAGACTAACTGCACGATCCTGGGTATTAAAAATGCACAAAACAGGTTTACGGTTAACCCGGCTTCCAGTTACAGTATCAGCCCGGGCGAACGTCTTATTGTAATGGGCAGCGATGTGCAAATTGCTGCGGCCAAAAAACTCATTTAAAAATTTATTTTCAAAAACTTTTGAAAATTCAAAAATATTACTATTTTTGGGTTGTAAAACATTTACCATGAAACTTTCAGAAGCAAAGGCGCAATTCATCAGCAGCTGGGGCGCATTTGGCACGCATTGGGGCATCAACCGCACCATGGCGCAAATACATGCATTGCTGCTGGTAAGTCCGAAGCCCATGAGCCAGGATGATATTATGGAAGCGCTGGATATCAGCCGGGGCAATGTAAATATGAATATCCGCGACCTGATCAGCTGGGGCCTGGTAGACAGGGTGCTGCTGCCCGGTGAGCGCAAGGAGTATTTCACTGCCGAAAAGGATATTTGGAAAGTGGCTACGCAAATCATCAAGGAAAGAAAGAAACGGGAGCTGGATCCTATGTTAAAGCTGCTGTCGCAACTGGAAAATGTAGATGGCGATAAGAAGGATCCCGAGACTAAACAGTTTCTCGATACGGTGACCGGCATCCGCAAGTTTGGCGGCCAGGCCGATAAAATGCTGGACGTAATGGTAAAGGCAGATGAAAGCTGGTTCCTGGGCAGTTTGCTCAAGTTCTTTAAATAAACATCTTTAAACAAAGCTGCTGTTGCAGCTTTTATTTGGAAAATATATTTCAAAAATTTCTGAAAATTTAAAAATAACTGATATGAAAACTTTTAAACTAATTGATTTTTGGGTAAGCGTCTTGCTGGTTACCGCATTCACCATTCTTTCGCTTATCAGGATGAATGAAACTTTTTTATACGGCTATTTTATCGTGGGTGGCTGGCAGATCATCAGCATGCTGGTGCATGAATACAACAGGCGCTTTTGCGGCAAAGGCAGTGCCCGTACTATGTATCACAGGATCGTGATCATTATATTAAGTTGTGCGCTCGCCGGGTTTTTAGTATATCCCCTGCTCTTTATTTTAATGGCCGGGCTGCTTTTTGCCGCACCTGTGATGGCGGTGTATTATACCTGGCTTTGTTACCATGAAGTGTATGTGAAAATGCAACGTCCTCTCTCTGTATTAAAATAACCATTATGAAAAATAACCGTTTGATACTGATCTATGATGATAAATGCCCGCTCTGTGCGGCCTATACAAAGTTTTTTGTAACAACAGGCATACTCAGCAGCAGCGGCAGAAAAAGTTTTTCATCTGTCGACCCGGCATTGCTGCAGCTTACAGACCCCCTGCGCAGCAACAACGAAATTCCGCTGATTGATACTCAAACCGGCCAGGTATTGTATGGTATTGATGCCTTGCTGGAATTACTAAACACAAAACTATATGGTATTAAGGTTATCGGCCGCTTTGCACCCGTTTACTGGCTGCTTAAAAAATTATACCGCTTTATTTCCTATAACCGGAAAGTGGTGGTGGCCGCAAGATGCAGCGAGGGGGAGTATGATTGCAGTCCTGCATTCAATTACAAATGGCGGCTTATTTTTCTTTTCGGTTTCCTGCTCTTTAACACGATTGCCTTGTTTCCGGTTCAATCCTATGTTGTGAGCAACAGTTTTTTCAGCGGCAGCAGTATTTTTTATGTGCAGGTCTTGCATGCCTTCCTCGTGGCAAGTAACCTGCTGCTGGCAGTTACATTAAAAAAGCAGCGGGCTTTTGAATACCTGGGACAGGTGAATATGCTGGCCACCATTGCAGTACTGGGAATGTTGTTACTGGCAGGAATCAATAAGTACTTATTCGTAAACCTTTTTTTTAATAATGGTTTCCTGTTGCTGCTGCTGGTAGTGATTGTAAAGGAATATATACGCCGCATGCGTTTTGCAGGCACGCTGCAATTGAAATATATCACCATCAGCAATGCATGCTGTATCATGGTTTTCCTCGCAGCCATGACTGTTAAACTTTAATGAATATGAAACAGAAAAAGATCATCATTGCCGGCGGCAGCGGATTTATCGGGCAGGCGCTGGCCAATTATTTCGGAACTGAAAATGAAATCGTAATACTTACCCGCCAGTTGCCGCACCA
Source organism: Ferruginibacter sp. (assembly GCA_046329655.1). Lineage (GTDB taxonomy): Bacteria > Bacteroidota > Bacteroidia > Chitinophagales > Chitinophagaceae > Ferruginibacter. The sequence goes on from JAXLUD010000009.1 coordinate 191,181, forward strand.
AAAAACAAATGCCTTTGGGGCGCATCAAATCCTTCCCGCAGCAATGCTTCACACCCGTTTTGTAAAATGGGATGGGATAAATACCGGTGGCTGGTGTAAAGAACTGGACGGCGCCGACCTGGTCATAAACCTTGCCGGCAAAACAGTCAACTGCAGGTACAATGAAAAAAATAAACAGGAAATTTTCAACAGCCGCACCCATGCCACCAGTGTTATGGGTGAAGCCATACGGACTTGCATTACTCCGCCCAAATTATGGATCAATGCAGCGTCTGCCACTATTTATCCGCATGCCACTGATACGCCGAGGGATGAAAGTTTTACTGATTTTGCGAACGACTTCAGCGTACAGGTTTGTAAACTGTGGGAGCAAACATTTTATGCGCAGCGCACCCCCTTTACCCGTAAAGTGGCCCTGCGTATGGCCATTACACTCGGCGCTGGAGGTGTGATAACGCCTTATTTTAACCTGCTGAAATTTGGATTGGGCGGCAGGCAGGGCAGCGGTAAACAAATGTACAGCTGGGTGCATATCACCGATACCTGCCGGATGATGGATTGGCTGTTTGAACACAGCGATCTGGAAGGCACTTTTAATTGTGTGAGCCCGGGTGCAGTTACCAATGCGGCATTTATGGCAACACTGCGGAAGCTTACCGGTCATCGTGTTGGTTTGCCTGCATACGGGTGGATGCTTGCGATAGGTGCGCCGCTTATTGGTACGGAGGCCGAACTGGTGTTAAAAAGCCGCTGGGTGGTGCCTGCTAAAATGCTGCAAAGCGGTTTCCGCTTCCACTATGCGGAGCTCGAAGATGCACTGCGTGAAATAGTAAACAACACACCCCGCCGCAAATACCATTTGTTTTAGCTGCGGCAAGATTCCTTAAATTTGTGATAACTATGAAGCAAAAACCGCTGATTCTTTTTGATGGGGTTTGTAATTTTTGCAATGGCGCTGTAAACTTTGTCATTAAACGGGATAAAAAGGCCCGGGTTCAGTTTGCACCACTGCAGTCGGAAAAAGGCCGCCTCTATGCCAGGCAGTATGGTATTGATCCGGATGATATGAAGACATTTGTTTTCATTGATGACAGCAAAGTGTATACAAAGTCAACCGCTTCACTGAAAGTGTGCAGGTATCTCGGCGGATTATGGCCGCTTTGCTATGGATTTATCATCATTCCGAAATTCATCCGCAACAGTATATACAACTGGGTGGCCCGTAACCGCTACAAATGGTTTGGCAAAAAAGAAACCTGCATGATTCCCACGCCGGAAGTAAGGGCCCGCTTTATAGGTTAATATTATCACAATGGCAACAAAGAAAACATTGGTGCTTGGTGCATCAGAAAATCCTGCCCGTTACAGTAATATGGCGGTGAAAGTGCTGGCTTCCAAAAAACACCCTGTTCTGGCAATCGGAAAAAAGGCCGGCAATGTTTCAGGGGTGGAAATAGGCACAGAGAAAAAATCATTTGAAGGAGTGGATACGGTTACCTTGTACCTGAATCCAATACACCAAAAGGAATATTACGATTATATATTCTCACTCCATCCAAAACGCATCATCTTTAACCCCGGAGCGGAGAATGAGGAACTGGCAGAAATGGCTGCACAAAAAGGCATCACTGTGCAGGAAGCATGCACGCTGGTGCTGTTAAGCACAGGTCAGTTTTAAAATTATCTCATCGAAATTTTACTACAAACAGTGTTGGGTTTTTATTGGTGCTTTACTGCACTAATAAAAAATCATTGATCGTTTTTTAGAAGAACCGGTCTGCATCATCGCAAACCGGTCTGATAAAATCCGATAACATGAAACACACTGTACTATCTTATGTACTGCTGGTGTTGTGTACCCTGACTGCAGCTACAGCTTTTTCGCAAACCCAGGGCAGCAAACCGGCGCTCTTCAACCAGTACCCCTCAAAGATCAGCTGCACACAAACGGCCATCGAACAGCTTTTTACAGCCTATGCAGGCCAGGATATTTCTTTTTCCTGCAGCGATAATTTTTTATTCCAGGGCAAAACAGCCAGCAATACCACTAAATATAATTCGCTCCAAACCGTGGTAATCCGTTCTGCACAGTTTGCAGATGCAATACTGGTGATATCAAAAATTACCGGTGCAGATCATACCAGCACATTCCGAGGCCGCATTATCAATACAAAATATGCCGACGGCTATGAACTGGAGCAGGATAAATCCGGTAATTACCAGTTTGTGAAATTTGAAACAGATAAACTGCTGCCCGACTGCAAACAGTAGGCAGTTACAAATCCTATACTTACTATGAAAAATATTTCTACCCTGATCAGTTTGTCCCTGCTGCTTATTTTTTCCGGAGTTACTGCAAATGCAGTTCCCAAACTCAGCAGCTACCCGTCTGCCCCCGCAACGATCTACCTCGATTTTGACGGTCATTATGTAAACAGCGGTGTTTGGAATATGGGATATCCTTTTGCCTGTGCAGCTTCCGGTATGGATGATTCACAGGTTACCGAAGTGTTCAACCGCACAGCTGAAGATTACCGGCCTTTCAACATCAATATTACCACCGATTCCACTGTATTTCTTGCAGCGCCGCTTAACAAACGCATCCGCATTATTGTAACACCCACCAGCAGCTGGTACCCCGGTGTGGGTGGTGTTTCATGGATCAACTCATTTGTTTGGGGTGATGATACACCTGCTTTTGTTTTTTGCGACAGGCTGGGTCCCAATAATCCCAAACTGGTGGCAGAGTGCTGTTCACATGAAGCCGGTCATACGGTTGGTTTGTCTCACCAGTCGAAATATGACGGTGTTAACTGCGGCACGCCACTTGAAACTTATAATAGTGGTAATGGTGCAGGCGAGCCCGGCTGGGCGCCCATTATGGGTAACAGTTATGGTCGCAACATGACTAACTGGAACAATGGTCCCACACCTTATGGCTGCACCAGTGTGCAGGATAATTTATCTATCATCAGTTCGCAAAGCAGCATCGGTTTCCGCACCGATGATTTTACGGCAGCACTGAACAATACGGCAACTGCATTAAACCCGTCGTCTTTTTCTGTGCCGGGTGTTATCTCAACCAATACCGATAAAGACGCTTTTAAACTCGTGGTTAGCCAGAATACGGGATTCCATATTACAGCAGTGCCTTTTAATGTGGGTGGAAATAACGAAGGCGCCAACCTGGACGTAAAACTGGAATTGTATAACAGTACAGGCACATTGCTGCGCACTTATGATCCCGAGGCATCCATGAGTGTTTCAATCGATACAAACCTTGCTGCCGGTACTTATTATGTACTGCTCGATGGTACTGGTAATGCTTTTATCGGCGAATATGGAAGCCTGGGTGCTTATACACTAAGCGGTTTCAGCAGTGCTTTGCCGGTGAAAGCGGTAACCTTAACCGGAAATACGCTCAATGGCAGGCATAATTTATCATGGTCGGTCATTGCAGACGAGCCCCTGCAGTATGTTACAGTTGAGTCATCGGCAGATGGCATTAATTTCAGTGCCGCCGCCACAATGAATATTACAGCCACGGCTTTTTCATGGCAGCCTGTACAGGACCTGTATTACCGAATAAAAACGGCTACAGCTAATGGCAGACCAGTTTATTCAAATATTATTTTGTTAAAGCAGCCTGCTGACAGGTATAATAAATTCAGCGTTTCTTCGTTTATACAGGGTGTTATATCCGTAAATGCCCCTGAAGCTTACCAATACCAGGTTACAGGTATCAATGGTTCCATATTACAAGCAGGAAAAGGTGTTAAAGGGTACAATACCATCGCAGCAGAACAGCTGCCGTCAGGCATGTATATTATCCGGTTAACCGGCAAAACTATAAACCAAACCGAACGGATTTTAAAACAGTAAGGTAGATTCATGTGTAAGTTAAGGGTCAGCGTTAGGGGCTGGCCCTTTTTTATGCCTGCTGGCCTCAAACCCCCACCAGCTGCAAATCGGGTTTTTAACATTGGTTGAAAAATTAATCTTCTTTTAAAGTCTCCTGCCGGGGATTTAGGGGCTTTTTCCCGTAACTTTAGAAAACCTCATTTTATGTTATGGAGAAAATTTAACGGAGACCCCATCCAGCTTCCCATTAAAGATGCCGTTGCGCAGGCCATAAAGAGAGAGACAAAAAACGGCTATCATTTAAAAGTTTGCATTGGTACCGACAGCCAGGTAAAGGGCCGGGAAACAGAGTTTGCCACCGTCATTGTTTTTTTACGTGAAGGACATGGCGGCTTTATGTTCATTCACAATGAAAAAACCACGTACAGCTACAGCATTAAAGAACGTATGCTGGTGGAAGTGGCCAAGAGCATTGAAATTGCTTATGAGCTCTGCAACCTGTTTACCGAGTACAATGTGGACATGGAAGTGCATGCCGACATTAACACCAACCCGCATTTTAAAAGTAATGAAGCATTGCGGGAAGCCATGGGTTATATCCTTGGGATGGGCTTTGCTTTTAAAGCCAAACCCGAAGCGTTTGCCAGCAGCAGTTGTGCCAACAAAGTGGTGAACTGATTCACCGGTTGTTTTGCAGCTCTTCCGGTGAATTAAATCACCGGCGAACTTTTTATCCTTATACCTTTCCGGATTCGCCGTTCATTTCGTCAATATAGGCAAGGATTTTATCCCTGCCACTTTTTTTTACGGCACTGCTGGTGAAAAACTGTGGCACAAATTGCCAGGTTTGCTGCATCGCCGTTTTAAAATCGTTTACATTCTTGCTTACAGTCCGCTGGTTTTCTTTATCGGTTTTGGTGAAGATGATGCTGCAGGGAATGCCCCATTTTTTGATGCTTTCCAAAAACTCCAGATCAATTTTCTGAGGCGAGTGACGGCTGTCGATCAGTACAAACAGCATGGTGAGGTTTTCTCTTTTGCGAAGATAATTTTCTATCATCTGTTCCCAGCGCCTGCGGCTGCTCTGGCTTACTTTGGCAAAACCATAACCCGGAAGATCCACTATATAACAGCTGTCGTTGATCACAAAATGGTTGATCATTTGTGTTTTTCCGGGAGAAGCCGATGTTTTGGCCAGCTTATCATTATTGCACAGCATGTTGATCAGGGAAGATTTGCCTACATTACTGCGGCCAATAAATGCATACTCGGGCTTATTGGGCAGCGGGCATTTGTCAAAGGAAGGGCTGCTGAGTAAATATTTTGCTGATTTGATGAGCATGGGGCAAAGATAATGGATACTTGATACTGGCTGCCCGATCCAACATCCCCTATCAGGCAACCAGTAGCCAGCATCCGGCATCCTCCCTAAATCCTGTATCTTTGCTGCATGACCGAATTTGCGCATGATACCGTGGTGCCTTTTAAGGACAGCAACAGCAGCAAAAAGCAGCAGGTGGCCGAAATGTTCGATGATATTGCTTTCCGTTATGATTTTCTAAATCGTTTCTTAAGCGCCGGGATTGATATCAAATGGCGCAAAAAAGCACTGAAGCAACTGGAAACCCTGGCGCCCAAATCAATACTGGATGTGGCCACCGGTACGGCGGATGTGGCGATCATGGCAGCTGCTTTATTAAAACCGGCTAAAATCACCGGGATTGATATCAGCGACGGGATGCTGGAGGTTGGACGGCAGAAAGTAAAAAAAGCCGGACTTGAAAATACTATAGAGTTGTTAAACGGCGACAGCGAAACAATAAGCTTTGCCGATAATACGTTTGATGCAGTGACTGTGGCTTTTGGCGTAAGGAATTTTCAAAACCTTGAAAAAGGATTGAGTGAAATACTGCGGGTGCTCAAACCCGGTGGAAAATTAGTAGTTTTGGAATTCAGCAGGCCAAAGTTGCCCGGGGTTAAAACCATGTATAACCTGTACATGAAAATTGTAGCCCCCAACATGGGTAAATTGTTCAGCAAAAACCGCAACGCATATAAATATCTCGACGAATCAATTCAAAAATTTCCTGAAGGCAAAAATTTTACCTCTATTTTAGACAATCTGGGTTACAAAAAAACTTATTCTAAATCGCTTAGCTTAGGGATATGCAGCATTTATTGCGGAACAAAATAATTTATATCATCACCGGTATCGTGCTTTCTCCTGCACTGTGTTTTTCGCAGCTGCGGGAAGGATTGAACAGGCCCGATCACGACCTGAAGCCTTTTCACTTTGGGATCAATTTGGGTATTAACCGTTCTCATTTTAACGTCCAGCATCACCCGCTTTTTTTACAACGCGACAGTGTAATGGTGGTGGAAAGTGTAAACAGCACCGGTCTTAACCTGGCCTGGCTGGTTGAAAAAAGACTGGGAGAACATTTTGCCATCCGTACATTCCCGCTCAATCTCACTTTTACTGAAAAAGCATTTGAATATTCATTGAAATATCCCGACCGCGTGGGCGGAGAAGACACACTGACGATGAAAAAAGTGCAGTCTATTTCAATGACCCTGCCGCTGCACATAAAATTCAGCAGCGACCGTATCGGTAATTTTAAAGTGTATATGATCGGCGGTGCAAAAGTTGAATATGATATGGCCGCCAATGCCGGCGCCAAAAAAGCAGAAAACCTGATCAAGCTCAACCGTTTTGATTACGGCATTGATGCGGGCCTGGGTTTTCATTTTTACTTCCCTTATTTTGTACTGACACCTGAAATAAAGATGGGCTGGGGGCTCGGCAACCTGCACAGCCGTGACCCGAATCTGAAGTTTTCAAACGTAATCGATAAGGTAAACTCCCGTACCATTACATTTTCACTCACCGTTGAATAATTATTTTTTTACTGGTACAGCCTGAACGGGGGCCTGTGCAAACTGCACCTTCAAAAACTCTGCAATTTTGGTAAACAGGTGAATGCGTGCCGAGTTGGCGCTGTTATCACTGATATTATGCAGGTAATCCGGGTAAAACAATTCATCAAACTGTTTGCGTTCCTTAATGAGCGCCTTGCTCAGCTCCATGCTGTTTTGAAAATGCACATTGTCATCCGCAGTACCATGCATCAGCATTAAACCACCCTGGTAACCGGTTACAAAATTTACCGGTGAGGCATTGTTGTAACCTTCTGCATTTTCACCGGGTGTTTGCAATAATCTTTCTGCATAAATATTTTCATACAGCCGCCAGTTGGTAACAGGCGCAATGGCCACTGCTGCCTTAAACTGTCCGGCATATTTTGTTTGGGCAAGCGCAGCAAGATACCCGCCATAACTCCAGCCTGCAATGGCAATATTGGCCGTGTCAATTTTGTAATTGTTCCGCAGGTAATTTTTAAAAGCGATGATATCTTCCATTTCAGTATCACCGGCTTTTTTGTAAGTAGCTTTCCTGAATTTTTCACCCCTGCCCGGTGTGCCCCTCGGGTCAACACAGGCCACAAGGTAACCCTGGTTGGCGAGATAACGCATGGTTAAGGTGGTCTTGTCATCCCATATATCCTGCACTTCCTGTTTGGTTTGTCCACCATAAACATACAGTATCACCGGTAATTTTTTTGCCGGCATATCATAGGGCTTTATCACCCAGCCCTTCAGTTCGTCTTTGTTGCTGTTGCTGAAACTCACGAATTCGGCGGGCGGTATTTTATAATCATTCAGTTTTGATTTCAGTTCTTTATTCTCCAGCAGTTTGGTGATGCTGCGCCCATCACTGTTATACATTTCCAAAGCGGAAGGCGTATTCAGCGAACTGAATTCATCAATAAAATACCGGTTATTGGCCGTAAGCTGAACCGAATGGAAGCCATTGCCGTTTGTGAGTTTTTTACGCTTTGTTCCATCGATATTGATTTTGAACAGGTGTTTTTCCCTCGGGTTAGATTCATTGCCTGTATAATAAATTTCGCCGGTTCCTTCATTTACAGCCTTAATTTCAAAAACATCCCATTCTCCCCGGGTGATCTTTCTTTTGCTGCCGCCGGCCATCATTACTTCATACAGCTGGTTATAACTGCTGTCTTCGCTGAGCCATAAAAAACTGTTGCGGGTGGGCAGGAAATAAATATTGTTCACATCCACTTTTACATAATCAGGTTTGCTTTCACTCATCACTATGCTGGTTGCCCCTGTTTTGATATCGGCTTTCAGTACATCCAGTTTAGTCTGTGTACGGTTCAGCCTTTGCACGTAAATACCCCTGCTGTCGGGCAGCCACTTAAAACCCGTGACATACTGGTTGGGGTTCAGGCCCAGGTCAACCGGTATCAGCACTTTGTTTTTGATATTGTAAATGAACACAGATACTTCAGGCACCATTTCTCCTGCTTTGGGATAACGCTGCCTGCTTACTTCAGGGTATACCCTGTCGTAATATGAAATGGGGAATGATTTTACCGATGCTTCATTAAAGCGTAAAAAGGCAAGGTATTGTCCGTCGGGGCTCCATTGGTAAGCCTGCTTCATGCCAAAATTGTTTTCATACAATGCATCGGCCATGCCATACAGTGTTTGTCCCATGGCGCCATCATAAGTAACGGGCTGCAGTGCGTCGTTCTCCAGGTTTTTAATGAAGAGATTGCCTTCACGCACATAGGCAATTTTTTTGCTGTCGGGTGAAAAGCTGGTGTACCACTGTTTACCCTCAGCCGTTACCACTTTCATCAGCTTTTTTGGAATATCCCATACATAATTGAATTCCTTCGTGGATGAACTGAAGAGCGGTTCTATCTGTGTTTTGATCAGGATCTTTGAATCATCGGGCGAAAATTCATAGTCTTCAAAAAAAGTAAAAGTGATCGGGAGTGAATCATTGAGCTGCTTTACCTGGTTGGTAAATGCGGTATCGATGATACGCCCGGTTTCAAAATCGAGCGTAAAGATCATTTCGAGATTATTCTCCGGTCTTGCTTCAATAAATGCAAAGCGGTTACTGTTGTGCAGCAGATGCGTTTGCAGTTTTTTCTGGTCAAAGTACCCGCTCCAGATACTTTCGAGGTCGAGGTTCAGTTTTTCTTTTTTTTGGGAGATGCCCGTGGCTGACAGTGAAAGTAAGCAGGCAAACAGCATAAACTTGCGGCTCATCATCTTCGATTAAGGTTGAATAATAAATTTTTTCTCATTGCAACTTGCAATGATCTTTAATGGGATAAGATTTGGCGCAGGCGGTGCTTAACGGTGTTGTTTGTCAAAAATAGTACAAAAAACCACTTTTAAAAATCATAATTCCTCCTGAACATATTGAGGCGGATACCTGCCATTAACAGCGTGCTGTTTGTTTTTGCTGATGCAAGTGTTTTGTATGTGCGGTATTGTACAGAAAGATCAAGGAATAAATTTTCTTTCCATTCATACGAAGCCTGCAGCAGCCCGTTTAAACAGGTGGCTTTATTGCCGCTGCCAATGGAAAAACCTTCATTCATACTGCGGGTGGTGTTGAGCCTGAAAATATTGGCGCCAAAATTTTTCCCGGCACTGTCGAGTCCCTGGAAATAATACAGCACCCTTGCATCAATATACCATTTGGGTGAGGGCTGAAAATGCGCAATGGCCAGCAGCTCCTGGAAATTGGCGCCCAGCGGATGTGCCAGCGGCTGGTTGTAATGCGTATAATTGGAAATGGAATCGCCGTGGGAATAAGTGAAGGGTCTTACGCGGTTGGTCTCCACCTGCAGGTCGAGGTTACGCACTCCAAATGCGTCCATGTATTTGATGCCGGCCTGTATGCCCCATTTGTTGGTCCAGCTGGTGGGTTTGTTTTTGATATCGCTCAAAATAAATTCATCCAGTAAAAACTGTCCATATAACTGTGCACGGTGTGCAATATTGGCCTTAAAATCAAAACCTGCAATGGCATTGTCCTTGCTGCCGTTATTGCTTTCGATGTGGCGGTAAAATATCAGCGGGTTCAGGTATTCAAAATCAAAACGGTTTTTGCGGCCAAAGATCACGCCTTCAAACAAACCGATGTTCAGCCATTTGGTAACATTCATGCTCAGGTGGTGGATGGCGGCATATTTGCGGTCGAGCAGTGTGTCGCCTGCTTTTTTAAACTGCGGCATCAGCTCCATAAAAAGATTCTGGTAATTGAACTTCCACACTTTGGTGTTCAGCTTTAAAAACAAATAACTGTTGCCCCAGTCGCTTAAAAAAAGACTGCGGTAGCCGTTGCCGATAAAATTTTTGTCGTAACCAAACTGCACATCCACATAATTTTTCACTGCGGCAAAACTGATATATCCCCTTGCATCAAAATAATCGGTGCCGGTGGTTTTAAAAGGTTTGTAAAAACCCACGCCCGGTACGGCATCGTATTGTTTGATCCTGTCCTGGAAAAACTGCGGCGCCCGTTCCTGGTTATCGGTGATCATGGCCGAGAAACCGATTTTGCGTGCAATAAGCCCCCGGGTGCTCACACCGCGGGTATTGATAAAAATGGGTTTGCTGTAATTGCTTTCCACGCCCTGCTGGAACTGCAGCACGGGATTCACTGCAAGAAAAAGGTCTTTATTGTTTATCTCGATAAAATTTGATTTGGTAGGATAAAAAGTGTGCAGGATTTTTTTGCTGCTTTCAAAATCTTTACGGGGCACCGTTACCCATTCCGCATTGTTCATTAAAAAACGGCGCAGGTTGTATTCATCCACCGGGCTCAGGTCCAGATCGGTCCACTCTTTATATTTATCACGGCCGGTACTGTCGGGATATCCCATTCGGGCACTGTCCAAAAACTCGGCCTCCCTTACCACGGCCTTGCGGTTAAACGGGCGCAGCGTTGAAAAGTTGAGGTGGGTATTGGTCTGCTGCTTGATCTCAAGCCTGTCAACAAAATGCATATCTTTTGAACCCTGCGTGGTGTAAGTGGATTGTGCCTTTACAAAAACAGGGCAAATAAAAAATAACAGTTTGAAGAAGCTTTTAATAATTTGCATGAAATATGGATAATTAACAGGTTAGTAAAACTCAGTATATGCAAAAATACCTTTTTAAAAACATTCAGGTGGTAAATGAAGGAAAAATTAAGGCACTGGATGTTTTAATAGCGGGCGACAGGATTGAGCGGACTGACGGCAGTATCAGCACAGCATCCAATGTTACAGAAATAAATGGTGAGGGAAAATACCTTTTCCCGGGAGTGATCGATGACCAGGTGCATTTCAGGGAACCGGGGCTTACACATAAGGCCAGCATTTATACCGAAAGCAAGGCGGCCGTGGCCGGCGGCACCACCAGTTTTATGGAAATGCCCAATACCGTGCCCAATGCGCTAACGGGTAAACTGCTGGAAGATAAATATGCTATCGGCGCCGCAACATCGCTGGCCAATTACAGTTTTTTTATGGGGGTGAGCAACGACAATGCAGAAGCGGTGCTGCAAATGAACAAACATAAAAAAGATGTATGCGGGGTAAAGATATTTATGGGCAGCAGCACCGGTAATATGCTGGTGGATAACCATGCCACGCTGAACCGCATCTTCAGCGAAAGTGAAATGCTGATTGCCACGCATTGTGAAGATGAACGCATCATCAAAGCCAATTATGAAAAACTGAAAAAAGAAAAAGGGGAGCTGGAAGCAGCCGACCACCCGGTAATACGTGATGCCGAAGCCTGTTTTGAAAGTTCACTCACCGCCATACAGTTTGCCAAAAAATACAACAGCAGGCTGCATATATTGCATATCAGTACAGCAAAGGAACTTCAGCTGTTTGGCAATATGCTGCCCTTAAAAGAAAAACGCATCACTGCCGAAGTTTGTGTGCATCACCTGCATTTTACGGCAGAGGATTATGCGGCACTGGGATATAAGATCAAGTGCAATCCCGCCATTAAAGCGCCCGGTAATAAGGCTGCTTTATGGGAGGCTTTGCTCGATGACCGGCTGGATGTGATCGCCACTGATCATGCCCCTCATTTGTTGAGTGAAAAGGAAGGCGCTTACGGGCAGGCACATTCAGGACTGCCGCTGGTGCAGCATTCCCTGCAGCTGATGCTGCAGTATCACAAAGAGGGAAGGATCAGTCTTGAAAAAATTGCTGAAAAAATGAGTCATGCTGTGGCCGACTGTTTTGAGATTGCCGGCAGGGGTTATATAAGGGAAGGATATTTTGCCGACCTGGTCATGGTGGATATCAATAAACCATATACGGTTGCCAAAGAAAATATTTTATACAAATGCGGCTGGAGTCCTTTGGAGAATTTCAGGTTTGCTGCATCTATAGAAAAAACAATGGTGAATGGCAACCTGGTTTTCAACAGCGGCCAGTGGAACGAAACCGTAAAAGGACAGCGCTTGCAATTCAACCGTTAACTGATAACAACTGACCCACTAAAACATGCAGGCAGATAAAACCACGCTCACCGACCTGTCGATCTTTAATGCCGACGAGGAACAATCCATTTTAAAGCTGCTCAACTTTACTAAAACGGTGGGAGGCAAAGACTGGCTGCGGCATTTTTTAAGCACGCCGCATAACAGTATTGAAGCCATCAGCCATACACAGCAGGTCATCCGCAAGATCGGCAGTGTGCAGGACCAATGGGAGCGGAATATCATTACCAACGGCACCATCATGGTAATAGAACGGTTTTATGAAACACCGCTGGATGAGATCCCTTCAGCTCCCGGGTTAGTGGGCAGTATCAGCTACCGTTTGTTCAGCAGTGCCGACTATTCGCTGGTACGGTATTCTGTAAAACATTTCGTGGATTTTTTACTGGGCATGCAGCAGGTCGTGGAGCTGTTAGAGGATGAGACCAACCCGCTGCAATTAAAAATTTTGCTGGACCGCACGGTGCTGCGTCTTAATAAAGCCGGGTTACAGCCTTTGCTTAAGGATGCTGCTTCAAAAGATATTTCGAACAAGAAGATGCTGGCACTGGGCTATTTTTTTAAACGCCGGTTTAAGGAAGAGGTATTTGAACTCATTGAAGTGTACAGCAAACTGGATGCTTATTACAGTATGGCAGTGGCGTGCAGGCGCTACAATTTTGTTTTTCCCGCATTTACTGAGGGGGATACTCCTGCGGTTACTGCAAAACAATTGTATCATCCTTTATTATATACCCCCGTTGCGTATGATGTTTCCCTGAGCCGGGATAATAATTTTTTATTTCTTACCGGCGCCAATATGGCCGGCAAAAGCACCTTTATCAAGGCCGTTGGTGTATCCGTTTACCTGGCACATACCGGCATGGGCGTGCCGGCACAGGAAATGCAGCTGACTTTGTTTGACGGCTTGCTCAGCAATATCAACGTGGTTGATAATATCATACAGGGCGAAAGCTATTTTTACAATGAAGTGCAGCGCATCAAAAAAACCATTGAAAAAATCAATGATGGAAAAAAATGGCTGATACTGATTGATGAACTGTTCAAAGGCACCAATGTGCAGGATGCGATGAAGTGCAGCAGCACAGTGATCGAAGGGCTGCGTAAAATGAATAACTCACTCTTTATCCTGTCAACCCATTTATACGAGATCGGCGATGCGCTGAAAGTGTATCCCAATATCCAGTTTAAATATTTTGAAACCAGCGTGGAGAACGACCAGTTGCAGTTCAGCTACCAGTTAAAGGACGGCATCAGCAACGACCGGCTGGGTTACCTGATATTAAAACGGGAAGGCGTGGTGGAGATGCTGGAGAAATTGTAAGGAAAAAATCTCCGGGCCTTCAGGGCTGGTCAATAAAATAAAAATAGATCAGCACCAGTGTTACAAATACAAAGAGAAAACTGTGTCTTATTTCGATATTTTTTTTGAATGCCAAAATCAGCGTGCTGATGAGCAATGCGCCTGCTGATACAAAGCAAATAACAAATACCCCCATAAAATTTCCCTTCAGCGCCCCGATGGGAAAAGAATAGAAATAACCTGTTTCAACAAATTCGATATCGGTTGATTTTCTGAAAAGCCGTGTTTTCCTGATGGTAAATGATTCTCCTTCCACGATTTGATTATATGCAAACTTCGGCACATTGTATTCTTTACCCGAAGCGGCATCCAGGAGATAAGAGGTCCAGCCCCTTCTTCCCACACCACCACTTGAGAAGGGTGCGCTTTTACTGGCACATACTTCCGGGATGGTATAGGAGCCGGAAAAATAAGTATCTGCTGTCACGAGGCAGCATACCAGGAGACAGCATCCGCAGCAATAAAGATTTATTTTTTTAGCGGTGATCATTTACTGAAAGACGGAAGGGCCAGGGTTCCGGATCTAAAAGTAACAAAGATTTACATGGTGCTGGATGCTGCACTCAAAATTTAAATCCCAAGCACCTCTTTCAGTTTTGTATAACCTGTTTTACTGACGGGCAGTTTTTTTCCATTGGATAAAATGGCCAGCCAGCTTTCTTTTTCGTAAGGATCCAGCCTCGTGATCAGCTGAATATTTATAATATACGAACGGTGTATCCTTACAAAACCTGTTGCATCCAGCATTTTTTCAAAATAAGCCATGGTTTTGTTCTTTAAAAAACACCCGTCGGCTGTATGGAGTTTTACATAATCATCAGCGGCTTCCAAAAACTGCAATTGGGAAACCGGGATGATTTTTATTTTTCCATTTTCTTTTACCACCACGCGGTTGTGCCCGGAAGGCTGTTCGCTTATATCCTGCAGTAATTGCCGGGTGTGTTCAGCGCTTTTTTCCTTGCCATCCTGCCATTTCAATAAGGCTTTATCAAAGCGGTCTTTGCTGAAAGGTTTTAATAAATAATCCACGGCATGTGCTTCAAAGGCCCTGATGGCATATTCTTCAAAGGCGGTGGTGAAAATGACCGCAGGCGGGTTGTCTGCCAGTTCCAGCATTTCAAAGCCATTGATCTTGGGCATCTGGATATCCAGGAAAACCAGGTCGGGCTGGTGCTGCATAATGGCTTTCACGCCTTCAAACCCGTCGCCGCATTCCTGCAGTACCCGGATATTGGGATGCGTGGCCAGGTATTCCCTGATCACCAGTCTTGCCAGTGGTTCGTCATCTATAATTAATGCCCGTATCATTGTTGTGGAATTGTGATGGTGGTTATAAATGTATTTGCTGCTGCGCTGGTTGTTAAAAGATCATTCCTTCCGAACAGTAAAAATAAACGGCGTTGCACCGATGCCAGTCCGAACCCGGTTCCCTTTACCGGCAGTGCGGTTTCGGCATCATAAGGATTTTGTACCGTCAGCAACAGGTCATTCCCCTCCAGTGCAGCGCTGATGGAAATGCATACTTCACCGGTGGTATCATACAATCCGAACTTGATGGCATTTTCCACTACCGGTTGCAGCAGCAGTGCAGGCAGTTTGCAGCTGCCGGAGTTTTTTGCGGCGCTTATTGTTGTAATAAGCCGGTGGCCAAAACGTACTTTTTCAATATCGAGATACAGCTGCAGGTATTGCATTTCTTCCTGCAGGCTGTTCCATTGCTGTTCTTCTTTTTTGAGTGTGCCTCTTAAAAAATCCGACAATTGCTGTATCATATGCCGGGCTTTTTCAGGCTGGCTGCCGATGAGGGCATTGACTGAGTTGAGGCTGTTGAATAAAAAATGCGGCTGCAGCTGCTGGCGCAGTTTGAAGAGCTCGGCATCTTTGGCCAGCTGTTCAATTTCTTTTTGACGGTTATCGTCTTTTGCCTTTTCCTGTTGCGTAAACCAGAGCAGGCTGATGGCCGATACACAGCCCGTTACCAAAAACGCAAAACCAAAACGGATGGTGGTGGATTTTTTCAGGAACAATGCATAAAGGCTGTCCTCTTTAAAAAGCAGGTAGAGTATGCCACGCACTGCGGCCACCCATAAAAGACTCAGGACTGCACTGGCGGTAAAAATATACCAGTATTTTTCGCGGCTGGGTAAGTAATACCGCATGTTATTCATCAGCAGCAGGCAGCCGCCGCAAAGTAATATCGTGGAAACGGCACTGTCGGCCAGTGACAGTTTTGTTGTAAAACCAAGCGTGGCCACCACGCTCCACTGTATAAAAAACCAGAGCAGCCACCATGCGGCAAAAGCCATGCGGCTTACGGAAGAGGATAACAGTGGTTTGGCCAAGGGTTAATTCAGTTTTACGGTTTCTTCCATGCAGGTTTCAAATAATTTGCGTGCCCTCATTTTGGTATTGCTGATGAACCGGTCGCTGTCATTTTCTTCTTTTATCACTGAATACATTTCGGCACCATCCACTAAGTTATTCAACTTATGCATTTCAGACACATCAATGAATTTCCAGCATACCGGTTTGTTTTGCTGGTTGGTAAAACTGTCTTCTTCCTGTTCGCCCAGCTGCCGGGCTTTATGAAAAGCATGCAGGTCGTCTTCCGCGCTGATAAGCCGGAGCTGTTCGTCAAACTGGGGAGTGTGTGCGCCTTTGTCGCAAACAATCTGGTAAATGATTTTGGCAAGGTACCAGTTCATACAATAGGTTTTGATAATGGTTAAATGGTTTAATAGCTTTTGATTTCAACACCGGCCATGATGGCACTGCCCTGCAGCACCAGCACTTTATGTGGGTCGGGTTGCATTTGCCCGCTCCTCCTGTCTTCCAGTCCGTGCAGGATGCCTGAAATATTATTCTGTATCGTCCAGTTGGAGGGAATCATCAGGCTTACCCCGCCCATGATCTCGTGCAACTGGAGGATGGCAGTGCCCTGGATATCTGCTTTTGTAAGATCCAGTTCAGCACCACCCATAATACAGGAGATTCTTCCGCCCTTAAAATTTTTGGAGAGGATGGTACGCTCCACGCCGCTGAGCAGGCAGTCGATCTTGATATAATCGTCACCGGTAATACTATCGGCAGGGGGCGGGTCCTGGTTCATGGTTTGTTCTGCGGCACGTTCATTCCAGCGTTCCCACCGGCGATGCCGGCCTCCGCCCCAGGTGCGCTTGGGCTGCCGGGGCCGCATCATCACGATAAGCCCGGCTGCTACCAGTACAATGGGAATGATATAAGGTTTCAGGCTCAGGTCCATCATCATTTCATCCCATAAAAAGATGCCGCCTACCAGCACTAAAATAAACCAGGTGGCATTTTGAAAACTATGTTTGAAACCGGTGTACAGCCCGATCACCACCAGCAGCATGGGCCAGGATATTACCCATTTTGGAATGATAACTCCGAGTTTGTCTGCAAAAAGCACCAGCCCGATCACCACCAGCAGCAGGCCTGTGGCAATGCGGTTGCGAACCTGCCGTTGTGTATATTCTTCCTGGTCGTTGTTCATACCCATTGATTTTTGATTGATGTGTCAAAACTACGGGGCCGTGGCTGTATGCAAAATGGTAATTAGGCTGTAACAGGTAAAAAGCCGGTGAACCCGGTAAAAAGAGCGGTGAATGTAGAATCTGGCAGCGGGCACTTTGATTTAATCCTATTTTAATGTGGTTTTAACCCCTCTATTACACCAGGGCTCCAATTTCGGAAAAAACACAAGATGATTACCAAACTGCAAAATATCCTGGTGGCAACAGACTTTTCAGAACTGTGCGAAAATGCTGTAAACACAGCGGTTAAACTCTGCAAGCAAAATGGCGCTGTACTTCACCTGCTCCATGTGGTGGAAAAAAGGTATATAGTTTCCGGCATTGATAACGCCATTTCACTGCAGGCACTGGCACGTGAAATTGACAGTGAGGCGAGGGAAAAGCTGTATCATCTCTATGAATCGGTTTTAAGAACGGAAAATATCCCCGTACAAATTCATATGCCGCAGGGCATACCGTATGATGAAATATGCAAGGCTGCAGAAGAAATGCCCGTTGACCTGGTGGTGCTGGGCACGCATGGCGCTTCTGGATTCAGGGAATTCTTTATGGGCACCACAGCTTACAGCGTGATCAGGAATACGGTTAAGCCGGTTCTCACCATTCCGCATCATTTTAGAAAAGAAGGGTTTGATAAAATTCTTTTTCCTGTAAGAACTGTACCGGGTATCAGGGAGAAATTTGACTATATTAAACCGTTATTGCAACATTCAGAACATACATCCTTACATATTGCTGCCATCACAGAGAATGGTGAGGAAGCGGGTTTGCTGGAACATAAGGTTGTGCTGCATGATATGCTGATATTCCTTAAGCAGCACCGCATACAATATTCAAATCAAATGTACAGCTGTACCAATGTAGCTGCAAAAGTGCTCGAAATTGCCGAAGCCGAAAAATGTGATCTCATCGTCATCAATGCCACATTGGATTATAAATGGACACAGTTTTTTATCGGGCCATATACGCAGCAGGTGGTAAATCATTCAAAATTACCCGTGCTGAGTTACAGGAAATCGGTGGAACTGAATGCTGCGCTGAAACTGCAGGAAGTATTTGTGCAGCAGGTGGAGCAGGCTTCAAGGGGTTTGTAAAATACAAAAGCAGCCCGGAGGCTGCTTAGTAGTTAAAACCCAAACGGATTACCGCTTTAAATCCAGCCACTATTACCAGGATAAAAAAGCGCTATGATGAACAAAAGCCAGTTGTATTAACACAACCATTATAAACACTGACAACTCTAAAATAGTAAGCGGGTATTAAAAAGCCATTAAAATGGGATTAAAGATTTTGAGATAACAATTATTTATGAATGCCTACAGTTACATATTGGCCGTTTGTGGCCTGGTAATGATTTCTTACCTGTACAACCTGCTTTCGGGCAAAACCGGCATACCGGCTGTATTGCTGTTACTGGTAACAGGGATCTGCTGCCGGGAGCTGCTGTTGTATACCGGAACTGAATTCCATATTCCGCATAAAATGCTTGAAATTTTCGGTGTGCTCGGGCTTATTATGATCATACTTGAGGCAGGGCTCGACCTGGAGGCCGACCGTAAGAAACTGCCCCTGGTTCGCCATGCATTTTTTTCTGCGCTATGCATCTTCCTGCTTTCGGCCATTGCCTGTGCCTCTTTGCTCCATTTGTACCTGGGAGAAAATTTTATGAATTGCCTGGTTTACGCCATACCCTTGTCGGTGGTGAGCAGTGCAATCGTAATACCCAGTATCAGTCATCTGGGAGCAGAGAAAAAAGAATTCCTGGTATACGAAACTTCCTTTTCTGATATTGTGGGCATTTTGCTTTTCAATTATATTATTGCAGGCGAGGTAATGAAGTGGCAGAACATTGCATGGTTCTTTGGTTCTGTTCTCTTTTCGGTGATCATCAGCGTGGTCTTATCCTTTTTCATGCTCCTGCTCCTGCTGAAGATTACCACCCGGGTGCGCTTTTTCCTGGTGCTGGCTGTACTGGTGTTTTTGTATGCAGGGGGAAAATTGCTGCACCTGCCCGCACTTTTTATAATCCTGCTGTTTGGTTTGATAACCGCCAACTGGCAGCTGCCGCTTTTTAAAAGATTTTATCAGTGGATCAGGCCGGCGCAGGTGAGTGAAGTAAAACATATGCTGCATGCGCTAACAGCCGAAAGCAGTTTCCTGGTACGTACATTTTTCTTTTTTGTATTTGGCCTTACAATCGATCTGAGATTATTGTGCGATGCGGAAGTGCTGCTGGCAGGTACAGCGCTGGTAACGGTTTTATTCGGCGTAAGGTATATCTATCTTCGTTTCTTTCTCAAAACACATATTATGCCTGCGTTGTTTTTTATGCCAAGGGGGCTGATCACCATATTGCTGTTTTACAGTATCCCCGATACGTTTAAATTGTCGGCATTCAATGAGGGCATTTTGTTTTTTGTAATTTTAGTCACCAGTATTATTATGATGGTAGGATCGGTGGTTACACGGAAACAGGGAGTGCAGGTGATCAATGATGAAGTACCATTAACTTAAAACGTTTTACAATGGAAGAAATAAAGGTATTGCTGGTGGAAGATGAAAAAAAGATTGCAGACAGCATTGCAAAAGGGCTGCAGGAGCTGGATTATTATGTTGAAACGGCTTATGATGGTAAAATAGGCCTGCGGCTGTTTGAAAATAACCGCTTCAATATCGTGATCACCGATATCAACCTGCCCGGGATCAACGGATATGATCTTTGCAAGATGATCCGCAGCCGCAACAGCCATATACCGGTGATTATGCTTACTGCTTTTTCCACTACAGATGATAAGATTGAAGGTTTTGATGCAGGTGCGGATGATTATATTGTAAAGCCTTTCGAATTCAAGGAACTGGTGGTGCGGATCAGGGCGCTTCTTAAACGTACACTGAACCAGCATTTGCCCGCCGGTAATGTGTTGCGTGTGGCCGACCTGGAACTGAATGTTGACAGCAAGGAAGTAACAAGGAAGGGCAAACCGATCAGCCTTACTGCTAAAGAGTTCCAGCTGCTGGAGTATTTTATGCGTAACCGGAACCGGGTGCTTTCACGCGGTGATATCGCTGAAAAAGTATGGGAGCTGGATTTTGATACCAAAACAAATGTGATCGATGTGTACGTAAACTTCCTGCGTAAAAAAGTGGATAAGGACCATACAGATAAACTGATCCATACGCAGGTGGGTATGGGTTATATCATGAAAGAACTGCAGTGAGCATCAAGTATAAAATAGCATTGTTATTCGCCCTGCTGGCCAGCATTATCCTTTCTGCTGCCGGCCTGTCCATATTTTTTTTCAGCCAGCAGGAAAGACAAAGCATTTTCAGCACCCGTTTGCATAACAGGGCCATCAGCACAGCAAAAATCGCATCTGAAGTAAAGGATGGCAATTATTCCCTCATCAGCATCCTTGATACGGCCTCTGTTTCTTCCCTGTATAATAAAAGCATTGCAGTATTCAGTCCGCAAAACCATTTATTATACCAGTTTGCAGCCACCCCGGGCAATGAAATAAAAATCACGCAGGGGATGATCAATGATCTCGTGATCAATAAGGATCATTTTTTTCATTATAACGGGAGGGAAGCAGTGGCCATGCACTATGTAAGCAACGGCGGTAACTTTATTGTAACGGTGGCAGCAGAGGATATTGACGGAAAAACTTACCTGCAGGAATTGCGGGAACTGCTGTTATGGGTTACACTTGCCGGGATCAGTATTTCATTTTTTGCCGGCCTGTTGTTTGCACGCACGCTGATTACACCCATTACAAAAATGATGGCAGAGGTAAACCTGATCAGCTCAAAAAACCTCTCGCAGCGGATCGAAAAAGGACAGGCCAATGATGAGTTGTACAAACTAAGCCAGACCTTCAATGACCTGCTAGATCGCCTGCAGGAATCCTTTATCATTCAGCGGCGTTTTATTTCCAATGCGTCGCATGAGCTGTCCACCCCATTAACCGCTGTTTCCAGCCAGCTGGAAGTTACCCTGCAAAAAGACCGCAGTTCAAACGAATACAAAGAAGTGCTGCTGAGTATACAGGAAGACATGCGTGGCCTGCAGCAGCTTACCAAAACCCTGCTGGATATTGCCAAAACGGGCAGTGAGGGCAGTATTGATCTTGCTGATGTGCGGATTGATGAAATACTGCTGAAAGTGGCAGCGGATGTGCAGAAGCTGAACCCGGTTTACCGGATCAATGTGCATTTTGAAACCCTGCCCGATGACGAAAGCCTGCTCACGGTTTTTGGCAATAACAATCTCTTGTACATTGCTTTTAAGAATATTGTTGAAAATGGCTGCAAATATGCGGATGATCACACCGCATTTATTAAAACCTCTTTTGATAGAACGAATATCTGCATTACGGTGAACAGTAAAGGCGATGTAATTGCAGAATCGGATATCGAAAATATCTTTCAGCCATTTTTCAGGGCAGATACGGTACTGCAAAAGCAGGGTTCCGGTCTCGGACTTACACTTACCAAAAGGATATTATCTCTTCATAAAGGAAAAATTGAGGTAGCCAGCGACCCGCTGAACGGAACAGTTTTTACGATTGAACTCCAGAATAAAATTACCCGCCACGGCTTTTAACCCCTTTTTAATGCCGCTTTAATAAACGCATTGTAGTTTGAAAAGCAAATCCGGTACAGCATATCCCGGGATAATACGCGGTTGCTTTGTTGTACTCATTTTATCACCGCAACCGCATTTATACCGGCACAGTGCTGCAGGGTAATGGGTAATAAATAATACAATGCAAATGATAACTGTGATAATCCCGGCATTTAATGAGGCCGCTACAATATCCGCTGTGGTTAATTTCTGCTTCTCCGAGAAGCTTGTATCCGAAGTGATAGTGGTGGATGATAAAAGTAATGATGATACTGCTTCAATTGCGGCTGCGGCAGGTGCCGTGGTTATCACCAGTCAAACCCGGGGAAAGGGCATTTCCATGCGTGACGGCATCCAGCATGCCCGCAATGAAATACTTGTTTTCCTGGATGCCGATATTGACCCCTATCCCGAAAATGCCATAAGTAAACTGGCATACCCGCTTATTCATGATGAATGTGATTTTGTAAAAGGGGCTTTTGTCCGCAATGCAGGAAGGGTCACAGAACTGGTGGCAAAACCCCTGATAAAAATTTTCTTCCCCGAACTGGCGGGTTTCAGTCAGCCCCTCAGCGGCATGATTGCCGGTAAAAAAACTTATTTGGCCCGGGTGGATTTTTATAAAGATTATGGGGTGGATGTGGGTATACTGATTGATATGTTTATGATGCAGGCAAGAATGCAGGAGGTTAATATCGGGTATATCGAAAATAAAAGCAAGCCATGGCAGTTGCTGGGTAAAATGAGTGGCGAGGTTTCCAGGGCCATCATTCAAAAGGCTTCGGCAAGGCAACCCAATATTGTTAATACGGAAGAGCTGGCGACGGTCAAAATCATCACTGCAGAAATGAAAGAAACATTGCACCATGAACTGGATGGTATTAAAAAACTGGTGGTATTCGATATGGATCATACACTGCTCAGGGGCAGCTATATTGACACACTCGCCGAACAGTTTTCTTTTTCCGGGGAATTAAACAAACTGAGATCTGAAGAAAGTGACGCTGCTGCGCTTACAAAAAAAATTGCCCGGCTTTTAAAGGGGCTTGGATTGGGTGACTTGCTGCGAGCAATTGCCGCTGTTCCGGTTGTGGAAGATGCTGCACTGGTGATCCGAGAGTTGAAGCGAAAGGGAAATATAGTAGGGATCATCAGCGACAGTTATCAAACCATTACAGACTATGTAAAAAATAAAATTAATGCCGATTTTTCTATTGGCAACAGGCTTGAATTTGCTGAAGGAAAAGCCACGGGCGAAGTGATTATTCCATCCTGGTTTTACGCCCATGATACACCGCTTTGCAGCCATGCCATTTGTAAAACGAACGTGCTGCTGCACATAGCCCGGCGTTTCAATATCAGTATGTCCAATTGCATCACTGTTGGAGATGGTTATAATGATACCTGTATGCTGCGGCATGCGGGCATGGGTGTTGCTTTTTGCACAGCTAAACAGCCCGTACGGGAAGCGGCCGACATGGTGATTGAAACACCCTCCTTCATGCCATTGTTGCACCATTACCCTTGCCTGATCAAAAAAAAAGCAGCATTCGGGCAGCTTTAGTCTCCAAGGTAATTTGCAAATGAGTGCGGCAAGCTTTTAATAACCTTTTAATGCCAGGTTAACAGATTTTTTAAAATGCCATTTTATCATTGCTGATATCAATTTTATGCAAAAGCTTTTCAATAAAATACTGGTGCCGGTAGACTTCAGCACCCGTTCCAAAAGAGCGGTTGAAAAAGCCATGATGCTTGCTGAAGAATACCAATGCAGTGTAACACTGCTGCATGTTGTAAAACCGAATACATGGCGCAGGCAGTTAAATGAAAAGTCATTCAGCATCATACATCCTGACAGCAGGAAGGAAACTGAATTCAGGTTATGGAAGGTTGCTGCCGAAGCCTGCCATAATACCCGTTTGTCACCAAACAATGTGCAGGTTGTAGTGCAGGCCGGTGAATGGGGCGATTGTATGGTGAATTATATCAGCAAACACCAGGTTGATCTTGTGATGATGGGCCAGGACAATACCCTGCCCTTACTGAGAGCTGAAAAAATCAATGCAGATGCCATTGCTTCCAGCACTCATATTCCGGTTATATCCATTCCTTCAGGAAAAATGATCGCAAGGCCAAAAACCATCATTATCCCGGTAACGGATTTTTTGCCCGTCCGTAAAATTATGTACGGCATTTATATGGCAACGGCCAGCAATGCCACCCTGCAGCTGCTGCAGGTAAAAAATGAACAGCCCGGGGATAAGAGCGGGCATTATTTGTACAAGGCTTACAGGCTGATACAGGATAACTGTTCTGTGCATGCAGATATACAGGCCGCTATTGGGGAAAACCCGGCTGCTGCCATCCGGGAATACCTGCAGCAGAAAAATGCAGGATTGGTGATTGTAAACCCCGGAACACAAACAACAATGCCCGGTTTTTTTTCTCGTCTGCTGGGTCGTATGATGCAAATGCATGCAAAAGCCCCCGTGATGACCATTTCGCCATTATAAAAATAAAAACAGGAAAATGAAACGCATTAGTTTATTGTTACTGGTTACAGTCCTTTTGCATGAAGGCTTTTCGCAAAACGTACAGGACGGCGTGAAGCAAATGTATTACCAGCATTATACAGCTGCCAGGAATATACTTACTGCTGTAATCCAGAAAGATTCAGGTAACGGGGAAGCCTGGTACTGGCTGGGCAGGGTGATGTTGAAACAGAAAGATAATGCAGGGGCTGTTTCGGTGATGCAAAAAGCGGTTTCGCTGGTTTCATCCGGGGTTATTGCAAAAAAGGAAGCCCCATTGGTAAACACTGGTTATGCACATGCACTTCTTGAAACTGGAAGTAATGATAAAGCCAATAATTTAATTGCAGCGGCACTGGACGAAACAAAATATAAAGACGCGGCGGTGTTGCTGGCAGCGGCACAGGCAAATATTGAAACCGCAGGCGGAAATACCGCACAGGCCCTTGAATGGCTTGAAAAAGCTGCAAAAAAAGACAGGCACAATGCTGCCATTTTTCTTGCCCGCGGAGAGGCATACCGTAAAATCGCCGATGGGGGTAATGCGGTACTCAGTTATGAACAGGCAAGAAAAACAGATCCTTCGCTGGCTGAAGCGTGGTACAGGGAAGGGCTCATTTACAAAACACAGCAGAACGAAGAAATATTGCTCGACAGGTTTATGAAAGCCACTGATACCGATTCGGCCTATGCACCGGCCTTATACCAGTTATATGCCTGGTACTTTTTCAGGGATGTAAATAAGGCCGCCCAATACCTTAATGCCTATATCCGGCATGCCGAACCCGATATCCTGCAGTTGTATATGCAGGCAGACCTGGCCTTCGTCTCACAGCAGTTTCCTGCAGCTATCGGGTGGGCACAAAAAATTATTGCTGCAGAAGGTGATACTGCTCAGGCCAGGATATTTAAACTTTCGGCATACAGTTATGCCGCACAGAAAGATTCGGTTGCTGCGTTTAGTAATATGGAAACTTATTTTCTGAAACAGGATACTGGCGGACTTGTAGCCAAAGATTTTGTACTGATGGCAAAACTTTACCAAAGCAGGAAAGAAGATTCACTGGCAGCAGGATGGTATGCAAAGGCTGTGGATGCGTCTGCCGGTCCGGAAGAGCAGCTTGGATACATGAGTATACTGGCCGATATCGAGAAAGAACAAAACCACCGGGAGGCAGAGGCGGCCTGGCGTGAAAAAATATATCATGTAAAACCCAGTCCTACCAACCTCGATATTTATAAATGGGGCACTGCATTGTATGCTGCGTCTGATTACACGGGAGCCGACAGTGTTTTTGCAATCTATGAAGAGAAATATCCTGATCAGCTGTATGGGTATTTATGGCGAGCCCGGAGTAATGCACTGATTGATACTTCGATGAAAGAAGGACTTGCTGTACCACATTATCAAAAGCTGGTGGAAGTGGCGGCAAAAGACAGCATGAAAAACAAGGCTGTACTGCTCAATGCTTATGGCTACCTGGGTACATATGAAGCGAATGTGAAGAAAGACTTTCATGCATCGCTGGAATATTTTGCAAGGATGCTGCGGATTGATCCGGCTAATGAAGATGCCCTGAAATTTACTGCCACACTAAAAAAATGGATAGGTACAGGTAATTAATATTTTTAACGATGAGGGTTTATTTGGTTTTAATGCGAGGGTGCTTCGGCACCCTTTTTTAATGCCTGGAAGGAAATATTTCACAGGCCACTGTTTATTTTTCTTAATTTCATTTCACCTTAATATATCAGTATGCTTGTGAAAACATTTGGCAGCGCTGTATACGGCGTGGAAGCCATCACCGTAACCGTTGAAGTGAATGTAAACAACCAGGGCCAGCATTATTTTATCGTGGGGCTTCCGGATAATGCGGTAAAAGAAAGCCTGCAGCGTGTGGAAAGTGCCATTAAAAGCAACCAGTTTTTTATGCCACGCACCAAGCTGGTGGTAAACCTGGCGCCGGCCGATATTCGCAAAACCGGCACGGCATTCGACCTTCCCATTGCCATGGGGATTTTAGGCGCTACCGAACAAATTGAGCATTCAGAAAAGCTGGGCGAATATGTCATTATGGGCGAACTGAGTCTTGATGGCGAGATCAGGCCCATCAAAGGCGCCTTGCCCATCGCTGTACAGGCAAGAAAAGAAAAATACAAAGGGCTGATCGTGCCACTGCAAAATGCAAGGGAAGCTGCCATTGTAAATAACCTGGATGTATACGGTGTAAGCCATATCAGTGAAGTGATTGGTTTTTTTAAAAATGCGGAAAGCCTGCAGCCCGTTGTGGTGAATACAAGGGAAGAGTTTGCCCATGCGCAAAGTGATTTTGAAATTGATTTCTGTGATGTAAAGGGCCAGGAAAATATCAAGCGCTCGCTCGAGATTGCAGCAGCCGGCGGCCACAATGCCATTCTTATTGGTCCGCCGGGAGCCGGTAAAACCATGCTCGCAAAAAGACTGCCCACCATTTTACCCCCGCTCAGTTTATTTGAAGCACTGGAAACAACCAAGATTCATTCCGTAGCCGGTAAGCTTCCCGAAAATGCCACGCTGATTTCAAAGCGGCCTTACCGTGCACCACACCATACCATCAGCGATGTGGCATTGGTGGGAGGTGGCGGCAACCCCCAGCCCGGTGAAATTTCGCTGGCACATAACGGGGTATTGTTTTTAGATGAGCTGCCGGAATTTAAGCGCACGGTGCTGGAAGTAATGCGGCAGCCCATGGAAGAAAGAAAGGTCACCATCTCCCGGGCAAAAGTGGCGCTGGATTTCCCCGCATCCTTTATGCTCATCGCATCGATGAATCCATGTCCCTGCGGATTTTTCAATCACCCAGAAAAAGAATGCACCTGTCCGCCCGGTGCCGTACAGAAATATCTGAATAAGATCAGCGGCCCGCTGCTGGACCGTATCGACCTGCACGTAGAAGTTACTCCCGTTGCATTTAACGAACTCTCCTCATCAAGGCAGTATGAAAAAAGTGAGGTCATCCGGGAGCGGGTGATAAAAGCAAGATCCATACAGGAAGAAAGGTATAAAGACAGTCCGGGGGTATATGCCAACGCACAAATGAGCAGCAAACAGCTCAAGGAAATTTGTACCATCAGCACCGTAGGACAAAACCTCTTAAAAGCCGCCATGGAAAAACTCAACCTGAGTGCAAGGGCATATGACCGTATTCTGAAAGTATCCAGGACCATCGCTGACCTTGCAGGTACTGCCGAAATAAGACCAGAGCATTTGGCCGAAGCCATACAATACCGTAGCTTAGACAGGGAAGGATGGGGAGGGTAGGCTTACCCAATTTTCAATGAACAATGTTCAAAAATCAATGATTGATAATGGGAGCAGCAGAACTGATCAATAACCGGCTGGTGGTACATGCATCCATCATTATTTACGGGGATGCGGCCAGTGATGCGCTGGCAAATTTTATTGCAGCGGATATTGCACATTACTGGAATGAGCCCCGGGCCACGGCGGTGGTGAAGGGAAGCGTGTACCAGGTTTATTTTGATATGAACGGCAGCTGGTCGCAGTACCTGCAACCTGAAACAATATTTGAAAATACCGATCCACGCAACAATTATTTCCGCATTGAAGAATATGCTTCAGGTAATATTTCTTTTGTGGACGGGCTCAACAGCAACACGGGCTATTTTAAACTGGATAACCTGCTGCACAATTCCACTACTGCTGCACATGAGTTTGGCCACACGATTGGGCTCGATCATCCCGAAGAACTCGATATACGGGGCAAAGGTGTTCCCGGCATTATGTATCCCCGGGGCACAATCACCGACCCTGAGTTTTTGTATGACCCCAATGCGGTGCCATTTGGGCCCGGTGGCACCATGAATCCTTACAAAAGAAAAGTGCTGCAGGAAGATATTGACCATCTCAGGCTGGGGAAATTACAGTTTGATAAAAATGGCTTTGCCGTTCTTGGCGGTTTTAGTTCCATCTGGCACCAAAAGCATGAGCCATAGAAAAAATCCGCTTATCTTCATCCGAAATTAATTGCACCGTTATGGCGGTATTATCGATCAAAGATCTCTCAAAAAATTACGGCAAAATCAAAGCACTCCAGCAAGTGAGTTTTGATGTGCCTCCTCAAACTGTATTCGGTATCCTGGGGCCAAACGGCAGCGGTAAAACCACGTTGCTGGGTATCGTGATGGAAGTGCTCAATGCCACATCCGGAACTTATACCTGGCTGGGTCATGAAAGCGCTGCCGAAGGACGCAAGAAGATCGGCACATTACTGGAAACACCTAATTTTTATCATTACCTGAGTGCAGAACGCAACCTGCGGATTGCTGCAAAAATAAAAGGCCGGGGTGAAGAGGATATTGACAGGGTTTTGCAACTGGTAAACCTGCACCAGCGCAAAACATCCAAATTCAGTACTTATTCATTGGGTATGAAACAACGGCTGGCCATCGCATCGGCCCTGCTGGGCGACCCGGATATACTGGTGTTTGATGAACCTACCAACGGACTGGATCCTGCGGGTATTGCAGAGATCAGGGAGCTGATCAAAGAACTGCACCGCAATGGCAAAACCATCATCATGGCCAGTCATATACTGGACGAAGTGGAAAAAGTTTGCACCCATGTGGCCATTATTCAAAAAGGCGTTTTAAAAACGGTGGGTTCGGTAAAAGATGTGATGCATACCGGTGGGGAAACGGCCACCGTACTGGTTGAAGTGGCCGCGGAAGACAACCAGGCATTGCTGGCGGTACTGCAGCAAATGGAAGCCGTGCTGAGTGCCGTGCCGGTTGAGAATGCGCTGGAGCTTACCTGCACCGAGAATATCTCGGCGGCAGCACTAAACCGTTTTTGTTTTGAAAAGGGCATTGTGCTGAACAAACTCTTTGTGAAAAAGAAATCACTTGAAACAAGGTTCCTTGAAATCACAGGTACCAAAAGCGAAAAATAATTGTCATTTTTTATCGGGATATTATGCTGAAATTATTAAAAATCGAATGGCTGAAACTTAAAAATTACACAGCCTTTAAAGTGCTGGCGATCTGTTTTGGTGTAGGGGTGATTGCAGTGAATACCGGTATTTATATCATTAACCGGGATGTGATACAACAGCTCCCGGTTCCCGGGGTTACCACTATGTTCCCATACAGTTTTGACATGACCTGGCATACCACCAGCTATGCCACAGGTTGTATTTTATTACTGCCCGCCATGCTGCTGGCTATTTTGATCACCAATGAATACGGTTATAAAACACACCGCCAGAACATCATTGACGGGCTCACCCGGGAGCAGTTTATCGGGGTTAAACTGGCACTGGCTTTTATTTTTGCCCTGACGGCCACCATCCTCGTTATTCTTACGGCACTCACGCTGGGTTTGTTTTCGGGCAGCTCATTTTCCTTTCACGGTTTTGAGAATGTGGGCTACTTCTTTTTTAAGGCACTTACCTATAACGCATTTGCCGTGCTGATTTCTGTATTGGTAAAACGTACCGGGTTTGCCGTGGGATTGCTGATGATTTACATGGTGGGGGAAAATATTGTTTCGCAGCTGTTGTTTGTGCTGAGCGTAAAGTGGAAAAATGATTATAAGATCGATTATGGAAATATGGGTGACTATCTTCCTTTAAATGCTGCCGACGGTTTGCTTGAATTTCCAGAGAATACAGTGAAAGCGCTGAGCAAAACCATCATGCCGCATGATATCACCTGGCTGGTATTTTCACTGGCGGTGATCTACCTGTTGCTTTTTTTATGGTGGTCAAGAAGGAAGTTCATCAAGTCTGACCTTTAATCTTATACCAGGTCATCCAGTGCCGCACTGATAGTATTGAATTGATAACCGAAGCCCGCGGCTTCGGTTTTTTTACTGCTAACGGAAGCACTCTTGAGTATTTCAGTGCTCCTTCCTCCCAGTAACATTTTTAATAAAAACGAGGGCACATGAACCGGGATATAAAAGCGCCGCTTTTTTTTCGCCAGGGCAAGGGTCAGTGTTTTATTGCTAACCGGGAGAGGTGCCACCGCATTGAATACGCCCTGCATATTTTCATGTTCGATGGCATATACAAAAAGACGGCAAAGGTCCTGTAAATGTATCCAGCTGATCACCTGCATGCCATTACCCAGCACGGCGGCAATACCGAATTTTAATGGTTGCATGAATTCTTTTAAGGCCCCGCCATTTTTGTCCAGTACAATACCAATGCGCAGGGTTACCAGCCGCTTGCCTGCACGGGTAACAGGCTGTAAACTTTCTTCCCATAATTTGCAGGTGGTGCCCAAAAAGCTGCTATCTGGCGCTTCATCTTCTGTGTGCGGCGCATGGCCGGGCTGGTACCATCCAATGGCGCTGGCCCCGATTACGGCCTTTACTTTATTAGGAGTTGCTGCGAGGGTGGCCGCAATAAGATTACCACTGTCCACCCGGCTGCTGATGATCTCCTTTTTGTAGGCCGCGGTCCATTTTTTATCCATCACACCGGCGCCTGCCAGGTGCACGATATAATCGGCCTGCTGTAAAGCGGCGGTATCCATTTCTTTTTTTGTTACATCCCAGCGGGCATACTGCAGGTTTGGATGGCTGATTTGCACGGGCAGTTTTCTGCTCAGTACAATCACCCGGTAACCTTTTGCCAGCAACAGGTTGGTCAGTGCTTTTCCAACCAGGCCGGTACCTCCCGTTATTAAAACTGTTTTCATCCTGCTTAAAATTATTTTAACGCATATGTAAAAACAAAAAACGGCACATCTTGTTCAATATGGCAAGTGTATTGCCTTATTAGTCGTAATTTTATTGTAAAGATGCATACTATGAAGCGGTTTGTTTTTTGTATGGTATTGCTTGCAGCCATACCCGTTATTTTATACAGCCAGAAAGTTACTTATTCCGATTTTGAACAGGAGGATAACAGGGATATAAATTTTGAGATCATTGGAAAAATGAAAGGTGATATCCTCGTGTATAAAAATGTACGCAAATGGATCCACAAAATAAATGTGCTGGGTGATGATATGAAGATCAAGCAAACGGTGCGGCTCGATTTTATGCCCGAAAAAACCTTCAATGTCGACTTTGTGGTGTACCCCGATTATTTCTGGATGATCTACCAGTTCCAGAAAAAAAATATCCTGCACTGCATGGCGGTAAAACTGGATGCCGCCGCCCAAAAAATGGGCGACCCTGTTGAAATAGACACTACGCAAATCCCCTTTCTGGCCGATAATAAAATTTACACCACCATCCATAGCGAAGACAAGCAGCGCATCATGGTGTTTAAAATGCCGAAAAAAAATGACCAGTACAGCCTGGTTACGATGCTGTTCAACAGCGATATGAAACTCACCCGTGAAAAAAGCCGCCAGCCCATCGATCTGGATGAACGCAGGGATACTTACAGCAATTTTTTTGTGGACAATGAAGGCACGCTGGTATTTACAAAAGATTCAAAGACCGGCCTGCGTGATAACAGCAACCTCCTGCAGCTGATGATCAAAGATCCGCAACGCGATACATTCAGCACCCACGATTTAAAACTGGATAAAAATTATATTGATGAAGTAAAGCTGAAAGTGGATAACCTCAATAAACGGTATATCCTCAACTCCTTTTATTATAAAAAAAGCCGTGGCAATATCGATGGCATGTTTACCTGCATCTGGAACAAAACTGCCGACAGCGCCGATGTGCAGCATTTTGTTTCTTTGGGCGATTCATTGCGTGATGCGGCTAAAACATCGGGCCAGCTGAGGTTTGCGCTGGATGATTATTTTATCCGCCAGGTATTTGCCAAAAAAGACGGGGGCTTCCTGCTTACGGCCGAAGATTATTCTTACCAGCGTACCGGCATCAGCAATTCCTGGAACCGCTGGGATTACCTGAATAATTATTATTACAGTCCTTATTACGGGTCATCCTATTATTATTACAATCCTTATACCGGTTATTACCGGCCTTACAACAGTTATGGCAACCAGAGCACCCGTTATTTTTATGCCAATATCGTGGTGCTCAGTTATGACAAATCCGGTAACCTGCAATGGAGCCGGGTGATCAACAAAGACCAGTTTGATGATGACAATGATAACTTCCTTTCTTTTTCCACGTTTAACAGCGGTGGCGAAATTCATTTTCTTTTCAACGAAGACAAAAACCGGAACCAGATCATTGCCAATCACAGTATCAACGGCAGCGGTCAAATTACCCGTAACCCCACACTAAAAAGCCAGGAACGGGGTTATCGTTTTATGCCCAAACTCAGCAAACAGGTAGGCGCCGGCCAGCTCATCATCCCATGCGAGTACAGGGGCTATATTTGTTTTGCACGTATCGACCTGTAAAGCGTATAAAAAAGTTTTGATACTGGTAATAATTGCCCAACTTTGCCCGGCAATTATTCATCATAATTTTTAAGTTCCAGTGACGGGCACATTCAAAGCCAATAACCCTTACAATACTTTTTTGCTGCTGGTATATGGCATTTTGCTCAAACTGCCCATGTTCCTGCATCCCAAAGTTCCCCAGCCCCAGCTGATAGACGGGTTTTTGTACAAGGCTTTTTTAAAATGGATCCAGCCCTTTGGCACAGCCTTCCCCGTTATCTATGCAATGGGCGCTTTCCTGCTGCTGTACACCCAGGCCGTTTCCTTTAACAAAATGATGAACGAACTGCGGCTGATGCAGCGCCCCAATTACTTAACCGGCATGAGTTATATGCTGGTTACTTCTTTGTTTGCAGAATGGAATATGTTCTCTGCCCCACTGATCATTAATACCCTGCTGATATGGGTTTGGGCACGTATGAGTGCATTACAGAATGATAACAGTCCTAAAACCACCCTTTTTAATATCGGTATCGCCATTGGCCTGGCCACTTTCTTTTATTTCCCATCGTTGGCATTTGCCATCCTGGTGGTGGCGGGCCTGGCCATTATCCGGCCCTTCAGGCTCGCCGAATGGCTGATAGCGCTTTTTGGTGTGATCACGCCTTATTACTTTGTAATTGCCATTGCTTTTTTAACCGGCCAGCTGAAAAATTACCACTTCCCCGGGGTGGCGGTCACGTATCCCAAATTTAACCAGACCAACTGGGCCTACGCAGCCATTATCATTGTATTGCTAACCGCCATTGCCGGTTTTTTTATGGTGCAGCAAAATTTCCGGCGGCAGCTGATACAGGCCCGTAAAAGCTGGAACCTTATCTTCCTGTACCTTCTTGTGGCCATTTTCGTTCCTTTTATCAATGCCACCCATACATTCGAATACTGGATATTATGTGCCGTACCGTTCTCGGCTTTAATGGGTGCCGCTTTTTTGTACCCCGAAAGGAAATGGATGCCCCAGTTATTACACTGGGCCATGGTGGCCCTGGTGGTGGCCATCAGTTATTTCGTAAAGGCGAATTAAAAATGGCATTGTACATTTGCACATAATTATTTTGTAACCGGCATTCGGGCCCGTTTTCAGCAGCGTTGCGTCGCACACTTGTACGGCACAGCTTTGTTCAGCAACCGGCCCGGCACAAACATCTCATACATGAAATTTGGCGTAGTGGTATTTCCCGGCAGTAATTGCGACAGGGATATGATCGAATCCCTCCGTAACGATTTAAACCAGGAAGTGATACAGCTCTGGCACAAGGATAAAGACCTCAGCATGTTTACCACCGACGACTGCATTGTGCTGCCGGGCGGTTTCAGCTATGGCGATTACCTGCGCTGCGGGGCCATTGCCCGTTTCAGTCCAATGATGCAAAGTGTGATTGAATTTGCCCATAAAGGCGGCAAAGTGCTGGGCGTTTGTAATGGCTTCCAGATACTTTGCGAAAGCGGGTTGCTGCCCGGTGTGCTGCTGCGCAATGCCCACCAGCAGTTTGTATGTAAAAACATTTTCATGAAAGAGGCAGCCGGTAAAAACGGGCATGTGGTAAAAATACCGGTGGCGCATGGTGAGGGCCGCTATTTTGCCAATGAAAAAACCCTGCAGGAGCTGGAAGCCAATAACCAGGTAATTTACCGCTACTGTGCCGAAAACGGTGATATCACTGCTGCCGGAAACCCCAATGGCGCCCTGCAAAATATTGCCGGTATATGCAATGCGGGCCGCAATGTTTTTGGCATGATGCCCCACCCCGAAAGGGCCACCAGCCTGCAGCTGAGCAATACCGATGGCAAAACCGTATTTGAATACCTGTTTGGAATCAACTAATGTTAATAATAAGCAAAAGACCAACTGTTTTTCAACTACCGGAATCTTATTTGCATAATATGCGTATATAACAAGAAACAACAACGATGAAGAAGATATTAATACCGCTTGCATTACTGTTTGTGACAGGTACAGCCGCAGCACAAAAAGTGGCCTGGAGTTTTTCGGCAAAAAAACTGGCAGGCAATAAATTCGAACTCCATCTTACGGCTACCCCGCCTGCAGGCTGGCATATCTATTCTCAAAATACAGCCGATGGGGGGCCATTGCCCACTGAGTTTACATTCAATGCAAACCCGCTGGTAACCATTGCCGGTAAACCAAAGGAAATGGGCAAGGCGGTGCAGTACTATGATAAAAACTTTAAAGTAAATGTAACCTATCTCGAGGGCAAGGTTGACTTTGTGCAGGTGGTTACTTTAAAAGGCAAGGTAAAAACAAATATCACCGGTAAAGTGGAGTCAATGATCTGCAACGACAACCGTTGCCTGCCTCCCACTACAGAAAACTTTTCAATCGCACTGCAATAATCCAGGATGATAATTTTTGTTTCAAAAAATATGAAGCAACTGGCATTAATGTCCATGTTGCTTTTTTTGTCGCTGCTGGTGAATGCACAAAACAGCGGCCAGGTAAAATGGGAATTGTCTTCCCAAAAAATCGGCGAACTGGAGTATAGCATTACAGCAAAAGGAACGCTGGCAGAAGGCTGGCATATCTATACCAATAAAACCGCAGTGGAAGGCCTGTCAAAAGCCGCCATTGATTTTGCTGACAGCAGTATTCAAAAAACGGCCGCACCCGAAATTTCCGGCGATGAAAAAACTGGTCCCGACCCGCTGTTGCAGGTACCAGCATCCACCATAACAAAAACGGTAAGTATTACACAAAAAATAAAATTTGCCACCACGGTTCCGGCCTTGCTCAAACTATCGCTCACATACAATTTTGCCAAAGGCGATGCGTTTTTAACCGAAGCGGGTGAAAAATTTGAAGTAAGGCTGGAAGGCGGCGCGGAAGTGGACGTAAACGATAACCGTATCAAAATTCCTGCGATAGATTTAAAACAGCCTGCTGCCAATTGTGGTACGGCTGCAGTGGAACAGGGCAAGGGACTCTGGCAAATTTTCCTGGTAGGTTTTTTAGGAGGTTTAATAGCGTTGCTTACTCCCTGTGTTTTTCCCATGATACCGCTTACGGTTTCTTTTTTCACCAAAAAAGCCACCAGCCGTAAAAAAGGAATTGGCAATGCATTGCTCTACGGTTTCTTCATCTTCCTGATATATGTACTGCTGAGTGTGCCATTTTATTTTTTGCCAAAAGGCAATGAAGAAATACTGAATAATATCAGCACCAATCCCTGGCTCAATATTGCCTTCTTTGTGATTTTTATCGTATTTGCCCTGTCGTTTTTTGGCCTGTATGAAATCACACTGCCATCATCGTTTGCCAACAGCACCGATTCTAAATCAAATACAGGCACATTGCTGGGTGTGTTCTTTATGGCGCTTACACTGGCCATTGTTTCCTTCTCCTGCACCGGCCCGATATTGGGTAGTCTGCTCGTGGGTGCATTAAATGGCGGTGCGGTTAATCTTACTGCAGGCCTGGCTGGTTTTGGTCTGGCACTGGCATTACCCTTTGCATTGTTTGCACTGTTTCCGCAATTGCTTTCATCACTGCCAAAAAGCGGCGGATGGCTGGGAGAGGTAAAAGTGGTGCTTGGTTTTATTGAACTGGCCATGGCCATGAAATTTATCAGCAATGCCGATTTAACCCAGCACTGGGGTGTGATTAAACGTGAAATATTTATTGGCTTTTGGGTGTTATGCGGTTTGTGCACTACATTATACCTGCTGAATGTGCCGCCCTTTAAAAGAAAATACCCGGTAAAAATGGGCAGAACGAAATGGATTTTTGCACTGTTCTTCGGTGCGGCTACCCTTTATTTGATGCCAGGGGTTACCAATTCCGCTTATGCCAAACTTTCTTTGATCAGTGGTTTTCCGCCGCCATACTGTTACAGCGTGTACCAGCAGCCTTATTACTGCGATGAGCCTATCAAGGATTATAATGAGGCATTGAAACTGGCCAAAGAAAAGAACAAACCCATCATGATAGATTTTACGGGTTACAATTGCGTTAACTGCCGTAAGATGGAAGAAAATGTATGGCCTGATGAAAAAGTGAAAAAACTGATGAGCGAATACATCCTGGTTTCTTTGTACGTGGATGACCGTAAAAAACTGCCAGCACATAAACAATTCACCTATACAACTGCTGACGGTGTTAAAAAAGAAATTATAACAGTAGGCGATAAATGGGCCACCATGCAGGTGGAGAATTTCAATGTTACCTCGCAACCATATTATGTACTGTTATCTCCTGATGAAAAATTGCTGAACAATCCTTCAGCCTATGAGCCCGATGCGTCAAAATATGCAGCATGGCTCCAATGCGGTCTTGATGCTTTTAAGAAACAATAAAATAAAAAACCCTCCGAAACACGGAGGGTTTTCTTTTTATACGTTTTGCTAATTACAGTGCGATTTGTTTTTCCACCATCAGCTTGCGCAGGTTAATTAAACCATAACGCATGCGGCCGAGTGCTGTATTGATGCTGCATTTGGTTAAGTCAGCAATTTCTTTAAAGCTTAAATCAGCATAGTGGCGCAGGATGATCACTTCACGCTGGTCTTCGGGTAACATATCCACCATTTTGCGGATACGGTCGTGGCTCTGGCCGTCCATCATTTTCTGGTCGGCACCGGCTTCACTGAAGTTCAGCACTTCAAAAATGTCGCGGTCATCGCTGGTTTTAATGGTCGGGCTGCGTTTTACTTTCCTGAAGTGGTCCACACACATGTTGTGTGCAATGCGCATGGCCCAGGGTAAAAATTTTCCTTCATCCGTATAACGGCCACCTTTCAGTGTGTCGATGATACGGATAAATACGTCCTGGAAAATGTCTTCAGCTAAATACTTGTCTTTTACCAGCAGGTAAATAGAAGTGTAAATTTTTTCTTTGTAACGGAGTACAATAGTTGCAAGGGCATCAGCATCACCATCAACATAGAGATGGATCAATTGCTGGTCAGTCAGATTGTTAAGGCATTTCATAAACTTCTACAGTTTTAGATTGTTAGGACTTTAATTTCAGGACCAAAAAAGGAGAAAAAATCGTAGAAGTCTTTTAGATAGGCTTTTATCGGCTTTTCACGTTTTTTGGATATTGGACTGTAAAAGTAAAAGATGTTTAGAAAATTTTATGAGTAAAGTCGCTCGATTTTAAATGAATTTATACTTCGTAAAACTACGAGTGCGATTACCGTAATTTTACATTGCATCCATCATTGAAGCGCTGTTAACTCACTTGTATAAAACTACAAATTGTTTCTGTCGGTAGTAAGGGTACGGGGATGTTTAAGAGAATTTTCACATAATGAAAGCAGCAGTAATATTTAACTATTTTTGATCTATGGCTAGTACAAATCAGCAGGCGGCAACCGTTCCGGCAACAGGCAATGATATATTTATAAAAGGCGCAAGGGTTCATAATCTTAAAAATGTGGATGTGAAAATTCCACGTAATAAATTGATTGTTGTTACAGGCGTTTCAGGTTCCGGGAAATCATCCTTAACAATCGATACGCTTTTTGCAGAAGGCCAGCGCCGCTATGCCGAGAGTTTAAGTGCCTATGCCCGCCAGTTTATGCAGCGGATGAACAAGCCCGATGTGGATTATATTAAAGGTTTGTGTCCTGCAATCGCCATCGAACAAAAAGTGATTACCCGCACACCCAGGAGTACCGTGGGAAGTATGACGGAAATTTATGATTACCTCCGCCTCCTCTATGCACGTGTTGGTAAAACCATTTCGCCGGTAAGCGGCAAGGAAGTGAAGAAAGATGATGTGAATGATGTGGTGGAAGCAATTACCTCACTGAATGCAGGAGATAAAGTAATGCTGCTGGTTCCGTTTAAACTGCAGCAGCACCGTAATGTAACGGAAGAAATGAATATCCTGCTGCAAAAGGGTTTTTCAAGGTTATATATGAACAAAGAGATCGTAAGAATGGAGGATTTGCTGGAGCAGCCGGCCACACAACTCAACCCCCGGCATAGTTTTTTACTGGTTGACCGGTTTGTGGTGAAGGATTTTGATGAAGACGACCGGCACCGTATTGCGGATTCTGTCAATACCGCTTTTTATGAAGGCGAAGGAGAACTGCTGCTGGAGATCAATGGCGGCAAACACAAACATTTCTCCAATAAATTTGAGGCAGATGGAATTGTGTTTGAAGAACCTGTGCCCAACCTGTTTTCTTTTAATAATCCTTATGGCGCCTGCCCAACCTGTGAGGGCTTTTCCCAAATTTTAGGAATTGATGCCGATCTTATAATCCCCGATAAACAATTAAGTGTGTATGAAGGTGCCGTGGCGCCATGGAAAGGTGAAAAGCTGGGCTGGTGGAAAGAACAGTTTGTAAAAGGGGCAAAGAAACTTGATTTTCCTGTTCACAAACCCATCATTGATTTAACCGCTGCGCAGCTGGACGATTTATGGAATGGTGGAAACGGGGTGTATGGCATCCATGATTTTTTTAAGGAAGTGGAAGCCAACCTGTATAAAGTGCAGTACCGTGTTTTACTCAGCCGTTACCGGGGCCGCACGCAGTGTACAGACTGCAAAGGATACCGCCTGCGCAAAGAAGCCCTGTATGTAAAGGTGGGTAACAGGCATATAGGTGAGTTGTGTGAAATGCCCGTGAAAGACCTGCAGCAATGGTTTGATGCCTTAAAGCTGGGAGAATATGACAGGCAGGTAGGCAAAAGAATTTTGCTCGAAATTCATCACCGCATTAAAACACTGATGGATGTTGGCCTGGGCTATCTTACATTGAACCGGCTGGCCAACAGCCTGAGTGGCGGAGAAAGCCAGCGTATACAATTAACCAGGAGCCTGGGCAGCAACCTTACCAATTCCCTTTACATTTTAGACGAACCATCTATTGGCCTGCATTCAAGAGATACAGAAAGACTGATCCGTGTACTGAAAGAATTGCGTGACCTGGGCAATACAGTGGTGGTGGTGGAGCATGACGAACTGATGATGCGTGAGGCCGACCATATTATTGATATGGGCCCGCTGGCCAGTCACCTGGGTGGCGAAGTGGTGGCTGCAGGAGATTATGATGCCATTATTGACAATAAGGAAAGTTTAACCGGCAAATACTTATCAGGTGTATTGCAGATTGAGCCGCCAAAAACCACCCGTAAATGGAACCGTTCCATTAAAATAGCGGGAGCAAGGCAAAATAACCTGAAGAACATAACAGTTGAATTTCCCCTGAATACATTATGCGTGGTAAGCGGTGTAAGCGGCAGTGGTAAAACCACGCTGGTAAAACAAATACTGTACCCGGCATTAAAAAAATTAAAAGGAGAGTTTACTGATAAAGCAGGTATGCATAAAGCCATCGCCGGTGATGTGGATACCATTACGCAGGTTGAAATGGTGGATCAGAACCCGATTGGTAAATCTTCCCGTAGCAACCCGGTTACTTATGTAAAGGCATATGATGAGATCAGGGACCTCTTCAGCCGGCAGCCGATGAGCAAGATCAGGGGGTTCCAGCCCAAGCATTTTTCATTTAACGTGGATGGCGGCAGGTGTGATGCCTGTAAAGGTGAAGGCGAACAAATTGTTGAAATGCAGTTTTTGGCAGATGTGCATCTTACCTGTGATGTATGCGGGGGTAAGAAGTTCAAAGAAGAAGTGCTGGAAGTAAAATACAACGACAAAAGCATTTATGATATACTCGAGATGAGTGTGGATGATGCCATTGTTTTTTTTGCAGACGAACCAGCGGTAGCCTCAAAAATAAAACCACTGAGTGATGTGGGATTGGGCTATGTAAAACTGGGCCAATCGTCTGATACTTTAAGCGGTGGTGAAGCACAAAGGGTAAAACTGGCCTCCTTCCTTGGTAAGGGAAAAGCGCAGGGCAGCATCCTGTTTATATTCGATGAGCCCACTACCGGGCTTCATTTTCACGACATCAAAAAGCTGCTGGCTTCGTTTAATGCACTGATCGAACAGGGGCATTCCATCATCGTGATTGAACACAATACAGATGTGATCCGGAGTGCCGACTGGGTGATTGAACTGGGCCCTGAGGCAGGAAATGACGGGGGAGATGTGGTGTATGCGGGCAGTATTACCGGGTTTTTGAAGGCAAAAAACAGCCGGACCGCAATTTTTTTAAAAAATAAATAACTGTAAATCAGGCGATACACGGGGGCACAAAAAATAAGTACCTTTTTGATTTTGTTTATTGGCTTGAAATCGTATTTTTACGGTACAATACTGACTTATTAGCTTATCTCAGTACCCTTTTTCGCTGTAGCCCCATAATGAAACCACTATAGTTTTCCCTGCAGAGTTCAATGCGCTGGCCGAACTTGTACAATATGCGGTTATTGTACGGCAACTGCATCAAAATATGCGATCCAATTCCTCCGAAAATCTGCTGAATCCACATTCTGTTGTTACAA
Source organism: Ferruginibacter sp. (assembly GCA_046329655.1). Taxonomy (GTDB): domain Bacteria; phylum Bacteroidota; class Bacteroidia; order Chitinophagales; family Chitinophagaceae; genus Ferruginibacter. Next base: position 232,274 of record JAXLUD010000009.1, read on the forward strand.
CCAGTTTTTAAATCTTATTTAATTAAAAAATGTACAACATGAAAAAGTTTTTACCTCTTATCGCTCTTACAATTGGTGCCTTTACGGCATCAGCCCAAACCGGCAGTTTGCTGATTAATGACAACTTCACTGGTTTAACTGCGGGCAATCTTACCAATGCAAATGGTGGCTGGACTACAGTAACCACTCCAAATGTTCAGGTACTTAATACCACGCCGCTGGTTTACACTGGCTATTCAAGCGGAACCAACTATGTTAATATAGCAAGGGCAACCGGGGATGATCCTCGTAAAACCTTTATTGGTTCAACAACTGTGGCCAATAATGATGCTACTTTCTTTATGTCCTTTGTAGTAAGGGTTGCCGGTACATCAAGCACCCCCAGCAGCACGCCTGCAAATTCTGCCAATAACATTATCTCCTTAAGAAATGCAGCCGGAACAAGTCTCGTAAGTTTTTACGTAGCTGATGATGGTACTAACCTGAAGTTTGGTATTAACAAGGCATCAGGACTGAGTACTGCCACAGTTTATAGTGCTGGTACTTACAGCTTTAATACTACTTACCTTATCATGATCCGTTATGATTTTGTAGCTGGAGCAACTAATGACAAAATGTATATGTGGGTTAACCCTTCAGTTGCTGCAGAGCCAGCTGTTGGAAGTGCCAATGCTTCAATAACCGGCGCAACTACTGACCCAACCGCTCCCGGAACATCGGCTGTCTCCACAATTCAGTTAACACAAACCAATAAAGCTGGCGGTGGCGCTGCTGCAGATGTTGACGGATTTAAAATTGCCTACGGTACAGGAAGCACTCAAACAGCTAATGCAACTTTTGCATGGACAACATTAAGTCCTGCAGGTGCAACTTTACCAGTAAAAATTTCTTATTTCAATGCTGCAAAAGGTAATGATTACAATACTCTGAACTGGCGTGCAGAATGTACTTCAGCACAAGCTACATTTGTTGTTGAACGCTCTTCTGCCGGTACAGATTTTACAGCGATCAATACATTCACCGCATCACAACAGCGCTGCCTGCAGCCATTTGATTATACAGATAATGGCACTTCCAACAAAGGCACATTGTACTATCGCCTGAAAGTGATTGATGAGAACGGCCGCGTTAATTATTCTGCCATTGTAAAAGTAGCCGCCAACCAAAGCGATGTGCAACTGGTAAGTGTGGCACCCAACCCTGTGGTAAATGTGGCCAATATCAGCCTTTCTTCTGTGAAGAAAGATGTGGTTGACCTGCGGGTGGTATCAATGGATGGTAAAGTGGTGTACCGTACCATGGTAACAGTACAGCCTGGTACCAGCGTGGTGAACCTGGATGTTACTTCTTTACAAAAAGGCATGTATATCATCAAGGGCATATTTGGTAATGGTGAAATGAGCACAGTGAAATTTGCGAAATAATCAAGCACAAACAAAAACCATAAAAAGGCCCCGTAAAATTTTACGGGGCCTTTGCTTTTATATTATTTTCCTGATTGGTGTTATTGATATTATCTCAGCCGGTCGCTTTCCTTAATCAGTTTTTCATCATTATTAATGCCTCTGGCCGCCAGCACAAAACAAATCACCACAACACTGTGCAAAATGGCCCATAATGCATACGTGCCGGATGAGAATGTCTGCACTTCACGGTAGTATAAAAAAAGCAGCAGGGCTTCCAGTACAATACCCAGCACACATAAACGCAGCTGCATTTTCCTGTTTTTAAAAAGGAAAATGGTCACCGCGGCCAGAGCAGCTGTTAAAAATGTAACCAGCATCAGTAAAAAACTTTCGGTGCCGGTTAAATTATACTGCAATGTCCCCTTCGCATTGGTGCCAACATAAAATGGCAGCTTGTAGGTAAGCGCAGCACATACTGCGGCTACCAATAACCATACTGACTGAATACGCTGTATCATAAATTCAAATTTAATTAACCCAGTTCGGGGTATAAGGGAAACTGCTGCATGAATGTTTTTACATCATTCTTTACAGCAGCAATCAGGGCTGCATCATCCGCATTCATCAGCACTTTATCAATAAAGCCAACCACGGTTTCCATATCAGCCTCTTTCATTCCCCTGGTGGTAACGGCCGGCACACCCACCCTGATACCCGAAGTAACAAAGGGCGATTTGTCATCAAAAGGCACCGCATTTTTATTCAGCGTGATATGCGCTTTATCCAGTGTTTCCTGCGCTTTTTTACCTGTGAGGTTTTTATTGCGGAGGTCGATCAGCATTAAATGGTTATCGGTGCCGTTGCTGATCAGGTTATATCCACGGCTAACAAAAGACCTGGCCATGGCCTGTGCATTGCTGATCACCTGTTTGCCGTAAGTTTTAAAGTCTTCAGATAATATTTCTCCAAAAGCCACCGCTTTTGCTGCAATCACATGCTCAAGCGGTCCGCCCTGTGAACCCGGAAATACCGCCAGGTCAAGCAGCTGGCTCATGGTGCGCAGGTTACCTTTTGGATCTTTGATGCCCCATGGATTTTCAAAATCGTTACGGAGCATAATGATGCCGCCCCTTGGTCCTCGTAAAGTTTTATGCGTGGTGGAGCTTACGATATGGCAATATTCAAACGGGTCGTTCAGCAAACCGGATGCGATCAAACCGGCAGGATGTGCAATATCCGCAAATACCACGGCCCCGATCTCATCCGCAACCGCACGAATGCGTTTATATTCCCAGTCGCGGCTGTAGGCAGATGC